>JAEKKX010000005.1 GCA_019510125.1 Lysobacterales bacterium
ACGCCTCGCCCAGCGCCGCGATCTCGATCGGGTCGCCCAGCTTCGTCCCCGTCCCGTGCGCCTCGACGTAGCTGATCCGCCGCGCCTCCACGCCCGCGTCCGCCAGCGCCTGCACGATCGCGCTCGTCTGCGCCTGCGGATTCGGCACCGTGTAGCCGTTGGTCCGCCCGCCGTGGCTCAGCGCGCTGCCGCGGATCAGCCCGTAGATCCGGTCGCCGTCGCGCTCCGCGTCCGACAGCCGCTTGAGCACCACCGCGCCCACGCCCTCGCCAGGGATGTAGCCGTCGCCGCCCTCGCCGAAGCTCTGGCAGTGGCCGTCGCTGGAGATGAACTGGCCCACGCTGAGCAGCAGATATTTCTGCGGATGGACGCTGACGTTGACGCCGCCGGCGATCGCCATCCGCGTCCGCCCCGCACGCAGGTCCTGGCAGGCCAGGTGGATCGCGGTCAGCGACGACGAACACATCGTGTCCACCGTCATGCTCGGACCGTGCAGGTCGAGCACGTACGACACCCGGTTGGCGATGCTGGCGATGTTGCCCGAGAAGCCCATCCGCAGCTCGCGCGCATCGGCGGCGAGGCCGAACAGTTGGTACTCGCTGTACATCACGCCGACATAGACGCCGACCTGATGCGCGAAGCCATCGGTCGCGCGCAGGCTTTCGCGCGTGTGGCCGGCATCCTCCACCGCCATCCACGCGTGCTGCAGGAACAGCCGTTCCTGCGGATCGATGAACTTCGCCTCGCGCGGCGCGATGTTGAAGAACTGCGGATCGAACTCGTCGACGCCGCCGATGAAGCCGCCCCAGCGGCTGTAGTGGCGTCCGCCCTGCGTGCGGTCCGTGCTGTAGTAATCGCGCCAGTCCCAGCGATCGGCGGGCACCTCGACGATGCAGTCGCGACCGGTCTTCAGGTTCTCCCAGAAGGCCGCGACGTCCCATGCCTCGGGATAACGACCGCTCAGGCCCACCACCGCGATCGGCTCGGCCGCATCGGGCTGCGCTCGCTTCACTTCGACCCGTTCGGCGATGCGCGGCTTGATCGGCGCGACCGGAAGGCGCGAAGCCGAGGTCGACGCTGGCGCTGGCGACACGGCGGGTACGGGGGTGGATACCGCCGCCGGAGCCGCCTTCGGTGCGAGCAGCGTGCGCACCGTCGCCCCGTGCCGCGACCACAGGTGCTCGGCCAGCGACTCGATGCTGCGGTGCTCGAACAGCAGCGTCTTCGACAGCGCGCCGAAGCTCTTCTCCAGTTCTTCGGTCAGCCGCATCGCCAGGATCGAGTCGATCCCGTACTGCTCCAGCGACGCACGCACGTCGATCCGCTGCGACGACAGCTTCAGCACCGCGCCGAAACGCCGGCGCAGCCAGTCGCGCAGGCGCTCGCGCAGCGCGTCATCGTCCGCCACGGCCTCGGGCGGCATCGGCAGCGGCTCGGACAGTGCCTCCGACGGTGCTTCCAACGGTGCTTCCGACGGCGCCGGGACGGCCGTTTCGCCGCCGGGCAGGCCACGCGACAGCATGCCGCGCAGCCTGTCCGCATCGCCCTCCATCACCGTCCAGCGCGCATGTCCCGAGGACAGCGCCCGCTGCAGCGACTCCAGGCCGTGCGATGTCGACAGGCCCGCCATCCCGGACGACCGCCGGAATGCCTCCGCCACGTCGGGCGACAGGCCCATCCCGCCCGCCGACCACAGCGGCCAGTTCACGGAGACCGTGCGCCCGTGCGCCTCGCCGCGGGAGACTCGGGCGTTGCGCGACAGCGCATAGTGATCCATGAACCCGTTGGCCGCCGCGTAGTCCGCCTGGCCCACGTTGCCGAACGCGCCGACCACCGACGAGAACAGCACCAGGAAGTCGAGGTCGGCATCGCCCAGGGCCGCATCCAGATGCACGGTCCCCGAGACCTTCGGCCCCAGCACCTGCGCGAACGTCGCCGCATCCTTCTTCATCAGGAACGCGTCGGACACCATGCCCGCCGCGTGCAGCACACCGTCCAGGCCGCGGTGCGTGTCGCGCACCCAGGCCACCAGCGACGCCGCCGACGCCGCGTCCTCCAGATCCACCGCGCGGTACGACACCCGGTCGCCGCCCAGCGCGCGCAGCGCCTGCAGGCGCTCGGCACGCTCGCCCGCCGGTTCGCCGCGACCGGACAGCACCACGCGCGCGTGGCGCGCGGCGGTCAGGATCGCCTCGGCGAAGATCATCCCCAGTCCGCCCAGGCCGCCGGTGATCAGGTAGACCCCGTGTTCCTTGAACGCTGGCGGGAGCTGTCCGGACCATGCCGGCAGCACGTCCCAGTGTTCGGCCTCGAGGCCATCCGCGGTCGATCGCCAGAGCGTCCGTTCCGGATGTCGCGCGGCCGAGTCCGCAGCAGACGTCCATTCCGGCGGAGCATCCGTCAACACCTGGCAGCGCAACTGCGGCTGCTCCAGCATCGCTGTCTTCAGCATTCCCGACAGTCCGGCGCAGAGGCCATCGCCGGGGCCGGCCACCACCTGCATCAGCACCCGGCCTTCTGGCATCGAACGCATCGTCGCCTGCAGCCAACCAAGGCACGCCTGCGCGTATGCCGCGTATCGCGCGGCCGCATCGGCGTCGGGCGATACAGGCGCCACCTCGACGGAGACGCCCGTCGCCCGCAGGCGCGCGACGGCGTCCTCCGACGACGGCATCCCGCACAGCAGCACGCGGCGCGACGACCACGTCGCCGCGACGCCGGCTTCCTCCATCGCGCGCCATGCCGGAACCGCGCTCAGCAGGCCGGACGCCGACGCGCCGGCCAGCGTGCGCGAAACGAAGCCTTCCAGCCGCACCAGCAGTTGGCCGTCCGCATCGAGCAGCTCGATGTCGTGGCGCAGCACTCCGTCGCCAGCCCCGGCGATGCCGCCCGCGCGACGCACCCAGGCCCAGACGGGCCCGGCGCAGCGCCCGTGCACGCGCACCCGCTCCACCGCGAACGGCAGTCGACCCGACGCCTCATCCGACAACAATCCCACCGCGGCCTGCAACGCGCCATCGAGCAGGCTCGGATGGAGCTCGTACGCGCCGGCCTCTGCCGACACCGGCTCCGGCAGCGTCAACCGCGCCAGCAATTCGCCGTTCCCCAGCCACGCTTCCTGCAGCGCCCGATGGGCCGGTCCGTAGGACAGGCCCATCGCCTCGAAACGGGCGTATGCCGATTCCCCCGACAGCGCAACAGGCGCCATCCGTGCGCGCAGCGCCGACAGCGACCGTGCCGCGGGCGGCTCGACCGTCGCATACACCGCGCGACCCGTGCTGTGGACCCGGCGCTGGCCTTCCGCCCCCGTCCACACTTCGTATCCGATCTCGCCGTCGAGCGCGCCGTCGAGCGCGATCGTCGCCGCTTCCCCGCCCCGGACCACCATCGGCTGCAGCCACACGCAGTCGCGCAGTTCGAGCACGCCGTCGCGATGTCCATCGGGCATCGCCAGCGAAAGCGCCGCGCGCGCCATCTCCAGGTAGGCCACGCCCGGCAGCACCCGCTCCAGGGCTTCGCCGATCCGGACCCGGTGGTCGGCGAGGAAGGGTTCCGCCCCGGAGAACACGCTGCGATAGGCCTGCCTGCCGAGGTCGGACACGTTTTCGTGCAGCAGCGGATGCAATTGCCGGCGCATCGCGCCCGCGGACGCCCGGTCCGCGCCCTGCGCCGCCGGCACCCAGTACCGCTCGCGCGAGAACGGGTAGGTCGGCAGGCGCGCCCGCAGCGGCCGCTGGCCGCGCAGCGCCGCCCAGTCGAGATCGACTCCCGCGGTCCAGAGCAGGCCGAGCTGTTCGAGGTCGCCCTCGGCGAACGCCCGGGCGAGCAGGTCGCGGGCCGCACGCGTCTGCCACAGCCGCATCGTCGCGGTCGCGGACGTCCCGGAGACGCCGGTCCACGTGCGGTCCTGCAATGATCCGCCGTCGAGCCAGCGGATCAGGCCGGATCGGAGTTCCGCGGCATCGGCGACCGCCATGGCCAGGCGTGCCTTCATCGGGGTACGGCCGACCTGCCAGGCGTGGATGGCGTCGCCGAAGTCGGTCTCGCCGGCGTCGGTTTCCAGCCATGCCAGCGTCTTGCGGGCGTAGTCGCGCAGGGCTTCGGGGGTCGCGGCGGACAGGACGAACAGGTGCGGGCCGGACGCGCGCGCAGGCGCATCCCGCCGCGGCCAGGCCTGGACGACGACGTGCGCATTCGCGCCGCCGGAACCGAAGCTGCTGACGCCGGCGATCCAGCCGGCATGCGCCATGCGCCGGGCGCGGTCGAGCACGCGGATCCCGGGGGCGAGCGCGATCTTGGGGTTCAGCGCCGAAAAATTGACCGTCGGCGGCAACAGCCCGTTGCGCATCGACAGCACGACCTTCAGCAGCCCCGCCAGGCCGGCGGCGGATTCCAGGTGGCCGAGGTTGCTCTTGATCGAGCCGAGGCTGCAGTCGCGCACCGAGCCGTCGCCGGCCGCCTGCGCGAACGCGGAAACGATGCCCTGCACTTCGATCGGGTCGCCGAGCGAAGTCCCGGTGCCGTGCGCTTCGAGGTAATCCAGTTCGCCGTTCGCGAGACCGGCGTCCTTCCAGGCCGCGAGCAGCAACTGGCGCTGCTGTGCGGGATTGGGAACGGTCAGTCCCGAAGCGAGTCCGCCGTGGTTCACGGCCGACCCGCGGATCACCGCATGGATCGTGCGGCCGCTGGCGCGCGCGCGGTGCACGGGCTCGATCGCGAACATCACCGCGCCCTCCGAACGGACGTAGCCGTCGGCGCGGGCGTCGAAGACCTTGCACAGGCCGTCGGGCGCGAGCATGCCCGCCTTGTGGTAGGCGATCGACAGATCGGGATGGCAGATCGCATTGACGCCACCGACCAGGGCGGACTCGCACTCGCCGCGCCGCATCGACTGGATCGCGGTATGCAGCGCCACCAGCGAAGACGAACACGCGGTATCGACCACCAGGCTGGGGCCGTTGAAATCGAAGAAGTAGGAAATGCGGTTGGCGATGACCGAGAGCGCGCTGGCCACGCCGAGGTGCGCTTCGACTTCGATGCCGGCGTCCTGCAGCAGACGGCTGTAGTCGCTGTTGCTGGCGCCGACGAACACACCGGTGGTGGAGCCGGCGAGGTCGACCGGACGCAGGTTGGCGTCCTCCAGGCAGGCCCAGGCGGTCTCCAGCATCATCCGCTGCTGCGGGTCCATGAGCTGGGCTTCCGCCGGCGAAATCCTGAAGAAGCCCGCATCGAACATTTCGATGTCGCGGACGAAACCGCCGCGATCGATCGCAGGCCAGCGCGCGGGATCCGCCCAGGCGCCGCGGCTCGAGGGATAGCGGTCGATGCACGTCTCGCCATCGGCCAGGCGCTTCCACAGCGCCTCGGGGGATTCGATCCCGCCGGGCAGGCGGCAGGCCATGCCGACGATCGCGATGTCGTTGTCCGAGATGCCGATGTCCTCCGCAGCCGGGGCCGGGAGCGCGACGGACGCCGCCTCGTGCGCGAATGTCGCGGCATGTGCGTCCACGGCGCCCGCGTCCATGCCGTCGATGTCGGTCGACCCGGCATCCGCGGAGGCCGCAAGCGCGGCCGCGGCTTTCTTCGGCGTGTTGAACTCGAAGAAGAAGGACGTCGGCAGGCGCAGGCCGAGCCGCAGCTCGATGCTTTCCTGGAGCTTCAGCAGCCCGGCGGAGTCGAGCCCGGCTTCCATGAACGGACGATCGCGCCCGTATCCGCCCGCGTCGCCTTCGAGCAGGCGCGTGGCTTCCATGTCGATGAACGCCAGCAGGGCATCGACGTCCATCCCGCGCGGACGCGCGGCGGTCGTCGCCGTGTCGTTGCGCTCGCGCGCCGACAGCCGTGCGTCGCGCTGCAGGATGTCGTAGGACACCAGCACGCCGTTGCATGCGTTCTCGAGGTCTTCCGGACGGTACCCGGGGACTGGGCCGACGATGTCGGCGCCGTGCGCATGATGGAAGGTGAGGATCGGATCGCGGTCCGCGCCCTCGCGGCGGATGTAGCGCTCGAAGGATTCGCCGCGGCGCGCATCGTAGCGCTTGCAGAGGGTGACGCCGACGACCTGCCGGACCCCGGTGGTCAGACTGCAACGCTGCAGCATGAATTCGAGCAGCGCATCGCCGTAGCGCTGGTCCTGCACGTCGGGATCGACGTTCACCGCGAGCAGTTGCACCACCGGGCCATCGGCCCGGTGCAGCAGATGCACATCGGCCGCCGTGCGTCCGTGGAGGGCATCCGCCGAATCGATGCGCTGGCTGTAGACGACGCCCTGGACGCGACCGTCGCGCTCGAGCACGAACTGGCCCGCGGGATGGCGTTCGATCCGGGCGCGGATCGTGTCCGCCGGGCTGCGCGTATGGCGCCAGCACAGCGACTCGAGTTCGCACAGCCGGTCGAGGTCGCCGGGACGCGCATGGCGGATCGTGTAGTCGCGAACGACGAACGCATGCAGGCTGACGTCGCAGACCGCCGGATCGAGCGGATAGCGCTTCGCCCGCACCGCATCGAACAACCCGACCCGGGCCGCGAGGCAGTGCAGCGCTTCGGCGGTGATGAAACCTGCGCCGGCCAGAGCGTCGAGCGCACGCGATCCCGCGTCCCGGACCCATTCCTGGGTCGCCGGCGCGCGATCGGCGTGCGCCTGCAGCCACAGCCGGACCGGGCAGGCCTCGATGGCCGCCCACGCGCGCAGGTCCTCCTGCCACGCCGTCAGCAGTGACACGGAATCGACGATGCGGCCGCGTTCATCGAGACACGGCGGCTGTTCGGCGGCCAGCACGTGCAGATCGGCGTCCGGAGCGACCGCGCCGATGGCGGTGGCGGGCCGATCGCCTGCAATGACCACGGCGCGACGGGCCTCGCCGCCCCTGGTCTCGAAGAGCGAGCGCTCCGGCGGCTGCGTGGAGGCGAAGCGGGCGATCCCGGATTCGGCAGCGGCATCGCCGCGCAGTTCGATCGCCAGCGCGTCCAGTGCGCGACGCGCGATCGAATCCGCGGCCGCATCGAACAGGACGAACGCGGGCGACGCCGCCTCGGTCGGGCCGGACCAGGAGGCGACGATTCCGCGCAGGTCTTCGATGCTGGCGGGGTACCGCACCAGGAAACGATCGAACGCGCCGCCCGAGGTGCGCGGCGCGTCGGGCGCCGGCACGCGGGGACGCAGGTCCGGATGCGCGGCGAGCGAGGCGAGGACCGGGCGACAGCGCACGGCTTCGCGCACGGCCTCGGCCTCCAGGAAGGCGTGGCCGGCCTCGGTGAACGCCCCCGCTTCGGTGGACCATCCGAGCTTGACCAGCAGCTTCCTGAGCGTGATCCGCAGGCCCGGCTCGATCCCGCGGAGCGCTTCTTCGCCATGCGCGCCCGCGCCGCCGCCCAGCACGGCCGCGACCATGACCAGCGTGGCGCCCTGCGCGATGGCGAGCGCCGTCGCCGAACTGCCGCGACGACGGAAGAACAACTGCTCCACCGCACGCGACAAGGCTTCCGCCGGACGACCGGCCGAGTGGAACGCATCGGGTTCGGCGCCGTAAAGCACGCGGGCGTCGAAACATGCGGGGAGGACCGGAAGCTTCGGCTGCGTTGCGCGTTCGGCGTCGACCGCCTTCGGCGCGAGCGCGCGCAACAGCTCGGGCAGCGTCGACGCCACGCCCGCGCGAGCGCGCGCGGGCGCTGATCCCGCACGCCGCACCGGGCGCGAAGACGCCGCCAGCTCGAGACGATGGCATGCGTCGAGAATGGCCGCCGTGAAGTAATCGGAGCAGCACTGGATGGGGTCCCGCATCGCCTTACCTCGTCCTTTCATCGCGGCGCGGCCAGCGCGCCCATTCTCGTTGCCGATTCGCTCGTCGCCACCTGCCCACGGCAGGCCCCACTCCGTCGGCGCAGCGCGCCGACGAGGGTCAGAACGTCACGCGTTCATAGTCTTCATCGCTCGCATCCTGCTTCCACAGCACCTTGTCGATCAGGTCCCGGTCCTGAAGGACATGGCGGACGTCCTGGTCGTCCACGTCCTGCCGTGTCGCCTCGGCGACGACCGCCGCGGGCTGCGCCGCCTCGTCCGGCACGGCGTGGCGCAGCAGCGCATCCGCAGCGATCCCGGAAAGGTAAGTCGCGAAGCCGTCGATCGTCGGATGCTCGAACATCAGGCTGGGCACCAGGTCGAGGTCGAGCGTCGTGTTGACCTGCCGCACCAGCGACGCGATGCCCGAAGACACGACCCCCATCTCCAGCAGGGTGCGATCCAGCGGCAGCGACTCCGGCGGAACCTGCAGTTGCTGCGACAGGGCGCGCCGGATGAACCGGACCGCCAGCGCCTTGGGCGTGGTTGCCGGTGCCTGCACGGTCGGCGTGGCCGGGCGCTGTGCTGCGGACGACGCTTCGATCGGGCCCGGCGCATGCGGTTCCTGCGGGGCGACGCCCGCGGTGGACGCATGGAAGGTGTCGACCCAGTGGCGCGAACGCGCGAACGGGTATCCCGGCAGATGCACGCGGCGCGGCCTGCGATCGCCGTAGAGCGCGTTCCAGTCGATGTCGACGCCTCGACTCCACAGCTCGAGGATCGCGCCGTGATCGCCGTTCTCGATCCACTTGTCGACGATCATGCGCTTCAACTGCGGATCGCGATCGATCGAGGACATGCTTTCAGACGTGCGCTCGGGCTCGCCGCAATGGCCGCCGGCAGGCACGCGACCGTCGGCGGCGAAGGCATGCAGCGCCTTCGACAGTTCCTCGAGCGAGGCCGCGCGGAGGCCCAGCCGGTGGGCCATGCCGTCGCGTCCGGTCTGCAGGGTGTAGGCGATCCGGGCCAGATCGACGCCCTCGGCGGCCGCGTCGGCATCGAGGTATTCGGCCAGTGCGGCCGCGCGCTGGTGCAGTTGCTCGCGGGTCTTCGCCGAAAGCACGATCAGCCGCGACAGTCCGCGGTCCGCCGTCGCGCCGGTCGGGGGCTGGGCTGGCGCATGCTCCTGCACGACGACATGGGCATTGACGCCGCCGAATCCGAACGAGCTGACGCCCGCCGTGAGCGGCAGGCGCTCGCCGGCCGGGCCTTCGAAGGCCTGCCATGCGCGGGTCTCGCGCGCGATCCGGAAACGAGTGCCGTCCAGCCGGATCTGCGGGCTGAGCTCGGTGAAATGCAGCAGGCCAGGAATCGTCCGGTGGCGCATGGACAGCAGGACCTTGATCAGCGACGCGATGCCCGAAGCGGCTTCGAGATGGCCGATGCTGGTCTTGACCGAAGACACCATGCACTCCCGCGAAGCCGCCAATCCAGCGTCGCCGCCCGTGCGCGAAGCGAGCTCGCCGAAGGCCTTCCTGAGACCGTTGAGTTCGACCGCATCGCCCATCGGCGTGCCGGTGCCGTGGGTTTCGACCAGGCCCACGTGGGCGACATCCACGCCGGCGCGGCGGTAGGCTTCGGCCACGACTTCCGCCTGCGCGTTCGGATTGGGCGCAGTCAATCCCATGGCCCGGCCACCGTGATTGACCGCGCTTCCCTTGACGACGCCATAGATCTCGTCGCCGTCCGCCACCGCACGATCCAGTCGCTTCAGCAGCACCGCGGCGCAGCCCTCGCTGCGCACGTAGCCGTCGGCGTTGCGGTCGAACGTCTTGCATCGGCCATCGCCGGCAAGCATGCCGGCATGGCCGAGCGCCGATTGCAGCGAAGGCGCGAGCATGAGGTTCACGCCGCCGGCGATGGCCATCTCGCAATCGCCGCCCGCGATCGCCTCGACCGCGCGATGGACCGCGACGAGGGAACTCGAGCATGCGGTGTCGATCGCTTCGCTCGGCCCGCGGAGGTCGAGCAGGTAGGACAGGCGGTTCGGCAGCAGGCAGTGCGCCATGCCGGTCGCGGACTGCGCGACGCTGCCGATGCCGGACGCGCGGATGACCTCGGAATAGTCGAAACCGCTGAGGCCGACGAAGACGCCGGTGCGGGTCCCCGCCAGGTCGGCGGCCCGATGTCCCGCATCTTCGATCGCGTTCCATGCCGACTGCAGGAACAGCCGCTGCTGCGGGTCCATCAGCGCCGCTTCGCCCGGTGCGATCTCGAAGAAGCCCGCATCGAACTTGTCGACGTCCGCCACGAATCCGCCCCAGCGGACGCCGCGCGGCGGCGCCGCGCCCTCGCCGCTTCCGCGCCAGTCCCAGCGCTCGGCCGGCACCTCGGTGATCGGGTCGACGCCGGCGATCAGGTTGCGCCAGAACGCCGCGGCCGAATCCGCGCCGGGCATCGTCGCGCTGATGCCGACGATCGCCACGTCGATGTCGCCGGTCGCGCGCACGTCGACGACGGCGGCGGCAGGCGAGATTCCGGCATCGTCGGTCGCGATCGCGGGATTCGCGATCTCCGCGTCGGCCATCGTTTCCGATCCCTTCCCATGATGGTCGGCGAGACGCTCGCGATGGGCGTCCAGCAGATGTCCGCAGAACGCCTCGTAGGTCGGGTACTCGAACAGCAGCGCGGGCGCGAGGTCGAGCGAATAACGCTCGTTGACGATGCGGACGAAATTGGCCACGCCGATCGAATCGAGGCCGTATTCATTCAGCAGCGCGTCGGGCTGGATGCGCTCTTCGGGCAGCAGAAGCACTTCGGAAAGGATGCCGAGGACCTCGCTGCGCACCTGCTTGTCCAGCAGGGATCCCTGCGGACGGGACGGACGGCCGGCGCCGGCCGCCGGCAATGCGGATGCGCGTTCCATTGCGTCTTGCCCCAGCGATGCATCGAGCCTGTCGACCGTGCCGTACAGCACCATCGCATTGACCATGCCGGATTCGAGGCAGCGCTTGAACGCGGCGAGGCCTTCCTCCGTCGGCAGCGGCAGCATGCCGGCAGTCCGTTCCAGATGCCGCACGACCGCGTCGGGCGGCTGCATGCCGCCGCTCGCCCACAACGGCCAGGCGATCGAGACGGTCCTGCCGCGCCTCAGGCCGCGGGCGACGAGGTCGTTCCGGTGGCGAGCGTATTCGTCCAGATAGGCGTTCGCGGTCGCATAATCCGACTGCCCCGGGTTGCCGAAGGCGGCGCTGACCGAAGAGAACAGCGCGAAGAAGTCCAGCTCGACGTCCTTGGTGGCCTCGTCGAGGTGGAACGTGCCGGCAACCTTGGGTTCGAGCACCTGCGCGAACTGTTCCGGATCCTTTCCGGTCATCAGTCCATCGGCGCTCCCGCCCGCGCAGTGCAGGATGCCGTGCAATCCTCCGCCGTGGACAACCAGATCGCTGACGAGCGCCGAAACGTCGTCGCGCGATCCCAGGTCGACACGTCGGTATTCGACACGCACGCCATGCTGCGCACGCAGCCGATCGAATCCATCGCTTCGCAGCGAGGCGGGATCGCCACGGCCCGTCAGCACCACCCGGGCATGTCGCGTCTTGCCGAGGACCTCGTCGGCGAAGAGCAGGCCGAGGCCGCCCAGGCCACCCGTGATCAGATAGACGCCATGCTCGTTGAAAACCGACTTGCCCGAACCGACATCCGGACGACGGCGCCAGCGCTTCCGCCAGAGCGACCCGTCGGCATCGAAACGGAGGGCGGTTTCCGGCAGGCAGGACACGGCGGCGGTCGCGAACGATGCCAGCATCTTCGCGGTCGTGTCCGCCGGACACAGGATCACCTGGCCGCTGAACCGTGAATGCTCCAGGCGCGCCGTCTTCAGCATGCCGGAAATGCCGGCGAGCGCTTCCCGCTTGCCACCCTGCGGGATCGCGATCTGCACCAGCACGTCACCCGTCGGGTTGTCCCGGAGCGTGGATTTGACGCGCTCGAAGCAGAGCGCGGCGCTGCGCGCATACCACGACGCATGGTCGAGACCATCGGCCTCGGGCAGCGCATCCACGGCACATTCCGGCATGGTCGCGGCCAGGTCCGCCACCGGGATCCCGTCCAGCGCGCTGATCAGCAGCCTGCGAGACCATGTCCGCGGGGCCGGGTCTTCCGGTCGTCCGGACACGCGATGCCACTCCGCTTCGGCGAAGATCGCGCCGATTCCGGACGGCGCGGCCGCGGGCGTCTCGAGGACGGCCCGATGCCGGGTTTCGGCAGGCGCGCTCGCACTGACCGGCTTCTTCTTTGCCGTCGCACTCTCGGCCTCCGGAATCCAGCAGCGCTCCCGTGCGAAGGGATAGGTCGGCAGGGACAGGCGCTTCGGAGCGCGACGGCGCGGCAATCCCGACCAGTCGATTTCGCCGCCCTGCGTCCAGCGGACAGCCAGCGCCTCGAGCCCGCCCTCCTCCGCCGGCGCGGACGATGCGCCGGCGTGGACGGACGGTGTTGCGCCCTTCTTCGATGCGCGCACGCTTCCCGTGAAGATGTCGCTGCCGACCTCTCCACGCAGGTAGCGTGCGAATTTCTGCGCGGCCTCGGCGGGACTGCGGGCGACGAAGGCGAGCCGCTCCGCCATTTCGTCGCGGCCGACCTGCAGGGTGTACGCGAAGTCTTCGAAATCGAGGCCCTGCTTCTCCAGCGCCGCAGCCATGGAAGCGGCGTATTCCTGCAACCGGTCCGGCGTTTTCGCCGAAAGCACGATCAGTTGCGGTTCGCCGTGGGCGTCGGCAGCGGGCGAACGCGGCTGCGGGACGTATTCCTCGAGCACCACGTGCGCGTTGGCGCCGCCGAAACCGAACGAACTGACGCCGGCCAGGCGCGGCGTCGCGCGCCCCTCGGCCGAGACCGGAGCGGCCCAGTCCCGGGTCTTGTCGACGATGTAGAACGGCGTGCCGGAGAGCTTGATGTAGGGATTGAGCTCCTCGAAATGCACGTTCGCCGGGATCTGCCGATGCTTGATCGCGAGCAGCACGCGGAGGATGCCGGCGATGCCGGCGGCGGTTTCGAGGTGGCCGATGTTGGTCTTCGCGGAGCTCAGGCCGCAGTGCGCGGTGCCGTCCGCCGGCTTGCCCTGGCGCTTGTAGAGCTCGCCGAACGCCTTGGTCAGCGCCTGGATC
The DNA here is from genome assembly GCA_019510125.1 of Lysobacterales bacterium. GTDB lineage: Bacteria > Pseudomonadota > Gammaproteobacteria > Xanthomonadales > Xanthomonadaceae > Lysobacter_I. Next base: position 12,946 of record JAEKKX010000005.1, read on the forward strand.
TCGATGGGATCGCCGAGGCTGGTGCCGGTGCCGTGGCATTCGATGTAGCCGACGCGCGCGGGATCGACATGGGCCTTTTCGTAGGCCTCGATCAGCAACTCGGCCTGGGCCGCGGAGTTCGGCGCGGTCAGGGTGGTGACCTTGCCGCCGTGGTTCTCCGCGGTCGCGCGGATCACCGCGTAGATGTGGTCGCCGTCGGCCTCGGCCTTGTGCAGCGGCTTGAGCACGATGGCGCCGGAGCCCTCGCCGCGGACGTAGCCGTCCGCGCGCTTGTCGAACGACTTGCACTTGCCGTCGTTGCTGAGCATGCCCGCCATGCCGAACGAAATGTAGGCGGCCGGGCTGAGCATGACCTGCACGCCGCCGACGATCGCCATCTCGCAACTGCCGGTGTGGATCGACTCGATCGCACGATGCAGGGCGACCAGGGAGCTGGAGCAGGCGGTGTCGATCGGCGCGCTGGGTCCGCGCAGGTTGAGCAGGAACGAGATGCGGTTCGCGAGCACCGAATGCGAATTGCCGGAGGCCGAATAGCCGTCCAGGTCGATGTCCAGCCGGTTCATCAGGTCGACGTAGTCGTTCGTCGCCGCGCCGACGAACAGGCCGGTCCTGGTCCCCGAGAAGTCGGACACCCGGTGGCCGCTGTCCTCGATCGCCTTCCACACGGTCTCCAGGAAGATCCGCTGCTGCGGATCCATCATCTGCGCTTCGCGCCGGGAGATGCCGAAGAACAGCGCGTCGAACTTGTCGACCTCCTTCATGAAGCCGCCCCACTTGGAGTTCGACTTGTTGGCCTCCTTGAAGGGATCGCCGTAGAACTCCTCCCAGTTCCAGCGATCGCGGGGAATCACGGAAATCAGGTCGTCGCCGTTGCGCAGGTGTTCCCAGAACTCGTCCAGGTCGTCCGACTGCGGCATCGTCCCGCTCATGCCGACGATGGCGATCGGCATGTCCACGAAGCGGTTCACTGGGCGGAATTCCGCCGACGGCTGCGCGCGGGGCGCTTCGATCGCGAGCGGATCCCATCCCTTGCCGAAGCGGATCCCGGCGTCGTCCGCCCGGGGCGCCGCCGACACCGCGGCCGACCCGGCCGCCGCCGGGGACGCCGCGGCCGTCTTGCCGCCGTGGACCCGCGCCACCTCCTCGCTGCGCTCGGCCGCGAGATACTTCGCGACCTCCTGGATCGAGGGATAGTCGAAGAACAGCACCGGAGTCACGTCGACGCCGTAGACGCTGTTGATCTCGTTGGCGTAGGTCGTCAGGCCGATCGAGTCGAAGCCGAGGTCCAGCAGCACGCTGTCGGGCGAGATGTCCGCCTCGTCGAGCTTCAGGAATTCCATGGCGATGCGGGTCAGTTCCGCCTGCACGCTCGCCGCGTGGCCGCCCGCGGGCGAAGCCGCGCCGGTCGCGACGGAAGCATCCGAGGCCGCTGGCGACGGCGCCGCCGGCTTCTTGCGCAGTCCCCACGCGGTCTCGATCTTCTCCTGGACGCCCTCGAGCACGGCGAGCTGCGTCGCATCGGACGCGAGCGCGTCGATCATCGCCGCGGTGCCGGTGTCGGTCGCCAGCAGCTTCAGGCCGAGCGTCTTGGTGAACATCTGCTCGGTCTGCTCGTCGACGCGCATCCCGCCGTCGGCCCAGAGCGACCAGTTGAGGCTCAGCGTCTTGCCGCGGCGGCTGCCGGCTGCGCGCAGGCGTTCGCGCGCGAACGCGAAGCTGTCCATGTAATGGTTCGCGTAGCCGTAGTCCGCCTGCCCCGCGTTGCCGGCGACCGCCGCCATCGAGGAGAACAGCACGAAGAAATCGAGCGGATCGTCGACGGTCGCCGCATCGAGATTGTGGGTGCCGCGGATCTTCGGCGCGAGCACCGCGTCGAAATCCTCGCGGGTCTTGTTGCGGATGAACGAATCGCGCAGCACGCCGGCGCTGTGGATGACGCCGTTGATCCCGCCGAAGTGCGCATGCGCCTGGTCGACCGCCTGGCGCAGGCTGTCGGCGTCGCACACGTCGGCCGCCACGTAGAGGGCCTCGCCGCCGCAGGCGCGGACGCGCTTGCAGGCGGCCGCGATCGCCTCGTTTTGCGCAGAACGGCCGGTCAGCACCAGCCGCGCGCGGTAATGCGTGGCCAGGTATTCGGCGAAGATCAGGCCGAGGCCGCCGGCGCCGCCGGTGATCAGGTACACGCCGCCCTCGCGCGGCAGGTGCTCGGCGGACGCCGCCTCGGCATGCGGTTGCAGCGGGTATGCCTTGAGGCTGCGGACTTCGCGCGCGCCTTCGTGATGGCGCACGGAAACGGCGTCCGCGGCATCGTCGCCGAATTCGGTCCGCAGCAGCGCCGCGACGCGACCGATGCCCGCATCCGACCGCTCGATCCCGACCGCGCGGCAGCGAACCTTCGGGAATTCCAGGTGCATCGCCCGGAACAGGCCGGCGATCGCCTCGTATTCGGCCGGCGCCGTCGCATCGGCGACCGGGTACGCGAACAGCAGTTGCACGCGACGGTCGAGCTTGGCGTTCGTCAGCGCCCTGCAGATGGCCAGCGCCGCGTGCGCGCTGCGTTCGATGCGCGCGTCGCGGCGGGCGTCGTCGAAGGCGTCGTCATGCAGCGGCCAGGCGATGCAGAGCTTGTCGATGCCGCCTTCGACCACCGTCGACGCGATCACCTGGTCGTAATCGGCCTGTCGGGCGGGGTCGAACGCGATCCTGTCTGGAGCGATCGCTGCGAACGCGTCCGCGGGCGTCGCCAGGACGAAGCGCTGATCGGGACGACCTGCGCCCGCCGCGTCGCGGAAGGCGTCGCGCAGCGTGGCGTCGTCGTCGAAGAACACGACCCGGTCGACGCCGCCCGCCGGCGCAAGCTCGATCGGGGCGCTGCGCCATTCCGGCGCGTAGAACAGCTTGGCGAACGCGGAGGTGTCGCCCGGCGCCGCAGGCTTGTGGACCTCGGCGATCGGCACGCCGGTCGCTTCCTTGATGCGGACCAGGACCTTGCCGGTCGCGTCCAGGATCGTGACGTTCTTCCTCGAGACGCGCGACTGCTCCGCGCGCTCGTTCTTCATCTCGGTGACGTAGCTCCAGCAGTCCGCGGGCAGCGGATGCAGCACTTCCACTTCGCCGATCGAGAACGGGACCAGCATGTTGCCGCTGGAATCGCCCAGTTGCGCGGCGACGCCGGCCTGCAGCGATCCATCGACCAGCGAGGGATGCAGCAGCATCGAGGTCAGGTCGGCGAGGCGCGACTCCGGCAGCTTGAGACGGCCGAGCGTCTCTCCCTCGCCCCGGTACACCTCCTGCAGTGACTGGAAGCTCGGCCCGAGGTCCAGTCCGAAGGACTTGAACAGCGGATACGCGTCGCGGCCTTCGATCGCCTTCTCGCAGCGCGCCTGGATCGCCGCCAGGTCCAGCCGCTCGTCGGCCGGCGCTTCCGCGCCGTAACTGATGCGGCCCTGGGAATGCAGGATCTTCTGTCCCGCGATCTCGCCGTAGACCTCGAAACGGACGCCGTCGCTGGCGGGCTTGAGCTCGATCCAGGCGTCCGCGGGCTCGCCCTGCTTCACCGCGATCGGACTGACCCACACGATGTTGTGCAGCTTGCGCACGGGCCTGTCGGCGGCGAGTTCGCCGGCCTTGCGCGCCAGTTCCAGGTAGGCGACGCCCGGCAGCGTGGGCACGTCCATGACCAGGTGGTCGTAGATGAAGAATTCGCGCGCGTTGAACGATTTCCTGAAGAGCTGCCGCTCGAACGTGGATTCGTTGCTGTCGAGCAGCGGATGCAGCCCTGCGCGCATCGGCAGCGCGGCGGCGGGGTTCGCGGCCGGAACCGGCACCCAGTGGCGCTTGTCCGCGAACGGATAGGTCGGCAGCGACACGCGCCCGCCGACGGCGGCGCCCTGGGTGCCGCGCCATTCGGAGAACATGCCGTCGACCCAGAGTTTCGCGAACTTCGCCGGGTCGCGCCGGCGCGAAAGCAGGCCGATGACCTCTTCGCGCTCGGACCGGCTCATCAGCCGGGTGATCGGGTCGGCATTCTTGACGTTGCCGGAAAACACCCCTTCGTTGCGCTTCCCCGCAAGGAAGGCCGTCAACCGTTCGCACGCCTCCTGCGGACTCCGCGCCAGGACCGCGGCGCGATGGTCGAACGGCTTGCGGCCGGACTGCAGGGTGAACGCGATGTCGCCCAGCGGAGGCAGCGTCGCCTCGCCGGAGAGGAAATCGAGCAGGCGGCGCGCGACATCCGCCAGTTGGGTCTCGGTCCGCGCCGACAACGGCAGGATGTGGACCGTGGCCGAAGGCGCCTGCGCCTTCGGCGGCGACACCCAGCTTTCGACGATGACGTGGGCGTTCGAGCCGCCGGCGCCGAACGAACTGATGCCCGCGCGCAGGGGCTGCGGGACGCCGTCGATTTCCCTCGGGAGCCAGGGCTCGAGCCGCTGCTGGACCTGGAAGAACGACTTGTCGAAATCGATGTGTTCGTTGAGCTCCGCCGAATGCAGCGACGGCACGAGCTGTCCGTGGCGCATCTGCAGCAGGATCTTGGTCAGGCTCGCGACGCCCGCCGCGGCCTCGAGATGGCCGATGTTGGATTTCAGCGAGCCTAGCGCGCAGCCGCGCCGCTCGATCCCCGAGTCCCGGAACGCGTTGTCGAGCGCGGAAACCTCGAGCGGATCGCCCAGTTCCGTGCCCGTGCCGTGCGCTTCGATGTAGCCGATGCTCGCGGCGGGCACGCAGGCGCGCTGGATCGCCTCGCGGACGAGATTCGTCTGCGCCTTGGGGTTGGGGACCACGAAACCGCTGGTGCGGCCGCCGTGGTTGACCACGACGCTCTTGATGACGCCGTAGATGCGGTCGCCGTCCTCGATGGCGCGGGCCAGCGGCTTGATGTAGACCGCGCCGACGCCCTCGCCCGCCACGTAGCCGTTCGCGCCGTGGCCGAAGCTGCGGCACACGCCGTCCTTCGACAGCGCGCCGCCGGACCAGTTGATGTCCCACTTGCTCTGATGGAGATCGAGGTTGACGCCGCCGACGATCGCCGAACCGCATTCGCCGGCATAGATGGCCTCGCAGGCGAGATAGAGCGCGGTGAGGCTCGACGAGCAGGCCGTGTCCACGGTCAGGCTCGGACCGGACAGGTTCATCGCGTACGAGACGCGATTGGCGATGCTCCAGAGGAAGGAGTTCGGCGCCTGGGATTCGCCGCAGTGCTTCTCTTCGACGCCGAGCGTCTGGTACATCGCCCAGACCGCGCCGACGTAAACGCCGACCCGGTCCGCCGCGGCGGTGGAACCGATCGACTCGGGGTAGTAGCCCGCGTCCTCCAGCGTTTCCCAAGCCACTTCGACGAACAGCCGCTCCTGCGGATCGAGCCGTTCGGCGTCCTTCGGCGGGATGTTGAAGAACAGGGAATCGAACTTGTCCACGTCGTCGATGAAGCCGCCGCGGTAGCGCGCCGCGGGGCCGTAGCGCAGGCGCTGTTCGTAGCGCGCCTGCGGCAGTTCCTCGATGCAGTCGCGTCCCGAGCGCAGGTTCTGCCACAGCTCGTCGACGTTGCGCGCCTTGGGATAGCGCCCCGCCATGCCGACCACGGCGATGTCGAACACCCGGCGTTCCGCGGGCGCCGGCGCTTCGATTCCGCCGACGACGACCGGGGCCTCGGCGATCGCGGGATCGGACGCGCGTTCACCGGCGTCCTCGACGACCGCGGGCGAGGCGTCCAGGGCATCAGACGTGTCCGGCGTGTCCGCGCATGCCTGCGCGTGCGCCTGCCCGGCCACGCCGTCGGACGGATGGGCGATGGATCCCGCGGCGTCTTCCGGCGCCGCTTTCAGTGCGTATTCGGTGTTCATTTCGCCGAAGGCGGCACTGGGTTGATTCGACATCACGAGCTCCGGAATGTTGGTCGATCGCGCGAACGACGCGTCGAGTCTTGCCACGATGATGTCGATCTGGGCGACATCCAGTCCCATGGGCAGCGCGATGCGCACGAGCCCGGAAGTCTCCGGGCGTCGGCGCATGCCGGCGTTGTGCGCAGCGGCGCGGATGCCCGTTTCCATGTACAGCCAGGCGAGGAACGAGGCGACCGGCGTTTCCAGCCGCGAAAACGCCGGCATGCGGCCAACGTCGACGAGTACGCAGTGGCCGCCGACCGGCGCCACGACCGGGACGCCGCGCGCTTCCAGCGCGCGCCAGACGCGCTGTGCGGCCTGCATGCGTGCATCGAGCGAAGCCTCGAGGAAGCGGCGGTCGCGCATCGACAGCGCGATCAGCCGCCGGTCCAGCGGGTCGAGCGCGGTTCCCGCCTTGTCCGCGGCGTCGTGCGCGGCACGGTAGAGCGCGCTGTCGTTGGTCGCGATCAGCCCGCCCTTGTCGATGCAGAAGTCCTTGGGAAGACTCGCGACCACCGTATCGGCGCAGGCCAGCAGGGCGTGCACCGCGTCGAACAACCCGGGCCGTGCCGCATCGGCGGCGTCGGCGCCATCGATGCGGACGGCGTCGGAGTGGGCGCCGTCGAAGCGCGCGTTCTCGAGGATCCGCGTCGCGTCGAGCACCAGCGGAATCGCGTGCGGCGCCAGCAGGGACCGGACCGCGCGCAGGTGCTCCACCGACACCGGCTGGCCGCCGGCGGCGTTGTCGCTGAGCTCGATGCAGACCATCGCCACCTGGGTGGGCGACTTTTCCAGCACTTCGCGCAGCCCGGCCAGGTCGATGTCGGCCTTGCCCGGGACATCGGCCGCGAATTCGAAGAACGCGCGGGCGGGCAGTTCCTTGGGCCTGAAGTCGTTGCCGATCTGGTGGGCGATGTTCGTCGGGAACATCAGGTTCTGGCAGACGATGCCCTTCCTGGCCCAGGCGCGGTACAGCGCCTGCTCGGCGGTTCTGCCGGACTCGGTAAACACGAAATGCGCGAAGGGGAACACCGAGCGCACGCACGCATCGACGTCGACCGGCTCCTGCATCCGGTCCCGGAGCGCGCGCATCCTGCGGTCGATCGCGGGCAGCGCCAGTTGCGCCCAGGAGTCGGTCTTCAGGTCGAATTCGATCGCGTCCGCCGGCAGGCGCATCGGGTTGTAGTGCGCCGCCGCGAGCGCCGCGACGCGGTTTCCGACGGAGGCGGCCCCGGGATCGGGCGCCCCTTCATTCAAACGGTCAATGACATTTTTTTTTTTCGCCGCCATCCGGGGGAAGGGCGACTGCATCGACAGGCGAGCGGACCACGGCATCCCCCCAGGGCATGGCGAGCGCGACCTCGATGGCGGTGTGGTTCTCGGTATCCGCCGTCTGCGTCCGCGAAGGATCGGCGATCATCATGATGATGTCGATGACGCTGTCCGCGCTGCCGCTCTCGGCCTTGCGGCACAGGAAGATGGTCTGCGCGTGCGGCCGGAACTTGTTCTTGAACTGGAAATTGCCCTGGTCGTTGAAGATGCCCTGGGCATGCAGGTCGTCGAGCAGCTTGTCGATGCCGGGGTCGGCGTTCGGGGAGCGCTCGATGCGGCATCCGTAGGTGCCGCCGAGGCTGAGCAGGGTCCGTCCTTCCGCCCGCAGTCTTTCGATGATGCCGACGATCGCGAATTCGAGTCCGCCCCGCGGCATGTGCGGGCCGTAGAACTCCAGGTCCATCAGGTAGCCGTTGTCGGACGTGCGCAGCGGCGAGATCAGGACCACGTTCTGGAGCACGCCGTCGACGCGGGTCAGGAACAGCCGGTGCCGGGGATGCAGCGTGCCGTCCAGGATTTCCTGGCGTGCGGTCCTGACCAGCGGATTGACCTTGGTGCGGCCCGCGCACCACTCGTCGATGACGCGCGCGATGTCCTGGGCGACGGCGCTGTCGCTCCCGCAGACGTACTCTTCCAGCGTGCAGGCGCCGCTTTTCCGGAACGCCGACAACTGGTTGCGCAGGCGATGCATCGGACCGCCCTCCAGGGAAAACCCCGGGAGGTCGTTGATGCGCTGGACGACGCCGAACGGCGTGGCCGTGAACGGCACCCCGGCGACCGAGGCGATCGGCAGGTGCGACAGGAAATGGAGCTGGTAGCCCTTGGCCTCGCAGTGCGCGAGAAGCTCGCCGGCGACCGCGTCGAAATACTCGTCCGGACCGGTGTACGCGTACACCAGCACGATCTTGCGGTAACGGTTGTAATGCAGGTAACCGCGCCGTTCGCTGCCGACGAACAGATTGGGTGCGATTTCAGCGATGCCGCGCGAAGCGGCGCCTTCGTTCTTGTGGGCGTCGAACAACGCTTCCGCCCATGGCCCGATCAACGGATGTCCAAGCAAGTCCTTTTGCAGCATCAACACCGGTGACGGGTGGATGCCGGATGCCACGTTTGGTGCTGGAGCGTCGTTCGGGCCTTCGACACGAGGAGCTGCGGTTGCCTCTTCCATAGACGTGCTCGACGCTGATCGAACGATGATTGCTTGCACGTCCATGCAGTTCTTTCTTGCATGGACATGGCGCTTCCTGATTTTTGTCTGACGCTGCTTTTTACGTCGTCGCCGCGGCATCACTGGTTTGCAACTGCTCCGCGAACATCGTGCCCAGCGTGTGGGCGTGATGGTCGGTGAAGTAGTTGGCCAGGTCGTTGATGTTGAAATTCTCGAACAGCAACGTCTTCGGCAGGCTTCCGAAATCGTTTTCCAGCCTGCGCAGGATCTTGAGCACGAGGAACGAATCGATGCCGTACTCCCGGAAGGGAGTGAACGCGTCGAAAGGGTGTTCGGCCGGGTCCAGCGGTGGATCGGCTTCCTCGAAGGTATCCAGCACCACCCCGCTGAGATACGACTCCGTGAGCTCCTGCAGCAAATCTCGGTTGGTCATTGCGACGTACGTCCCTTATGCATATTCATTTGCGAGTGCCACATCCAATCCGACGCCTGATCCGACGTCGTCCGCGCGGGATCCCCCAAGACCGTGTTCGCGCGATCACCACATACCCCTATAGAATTAACAACAACTTCGCATTTATGTCAAGCAGAGTTCAACAGTTTCCGCGGGCGGCCGGATTATCCCATTGGATCGATGTCAGTCGTTTGACGGCGCCCCCGTCCAACCGGACCGCCCCCCTCCGGCGGCGCCCGCGGACGGCGCCTCCGAGGGCGGTCATGGGTCCGCGCGCCGGGTGGCGGCGGGAATGCGAATCGAGGCCGATCCGAGTGCGAATCGCAAGCGCCCGGAAGGCGAAAAAGCGTTGCTTGCAAAGCCCCGGGCGGGGGCTATACTCGCCCCGCCATCAGCGCGCACAAGGCATGGAGTAAGCAAGTGGAAGCCCAGGTCGAAACGATCCCGCAGACCCCGATCCTGCCGGAAGAGATGACTGCAGCGCTGATCGATCCCGCCACCTACGCCGACATCCCGCGCCTCACCGAGGTCTATGCGTGGCTGAGGCAGCACATGCCGCTGGGCGTTTCCAAGTCGCGTTACTTCGACCCCTTCTGGGTCGTGACCAAGCACGCAGACATCCTCGAGGTCAGCAAGAACAACAAGGTCTTCCGCAACTCGGACCGCGCCACGATCCTCACCGATCGCTACACCGACGCGCTGGTCCGCTACCTGCGCGACGGCAGCCCGCACCTGGCGCGCACCCTCGCCCACATGGACGACCCCGACCACCGCAAGTACCGGGCGCTGACCAGCCAGTGGTTCATGGCGTCGAACCTGGCGCGCCGCGAGGAGACGATCCGGGCGATCGCGCGCGAATTCATCGACGAGATGCTGGCGGCCGGTCCGGAATGCGATTTCGTCAAGCAGGTGGCGGTGCGCTATCCGCTGCGGGTGATCATGCAGATCCTCGGCGTGCCGATCGAGGACGAGCCGCTGATGCTCAAGCTCACCCAGGAGATCTTCGGCAACCTCGACGCCGACATGAACCGGACCGGCGCCGCCAAGCAGACGGCGGAACAGGCGCTGCTCAACCTCAACGGCGCGATCGACACGTTCTTCCAGTATTTCGACGGCATCACCCGCGACCGTCGCGCCAACCCGCGGGACGACATCGCCACGGTGATCGCGAACGGCATGATCGAGGGCGAGCCGATCGGCAATTTCGAGGCGATGTCCTACTACTCGCTCGTGGCGACCGCGGGACACGATACCGTCAGTTCGTCGATCGCCGGCGCGATGCTGGCCCTGTGCGAACATCCGGAAGAGTTCCGCAAGGTCAAGGCCGATCGCGCACTGATCTCCGGCCTGGTCGAGGAATCCCTGCGCTGGTCCACCCCGGTCCGCCACTTCATGCGGACCGCGGCGACCGACTACGAACTGCGCGGGCAGCGGATCAAGGCGGGCGACTGGCTGATGCTGTGCTACCTCTCCGGCGACCGCGACGAGGAGGTCTTCGAGGACCCGAACGCGTTCCGCGTGGACCGCACGCCGAACAAGCAACTGTCGTTCGGCTTCGGCGGCCACATGTGCCTGGGCCAGCACATGGCCAGGCTCGAAATGCGCGTGTTCTTCGAGGAACTGTTCGCGCGGGTGTCCTCGCTGGAACTCGCCGGCACCGCCGAGCACAGCCGGGCGGTGTTCGTGGGCGGGCTGAAGGTGCTGCCGATCCGCTACGAAACCGCACACTGAAGCCGGACGCACCGAAGCAGCGCCCACGCAAGTCGCGCGCATCGCGACGTCGCGCCCGGGAGCGCGACGTTCACTGCTCCCAGGGGAACAGCCCCGCCTCCACGTAGCGCTTGATCGCGCGCAGGTTGCCGGGGTCGGTGAACACTTCGAGGTTCCCGGCGATCGCGGCGTCGCGGCATTCGGCCAGGGTCGGCCCGAATCTCGAGACGTACGCCTTGTAGCGCCCCAGCGCGACCTTCGACAGCCGCCGCAGGCGCATCACGTGGCGGCGGAGCAGCGGCTCCGCCTGCGCTTCGAATCCGTCGACCAGCCCCCACTCGGCCGCGACCCTGGCCGGGATCGCCTGGGTGGACAGGGTCAGCGCATGCGCCTTCTGCAGGCCGACGCGGCGGATCAGGAACGGCAGCACGCACGCCGGGTACAGGCCGAACAACAGTTCCGACAGGCTGAACTGCGCGGTCTCGTCGGCGAGCACGAGATCGCAGGCGGCGACGAAGCCCATCCCGCCGGCGTTCGCCTTGCCGCGGACCAGCGCGATCGACACGAACGGGCCGGTCGCGAGTTTCGTCCACAGGTCGTACATGGGACCCGGGCCGTCGTACGCCGCGTACGCGGGATCCGCGCCGCGCGAAAGTTCGCCGAAGTCGGCGCCGAAGCAGAAGAAGTCCGGCAGGCCGCTGAGCACGACGATGGTCGCGCGTTCTTCGCAGATCGCCAGCGCCTGGCTGCATTCGGCGATCAGTTGCGCATTGATGGCGTTCTTCGCGGCGGGACGATCGAACTGCAGGTAACAGACCGTGTCCTCCATCCGCGCCTTGATCGTGCCGAACGCGGGGAAGACGATGCCGGTGGGATTCGCGCTCATCGGGGGATCGGGTCCTTGTGGGGGAAAGCGCGCCTCAGCGCGGGCGCTGCCAGCACAGCGCGGTGTTGATGCCGCCGAAACCCATGCTCAGGGTCAGCGCGTTCTCGATCCGGTGGGGCACGGCGGCGGGACCGGTCCAGCGCATGCCCGGATCGATCGGGTCGTCGAGGTTGCGCGTCGGATGCAGCGCGCCGGCCCGCATCTGCAGCAGGGTGGCGGCGACTTCGACCGCGCCCGCGGCGGTCAGGCCGTGGCCGACGAGGGCCTTGGTCGCGTTCAGCCAGGCGCCCGCCAGTCCGCTCTCGCGCAGGGCCGCCAGTTCGGTCTCGTCGCCGACGACCGAGCCGGTGCCGTGCGGATTGACGTAGTCGACGACGGACGCCTCCCATGCCGCCCGGCCGAGCGCTTCGGCGATGGCGCGCTTCTCGCCTTCCAGCGACGGGTCGGGATTGCGGTTGGCGTCCATCGCCACGCCCCAGCCGGCGAGGGTCGCGTACGGCGCGACGCCGCGGCTGCGCGCGCGGGTTTCGGATTCGATCACCAGCGCCGCGGAACATTCGCCGTAGATGAAGCCTTCGTGTTCGCGATCGAACGGTCGGCAGGCCTCGCCCGGCCGGTCGGCGAAACGACGGCCGCCCATCGCGCCGATCGCATGGAACCCGCGGCATTCCCAGTAGGACAGGTCCATCAGTCCGCCGAGCGCGATGCAGGCGTCGACCTGCCCGCTGCGGACCGCCTGCGCGGCCTGGACGATCGCCATCTGGCCGCTGGCGGACGCCGCGCCGACCGTCATGGCCATGCCGCGGATGCCGAACTGCGACGTGCACAGGCCGCACAGGTCGGTGTCCATGAAGGTCATGCCGTAGCTCGGCCGCAGGAAGGCCGCCCGGTCGCGGTAGGCGTCCTGGGTCAGCACCAGCTCGCGCTGCTGCAGGTTGGAGCCGCCGACGACGAGGCCGATGCGGTCCGCCGCCAGGTCGGCCAGGCCCGATTCGTCCCAGGCCTCGTGGAGGACCGCGAGCGCGGCGAGCGTCGAGAGCGACGCGGTCCGCAGCAACTGCCGCGGGATCGCATCGGGCAGGGCCAGTTCCCCCATTTCCGCGCCGATGAAGGCCGAATCGCGCTGCCGGCCGGGGCGCTGCATGATGTCGAACGCGCCGTCTCCGCGCAGCAGGGCTTCGCCGAAGGCGCGCTTGCCCTGGCCGATCGCGGACACGACGCCGATGCCGGTGACGACCAATGCTTCCGTCATGTTGCAGTCCAGTTCCCGTCCGGTTGGGGGCCGTGCCGCGAATCGGGCGGCGACGGCGAGCGGCGAGTGTGCGTGCAAGCCGCGCGTGCCGCAAGCGCCGCCGCGGTCACGCCTCCTGCGGCGGCAACGGCAGCGTCATCCTGGCCACCGCCCCGCTCCGCCCGCCGCGGTTTTCCAGGGTGAGCTGGCCGTGGTGCTTGGCGACGATGTTGCGGCTGAGCACCAGGCCGATCCCGGCGCCCTCGGTCTTGGTCGTATAGAAAGGCACGAACAGGTTGCCGGGATTGGCGATGCCCGGCCCGGCGTCGGCGATCTCGAACTCGCAGTTCGCGTCGCGCACGCGCACGAGGAAAACGACGGCTTCGTCGCTGCCGGTGTTGGCCTCCAGCGCGTTCTTGATGAGGTTGATCAGGGCTTGCTCGAGATGGATCGGATCGCCGTAGAGGCGAACGTCCGGGACGTCGCCCGAGGGCGCCAGCGCCCCCTCCGGGAACATGCCCCGCACCCGGTCGACCAGGTGCCGCACCGGGAACAGCACCTTGTCCGGGTCGGGCAGGCGCGCGATGCGGGAATACATCGAGATGAACTCCTGCAGCCCCCGGGCGCGCTGCCCGATGACCTGCAGGCCCTCGCGGATCGCCGCCTGGCGGGCCTCGCTGTCGCCGCGGGCGAGCAGGGTCTCCAGGGTCTGGCACAGCGACGAGATCGGGGCCAGCGAATTGTTGACCTCGTGGCCGATCACCCGGATCAGCCGCTGCCACATCAGGATTTCCTCGTCCACCAGCACCTGGCGCACGTCGACGATGAAGACGATGCGGCTGGGACGCCCCTGGTGCCGGTACCACAACTGGCTGACCTGCCAGCGGCTCTCGACGCCCGAAAAGGCGTGGTCGATGATCTTCGGCTCGGCCGACAGCGGCAGCTCGGCCAGCGGGGTGTCGGCGAACGACGCACCGATCAGCGCTTCGGGCGCGACGCCGAGCAGCGCGGCCGCGGCGGGATTGACCATCCGCAGCCGGTCCTGCGCATCGCACACCACGATCGCGACCCGGATCTGGCCGACGACCTTGCGCAGCATCGCCAGCAGTTCCTGCTCGGCATGGCGCCCGCTCTCGAGGTCGTTGATCAGCGCGTTGATCTGGCGGTAGAGCTCGGCCAGTTCGCCGGTCTCCGGGCCGACCGCCGCGCGGATCATGTAGTCCTGCGCGCGCGCGGCCTCGACCAGGTTGTTCAGCCTGCGGGAGTGGCGCTGGATGCTGGCGCGCACCCGCAGCGCGACGATCGCCAGCCAGGTGAGCGACGCCACCGCGAGCGCGCCGACCAGCGGCGTCGACAGGCGCGCGCCGTGGGCCGCCGCGACCACGAACAGCAGCACCGACGGCAGCGCGCCGCTGAGGATCCACAGCACGAGCGCCGTCATCGCGGACAGCCGGCGACGCGGCCAGACGCTCGTCGAGCGCGCGCCCCGCATCAAGGGGTTTTCCGTTTCCCGAGACGCCGGTACAGCGCGGAGCGACTGATCCCCAGCGCCCGGGCGGCGGCGACGGGATTGCCGTTGTGGCGGGACAGCGCGCGCTGGATCAACCACAGTTCCGCATCTTCCAGGGTCAGCCCTTCGACGGCCCGGTCGTCCGGCGCGGTCGCCGCCGGGCGGCCCTCCTGCAACTGCAGGTCGCGCTCGGTGACCCGCGGCTGCTGCGCGAGCAGGGCGGCGCGCTCGACGACGTGCTGCAGTTCGCGCACGTTGCCGGGCCAGGCGTGGCGTTCCAGCGCCTCGCGCGCATCGGGGGAGAACTCGCGCGCCGGCGAGTTCAGCCGTTCGCGGGCGCGCTGCAGGAAGTCCTCCGCGAGCAGCATGATGTCGGCCGGGCGCTCGCGCAGCGCCGGCACCCGCAGGGTCACGCCGTTGAGGCGGTACAGCAGGTCCTGCCGGAAGCTGCGCTCCTCCACGAGCGCGTGCAGGTCGGCGTTGGTCGCCGACACGAAGCGGATGTCCGCCTGCCGGGTGTAGGAGCTGCCCAGCTTTTCGTAGCTGCGCTCCTCGAGCAGGCGCAGGATCTTCGCCTGCTGGGCCAGCGGCAGGTTGGCGATTTCATCGAGGAACAGCGTGCCCTGGTCGGCGAGTTCGACCCGCCCCACCCGCTCCACCTTGGCGTCGGTGTAGGCGCCCTTGGTGTGGCCGAACATCTCGCTCTCGAACGTGGCGTCGGACAGCGAGCCCATGTTGACCGCGATGAACGGGCCGTTCGCGCGCGCCGAGTGGCGATGGATGTGGTCGGCGAGCAGGCTTTTGCCGGTGCCGTTCTCGCCGGTGATCAGCACCGGGATCGCGCTCTGCGCCACGCGCTCGGCCATCACCAGCAGTTGCTGCATTTCCTTCGAGCGGTGGACGATGCGGCCGGAGACGCCCTGCTGCCGGAGCAGCGCGTTCTCCGCGCGCAGCCGACGCTCCCGGCCCTGCGCCGCGCCGAGTTTCAGGTGCGTGCGCAGCGTGGTCAGCAGGCGGTTGTTGTCCCAGGGCTTTTCGATGAAGTCCGCGGCGCCCAGGCGCATCGCCTCGACCGCGAGGCCGACGGTCCCCCACCCGGTCATGGCGATGATCGGCAGGTCCTCGTTCACTTCGCGCAGGCTCGCGATCAGGGCGAGGCCTTCCTTGCCGGACGTGGTGTCCTGGACGTAGTTGAGGTCGACCATGGCGAGCTGGAACGCCTGGCGGCGCGCGGCGTCGAGCGCCTCCGCGGGCGACCTGCAGGGCAGGCAGGCCATGTCTTCGCTGGCCAGGAAAAGCTTGAGCGCGGCGAGAACGCACTCGTCGTCGTCAACGATCAGGATTGTCATCCGCTCCAACCTCCGTTCCGTCGATCCGGTAGGCGGATGGGACTCCGGACCGCGACGCCGACGGGATGCCTGCCGTCCATGCGCCCGGGAGTCGCGAGAGTGCCGGCGAGGGCGCCGTCCTGGAGTCCGGGGGTGGCACGAACACCGCAAAACGATAGCACACCGGTCCGCCGGCCACGGCCGCTCCATCGCCGCGGGGCGGGGGGTGCGGTCCCGCCCGGTCAGGTCGCCAGATTGATCCAGGTCGCCTTCATTTCGGTGTACTTCTCGAAGGCGTGGAGCGACTTGTCGCGGCCGTTGCCGGACTGCTTGTAGCCGCCGAACGGCGCGGTCATGTCGCCGCCGTCCCAGTAGTTCACCCAGACGCTGCCGGCGCGCAGCTCGCGGGCCACGCGATGGGCGCGACCGATGTCGCGGGTCCACACGCCCGCGGCCAGCCCGTACTCGGTGTCGTTGGCCAGGCGCACGGCCTCGGCCTCGTCGTCGAAGGCGATCACCGACAGCACCGGGCCGAAGATCTCCTCGCGCGCGATCACGTTGTCCGGGGCGACCTCGTCGAAGACGGTCGGTTCGATGTAGCAGCCGCCGGCCACCACGTCGGCGCGGCCGCCGCCGAGAACCAGCCGGGCGCCCTCGCCCTGCCCCCTGGCGATGTAGTCGAGCACGCGCGCGGTCTGGCCTTCGTCGACCATCGCGCCCATCCGGGCGCCGGGCTCGAGCGGGTGCTGCGGCCGCATGCCGCGGCCGGCCTCGACCACCGCGGCGACGAAGTCGTCCTTGATCGCGCGCTGCACCAGCAGCCGCGACGCGGCCGTGCAGACCTCGCCCTGGTTGTAGAAGATGCCCAGGGCCGCGGCCTTCGCCGCCTCGCCCAGGTCCGGGGCGTCGGCGAACACGAGGTTCGGGCTCTTGCCGCCGCATTCCATGTAGGCGCGCTTCATGTTCGAGCGGCCGGCGCACTGCAGCAGGTGCTTGCCCACCGCGGTCGAGCCGGTGAACACCAGCCCGTCGACGTCCATGTGCAGGGCCAGCGGCTCGCCGGCCTCCTGGCCGAAGCCGGGGACCACGTTGAACACCCCGGCCGGCAGCCCCGCCTCCAGGGCCAGTTCGGCCAGCCGGATCGCGGTCAACGGCGACTTCTCGGACGGTTTGAGCACGACGGAATTGCCCATCGCCAGCGCCGGCGCGATCTTCCACGCCGCCATCAGCATCGGGAAGTTCCACGGCACGATCGCGCCGACCACGCCCAGCGGCTCGCGGGTGATCAGGCCGAGTTCGTCCGGCCCGGTCGGGGCCACTTCGCCGTAGACCTTGTCGATCGCCTCGCCCGTCCAGGACAGGCAGCGGAGGGTGGCGGCGACATCGACCTGGCGCGCGTCGGTGACCGGCTTGCCCATGTCGAGCGCCTCGATCACGGCCAGCTCGTCCGCATGTTTTTCAACGAGTTGCGTGAACTTCCCGAGAATCTTCTTTCGATACGAGGGTTTGGTGTCCGACCACACCCCGGCCTCGAAGCTGCGCCGCGCCGCCGCCACCGCCCGGGCGATGTCCTCGCCGCCACCGCGGGCCACCCGGGCAAGCACGCGGCCGTCGACCGGGCTCACGCAGTCGAAGGTGCGGCCGTCGGCGGCATCGACGAAGCGGCCGTCGATCAGGGCGCGGGTGCGCAGGTCGAGGCCGTCGGCCAGCGCCTGCCAGCGTTCGCGGGTGTCGGGGGCGGTGCTCATGTGGGGGGTCTCCGGAAAACGGGCGTCAGAACGTCGGCGGCGTGCTGGCGCTGACGATCACCACGTCGCAGTCGCCGAGGTTGCGGAAGCGATGCGGCTTGCGGCAGTCGAAGTAATAGCCTTCGCCCGGGCCGAGCACCCGCACCTGGTCGGCGACGGTGATCTCGACCTGGCCGGCCAGCACCACCCCGCCCTCCTCGCCCTCGTGGGTGATCATCCCCGAGCCGGTGTCGCTGCCCGGCTCCATCACCTCGCGCAGCACGCACATCTGGCGCCGCGGGCGGTGGTGGCCGACCAGGAAATAGTGGATGTCGTTGCTGCCCATGTCGGGCTGCTCGTCCACGCCGTAGAACGGCTGGTCGGTGGGCCGGATGTCGATGTCCAGGGTGAAGAAGTCGGCCATCGAGATCGGGATCCCGTCCAGCACCTTCTTCAGCGAGCTGACCGAGGGGCTGACCTTGTTCTGTTCGATCAGCGAAATGGTGCTGTTGGTGACGCCGACCCGCTTCGCCAGCTCGCGCTGGCTGAGGCCCTTGTTCTTGCGGACGAGCTGGAGGCGTGCGCCGATATCCATGGGTTCCGGTCGACTTTGGTGTAGCGGGATACTTTACACCCGCCGTGCTGTGCAGCATTTTTCGGCAAATGCGAACCCGTTGTAAAGTTTTTTCAACGCGCTAAGCTTTCCGGCATCCGTTCGACCCAGGAGCCGCCCATGCGCGACGACCGCGCCCCCTCCTCCCTTGGCGAGGCCTACGCGGCCCAGGCCACGCGCATGCCGGACAGCCTGGACGCGTTCTGGATGCCGTTCTCGGCGAACCGGCAGTTCAAGGCGCATCCGCGCCTGCTGGCCAGCGCCGAGGGCATGTTCTACCGCGACGTCGAGGGCCGCGAGATCCTCGACGCCACCGGCGGCCTGTGGTGCGTCAACGCCGGGCACGCCCGGCCGCGGATCGTCGAGGCGGTGCGCCAGCAGATCGCGACCCTCGACTTCGCGCCCACCTTCCAGATGGGCCATCCGCTGCCGTTCACCCTCGCCCAGCGGCTCAAGGCGATCGCGCCGGACCACCTCGGCCACCTGTTCTTCACCAACTCCGGCTCGGAGTCGGTCGACACCGCGCTGAAGATCGCGCTCGCCTACCACCGCGCCCGCGGCGAAGGCCAGCGCACCCGCCTGATCGGCCGCGAGAAGGGCTACCACGGCGTCGGCTTCGGCGGCATTTCGGTGGGCGGCCTGCCCAACAACCGCAAGTTCTTCGGCAGCCTGCTGCCCGGCGTGGACCACCTGCGCCACACCCTGGACATCGAACGCAACGCCTTCAGCCGCGGCCTGCCGGCGCACGGGCTGGAGCTGGCCGAGGACCTGGAGCGACTGGTCGCGCTGCACGACGCCAGCACGATCGCCGCGGTCATCGTCGAACCGGTCGCCGGCTCCGCCGGCGTGGTGCTGCCGCCGGAGGGCTACCTCAAGCGCCTGCGCGAGATCTGCGACAGGCACGGCATCCTGCTGATCTTCGACGAAGTCATCACCGGCTTCGGCCGCGTCGGCAAGGCCTTCGCCGCCGAGCGCTTCGGGGTGAAGCCGGACATGATCACCTGCGCCAAGGGCCTGACCAACGGCTGCGTGCCGATGGGCGCGGTGTTCGTGTCCGACGGCATCCACGAGGCCTTCATGAAGGGCCCGGAGCAGATGATCGAGCTGTTCCACGGCTACACCTACTCCGGCCACCCGCTGGCCTGCGCCGCCGCCCTGGCGACCCTGGACACCTACGCCGAGGAAAACCTCTTCGAGCAGGCGATCGCGCTGGAAGACGCCTGGGCCGACGCGATCCACGCCCTGCGCGGCCTGCCCAACGTGGTCGACATCCGCAACATCGGCCTGATCGGCGCGATCGAGCTGGCGCCCCGCCCGGGCGCGCCCGGCGCCCGCGCCTACGACGTCTTCACCCGCTGCTTCCACCGCGAAAACCTGCTGATCCGGGTCACCGGCGACGTGATCGCGCTGTCGCCGCCGCTGATCCTCGACCGGGACCATATCGACCGCATCTTCCGGACCCTTGCGCATGTGATCCGGGAAACGGCCTAATGCGCGCCTCGCCCAACCTCTGAACGGTATCCAGCCATGCTCATCGGCGTTCCCAAGGAAATCAAGAACCACGAATACCGCATCGGCCTGACGCCCGCGGGCGCGCGCGAGCTGGTGAGCCACGGCCACCGGGTGATGGTGCAGCGCGACGGCGGCAAGGCCATCGGCCTGACCAACGAGATGTACGTGAAGGCCGGCGCCGAAATCGTCGACACCGCGGAGGAAATCTTCGCCCGCGCCGAGATGATCATCAAGGTGAAGGAGCCGCAACCGGTCGAGTGCGCGATGCTGCGCCCCGGCCAGGTGCTCTACACCTACCTGCACCTGGCGCCGGACCCGGCGCAGACCGCTGCGCTGGTGAAATCCGGCTGCACCGCGATCGCCTACGAGACCGTCACCGATAAGCGCGGCGGCCTGCCGCTGCTGGCGCCGATGTCCGAGGTCGCCGGGCGCATGTCGATCCAGGCCGGCGCGCACGCGCTGGAGAAGGCCCAGGGCGGTTCCGGCGTGCTGCTCGGCGGCGTGCCCGGCGTCAAGCCCGCGGAGGTCATGGTGATCGGCGGCGGCGTGGTCGGCATCAACGCCGCGCGCATGGCGATGGGCCTGAACGCCCACGTCACCATCCTCGACCGCTCGCTGGAGCGCCTGAAGTACCTCGACGAGGTCTACGGCCACCAGCTCACCACCATCTACTCCACCCACGACGCCATCGAGGAACGCCTCCCCGACACCGACCTGGTGATCGGCGCGGTGCTCATCCCCGGCGCGGCCGCGCCCAAGCTGGTGTCGCGCCAGCAGTTGGGCCTGATGCGTCCCGGCTCGGTGCTGGTCGACGTCGCGATCGACCAGGGCGGCTGCTTCGAGACCTCGAAGGCCACCACCCACCAGAACCCGACCTACGAAGTGGACGGCGTGATCCACTACTGCGTCGCCAACATGCCCGGCGGCGTCGCCCGCACCTCCACCTTCGCCCTGACCAACGCCACCCTGCCCTTCGCGGTGCAACTGGCGAACAAGGGTGCGAAGAAGGCGCTGCTCGACGATCCGCACCTGCTCAACGGCCTCAACGTCCACGCCGGCAAGATCACCTACAAGGCGGTCGCCGACGACCTCGGTTACGAATACGTGCCGGCGGAGAAGGCGCTGGGTTGATCGTGGCGACGGCAGGCGCCCACGGGATACGGCACGTCGCACGCCGTTCCCGCGGGCTTTGCCGGCGCCGCATCGAGACGCGATGACCACATGAAACGCCTGATCGCAATCCTGGTCTTGTCGTTGCTGGCGGGCTGTCCGGCCCAGCAAGCAACCACGTCGGCGCAAGCAAGTGGAGAGTCCCGCGAGGACCGGATGAAGGCGGCCGATGCGGCGGAAGCGGCCGCCCTGGCCGCCGAAAAGGCCCTCCAGGAACGCGCTGCGTCCTCCGCGCCCGACGGCGAGATCGATACGGGACCCGCAGAGGTCGATGCGCAACCCGCAGCGTCCGCCACGGCAGCAGGAAAGACACCGGCCCGGCCGGAGGATTGCGACCTGGCCGCCGGCGGGCAATCGCAGATGAACGCCTGTTCCGCAGCGCAGTTCATGGCGGCGGATCGTCGACTGAACGAACTGTACCGCACGCAGACGGATTATCTGTCCGCAGGCTCGAGAAGCATGCTGCGGTCGGCGCAGCGCGACTGGCTGAAGTATCGCGACGCGACGTGCGCCTACGAAACCGCGTGGCCGGATGGCCGATGCAGCGGAACCATCTGTCCGCTGCAGGCCAACTTGTGCTTGAAACGACTCACCGACCAGCGCATCGCGGACATGGAGCGCTTCGTGAATTGCCGGGACAATGGATGTCCCCTGTGACTGCCGCCGGCTTCTCCACTTCGATGGATGATCCGGCATCGATCAAGCGATAGCAGACAAGGCGCCGCCCATGCCTCCACTCGTCCCCCATGTCATTGCCGGCCAGGCGGTTGGCGGCATGCCGCATCGCCAAGCCGACGTCTTCGACCCCGCCACCGGCGCCGTCGCCAAGCGCGTCGCGCTCGCCTCCGCCGACGACGTCCGCACCGCGGTCGAGGCCGCGGCCGCGGCCTTTCCCGCCTGGGCCGAGACCACGCCGCTCAACCGCGCACGGGTCATGTTCCGCTTCAAGGAACTGCTCGAACGCCACGCCGGCGACCTCGCGGCGATCATCACTGCCGAGCACGGCAAGGTGCTGTCCGACGCGCGCGGCGAAGTCACCCGCGGCCTCGAAGTGGTCGAATTCGCCTGCGGCATCCCGCACCTGCTCAAGGGCGAGCATTCGATGAACGTCGGCCGCGAGGTCGATTCGTGGACAGAGTACGCGCCGCTGGGCGTCGTCGCCGGGATCACGCCGTTCAACTTCCCGGCGATGGTGCCGCTGTGGATGTTCCCGGTCGCCCTCGCCTGCGGCAACACCTTCGTGCTCAAGCCGTCGGAACGCGACCCGTCCGCGGCGAATTTCATGGCCGACCTGCTGAAGCAGGCCGGCCTGCCCGACGGCGTGTTCAACGTCGTCCACGGCGACAAGGTCGCGGTCGACGCGCTGCTGGACGCGCCGCGCGTGCAGGCGATCAGCTTCGTCGGCTCCACGCCGATCGCCGAATACATCTACGCCCGCGGCAGCGCCAACGGCAAGCGCGTGCAGGCGCTGGGCGGCGCCAAGAACCACATGGTCGTGCTGCCCGACGCCGACCTCGACGGCGCGGTGTCCGCGCTGCTCGGCGCCGGTTACGGCTCGGCCGGCGAACGCTGCATGGCGATCTCGGTGGCCGTGTGCGTCGGCGACGCCACCGCCGACGCGCTGGTCGCGAAGCTCGCGCCGAAGGTCGCCGCGCTGAAGATCGGCCCCGGCTGCCTCGATCCCGAAATGGGGCCCCTGGTCACCGGCGCGCATCGCGACAAGGTCCGCGGCTATGTCGATGCCGGCGTGGCCGAAGGCGCGACGCTGGTCGTCGATGGGCGCGGCCATGCGGTGGACGGCCATGCCGACGGCTTCTTCCTCGGCGGCTGCCTGTTCGACCGCGTCACCCCCGAGATGACGATCTACCGCGAGGAGATCTTCGGCCCGGTGCTGAGCGTCGTGCGCGTGCCGGATTTCGAGACCGCACTGGCGCTGGTCAACGCCCACGAATACGGCAACGGCACCGCGATCTTCACCCGCGACGGCGGCGCCGCGCGCGCGTTCGCGCATCGCGTGCAGGCCGGCATGGTCGGCGTGAACGTGCCGATCCCGGTGCCGATGGCCTTCCACAGCTTCGGCGGCTGGAAACGCTCGATCTTCGGCCCCCTGCACGTCCACGGCCCCGACGGCGTGCGCTTCTACACCCGACTGAAGACGATCACCGCGCGCTGGCCGGACGACGTCCGACACGCGGAATTCGTGATGCCGACGATGAAGTGACTTCCGATGTGCATCGCGCATCGGGAGCCATCCCGAACGCATGTGAGGGATCTGCTTGAACATGCTGAACCGCACCAGGATCGCCATGGTTTCGGGTACTGGCATCGCCCGCCGCGCCTTGGTCTTTGCCGTACTCGCTTCGCTGGCCGCGGTCTCCGTACCGGCTTCCGCGGGCCACCCGGCCCGCCCCGACCTCGGCGCGCAGACCCGTCGTTTCGTCGAACAATACAAGGTCTCTCCGGAACGCGATGCACGGGACATGGCGAACTTGCGCCGCGTCCTGTCGCCTGCGTTCTTCCGGGCCCTCGACGCTGCGTTCCGGGAGGATCGCGAAACCTCGGCACAGGATCCGAGCGCCAAGCCGCCACACGCCGATTTCACCTTCATCTGTTCGGACGGCTCAATGGACGGCTACGCCATTTCGTCCGTGCGCCACGTCTCGTCGTCGTCCGTCGACGTGATCGTCTCGTTCTACGATCTCTATCGCGGCGAAACCTACCGCTGGAAGGATCGCTATCGCTGGATCCGCACGCCGGCCGGCTGGCGACTCGACGACATCGAATGCGAAATCGATCGCCCCAACGGCCGTTATTCCATGCGCAAGGCGATCGATCATGGATAGCGGCGGGCGCCTGCATCCGCACAAGATCGTCATCCTCTCCGGCGCCGGCGTCAGCGCCGAGAGCGGCCTGCCGACGTTCCGCGACGCCGACGGGCTGTGGCGCAACCACGACTGGCGGGAACTCGCGAGCCCCGAAGGCTGGCGCAAGCATCCCGAACTGGTGCTGGCGTTCTACAACGAGCGTCGCGCCCGCGCCGCGGAAGCGCAGCCGAACGCCGCGCACCGCGCGATCGCCGAGCTGGAATCGAAGTACGACGTCGTGGTGGTCACCCAGAACGTCGACGACCTGCACGAACGCGGCGGCTCCACGCAGGTCGTGCATCTCCATGGCCAACTGGCGTGGGCGCGCGGCACGTCGCCGCGACGGCTGCGGCGGCGGATCGACGCCGCGCCGATCCACCTCGGCGACCTGTGCGAAGACGGCACCCAACTGCGTCCCGACATCGTCTGGTTCGGCGAGGACGTGCCGATGATGGACGTCGCCGCACGCCACGTGAGCGAGGCGGACAAGGTGCTGGTCGTCGGCACCTCGCTGTCGGTCTACCCCGCCGCGTCGCTGACGCGCTACGCCGGCGCGACCGCGGAGAAGGTCGTGTGCGCGTTCGAGGTCGACGACCTGCCGTGGGGCTTCCGCATGCTGCGCGGCCCGGCAACGGAGATCGTGCCGGCGCTGGTGCGCGAATGGCTGGCGGACGGCGTCGCGGCCTGAGCGGGCCGCCGACGGGCGCTCAGGGCGGACGACCGCGGGCGCCCCGCGGATCGTCGGCATCGCCGGGATCGCCCCCGGTCGCATCGCTGCGCGATCGTCCCGGCCGCGGGTTCAGCAGGAACACGACGTAGCCGCGGAACTGCGGATGCCGGGCCAGCGCCGGCGGCGGCGTCCATTCCCCGCCCTGCAACAGGCCGATGCGGAACGGCACGGACAGGCGCTCCAGGCGCGCCAGGTAGGCCGCGTAGCCGGGAATCACGCGCCGGCCCTGGTAGATCTGCAGCACGATCTCGTCGACCGTGCCGGCCAGCGCTTCGAGGCCCTTGGGGTCGCCGTTCGCGCTCCAGTCGAGCAGGCCGGTGATCCCGAGCCGGCAGTCGCCCGGCAGCCGCCCGCGCAGGTCGCGCAGGAAGCCGGCGTATTCCTCCAGGTGCCGGGTACGCGCGTCGAAGTCGATCTGGATGCCGACCACGCGGTTGCCCGCGGCGCGCCAGCGCTGCAGGCGCGCGAGGATCTGCGCGTGGACGATCGGCGTCCAGCGCAGCGTCTGCACGCGGTAGACCATCCACACGTCGGCATGGCGCACGCGCGGCACGGCGGCGCGCTGGGCGGCGAGCCGCACCGACGGCGTCGCCTGCACTTCGCCGTCGAGCAGGTAGAGCGTCTTCGCCCGCGCCAGCGCCGGCTGCGGCTTGACGCCCGCCCACAGCCAGAAGGCGTCGTAGTGCGCGGCGTCGACGCGCGCCGTGGCGTCGCCGGCGGCGGCGAGCGCCGGCGCGCCCGGCAGCAGCAGCGCCAGCAGTAGCGCCGAGGTCACCAGCGACGCCGCGCAAGACCACCGGCGCACGGCGGCGCGCGACGTCACCAGTAATACTGCAGCGACTGCGCCCACGGCGAGGTCGGGTATTCGCGTTTGAGCCGGGTGAACCACGCCTTGCGCGTCGCCGTCGGCACGTCTTCGCCACCGCAGTCGTTCGCGCCCGACGGCGCGTAGCAGTTGACCGCGCGATACAGCGCGTAGGCGCGATCCTGCGGCGAGGCAGCGGGGTCGGCCATCACCCGCTGGTAAATCGCCTGCCGCGCGAACGGTTTGCCGGGGAACTGGGTCGGCGAACCGCCGAGTTCGGTCGCCGCCGGCTGCCGGTCGAGGACGAATCCGTCGTAACCGTTGAGCCGCGCGAATTCGCCCAGGCACAGCGAGGCGTGGACGTCGGCCGGTGTTTTCGCCAGCGTCGTCGCCACCGCGACCAGCGATGGGCAGCGATAGCCCTGCTGGCTGCCGGCCCAGGCGAAATCGCCCAGCGGCGGCGCCTGTTCGAGCTTGAAATAGCGGTCGGGCTCGGCGGTCGGCGGCGGCAGCGCGCCTTTCGCGGCGGCAAGGAAATCGGCGTAGCGGCCGCGGGTCAGCGACTTGTACAGCAGCACGTAGCGGGCGACGCCGCGTTCGCGCGCGGAGGCGCTGGTGTCGGCCACGCGGGCGCGCAGCAGGTCGGGGCCGGCGACGTTGACCAGCAGGATCTCGCGCAGCTCCGGATCGGTCACCGGCGAACCTGCGGCGAACACGCGGTCGAGATGCCCCTCGCGCGCGTCGTGCATCGCCAGCGCCACCTGCAGCGTCTGGCCCTGCAGCGGTGCGGTGGCGCGCGGGAACAGCGCGACCAGGGCATCCCGCGCCTTCGGGTCGTCCAGCCGATCCAGCGCCAGGGCGCGCAGCGCGCGGCGGCTGAATTCCAGCGTGTCGAGCGCGCCGCCCTTCCCCGCCTCGGTGGCAGGCAGGCGTTCGAGCGCGGCCTTCGGCGAGCCCTCCACGAAGAACGCGTAGGCCGCGAGCAGGTAATCGTGCATGCCCGGCATCGAAGCGAAGCGCGCGCGCTGGGCCATCAGTTCGTCGCGGCCGAGGTCGCGCTTGGCCGCCGCGTCGGACCCGTCGCGGCGCATGCGGCGCAGGTCGTCGATCGCCAGCAGCACCGGGCCGGCCGATTCCAGCCGGTACGCCTCGGCCGGCAGCTTCGCGTCGATTTCCTGGGCCAGGTCGACATCGGGCAGGTTGCGCTGCGCGGCGTCGGCCTGCTCGATCTGCGCGCGGTAGGCCGCGGCCAGCTTCACCTGGTCCTGGCCCAGCCAGTACACCCGCCGCAGCAGCCCCTGCGCGGATGCGGAGTAGGTCCCGCGCGGATAATCGTGGAGATAGTCCTTGAGCGCGGCCTCGGCGCGGCCGAGCGCCTTGGCGTCCATCCTGTCGAACGCCAGTTCGCCGTATTCGCCGAAACCGTTCGCCTGCGCGGCGAGCGCCCAGGTTCGACCGACCATGTAGCGCGCCGCCTCGCGCACCCATGGCTGCTTCTGCTTCGCCAGCGCGGCGAAGGGCGCGGCGTCGTAATCGCCGGCGTAGAACGCGGCGGCGGCCTTCAGGTAGGCCAGGAACGCCTTGCCGGACGCGGAGCGGACCGCGCCGTCGAGCGCGGCGTCGAGCGGCGACGCCGCGCTGCCGTCACTGGCGCAACCGGCCTGCCGGCGCGCAGCGGTCAGGCGTTCGCGTTCTTCGGCGGTGACCCCGCGATCGGCCGCCAGCGCCGCGACGAACGCCTCGGCGCCGGCGTCGTTGCTGACGCAGACGGTGCCCTCGCCCTGCAGCACCCAGCCCTGCGGTTCGTCGCCGGTCGCGCCGGCGGGCCCGATCCGCGCGACGAAGTCCTCCCACGACACCGGCACCGGCAGCGGCGGCGCCTGCATCGGCTCGCGCTTCGGCGGGTACGTGCGCAGGCCGCCGTGGCGGTCGGCCATCAGCAGCACGAGGTTGATGCGGGTGTCGTTGGCCGGCGTCAGCAGCGCGGTGCCGGCGCAGCCGTAGCCGTAGTCGTCGCTGGCCGGCATCACCGCCGGCAGGCAGTCCCAGTCGCCGCTGGCGCGCGCGATGGACGGAGCGAAGGGCAACAGCAGCGCGGCGGCGGCCGCGAACGCGATCGGGGCGAGGCGCATGGAAACTCCCGGGGGCATGCGGCGGTATGGCGGACGTGGTCGTGCGCCGCGCAACGGGGCGCCACGCGACGGCGCATCATTTTCGCCGTTCCCCGGCGGCTTGCACAGCGCCGGCGCGCCTGTCGGACAAGGCGCCGGCGCGGTCGGCGGGGCTCAGGCGACGTACACCGTCTTGATGTTCATGAACTCGTGGATGCCGTGCTCGGCGAGTTCGCGTCCGAAGCCCGACGTCTTGGTGCCGCCGAACGGCAATCGCACGTCGCTGCGCACGATCGCGTTGACGAAGGTCGCGCCCGCCTGCAGCCGCCGCGCGAGGGCTTCGCCGCGGGCGAGGTCGCGCGTCCACACGCTGGCCCCCAGGCCGAAGTCGGTGTCGTTGGCGAGGCGCAGGGCGTCCTCGTCGTCGCGGGCGCGCAGGATCGCCGCGGCCGGGCCGAACAGTTCCTCGGCGTAGGCCGGCATGCCGGGGACGACATGGTCGAGGATCGTCGCCGGATAGTGGCAGGCGCCCTCGCCCGGCGTGCCGCCGAGCAGCAGCGTCGCTCCGGCGTCGATGCTGCGCGTCACCTGCGCGTGGATCTCGTCGCGCAGGTCGGCGCGGGCCATCGGCGCGAGCGTGGTCGCGTCGTCCATCGGGTCGCCGACCGCCAGCTTCGACGCCGCCTCGACGAAGCGCTGCACGAACGCGTCGGCGATCCCGGGGGTGACGATGAAGCGCTTGGCCGCGATGCAGGTCTGGCCGGCGTTGCCGAACCGCGAGGCGATGGCCGCAGGCACGGTGACGTCGAGGTCGGCGTCGTCGAGCACCACGAACGGGTCGCTGCCGCCGAGCTCCATCACGCATTTCTTGAGGTTGCGACCGGCGTTGGACGCGACCGAACGGCCGGCGCGGTCGCTGCCGGTCAGGGTCACCGCCTTCACCCGCGGATCGGCGATGACCTTCGCCGCGGTGTCGTTGTCGATGTGGAGCACGCCGAACACGCCTTCGGGCACGCCGGCCTCGCGCAGCACCCGGGCGATGGCGTCCGCGCAGCGCGCGACATTGGTCGCGTGCTTGAGCACCGCGACATTGCCCGCCATCAGCCCCGGCGCGAGGAAACGGAAGACCTGCCAGATCGGGAAGTTCCACGGCATGACCGCAAACACGCAGCCCAGCGGCTGATAGGTGACGTAGCTGCGCCGGGCCTCGGTGGCGATGGCGCCGTCGCGCAGGTAGTCGATGGCGTGCTCGGCGTAGTAGTCGCAGGCGCCGGCGCACTTGTCGACCTCGGCCAGCGCCTCGCGGCGCAGCTTGCCCATGTCCGCGGCCATGATCGCGGCGATCGCCTCGCGCTCCTCGCGCAGGCGCGCGCCGACCGCGCGCAGCAGCGCGCCGCGGGCCTCCAGCGGGCGCGCGGCCCAGGCGGGCGCGGCGTCGGCCGCGGCCTGCAGCAGGCGTTCGACCTCGGCCTCGCCGATGTAGTCGTAACGGTAATCGACCTGCCCGGTCCAGGGATGGATCAGTTCGACGGTCATCGTCGGTTGCCTCCGTGTGCGACGCCCTACTCGGCGTTCGATTGCAGCGCCATCTGGATGTCGCGCTGGCGACGTTTCTCTTCCCGGTACATCAGCCACCAGCCGACCAGCGCCGCGAGCGACACCGCGACCACCATCAGCGTGGCCAGCGCGTTGATCTTGGGACTCAAGCCCAGGCGCACCGAGGAGAAGACCTTCATCGGCAGCGTGGTCGAGTTGGGGCCGGCGACGAAGCTGGCGATCACCACGTCGTCCAGCGACAGGGTGAACGCCAGCAGCCAGCCGGAGATCAGCGCGGGCGCGATGATCGGCAGGGTGATCAGGAAGAACACCTTGATCCGGTTGGCGCCGAGGTCCATCGCCGCCTCTTCCAGCGACTTGTCCAGCTCGGCCAGCCGCGAGGACACCACCACCGTCACGAACGACAGGGTGAAGGTGACGTGCGCGATCCAGATCGAGACCACGCCCTTGGGGGTGATGCCGATCATCCCGCCCACCGACACCAGCATCAGCAGGATCGACAGGCCGGTGATGACTTCAGGCATCACCAGCGGCGCGGTGATCATCGCGCCGAACGCGGTCTTGGTCGGGAACTGGCGCATCCGGCTCATCGCCAGCGCGGCCATCGTGCCGATCACCACCGACGCGCTGGCGGTCCAGAACGCGACGCGCAGGCTGACCCAGGCGGCGTCGAGCATCGACTGGTCGCGGATCAGCTCGCCGTACCACTTGAACGAGAAGCCCGACCACACCGACGCCAGCCGCGATTCGTTGAACGAATAGACGATCAGCACCAGGATCGGCACGTACAGGAACGCGAAGCCGAGCGCGAGGATGGCCCAGCGCAGGACCCGCGCGCCGGGGGCGGCGACGGCGCTCATGCCAGCCGTCCTTCCAGCTCGCGCTGCTGGACCCGGTTGAAGATCAGGATCGGGATCAGCAGCAGGATCAGCATCACGATCGCCACCGCCGAGGCCACCGGCCAGTCGCGGTTGTTGAAGAATTCGTTCCACATCACCCGGCCGATCATCAGCGTGTCCGGGCCGCCGAGCATTTCCGGGATCACGAATTCGCCGACCGCGGGGATCATCACCAGCATGCAGCCGGCGATGATGCCGGCGCGCGACATCGGCAGGGTGATGGTGAGGAACGCCTTCCACGGCCGCGCGCCGAGGTCGTAGGCCGCCTCCAGCAGGCGATGGTCGAACTTGACCAGGTTGGTGTACAGCGGCAGCACCATGAACGGCAGGTAGCAGTAGACGATGCCGATGTAGGTCGCGACCGGGGTGTTGAGGATGTGCAGCGGTTCGCCGATCAGGCCGAGGCCGGTCAGCAGGTTGTTGAGCAGGCCGTTGCTGTCGAGGATGCCGATCCAGGCGTAGACGCGGATCAGGAACGAGGTCCACGACGGCAGCACCACCAGCATCATCGCGATGTTGCGCGTGGCGGTCGGCATCCGCGAGATGACGTAGGCCATCGGGTAGCCGATCAGCAGGGTCAGGAAGGTCGAGATTCCCGCGATCTTGAGCGAGCTGGCGTACGCCAGCAGGTACTGGCTGTCCGAGAACAGCACCTTGTAGTTGGTGAGGTTGAGCTTGAGCAGGACCTCGTCCTGCACGTACTCGAGGATCGGCGTGTACGGCGGCTGCGCGATCGCCAGCTTGGCGAACGAGATCTTCAGCACGATCAGGAACGGCACCGCGAAGAACAGCAGCAGCCACAGGTAGGGGACCGAGATCACCGCCCAGCGCGGCCCCGGCAGGAAGCGCTTGAGGGTGGCGAGGTTCATGAGGTGAGCACCACGCCTTCGTTGTCGCCCCAGGCCACCCAGACCTCGTCGCCCCAGGTCATGCCTTCGCTGGCCCAGCGCTGCTGGTTGGCGAAGTTCGCCATCACCCGGTAGCCGCTGGGCAGGCGCACGTGGAACACCGAGTGGCTGCCGAAGTAGGCGATGTCCTCGATCCGGCCCTGCGCCTTGTTGTGCGGCTGCGCGGGCTCGTCCTTGCTGATCATCACCTTTTCCGGGCGCACGCCGTAGCCGACCGCCTGCCCTTCGTAGCCGCTGACGCCGTGGCCGACGTAGATCGGCACCGGCAGCGACGGCGACACGATCGTGATGTACTCGGCGCGGTCCTCGTCGATCTTGCCGTCGAACATGTTGATCGACCCGATGAACTCCGCCGCGAAACGGCTGGTCGGCGATTCGTAGATCTCGTCCGGCGTGCCGACCTGGCGGATGCGGCCGGCGTCCATCAGCGCGATGCGGGTGGCCATGGTCATCGCTTCTTCCTGGTCGTGGGTGACCATCACGCAGGTCACGCCCGACTTCTCGATGATGTCGACCAGTTCGAGCTGCATCTGCGAGCGCAGCTTCTTGTCCAGCGCGCCCATCGGTTCGTCCAGCAGGAGCAGCTTCGGCCCCTTCGCCAGCGAGCGCGCGAGCGCGACGCGCTGCTGCTGGCCGCCGGACAACTGGTGCGGCTTGCGCTTGGCCAGCTTGCCCAGTTGCACCATCGCCAGCATCTCTTCCACGCGCTTGCGGACCGCGTCCTTGCCCAGCCCGTCCTGCTTGAGGCCGAAGGCGATGTTCTGCTCGACGGTCATGTGCGGGAACAGCGCGTAGGACTGGAACATCATGTTGATCGGCCGCTCGTACGGCGGCAGGCCGTTCATCACCTGGCCGTCGAGGTAGATCTTGCCGGAGGTCGGCGTCTCGAAGCCCGCGAGGCAGCGCAGCAGGGTCGACTTGCCGCAGCCCGAACCGCCAAGCAACGCGAAGATCTCGCCCTGGCGGATGTCGAGGTTGGTGTCGTCGACGGCGACGAAGCCGTCGAATTCCTTGCGGACGTCGACGATGCGGACGTAATCGTCCGCGCCCTTCTTCGCGGCGGCGGCGCTCTGCGGTCGATCGGTGGCGACTGCGGCCATGGGCGTTCCTCGGAATGCGTCGGGGGAATGCGGCGGGGCGGGCATCGCTGCCCGCCCCGCGGTCGGTCAATGGCCGGTCTTGAGCTGGGTCCAGATCCGGGTGTACTGGCGATCGACTTCGGGCGGCACGATCGCGAAGGTGAACAGCTTCGCGCGCACGTCGTCCGGCGGGTAGATCGTCGGGTCGTCGACGATCGACTTGTTCACCAGCGGCGTCGACTTGAGGTTGATGTTCGGATAGCTGACGGTGTTCGAGTTGTCGGCCGCGACCTGCGGTTCCAGCAGGTAGTTGATGAAGGCCAGCGCGTTCTCGGGATGCTTGGCGTCCTTCGGGATCGCGAGCATGTCGAACCACAGCGGCGCGCCTTCCTTCGGGATCGAATAGGCGATCTTGACCCCGTTCTTGGCTTCCTCGGCGCGGTCGCGGGCCTGGATCACGTCGCCGGACCAGCCGACCACCAGGCAGGTGCTGCCCTTGGCCATCGAATCGATGTACTGCGAGGAGTGGAAGTTGGTGATGTACGGACGGATGCCCTTGAGCAGGGTCGCGGCCTTGTCGATCACCGCCGGGTCGCGGCTGTTCGGATCCTCGCCCAGGTAGTTCAGGGCGATCGGGATCAGCTCGGACGGCGTGTCCAGCAGGGTCACGCCGCAGTCCTTCATCTTCGAGATGTTCTCGGGCTTGAACACCAGGTCCCAACTGTTGGCGATGTCGGTGCTGCCGAACGCGGCCTTGAGCTTGTCGACGTTGTAGCCGATGCCGGTGGTGCCCCACAGGTACGGCACGGCGTACTTGTTGTCCGGATCCTGCAGCGCGATGCGCTTCATCATCTCCGGATCGAGGTTGGCGAGGTTGGGGATCTTCGACTTGTCCAGCGGCATGAACACGCCGGCCTGGATCTGGCGGCCGAGGAAGTTGAGGGTCGGCACGACCACGTCGTAGCCGGTCGAACCGGCCAGCAGCTTGGATTCGACCATCTCGTTGCTGTCGAACACGTCGTAGACCACCTTGATGCCGGTCTTCTTCTCGAAGTCCGGGATGGTGTTCTCGGCGATGTAGTCCGACCAGTTGTAGACGTTGAGGAGCTTCTCCTCGCCGCCGGCGGGGGCCGGCTTGCCGCCGGCGTCGTTCGCGGCGGTGTCGCCGGCGGGCTTTCCGCCGCCGCAGGCGGCGAGCATGCCGGCGACGATGCACAGCCCCAGGATTCGCAGTTTCATGACGCTTACCTCCGCCCCGCGGGGCACGATGGGTGAAAGGATGCGACGCCTCCTGACGAGCGCACGGACCGAGGTCCCGGGAAGCGTCAGCCGATGCCGATCGCGTCCGCGGTCTCGTCGAGCGACTTCCAGGTCTTCTCGAACAGTTCGTCCACCTGCGCCCGGGTCAGGATCAGCGGCGGCGACAGCAGCATTGAATCATAGGTGGCGCGCAGGATCAGCCCGTTGCGGAGGGCATTGTCGCGGCACAGCACGCCGACCCGGCCGCGCTCCTCGAAGAACCGGCGCTGGCCCTTGCGCGGCACCAGCTCCAGGGCGCCGACCATGCCGGCGATGCGGGCCTCGCCGACCAGCCGGTGCTCGCCCAGCTCGGCCCAGCGCTGGGCCAGGTACGGGGCGACCTCGGTGCGTGCGCGATCGACGATGCCCTCCTCCTGCAGGATGCGGATGTTCTCCAGCGCCACCGCGGTGCAGACCGGGTGGCCGGAATAGGTGCAGCCGTGGGCCAGTTCGCCGCCCTGGGCCTTGAGCACCCCGGCGACGCGGTCGTTGAACATGGCCGCGCCCAGCGGGATGTAGCCGGAGGTGATGCCCTTGGCGAGGGTCATCACGTCGGGGGTGATCCCGAAGTACTGCGAACCGAACCACTCGCCGGTGCGGCCGAAGCCGCAGATCACCTCGTCGGCGACCAGCAGCACGTCGTACCGGCGGCAGATCCGTTCGATCTCCGGCCAGTAGGTCATCGGCGGGATGTAGACGCCGATCGCGCCCATGATCGGCTCGCCGATGAAGGCGGCGACCCGCTCCGGTCCCAGTTCGAGGATCTTCGCCTCCAGCCGGCGCGCGGCGACCAGGCCGTACTCCTCGGGCGAGAGGTCGCCGCCGTCGGCGAACCAGAACGGCGGGTCGATGTGGTGGATGTCGGGGATCGGCAGCCCGCCCTGCCTGTGCATGCCGGCCATGCCGCCGAGGCTGGCGCCAGCCATGGTGGTGCCGTGGTAGCCGTTGTGGCGGCCGATGAAGATGTTCTTCTCCGGCTTGTCCTGCACCGCCCAGAAGTGGCGGACGAGGCGCAGGATGGTGTCGTTCGCCTCGGAACCGGAGTTGGTGAAGAAGGCGTGATCGAGGTCGCCGGGGGTCAGCTCGGCGAGCTTGGCCGACAGCTCGATCGTCGGTTCGACCGTGCACTGGAAGAAGCTGTTGTAGTAGGCCAGCCGGTCCATCTGCCGGCGGGCGGCCTCGCCCAGCTCCGGGCGGCCGTAGCCGAGGTTCACGCACCACAGCCCGGCGAAGGCGTCGAGCAGCTTGTGG
Organism: Lysobacterales bacterium; assembly: GCA_019510125.1. Lineage (GTDB taxonomy): Bacteria > Pseudomonadota > Gammaproteobacteria > Xanthomonadales > Xanthomonadaceae > Lysobacter_I. The sequence goes on from JAEKKX010000005.1 coordinate 46,972, forward strand.
CCCTCGGCGTCCCAGACGTAGGCGCCCTCGCCCTTGACGAGGATGCGGGTGCCCTTCTTCGCCAGCGCGGCGTTGTCGTTGAACGGGTGCAGGTGGTGCTCGGCGTCGAGCTGCTGCAGGCGGACGATGTCGGCGTGGTCCATGGAGGCTCCGGCGGATGGGTCAGACGTTCAACAGCAGGAACTCGCGCTCCCAGGAGCTGATGACGCGGAAGAAGGTTTCGTATTCCTTGCGCTTGACCGAGATGTAGGCGCGGACGAACCGCGGGCCCATCAGCTCGTGCAGCGGGGTGCAGGTCTCGAGCGCATCGAGCGCCTGCCCCAGCGAACGCGGCAGCTCGAAGCCCACGTCCTGGGCGCTGGTCGCCAGCGGCGCGGTCGGTTCGAGCTTGCCGCGCAGGCCCAGCAGGCCGCAGGCCAGGGTCGCGGCCATGGCCAGGTAGGGATTGGCGTCGGACCCGGCGAAGCGGCTCTCGACCCGGGTGTTCTCCGGCGTGTCCATCGGCACGCGCAGGCCGCAGGTGCGGTTGTCGAAGCCCCACTGCACGTTGATCGGCGCGACCTGCCCCAGCGCGAGGCGGCGATAGGAGTTCACGTTCGGCCCGAGGAACGCCATCGCCTTCGGCACGTAGCGCTGCAGGCCGCCGAGGTAGTGCTCGAACACCCGGCTGTGCTTGCGCTCGCCGCGCGCGGCGAACACGTTGCGCCCGGTCTTCGCGTCGACCACGCTCTGGTGGATGTGCATCGCGCTGCCGGGCTCGTTCTCCATCGGCTTGGCGAGGAAGGTCGCGTACACGCCGTGGCGCAGCGCGGCCTCGCGCATGGTCCGCTTGAACAGGAACACCTGGTCGGCGCGCGACATCGCGTCGGCATGGATGAAGTTGACCTCGAGCTGCGCGGCGCCGGATTCGTGGATCAGCGTATCCACGTCCAGCTCCATCGCGTCGCTGTAGTCGTACATCAGGTCGAGGATCGGGTCGAACTCGTTGACCGCGTCGATCGAGTACGACTGGCGCGCGGTCTCCGGGCGGCCCGAGCGGCCGGCCGGCGGCTGCAGCGGGAAGTCCGGGTCGGTGTTCTTCTGCACCAGGAAGAACTCCACCTCCGGCGCGACCACCGGCCGCAGGCCCTCGGCGGCGTAGGCGTCGAGCACCCGCTTGAGCACGTTGCGCGGGGCCAGTTCGTGGCGCTCGCCGTCCTTGGTGTAGCAGTCGTGGATGACCTGCGCGGTCGGATCGGTGGCCCAGGGCACCAGCCGCACCGTGTCCGGGTCCGGCCGCAGCAGCATGTCGGCGTCGGACGGCGTGGTCAGGTCGTAGTAGTCGTCGGGGTAATCGCCGGTGACGGTGGTCGCGAAGATGCCCTCGGGCAGCCGCGTGCCGTAGTCGTGCGAGAACTTGTCGGCGGGGATGATCTTGCCCCGGGCGTTGCCGGTCATGTCCGGCACCAGGCACTCGACCTCGGTGATGCGCCGGTCCTTGAGCCAGCGCAGCAGCGCGTGTTCGCCGGCGGCGGCGGATGCGCCGGCGCGCCCGCCGCGCTGCGCCGAGCGCTTGCGGGCGGCGGTGGTCGTGCCTGTGGTCTTCTTGCGAGTCATGGCGTCATCCTAGCCGCTGCAAGGCGCGTTGTCGGCAGGCGTCGCCGAAGGCGCGGAAGATGCCGAGATAGAACGGGTCCTCGACGACGCGCCACTCCGGATGCCACTGCACCGCGAGCAGGAAACCGCCGCCGTCGCGGCGATAGGCCTCGACCAGACCGTCCGGCGCGGTGGCCTCGACCACCAGCCCGTCGCCCAGGCGCGCGACGCCCTGCCCGTGCAGCGAGTTCACGCGCGCCCGCGACCCGCCGGCGATGCCCGCGAGCAGGCCGCCGGGCGCGAGCGCGATCTCGTGCGCAGGCGCGTACTGCACCTCGAGCGGCTCGCCGGTGTCCTCGCGATGGTCGAGCATGCCGGCGACCTCGTGGACCTTCTGGTGCAGGCGGCCGCCGAAGGCGACGTTGACCTCCTGGAAGCCGCGGCAGATGGCGAGGATCGGCAGGCCGAGTTCGACCGCCAGCGGAATCAGGGCCAGGGTGTTGGCGTCGCGGGCCGGGTCGTGGAGGTTGCCTTCCCAGCTCGGCTCGTCCGAATAATGATGCGGCTCGATGTTGCTCGTCGCGCCGGTCAGCAGCAGCCCGTCCAGGCCTTCGAGCGTCTGCCGCAGGCCGACCGGCGGCTGCAGGCCCGGCAGCAGCAGCGGCAGGCAGCCGGCGCCGTCGACCACCGCCCGGACGTATTTCTCGCCCACCGCCAGGAACGGATGCGGCCCGATCGTCTTCCGGTCGGTCGGCAGACCGACCAAGGGCATCCGGGGGGCGGAATCGGGCATGCGCGACGCTCGTCGAGAGGTTCGTTGGCGTGTCCGCACGTTAACCGCGGCGTTCGATTTCTGCAACAGCACGTCCGCACGCGGGTCCGGAAATCCGTGATTGCTGCGCCGCACCACCCACATTTTGCGGTTTTCCGAGGATTCGTGGCAGGATGTGCGTTGAGTATTATTGACGCCTACCGAGCCAGGTTCATTGCTGTCACACTGCCGCCCGCTCATGAACGCCTCCCTCGCCATGCCCCAGAACCTGACGCCCGACGACCTGCTGGCCCTGCAGCAGGCGCCCGACTGCGAACAGATCGACCTGCTGCTGCCGGACATGAACGGCCTCCTCCGCGGCAAGCGCATCGCGCGCAGCGCCCTGGAGAAGGTGTACGCCGACGGCGTCTGCCTGCCGATGTCGCTGATCGCCACCGACATCACCGGCAACACCGTCGAGGAGACCGGGCTGGGCTACGACATCGGCGACGAGGACCGGATCTGCCGGCCCATCCCCGGCACCCTGCGTCCGATCCCGTGGTCGCCGCGGCCGATGGCGCAGGTGCTGCTCGGCATGGAGGACGCCGGCGGCGGCATGTTCGAGGCCAATCCGCGCGAGGTCCTCAAGCGCGTGCTGGCCCGCTACGCCGCGCACGGCCTGCGCCCGGTGGTGGCGGTGGAGCTGGAGTTCTACCTGTTCGATCCCCTGCCCGACGCCCACGGCCGGCCGCAGCCGCCGGTCAACGCCTACACCGGCGCCCGCAACACCAGCACGCAGGTCTACTACATCGAGGACCTGGACGATTTCCGGCCCTTCATCGACGGCGTGGCCGCCGCCTGCCGCGCGCAGGGCATCCCGGCCGACACCGCGGTGGCCGAATACGCGCCCGGCCAGTTCGAGATCAACCTCAAGCACCGCGACGACGCCCTGCTCGCCTGCGACGACGCGGTCTACCTCAAGCGCGCGATCAAGGCGGTGGCGCGGCAGCAGGGCCACCAGGCCAGCTTCATGGCGAAACCGCTCGCCGACCAGGCCGGCAGCGGCCTGCACGTCCACGCCAGCGTGCTCGACCGCGACGGCCGCAACATCTTCGCCTGCACCCCCGACAAGCCCGCCGACGCCCTGCGCCACGCGGTCGGCGGCCTGCAGCGCTGCGCGAAGGACTGCCTGCTGCTGTTCGCGCCCAACGCCAACAGCTACCGCCGCTTCGTGCTCAATGCGTTCGTGCCGCTGAACGAGGTCTGGGGCTTCAACAACCGCACCGTCGCCATGCGCATCCCGCACAGCGACGAGAAGAACACCCGCATCGAGCACCGGATCGCCGGTGCCGACGCCAACGTCTACCTCGCGACCGCGGCGGTGCTGGCCGGCATGCTCGAAGGCATCGAACGCGGCCACGACCCGGGCGCGCCGATCGTCGGCAACGCCTACGACCAGACCGAGGTCCGCACCCCGTACTGGCGCGACGCGATCGCCGACTTCATGGCCAGCGACTTCATCGCCCGCAGCTTCGGCGAGACCTTCCGCCACATCTACGGCCAGCAGAAGCTCAAGGAACTCCACACCTTCTATCGCGAGGTCACCTCGCTGGAATACGAGTGGTACCTGCGGTCGGTGTGAGCCCGGCCGCGTCCGTCCCGGCACAGCGAGGAACCGGCCGTTGACCCAAGCGTCCCCGTCCCCCTACCCGCCGAGCTGGTACGCCGCCAGCACCGACCCGCTGCCGCCGCAGCCGCGGCTGGAAGGCGACGTCGAGACCGACGTCTGCGTCCTCGGCGCCGGTTACGTGGGCCTGTCGGCGGCGCTGGAACTCGCCGAGGCCGGTTACCGGGTCGTGGTGCTGGAGGCGCAGCGCGTCGGCTGGGGCGCGTCGGGCCGCAACGGCGGCCAGGTGATCTTCGGGTTCGGCTGCGGCGAGGCGAAGCTGGCCGCGCTGCTCGGCAGGGACGACGCCCGCCGGCTGTTCGACTGGTCGCGTGAAGGCGTGCAGTTGATCCACGAACGCCGCGGCCGCTACGCGATCGACTGCGACTGGCGCGACGGCCACATGCACGTCGCGATCAAGCCCCGCCACGTCGCCGAACTGCAGGCCTGGCAGCGCGAACTCGAACGCGACTACGCCTACCCGCTGCCGTGGTGGGATCGCGAGCGGCTGCGCGCGGAACTCGACTCGCCGCGCTACCTCGGCGGCCTCTACGACGCCCGCTCCGGCCACCTGCATCCGCTGAAATACGCGTTGGGCCTCGGCCGCGCCGCGCTCGCCGCCGGGGTAAGGATCTTCGAGGGCAGCCCGGTGCTGTCGATCGAACACGGCGCGGCGCCGGTCCTGCGCACCGCGCACGGCCAGGTGCGCTGCGACTTCGCCGTGCTCGCCGGCAACGCGCTGGTCAGGGGCGTGGCCCCGGCGCTGGACCGCAAGATCATGCCGGTCGGCACCTACATCGCCGCCACCCGACCGCTGGGCGAGGACCGTGCCCGCGCCCTGATCCGCAACGACATGGCCGTGGCCGACGTGAACTGGGCGCTGGACTACTTCCGCCTGTCCGCCGACCACCGGCTGCTGTTCGGCGGCCGCGCCAGCTACTCCAACTTCCAGCCGCCCAACCTGTCCTGGGTGATGGCGCGGCGCATGCACAAGGTGTTCCCGCAGCTCGGCGGCGAGCCGTTCGAGCACGTCTGGGGCGGCACCATCGACATCAGCCTGAACCGCGCCCCGCACTGGGGCCGGATCGGCCGCGGCAACGTCTATTTCGCGCAGGGCTTCTCCGGGCACGGCGTCGCCGCCGCCGGACTGGCCGGCCGGATCGTCGCCGAGGCCATCCGCGGGCAGAGCGAGCGCCTCGACGTGTTCGCCCGGATCCCGCACCGCGACTTCCCCGGCGGCCGCGCTTTCCGCACCCCGCTGCTGGTCGCCGCGATGGCCTGGTACAAGCTGCGCGACGCCCTGTGGTGAGCGCGTCCTGGCGTCCCGCGCGGGCGCATGAAAATTCCGTTCACGAATGCTTGACGACCCCCGGGCGCGTCTCTAGAATGCCGCCTCTCCAGCAAGTGGGGCCATAGCTCAGCTGGGAGAGCGCCTGCATGGCATGCAGGAGGTCGCCGGTTCGATCCCGGCTGGCTCCACCAACTTCCGAACCACCCAGGCCGGTTCGCGAAGGCACGAAGTTCCACGACGTCCCCATCGTCTAGAGGCCTAGGACATTACCCTTTCACGGTAGCGACCGGGGTTCGAATCCCCGTGGGGACGCCAATTGATCAACGACGCAGGGCCGCCGAAAGGCGGCCCTGCGTCGTTTTGCACACCCTACCGGTGCTTTACGCTTGAGACCGCGCTTCATCGGATGTCGATGTCATGCACGGAAAGATGACCAAGGCGGAAGTCCGGCGACGGTTCCCGGCGTTGCTCGCCGCGTGGCGTGCATTGCCTGAAAATTCGCGAATCGAGGAGCAGGCACTGCGATTCAGCGACTTCTTCTCGTGGCTGAAGGAACACCATCCTACGGCGACGAAGTTCCGTTCGGTCATGGGCGCCGAAGAAGATCTCGAACAGTGGTTCGACTTCGCCACGCATCAAGGCTGGCGGAATTAGCGCGACGAGGCGGAACACGCACGGTCGCGTTTCGATACCGGTGTCGCGACCGCGCCGGAAATCGGCGCATGTGCGTTGTCTCGATGCGCCCTGCTTCAGGCGATGCGCGACACCGTCATCTCGTCCACATCCCCCACCCGCACCAGCGTCCCCACGCCGTGCCCGCGCTCGGCGAGGTACTGCAGCCACTTGCCGAGGAAGGTGTTCATGCGCAGGCGGTGGTCGAGGACTTCGGCCGGCGGCGGGTGCAGGCCGATGGCGTCCTGCCAGCGGCGGCCGATGTAGCAGTGCGTGGCCTCGACCAGTTTCGCGTCGCGGTACAGGCGCAGGAAGGCGGACGGGTCGGGTTCGCCGGTCACCGGGTCGAGCAGCGCGTAGCTGAGCCGGTATTCGACGGTGTAGGCGTGGCGCGCGATGACTTCCAGGTGGAGGTCGAGGCCGTCGCCGACCGAGGAGACGTAGCGGCCCGTCTCCAGGTCGGCCGGCGCGAACAGCCGGTGCAGGCGCTGGTGGTTTTCGGCGTACAGCGCCATCAACCACGAGAACCGGTTGATCTTCTGGGCTTCGACGGGGCGGGAGACGACGTGCGACATGGACGGATCGTACACAGCGCGCCGCTTTCGCAACAGGATTGACGCCCGCGGCCGGCGACGGCGATGATGGACGGGCCCATCGCGCCGCGGTCCGCAACCGACCGCCGTCAGAACATCTCGCGCTGGATCCCCAACGTCGTCATCACCTTGCCCGCGATCTCCTCGATCGAGGTGTGGGTCGTGCTGAGCGTGGGGATGCGCTCGGCCCGCAGCATCGCCTCGGCCGCCGCCACCTCGCGCCGGCAGGTCTCGAGCTGGGCGTAGCGGGAGTTCGGCCGCCGCTCCTGGCGGATCTGGGCCAGCCGCTCGGGGTCGATGGTCAGCCCGAACAGCTTGCGCCGGTGCGCGCGCAGCCGCGGCGGCAGGCGGTCGTGCTCCAGGTCCTCGTCGGTCAGCGGGTAGTTGGCGGCGCGGACTCCGTGGTGCAGCGCCAGGTAGACGCAGGTCGGGGTCTTGCCGGCGCGCGAGACGGCGACCAGGATCACGTCCGCCTCGTCGTAGTTGGTGGCGATGCCGTCGTCGTGGGTCAAAGCGAAGTTCATCGCGTTGATCCGGCGGTGGTAGCTGTCGAAATTCACCAGGCCGTGGGCGTGGCCCACCCTCGACTGGCGCTGCTCGCCCAGTTCGCGCTCCAGCGGTTCGATGAACGGCTCGAACACGTCCAGCATCAGCGCCCCGCTCTCGGCCAGGGCCGCGGTGAGGCGGGCGTCGACGCAGGAATTGACCACGATCGGGCGGCTGCCGCTGGCCTCGCCGGCGGCGCGGATGCGCGCGGCGGCCTCGGCGGCCTTCTCCGGGGTGTCCACGAACGGGATCCGGTCGGTGCGGAACTGGGTGTCCGCGAACTGGGTCAGCAGGCTGTGGCCGATGGTTTCGGCGGTGATGCCGGTGCCGTCGGAGACGTAGAACACCGGGCGGGCGAGGCTCATGCGGGCTCCGTGAGGCGTCGGAAGAAGGTCGGGGGGCGGCGCGGGAGCCGGTGTTGTTAAAATACCGCTTTCGCCGGCCCTCTGCCGCGCCCGTCCGGAGCCCCCCTTGAACGAGAACATCCTCTGGCTGCAGGCCCTGCGCCTGTCCGACCTCGCCCGCGTCGGCGGCAAGAACGCCTCCCTCGGCGAAATGATCGGCCACCTGGCCGGGCTCGGGGTCTCGGTGCCGGGCGGTTTCGCGACCACCGCCGAGGCCTTCAAGGCCTTCATCGCCCACAACGACCTGCACCAGCGCATCTACGACCGGCTGGCGACCCTGGACGTGGACGACGTGCCCGCCCTGACCGCCGCCGGCACCGAGATCCGCGGCTGGGTGATCGACGCCCCGCTGCAGCCCGACCTCGACCGCGACATCCGCGCCGCCTACGCGCAGCTCTGCGCCGACAACGGTGCCGGGCAGGACATCGCCGTCGCGGTGCGCTCCTCCGCCACCGCCGAGGACCTGCCCGACGCCTCGTTCGCCGGCCAGCAGGAGACCTTCCTCAACGTGACCGGCGCCGACGACGTCGTCCACAAGGTCAAGGAGGTCTTTGCCAGCCTCTACAACGACCGCGCCATCGCCTACCGCGTCCACCACGGCTTCAAGCACGAGGACGTGTTCCTGTCCGCCGGCGTGCAGTTGATGGTCCGCTCCGACGTCGGCGCCTCCGGCGTGCTGTTCACGCTCGACACCGAGTCGGGCTTCCGCGACGTGGTGTTCGTCACCGCCAGCTACGGCCTGGGCGAAATGGTCGTGCAGGGCGCGGTGAACCCGGACGAGTTCTACGTCTACAAGCCGACCCTGCGCGACGGCAAGCCGGCGATCCTGCGCCGCGCGCTGGGCAGCAAGGCGCTGCGCATGGTCTATTCGGACACGCCCGGCGAGCGCGTGCGCACCGAGGACACGCCCGCCGACCTGCGCGGCAGGTTCTCGATCTCCGACGCCGACGTGCAGGAACTGTCGAAGCAGGCGCTGGTCATCGAACAGCACTACGGCCGCCCGATGGACGTGGAATGGGCGAAGGACGGCGTCACCGGCAAGCTGTTCATCGTGCAGGCGCGCCCGGAGACGGTGAAGTCCCGCGCCCATGCGACCCAGATCGAGCGCTACAGCCTCGACAAGCGCGGCGAGATCGTCGCCGAGGGCCGCGCGATCGGCCACAAGATCGGCAGCGGCACCGCCCGCGTGGTCCGCTCGCTGGCCGACATGAACCGGGTGCAGCCCGGCGACGTGCTGGTCGCCGACATGACCGACCCCGACTGGGAGCCGGTGATGAAGCGCGCCGCGGCGATCGTCACCAACCGCGGCGGCCGCACCTGCCACGCGGCGATCATCGCCCGCGAGCTGGGCGTGCCGGCGGTGGTCGGGACCGGCAACGCGCTGGACCGGATCGAGGACGGCCAGGTCGTCACCGTGAGCTGCGCCGAGGGCGACACCGGCTTCATCTACGCCGGCGCCCTGCCCTTCGAGCGCATCGTGACCGACCTCGACAACATGCCGCCGGCGCCGCTGAAGATCATGATGAACGTGGCCAACCCCGAGCGCGCGTTCGACTTCGCGATGCTGCCCAACGCCGGGATCGGTCTGGCGCGGCTGGAGATGATCATCGCCAGCCACATCGGCGTGCATCCCAAGGCGCTGCTCGAGTACGCCGACCAGGACGCCGAGACCAAGCGCCGGATCGACGCGCGCATGGCCGGCTACGCCAGCCCGGTCGACTTCTACGTGGACCGCCTGGCCGAAGGCATCGCCACCATCACCGCCTCGGCCGCGCCGAACCCGGTGATCGTGCGCCTGTCGGACTTCAAGTCGAACGAATACGCCAACCTCATCGGCGGCGCGCGCTACGAGCCGCACGAGGAGAATCCGATGATCGGCTTCCGCGGCGCCAGCCGCTACGTCGATCCGTCGTTCCGCGAGGCTTTCTCGCTGGAATGCCGCGCGGTGCGCAAGGTCCGCGAGACCATGGGCCTGACCAACTGCTGGGTGATGATCCCGTTCGTGCGCACGCTGGAGGAAGGCCGCAAGGTGGTCGAGGTGCTGCGCGAGAACGGCCTCGAGCAATCGAAGAACGGCTTGAAGATCATCATGATGTGCGAGGTGCCGTCGAACGCGCTGCTGGCCGACGAGTTCCTCGACATCTTCGACGGCTTCTCGATCGGCTCCAACGACATGACCCAGCTCACCCTGGGCCTGGACCGCGACTCGGCGATCGTCGCCGACCTGTTCGACGAACGGAATCCGGCGGTCAAGAAGATGCTGTCGATGGCCATCCAGGCCGCCCGCCGCAAGGGCAAGTACGTCGGCATCTGCGGCCAGGGCCCGAGCGACCACCCCGACCTCGCCCAGTGGCTGATGGACGAAGGCATCGAATCGGTGTCGCTCAATCCCGACACCGTGGTCGACACCTGGCTGAAGCTGGCGAAATCGAAGGCCGGCTGAAGCGGCGCGGACGGACGGAACCGTCGCGGACGCGCGCGCATCGCGCGTTTCGCGGCGGAACCACCGCGTCCGGCGACGGTCCAACGACGCTCTGCTAGGGTAACGGCATGTACGAACGCTGGATGGCATGGCTGGACAAGCGCGACTGGCTCGCGGTGATCAGCGACTGGGGCCTGCGCGCGCTCGGCGCGCTGCTGCTGCTGTATGTCGGCATCCGCCTGGCGCGGAAGGTCTCGCGGCTGGCCGAGAACGCGCTGCTGCGCGCCGAGGTGGACGTCACCGCGGCGATGTTCCTGCGCAAACTGGTCTATGTCGGCCTGCTGGTCGTGGTCGTGCTGGCGGTGCTGCAGGTGTTCAACGTGCCGGTCAGCTCCGCCTTCGCGGTGCTCGGCGCCGCCGGCCTGGCGATCGGCCTGGCGCTGAAGGATTCGCTGTCGAACGTGGCCTCGGGCGTCGGCCTGGTCACGCTCAAGCCGTTCCGGGTCGGCGACACGGTGACCATCTCCGGGATGACCGGCAAGGTCGAGGCGGTCAGCATCTTCCAGACCGTGCTGCGCGGCGCGGACAACCAGACGATCACGCTGCCGAACAGCCTCATCACCACCGCGCCGATCGTCAACTTCACGCCCGGCAAGATGCGCCGGATCGAGCTGGTGATCGGCATCGACTACGGCGACGACATCGAGACCGCGCGCAAGGCCGCGCTGGACGTGATGCTCGCCGACGCGCGCGTGCTGCGCGATCCGCCGCCGGACGTGCTGGTGTATGCGCTCGCCGACAGCAGCGTCAACCTCGGCATCCGCTGCCACGTCGCCAACGACGACTATTTCCAGACCAAGTGCGAGCTGCTGGAACGGATCAAGCGCGCCTTCGACGACGGCGGGATCAACATCCCGTACCCGCAGCAGGACATGCACCTGTTCGTGCGCGGCGCGGACGGCGAGCGCGTGGAAGTGGGCAAGGCGCTGGCGCGCTAGGCCGGCGCGCCGGCCGCCGAATCAGGCCCGGACAGCGGCGAGCTCGCCGAGACGGGCGCGGTAGTGGCGCAGTTCGGTGATCGAGTCGCGGACGTCGCTGAGCGCGGTGTGCGCCGATTCCTTCTGCACGCCCTGCAGCACCTGCGGCGCCCAGCGCCGGGCGAGTTCCTTGAGCGTGCTGACGTCGAGGTTGCGGTAGTGGAAGTAGCGTTCCAGCTCGGGCATCAGCCGGTGCAGGAAACGCCGGTCCTGGCAGATCGAATTGCCGCACATCGGCGACGCCTTCGGGCCGACCCACGCCTGCAGGAATTCGAGCGTGCGGCGTTCGGCCTCCGCCATCGGCACGCCCCGGGTCAGCACCCGGTCCCACAGGCCCGACTTGCCGTGCTGGTTGCGGTTCCAGTCGTCCATCGCCTCGAGGGTGGCGAGGTCGTGGGCGATCGCGAACTCCGGACCTTCGGCCAGGATCTGCAGGTTCGCGTCGGTGACGACGGTGGCGATCTCGATGATGGAATCGCGGTCGGTGTCGAGCCCGGTCATCTCCAGGTCGATCCAGATCAGGCGGCCTTCGGAGGGCAGGCTCTCGTTCGCGGTCGGGGTCGCCATGCGGCTCGCAAGAGAAGTCGTAAACCCGCATCATAGCCCACCTCCCCGTCCCGCCACGGACCTCCCATGGCGCTGTCCATCCCGACCGACCACCACACCATCCTGACCGCGATGCTGGCGCCGGCCCTGCTCATGGCCGCCACCGGCTCGCTGCTGGTGTCGGCCAACGCGCGACTGGCGCGGGTGGTCGACCGGCTGCGTTCCCTGATCGTGGCCTGGGAACAGGACGCGCCGGACCGCAACGAGCGCGACACCCAGATCAGCCGCCATCGCCATCGCGCCGCGCTGGTGCTGCACGCCTGCCGGCTGCTGTACGCCGCCCTCGCCTGCTTCATCGGCACCAGCCTCGCGCTCGCCGCCGATGCGCTGCTCGGTTTTCCCATCGTCGGCGCGGTGCCGACGGTGCTGGCGGTGCTCGGCATGCTCTGCCTGCTCGGCGCCAGCCTCAACATGGGCCGCGAGGTCGGGCTGTCGGTAAAGAGCTTCGACGAGGAACTCGACCACGAACTGGCGCGCCGGCGCGGCTGAGGCGCGGCGGCCGGGTCAGCCCCGGCAAGCCCGGCACGCCCGGCACGCCCGGCACGCCCGGACGCGCCCGGACACGCCCGGTAGAGCGGCCTTCAGGCCGCTGCTTTCGGGTTCATCTCGGAACGGACCCATCTCGAGGCGGACTCGACTCGAAACGGCAGCGGCCTGAAGGCCGCTCTACCAAGGGCGCAGGCGTGATCGGGGGCACGGGCGCCGGCCGGCCGCGTGATCGCGGCGCGACACGCGGCTACAGCGGCGGTTTGCCGCGCTTGCGACGGAAGTAGTTGGTGAGCATCGTGCCGGCCTCGTCGGCGAGCACGCCGCCGGTCACCGCCACGCGATGGTTGTGGCGCGGGTCGGCGATCAGGTCGAACACGCTGCCGGCGGCGCCGGTCTTGGGATCGGCCGCGGCGTAGACCACCCGCGCCAGCCGGGCGTGGATCGCCGCCATCGCGCACATCGCGCAGGGTTCGAGGGTCACGTACAGGGTGCAGCCGACCAGGCGATGGTTGCCCAGCGCCCGCCCGCCGGCGCGCATGGCGACGATCTCGGCGTGCGCGCTGGGGTCGTGGTCGCCGATGTTGCGGTTCCAGCCCTCGCCGACGATCCGCCCCTCCGCATCGACCAGCACCGCGCCGACGGGGATCTCGTCGTGCTCGCGCTCGGCCCGCGCCGCCAGCGCCAGCGCGTGGCGCATCCAGTGGAGATCCCGGGCCGCGGCGTCCTGCCCGGCAGGCTCGGAGGACGAGAGGCCGGACGACGGGAGCCCGGGGGATGAAGGCGGCGGCTCGGGCGCGCTCATCGGGTCGATCCGCTCGGGGGCGTGCGTGGGGGCATGCGTTGCATCGCGCCATGATGGGCGTCGGCGGACCCTGTGTCATCCGGCAGGTTTTCCCCGCCGGCCGTTGCGGTTAGGCTCGAACCGGAAGGATTCCGCGCCCAGCGCACACGACAGGGGAAGTTCGATGACCGCACCGACCGATCCGTCCATCGCCACCGCCGGCGAGAGCACGCACACGCCCGTCCGCCTGCCGCCGACGCTGCCGCCGGAGCCCTGCTGCTGCGACGGCGACCCGATCGAAGGCCTCAAGCAGCTCTTCGTCGACTACTTCCAGGGCCGCGGCATGGCCGCCGGCCGCGACCCGGCGACGCGGCCGGTGTTCCTGCGCCTGCACGGCGTCGCCCACGGCCGGTTCGTGGTCGATCCGGACCTGCCGCCGGCGCTGCGCGTGGGCGTGTTCGGGCAGCAGGCCGAGTACCCGGCCTGGGTCCGGTTTTCGTCCGACCTCCAGCCGGGCGCGCCCGACCTCAAGGGCACCTGCGGCATCGGCATCAAGCTGTTCGGCGTGAAAGGCGAAAAACTGCTGGCGCCCGACGAGGCCGCGGTCACCCACGATTTCATCCTGCAGAACCACGACGTGTTCTTCGTCGACACCGCGCAGGACATGTGCGAATTCACCTGCGCCTCGCTGCACGGCAAGGGCGACGCCTACCTGGCGGCGCATCCGGTCACCCGGCAGGTGCTGGACGCGATGGAGAAGGTCGTCGATTCGGTGCTGGCCACGCCGTACTGGAGCGTGCTGCCGTACCGCTTCGGCGACGCGCGCTACGTCAAGTACAAACTCGAGCCGCTGGACGCGCCGCCGGCGGAAGCCGCGCCGGACTTCGACGACCCGTTCTACCTGCGCGCCGACCTGCACGCGCGGCTGCGCAAGGGCGTGGCCCGGTTCCGCTTCCTCGCCCAGTTCCGCACCGACGAGGCGACGATGCCGCTCGACGCCGCGACCGTGCGCTGGGACGAGGACGCCAGCCCGCCGGTCGCACTGGGCATTCTCGAACTGCCGCTGCAGGACCTCGACGCCCGCGGCCAGTCCGCCTACGGCGAGAATCTCGCCTGGAACCCGTGGCACGCGCTGCCCGAGCATGCGCCGGTCGGCAGCCTGTCGGACGCGCGCAAGGTCGTCTATCGCGCCTCGGCCGCGAACCGCCGCAACGTCAACGGCGTCGCACAGGGCGAACCGGCGGCGCCGCGCCCGGCGGAGTACGCCCCGGGCGTGCCCTACCCGGCGGCGAAGGACACCCGCATCGTCCGCGCCGCGATCCACCCGGCGATCGGCATCGCCCGCGTCGGCGACAGCCGCGACGACTTCTTCATCGGTCCGCAGGTGACGACGCCGCCGTGCGCGCCGGAGGGCTTCTATCGCGACGCCACCGGCGCGCTGAAGCGCGAGGCCGCCGAGTTCCGGATCTACGGCTACAACGCGGCCGGTGAGGTGGTCCGCGAACTCACCGCCGACTGGGCCGACATCGCCTGGACCGTCCACCTCGCCAACCGCAAGGCGGCCTGGTACCAGTGGCAGATCGCGATGGACATCCCCGAGGCGGCGAGCACCGTGCTGCCGCTGCGCAACGCGAAGGTCAAGGATCGAGACAGCCTGGTGATCGACGCCGGCCCGCAGCGGATCGCCGGGCGCGGCGCGGCGCCGGTGGTCTGCGGCGGGACGTTCACCGACGTGCCGGTGACGCTCGGCGAACTGCGCACCGACGCCAGCGGCCGGCTGCTGGTGCTGGGCGGCCACGGGGTCTCGGCCTCGCCGACCGGCGCCCCGATCTACATCCCGACCGACGGCAACTCCTTCATCAACGCCGACGGCTGGTACGACGACACCTGCGACGGCACGGTGGACGCCAGCGTGACGATCGAGGGCCGCGCGATCCCGGTCGCATCGGCCTGGGTGGTGACCGCGCCGCCGAACTACGCGCCGCAGGTCAAGGCCGAGCGCACGATGTACGACCTGCTCCACGATCTCTACGTGCAGGCCGGGTGGCTGCCGGCACCGGCGACGGTGTCGTTCGCCGAGGACGTGTATCCGATCCTGCAGCGGCTCACCGGCCTGCAGTGGGTGAACCAGGGCTTCGCCACCCAGTTCGGCCACGGCGGGCAGTACGACTTCGAGTCGCCGGCGCTGATCGCCCGCCTCTGCGCGCTGCCGCCGCCGGGCGAATACGATCCGAACGCGGAATTCCGCCGCCAGGTGTTCAACAGCTTCCGCCCGCCGAATCCGCCCGACGGCAACCAGATGCCGTGGCCGTGGCTGTACGGCGACGCGATGGAAGTGCCCGCCGGCGAGAGCCCGCGCCAGAACGCCGCGATCACCGCCACCCAGTGGACGGTCCTGCAGCGCTGGGCGAACGGCGATTTCGTGCCCGACTGGGACCCCGCCCGCAAACCGCCCACGTCGATCGACGCGGTGCCGCTGGCGCGGCAGCCGGCGATGCTCGACCGCGCCGCGCTCGACTACTGCCTCGCCGACGCCTTCCATCCGGGCTGCGAGATGACCTGGCCGATGCGGCACCTGACCCTGTACGACGCGCCGTTCCGCATCCGCCGCCGCCCGGCCGGCACCCCGGAGCCCGATTACGGCGCGACCCTCGACCAGGCCACCGCGCTGTCGCCTGGCGGCCCGCTGTACGCGCAGGGGCCCGGCGACATCAACCGCTGGATGGGCCTGCCATGGCAGGCGGACACGGCCTACTGCCGCGCCGGGTACGACCCCGACTACGATCCGTTCGCGCCGACGTTCTGGCCCGCGCGCGTGCCCAACCACGTGCTCACCGACGACGACTACCGCATCGTCGTCGACCCCGCGCAGCCGCGGGCGCGACGGATCGAAGCCTTCGTCAATCGCACGAGCTGGAACAAGCCGCTGCACGGCAGGACCGCCGAACAGATGCTGCAGATGGTCCGGATCTTCGGCTCGATGGGGCTGCTGGAGGTGCGCGACGGCGTCCACGAAGACCCGGCGTTCCCGACGACGATGCTGGTCGCCTCGTACGGGCCGGACGTGGCGCCGGCCGACGCCGGCAGCATGAGCGAGGCCGCGCGCGCGCAGCCGATGCTGAAGGCGGCGGTCGCGGACGACGCGCATCCGAAACTGCGCAAGCTGCCGCGCGGCGCGAACTTCGCAAGCCGCGAGGAGGCCGACGCCGCGCCGCTGCCGGTGCGTCGCGGCAAGCCGCACGACTGAGGCCGGCATGCGGCCGGGCGACGTCGATGTCGTGATCGCCGGCGGTGGCCCTGCGGGCGCCGCCGCCGGCCTCGCGCTCGCCCGCGCGGGCCTGCGCGTGCGCCTGTGCGAGCACGACCCCGCGCGCCCGTTCCGGGTGGGCGAAGGCCTGCCGCCGTCGGCACGCTCGCTGCTGCGCGATCTGGGCGTGCTCGAACGCCTGTCCGCCGACGGGCATCGCCCCAGCCCCGGCACCCTGGCGTTCTGGGGCGGCGACGCCGCGCATGCGGAGAACACGCTGTTCGGCGTCGGCGGCCACGGTTGGCAGCTCGATCGCGTCCGCTTCGACGCGATGCTGCGCGATGCTGCCGCCGCGGCCGGCGCGGACGTGCGCCGCGCGACGCTGCGGCTCGATGCCGCCGGCGATGCCCGCACGCCGCATCTGGTGTTCGCTCGCGACGGACACGGCATCGAAACGCGCTTCGAGGCGCGCTGGCTGATCGACGCCAGCGGCCGCGCGGCGACGTTCGCGCGCGCCATGGGCGCCGCGCGGATCGCGCACGACCGCCTGTTCGCCCTGCACCAGCGCCTGCACGGCGGCGCCGCGAGCGATCGCGACGGCCGCACCTGGGTCGAGTCGGTCGAGGACGGCTGGTGGTACAGCGTGCTGCTGCCGTCTGGCGAGCGCCTGGTCGCCTTCCTCTGCGACGCGGATGCGGTCACGCGCCGACGCCTGCTCGGCGATCACGGCCTGTGGCGCCACCTCGCCCGCGCGCCCCGGCTCCATGCCCTGTGCAGGGCGCACGCGTGGAGGCCGCACGGGCGCGCGCTCGGCGCCGAGGCGTCGAGCGCGGAACTCGATCCCGTCGCCGGCGAACGCTGGCTGGCGGTCGGCGATGCCGCCCTCGCCTTCGACCCGCTGTCGTCGAAGGGCATCGCCAGCGCGCTCTACACCGGCCTGCGCGCCGCGGACGCGATCCTCGCCTGCGATCGCGGCGACGCCGCCGCGACCGGCGCCTATGCGCGGCACCTGCACGACATCCATCGCGTCTATCGCGAACAACTGCGCGCCTTCCACGCGATGGAAACGCGCTGGCCGCACGCGCCTTTCTGGCAGCGACGGCGAACCGCCGCGGTGGCTTGAGGGCGGCTCGGCGGGGAGATCGTTCGACCGGATCGGCCGGTTAGACCCGACCGGCCGCCTCCAGCGCCGCGAACTCGTCGTCGCCGAACAGCCGCGAGCGCACCAGGAAGCGCACGCCCTCGCCGTTCTCCAGCGAAAACATGCCGCCGCGGCCCTCGACCACGTCGATGACCAGTTGGGTGTGCTTCCAGTACTCGAACTGCGGCCGGCTGATGTAGAACGGCGCGCCGCCGATCTCGCCAAGCTGCACGTCCTGGTCGCCGACGATGAAGTCGTCCTGCGGGAAGCACATCGGCGACGACCCGTCGCAGCAGCCGCCGGACTGGTGAAACAGCACCGGCCCGTGGCGGGCGCGCAGCTTGTCGATCAGCGCGAGCGCCGGCAGGGTCGCGATGACCTGCAGCGGAACATCGGGCATGGGCCGCCTCCGGAGGTTTCGGTGGGGAACGCCCGCGCCGCCGAGGGGGGAGGATCCCGGCGGCGCGGACGTCGTTGGCCGCGGTCAGAAGAAGCCGAGCGCCTTCGGCGAGTAGCTGACCAGCAGGTTCTTGGTCTGCTGGTAGTGGTCGAGCATCATCTTGTGGGTCTCGCGACCGATGCCCGACTGCTTGTAGCCGCCGAACGCCGCGTGCGCCGGATACGCGTGGTAGCAGTTGGTCCACACGCGGCCGGCCTGGATCGCGCGGCCGAAGCGGTACAGGCGGCTGGCGTCGCGGCTCCACACGCCGGCGCCTAGGCCGTACAGCGTGTCGTTGGCGATCTCCAGCGCTTCTTCCTCGGTCTTGAACGTCGTGACCGACACCACCGGCCCGAAGATCTCTTCCTGGAAGATGCGCATCTTGTTGTGGCCCTTGAACACGGTCGGCTTGACGTAATAGCCGCCGGAGAGGTCGCCCGCGAGCGCGTTGCGCTCGCCGCCGATCAGCACCTCGGCGCCTTCCTCCCTGCCGATGTCGATGTAGCTGAGGATCTTCTCGAGCTGCTCGCTCGAGGCCTGCGCGCCGATCATCGTGTTCGGATCGAGCGGGTCGCCCTGCTTGATCGCGGCGACCCGGGCGATCACCTTCTCCATGAACTTCTCGTAGATCGATTCCTGGATCAGCGCACGCGACGGACAGGTGCAGACTTCGCCCTGGTTGAAGGCGAACAGCACGAAGCCTTCCACCGCCTTGTCGAGGAAATCGTCGTCCTCGGCCATCACGTCGGCGAAGAAGATGTTGGGCGACTTGCCGCCGAGCTCCAGCGTCACCGGGATCAGGTTCTGGCTGGCGTACTGCATGATCAGGCGGCCGGTGGTGGTTTCGCCGGTGAACGCGATCTTGGCGATGCGCGGGCTCGACGCGAGCGGCTTGCCCGCTTCCAGGCCGAAACCATTCACGACGTTGAGCACGCCCGGCGGCAGCAGGTCGCCGACGATTTCCATCAGCACCAGGATGCTCGCCGGGGTCTGCTCGGCCGGCTTGAGCACCACGCAGTTGCCCGCGGCCAGCGCCGGCGCCAGCTTCCATGCCGCCATCAGCAGCGGGAAGTTCCACGGGATGATCTGGCCGACCACGCCCAGCGGCTCGTGGAAGTGGTAGGCGATGGTGTCGTGGTCGATCTCGCCGACGGTGCCTTCCTGCACGCGCACCGCGGAGGCGAAGTAGCGGAAGTGGTCGGCCATCAGCGGGATGTCGGCGTTGAGCGTTTCGCGGATCGGCTTGCCGTTGTCCCAGGTTTCGGCGTGCGCCAGCAGTTCGAGGTTCTGCTCGATGCGGTCGGCGACCTTGTTGAGGATGTTGGCGCGGTCGGCGGCGGAGGTCTTGCCCCACGCGTCCTTGGCGGCGTGGGCGGCATCGAGCGCGGCCTCGATGTCGTCCTTGCCCGAACGCGGAATGCGGGTGAAGGCCTTGCCGGTGATCGGGGTGATGTCGTCGAAATACTCGCCGCCCTTCGGCGCGACCCACTGGCCGCCGATGTAGTTGCCGTACTGGGCCTTGAAGATGCGGGAAGGGTCGTGCATGTGCGGCTTGGCCATCGCGTTCATTGAGGGGCTCCGGGGAGGGGTGGTGCGCCCAATGGCGCAAGGCCGGTGCCAACTTCCCGGTGCTGCGCCGCAGCAACGACGAATGCGCGTGCTGGCGCGGAGTTGCGGCGTTGCATGTTGCAACGCACAACAAGCGGCGCTTGCGCGACGCGGCGACGTGTGCTGTTTATCGGAACAGCCGCCGCCGCGACTGTCGCAGAATGCGACACAGGAGCCGCCATGACCCGCCCGCGCCCCGCCGACGAACTTGCCCATGCCCGCCGTGCGTTCTTCGAGCGCGGCAACCCGGTCGGCGTCGGCGAACTGCCGCAGACGATCCTGCGCTCGTGGCAGCGCTGTCGCCGCCTCGGCCTGCCGGAGCGCGACACCCCGTCGATCGAACCGGTCCCGGAAAGCCGGCTGCACGAGATGCGCGAGCGCAACGAGCGCCTGCGCCGCCTGGCGCGCGCCGAACTCGAACTGCTCGCCGCCGACGCCGACGGCAGCGGCAGCATCGTGGTGCTGACCGACGACACCGGCTGGATCCTCGACGCCACCGGACACCCGCAGTTCCTCGACAAGGCCAGCCGCGTCGCGCTGCGGCCCGGCGCGTGCTGGAACGAGGCGCAGGCCGGGACCAACGCGATCGGGACCGCGATCGTCGAACGTCGCGCGGTCGAGGTGCGCGGCGGCGAGCACTACCGCGCGCCGCACGGCATCCTCACCTGCACCGCGACGCCGATCCACGATCCCTACGGCCAGCTCGTCGGCGTGCTCGACATCAGCGGCGACGCCCGCGCCCAGCACCTGCACGCGCTGGGGCTGGTGCGCATGGCGGTGGCGAACATCGAGCACCGGTTCTTCGAAGGCGGCCTCGACGGCTGCGAACTGCTGCGGCTGCAGCGCGACCCCGCCCTGCTCGGCTCGACGCGCGAAGGCCTGCTCGCCTTCCGCAACGGCACGCTGGTGGCGGCCAACCAGGCCGGGCTGGCGCTGGCCGGCATCACCCGCGACGACCTCGGCCGCGTCGCCTATGAGCTGCTGTTCGACGAGCCGCTGTCGCGGCTGCGCAGCGAGGGCGCGCTGCGCGACCGCTGCGGCCGCGCGCTGTACGGCCGCATCGACGGCGCGCCGGCGCGCGTGCAGATCGCGCTGCCGCCCGCACGCACGGGCGAACCGCGGCCACGCACCGCGGCGCCGCGCCCGCCGGTGGACGACGGCCCGTTCTTCGACGCCGCCTGCGCCACCGCGCTGGCGCGCGCGCGCCGGGTGATCGACGCCGGCCTGCCGGTGTTGGTGCAGGGCGAGACCGGCAGCGGCAAGGAAGTGTTCGCGCGCGCCCTGCACGCGCGCTCGGCGCGCGCCGGCAAACCGTTCGTCGCGGTGAACTGCGCCGCGCTGCCGGAAGGCCTGATCGAAGCGGAACTGTTCGGCTACGAGGAAGGCGCCTTCACCGGCGCGCGCCGCCACGGCAGCCCGGGCCTGCTCCGCCAGGCGCAGGGCGGCGTGCTGTTCCTCGACGAGATCGGCGACATGCCGCTGGCCCTGCAGCCGCGCCTGCTGCGGGTGCTGCAGGAGCGCGAGTCGTCGCCGCTGGGCGGCGGCAAGCCGGTGAAGCTCGACTTCGACCTGGTCTGCGCCACCCACTGCGATCTCGACGCCGCGGTCGAGGCCGGCCGCTTCCGCGCCGACCTCTATTACCGCATCGCCCACCACCGGGTGCGGCTGGCGCCGCTGCGCGAATCGGCCGAACGGGGCGACATCGTCGACGCGCTGTGGCGACGGGTCGCCGCCGGGCGCACGCTGTCCGCGGACGCGCGCGCCGCGCTGGCCGGGCATCGCTGGCCCGGCAACCTGCGCCAGCTCGACGCCTGCCTGCGCACGCTGGTCGCACTGAGCGATCCCGGCGACTGCGTCGGCATGGACGCCCTGCCCGTCGAGCTCCAGGCGACGGCCGGGACGCCCGCCGCGCCAGCGCCGCGCGCCGGCGGCATCGCCCCGCTGGAGACGCTGGAGGAAACGGCCATGCGCGATGCGCTGGCCGCCTGCGCCGGCAACGTCGCGCGCGCCGCGCGCCTGCTGGGGGTCAATCGCAGCACCCTGTACCGCCGCGTCGGACGCCCCAAACGGGCGTCGTGACCGTGGCGCGGCGACGCCCGCCGCACCGGCGCGTGGGAGCGCGCGATCAACGCGCCTTCGTCGTGGTCCGGCTCTCGCCGCCGAGGCTGCGCACCTCGCCCATGCTGCGGATCAGCCGCTCGGTGCCGGTGGATTCGACCGTCACCCAGCGGCCGATCTTCAGCGTCGAACGCAGCTTGACCGTGGCCTGCCGGTGGTCCGGCGACAGGGTCACCGATTCGATCGTGTACTTGACGTCCGGCGCGGTCCTGGTCGGCTTGGCGATCTTGTACAGTGCCTGCATCGCCGATTCGGTCTCCCGGCAGGCGGTCTCGCGGTCGAGTTCGACCCGGCCACCGCCGCCGATCCCGGAACTGGTGTCCACCAGGCGGTAGTCTTCGGCCATCGCCCGGCACAGGATCTTGGCGTCCAGCCGGCGCAGCGCGTTGACCTCGTCCTGGTAATGGGCGTAGACCAGCTCCTCGTCGAGCAGGCTCGCCTCCCTGCGGATCCAGAACAGCCCACCGATCGCGACGATCAGCACGCCCGCGCTCAGCATCCACTTGACCATCGCGAGCCTCCCCGGCTCCTCCATTCCCCGGGCGGGATCATAGCGCAGCGGCGAGCCGCTTCAGCGGGGTCGCGCCGCCGCCCGGCCGGCCCCGGAGACGGGGCCGCGGATCACTCCCACTCGATCGTCGCCGGCGGCTTGCCGCTGATGTCGTAGACCACGCGCGAGATGCCGCGCAGTTCGTTGATGATCCGGCGCGAGACCACGTCGAGGAAGTCGTACGGCAGGTGCGCCCAGTGCGCGGTCATGAAGTCGATGGTCTCGACCGCGCGCAGGGCGATGACCCATTCGTAGGCGCGGGCGTCGCCGACCACGCCGACCGACTTCACCGGCAGGAACACCGCGAACGCCTGCGAGGTCTTGTCGTACCAGCCGGCCTTGCGCAGTTCGTCGATGAAGATCGCGTCGGCCTGCGCCAGCAGTTCGGCGTATTCGGGCTTGACCTCGCCGAGGATGCGCACGCCCAGGCCCGGGCCCGGGAACGGATGGCGATAGACCATCTCGCGCGGCAGGCCGAGTTCGACGCCGAGCCGGCGCACTTCGTCCTTGAACAGCTCGCGCAGCGGCTCGACCAGGCCGAGCTTCATGTGCGCGGGCAGGCCGCCGACGTTGTGGTGGCTCTTGATGACGTGCGCCTTGCCGGTCTTGCTGCCGGCGGACTCGATCACGTCCGGGTAGATCGTGCCCTGCGCCAGCCAGCGCGCGTTGCGCAGCTTGTTCGATTCTTCCTCGAAGATCTCGACGAACAGGTTGCCGATGATCTTGCGCTTGGCCTCCGGGTCGGCCACGCCTTCGAGCGCCCTGAAATAGCGGTCGGCGGCGTTGACGCGGACGACCTTCACGCCCATATGCTCCGCGAACATCGCCATCACCTGGTCGCCTTCCTTCCAGCGCAGCAGGCCGGTGTCGACGAACACGCAGGTCAACTGCTCGCCGATCGCGCGATGCAGCAGCGCCGCGACCACCGACGAATCGACGCCGCCGGACAGGCCGAGGATCACCTCGTCGGTCCCGACCTGCGCGCGCACGCGCGCGACCTGGTCGTCGATGATGTTGGCCGCGGTCCACAGCGCCTGGCAGCCGCAGATGTCGAGCACGAAGCGGCGCAGCATCGTCTCGCCCTGCTTCGTGTGGGTGACCTCCGGATGGAACTGCACGCCGTACCAGCGGCGCGCCTCGTCGGCCATCGCGATGATCGGCACGCTGCCGGTGCGGCCGGTGACGCTGAAGCCGTCGGGAATCCGGGTGACGCGGTCGCCGTGGCTCATCCACACGTCCAGGCCCTTGCGACCGGGATGATCGGTGAGTCCGCCGAGCAGCCGGTCGTCGCCGACCACGTCCACTTCGGCGTAGCCGAACTCGCGATGGTGCCCGCCTTCGACCAGGCCGCCGAGCTGCATCGCCATCGTCTGCATGCCGTAGCAGATGCCGAGGATCGGCAGGCCGCTGTCGTAGACCTGCTGCGGCGCGCGCGGCGAACCGGCTTCGGCCGTCGACTCAGGACCGCCCGAGAGGATGATGCCCTTCGGGTTGAAGGCCGCGATGTCGGCCGGGTCGTGATCCCACGCCCAGATCTCGCAGTAGACCCCGATCTCGCGGATGCGCCGCGCGATCAACTGCGTGTACTGCGCGCCGAAGTCGAGGATGAGGATGCGGTGAGCGTGGATGTCGTCGGCGTGGATGTCGGCGTGCGTGGAGATTGTCATGTCGGAATCCCGGGAAGCTTTGTTCTGCCGTCATCCCGGCGAAAGCCGGGACCCAGCTTCGAATGACCACAGCAAAAGCGGGGTTCCGGCTTTCGCCGGAATGACGAACCGCTTTGTTCCGTGATGCTCGATCAAACCGATGTTCGACCGGACCTCACCCCATCCGATAATTCGGCGGTTCCTTGGTGATCTGCACGTCGTGGACGTGGCTCTCGCGCTGGCCGGCGCCGGTGACCTTCACGAAATACGGCTTCTTGCGCATCTCGTCGATGGTCGCGCAGCCGACGTAGCCCATCGTCGCGCGCAGGCCGCCGGCGAGCTGGTGCACCACGTTGCCCAGCGGGCCGCGGTACGGGACGCGGCCTTCGATGCCTTCGGGCACCAGCTTGTCGGCGTCGCTGGCGTCCTGGAAATAGCGGTCCTTGGACCCCTTCTCCATCGCGCCCAGCGAACCCATACCGCGGTAGCTCTTGTAGCTGCGGCCCTGGAACAGCTCGGTGTCGCCCGGGGCCTCCTCGGTGCCGGCGAACAGGCCGCCGATCATGATCGAGGACGCGCCGGCGACGATCGCCTTGCCGATGTCGCCCGAATAGCGGATGCCGCCGTCGGCGATCAGCGGGATGCGGTCCTGCAGCGCCTCGGCGACCATCGACACCGCGGTGACCTGCGGCACCCCGACGCCGGCGACGATGCGGGTGGTGCAGATCGAACCGGGGCCGACGCCGACCTTCACCGCGTCCGCGCCGGCCTGTTCGAGCGCCAGCGCCGCGTCGCCGGTGACGATGTTGCCGCCGATCACCTGCAGGTTCGGATAGTGTTTCTTGGCCCAGGCCACGCGGTCGATCACGCCCTGCGAATGGCCGTGCGCGGTATCGACGATGACCACGTCCACGCCGGCGTCCGCGAGCGCCTCGATGCGCTGCTCGGTGTCGCCGCCGACGCCGACCGCAGCGCCGACCAGCAGGCGCTCGCTGGCGTCGTAGGCGGCGTTGGGATTGTCGCGCTTCTTCTGGATGTCCTTCACGGTGATCAGGCCGCGCAGCTCGAAGCCGTCGTTGACCACCAGCACCTTCTCGATGCGGTGCTTGTGCAGCAGTTCCAGCACTTCCTCGTCGGAGGCGCCTTCGCGCACGGTGACCAGTTTTTCCTGCTTGGTCATGATGTGGCGGACCGGATCGTCGAGCTTCTTCTCGAAGCGCATGTCGCGGCCAGTGACGATGCCGATCAGGTGGCCGCCGTCGACCACCGGCACCCCGGAGATGTTGCGCGCGCGGGTGAGCTTCAGCACGTCGCCGATGGTGGCGTCGGGGCCCACGGTGAAGGGCTCCTTGATCACCCCGGCCTCGAATTTCTTGACCTTCGCGACCTCGGCGGCCTGCTGTTGCCAGGTGAGGTTCTTGTGGATGATGCCGATGCCGCCGAGCTGGGCCATCGCGATCGCGAGGCGGGCTTCGGTGACCGTATCCATGGCCGCCGACACGATCGGCAGGTTCAGCCGCAGGTCGCGGGTCAGCCGGGTGGCGAGGGAGACGTCCTTCGGAAGGACGGTGGAATGCGCGGGAACGAGGGAAACGTCGTCGTACGTGAGCGCTTCTGCCTGGATGCGGAGCATGGCCGGTCCGGAGGGGAAGAAGCGCGACATTCTACCTCGTCCGGCCCCTTCCCCGCACGCGCCGGCGTCCGCGACGGCGTGTCCGCGACCGGCCGCCTCCGGTTCCGGGCCGGGATGCCCCGTGATCGCCGCCGGGGCGACGCCCGGGCCGGCCAGCCCGGGCGCGGTCCGCGGTTCAGGTGGCGGAGCCGTCCGGGGTCGCGGGCCGCCCGGCGGTCCCGGCGCGCAGCGCGATGTTTTCCCAGACCGCGACGACGACGAGGATCGCGGTCGAGAGGATCGCGAGTTCGAGCGCCCCGAACGCATGGGCGAAGGCGGCGGGCGCGACCGCCGCGAACGCCAGCAGCCCGGCCAGGTGCGAGGCGGGCGGCCAGCGGCGGCTGTTGGTGACCCACTTGAACAGCCCCACGCCCAGCAGGTAGACCACGGGGCCGCCGAGGATCGCGGCGATGCCGGCATCGGTGGCGTGCCCGGGGTGCGCCAGCACCAGTTCGTCGCCC
This sequence comes from Lysobacterales bacterium, assembly GCA_019510125.1. Classification (GTDB taxonomy): domain Bacteria; phylum Pseudomonadota; class Gammaproteobacteria; order Xanthomonadales; family Xanthomonadaceae; genus Lysobacter_I. The sequence goes on from JAEKKX010000005.1 coordinate 72,687, forward strand.
ACGGCGGACACGAGGATGCCGGCCACGATCAGCAGGTGCAGGTAGGTGTAGGCCACCCGCGCGACCCGGCCGGGATCGTCCGCGTGCGCGATCCGGTGATGGCCGCGCACCGCGCCGGTGTCGAAGTAGATCCACCACATCGCGATCGACGCGAGCACGGCGGTCGCGAACGCCGGGAAGCGGTCCACCGACCACGCCTCGCCGGCGAAGGTCGCGCCGGTGACCAGCAGCGACTCGCCCAGGGCGATGATCACGAACAGGCCGCAGCGCTCGGCGAGATGGCCGCCGTCCACGTCCCAGTCGGAGGTCGGCGTCGCGCCCAGCCCCGGCGTGCGGAAGCGCAGCAGCGGGCCGAGCAGCTCCAGCCCCATCGCCACCAGCCAGCACGCCCAGCGCAGGCCGTCCGCCTGCAGTCCGCCGGCGATCCAGAATCCCGCCGAGAGCACCAGCCACGCCAGGATGCGCTGGAAATTGCGCCGGCGGCCCTCGCTGCCTTCGCGCTGCATGCACCACAGCGCGAACGCCGTCCGTCCGACCTGCATCGCGGTGTAGGCGCAGGCGAACGCCAATCCGCGGGCGCCGAAGGCGTCGGGGATCGAGGCCGACATCAGCAGGCCGGTGAACATCAGGGCGAACAGCATCAGCCGGACCGGCGCGCTGTCCGGATTCAGCCAGTTCAGCGCCCACGCGGTGTAGATCCACGACCACCACACCGCGACCAGCAGGAACGCGGTCTTCCAGGCGCCGCCCAGGTCGAGATGGGCCAGCAGGGTGTGCGACAACTGGGTGATCGCGAACACGAACACCAGGTCGTAGAACAGCTCGACGAACCCGACGCGGCCGCTGTCGGCGCCGCCGCGCGCGCGCAGGAGCGGCTGGACGATGCGCACGGTCATCGCGCGCGCCCGCGGCCGAGGGCCAGCCACCAGGCCACGCCGACGGGGATCAGGAAGATCGCCGCCTGGATCGGCAGCTCTTCGCCGAGCCCATAGCCGTGGGACAGGCCCGTGCGCAGGTTCCAGCCGACCGCGCCGAGCCAACCGAGGCTGAAGGCGCCGGCGGCCATCCGGCGGCGCGCGGGCGGGGAAAGACGGAGGGCGGCGAAGGCCACCGCAAGTCCGGCGAGGATGAAGATCAGGGTGCGCATGGGGTGGGCCTCGGCGTGCGTGCGGCACGCGCGTGTGCGTCGAAGGTCGTCGGAGTCTGTCGCAATCGGGCGCGCGCCGCACCCGCCCCGTGCAATCCGCACGGCGGCGGACGCGCGCCATCCCCGGGATCAGCGCGTGGTGTAGCCGCCGTTGGCGAACAGGGTCTGGCCGGTGATCCACCAGCCGTCGGTGGCGAGGAAGGTCACGATCGGCGCGATGTCCTGGATGTCGGTCAGCCCCTTGCGCGAATAAGCGCTGAGCGCCGCCGCCGAGGCGTGGTAGGCCGTGGACTGCGCGCTTTCCTGGCCGTAGAAGAACGGCGTGTCCATCGGCCCCGGCCCGATCGCGTTGACGCTGATGCCGCGGCGGCCGAATTCCTTGGACGCGGCGCGGGTGTAGTGCTCGACCGGGGCCTTGCTGCCCGGATAGACGGCGTAGGAATCGGTGTACGCCGCCAGCAGCGAGCTGACGATGGTGATGATCTTGCCGCGGTCGGCCAGGGACCGTCCCGCCTGCTGGATGAAGAAGAAGGCCGCCTTCGAATTGGCGTCGAAGCTGCGCTCGTAATCGGCCTCGGTCACCTCCAGGATCGGCTTCTTGATCACCACGCCGACGGTGTTCACGGCGATGTCGATGGCGCCGAACTTCGCCTTGGCCTGGTCGAACAGCGCGACCACGTTGTCGACCACCGACAGATCGCCCTGGAACAACAGAGTGCGGGCGCCCTTGACCTGCAGCTCGGCGGCGGTGCGCTCGGCCTGCTCGCGCGAGGCGTCGCCGTTGTAGTGGATCACGATCGCGCGCGCCCCGGCATCGGCGAATCCATGGGCGATCAGGGCCCCGAGGTTCTTGCCGCCGCCGGCGATCACGGCGACTTTGTCCTGCAGGGTGTTGGGGCGTTCGGTCATGGTGCGGCTCCGGTGCGGATGACGGGGGAAGGGCCCCGCCCGCGGCGGAACCGGGCGCTATGATGGAGACGGGTCCGCCCGCAGGCTTCCAGAATGTCCGCCCCGTTTGCGAAATCTCCGGCGCGTCCGCCGACACCGGCCGCAGCGCCCCCGTTCGAGGTGCTGGCGCATGCGCAGTGGCAGGGGCTGGAGCTGCTGTGGTGCCGGGAGGACATCCGCACGCCGACGCAGTGGGCGATCCACGCGCCGAGGCACACGGTCATCGTCCATCTGGGCGGCGGCATGCGTTCGCTGGAAACCGAGATCGAAGGACTGGGCGCGGCGCACGGACCGCCCGCGCCCGGCGACATCTGGCTGGTCCCGGCCGGGGCGCAGTACCACGGGCAGGCGAAGGGCACGGTCATCTCGTATGCCGAACTGCGGGTCGCCCCCGAGGCCGGCGTCGCGCTGCCGGGGGCGGCCGGCGCCGAGCTCGGATCGCTGGGCGGCCGGCTCGCGCACCGGGACGAGTTCTTCCTTGCGCTGGTCGCGCGCCTGGCGCGGCTGGCGCGCGAGCCCGACGATCTGTCCGCGATGATGGCCGAAGGCCTGCAGGACGCGCTGCGCCAGCACCTCTTCCGCGATTACCGGGCCGCGCTCGTCCGCGAGGCGCCGCCGCGCGGCGATGCGCTCTCCGCGCTGCAGTCGAGACGGCTCTCGGACTACATCGAGGCCCGGCTCGACCGCCGCATCCGGCTGGACGACCTCGCCGAGGTCGCGGGCATGAGCGTGCACCGCCTGCTGGTCGCGTTCCGCATGCGTTTCGGCAGCACGCCGATGCAGTACATCCTGGAAAGACGACTGCGCCAGGCGCGCTGGCAGTTGCTGAACACGGATCGACCGATCCTGGAGATCGCCATGGCCTGCGGTTTCAGCAGCCACGGCCATTTCACCGCGACGTTCCGGCGCGCGACCGGGACGACACCGCAGCGGTTCCGCGGCGGGCTGCGGACGCGCGCCGCGGACTGACCCGCGCCGGGGGTCAGTCGCGCGCGGCTTCGGCCGCTTCCAGGGTGTTCTGCATCAGGGTGGCGACGGTCATCGGGCCGACTCCGCCGGGGACCGGGGTGATCCAGCTCGCGCGCGCCGCGGCCGCCGCGAACTGGACGTCGCCGACCAGCCGGCCGTCGTCAAGGCGGTTGATGCCGACGTCGATCACCACCGCGCCGGGCTTCACCCAGTCGCCCGGGATCAGTCCCGGACGGCCGACCGCGACCACCAGGATGTCGGCCTCGCCCACGTGCCGGCGCAGCACCTCCGGCGGCGTGAACTTGTGGCAACTGGTGACGGTGCAGCCGGCGATCAGCAGCTCCAGCGCCATCGGCCGGCCGACGTGGTTGCTGACGCCGACGATGGTCGCGCTCTGGCCGCGCACCGGGCGGTCGGTGTAGGCCAGCAGGGTCGTGATCCCGCGCGGGGTGCAGGGGCGCAGGCCGAACTGGCGCAGCGCGAGGTGGCCGACGTTCTCGGGATGGAAGCCGTCGACGTCCTTGCGCGGGTCGATGCGGTGGATCAGCCGGGTCGCGTCCGGGATGCCCGGCAGAGGCAATTGCACCAGGATGCCGTGGACCGCCGGGTCGGCGTTGAGGCGGTCGATCAGCGCCAGCAGTTCGGCCTCGGTGGTGCCCGACGGCAGGTCGAAGTCGAAGGCCTGGATGCCGACCTTCTCCGCCGCCCGGCGCTTGTTGCGCACGTAGGACTGCGAGGCCGGATCGCTGCCGACCAGCACCACCGCCAGCCCCGGCCGGGCCTTGCCGGCGGCCAGCCGGGCGTCGACCTGGGCGCGCAGGTCGTCCAGCAGCGAGTCGGCGATGCGTTTGCCGTCGAGGATGCGTGCGGTCATGCGGGTCGGGAGAGCGTCGGGGCCGGCTATTATCCCCGATCATCCCCCGCCCCGCCCGGGAAAACGCCGCCATGGACCCGAACACCGTCACCGAGCTCGAAGCCGCGGCCTTCCGCCGCCTGCGCGACCACCTCGTGCGCGAGCGCGCCGACGTGCAGAACATCGACCTGATGATCCTCGCCGGCTTCTGCCGCAACTGCCTCGCCGACTGGTACCGCGAGGCCGCCGCCGGGCGCGGGATCGAGTTGTCGAAGGACGCCGCGCGCGAGGCCGTCTACGGCATGCCGTTCGCCCAGTGGAAGGCGCAGCACCAGCGCGAGGCCACGCCCGAACAACTGGCGGCGTTCGAGGCCGCCGCCAGGCGCCACGCATGACCCCGCCGTGCGCGTCTTCCTGATCGTCGTCGCGACCGTCGCGCTGCTCGCCTACGTCGGCGCCTGCTGGTTCCTCTACAGCCGCCAGCGCGAACTGATCTACTACGGCTGGGCGACGACGGTCGATGCCCGCGACACCGACTACGCCCTGCGCCGGCCCGACGCGACGCTGCGCGGCTGGGTCGTGCATCCGGAGGCCGGCGCGCCGATCCTCTACTTCGGCGGCAACGCCGAGCACGTCGAACACAATCGCGACGCCTTCGCCCGGCTGTTCCCCGGCCGCAGCCTGTATTTCCTGGCCTATCGCGGCTACGGCGCCAGCGACGGCGCGCCGTCGCAGGACGCGCTGGTGGCGGACGCGGTGGCGTTCTTCGACGACGTGCAGGCGCGCCACCCCGGGCAGCCCATCGACGTCGTCGCGCGCAGCCTCGGCACCGGCGTCGCCAGCCAGCTCGCGGCGCGCCGCCCGCTGGCGCGGCTCGCGCTGGTCACGCCGTTCGACAGCCTGCTCGCGACCTCGCGGGCGCACTACCCGCTGTTCCCGGTGCGCTGGCTGCTGAAGGACAGCTTCGACTCGGCGACGGCGCTGCAGCGTTTCCGCGGGCCGCTGCTGATCGTGCACGGCGGCCGCGACGCGGTGGTGCCCGAAGCGAACACGCAGGCGCTGATCGCCGCGCTGCCGCAGCGGCCGACCGTGGTCCGCATCCCGACCGCGGACCACGACGACATCGCCGGGCATCCGGAATTCGCGCCGGCGCTGGCGGCGTTCCTGCGCTGAGGACGCGGCGCGCTAGTCGCGCAGCTTGAGCAGCGCCACCCAGGCCTTGGCATTCAGGCTGCAGGCGCGCTCCTCGTTCATCCGGCACGGTGCGTCGTCGGCGGTCGCGGCCGGCGGCACGAAACGGCCGGATGCGTTCAACGGCAGCTTGCGCATCATCACCGTCTGCATGAGGTTGCCGCCGATCGTGTAGAGCTTGCTGTCGCCGTCGAGATCGACGCCGACCACGATGTCGCAGTGCGTCTTCAGGCTGCCGCCGCCCTGGTCGAAGAAGGCGACCAGCCCCCGGTAGTCCGCCACCCGCGCCTCCCGCGAATAGCACAGCAGGTCGCCGACCTCGGGACGCTCGCGCCAGGGCGCGACCAGGCGGTAGCGCCGGCGCGGGGACGTGGAGGCGTAGGCGTCGCGCATGTAGACGATGTGTTCGGCCGAAGACGCGAAATCCTCGACCCCGGCGCGTTTCATCACGTAGGACACGAACGCGGCGGACCACGGATGGTCGAGGATGAACGCGCGGCAGGCGGCGCTGTCCTGCCAGGCGCCCGAGAGCGCCTCGCATTCCTTCGCGCCGTTGGCGCGGCGCAGGCCGTCCAGCGCCGGCGTGCGCCGCCAGTACTCGGCCACGCGCTGCCACGGCGGCGTCCCGCTCGCGAGCCGCTCCGCGCCGCCTTCGGCCTCCATCGGCACGCGCCCGTCCTGCCAGCCGACGCGGCCCTCGGCGTTGATGAACGGCGCGTACCAGTCCGCGTGTTCGCGACACGCCGCCTCGGCGATGCGCAGGCGCAGGCCGGTCGGCTGCCGCGGACCGTCGTGGAATTCGCAGGGCCGGACGCTTGCGCCGGCGCGCGCGGACAGCGCCAGCGCCGCGAAGACCACCAGGGACAGGCCGCGCGATGACAGCCGCATGTCGCGCTCAGCCCGCGCCCGCGCAGAACGCGGCGTAGTCGATGTAGCCGGGGAACGCGCGTGCCGGCGCGCAGACCGGGCAGTCGGGGTCGGGCGACAGCCGCAGTTCGCGGAAACGCATCGCCAGCGCGTCGAACTGCAGCAGCCGGCCGGTCAGCGGCGCGCCGAGGCCGAGCAGCAGCTTCAGCGCCTCGGTCGCCTGCAGCAGGCCGATCACGCCCGGCAGCACGCCGAGCACGCCGGCCTCCGCGCAATTCGGCGCATCCTCGGCCGACGGCGGCTCCGGGAACAGGCAGCGATAGCACGGCGCCGCGCCGCGATGGCGGCCGGCGTCGAACACGCTGGCCTGGCCCTCGAAGCGGTGCACCGCGCCGTAGACCAGCGGCTTGCCGAGCTTCACGCAGGCGTCGTTGAGCAGGTAGCGCGCGGCGAAGTTGTCGGCGCCGTCGATCACCACGTCGACGCCGTCGAGCAGGCGTTCGACGTTGTCGGAGGTCACCCGTTCGCGCACCGACTCGATGACCGTGCGCGGGTTCAGCGCCGACAGCGCCGCCGCCGCGGACTCGACCTTCGGCAGGCCGATGCCGGCGTCGGTGTGCAGGATCTGGCGCTGCAGGTTGCTGCGATCGACCACGTCGTCGTCGGCGATGCGCAGCCGACCGACGCCGGCGGCGGCGAGATAGAACGCCGCGGGCGAGCCCAGCCCGCCCGCGCCGACCAGCAGCACGCGCGCGGCCTGCAGGCGCCGCTGGCCGTCGATGCCGATCTGCGGCAGGCGCAGGTGGCGCGAATAGCGCTCGGCGAAGTCGGCGTCGATGCCGGTGTCGGGCCGCTCCGTCGGCAGGCCCTCCGCGATCCAGCGCGCGGTGCCGCCTGCGACCGAAGCCACGTTCGCGTAGCCCTGCGCCGCCAGCGCGGTCGCGGCGATCATCGAGCGCCCGCCGCTCTGGCAGATCAGCACGATCGCGGCGTCGCGGTCCGGCAGGTGCGCGGCCGGCTCGGCGAGCAGCGCGCCCATCGGCACGCCGAGCGCGCCTTCGGCCATGCCGGTGGCGTGTTCGTGCGGTTCGCGCACGTCGATCAGCAGCGCGCCGCCGCGCTGGCGCTCGCGGGCTTCTTCGGGGCCGGGTTCGGCGATCGCGGTCATGGTCGGCATTCTCCCACGGGCGTCACGACGACGGGATCGCCCCCGCGCGGTCTTGCTGCGGCAGCGCGCGCCTGCCGGTTCAATACGCCAGCACGTCGACCACCGCGCCGGCATCGAGCGTCAGTGCGCCCTCGCCCAGCACGATCAGCGCGTCGGAATCGGCGGCGGCGCGCATGCGGTGCGAGCCGTCGGCGGGGTTGGGCTCGACGCACAGCGCGCCGTCGTCGGCGCAGGCCAGCCGGCCGCGCAGGAACTCGAGCCGATCGTGGGTCTTGCGCCACGGCGCGCGCAGGCGGGCGCGCAGCCGCGGGCGGGCGTCGGTGCGGCCCTGCAATTCATCGAGCAGCGTGCGGCCGAGCGTCAGGTACGTCGCCAGCACGGACACCGGATTGCCCGGCAGGCCCAGGAACAGCGCGTCGCCGAGGCCGCCGCTGCCGGGATTGTCCAGCGCCGAATGCGAGCCGGCGAACAGCACCGGCATGCCGGGCTTCATCCGCACCTTCCAGAAGTGGATCACGCCCTCGCGCCGGAACAGCTCGGGCAGATGGTCCTTCTCGCCGGCGGACACGCCGCCGCAGGTGATCACCACGTCGAAGGCGTGGCCGGCGTGGCGCAGCGCGGTCGCGACGGCGTCGGGATCGTCCGGCAGCCGCGGCCACGCCACCGGCTCGAAGCCGTCGGCGCGCAGCAGGCCCATCAGCAGTTCGCGGTTGCTGTCGTACAGCTCGCCCGGGCGCAGCGGCAGGCCGGGCTCGACCAGTTCGTCGCCGGTGGTGAACACCGCCACCGTGGGTCGCCTGGCCACGTCGAGCCGATCCATGCCCTGCCCCGCGGCCAGCGCGACGCGCGAGGGCGTCAGCACCTGCCCGGCCGACAGCAGCGCGTCGCCGACGCGCACGTCCTCGCCGGCGCGGCGCACGTGCTGGCCCGGCCTGGGCGGGACGCGCACGGTCACGCGCTCCGCGTCGAGGCCCGTGTTCTCCTTCATCACCACCGTGTCCGCACCCGCCGGCAGCGGCGCGCCGGTGGTGATCCGCAGGCACTCGCCGGGGCCGACGGCGCGATCGCCCGCGGGCCCGGCGAACTGCTCGCCGACCAAGCGCAGCGTCGTCTCGCCGTCCGCGGCCAGATCCGCGTGCCGGAACGCGAAACCGTCCATCGCCGAATTGTCGAAGCCGGGCTGGTCGATCGCGGCGACGAGGTCCTGCGCCAGCACGCGGCCGTGGCTGCGCGCCAGCGCGACGCGCTCCGCGGGCAGGCGCCGGTCCGCGGCCACGCGCGCGAGGATCGCGCGGGCGTCGTCGAAGCCGATGCGGGTCGGAAAGGTCATGGCGTGGCGCGTGTCGGGAGGGGATCGAAGCCGGCGGCGCGCAGGTCGTCGGGGGTGTTGAGGTTACCGAAGCGGAAGCCGCTGAACACCACCGCCGCCAGATCGAGGCGTTCCCGCAGCGCACGCACGGCGCGCGCGTCCGCGGCGATCGCCGCCGCGCAGGCGTCGCGCAGCGCGGCCACGCGCCACAGCGCGACCAGCGGCTGCGGGCCGTCGTCGTCCACCGCGAACGCGCCGTCGGCGCCGCGCTTCGACGCGAGGGTGCGGATCAGGCAGTCGTTGGCGCCGACCAGATCGACCGGCAGCGTGAGCAGCCACGGCGTCGCGCAGGCCGCGGCCAGCGCGTCGAGCCCGCAGAGCGGCCCGAGGCCGGGCGCGCGGTCGGCGACGACGGCCAGGCCCGCGGCGGCATGGCGATCCGGATCGCGATTCGCAGACACCAGCACCGCCGCATGCTCGCCCGGCCAGCGTCGGGCCCAGCGCAGCACCTGCGGCACGCCGCCGCGCGCCAGCCAGGCCTTGTCGAGGCCGCCGAGGCGCGAGGCGTTGCCGCCTGCGAGCAGGCCGAGGGTGAGGTCGGTGGGCGGGATCGGCGATGTCACGCGGGGGAGGCGGACCGGGGCCCGCCCTACTTGCTGCGCTTGATGTGCCGGATCATCCGCTGGCGCTTCTTGAGCTGGCCTTCGGTGAGGACGTTCTTCTTGTCCTTGTACGGATTGTCGCCTTCCTTGAAGACGAAGCGCACCGGCGTGCCGATCAGCTTGTAGCGCTTGCGGAAGAAGTTCTCGAGGTAGCGCCGGTAGCTTTCCGGCAGGTTGCGCAGGCGGGTGCCGTGGACCACGAAGGTCGGCGGGTTCTCGCCGCCCGGGTGCGCGAAGCGCAGCTTGGAGACGTGGCCGCGCACCGACGGCGGCGGGTTGGTCGCGTAGGCGATCTCCATCGCCTGGGTGACTTCGGAGGTGCTGAACTTGTGCGTGGCCGAGCGGTGCGCGCGGTGGATCGCGGCGAACAGTTCGCGCAGGCCCGAGCCGTGCTTGGCGCTGATGTGCACGGCCTCGGCCCAGTTCACGAACGACAGCTTGCGCGACAGCAGGCCGTCGGTCTGCTCGCGCTGGTACTGCGACAGCCCGTCCCACTTGTTCACCGCGACGACCAGCGCGCGGCCGGCGTCGAGCACCGCGCCGAGCACGCTGGCGTCCTGGTCGGTCACGCCCTCGCTGGCATCGAGCATGATGACCGCGACCTGGCACTGCTCGATCGCCTGCAGCGTCTTCACGATCGAGAACTTCTCGACCGCCTCCTCGACCTTGGACTTGCGGCGGATGCCGGCGGTGTCGATCAGCCGGTACTTGCGGTCGTCGCGCTCGAGATCGACCGCGATCGAGTCGCGGGTGGTGCCCGGCACGTCCGAGGCGATCATCCGCTCCTCGCCGAGGATGCGGTTGACCAGCGTGGACTTGCCGACGTTGGGGCGGCCGACGAAGGCGATCCGGATGCGGTCCGGATCGTTGTCCAGCACCTCGGCCTCGCCGTCGGCCGGCAACCGCGACAGCACCTCGGCGAGCAGCTTGTCCAGGCCGGTGCGATGCGCGGACGAGACCGCCAGCGATTCGGCGATGCCGTAACGCGCGAACTCGGCGATCGCGGCGCGGCTGTCGAGGCCGTCGGTCTTGTTGACCACCAGCAGCACCGGCCGGTCGGCCTTGCGCAGCCAGCGCAGGATCTCGTCGTCCAGCGCCGACGGGCCTTCGCGGCCATCGACGATGAACAGGACCAGGTCGGCCTCCTCGGCCGCGGCGCGCGACTGGCGCGCGGTGGCGCCGGCCAGCCCTTCCTCTTCGCCGGCGATGCCGCCGGTGTCCACGATCACGAACGGATGCGCCTCGTCGAGGCGGCAGATGCCGTAGTTGCGGTCGCGGGTCACCCCCGGCTCGTCGTGGACGAGCGCGTCGCGGGTGCGGGTCAGCGCGTTGAACAGCGTCGATTTGCCGACGTTGGGCCGGCCGACGAGGGCGACGAGAGGCAGCATGGCGGGAACGTCAGGAAAGAGTCGGAAACGAACGACCCCGGGCAGTCAGCCTACCCGGGGTCGCGGAGCTTGAACAGCCGAGGATCAGTTCAGGCGCCAGGCGCTGAGCTTGCCGTCCACGGTCTCGACCACCAGCACGCCGTCGACCACCACCGGCGCGGCGCGCAGGGCGTCGCGGGCGACGCGGGTGCGGGCGGCGAAGTCGCCGTTGTCCAGGCGCAGCCAGTGCAGGTAGCCGTCGGCGTCGCCGACCACCGCGAACTCGCCCTGCACCGCCGCGCCGGACAGGCCGCGACGGGCGAGCCCGGCCTGCTGCCACAGCGCGGAGCCGCCGTTCTTGTCCAGCGCCCAGACGATGCCGGCCGGATCGGTCACGACGACGCGGTCGGCGCCGACGCCGATGCGGCCGGGGCCGCCGTGTTCCTGCGACCAGATCGGGCGGCCGCTGGGGCCGTCGATCGACATGGTCTGCTTCTTGTAGCTGGTGGCGAAGATCGTCGAGCCGTCGAGCACCGGCATGCCGTCGACGTCGGCCATGCGATCGAGCTCGCTGCGGCCGTCGGGCTGGCCCACGGCCTGCGACCACAGCGGGCGGCCGTCGACCAGCGACAGCGCGGCGACCGAGCCGTCGTCGTTGCCGACGAACACGAAGCCCGGGCCCAGCACCGGCGCGTCATTGCCGCGCACGCTGAGGGTCGGCAGATCGTGGTTCCAGAACCAGCGGCGCTCGCCGGTCGCGGCGTCGAAGGCGGTGACGCGGCCGTCGTTGGAGCGCACCAGCACGCTGCCCTGGCCGATCGTGGGCGCGGCGATGACTTCGTTCGGCACCTTCGCGGTCCACTTCTGGGCGCCGGTCGCCGCGTCGAGGGCGATCACGTCGCCGTCGATCGTGCCGGCCACCACCAGGCCGTCGCCGGCGCCGGGGCCGCCGGAGAAGCGCTGCTTCTTGCTGCGGTATTCCCAGGCCTTCGCGCCGGTCTGCAGGTCGAAGGCGCGGATCGTGTCGTCGGCGGCGGCGGCGTAGACGCGGCCGTCGGCGATGGCGGGCGACTGGGCCAGGCCGAGCCGCGGATCGCCGGCGCCGGCATCCGCGGTCCACATGCGCGCGACCGTCGCCGAGGGCACGAAATCGACGAGCTCGAGCGGCTTGCTCGCGGCCTTGGCGCCGGACTTGTCCATGTCGAACCAGCCCTTGACGGTGCTGCAGCCGGACAGGGCGACGATCGCGGCCGCGAGCAGGGCGGCGCGGACGGCGGCGCGGAACGGCGCGCGGCGCGGCGCGGGAACAGCGGAATGCAACCGAATGGAATTCATCGTGTGGTCGTGCCCAGGAAGTGCTTGGTCAGGAAGCGGAATCGGGTTTCTTCGGGGTGCCGCCGGCCTGGGTCAGCTTCAGCTCGATCAGCCGGCGCAACTGCGAGCCCTCGTCGAGGCCGGTCAGCGCCTTCTCGTAGGCCTTCTGCGCCTGCTCCTTGCGGCCCAGCGCGAACAGCGCGTCGCCGCGGACGTCGTGGGCGAGCGGCTCGTCGACGTTCTGCAGCAGGGTCAGCGCTTCTTCGCTCTTGCCGGCGTCGATCAGCAGCCGCGCGAGGCGCTGGCTGGCGACGGCCTGGATCGCCGGGTCCTCGACGGTCACGCCGCGCAGGGTGGCGATGGCGTCGTCGCGCTTGCCGCCGTCGGCCTGGGCCTTGGCGAGGTCGAACGCGGCCAGCGCGGCATAGGAAGAGCCCTTCAGGGCGGCGGCGGCGGACTGCGCTTCCTTGAGCTTGCCGGCCTTGAGGTCGGCGACGATGGCCTGGTACTGGTCGCTGCTCTTCTGCGCCGCCGCGGTCTGCTTGTCCTGCCACCAGAACCAGCCGTAGATGGCCGCGAGGCCGAGGGCCACGCCACCGATCATGCCGGCGGCGTTGTTGCGGATCCAGATGCGGACGCGTTCGCTCTGTTCGTGTTCGTCGAGAAGGTCGTCGATCGCCATGGGGTTCGGTCAGGTCTCGGAAAGGCGGCTGGCATGGAGGTCGTCCGGAAGTCCGGCCGCGGCGCGCGAACGCCGCGAGGTTGTAGCAGGCCGCGCCTGAACAACCACCGTCGGGACCACGTCAGCGGAAGCCGACGGCCGCCGGCGTGGGCGGGCGGACGCGGCGGAAGCGGGACGGAAGGTCCTCCGGACTCCGCTCCGGCGGAGCGACTGCGCGAGGCCGCCGGGAGGAAGGATCGACGGGTACGGGAACTGCTGGTTCCGCACCGCGCGAGGAGCCGCCGGGACCTCTCAGCGGTCGATCGGCTGGAGGGAACCGTCAGAGGATACCGTAAAGCGCACCACGTTCGCGCGAACGTAGGGGGTCAGGTCCACCGGCTGGCCGCGCAGGCGCACGCTGACCGCCTCGGCGTTGCCGATCACCGCCCTGCCCAGCTCGCCCGCCTTGAAGCTGCGGGTTTCGCCGGCGGGGATCAGCGCCTGCTCGATCACGCTGCCGTCGGCGGCGGTGAGCTTCACCCAGCTCTCGCCGCCGAAGCTCACGGCCAGCCCCGGCTCCGCGGTCGCGGCGCGGACCGGCATCGGCGGGGTCATCGAAGCGACCAGCGGGCCCTGCTGCGCCGGCACGGCGTTGGCCGGCGTCGCCGCGGCATGCCCCGGCGCGCCGGACGCGGCCGCCGGCGCGGTGGCGGCGTCCAGCGGGACGGTGTCGACGCGGCCGTCGAGGTGGGAACGGGTCGCCAGCCAGATCGGCACCGCGATGCTGGCGGTAATGACGACGTAGACCAGGCGACTGGTGACCGCCTCGGCGGCGCGCTGTGCCCAGGGCGTGTAGGTGCGCGGCACGAGTTCGGCCACCTGCGGCGCAGGCACGGCGACGCTGGCGGCGATCGCGTCCTCGGGCAACGCCAGCAGCCTGGCGTAGCTGCGCAGATGGCCGCGGACGAACACCGGCGCGCCGATCCTGGCCCAGTCCTCGCGCTCGAGCGCCTCGATCACGTGGGTCGGCGTCTTCAGCCGCTGCCCCGCTTCGGCCGGCGTCAGTCCGGCACGGACCCGCGCCTGGCGCAGCTTCTCGCCGATGCCGCGCGCAGGATCGGGCATGCCGGTGTCGGTGGATGTCATCGCGTCGAACTCCCCAAGGCAAGGCATCCGTGCATTGCATCGACGACGCTCGCCGGAGCGTCGGGTCCGAGAATCGGAAGGGGCGGCTCATGCCGCATGCGCCGCCCCGGTGTCGTCTTCGCCGGCGGCGCGCACCCCGCGCGTCGCGAGCGTCTTCTGGAACTCGGCCTGGCGTCGGGTGCGATCGACGACCTGGCCCTTGAGCTGGCCGCAGGCCGCATCGATGTCGTCGCCGCGTGTGCGACGGACCGGCGCGATCATCCCGGCCTCGTTGAGCAGCTTCTGGAACGCGCGGATGGCCGCGTCGTCCGGGCGCTCGTAGCGGGTGCCGGGGAACGGGTTGAACGGGATCAGGTTGATCTTCGCGGCGTCCTTCATCTGCACCGCGCGGTCGAACGCGCGCAGCAGGCGGACCAGCTCGCGCGCGTGCGCCGGCTGGTCGTTGACGTCCTTCATCAGGGTGTATTCGAACGTCACCGACTCGCCCTTCTTGCGCAGCGCGTAGCGCACGCAGGCGTCCATGAGCTCGGCGATCGGGTATTTCCTGTTCAGCGGCACGAGCTGATCGCGCAGCGCGTCGTTGGGCGCGTGCAGCGACACCGCGAGCGACACGTCGCTCTCCTGCGCGAGGCGGTCGATCATCGGCACCATGCCGGCGGTCGACAGGGTGACGCGCTTGTTGGCCAGGCCGTAGCCGAGGTCGTCGCGCATCACGCTCATCGCGCGCACGACGTTGTCGAAATTCGCCAGCGGCTCGCCCATGCCCATCATCACGACGTTGGTGAGCTTGCGCTGCTTGTGCGGCACGTTGCCGAGGTGGCGCGCCGCGGTCCACACCTGGCCGACGATCTCGGCGGTGGACAGGTTGCGGTTGAAGCCCTGGGTCGCGGTCGAGCAGAACGTGCAGTTCAGCGCGCAGCCGACCTGCGAGGACACGCACAGCGTGCCGCGGCCCTTGTCGGGGATGTAGACGGTTTCGATGGCGTTCCTGCCGTCCATGCCCAGCAGCCACTTGTGGGTGCCGTCTTCGGACGGTTTGTCGAACTGGACCGTCGGCACGCGCACTTCGGCGTGCGCCTCGAGCTTGGCGCGCAGCGCCTTGCCGAGGTCGGTCATGTCGTCGAACGCGGTGACGTGGCGATGGTGGATCCACTTCATCACCTGGTGGGCGCGGTAGCGCTTCTCGCCGAGGGTGTCGGCGAAGAAGCGCTCCAGTCCCTCGCGATCGAGGTCGAGCAGGTTCTGCTTGTGCGCGGCCTCGGTCACGTCGTGCTCGTCGATGGGATTCGCTTCGAGGGCACGATCAGCGCGGGCACAGCTCGGTCGCGCTGAAGAAGTACGCGGTTTCGATCGCCGCGTTCTCCAGCGAGTCCGAACCGTGGACGGCGTTGGCGTCGATCGACTGCGCGAAGTCGGCGCGGATCGTGCCCGGCGCCGCGTCCTTCGGATTGGTCGCGCCCATCAGTTCGCGATTCTTGGCGACGGCGTTCTCGCCTTCGAGCACCTGGATCATCACCGGGCCGGAGGTCATGAACTCGACCAGCGCCGGGAAGAACGGACGTTCGCGGTGCACGGCGTAGAAGCCTTCGGCTTCCTTGCGCGAGAGGTGCTTCATCTTCGCGGCGACGATCGTGAGACCGGCCTTTTCGAAGCGCGAATAGATTTCGCCGATGACGTTCTTGGCGACGGCATCGGGCTTGATGATGGAAATGGTGCGCTCAAGCGCCATGACAGTGGGTCTCCGGGGGTAGACGGCCGCAGTCGAGCGACCGGAACCATAACATGAATGGGAAGGAAAAACCCGCGTGGGGACGCGGGTTTAGCCGATTCGGCTGGAGGAGATTCTAACCCGGCGCGCGGTCTCCTTGCATCCATGCCGGGGATCACGTTTTGCGGTCGCGGGGGAAATGGCGTACACTCAAACAAGCGTTTGAATCAACCCCGCCCTTGCCGGAGCCCGCGACTGCCATGAGCAAAGCCCAGTTCTCGACCAAGGAAAGGATTCTCGACGCCGCCGAAACCCTGTTCGCCCAGTACGGCTTCGGCGGGACCTCGCTCCGCCAGGTCACCAGCCAGGCGGACGTCAACATCGCCGCGGTCAACTACCACTTCGGCAGCAAGGAAAACCTGGTCAACGAGGTCTTCCGCCGCCGCATGGACGAAATGAGCGCCCAGCGCCTCGCCCGGCTCAAGGCCGTGGTCCAGGCCGACCCGGCCGACCTGACCGGGATCCTCGCCGCCTTCGTCGAACCGCCGCTGGCGATGGCCCAGGACCGCCACGGCGGCGGCGCCTTCATCCGGGTGATCGCCCGCGCCTATGCCGAGAAGAACGACGGCCTGCGCCGGTTCCTGTCCGAACAGTACGGCCACGTGCTGCGCGAATTCGGCCGGGCCATCGCCCGCTGCCTGCCCGGCCTCAGCAAGGAAGAGCTGTACTGGCGGCTCGACTTCCTCGCCGGCGCCCTGACCTACGCCATGGCCGACTTCGGGATGATCAAGCGCCCGAGCGGCATCAGCGAAACCGAGCATCGCCAGCGCGCCGCGCAGGAGCTCATCCGCTTCGCCTGCGCCGGCTTCCGCGCCGGCCAGCTCAACTGACCGGGACGCCTGCGCCACGCTTCAGCCCGGCGCCCCGGGAAAACCCCACGCAATCAACAGGATGCACACCATGTCCCAGAAACCGCTGATCCGCCGCGTCGCCGTCCTCGGGGCGGGCGTGATGGGGGCGCAGATCGCCGCCCACCTGACCAACGCCGGCGTCGACACCGTGCTGTTCGACCTCGCCGCGAAGGAAGGCGCCCCCGACGGCATCGTCCTCAAGGCCATCGCCAACCTGGGCAAGCTCTCCCCCGCCCCGCTGGCGACGAAGGCGCTGGCCGAGGCGATCACCCCGGCCAACTACGACACCGGCCTGGAGCACCTGCGCGGCTGCGACCTGATCATCGAGGCGATCGCCGAGCGGATGGACTGGAAGCAGGACCTGTACAAGAAGATCGCTCCGTTCGTGCCGGCGCACACGGTGCTCGCCAGCAACACGTCGGGCTTGGGAATCAACAAGTTGGCGGAAGTTCTTCCAGAAGAACTTCGCCACCGGTTCTGCGGCGTCCACTTCTTCAACCCGCCGCGCTACATGCACCTGGCCGAGCTCATCCCGGCCGCGACCACCGACGCGGACGTGCTCGAAGGCCTCGAGACCTTCCTGGTCACCACCCTCGGCAAGGGCGTGGTCTACGCCAAGGACACCCCGAACTTCATCGGCAACCGCATTGGCGTGTTCTCGATCCTGTCGGTGATCCACCACACCCACGCGTTCAACCTGGGCTTCGACGAAGTCGACGCCCTGACCGGCCCGCTGCTGGGCCGGCCGAAGTCGGCGACCTACCGCACTTCCGACGTGGTCGGCCTGGACACGATGGCCCACGTCATCAAGACCATGGGCGACACCCTGCCCGACGACCCGTGGCACAGGTACTTCAACGCCCCGGCGTGGCTGGGCGCGCTGATCCAGAAGGGCGCGCTGGGCCAGAAGACCGGCGCCGGCATCTTCCGCAAGGTCGGCAAGGACATCGTCGTCCTCGACCTGGAGAAGCAGGACTACCGCCCGGCCGACCGCGTCGCGGCGCCGGAGGTGGTCGAGATCCTCAAGCTGAAGAACCCGGCCGAGAAGTTCGCGAAGCTGCGCGAGAGCGCGCATCCGCAGGCGCAGTTCCTGTGGGCCTGCTTCCGCGACCTGTTCCACTACAGCGCCTACCATCTGGCCGACATCGCCGACACCGCGCGCGACGTCGATTTCGCGATCCGCTGGGGCTACGGCTGGTCGCTGGGCCCGTTCGAGACCTGGCAGGCGTCCGACTGGAAGCAGGTCGCGCAGTGGATCGCCGACGACATCGCCGCCGGCAAGGCCATGAGCGGCGCGCCGCTGCCGGCCTGGGTCACCGACGGCCGCACCGGCGTGCACGGCCCGGCCGGCAGCTACAGCCCGGCGAAGGGCGCGGACGTGCCGCGCTCGTCGAACCCGGTCTACCTGCGCCAGCGCTTCCCCGATCCGTTGATCGGCGAGCGCTTCCCGCAGGGCGAGACGGTGTACGAGAACGAAGGCGTCCGCCTGTGGCACGACGGCGACGGAATCGCGGTCGCCTCGTTCAAGACCAAGATGCACACCGTGAACAACCACGTGCTCGACGGCCTGCAGGAGGCGATCGGCATCGCCGAGCGCGACTTCAAGGGCATGGTGATCTGGCAGCCGAAGGAGCCGTTCTCGGCCGGCGCCGATCTCGCCGGCGCGCTCGGCCTGCTCGCCGCGGGCGACGTCAAGGGCTTCGAGGCGATGGTCGCCAACTTCCAGGCGACCAGCCAGCGCATCAAGTACGCGCTGGTGCCGGTGGTCGGCGCGGTGCGCGGCCTCGCCCTGGGCGGCGGCTGCGAGTTCCAGATGCACACCGCGCGCACGGTCGCCCACCTCGAAAGCTACATCGGCCTGGTCGAGGCCGGCGTCGGCCTGCTGCCGGCCGGCGGCGGCCTGAAGGAATTCGCGGTGCGCGCCTCGCAGGCCGCGGGGCCGGGCGGCGACGTGTTCGCCCAGCTCAAGCCGCTGTTCGAGAACGTGGCGATGGCCAAGGTCTCCGCCTCCGCGCTGGAAGCGAAGGACATGGGACTGCTGCGCAGGGACGACGTGGTCGCCTTCAACGCCTTCGAACTGCTGTACATCGCCAAGCAGCAGGCGCTGGCGCTGGCCGAGTCCGGCTACCGCCCGCCCCTGCCCGCCCGCCGCGTGCAGGTCGCCGGCGACGTCGGCATCGCCACATTCAAGATGATGCTGGTGAACATGCTCGAAGGCCGCTTCATCTCCGAGCACGACTACGAGATCGCCAGCCGCATCGCCACCGTCCTGTGCGGCGGCGAGGTCGATCGCGGCGCGATCGTCGACGAGGACTGGCTGATCCGCCTGGAGCGCGAGCACTTCGTCGCGCTGGCGCAGATGCCGAAGACCCAGGCCCGGATCAAGCACATGCTCGAGACCGGCAAGCCCCTCCGCAACTGAGATTCGCGCGCCGCCGCGCCGTCCACGGCGCGGCCTACCGAATCCCACCGCCACGAATCTCGAATCCGGACACATCCCCATGACCAAGATCATCCAGGACGCCTACATCGTCGCCGCCACCCGCACCCCGGTCGGCAAGGCCCCCAAGGGCGTCTTCCGCAACACCCGCCCCGACGAAATGCTCGCGCACGTGCTGCGCAACGTCGTCGCCCAGGCCCCGGGCATCGACACCTCGCGCATCGACGACGCCATCATCGGCTGCGCGATGCCCGAGGGCGAACAGGGCATGAACGTCGCCCGCATCGGCGCGCTGCTCGCCGGCCTGCCCAACACCGTCGCCGCGCAGACCATCAACCGCTTCTGCTCGTCCGGCCTGCAGGCCGTGGCGCTGGCCGCCGACCAGATCCGCCTCGGCAACGCCGACCTGATGCTCGCCGGCGGCACCGAATCGATGTCGATGGTGCCGATGATGGGCAACAAGGTCGCGCTCAGCCCCGAAGTCTTCGCGAAGAACGAGAACGTCGCGATCGCCTACGGCATGGGCATCACCGCCGAGAAGGTCGCCGAGGAGTGGAAGGTCTCGCGCGAGGACCAGGACGCGTTCGCCCTCGCCTCGCACCAGAAGGCGATCGCCGCGATCCAGGCCGGCGAATTCAAGTCCGAGATCTCGCCCTACGAAGTGATCGCCCGCCTCCCCGACCTCGCCGGCAACGCGGTGCGGGTGAAGAAGACGCTGGTCGAGATCGACGAGGGCCCGCGCCCGGATTCGTCGCTCGAAGGCCTCGCCAAGCTCAAGCCGGTCTTCCGCAACGGCATGTTCGGCGGCACCGTCACCGCCGGCAACGCCTCGCAGATGAGCGACGGCGCCGCCGCGGTGCTGCTGGCCTCCGAGCAGGCGATCAAGGACTACGGCCTGACCCCGCTCGCCCGCTTCGTCAGCTTCTCGGTCGCCGGCGTGCGCCCGGAAGTGATGGGCATCGGCCCGATCGCCGCGATCCCGAAGGCGCTCAAGCAGGCCGGCCTGACGAAGGACCAGATCGACTGGATCGAGCTCAACGAAGCCTTCGCCGCGCAGGCGCTGGCGGTGATCCGCGACCTCGGCCTCGACCCGTCGAAGGTCAATCCGCTGGGCGGCGCGATCGCCCTGGGCCACCCGCTGGGCGCCACCGGCGCGATCCGCACCGCGACGATCGTGCACGGCCTGCGCCGCCGCCGGCAGAAGTACGGCATGGTGACGATGTGCATCGGCACCGGCATGGGCGCGGCGGGCATCATCGAAGCGCTCTGATCGGCGAACCTCCTGTCGGCCGCATCGCGACGGGGCGCTTCGGCGCCCCGTCGCGCATCCGGGCTCAGGCCGGCTCGCAGATCAGGCCTTCTTCCTGCGCGATGCGGTCGCGACCGCCGCGCTTGGCCACGTAGAGCGCGGAGTCCGCGCGCAGCCACAGCGTCTCGTAGCCCTCGCTGAGGTCCAGCAGGGTCGCCACGCCGATGCTCAGCCCCGGCCGCAGGTCGGTCGCGAACGGATAGCGGGCTTCGCGGACGCCCTGCAGCAGTCGCTGCGCCGCCGACGCGGCCTGCGCGGCGTCGCTGCCCGGCAGCAGCGCGCAGAATTCGTCGCCGCCGAGGCGGCCGAGCAGGTCCTTGCCGCCGAGCGTGGTCAGGCCGATGCGCACGATCAGGCACAGCGCGGCATCGCCGGCGGCGTGCCCGTGGCGATCGTTGATGGTCTTGAGGTTGTCGAGGTCGAGCATCAGCATCGACACCGGCTCGCCGCGCAGCCGCGACTGCTCGATCGCCTTCTCCGACATCTCGACGAAGAAATGGCGGTTGTAGGCGCCGGTCAGCGCGTCCTGGATCAACAAGCGGCGCAGGCGCGCGTTGTCCGCGTAGAGCTGCGGCACCGACAGGCCGAAATAGCTGGCCGCGGCCAGGGTGATCATCGCGAACTGCAGCAGCAGCGCGTACTCGCCCAGCCGCAGCGCATGGACCAGCACCGCGAGCACGGCGCTGAACGCGGCGATCGAGATCAGCGACTCGGTGGCGCCCTGGGTGTGGACGATCCACAGTTGCAGCACGATCGACACGAAGACCAGGAACAGCAGCGGGTCGTTGCCGGGCATCGCGGCGATGGCGGCCAGGGACAGCGCGGTGGCGCCGAGGACCAGCAGCAGCTTCATCGCCAGCCCGAACGGATCGCGCAGCGGCCGCGGCACGTCGTCGAAGGCGTGCAGGCGATGCGGGCAGCGGATGCCCAGGCGGTCGGCGACGTTGCGGAAAGCGAGGATCAGCAGCGGACCGATCGCGACCAGCCCGGCGTAGTCGCCGACCATCAGCGGCAGGGTCAGCGCCCACAGCCCCCCCTGCGGCAACAGCCCCAGATCGCGCGTCACCAGCGCCGCGGCGAACGCCGCCAGGGCGGCCGCGCCGAGGCCCGCGATCAGGAAGGTGGCGACCGTCTTCGGCAGCGACGGCATCGCGTTGCGCGGGATCGAGCGGAGCACGATCTTCGCCAGCAACCAGTAGGGGACTGCATGCGACAGCGCGTAGCCGAGGCCCCCGGACAGCACGCGCCAGGCGTCCAGCGGCAGCGCCAGCGCATGGATCGTCCACCACCACGCCCAGGCGTTGGCCAGCAGGACGGCCGGCCAGGCGCGCCGGCGGAAGACCATGAAGGCCGCGAAGCTGACCGCGGCGGGCGGGTACCAGAGGCTGGCCGCGTTGCGGTAATCCAGCAGGCTCGCCGCATGGAACGACACGATCCACAGCACCAGCACGAGCGACATCGCCGGCAATGTTCGCGACCACGGTTCCTGTCGACCGCCGTTGGCCGAGCCCCCTGTGGTCTTCCCCATCCGCGACCATCCCCCTGCGAGTCCAGTTGCGCTCCCAGCCGTCCCTGTCCATCCCTCCGTCGGTTCCCTCCGGCCTCCGACGCCTGAAGGATAGCCCAGTCCGCGGCGGATGCAGGCGCCGCCGCAAGGAATTTGCCGTCCTCCCGACCGGCCCGGGCGCGCCCGGGGCGCGACGGACCGCCTGCTAGACTGCGGCCAGACGCAGCCGCCGGGCTGCCATGCTTCGGGCCACGGACAGGCTTTCGTCGGGCTCGCCCTCGTTCCGTGCAGCCCGATGCCCACGCCGCCTCCCCGCCTCGCCCTGCTCGTCCTGCGCAACCTGTGGCCGTTCCTGCGGCGGCAGGGCTGGCTGCTGGCGCTGTGGCTGGCGACGCTGGCGGCCTCGGGAGCGGCCACGTTGATCCTCCCGCATGCGTTCGGACGGATGCTCGACGCGGGCTTCCAGCGCGGCGACGTCGCCGATCGCGCGTTCGGGCTGATGTTCTGCGCGGCGATCGCCTACGCCGTCAGCAGCGCCGCCCAGTTCTGGTCGATGACCTACCTCGGCGAACGGGTGGTCGCCGATCTGCGCACCCGGCTGTACGCGCACCTGATCGGGCTGGACGCCGGCTTCCACGACGGCGTGCGCAGCGGCGAACTGCTGTCGCGGCTGGGCAGCGACGCCGAACTGCTCCGCCAGCTCGTCGGCAGCGCGCTGCCGGTCGCGCTGGGCAGCGCCATCGCGGTCGTCGGCGGCCTCTCGATGCTGATCGTCACCAGCCCGGAACTCGCGGCCTGGTCGCTGCTGGTGCTGCCGCTGAGCGCCATCCCGGTGATGATCAACGGCAAGCGTCTCGCCCGGATCGCGCGCGACGCCCAGGACCGCGTCGCCGAAGCGAACGCGCGCGCCGCCGAAACGCTCGCCGCCGCCGACACCGTGCGCGCCCACGCGCGCGAAGCGCACGAGCGCGGGCGCTACGCCGACGCGCTGCGGCGGGCGGTGCGCGCCGCCGATCGCCGGATCGTCGTCCAGGCGCTGATCACCTTCGCCGCCACCGCACTGGTGTTCGGCGTCTTGCTCACCGTGCTGTGGCGCGGCGTCCGCGGCGTCGTCGACCACGACCTCACCGTCGGCGGCCTCGGCCAGTTCGTCGGCTACGCGATGCTGTGCGGGCTGTCCTTCGGCCAGTTGATCGAAATCTGGAACGACGTCCAGCGCGCCGCCGGCGGCATGGGCCGCATCCGCGAACTGCTCGAACGCACGCCGGCGATCCTGCCGCCGGCGCGGCCCGAACCGCTGCCCCGTCCGCTGCGCGGCGCACTGCGCTTCGAGTCGGTCGGATTCCGCTATCCGTCGCGGCCCGGGCACGCCGCGCTGGACGGCTTCGACCTGCAGATCGCGCCCGGCGAACGCGTCGCCCTGGTCGGTCCGTCCGGGGCCGGCAAGAGCACCGTGCTGTCGCTGCTGCTGCGTTTCCACGACCCGGCCGCCGGGCGGGTGCTGGCCGATGGCGTCGATCTGCGCCGGTTCGATCCGGCTGCGTGGCGCGGCGCGGTCGCGCTGGTGCCGCAGGCGCCGACGCTGTTCGCGGCGACCGTCGCCGAGAACCTGCGCTATGCCCGGCTCGATGCGGACGACGACGCACTGCGCGACGCGCTGCGCACCGCCAACGCGCTCGACTTCGTCGAGGTCCTGCCGCAGGGCCTGGATACGCCGCTGGGCGAGCGCGGCGTGCTGCTGTCCGGCGGCCAGCGGCAGCGGATCGCGATCGCGCGGGCGGTGCTGGCGGACGCGCCGGTGCTGCTGCTGGACGAGGCGACCAGCGCGCTCGACGCGCAGAGCGAACGCGCGATCCAGGAGGCGCTGGACACGCTGATGCGCGGGCGCACCACCGTGGTCGTCGCGCATCGGCTGGCCACGGTGAAGAAGGCGGACCGGATCGTGGTCATGGATCGCGGCGGGATCGTCGCCGAAGGCACCCACGCGACCCTGCTGGCGCAGGGCGGTCTGTACGCGGAACTCGCGAACCTGCAGTTCCTGTCCTGAGCGTCCTTTTCCGTGCGGCGCCTCAGACGGGGTCAGCGTCCGGCGAACGCGCCCCGGCGGCTGCAGCCTCGTCCGCGGTCTCGTCTGGACGCGCTTCCATCTGGGCGCGGAAGCTCGCCCAGTCGGCATCGCCGATGAAATCACTGGCGATCACCGCGCCGTCGGCATCGACGAACAGGTAGAACGGCGCCGCGTTGCGCGGATTCAGGCGCTGCGCCACGGCCTCGTCGATCCGCAGCGCATGCGGCAGCAGCGGCGTGTCGCGCAGGTAGTCGCGGGCCCGGGCCGGACGCGCGTTCACGAACACCCACAGCCCGACCCCGGCCCGGCGCATCGCCGGATGCAGCCGGACCAGTTCCTCGCGGCGCGCGCTGCAGGCGGCGCAGCCCGGCGAGAGGAACACCAGCACCGCCGGCGTGCCGCGCAGCGATCCGGAGGCGACCGCCGCACCGCCGGACAGCGGTCGCGCCGAAAACGCCGGCAGCGGCGTGCCCGGCGGCAGCGTAGCCGGCAGGCGCTCGCGTTCGCGCGCGGCGACGATCGCGGCCAGGCGCAGCGTCAACAGCAAATTCAGCGCCACCGATGCGGTCAGCAGTGCCAGCACGACGAGCACGAACGTCGGGGCCATGGCTCAGTCCACCATCGCCCGGTCCGACATCGCTCGGTCCGTCATCGCCGGGTCCGTCATCGCTCAGTCCGCCTTCGCCCGCAGCAGCCACGCCAGCTCGCGCAGGCGCACCGTCGCCACCACGCCGACGACGGCCAGCCCGGCCAGGATCGCTTCCAGTGGCCACGGCAGCGACAGCGGCCCGCGCAGCAGCACGACGCACGACGCCGCGATCAGCACGAGGTTGCGGACCACATCGAGGCCGTCCATGCGCCGGCCGGACGCGCCGAAGCACGTGCAGACGATCGCGCGGCCGTCGAGGATCGACAGCGAGATGACGACCGTGAACGACGCGAACAGCGCGAGCCCGCAGATCGCGCCGTACTGCGCGACCGTGCCGAGCGGCGCGGACATCCCGCCGGCCAGCAGCGCCGCGGCGATGGCCCACTCCGCCGCGACGATGGCGAAGGCCAGCGCCGCATCGGCCCGGCCGAGCACGGGAAACGCCTCGGACAGGCTGCGCCGGAATGCGTCGAACCCGCCGGACTTGCCCCGGGCGGCCGCCAGCAGCGACAGCGCCACGTACCAGCGCGCGAGCACGGCGACGAGGTCGAGCGCGGTCACGGCACCGGCTCCCAACGCCCCGCCGGCGCATCCCGTCGACGCAGGCGTCGCTGCGCGTCCTCCGCGGTGGCGATCACGGCGTCGTGCCAGTGGTCGTCCTCATCGCGCCTGGATTCGGGTTCCGCGAGCCGACGCAGTTCGCACCCGGCGTCCCGGGCGGCCGCTTCCAGCGCGGTGTCGCGCACGACCGGCAGGCCGATCCGCCGCAGGTCGTCCGCGGTCAACGCGCAGGCGGGCGCGTCGAACCCGTACAGCAGCGTGGACACGATCTCCGCGTGCGCCTCGCGCGGTCGCGCGCCGTGCGGCAGCGACAGCAGCTCCCCGCCGATCCGCTCCAGTTCGCGGGTGCTGCGATGGAGCGCGGTGAGCGTGGTCGGGAAGACGTTGTCGCACAGCCGCTGCAGGCTCTCCTCCCGCGCCTCCGGTCGCTCCGGGCCGAACCCGTCGCGCAGCCTGCGCCAGCACGGGCGGAAATCCTCCGAGGACATCGCCGATGGCCCGTCGTCGCCGTCTGCGGCCGGGAAGTGCGGACCGATCGGCGAGAAGACCGCCATCGGGCCGGCGACGATCTCGTGCGCCGCCAGCGCCAGCACCGTCCCTGCGGATTCGCAGCGGTTCGGCACGAGGAAGGTCAGTCGCCTGGCGAAGGCATGCAGCAGCAGCGCGATCCGCCGCGCGGCGTTGACCTCGCCGCCGCGGCATTCCACCACCACGGCGAGCCGTTCGACCGGGCCGAGCGTGCGCAGCGCCTCGTACAACGGCGGCAGCAGGTCGATCTCCAGGCGCGACGCCGAAAGCGCCAGCGCCCGCCCGGGACGCAGCGCTTCCAGCGCGCGGAGGTGCGCGCGGATCGACACCGTCGTGCCGCGACCGCGCGGTGCTGCCGAGCCTTCCATGCGCCCTGCTTCGGGTCTCAGCGGGCGGCCGGCTCGAATGCGGACAGCGGTTTCCGGGTTTCCATCGGGCACCTTCCTTTTCCATGGGTTGGCATCGCGCGCTGCACGTCCCGCACCGGGATCCGTCTCCCGGACGTCGTCCGCAAGCTGTCGACGGCGGCGGGACGCCGGACCGTTATAGCAGATCGCCCCTCGCGCCCGGCCGCCTGCCCGGGGCGACGATCCGAGCGCAGGGACGGCCGCAGGCGCGTACCGCGACGGCGGCCGCGGCGGGCGTGGTGACGATGGCCCGGTTCGGTACGGTCGTCCGCTTCAGTCCAGATCGACCACGCCGAGTTCGCTGAGGGCGTCCTGCATCATCCCGCGGGCGGCGTCGCTGAGCGTCTCGTGGTCGAGGGCGTAGCGGATGGTGGCCTCGATCAGGCCCAGGTGGGTGCCGCAATCGAAGCGCGTGCCCTGGAAGCGGTAGGCATGCACCGGCCGCTCGGCGAGCAGCTTGGCGATGGCGTCGGTGAGCTGGATCTCGCCGCCGGCGCCCGGCGTGGTCTTTTCCAGCAGGTCGAAGATGCGGCCGTCGAGCACGTAGCGCCCGACCACGGCGAGGTTGCTCGGGGCGACCTCGGGCCTGGGCTTCTCGACGATCGCGCGGATCGGCGCGCTGCGGCCGTCGAAGTCGCCGGTGGCGACGATGCCGTAGCTGCCGGTCTGCGCCGGCGGCACGTCCTGCACCGCGATCACGCTGGCGCCGGTGGCCTCGGCCTCGTCGGCCATCTGCCGCAGCGCGCCGGGGCCGCCCGCCCCACGCTGGCGATTCCAGATCAGGTCGTCCGGCAGCAGCACCGCGAAGGGTTCGTCGCCGACGATGGGCTTCGCGCACAGCACCGCGTGGCCCAGACCCAGCGCCTCGGCCTGGGTCACGAACACCGCGCGCACGTGCGGCGGCAGGATGTTGCGCACGAGGTCGAGCTGTTCGGTCCTGCCGGACTTCTCCAGCTTCTGCTCCAGCTCGTAGGCCTTGTCGAAATAGTCCGCGACCGCGTGCTTGTAGCGGTTGGTGACGAACACCAGCGTGTCGCAGCCCGCCTCGACGGCCTCGTCCACCGCGTACTGGATCAGCGGCCGGTCGACGATCGGCAGCATTTCCTTGGGGACGGTCTTGGTCGCGGGGAGGAACCGGGTGCCGAGGCCGGCCACGGGGAATACGGCTTTGCGGATGCGGGTCATGCGGTCGGGAATGGGGTGTCAGGTCCTGCGCGCATTGCGCGCCGGAAAGGGAACGACGGTGGCGGCGGACAACGCGGCGGTCTCCTGCGAGGCCATCGGCTCGAATTCGGGCACGGCGTCGCGCAGGATGGTCGCCAGCGCATCGAGATCGTACTGCACCGAGGCCTCGCGCAGGCGCGCGAGCGCTTCCGCGATCGCTTCGGCGGGCACCTGGCGCGCGGCCGCCTGCAGGATCTTCGGATGCGAGGTCGGGCGGTAGCGCTCGTCGGCGTGGAACAGCGTCTCGTGCAGCTTCTCGCCCGGGCGCAGGCCGGTGTAGACGATCGCGATGTCGCGGTCCGGCTGCTTGCCGGCGAGGCGGATCATCTGCTCGGCCAGCACGCGGATCGACACCGGCTCGCCCATGTCCAGCGTGTAGACCGCCTGCTGCGCACCGATCGCCGACGCCTGCAGGATGAGCTGGCAGGCTTCCGGGATGGTCATGAAGAAGCGCGTGACCTGCGGGTCGGTCACCGTCACCGGGCCGCCCTTGCGGATCTGCTCGCGGAACAGCGGCACCACGCTGCCGGCGGAGTCGAGCACGTTGCCGAAGCGCACCGTGACGAAACGGGTCGAACGCGGATCGTTGAACGACTGGCACAGCATTTCGGCGAGGCGCTTGGTCGCGCCGAGCACGTTCACCGGGTCCACCGCCTTGTCGGTGGAGATCAGCACGAAGGTGCCGACGCCGGCGGCGGCGCTCTCGCGGGCCACGGTCTCGGTGGCGAGGACGTTGTTGCGCACGGCCTCGCGCAGTTGCGCCTCCAGCAGCGGCACCTGCTTGTAGGCCGCGGCGTGGAAGACCGCGTCCGGGCCGACCAGCGAAAGCGCATGGCGGATGACCGCCGGATCGCCGCAGTCGCCCAGCAGCGGCACCACCTCGACCTCGGGGAAATCGCGACGCAGGCGCATCTGGGTCGTGATCAGCGACAGTTCGTCGATTTCGACCAGCGCGATCCGGCGCGCGCCGTGGCGTGCGCACTGGCGGCAGAGCTCCGAACCGATCGAACCGCCGCCGCCGGTGACCAGCACGCTGCGTCCGCCGAGCCAGTCGCGCATCGCCTTCCAGTCCGGCACCACCGGGGCACGGCCGAGCAGGTCCTCGATCGCCACTTCCTTCAGTTCGCCGGGCAGCGAATGCCCTTCGAGGATGTCGTTGAGCCGCGGCACCATGCGGAACGGGATTCCGGTGCGCTCGCAGACTTCGATCACCTCGCGCATGCGCCGTGCGCCGAGCGAGGGCATCGCGATGACGATCAGCTTGGCCGCGGTCTCCGGCGCGATCCGCACCACGTCCTCGATCCGGCCCAGCACCGGAACGCCATGCAGGTGGCTGCCGCGCAGCTTGGCGGCGTCGTCGAGGATGCCGACCGGCTGGTAGGCGCCGGTGCGGCGCAGGTCGCGGACCAGCGCTTCGCCGGCGCGGCCGGCGCCGAGGATCAGCACCCGCACCGCGGCCTTGTCGCTGTTGATCCGGCCGTGGTCCTTCCACGAGCGGTACAGCAGCCGCGGCGCGCCGAGCATCAGGGTGATCACGAACGGATACATCACCAGCACCGAACGCGGGACCACGTCGAGCCGGTTGTAGATGAAGAGGACGAACAAAATGGCGAGCAGGCCGAACATGCTCGCCTTCAGGATGTTGAGCAGGTCCGGCACGCTCGCGAAGCGCCAGATGCCGCGATACAGGCCCACCTGCCAGAACACCAGGCCCTGCGCGATCAGCACCAGCACCGATTCGGTGGTCCACAGACCGGGCCGCGCGGCCTGGTCGACGATGGCGTAGCGGAACTGGAGCAGGCCGTTCCAGCACAGCCAGACCATGCACAGGTCGTGCAGCACGATGGCCGAACGCGGCAGCGCGCTGGCGAGGCGTTCGCGGAGCTGCACGATCACGCGCGCCCCGGGGCGTCGACGACGCGGGCCCGGCTCCGATCGAGCCAGCCCCATGCCGCGCATCCCGCCGTCATCCAAGCCGCAGCCGCCATCGCGAGTCCTCTCCCCTTTCCTTCGGCCAGCCAGACCATCAGTCCGCAGCCGATCATTGTCCATGCCGCATATGACAACGTGACCGGGATGTGGCTGCCGGCCTTGCGCGCCCAGCGCTGGTAGACGTGGCCGACATGCGGCGTCCACCAGCGTTCCCCCCGCGCCGCCCGTCGGGCGAGCGTCAGGCCCGCGTCCAGCAGGAAGGCCGCCGGCGGCAACAGCACCAGCGGCCAGGCCGACGGCGGTGTCGACGTCATCGCGGCACCCGCCAGCCAGGCCAGCACGTACCCGAGGGCCCCGCTGCCCACGTCCCCGAGGAAGATCTTCGCTTTCGGGAAATTGGACGGCAGGAACCCGAAGAGTGCCGCGATGAACGCCAACCCGACATGAACCGTCAGCGCGTCGCCGGCGAGCCAGGCGTACGCGGCGGCGACCAGGATCGCCTGGGTCGTGGCGAGGCCGTCGATGCCGTCCATGAAGTTCCAGACGTTGACCAGCACCGGCACCGAGAGGAACACCGCGAGCGCGACCCGCGGGTCGGCCCCCGACAGGAAGAAGCCGGTCGCGAGCCAGCCCGCGGCCAGGACGTGCGTGGCGAGCTTGGGCCAGGGCGGGAGCGGCCGGTGGTCGTCCAGCCAGCCGATGCCGGCGACCAGCAGCAGGCCGACGCCGGCGCAGGCCAGCAGCACGATCTCCCGGGGCATGCGCAGGGCCAGGGCCGCGATCGCGACCAGCACCGCCAGCACCACCGCGAGGCCGCCGCCGCGCGGCGTCGCGACCGCATGGCTGCGCCGCTCGCCGGGCTGGTCGAGCAGGCGGCGTCGCAATGCGTAGCCGCGGACCACCCGCGTGCCGACCGCGCCGAGGGCGGCGAACAGCGCGCACCACAGCAGCGTGCCGGTGGGGAACATGCTGTTCAAAAGCATGCTGTTCAAAAGCATGCCGTTCAAAAGCGTGCCGTTCAAAGGCATGCCGTTCAAAAGGATGCCGCTCGGAAGCGTGCCGCTCGGGAGCATGCCGGCCACCGGCGTCATCAGACGACGGCGTAGTTCAGCAGCGGCTTGACCGAACCCCATTCCTTGCAACTGGGGCATTGCCAGTGATGGCTGCGCGCGCCGAAGCCGCAACGGTTGCAGCGATAGCTGGGATTGCGGACCAGCAACTGCTCGGTGACGTGCTTGAGGTCGTGCAGGGTCGCGGTGGGGTCGGTGTGGTCGGCCAGGCTGAGGTCGATCAGCGCCGCCTCGCCGCGCACCGACGGGCGTTCCTTGAGCTGGCGCGCGAGGTAATCCCGCGCCGCATGCACGCCCTCGCCCGCCTCGACCAGCCGGGTCAGCGCCAGCACCGGTGCGATGCCGCGGTAGTGCTCGCACATCTCGGTCAGGAACGCGCGCGCGCCGCTGGGATCGCCGACCTTGTCGTAGCAGACCAGCAGGTTGGGCAGCACTTCCGGCAGATAGTCGGGATCGTGCCGCGCCGCGCGTTCGTAGGCGCGGATCGCGGCCGCGTGCTGGCCGGCGTCGAAGTCGATGCGGCCTTCCAGCATGCCCGCGCGCACCGACTTGGAATCGGCCGCGTAGGCGCGCGCGATCGCCTCGCGCGCGGCGTCGATCTCGCCCGCCGCGCGATGGCGCTCGGCGAGTTCGCACTCGAACTGCGCGATCAGCTTGCCCATCGGCTCGCCGGTCACGGCTTCGTAGCGCGACGCCTTCTCGATCGCCTGCGGCCAGTCGCGTTCGGCCTGGTAGATGCCGATCAGGTGGCGCAGCGCCTGCGGCGCGCGATCGTCGAGTTTCGCGAGGTCGCCGAACACGGTTTCGGCGCGATCGAGCAGGCCCGAGCGCATGTAGTCCTCGCCCAGCGCGAGCAGCGCCTGGACGCGCTGCTGGTCGTTGAGGTCGGGACGCTGGACCAGGCCCTGGTGCAGCCGGATCGCGCGATCGACCTCGCCGCGGCGCCGGAACAGGTGGCCGAGCGCGACCTGGGTCTCGAACGTGTCCTTGTCCAGTTCGGCGACGTGCAGGAACAGTTCGATCGCCTTGTCCGGCTGCTCGTTGAGCAGGTAGTTGAGGCCGCGGAAATAGGTGGTCGACAGCCGGCTGACCTGGTGGTCGCTGTGGCGCTCGCCGCCGCGACGGCCGATCACCCAGCCGATCACGGCCGCGAGCGGGATCAGCAGGAAATACCAGAACCACTCGGAGATGAAGGCCATCTCAAGGCTCCGTGGTGGATGCAAGGGAGGCGGTGGCGGGGACGGCGCCGGCCGTGGCCGGGGACGCGCTGCGCTGCGCGCGGCGCAGCGGCATCACGACCGACACCACGATGGCCAGCCCGCCGAGCAGCACGCCCGCCAGCAGCGTGCACAGCAGGATCACGCCCAGGCCGGCCTGCAGTCGCACCACGCCGAGGTCGACCACGGTCGCGCCGTCGTTGAGCACGCCCAGCGCCACGCCGGAGACGAGGAACGCGAGGGCGAACATGGCGCGGAGGAATCGCATGGACAGGAACGATGCGGGCCGGGGGACCTGAACGGAGAACCAGTGTATGCCGTGGCGCGGCCGATGACGATGGCCGGCACGGACCGGGGCCCGCTCGGCGTGCATGCGGGGGTCGGGAATTCGGCGATCGGGAAGTACGGGAGACGAACCCCGGGATCGAACGCGCGTGGCGGAGTCGCCGGCGCGGATCAGTCTTCGGGCGGCAGCGGCACGACGTCGCTGACGCGGTCGCGCAGTTCCTTGCCCGGCTTGAAATGCGGCACGTGCTTGCCGGGCAGCGCCACCGCGTCGCCGGTCTTGGGATTGCGGCCGGTGCGCGGCGGCCGGTAGTGCAGGGAAAAACTGCCGAACCCGCGGATCTCGATGCGGTCGCCCTGCGACAGCGAGGCGCCCATCATTTCCAGCAGCGACTTGACCGCGAGGTCGACGTCGTCGGCCTTCAGGTGTCCCTGCCGCTGGGACAGGATCTCGATCAGTTCGGATTTGGTCATGGGCGTTCGCGGTCCTGACGGGCGGGCGCAGCCGGATCACACCGCGACGGCCCGGGGTTCCCGGGCCGTCGCGATGCCGATGCGGATCACTCGGAGCGGCTTTCCAGCTGCTCGCGCAGGAGCGCGCCCAGCTTGGTGGTGCCGCTGGCGGCGTCGGCGGAGGCCTTGTTGTACTCGGCCAGCGCTTCCTGGGTCTCGGCTTCGTCCTTCGCCTTGATCGACAACTGCAGCGTGCGGCCCTTGCGGTCCATGCCGACCAGCTTCGCCTCGATGGCGTCGCCGACCTTCAGGTGCTGGCTGGCGTCGTCGACGCGGTCGTAGCTGATGTCGCGGGCCGAGACGTAGCCCTCGATGCCGTCGCCCAGGTCGATGGTGGCGCCCTTGGAATCGACTTCCTTGACGGTGCCGGCGACCTTGGTGCCCTTCGGATGCGCGGCCATGAACTGGCCGAACGGATCCTGCTCGAGCTGCTTCACGCCGAGGCTGATGCGCTCGCGCTCCGGATCGACGGCCAGGACCACGGCGTCCAGGTTGTCGCCCTTCTTGAAGTTGCGCACGACGTCTTCGCCGGTGGTGTTCCAGCTCAGGTCAGACAGGTGGATCAGGCCGTCGATGCCGCCGTCCAGGCCGATGAAGATGCCGAAGTCGGTGATCGACTTGATCTGGCCGGACACCTTGTCGTTCTTCTTGTGGGTCGCGGCGAACACTTCCCACGGGTTCTGGGTGCACTGCTTCATACCCAGCGAGATGCGGCGACGCTCCTCGTCCACGTCGAGGATCATCACTTCGACCTCGTCGCCGACCTGCACGACCTTGGACGGATTGACGTTCTTGTTGGTCCAGTCCATCTCGGACACGTGGACCAGGCCCTCGACGCCCGGCTCGATCTCGACGAACGCGCCGTAGTCGGTGACGTTGGAGACCTTGCCGAACATGCGCATGTTGGCCGGGTAGCGGCGCGCGATGTTGTCCCACGGATCCTCGCCGAGCTGCTTGAGGCCGAGGCTGACGCGGTTGCGCTCGCGGTCGTACTTGAGCACGCGGACTTCGAGTTCCTGGCCGACTTCGACCACTTCGGACGGATGGCGGACGCGCTTCCACGCCATGTCGGTGATGTGCAGCAGGCCGTCGATGCCGCCGAGGTCCACGAACGCGCCGTAGTCGGTGAGGTTCTTGACCACGCCCTTGAGCTTGGCGCCCTCGACCAGCTTCTCGAGCAGCTGCTCGCGCTCTTCCGAATGCTCGCTCTCGACCACCGCACGGCGGGAGACGACGACATTGTTGCGCTTGCGGTCGAGCTTGATGAGCTTGAACTCGAGCTCCTTGCCTTCCAGGTACACCGGGTCGCGGACCGGGCGCACGTCGACCAGCGAGCCCGGCAGGAACGCGCGGACGTCCTTGATGTCGACGGTGAAGCCGCCCTTGACCTTGCCGCTGATGCGGCCGGTGATGGTCTCGTTCTTCTCGAGGGCTTCCTCAAGCTCGTCCCACACCATGGCGCGCTTGGCCTTGTCGCGGGAGAGGATGGTTTCGCCGAAGCCGTTCTCGAGCGAGTCGAGGGCGACCTTGACGATGTCGCCGACGCCGACGTCGATCTCGCCGGCATCGTTACGGAACTGTTCGATGGGCACGATGCCCTCGGACTTCAGGCCGGCGTTGATGACCACCACGTCGTTGCGCACGTCGACGACGGTGCCGGTGACGATGGCGCCGGGCTTGAGCTTGGCCAGGTTGACGGTCTGGCTCTGTTCGAACAGTTCTGCGAATGATTCGGTCATGGGTTGATTACTCGGTTGATGACTCAGACCGGCAGGTGCGTGGAAGGACACGCTGCGCGATCCACCCGTTGCGGGCCTGGCGGGATTGCCTCTGGCCGTGGTGAGTGTTGGGGACGGAAACACCGCCGCGACGCCTGCGCATCGCGACGGACCTTTGACTGCTGCGCGGAACGCCTCCGCGCCGCGACCGGTCGAACCGGTCAGTCCCGCGCCGCCGGCACCAGGGCCAGCACGCGCTCGACGACCGCTTCGATGCCGAGCCCCGTGGTGTCGATGCAGACGGCGTCTTCCGCCGGCTTCAGGGGCGCCACCGCGCGGTTGGCGTCGCGGGCGTCGCGGGCGAGGATTTCCCGCAGCAGGTCGTCCAAGATAACCGAAACCCCCTTGTCTTTCAACTGCTTATACCGTCTCTGCGCCCGTTCCTCGGGGCTGGCGGTGAGAAAGACCTTGTAACGGGCGTCCGGGAAGATCACCGTGCCCATGTCGCGACCGTCGGCGACCAGGCCCGGCGGCCGGCGGAACGCCCGCTGGCGGTCGCGCAGCGCGGCCCGGACCTCGGGCACGGCCGCGATCGCCGAGGCCGCGGCGCCGGCGGTCTCGGTGCGCAGTTCGTCGGTGGCGTCGAGGTCGTTCACGATCACCCGCAGCTCGCCGTCGGCGCGCTCCAGGAACCCGATCCGGGTGTCGAAGGCGCAGCGGACCAGGGCGGCGGGGTCGGCGAGGTCCAGGTCGGCCCAGCCGGCGGCCACGCCGATCGCCCGGTACAGGGCCCCGGAATCCAGGTAGTGCCAGCCCAGCCGGGAGGCGACCAGTCGGCTGATGGTGCCCTTGCCGGACCCCGAGGGCCCGTCGATGGTGAGGACTTCGGGGGCGGCGTCGGACATGCGGGACTCGGCTGGCGTGGGGATCGGGATTGTACCCGCCGCCCCGCCGGCCGCCCCTCCGCGACCGGGGGGACGCAACCACTTGAATGCGAAAAGAATTGCCGGCAGAATAGCGGGCTGTTTCGTCGCCCGCGCCGTCGATCGTCCGATCCGACCGGCGCGATCCCTTCCGTCAACCGCATCATCGCCGAGGCTCCACATGAAGGTCCTGTCCTCCCTGAAGTCGGCGAAGGCCCGTCACCGCGACTGCAAGGTCGTTCGCCGCCGTGGCAAGGTCTTCGTGATCTGCAAGTCGAACCCCCGCTTCAAGGCGCGCCAGCGCTGAAGCCGGACCGCGCGCCGCGATCGCATCGCGGCGACGACGGTGAAACGAAGGCCGCCTCGCGCGGCCTTCGTCGTGTTCGGGCGCCTGACGCTCGAGCGCCGGATGTGCAGACGCCCGATGTTCGAGCGCCCCATGCCCGGACGCCTGGTGTCCGGACGCCGGGCAGCGTCGCCGGGCCGCTGCGGGATCCGCGCACCGGCTTCGTCATGGTCGATGCGGCGCCGCGCCCGGGATCGCGCCGGCCATCGCGATGTGCTTACAATCCGGTGCGCCGCGCCCGTCATGTCCGCGACGTCCGCATTCACGCCTGAGGAGGTTCCCCCGTGCGCCATCTCCCCGCCGCCCTGATCGCCGCCGCGCTGCTCGCGGCCGCCCCGCAGGCGTTCGCCGAGACCCTGCTGATCGACCGCGTCAAGCTCGAATCCGGCACCGCGATGCCGGCGCGCGGCATGCGCATGGCCGAAGTCGAGCGCCGCTTCGGCAAGCCCACCGAACGCCTCGACGCCCGCGGCGGCCAGAAGCGCCAGTGGCCGCAGATCAACCGCTGGACCTATCCCGACTTCGTCGTCTACTTCGAGAAGGACCGCGTGATCGACACCGTCCTGATCCGCGCCGTCAGCAACGAAGTCGGTCCGAAACCCCCGATCCGGTAAGCCGATGTCCCCGACGTATCGTTTTCCCGCGGAATGGGAACCCCAATCCGCGGTGCTCCTCGCATGGCCGCACTTCGACACCGACTGGGGCCCGCGCCTGGTCGACGTGGAAGAAACCTACATCGCCCTGGTCGCCGCGATCACCGCGCACGAACCGGCGGTGATCTGCGTCGCCGACGACGACCTGCAGACCTACGCCGAGGCCCGGCTCAGCTCGGCGCGGGTCGACATGGCGCGGGTGCGCTTCGTGGTCGTCGAGTACGACGACACCTGGCTGCGCGATAGCGGCCCGATCACCCTGCGCGGCCTCACCGGCCAGCGCCTGCTCGATTTCCGCTTCACCGGCTGGGGCGGCAAGTTCGAGGCCAGCCGCGACGACCGCCTGGTCGAAGCGCTGGTCGCGCAGGGCCTGTTCCCGCAGGCCGAGCGCGTGCAGATCGATTTCGCGCTGGAAGGCGGCGGCATCGAGACCGACGGCGCCGGCACCCTGCTGACGACCTGGCGCTGCCTCCACGAACGCCATCCGCAGGCGAGCCGCGCCGAACTGACCGCGAAGCTCGCCGGCTGGCTGCGCCAGGACCGTGTGCTGTGGCTGGACCACGGCTACCTGGAAGGCGACGACACCGACGCGCACATCGATACCCTCGCCCGGTTCGCCGCGGAGGACGCGATCGTCTACCAGGGCTGCGACGACGTCAGCGACACCCATTACCCGGAACTGCAGGCGATGGCCGCCGAACTCGCCACGCTGCGCACGCGCGCCGGCAGGCCGTACCGGCTGTTCGCGCTGCCGTGGCCACGACCGATCTTCGACGAGGGCCGCCGCCTCGCCGCCAGCTACGCCAACTTCCTGATCGTCGACGGCGCGGTGCTGATGCCGGCCTACGGCGATCCCGCCGACGCGCGGGCGCAGGAAGTGATGGCCGAAGCCTTCCCGGGGCGCGAGATCGTCCCGGTGCCGTGCCGGCCGCTGATCTGGCAGAACGGCAGCCTGCACTGCATCACGATGCAGTTGCCGGCGGGCGCACTGGGCGACTGAGAGGGGTTCGATGCGCATGCGATGGCCCGCATGGGCGCTGATGCTGATGCTGCCGGCCCAGGACGTTGTCGCAGGGAAATACCGGGCGCCGGACAACGACGCCACGGTCGCCACGATCGAGTTCACTCGCAGCGTGCCCGATCCCGGCGCCAGGTCGTTGCAGAAGCTGTCGCTGTATCGGGACGCGCAGTGCACGCTCGGCAAAGGCGTCGGTTACGCGGCCGGCGTGACCAGACTCGGCGCCAAGCGGAAAGTCGTCCGCGTACCAGCGCAGCAGCGGATCTTCCTGTGGGTAACGACATCGGAGTGGACGCACGGCGGCAAGTCTGAGATGCCGGGTTTCATCGCACTCGCAACCCAGCACGACTGCATGACATTGCACAGCTTCGTACCGGAGCCGGGTCACCGCTACAGCGTCAGTCATCGCCGCACGGGCGACGGGTGCGCACTGGATGTCGAAGACATGGCGACCGCGCTGCCGCCTGCAGACCTGTCGCTGCACAATCCCATGCCTTGCAGCGATGCGCCCTGACGCCCGACGATTGAGCCTCCCTGGAAACCCACCGGCCGGTACCATGAACAAGAAGACCCTCCCCGTCGCCCTGATCCAGGAGCGCAACCACGGCGACGCCGCAGCCAACCTGGCCGTCATCGAGGCGCGCGTGGCCGAGGCCGCGAAGCACGGCGCGAAGCTGGTGCTGCTGCAGGAACTGCACAACGGCGCCTATTTCTGCCAGCACGAGTCGGTGGACGAATTCGACCTGGCCGAGCCGATGCCCGGCCCGAGCACCGCGCGCCTGTCGGCGCTGGCGAAGGCGCACGGCGTGGTGCTGGTGAGCTCGCTGTTCGAGCGCCGCGCCGCCGGCCTGTACCACAACACCGCGGTGGTCTTCGACGCCGACGGCAGCATCGCGGGCAAATACCGCAAGATGCACATCCCGGACGACCCGGGGTTCTACGAGAAGTTCTACTTCACCCCGGGCGACCTCGGCTTCACCCCGATCGACACCTCGGTCGGCCGGCTCGGCGTGCTGGTGTGCTGGGACCAGTGGTATCCGGAAGCGGCGCGGCTGATGGCCCTGGCCGGCGCCGAGCTGCTGCTGTACCCGACCGCGATCGGCTGGGACCCGTCCGACGAACAGGCAGAGAAGGACCGCCAGCGCGGCGCCTGGATCCTCAGCCATCGCGGCCATGCGGTCGCCAACGGGCTGCCGGTGCTGTCGTGCAACCGGGTCGGCCACGAGCCCTCGCCGCTCGGCGCGTCCGGGATCGACTTCTGGGGCAACAGCCACGTCCTCGGCCCGCAGGGCGAATTCATCGCCGAGGCCGGCGCCGAGCCGACGATCCTGATGGCCGAGGTCGACATGGCCCGCAGCGAGCACGTGCGCCGGATCTGGCCGTTCCTCCGCGACCGCCGCATCGACGCCTACGGCGACCTGCTCAAGCGCTACCGCGACTGACCCCGCGCCGTCCGTCGCCGCCCGCTGGCGTGAAACGAACGGTCGTGCTATTCATGCGGCGATGGTCATCCCACCCGCCACCAGCAAGGGCGCGGCCACCCGCGAGGCGATCCTCGACCGCGCCTACATGATCGCGGCCTCGGCCGGGCTCGAAGGCCTGTCGATCGGCCCGCTGGCCGACGCGGTGAACATGTCCAAGAGCGGGGTGTTCGCCCATTTCGGCTCGCGCGAGGAGCTGCAACTGGCGGTCCTCGACCTCGCCGCCGACCGCTTCGGCGAACACACCCTGATCCCGGCGCTGGCGCAGCCGCGCGGGCTGCCGCGGCTGCGCGCCCTGCTCGCGAACTGGTTCGACTGGCTGCGCCGCGACCGCGGCGGCTGCCTGGTGCTGACCGCCGCCAGCGAGTACGACGACCGCCCCGGCCCGCTCCGCGACCGCATGATCCACCACCACCTGCGCCTGCGGCAGATGGTCGCGCGCGCCGTCGCCATGGCGATCGACAGCGGCGAACTGCGCGCCGACCTCGACCCCGAGCAGGCGGCCTTCGAGCTCAACACCATCGCCCTGGCGGTCCAGCACGACATGGCGATCAGCGACCCCGACAGCGCCATGGCGCGCGGCGAACGCATGCTGGAACACCTGCTGGACTACTACGCCCCCCGGGCGTCCTGATCGTTCCCTCTCCTCGGATCGCTCCCCAACGGAGTCCGTCATGCGCCGCACCTTTCGCAGAATTAGCACGACCGTTCGTTCCAGTATCACGCTACTCGGACTGCGCCTGGGCCTCGGGCTCGAGGCAAGGCTGAGGCCGGAGCGCGCCACCGCACTGGCGGCGCGGCTGTTCACGACCCCGTTGTCCTCGAGCCGCCGCCGCGCGCTCGCGGCGCCCGACACCGGCGCCGTCGAGGAGCGGCTCGACGTCGACGGCGTGGACCTGGCGCTGTATCGCTGGGGCGATCCGGCCACGACGCCGTACATCCTCTTCAGCCACGGCTGGTCGAGCCACGGCACCCGCATCGCGCCGTGGCTGGCGTCGCTGACCGCCGCCGGCTACGCGGTGGTCGCCTTCGACCAGGCCGGCCACGGCAAGAGCGGTGGCGACCGCACCACCCTGCCCGACTTCGCCTGCCACCTGATGGCGGTGGCCAGGCGCTACGGGCCGGCGACGGCGGTGATCGGCCACTCCCTCGGCGGCGCGGCGACGGCGATCGCGCTGGCCAACGGCCTGCAGGCGCAGCGAGCGGTGCTGATCGCGCCGGCCGCGGACGGCCTGGCGGCGATGGAGCGGTTCTGTCGCCTGCTGTGGCTGGACGCGCCGTTCGCGCGGCGGATGGCGGCGCTGTTCGAGCGGCGGACGCGGGTCTCGGTGGACGAACTGCAGGCGCATCGCTACGTCGCGTCGATCGGTCGCCCGGCGCTGATCGTCCACGATCTCGAGGACCGCGAGGTCCCGTGGCACGAGGGCGAGCGCTACGCGCGGCTGTGGCCGGGCGCGCGCATGATCAGCACCCGCGGCTGCGGCCACAACCGAATCGCCGAAGATCCCGGGGTGATCGCGGCGACCCTGCGCTTCCTGCGCGGGGAAGCGGTCGGCGAGCGGGTCGTGTCCTCGCCGAACCTGCCGTTCGGCCTGGCCTGAGGCCGCCGCCATGACCCCGCCCCTCGCCAAGCTGCCTCTCGCCACGCTGCCTCTCGCCACGCTGCCTCTCGCCACGCCGCCTCTCGCCACGTTGTCGATCGCCGCCGGCGCCGGCATCGTCGCCGCGCTCGGCGCGCTGCACCTCTACCTCACCTTCGTCGGCGAACGGCTGCATCCGCGCGACTTCGCCCTGCGCCACACGATGGACGCGGTGTCGCTGGTGCTGACCCGGCAGACCACGGTCTGGCACGCCTGGATCGGCTTCAACGCCAGCCACGGCCTCGGCGCGCTCCTGTTCGGCGCGGCGTACCTGCACCTGGCGCTGGTGCGGCCCGAGGTGCTGCGCGCGTCGCTGTTCCTGTCCCTGCTGGGCGCCGGCTATCTCGCGGCGATGGCGGCGCTGGCCCGGCACTGCTGGTTCCGCACGCCGTTCCGCGGCCTGGTGCTGGCGGGCGCCCTGTACGCGATCGGAATGGTGGCGCTGCACACGCAGGCATAGTCGGACCGCCGGCGCGGGAACCGCAGGCGCGCCTGCTATCCTGCGCGACCGACCGGCGGAGCCGGCCCGCGCCCACGTTGCCAGCGTTGTCCCGATGACCGACTCCCCCGATCTGCCTGTTTCCGTCGATGCCGCCGACGCGCCCGCCTTCCTCCGCGACCAGCCGCACGCGATCGTCGAACGCGACGGCGTGCGCTACACCCTGCTGGGCACGGCGCACGTGTCCAGGGCCAGCGTCGAGGCGGTGCGCGCCGCGATCGCCGGCGGCGGCTTCGACACCGTCGCGGTCGAACTCGACGCCCAGCGCGCGCAGGCGCTGACCGACCCGGACGCGCTGGCCCGGCTCGACCTGGTCAAGGTGATCCGGGAAGGCAAGACCGCGGTGTTCGCCGCGAACCTCGCCCTCGCCGCCTACCAGCGCCGGCTCGCCGAGCAACTGGGCATCGACCCCGGCGCCGAACTCAAGGCCGCGGTGCTCGACGCGCGCGAACGCGACCTGTCGCTGCACCTGATCGATCGCGACGTCGGCCTGACCTTCCGCCGCGCGATGCAGCGGCTGGGCTGGTGGGGCCGGCTCAAGGTCGCCAGCGGCCTGATGATGTCGCTGTTCGGCGACGAGGAGGTCACCGACGAGCAGATCGAGGGCCTCAAGGAAGGCGACATGCTCGAGGCCAGCTTCAGTGAGTTCGCCGCCGACAGCCCGGCGCTGTACGAGACCGTGATCGCCGAGCGCGACGCGTACATGGCCGCGCGCCTGCGCGAGATCCGCGCGCAGGGCGCCGGCACCGAGGTGCTGGCCGTGGTCGGCGCCGGCCACCTGCAGGGGCTTGCGAAGCACCTGCGCGAGTCGGAGGAGGCCCCGGAGGCCGTCCGCACCTCGCTCGAGGTGCTGAAGAAAACGCGCAACATCCCGTGGTTCAAGATCGCGATGAGCGTCGTGATCGTCGGCGGCATCGGCTTCGGGTTCTGGCGCGGCGGCTTCGCGATGGGCGCCGACCTGCTGCGGCAATGGGTGATGTTCACCGCCTCGCTGGCCGCGCTGGGCTGCCTGCTCGCCGGCGGCCACGTGCTGAGCATCCTCACCGCGGCCGCGCTGGCGCCGCTCAAGCCGTTCCGCATGGGTGTGCCGACCGGCACCTTCAGCGCGCTGGTGGAAGCGCGCCTGCGCAAGCCCACCTACGCCGACTTCATGGCGCTGCGCGACGACATCCAGAACGTCCGCGGCTGGTACCGCAACCGGGTCGCGCGCACGCTGCTCAACTTCATCCTGACCAATTTCGGCAGCATGGCCGGCGTGTGGATCGCCGGCGCGCGGATCGTCGGCAAGGTCATCGGCTGAGGGCTGCGGCTCGGAGAAGCGATCCCCGGGGCCGGCGCGATGCGCCGGCCCGTGCGCGTCATTGCGCGTGCAGCGCGGTCAGGGCCGCCGGCGGCTGCGGATCCGGATCCGCTCCCGGTTCCGCCGGTCGCGTCGGCGGCAGGCCGCGCGCGCGGCGCACGATCCGCGCGGCGCCCGTGCTGAGGTCGTCCAGCACCGCGTAGATCGTCGGCAGGAACAGCAGGCTGACGATGGTCGAGAACGCCAGGCCGCCGGCGATCGCCCGCGCCATCGGGAAGTACGGCGGACCGCCGCCGGCGAGCTTGGTCTGGCCCAGCGCGATCGGCACCATCGCCAGGATCGCCGTGCCCATCGTCATCATGATCGGGCGCAGGCGTTCGCGGCTGCCTTCGACCAGCGCGTCGGTGCGCGACATGCCGCGCCGTCGCAGGTTGTTGATGTGCTCGACCATCACGATGCCGTTGTTCACCACCACGCCCATCAGCACCAGGATGCCGATGAAGGCCATGACGTTGAACTGGGTCTGGGTGATCCAGAACAGCCAGAAGACGCCGAACACGGAGAACACCACCCCGCTCATGATCGCCGCGGGGAACAGCAGCGACTCGAACACCGCCGCCATCACCATGTAGATCATGATCAGGCCGATGACGAGGCTGGTCATCATCTGCGCGACCGCTTCGGCGTCGTCCTGGAAGCCGCTGCCGTCGAAGGTGTAGCTGTACCCGGGCTGGAAGGGGAAGGCCTTGAGCGTGTCCTCCATCGCCTTGCGCGCCTGCGGCATCGCCACCTTGTCGGCGAGGTTGGCCTGGATGGTCAGCGTGGTCTGCCGGTTCGAGCGCTGGATCTCCGAGGCCGCGGCCGTGGTGCGCGCATCGACCATCGCCAGCAGCGGCACCATGCGGCCGTCCGGCGCGCGCACGCTGAAGCTCGCGATGTCCTCGATGCCGAAATCCTCCGCGCCGGCGAAGCGGATCCAGACCGGCACTTCGTTCGTGCCCTTGCGGAACTCGCGCAGGGGCGCGCCGCGCAGGGCGAGCCCGACGAACTGCGAGACCTGCTGCGCGCTGAACCCGAACGAGGCGGCGCGTTCGCGGTCGACGCGGATCGCCAGCTCGCTGTTCTGGTCGCCGATGTTGACGCGCACGTCGCGCAGCTCCGGACGCGCGGACAGGATCGGCACGACCTCGTCCGCGATCTCGCGCAGCGTCTCCGAGGAGTCGCCGACGAGCTGTACCTGCACGTTCTGCTGCATGCCGTCGCCGCCGCCCGGGCCGCCCTGGTTGCCGATCCCGAGCTTGGCGCGCGCCGATTTCGGCAGCGCCTCGCGCAGGGCGTCGGTGAGCGCCTTGGTCTCCGCCGCGCGCTGGGTGTCGAACTTGACCTGGGTCCCGCCCCAGCCCTGCTCGCTGTAGAACGAATACACCTGGACGATGTGGAACCGCTTCCTGTTGGCGTCGAGGAACTTCTCGACCTTCAGGATCTCGTCCGACATCTGCTGCTTGGTGTAGGCGCCGTTCCACTGGTAGAAGATGTCCGCCTGGCCGTCTTCGCCGCCGCCGAACATGTTGGTGTTCTGCATCACGAACTTCGCGGGGACGAAGCTGACCACCACGATCAGCGCGATGCCGAGCAGGCTCTTGCCGCGATGCTCCAGCGTCCAGCGCAGGAAGGCGGCGTAGCGCCGCTGCAGGCGCGAGATCAGGCCGCGGTCGTCGCGGACCGCCGGCGGCGTCTTCAGCCGCGCGGAGAACATCGGGATCAGGCTCACCGCGACCAGCCAGGACGCCAGCAGCGACACCGAGATCGTGACCGCGATCTGCGACATGAAGATGGTGATCATGTTGGTCTTGCCGAACAGGATCGGCACGAACACGAAGCAGTGGCACAGGGTGCCGGCCGACAGCGCGATGGCGACGTTGCGGGTGCCGATCAGCGACGCCCGCTCGGGCTGGTCCGGCAGGCGCTCGCGCGCCTGGTAGATGCTCTCGACCACGACCACGGCGTTGTCGACCAGCATGCCCACCGCCAGCAGCAGGCCCATCATCGTCAGGATGTTGAGGGTGACGCCGGCGAAGTACATGAAGCCCAGGGTCATCACGAAACAGATCGGGATGGCCAGGGTGACCATCAGCGTGGACGGCCAATGGCGCAGGAAGAAGTACAGCACGATGATCGACAGCAGCAAGCCAACGAGCCCGGCCTCGGCCAGTTCCATGAGCGACTCGGTCACCGACTCGCCCTGGTTGTCGATCACCTTGACCTGCACCCCGTTGAGCGCGGGATCGGCGGCGATCGCGTCCACCGCCGCGAGCACGTCCTTGGACACCTGCACCAGGTTCGCGCCGCGTTCCTTGAAGATGTCCAGGCCCA
Organism: Lysobacterales bacterium; assembly: GCA_019510125.1. GTDB lineage: Bacteria > Pseudomonadota > Gammaproteobacteria > Xanthomonadales > Xanthomonadaceae > Lysobacter_I. The sequence goes on from JAEKKX010000005.1 coordinate 116,569, forward strand.
CCGCGGGCTGGCCGTCGAGGCGGCGGCCGTAGTCGATCCGCGCCGGCTGCAGGCGCACCTCGGCGACGTCGGACAGGCGGGTGCCCTTGGCGTCCACGATCAGGTCGCGGTACTGCTGCAGGTCGTCGATCTCGCCCACCGGCTGCACCCGCAGCCGGCGTCCGCCGTCGTCGATCTGCCCGGCGGACACCGAGAAGTTCGCGGACGACAGCCGGGTGCTGAGGTCGTTGAGGCCGATGCCGTGGGCGGCGAGCCGGTCGGCCGAGACCGCGATCTCCACCTCGTTCGGCGGCGCGCCCTGGATGTCGACGCGGGCCACGCCCGGGATGCGTTCGAGCTTGCGCTTGAACTCGCGGTCGATCATGTCGTACGCGCGGGTCATGTCGCGCTGGCTGGCGAGGCGGACCTTCAGCACCGGTTCGTCGCTGGTCGAGAACTTCATCACGAAGTAGCGGCGCAGGTCGTCAGGCAGATCGTCGCGGATCGCGTCAATGCGCTCGCGCGCCTCGGAGGCGGCGATCGAGACGTCGCGCTCCCAGTCGGAGAACTGGATGAACATGCTCGCGCCGTCGGCGCGCGCATTGCCGTCCATGCGCTTGACCCCGCTCATGGTCGAAACCGCTTCCTCGACCGGCCGCAGCACCGTCCGTTCGACTTCCTCCGGGGTCGATCCGGAGTACGGCAACTGCAGGAAGATGCCCGGGAACGTGACCGAGGGCAGCGCCTCCAGCGGCAGCCGGACCGCGGCGATGAGCCCGATCACGACCAGCGAGACGAACACCATCACCGTGGTGACGGGGCGCTTGATGCTGAACTCGGCGACGCTCACGGCGCGTGGCCTCCGGTGTGCGGAGCGGCGGGCCGGTCGTAGCCGTCGGCGTCGGCGTGGTCGTCGAAGTCGGTCGCGTGGCGGGCCCGCGCGCGCCGCGCCCGCGCGACGTAGTCGGCATCGGGGCGACGGTCGAGCAGGTCGTAGACCACCGGGATCACCACCAGGGTCAGCAGCGTCGACACCAGCAGGCCGCCGATCACCGTGATCGCCATCGGCGAGCGCACCTCCGCGCCCTCGCCGAAGGCCAGCGCCAGCGGCAGGAAGCCGAACAGCGTGCACAGCGTCGTCATCATGATCGGCCGCAGGCGCGAGCGCGCGCCCTCCACCAGCGCCTCGCGCTTGGGCATGCCCGCCTCGCGCGCCTGGTTGACCTTGTCGATCAGGATGATCGCGTTCTTCACCACCAGGCCGACCAGCAGGATCAGGCCGATGAACACCACCACCGACACGGTCGAGCGGGTGACCAGCAGGGCGAGGATCGCGCCGACCAGCGCCAGCGGGATGGTGAACAGGATGACGAACGGATGCAGCAGCGACTCGAACTGCGAGGCCATCACCAGGTAGACGAGGAAGATCGCCAGCGCGAACGCGAACAGCAGCGACCGCAGCGACTGGGTCAGCTCCTCGCCCTGGCCGCCGATGTGCAGGCCGATGCCCGCGCCGAGGCCGCCCGGCGCCTTCGCGACCATTTCGTTGACCTCGCGCACCGCGGTGCCGAGGTCGATGTCGCGCAGGTTCGCCGAGACGATCGCCACCCGCACCTGGTCGGCGCGGTGGATCTCGCTGGGGCCGGTGGTGGCGACCACGTCGGCGACCGAGTCGAGGGTCACCGGGCTGGCGCTGCCGGGATTGACGATGAGCCGGCGGATGTCGTCGACCGTGGCGCGGTCGGACGCCCGCGAGCGCACCAGCACGTCGATCTTGCGGCTGCGGAAGCTGTAGCGCGTGGCGACGTCGCCGCGCACCTTCTTCACCACCACGTCGGCGATCTGCCGGGTGGTCAGCCCGAGCGCGCCGGCGCGGTCCTGGTCGAAGTGGATCTGGATTTCCGGGAAGCCCTGCTCGACCGTCGACTTCACGTCGGCGTAGTGCGGGTTCGCGCGCAGCAGCCCGGCCATCCTGCGCCCGGCGCGTTCGATCTCCTGCAGGTCGTCGCCGCGCAGTTCGATCTCCAGCGGCATCGAGAAGCTGAACAACTGCGGGCGGCTGAAATCGACCTGCGCGCCGGCGTAGCCCGAGGCGCTTTCGCGCAGGGTCTCGACCAGCGCGGCCTCGCGCCCGCGATCGCCGCTGGCGGACATCACCACGGTCAGCTTGCCGATGTTCTCGCCGCTTTCGGTGGGATTGGCGTCGAGCCGGGTGCCGCTGCCGCTGACGCCGTACAGCGTGCGCACGCCGTCGTCCTTCGCATGCGCCTGCTGCAGCTCGCGCACGATCCGGTCGGTGTCGCGCAGCGGCGTGCCCGGCGGCAGCTTCACGGTCATCTCGAAGCGGTCCTGCGCGAGCTGCGGGATCAGGTCGCTGCCCAGCATCGGCACCAGCAGCAGGCTGCCGCCGAACGCCGCACCGGCCAGCGCCAGCACCAGCACCGGGCGCGCCATCGCCGCCGGCAGCACGCGCAGGTAGGCCGCCTCCAGGCGATGGTAGGGGGCCATGACCATGTCGCTGAGCCCGCGCATGATCGGGCCGACGACGCGGGCCGCCAGCCGCCAGCCGCGCACGACCAGCCAGGCCAGGCCGAAACCGCCGCCGCGACCGGCGGCGCCGAGGCCGCGACCGGCCGCGGCCAGCGGCTTCTGCCAGCGGGTCTCGGGCTGCCACTGCGGATGCGGCGCCTCTTCGGCGAACGCCATCGGCGAGCGATCGCGCCAGCCGCTGAGCATCGGGATCAGGGTCATCGACACCAGCAGCGAGATGCCGATCGCGGTGGCGACGGTCAGCGCCTGGTCGCGGAACAGCTCGCCGGCGATGCCCTCAACGAACACCAGCGGCAGGAACACCGCCATCGTGGTGAGCGTCGAGGCGACCACCGCCATGCCGACTTCGCGCGTGCCCTGCACCGCCGCGTCGAACACGCCCAGGCCGCGTTCGCGCGCCTTGGCGATGCTCTCCAGCACCACGATCGAGTCGTCGACCACCAGGCCGGTCGCCAGCGCGAGGCCGCCCAGCGACATCACGTTGAGGCTCAGCCCGAAGCGGTCCATGAAGAAGAAGGTCGCGACGATCGACACCGGCAGCGACAGCGCGATGACGAACGTGCTCCAGCCGTCGCGCAGGAACAGGAAGATGATCAGCACCGCGAGCAGGCCGCCGATCACCGCGTCGATCTTGACGTCGCGGATCGCGTGGCGGATGAACTGCGACTGGTCGTCGACGACCGTCATTTCGAAGTCGGCCGGGATCTCGTCGTGCAGGTCCTTCAACCGTTTCGCGATCGCGTCGGCGGTGGCGACGGTGTTGGCGTCGCCTTCCTTGTAGATCGCCAGTTCGACCGCCTCGCGCCCGTCGAGGCGGATGATCGCCTCGCGTTCCTTGTGGGCCTGGACCACCTCCGCCACGTCGCGCAGGCGCACGGCCATGCCGCCGGCGGGCGTGTTGCCGCTGCCGGAGGACGCGCTGCGCACCGAGCTGGCGGCGGCGATCGCCTCGGCCGAGCCGGTGGTCGCGGCGATCGCCATCATCTGCTGCGCCGCGCTGGACGCGGCGTCGTTGCCGGCGGTGCGCGTGGTCACCAGCATCTCGCGCATCTCGTCGACGTTCGCGAACTGGTTGATCGTGCGCACGTTGTAGCGCTGGCTGCCCTCTTCCAGGCGGCCGCCGGAGATGTTGACGTTCTCCTGCTGCAGGCGCTGGACGACGGTGTCCATCGACAGCCCGAGCTGGGCCAGTTTCTGCTGGTCGATCCGGACCTGGATTTCGTCCTCGAGGCCGCCGCCGACCTTGACCGCGGCGACGCCGTCGACCGGTTCGAGCTGCTTCTTGAGGTCCTCGTCGGCGTAGCGCCGCAGCGCGGCCAACTGGCGCAGGGCCTTCGCGTCCTCGGCGCCGGCGGGGGCGTCCTTCGAGGAGAGCACGAGGCGCATGATCGGCTCGGTCGAGGGATTGAAGCGCAGCAGCACCGGCGTCTTCGCCTCCAGCGGCAACTGCAGGGTCTCGATCTTGTCGCGCACCTCGAGGCTGGCCTGGTCCATGTTGGTGCCCCAGGCGAACTCCAGCACCACGTCGCTCTGCCCGGTGCGCGAGACCGACTTGAGCTTGCGCAGGTTCTTGACCACGCCCAGCGCCTCTTCCACCGGCTCGCTGATCAGGGTCTCGACCTCCGACGGCGCGGCGCCGGTGTACTCGGTGCGCACGGTCAGGGTCGGATAGCTGAGGTCGGGCAGCAGGTTGACCTTGAGGCTCGACAGCGAGATGCCGCCGAACAGGATCATCGTCAGCCAGAACATCGCCACCGTGACCCGGCGCCGGGTCGAGAATCCGACCAGGCCGCCGCCGGACGCCGGTGCGTGCGGATCGAAGCCGTCGGGTGCGCTCACGGCTGCTTGCCCGCCGGCTTGGCGGCGGCGACCGCGGGCCTGGCCGCGGCGTCGCCGATCACCTGCACCTTGCTGCCCTCGCGCAGCGCGACCTTGCCGGCGGTGACCACGCGATCGCCGGGCTTCAGGCCGTCGCGCACTTCGACCCACGGGCCGTCGTAGTAACCGAGCTTGACCGGCACCCGCGCGGCCTTGTCGCCGCGCACCACGAACACCGCCGGATCGTCGTCGTCCTCCAGCAGCGCGTTGCGCGGCACGGTCAGGGCGTCGGCGCGCTGGTCGTAGTCGATCTTCATCCGCCCGAACATGCCCGGCTGCAGCAGCCCGCCGCCGTCGAAGGCGCAGACCACGCGGAAGGTGCCGCTGCCGGAATCGACCACCGGCGCGACCCGGTCGACCCGGCCCTGGAAGACCTGGCCCGGCAGCGCATCGACGCCCAGTTGCACCGGCAGCCCGCTCTTGAGCGTCGCCAGTTCGCGCTCGGGCACGTTCAGCGTGGCCTCCAGCCGCGAGGTGTCGACGATGCGGAAGATCGGGGTGTTGATCTGGACGAAGTTGCCCGGCTTGATCGAACGCTCGGCGATCACGCCGGAGATCGGCGCCAGCACGTTGGCGTAGGACAGTTCGAGCCGCGCCATGCGGTTCACCGCGCGCGCGTTCTCGAGATCGAACTTGAGCTGGTCGAGGTCGTTGGCGCTGAGCAGTTGCTGCGAGGCGAGCTGCCGCGACCGGTTGTAGTTCGCCTCGAGCTTGCGCAACTGCGCCTCGGACTGCGCGGCCTGCAGCTCGGCGCGGGCGGAATCCAGGCGCACCAGCACCTGACCGGCGCGCACCTGCTGGCCGACCTCCACCAGCACCTGCAGGGCCACGCCGGAGGTCTTCGCGACCACCTGCGATTCGGCGCGCGCTTCCAGCGGCGCGGTGCCGGCGTAGCTCGCGGCGACCGGGCGACGGGCCACCGGCACGACCTCGACCGGGATGGCTTCCTCGGCCTGCGGCTTGTCCTTCTTGTCGGGAGCGTCGCCGGCCTTCCCGGCGCAGCCGGTCAACGCGACGCAGCCCAGGAGGGCCGCCAGCCCGACGATGCGGGGGGAAGGCAGCGGGGCGGCCAGGGCGGCGAAGAGGCGGCGACGGGAGGGGTTGGGCATGGTCGGAAAGCCGAGGGGGTTAGGTGTTGTATGAAGGTATATCACCCGTTCATGTCCGCCATCCGCCAGAGGTCATAGTGACCCGCGGCCGGCGGGGGGACGAGGACCGGTCGATCGCGGGGCGGCACGGGCTGGGTCGGGACGCGGGGTCGGGCTATACTGTCCGGATTGCGCGACCGCCCGGCCCGGGGAAAGACCGGCTCCGTCCACGCGTCGCCCGCCACTTCGCCATCAGACCGACGCCACGACGCCCGACATGACCCGATCGACGATTCGTACCCCGCTGCTCGCCGGTGGTCTCGCCCTCCTCGCCGCCCTGCCCGCGCTGGCCCAGACGCCGGCCGCCGCTTCCGCAGGTTCCGCCGAACGCGGCAAGGAGCTGACCTACACCTGCCGCGGCTGCCACGGCGTGACCGGCTACAAGAACGCCTACCCGGCCTACAGCGTGCCGAAGATCACCGGCCAGAGCGCCGAGTACATCGCCAGCGCGCTCAACGAGTACCGCAGCGGCGCGCGCAAGCATCCGACCATGCGCGCCCAGGCGCAGAGCTTCTCGGAGCAGGACATCGCCGACATCGCCGCCTACCTTTCGAGCCTGAAGAAGAATTGAGCGACGCCCCCATGACGAAGCGCATCACCACTCTCGCCATCGCCCTGACCCTGGGCGCCTCGCTCGCCGCCTGCAGCAAGTCCGAACCCGCCGCCGAAGGCCAGGCCGGCGAACACGCCGTCCAGCACATCGGCGCGTTCGACGGCGACGCCGCCCGCGGCGAGCGCATCGCCGCCGACAAGCAGCTCAGCGGCAACGGCCAGGCCTGCGTCGACTGCCACGGCCCCGCCGGCGCCAAGCCCATCGACCCGACCTACCCGGTCCTCGCCGGCCAGTACCAGGATTACCTGTTCCAGGCCATCCACGAGTACCGCGACGGCGACCGCACGCACGCTCTGATGTCGCTGCAGATCCAGGGCGCGGTCAAGGCCGGCAAGCTCGACGACCAGGGCATCGCCGACCTCGCGGCCTACTTCGCCGCGCAGTCCGGCCCGCTGGGCGACCTGTCGCACCGCTGACCGGTCCCGCACCGCGCGATCGCAGAACGGGAGCCGCGAGGCTCCCGTTTTCGTTGGCGTCGATACAAGTCTGTCGATACAAGTCGCGGGATCGCGATGCGGACGGCATCGCGATCGACACGACGCGGACGCGGGCCGACGGATGCAATGGGGTCGGGAAACGGCACCGCCGCAGCGCGGAACCGACGCGGCGGCTCAGCGCGGCGGCGCGGGCGCCGGTTTCGGCGCGGGCTTCGCCAGGCTGCCCTGGTCCTGCTGCAGTTCCGGCTTGAACGGCACGTCTGGCGGCGGCCGCGCGATGGCTTCCTGATCCTGCAGGTTGGGATCGTCGATGGTGCAGCCGCCGCCGGCCTGCAGCAGCGACACGGTGCAGAGGATGCGCTTGGTCGAGCCCGGCAGCGGGATCGCCACCTTCTTGATGCCGCGCCGCACCCACTCCTCCAGCAGATTCTCGTGCGGCACCCAGAACCGGTCGAAACGGCTCGGCGTGTAGTCCAGCGGCGGCCGCTTCAACCATGTGCCCATGCGGTCGATCTTCTCGAAGTCCTCGATGACCGTGCCCGGCGGCAGGCCGCCGCCGACGTTGCTGCCGTTGCCCGGCAGGCGTACCCGGCCGCTGCCGTCGAGCAGGCCGTCGGAGCGGCCGGCCGTGGCGTTGCCGGGCACGTTGCGACTGGACGCGCCCCAATCGTCGTCGCGCACCGCGGCCGGCGCGGCGCCGGGACGCGGCGACGGCGACGGTCCGACCCCGCCCGGGGCGTTCGCAAGCGGACGCGCGGCCCCTGGCGAAGGCCTCGGCGCGCCGCCGGGCGGCGTCGCCGGCGACGGCCGCGCGGGCGCGACGCGCACCGGACCCTCACCGGCGGGCTTCGGCGTCGGGGCGGCATCGGGTTTCGGCGCTGCCGGCGACGGCGCGGCGGACGGCTTCGACGCGGGCTTCGGCACGGCCAGCGTGGCGGCAGCCGGTGCCGGCGGCTTCGGCGCGGGCGGCCTGGGCGCGGGCGGGACCGGCGCAGGCGGTTGCGGCGCAGGCGGCTTCGGTGCGGGCGGCGCAGGCGTCGGTGGAACCGGAGCCGGCGGCACGGAGACGGCCGGTTTCGGCGTCGGCGCGGTCGGCGGCTTCGCCGGCGTCGGCGGAACGGGCGTCGGCGGAACGGGCTTCTGGGCAACCGGCGTCTGGGGGACGGGCGGCGTCGGTGGGGCCGGCGTCGGCGGCACCGGCGCGGGACGCGGCGCGGGTTCCGGCGCGGGCGGCGTCGGCGGCGGGACTCTGAAGGCGTTGTCGGGCTTCGGCGTCCGGGTGACCGCCAGCGGCTGTTCGACCTTCACCGGCGGCGCCGGCGTCGGCGGCGTCACCGGCGGCGGGGCGGGCGCTGGTGGCGGTGGCGGCGTCAGCACGACCTCGGGGGCGCGCAGTTCGGGAAGCGACACGTCCGAGATCGGGACGTCGTTCTGCGCGACCGCGGGCGTCGGTGGCGACGTTTCGGTCTCGGCGGTGGTTTCGGTGTCCGACGGCGATGCCGCGGCTTCGGCCGAGGGCGTGTCGGACGCCGACGCGTCGGGCGCGGCGTCCGCTTCCGATGTCGCAGGCGCCGTCGCCGCGGAGGTCGCCCTGTCCGCGGTCGCGGCGGCGGCCGCTCCCGGCGTCGCGCCTTCGGCCGGGGCCCCGCCGGTGTCCTCGTCGGGCGTGCCCTCGCCGATGAATTCCACCAGCAGCGCTTCGTCCTCCTGCGGCGGCGGCGGCGGCCGGTCGCCCAGCACGTCGCCCAGCCACAGCAGCAGGACCACGAACACCAGATGCAGCGCACCGGAAAACGCCGCGGCGACGCGTCGCGTGCGGCGCTGGTCCGGCGGCGGCGCTTCCCATTGCTGGCGTCCCATCCGCCGCAGCGCCTGCCAGCGCGTCAGCGGCGGCGGCGCCTTCGGCCGCGGCCTGGGCGGACGCGCGCCGAGCAGCGCGACGAAATCGGCGGCCGGGGCGCCGACCACCGCGTCGGCGCGCTCGCGCATCGACAGGAACCAGGTGCGCCAGGTCGGCGGGAACGCGCCGAACGGCCGTTCCGCGTGCAGCGGAAACCGTCGCCGATGGCGCGCCTGGAGGGCCTCGATCAGTTCCGCGGCGGAGAACACGCGCGGGCCGGCGCGGTCAGGACGACGAACGTGCGATGTAGGGCGCCGTTCCGCTGGCGTGATCGGTCTCGTCCCGTACCGCGGTGACGCCCGGCACCTTCTCCAGCAGGGTCTTCTCGATGCCCTGCTTGAGGGTCACGTCGGCCATGCCGCAGCCATGGCAGCCGCCGCCGAACCCCAGGACCACCACGCCTTCGGCCGTGACCTCGCGGACGCTGACGTGGCCGCGGTGCTGGGCGAGCTGCGGATTGATCTCGTGTTCGATCACCCACTGCACGCGCTCGACCAGCGAGGCCGAGGCGTCCGGGGCGGCGCCCTTGATCTTCGGCGCGCGGATCTGCAGTTGCCCGCCGGTCGCCTGCTGGGTGTAGTCGATTTCCGCCCCGTCGAGGAAGCGCACGCTGCCGGCGTCGAGCCACAGGGTGAAGCCCTCGCAGTCCACCGCCCATTCGTCGCCCTGCAGATCGCCGGGTTCGGCGAACTCCAGGCGCACGTCGGCCCGCGGGGTGCCGGGGTGGACCGCGCTCAGGCGGACCCCGAGTCCGGGCAGGGCCTCGCGTTCGATCAGGCGGCGGAAGTGCGACTGCGCGGATTCGGAAATCTGGATCATCCGGCTATTCTAGCGGCCCGTCCGGCGCGCGCTCGTCAGCGTTTCGTTACGTCGGCGGAACAGTGTTCAGCTTCCCCGCATCGCAAGGAGTCGCCCGTGTCCGACCTCGTCCCCCTCGCCCAGGCGCACTGCGTCCCCCGCCGCGGCCACGAACATCGCCTGCCTCCCGCGCAGGTCGCCGAACTGATGCCGCAGTTGCCCGGCTGGGAACTCGCCGAGAACGGCCACGCGCTGGTCAAGACCTTCCCCTTCCCGGACTACCACCGGACGATGGCCTTCGTGAACGCGCTGGCCTTCATCGCCCACCGCGAAGACCACCATCCCGACCTCGGCGTCCACTACGACCGCTGCGTGGTCCGCTTCTCGACCCACGACGTGGGCGGGCTGAGCGAGAACGACTTCATCTGCGCGGCGAAGGCCGAAGCGCTGCTCGGCTGACGCCGCCCGCGGGCGCGCGCCAACCTTTCCAAAGTTTCACTTTTTCCCGCGCGGGCGCGGGGGGAGAATCCGCGGCAGGCGCCTGCGTGCGCCGCCCCTCCCCCCCTGCGTCCGCGCGACCGTGGCTTCGCCCGCTTCGATGACCGCTTCCGATTCCCCCGGCCGCATCGCGCGCCGGTGCCTCGCCGCGCTGTGCCTGTGCGCCGGCCTCCTCGCCGCCCTGTGCCGGCCTGCGTCGGCCGCGCCGCCGGCCGACGGCGACGCGCTGACCATCCTCTGCTACCACGAGATCGCCGCGCGCGAACAGGCGCTGTCGCCCGATTACGCGGTCGCGCCCGCCGATTTCCGCCGGCAGATGCTGTGGCTGCGCCGCAGCGGCTACCACTTCGTGGACGTCGACGACGTGCTGGCCGACCGCGCCGGCAGGCGCGCGCTGCCGGCGCGGCCGGTGCTGGTGACCTTCGACGACGGTTACCGCTCGATGTACCGCGACGCCTACCCGGTGCTGAGGGAAATGCGCATCCCGGCGGTGATCGCGCTGGTCGGCGCATGGCTGGACGTGCCCGACGGCGGCAAGGTCGACTTCGACGGCCGCGGCATCCCACGCGAGGACCTGCTGTCGTGGGGCGAGATCCGCGAGATGACCCGCAGCGGCCTGGTCGAGGTCGCCAGCCATACCTATGCGATGCACACCGGCATCCTCTCCAACCCGCAGGGCAACCAGGAGCCGGCCGCGACCGCGCGGCGCTGGCTGCCGGCGGCGCAGCGTTACGAGGACGAGGCGACCTATGCGCGCCGCGTCGCCGACGACCTGCGCCGCAACAACCGGCTGCTGCGCGACCGGCTCGGCGCGTCGCCGCGGATCGTGGTCTGGCCCTACGGCCGCTACAACGTCGAGACCCGCACCGCGGCGGCGAAGCTGGGCATGCCGATCGGGCTGACCCTGGACGACGGCCCGAACCGCCGCGGCACGCCGCTGTGGGGGCTGCGCCGGATCCTGATGGAGCGCACGACCTCGCTCGCCGAGCTGTCGCAGGACATCGCGCTGCGCGACCGCGGCGTGCTGGACGAGGACCGTCCCGGCAAGATCATGCACATCGACCTGGACTACATCTACGACCCGGACGAGAAGCAGCAGGAGGACAACCTCGGCCGGCTGCTCGACCGGATCGTGGCGATGGGCGCGAACACCGTCTACCTGCAGGCGTTCTCCGATCCGGACGCGAACGGCGCCGCGGATGCGGTGTACTTCCCGAACACCCGCGTGCCGATGCGCGCCGACCTGTTCAATCGCGTGGCGTGGCAGATCCAGACCCGCACCCAGGTCAAGCGCGTGTACGCCTGGATGCCGCTGCTGGCGTGGCAGTTGCCGGCCTCGGACCCGGCCGCGCGCGACACCGTGGTCACGCTGCCCAACCAGGCGAACCACCTCGCGATGGGCTATCCGCGGCTGTCGCCGTTCTCGCCGAACACGCGCGCCGCGCTGCGCGATCTCTACCGCGACCTCGCCCGCTCCACGCCGATCGACGGCATCCTCTTCCACGACGACGTGACGCTGTCCGATTACGAGGACGGCAGTCCGTGGGCGCTGAAGGCGTACCGCAAGTGGGGGTTGCCGGGCTCGGTGCCGGCGATCCGCGCGGACGAGGCCGCGATGGCGTCGTGGACGCGGCACAAGACGGCGTATCTCGATGCGCTCGCCACCGAGATGGCCGGAATCGCCCGCGAGGAACAGCCGGGCCTGCGCACCGCGCGCAACCTCTACGCGCAGGTGGTGCTGAACCCGCGCGCCGAGGAGTGGTACTCGCAGTCGTTCGACAGTTCGCTGGCGCACTACGACTACACCGCGATCATGGCGATGCCGTACATGGAACAGGCCGACGACCCGGTCGCGTTCCTGAAGAAGATCGTCGACCGCGTGGCGGAGCACCCCGGCGCGATGCCGCGCACGGTGATCGAACTGCAGACCGTCGACTGGCGCAGGGACGACCGGCCGCTGCCCGGCACCGAGGTCGCCGACACCATCCGCCGGCTGTACGACTGGGGCGTGCGCAACGTCGCCTACTACCCGGACAACCTGTTCGAGAACAATCCCGACCCGGCGCAGGTGCGGCCGGTGTTCGGCAGCAAGCCCAACCGCCCGCCGCTGCCGCCCGAGCCCGACGTTCCCGGGGTTCCGGACGCGGCGGCGCCGCCTGCCGCGCCGGCCGCGTCCGCCGCCGGCGCGGCCCTGCGCTGAGCGACGCCCATGTTCAAGGCCCTGTTCCATACGCTGTGGCTGGCCCTGCAGGGGTTCGTGTACCACTACCCCCTGTTCATGTCGTACCTGTGGATGCTCGGCGCGGCGCTGTTCTACTGGCGCCACGAGCGCGGCGATCCGCCCTTCGACCGGCCGCGACCGCTGGCCGGCACGCCGCCGGTGAGCGTGCTGATCCCCTGCTTCAACGAAGGCCCGCACGCCGAGGAAACCCTGCGTGCGGCGCTCGCGCTGGACTATCCGGACTTCGAGGTGATCGCGATCAACGACGGCAGCCGCGACGACACCGCCGAGGTCCTCGACCGCCTGGCGCCGCTGCATCCGCGGCTGCGCGTCGTGCATCTCGCCGCGAACCAGGGCAAGGCGATGGCGCTGCAGGCCGGCAGCCTGCTGGCGAACGCGGAGATCCTGATCTGCATCGACGGCGACGCCCTGCTGGATCCGCACTGCGCGCACTGGATGGTGCGCCACTTCATCGAGGATCCCGACGTCGCCGCGGTCACCGGCAACCCGCGCATCCGCAACCGTTCGACCCTGCTCGGCCGGGTCCAGGTCGGCGAGTTCTCGTCCATCGTCGGCATGATCAAGCGCGCCCAGCGCAGCTTCGGCAGCCTGTTCACGGTCTCCGGCGTCATCACCGCGTTCCGCAAGTCGGCGGTCCACCAGGTCGGCTACTGGAGCGCGGACGTGCTCACCGAGGACATCGACATCACCTGGAAGCTGCAGCGCAGCGGCTGGGACGTGCGCTTCGAGCCGCGGGCGCTGGTCTGGATCCTGATGCCGGAGACGCTCAAGGGCCTGTGGAAGCAGCGCCTGCGCTGGGCCACCGGCGGCGCGCAGGTGCTGCGCAGGAACATCGACGTGTTCCTGCGCCCGTCGCAGAACCACCTGTGGCCGCTGATGATCGAGCTGTGCCTGAGCCTGCTGTGGTCGTACACGCTGCTGGCGATGGTCGTGCTGTGGCTGCTGGGGCTGGTGCTGCCGCACGGCCTGCTGCCGGCGATCGGTTCGCCGTTGATCCCCGAGTGGAGCAGCGTGCTGCTGGGCGCGACCTGCCTGCTGCAGTTCGGCTTCAGCAAATGGCTCGACAGCCACTACGACCACGGCCTCGGCCGCAACTACTACTGGATGGTGTGGTACCCGGCAGTGTTCTGGCTGATCAACATCGCCGCCACCGTGGTCGCGTTCCCGAAGGCGCTGGCCCGTCGCAGCGGCAAGCGGGCGCGCTGGGTCAGCCCCGATCGCGGCGTGCACGTCGCGGCCGCGACGACCGTCCCGCCCCGCCCGGTCGAAACGGAGGCCGCCTCGTGAACGCCCGCGTCATCATCAACGCCCGCCGCCAACTCGACTGGAAGCGCCGGGTGTTCTCCGACGTCGTCACCGCCGGCCTGTGGATCGGCTGGATCTTCCTGTGGTTGCCGGTCTACCGCCGCCTGCACCAGGTCATCGGCCTGCATCTGAACTTCGACCTCGCGGCCCACGAGGTGCTGGAGGCGGTCGCGCCGATCTCCTACCTGCACTCGATCGTCGCGCTGATCGGCACCTGCGTGCTCCTGCTGCTGTGGACGCTGCTGCCGCGACGCACCGTCACCCACGCCCACGCGACCGAGACGCTGGCGGACTATGCGTCCGCGTTCGCGCTCGACGCCGAGCTGATCGCGCGCGGCCGCCGCGGCAGGATCGTCACCGTGCACCACGACGCCGAGGGCCGCATCCGCGCGATCGAACCCCGGGCGTGACCGCGCCGGGCGGACGCCTCAGCTCAGCCGATCCAGCACCTCGACCAGTTCCGGCGCCAGCGGCGCATCGAGCACGTACTCGGCGCGGCCGCCGTCGAGCGCGAACTCCAGCGAGGCCGCGTGCAGGAACAGGCGCTTGAGGCCGGCCTGCTCGCGCAGGCGCTTGTTGACCTCGGGATCGCCGTACTTGTCGTCGCCGGCGACGGGATGGCCGATGTGCTGGGCGTGGACGCGGATCTGGTGGGTGCGGCCGGTCTCGATCCGCACCTCGCAGTAGGAATGGCCGCCGCGGCGCTCCAGCGCGCGGAAATGGCTGAGCGAGGGCTTGCCCGCCGGGTTGACCTGGACGTGGCGCTCGCCGCCCTGGCGCAGGCCGATGTGCAGCGGCGCGTCGACGGTCATCACCCCGTTCGGCATCCGCCCCGCCAGCAGCGCCAGGTAGCGCTTGGCGATGCCGCGGCCGTCGTCGGTGTCGGATTCGCGCATCAGCGCCTGCAGCTCGATCAGCGCCGAGCGCTTCTTGGCGATGACCATCAGCCCCGAAGTGTCGCGGTCGAGCCGGTGGACCAGTTCGAGGGTTTCCTTCGGGCGCAGGGCACGCAGGGTCTCGATCACCCCGAACCCGATCCCCGAGCCGCCGTGGCTGGCGATCCCCGACGGCTTGCTGATCGCCAGCAGGCGGGCGTCCTCGAACACGATGCTGGCGTCCAGCGCGGCCAGCAGGCCCTTCGGCGGCGCGCCCTTGTCGCCGGCCTCGCCGAGGCGGACCGGCGGGATGCGGACCTCGTCGCCTGCCTCCAGCCGGGTCTCGGGCTTCGCCCGGCCGCCGTTCACCCGCACCTGGCCGCTGCGGACGATCTTGTAGATCAACGACTTGGGCGCGCCCTTGAGCTGGCCCAGCAGGAAATTGTCCAGCCGCTGGCCGGCGCGGTCCTCGGGGACGCGGGCCAGGCGGACCTGGGCGGATGGCGCGGTTCTGGGGGCGTTTGCGGTCATCCGGGGTCCTGATCTGCTACACTCGCTGGGCGATATAAGGGTTTGATTTCGCAGGGAGTCCGGGTGCGACGGCAACGTCCGCAGCCATCGGGCCGAAAGCCCAGCTCCCCCGCGATTCCGATGCAGTGCGCGGCCACCGCCCCCGGGGCGGCCATGTTAGCGGCTCGTCGGCAGGCCGGCGTATCGCCGGGCGCCTGGCGCCCGGGCAACGAACACGTCCCGCGCCGCCGCGATGTCGCGCCCACAAGCGCCGCACCGCAGGCAGCCGGCCCGGCAACACACCAGACAAGAAGCGCTCCCGCGGCCCGCCGTGGTGTTGCAGCGCTGGAAACAACGAAGCGGCCCCGGCCGCGCGCCCGCCCCGCACGGCTGCATGCAAGCGGGGCGTCCGGCGCGCGATGCGACCGCAGGTAGTCTCCAGAGGCGAACACGCCCCGGCGTTCCGCGCGCCCGTCCCACGACGGGCAAGGCGCCAAGGAACGCAAGACCATGAAACGCATGCTGATCAACGCGACGCAGGCAGAAGAACTGCGCGTCGCGATCGTCGATGGCCAGACCCTGTACGACATCGACATCGAAATCCCGGCCAAGGAACAGAAGAAGTCCAACATCTACAAGGGCCGCATCACCCGGCTCGAACCCTCGCTCGAAGCCGCCTTCGTCGAGTACGGCGCCGAGCGCCACGGCTTCCTGCCGCTGAAGGAAATCTCCCGCGACTACTTCCAGTCGGGCGTCGACCACCACAAGGCCGGCATCCGCGAACTGCTGCGCGAGGGCCAGGAAGTCGTGGTCCAGGTCGACAAGGAGGAGCGTGGCAACAAGGGCGCGGCCCTGACCACGTTCATCTCGCTGGCCGGCCGCTACATGGTGCTGATGCCGAACTCGCCCACCGCCGGCGGCGTCTCGCGCCGGATCGAGGGCGACGACCGCGCCGCGCTGAAGGAAGCGATGGACAAGCTGAACATCCCCGACGACATGGGGGTGATCATCCGCACCGCCGGCGTCGGCCGCGACGCCGAAGAGCTGCAGTGGGACCTCGACTACCTGCTCAGCGTCTGGCGCGCGATCGCCGAGGCGGCGCTTAAGCGGACCTCGCCGTTCCTGATCTACCAGGAATCGCGGCTGATCATCCGCGCCCTGCGCGACTACATGCGCGCCGACATCGGCGAGATCCTGGTCGACACGCCGGAGATGTACGAAGAGGCGAAGGAGTTCGTCGAGCAGGTGATGCCGCACAACCTGCGCAAGCTCAAGCACTACACCGACGACACCCCGCTGTTCAACCGCTTCCAGATCGAATCGCAGATCGAGAACGCCTACGAGCGCTCGGTGCGCCTGCCCTCCGGCGGCTCGCTGGTGATCGACCAGACCGAGGCCTTGACCGCGGTCGACGTCAACTCCGCGCGCGCCACCAAGGGCGGCGACATCGAGGAAACCGCGTTCAACACCAACCTGGAGGCGGCCGACGAAGTCGCCCGGCAGATGCGCCTGCGCGACCTCGGCGGCCTGGTGGTGATCGACTTCATCGACATGACCTCGAACAAGCACCAGCGCGAGGTCGAGAACCGGCTCGCGCAGGCGCTCAAGCACGACCGCGCCCGGGTCCAGCTCGGCCGCATCTCCAAGTTCGGCCTGATGGAGATGTCGCGCCAGCGCCTGCGTCCCAGCCTCGGCGAATCCAGCCAGTTGGTGTGCCCGCGCTGCGACGGCCACGGCCGCATGCGCAGCATCGAATCGCTGTCGCTGTCGATCATCCGCATCGCCGAAGAGCATGCGATGAAGGACAACACCGGCCAGGTGCTGGTGCAGGCGCCGGTGGAGATCGCCAACTACCTGCTCAACGAGAAGCGCCGCGCGCTGAGCGAGATCGAGAAGCGCCACGACGCGCCGATCGTGATCGTCGCCGACGAATCGCTGCACACGCCGCACTACGAAGTCACCCGCCTCCGCGAGAACGAACTGGGCGAGGAAACCGCGAAGCCGAGCTACCAGCGCGGCACCCCGCGCAAGCTGGCGACGATCGCGCTGACCAAGGCCAACCTCAACGTGCCACCGCCGGCCGCGGTGACCAACGTGAAGCCGTCGCGTCCCGCGCCGCTGCGCGAGGAAGCGCCGACGGCCGCGCCGGCCGCGGCCCCCGCGCCGGCCGCCCCGCCGGCCCCGCAGCCGACGCCCGCGTTCGCGCAGCCCGCGCCGGCCGCGAAATCCGGCGGCCTGATGGGCTGGCTCAAGGGCCTGTTCGGCGGCGAGCCGACCCCAGCGACGCCGGCCCAGCCGCAGCGCGGCCAGGCGCAGGATCGCCCGGCGCGCGGCGATCGCAACGACCGCCGCAACGACCGCAACCAGAACGGTGGCCGCAACGATCGCGACGGCCGTCGCGAGGATCGCGGCCAGAAGCCGCGTCGCGACGATCGCCGTGACGACCGCCGCGACGAACAGCGCCGTGGCGGCCAGCAGGGCCAGGGTCAGGGCCAGCAGCCGCAGCAGCAGAAGTCCCAGAAGCAGGAACAGCCGCAGCGCCAGCCGCAGAAGCAGGAGCAGAAGCCCCGTCAGGAGCCGCGTCAGGACGGCGCTCGGCAGGATCAGCGGCAGGACCAGCGCCAGCAGGAGCCGCGCCAGGACAACGCGCAGAAGCCGCAGCCGCAGAAGCCCGCGCAGGGCGAAGCGAACGCGCAGCGCGGGCCCGCCCCGCGCCGCGAGGAGCGCCAGCCCGAAGCGAAGAAGCCGGAGGCGCCGGTGGCCGACACGGTCGTCGCGCTGGCCGCGGTCGAGGTCGCGGGTGCGCAGCCGATCCCCGCGCCGCAGCCCGACGACGTCGCCACGACGGTCGACACCCCGGTCGCCGCCGACGCCGCGTCGCAGGACGCCGCCGGTGACGCGAACGGCGATGGCGCGAGCCGCCGCCGTCGCGGCCGCCGCGGTGGCCGCCGCCGTCGTCGCAACGCCGACGCCACGGGCGTCGCCGGCGAGGGCATGGGCGAAGACGCCGACACCGACGGCCTGACCGCCGCCGAGGACGCCGATCCGACCCTGGACCGCAGCCAGCCGGAATTCGAGTTCGACGACCTGCCGACGCCGGCGCGCACCGAGCCGGTCGCGAAGCAGGTCGCGACGCCGATGGCGGAACCCCGGGCGGCGGAAGCCCAGGCGGCGGAAGCCGGGACCGATGCCGTCGCCGACGCGCCGTCCGCGGAAGCGCCGAAGCCGGTCGTCGAAGCGGCCGCCGCCGAGGCGACCGTGGTCGAAGCACGCACGGTCGAAGCGAGCGCGGTCGAAGCGAGCGCGGTCGAAGCGAGCGTGGCCGAAGCGAGTGTCACCGAAAGCTCGGTGGTCGAAGCCGCAGCGGTCGAATCGGCTGCCGCGGAAGCGTCTGTCGCCGAAGCGGTCGTGGTCGAACAGCCCGTCGTGGAGCCGGCTGCAGTCGAGCAGCCCGCGATCGAACCCGCGGTCGTCGAGCAGGCCGTGATCGAAACGCCGGCCGTCGAGCAGCCCGCCGTCGTCGAAGCCGCCGTCGCGGTCGAGACCGCGCCGGTCGAAGCGCCGGCCGAGGTCGTCGACGAAACGCCGGCCGCCGTCGCGACCGCCGCGCCCGCCAACGTGGCCGCGGCGATCAAGCCCGTCGAAGCGCCGGTCGCCGCGCCGCAGTACGGCATCGGCCTGCCGCTGTTCGACGTCCAGCCGGATGCGGATGTCTCCGAAGTCGCCGTCCGCAGCGAAGGCGACGCGAGCGGCGAAGCGCCCCGCGCGGGCTGATCGCCCGCGTCGCAGGCCACCGACGACCGTCACATCATCGGTCGTCGGTCCTCGGAGACCGTCGCGTCACCGACGCCGCGACAGGTCCCATCCGCGCGTCCGGCACCTGACCGGACGCGCTTCCACCCGCGTCAGAGCGTCCGCGCCGGGTCGCTGAGGCCGTACTGCGACGACAGCCGCGCGAGGGCGATCGTGTCCTCGATGCCGAGCTTCTCGAACAGCCGCGACTTGTGGGTGTTCACCGTCTTCGCGCTCAGGCTGAGCCTGCGCGCGATGTCTTCCTGGCGCAGGCCCTGCACCAGCAGCATCGCCACTTCCAGTTCGCGCGGCGAGAGCGCGTCGAACGGCGTCCCGCCGCCGCCCAGGCCCGACAGCGCGAGATGCTGCGCGATGCCGTTGGCCAGGAAGCGCTTGCCGCGCGCCACCTCGCGGATCGCGCGCAGCAGTTCGGCCGCATCGCCGGCCTTGCCGACATAGCCCGCGGCGCCGCCCTCGATCAGCCGCTTCGGGATCGGTCCGTCCTCCAGCACCGAAACCACCACCACCTTGCAGCCGAGGTCGCTCCTGACCAGGCGCTCGGTGACCTCCAGGCCGCTGATCCCGGGCAAATGCAGGTCGCACAGCACCACGTCCGGCCGCAGTTTGCGGATCATCGGGAGCCCGCTCTCGCCGCTCCCGGCCTCGCCGACCACCTCGATGTCGGTCTCGGTCGACAGCATCAGGCGCATGCCGGTGCGCACCAGCGCGTGGTCGTCGAGCAGAAACACGCGGATCGTCATTCCCTCGTCCTGTGCAGCGTTGCGATGCCCCCAGACTAGGCAGTCGTGGCGGCGGGGACAATCGGCCGTTTGCCCGTGTCGGTGTAGGAAGATTCCGACAGGCCGTGACCGATGGCCCGCACGCCGTCGCCGCGGCTCTGGCATGCTCGGGGCCTCGAACCTGCAGGAGACCGCGATGCACGCCTTCCGCCGCCCCGCTTCGCTCGCCGTCGCCACGCTGGCGCTCGCCTTGACGTTCGCCGTCGTCGCACCCGCGCGCGAGCGCACGCGTGCGCCGGTCGACGACACCGCCGCGACCTGGCGCGCCGATGTCGTGAAAATGGCCGACGCCGACGACAACGCGGCGCGACGCGCATATCTCCGCCAGCGCCTCGCGGCCGCCGGCATGGCGCCGACGGCGCAGACGTTCGCGCACGAATCGCGGACCGGCGAAAACCTGATCGCGGACGTCTCCGGCTCGGCCGGGCAGCCGCTGCTGCTGATCGGCGCGCATTCCGACCGCGTCGACGCCGGGCGCGGCGCGACCGACAACGCCTCCGGCAGCGCGGTGGCGCTGGCGCTGGCCGAGCGCTTCCATCGCGCACCGCTGCAGCACCATCGGGTGAAGGTGGCGTTCTGGGACCTCGAGGAACGCGGCCTGCTCGGCGCGGCCGCGCATGTCGCGAAGGGCGAGGACAAGCCGGCGCTGTACGTCAACTTCGACGTGTTCGGCTGGGGCGACAGCCTGTGGATGATGAGCCCGGACGTGGACGCGCCGCTGGTCGCCGCCAGCCGCGCCGCGGCGAAGGCGCACGGCCTCGAGATCAGCGCGGGCAAGCAGTATCCCCCGAGCGACCATCTCGCGTTCCTCAAGGCGCAGTGGCCGGCGGTGTCCTACTCGCTGGTCGGGAAGGACGAGATTCCGCGGATCATCGCCCTGATCTCCGGGAAGGGGACCGATCCCGCGCCGCGGGTGATGAAGGTGATCCATTCGCCGGACGATACGGTCGAGCAGATCGATGCGGCCGCGGCGGCGAAGGGCATCGATGCGGTCGAGGCCGCGCTGCGCGCGTGGGACGCCGAGACGCGCTGAGCGCTCAGCCGTCCGCCATCGCGCCGGGCAGCGGGGTGCCCGGACGCCAACCGCCCGCCTGCAGCGCGTCGAGCAGCGCGGCGACCTCGTCCTTCGCGCCCAGGCTGTGGACCGGCAGCACCAGCACGTCGCCGGCGCGCGCCCAGGCCAGCGCCTCGCGCGCGGCGTCGGCTTCGCGCAGGCGCACCGGCAGCGCGGCGTCGGGCAGGCCGCGGCGCAGCAGCTCGTCGCGGATCACCTGCGCGACCTCGCCCGCGGTACGTCCGCGCAGGTAGCCGTCGATGTCCTTGACCACGACCAGGTCCGGCGCGTACTGCGCGGCGATCGCGGCGAGATCGCGGATCTGCGCGTCCTCGCGGTTGCCGGCCTGGCCCAGCAGCAGCGCCAGCCGCCCCTGCCCGCGCCAGGCCTGGGCGATGTCGAGCAGCCCGGCCAGCCCTTCGGGGTTGTGGGCGTAGTCGAGGAAGATCTCGAGCCCGGCGAACGACCAGCGCTGCAGCCGCCCGGGATTGTCGGCGTGCGCGCGTCCGAACGTCGCCAGCACGTCGCGGATCGTCGCCGGCGGCACGCCGAGCAGCGACGCGGCCAGCGCCGCGCCGGCCGCGTTCGCGATGTTGTAGCGCGCATGGCCGTCGAGCGTGATCGGCATGGCCGCGATCGTGCCGAGGTCGTGGGTCCGGCCGCCCTCGTGCAGCCACAGCCGGCCGTCGCGGCCGACGCAGTGCGGCACGCTGGCGTCGGGCACCGCCGCCGCATCGACCGCGAACCACGCCAGCCGCGGCGCCGCCAGCGGGCCGTGCTGCCGCAGCAGCGGTTCCTCGGCGTTGAGCACCAGCCGCGCCGCGCCCTCGCCCGCCACCGCGCGCGCGACCGTGAGCTTCACCGCGGCCAGGTCGTGGACCGAATGCACGCCGTATTCGCCGAAGTGGTCCTCGCTGATGTTGGTGACCACCGCGACGTCGGCCTTCGCCAGCGCCAGCCCGCGACGCAGCAGGCCGCCGCGCGCGGTCTCGAGCACGGCGGCCTCGACGTCGTTGCGACGCAACAGTTGGCGCGCGCCGGCCGGGCCGGAATAGTCGCCGGCCTCCAGCCGTTCGATCTGCGCGGTGTCGCCGACGAACAGGCCGTCGGTGCACGAATGCGCGGTGCGCAGGCCGTGCGCGCGCAGCATCGACGCGATCAGCCGCACGGTGGTGGTCTTGCCGTTGGAGCCGGTGACCAGCGCCGTCGGGATCGCCCCCAGCGTCGGCCACGGCGGCGCATCGGGCGAGGCCGGCAGCGCATCCAGCGGATAGGTGACGCCGTGCACGCCGAGGCCGAGGCTCAGCGCGTCGTCGTCGAGCAGGGTCGGCACATCGCGTCCGGCCGCGGCGTCGAGCAGCGCGACCACGTCCGGCCGCGCCTCGGCGGCGGCGAACCGGCGCAGCGTTTCCGTCGCCAGCGCATCGTCGAAGGCCGCGGGATGGCCGGGCGCATGGAAGCCGGTGTAGCCGACGGCGGCGCACCACGCCCACTCGTTGACTTCGGTCGCGGTGAACAACTGATCGACGGGCGCCGGGAACGCCAGCGACGCGCCGCTGGCGTGGATCCGGCTTTCGCCGGGCGCGTACGGCCAGCCCAGCGCACGGCCCATCAGATGACGGCCCGCGGCCCACTCCACCAGCGCGCTGACATCGCGGGCACGCGGCCCCAGCGTCTCCATCGCCGCGCCGCAATCGGCGAAGTACGGGTTGGGGCCGGTGAGGCGTCGCGAATCGTCGAACGGCGGTTCGTCGTCGGGCAAGGGCTGCGACACGGGCATGGCGCTCAGTCGTCGCTCTCCCGCGAGATGAAGATGCCGCGCTCGTCGCGGCTCACGCCTTCCCACTGCTCCGGCGAGAAACGCGGCTCGACCGCGGCCTCGCCGCCGGTGGGCGGCGCCGGGGCGGCGACCGGCGTCCGCTCCGGCGCGCCTTCGGGCTTGAACTTGATGACCTGCTTCCACGAGCGCACCAGCGCATCGGCGAAGATCAGCAGCACGTCGCCCGGCTGGGCCATGCGCAGGCCGGCGTCGATCGCGTCCTGCTCGTCGGGGATGATGCTGATGCGGTCGTCGGGCACGCCGTGCTCGCGCAGGGTCGCGGCGATCAGCTTCGGCACCTCGTCGGGCGCGCGCCCGCGCAGGCCGTCGTCGCGGCGGCAGATGTAATGGTCGAACCCGCCGGCGACCGCCTTCGCGATCTCGCGCAGGTCCTCGTCGCGGCGATCGCCCGGGCCGGCCACCACCACCAGCCGGCGTCCGCTGACGTCGAGACGCTGGGCGAGGTCGGCCATGGCGGCGACCGCGTGCGCGTTGTGGCCGTAGTCGAACAGCACCTTGAACGGATGCTCGTTGAACACGTTCATGCGGCCCGGCGCCTGGAAGAACGTGCTGTCGAACGTGCGCAGGCCCTGGCGGATCGCGTCGAGCTTGATGCCCATCGAAAAGGCCATGGCCGCTGCGAACATCGCGTTCTGCACGTTGTGCAGCGCCTTGCCCTCCAGCGTCGCCGGGATCAGGTGCGTCCACAGCAGCGGGATGTGGCTGCCCTTGTCGTAGAGCGTGATCATCTGGCCGTTGACGCCGCCCTCGAGCGCGCAGGCGCGGCCGCCGGCGCGGATGTGCTCGCGCACCAGCGCGTGCGAGGGATTCATGGTGACGTAGCAGATCACCTTCGCGTCGGTGTAGCCGCCCATCTTCAGCACGTTCGGGTCGTCGGCGTTGAGCACCGCGCACTCTTCCGCGACCTCGGCCACGATGCGCTTGACCTCGGCCAGTTGCTCCAGCGTGTCGATGCCCTTCATGCCGAGGTGGTCGGACTGCACGTTCAGCACCGCGCCGACGTCGACCTTCGACACCCCCATGCCGGCGCGCAGCAGGCCGCCGCGCGCGGTCTCGAGCACCGCGAAGTCGATCTGCGGGTCGGCCAGCACCATCCGCGCCGACACCGGCCCGGTCATGTCGCCCTCGACCGTGCGCTGGCCGTCGATGTAGACGCCGTCGGTGGTGGTCAGGCCCGGCGTGAAGCCGGTCATCTTGGCGATGTGCGCGAGCATGCGCGAGGTGGTGGTCTTGCCGTTGGTGCCGGTGATCGCGGCGATCGGCACCCGCGACGGCGTGCCCGGCGGGAACAGCATGTCGATCACCGGTCCGGCGACGTCGCGCGGCTTGCCTTCGCTCGGCGCGACGTGCATGCGGAAGCCGGGCGCGGCGTTGACCTCGCAGATGCCGCCGCCGATGCGCTTGTAGCTCTCGGCGATGTTGGTGCTGAGGAAATCCACGCCGCCCACGTCCAGGCCGATCGCCTTGATCGCGCGCACCGCCATCTCGCGGTTGTCGGGATGGATGATGTCGGTCACGTCGGTGGCGGTGCCGCCGGTGGACAGGTTCGCGGTCGAGCGCAGGTAGATGACGCGGCCGGCCTCGGGCACGGTGTCGGCGTCCACGCCTTCGCGGGCCATCATCATCTCGGCCTGGGCGTCGAGTTCGATGCGGGTCAGCACCTTCTCGTGGCCGACGCCGCGGCGCGGGTCCTGGTTCACGATCTCGACCAGTTCGCGGATGGTGTGCGTGCCGTCGCCGACCACGTGGCCGGGCGTGCGCCGGGTCGCCGCGACCAGTTCGCCGTTGACCACCAGCAGGCGGTGGTCGTCGCCTTCGAGGTAGGTCTCGACGATCACCGAGCGCGAGATCGCCTGCGCCTTGAGGAACCCTTCGACGACTTCGGCCTCGTTGGTGAGCCGGATCGAGATGCCGCGGCCGTGGTTGCCGTTGTAGGGCTTGGTCACGACCGGATAGCCGATCCGCGCCGCCGCGCGCTTCGCGCCGCCCTCGCTCTGCACCAGTTCCTGGCGCGGCGCGGGCAGGCCCAGCGAGACCAGGATCTTGTTGGTCTCCTCCTTGTCGCTGGCCAGTTCGACCGCGATGTGCGAGGTCTTGCCGGTGACCGTCGCCTGGATGCGCTGCTGGTACTTGCCGTGGCCGAGCTGCACCAGCGACTGCTCGTTGAGCCGCAGCCACGGGATGTTGCGCTCCTCGGCGGCCTTCACCAGCGACATGGTGGACGGCCCCAGCGCGCGGCGCTGGGCGTAGCGGATGAAGGTGTCGCGGGCCTCGGGCCAGTTCCAGCCCTCGGGCACGGCGTCGGCCGAGCGCAGGTCCGCCGGCAGCAGCGAACGCAGCAGCTTGAGCGCCAGTTCGCCGGCCTCGATGCCCTCCTCGCGCTGGGCGTATTCGTAGATCACCGAGTACACGCCGGGGCGGCCGTCGATGCTGCGGGTTTTCCCGAACGTCACGTCCTCGCCGGCCATGTTCTGCAGCTCGATCGCGACATGTTCCAGCACGTGGCCCAGCCAGGTGCCCTCGCCTTCCTTCATGCGCCGGATCAGCCCGCCCGGCGTGCGGTAGGAGCAGCCGTGCTCGGCCAGCCCGGGCAGGGCCTCGACCAGCGCGTCGACGAACCCCGGCCCGAGCCGCCCGGTGGGCCAGTCCTCCAGCCGCTCGAGGTCCAGCTCAAGCCGGATCACCGGGAAATGCGCATACAGCGAGGGGCCGACGTACACCGAACGATCGAGAATGCGCATACTTGGACTGACTCCTTGCGGTCGATGGGAGCGGGCCGCGCACCCGCGCGGTCCCGTCACGCGCGCCGACCCTCCCCCGACGGTCGGCGACGGCTTCGGCGGCTATTCCTTCGGTGCCAGCAGGGCGCCCGCCGAGGCCTTGCGCGTGTGCAGATTGAACGTAGCACCGGCGACGAGGATGTGGAAGCTGAGCCCGAGCAGGCAGACCGGCTGGCCCTCGTCGACTTGGGCCATCGACGAGAACTGCAGCCCGGCGGCGTCCACCACCGTGACCCCGCCGCTGCCCAGCACCTCGACCGTGTTGTCGGGCGAGATGAAGGCCGCGGTGTCCTCGTCCAGGCCGATGCCGACCGCGAACGGGTTGTAGGCCAGCGCCGTCGCCAGCCGGCCCAGCCGGTCGCGCTGGCGGAAATGCTGGTCGATGATGAAGCGGTTGGTCAGGCCCAGGCCCGGCGCCAGCCGGACCATCCCGGCGACCGGGGTCGAGCCCTCCTCGCCGAACGCGATCATGTGCTCGCTCAGGAACGACGCCCCGGCGCTGGTCCCGGCGACGTGCATGCCGCGCGCGTTGGCGATGCGGATCGCCTTCGCCACCGCGGTGCCGCCGAGGTAGGTCGCCAGCCGCAACTGGTTGCCGCCGGTGAAGAACACGCCGGTCGCGCGCTCGATCCGCTCGACCCGCCGCGGTTCCTCGGCGTCGCGCCGGGTGTCGAAATCCATCGACTCGACGCTGCGCGCGCCGAGCTCGGTGAAGATCTCGACGTAGCGCGGGCCGGTGGACAGCAGCTTGCTCGCGGTCGGGATCACCACGATGTCGGCGTCGGCGCCGCCGCACAGTTCGACGAACCGGGCGAGGATCGCGGGATCGTTCTCTTTCTCTTCCGCGCCGCCGATCGGGATGATCCAGCCGCGTTCTTCCCCGTCGGGGACTTTACTGGGGCACATCGATGTTCCTGGGATTGCTCAAGGAAAAGGGAAAAACCGGAAAAGGCGTGGCTGCCGCGCGCGCGGCGGCGGATGACACGGGGTCACTCGAACGGCCCGCGCCGCACGACCGCACCGTCGCGCACGTGCCACGCGCCCTGCGCCATCACCTCGGCGATCCCGCCGTCGGCGTCGAGCACGACCAGGTCGGCGTCGCCGCCGGCCGCGACCCGGCCCTTGCCCGGCAACCGCAGCAGCCGCGCGACGTTCGACGTGAAGGCCGGCAGCACGGCGTCGAGCGCATGCCCGCGCGCGAGCAGCGTGCGCAGCGCGTCAGCGAGCGCGCGCGAGGCGCCGACGTCCATCCGGCGCAGGCGGCCTTCCTCGTCGAAGGTCGGCAGGCAGCCGCCGGCGTCGGAACTGATCGTCAACCGCTCCGGCGGCGCGCCCGCGGCGCGGTAGTGCTCCCACGCGTCCTCGGCCGACCACGCGTCCTCGCCCTCCTCGACCGGGAACGCGGTGACGTCCACGGTGCAGCCGCGCCGCGCCAGCGCCAGCGCTTCCTCGAACAGCGCCTTGCGCCGGTTGACGTGGGTCGGATGGAACACGCGCGGCGGCAGCTCGGTGTCGTCCAGCGCACGCCGCACCAGTTCGAGCCCGCGCGCGCCGTCGCCGAGGTGCAGGTGCAGCACACCGGCCTTGCCGGTCATCAGCCCGGCGACGTGGCACTCGGACGCGATCCGCACGAACTCGTCGAACGTCGGCTGACTGGAGCGGTGGTCGCTGATCGCCAGTTCGCCGACGCCCAGCACCGGGTCGAGGTAGACGATGTCGCCGCGCACGCTGCCGGTCAGGGTCACCGGCGGGACGTGGTAGCCGCCGCACCAGCAGTGCGCGGCGAGACCCTGCTCGCGCAGCGCGTACGTGGACGCGAGCAGCTCGCCTGGGCTGCGCGCGAGGTCGTCGGTGCCCAGCACGCCGACTACGGTCGTCACCCCGGCCGCAGTGAACGCCGACAGCGGCACCGGCGGCACCCGGGTCGCGAACCCGCCCTCGCCGCCGCCGCCGGTGACGTGGGCGTGGGCGTCGATCAGGCCGGGGATCAGGCGTTTGCCGCCGAGGTCGATCGTCTCCAGCCCGGGGACCGACGGCGCAGGCGCGTCGGCCGCGCCGATCCACAGCACCCGTCCGGCGGCGACGAGGACCTGCCGCAGGCCGAGGTCTTCGGGCGCGAAGACGTGGGCGTTGCGCAGCAGGGTCGGAGGCGACAGGGATGCGGCGGAAGGGGTCGAGGCCATCCGCCATTTTAGCCGGTCGCGGCGGGTGGGCGTGGACCAAGGAAGCGTGAACCGCAGGCAGGTGCGGGTCGAGCGATCCCGGCAGGCCGCGGCCGCTCAGTCCGGTCGCCGGAAGCCGGCCCGCGCGCGTTCCGCTTGCTCGCGGAACGCGCAGCCCTCGGCGTGATCGTTGATCAGCCCCATCGCCTGCATGAAGGCGAAGACCGTGGTCGGCCCCACGAACGCCCAGCCGCGCTTCTTCAGGTCCCTGGACATCGCCACCGAGGCCGCGGAGGTGGTCTGCGACTGCGGGGCGGCCCGTTCGGCCTCCGTCGGCTCGTACCGCCAGACGTAGGCGGCCAGCGACCCCTCGCGCGCCACCAGTTCGCGCGCACGCTTCGCGTTGTCGATCGTCGCTTCGATCTTGCCGCGATGGCGCACGATCCCCGGGTCCTGCAGCAGACGCTCGACATCGCGTTCGCCGAAGCGCGCGACGCGCTCGATATCGAAATCGTGGAAGACGGCGCGGAAGCGCGGGCGCTTGGCGAGGATCGTCCGCCAGCTCAGTCCCGACTGGAAGCCTTCGAGGCACAGTTTCTCGAACAGGCGGCGATCGTCGTCGATCGGGAATCCCCATTCGTGATCGTGGTACGCGAGGAATTCCGGCGCGGCGGCGCACCAGCGACAGCGCGGTTTGCCGTCCGGTCCGGGGAGCGTGGCGCTCATCGCTCAGTCCTTCAGGAATGCGAGCCGGTCGTCGGTCCGGCTCGGCGCGATCTCGACGATCTCCGCATCGACCACGCCTTCGGCGACGAACGGGTCTTCGCGGAGACGCTGTTCCAGCGCATCGCGGGTCAGGCCGTGGGCCAGCACCGCACCGCCCGCGCCCGCGGACAGGCTGCCGGTGAGCAGGAACACGCCGTCCTCGAAGCCGCGGCGGATCCACGCATTGTGGCCGTCCATCCAGCGCGGCGCCTGCATCCGGTGGGCGGAAAACCTGGGGGTCACGACGAACATGCGGACAATCCTTCAGCCAGGGTGGGAAACGGGGCGGGACGCGTCCGCCGTCGCGGGACGCTGCGCCTGCAGCCACGCCGCGAGCGCATCGACTTCGCGGCGCAGGAACGCTTCGTCGCGGAACGCGTTCGCGAGCGCCGCCACGCCCTGGCTGCCGGCGAGGACGTGCAGGGCGTGCGCATCGGCGGCATCGGGATCGTGTCCCAGCGCGGCGAACTGCCGGGCCAGCCAGGTGCGGAACAGCGTGAACAGCGCGTTCGCATCGCCCTGCGCGACGTGGTCCAGCCGGGCCAGCTCGTTGCACAGCGTCCCGACCGGGCAGCCGAAACGCATGATTTTCGCCCGGTTGGCGATGAGCAGGTCGATGAAGCTGCGGATGCGCGCCTCCGGGTCGGCGCCCTCGCCTTCCCACGCCGCCAGCATCCCGCGCGTCCGATCCATGCGCAGCGCGATCACCGCCTGCAGGATCTCGTCCTTGGTCCGGAAGTGGTAGTAGAAATTGCCGCGGGAGATGTTCACCTGCGCCGCGATGTGCGCGAACGAGGTGGACTCGAATCCCTGTTCGTAGAAGAGCCGGTCGGCCACTTCGACGATCGTCTGGCGGGTGCTGGCGGGAGGCATGGGGGACGGCAGCTAGGACAGTTGACCCAGACAGGCTAGGTCAATTGTCCTATCGCCGTCAAGGACGACTTCCCGAGGGCATCGCCTCGCGGTCATGCCGGTGTTGCAGGAAGCCTCGACGCGCCGTCATCCCGAACCCGGCGTCAAGGTATGTCTGCACAGACGAAGACCCGACGCCTCGGGTGGACTCGGCACATCGACAGTCCGTTCGCGCTTGCCCGGAAGATTCCGCTGCGAAACGTTCTGGACCGCCGAATTCGGCGCGAAAGCGCGTCGAATTCGCGAAAGCACGGATTGTCGGACAGGTTGTCCGGGCTTCACGGGCTGCGCCCCTCCCCGCATCGCGCGCGGAGAGGGGCGACCCCTCATGCGATCAACCGCAATTCGGCCAGCAACCGGTATCGGGTTGGCCAGGGTTGGGCAGGTCCGGACGCGTTTCCGGCTGGGCGGTGTCGATCTGCGGCGGGCCCGACGCCATCCCCTCGTACTCCATGTAGTTCGGATCGATGAGGATGATCGTGCCCTTGCGGTCCTCGAGGTCCTTGGGATCGATCTCGATCGGACTCCAGCCGAACACGGTCAACTGCGTCGCGTTGTGGACACGTTCCCAGGCCTTGAACTGCTCGTCGGTCGGCTCGCCGTTGCCGGGATCGGCGTCCGGATTGGAGAAGCCGGAGGTCTTCGGCTTGCCGTCGGGCCCTCTGCGATCGTAGCTGCCGTCCGTTTTGATCAGGACCGTATCGCCGGTTTCGAGCTTCACGAACGTGTCGCCGTTCTTGAACTTTTCGTACTCCACCACCTTCGGCCCTTCTTCCGGCGGCGGCGCTCCGCCATCGTCGCCCTCGCTGATCCAGCTCACCCTGACCCCGCCGACCCGACGCTCCGGCATCTTGGTGTCCTCGTTGAATCCGCGCACGAGCGTGAACCCTTCGGACTCGATCGAAATGCCGAAGTCCGCGACCTGGGTCGGGTCCAGCCCGAGGTGTTTCACCGCATCCGCGCGGCCCTTGATCGGGAATGCGGCGAGCGGCGAATCCGGCATGTTCATGCCGAGGCTTTCGAGCGTTTTCTGCAGATCGGGCGGACGCACCACCATCTGGCCCACGCCGAATTCGAAGGTGGGCAGCGATTGCGCGCCGATCATCTCGACCATGAGCCGCAGCGGCGGGCGGCTGGCCGGATCGTGCGGGTCGAAGCCGGCGACCACTTCATCGGCGTCGCTGACGCCATCGCCGTCGGAATCGACGACGTTCCATGCGTAGTAGCAGGCCGACACGTCGCACATGCGGATGTGGCGAAGCTGCGGTTCTTCGGCACGCACGGGGGTTGCGGCGCAGGTCAACGCGACCACCGTCGCGATCGCCGAGGCGAGAGTCACACTCTTCATAAATCTCCTTTGCATTGTCACCAAGTCGGGGAATCACCCCTTGCACCGATGCGGCGCACCGGCAGGACGATCCAACGCCGAATCGGCGATGCGCAGGTCAATGCGACGCGTGTGCGGACCTGCATTGAATTTCCTCGCATGCATCGTGATTCGACCTGTCCCGGCAGGTCGTCTTCCTGCGTTCTTGCAATGTGCGCTGGCGGGGCCGGCATCCGTCAGCGTCGCCCCCGTTGTCGATCTTTCCCATGCGCCAGCATCCTGTACGCACTGCGCTCCGCCAGATACGAAAAAGCCCCCTTGCGGGGGCCCTTGCGTAGCGGAGAGCGTGGGATTCACTCGGGCCCTCCATGGCCCTCGCCCTCCGGGCGGCTGCGCCGTGCACATCGGCAATCCTGCCGATGTGTCGAACCGAGCGCGTTCGTCCACGCACTGCGCTCCGCCAGATACGCAAAAGCCCCCTTGCGGGGGCCCTTGCGTAGCGGAGAGAGTGGGATTCACTCGGGCCCTCCATGGCCCTCGCCCTCCGGGCGGCTGCGCCGTGCACATCGGCAATCCTGCCGATGTGTCGAACCGAGTGCGTTCGTCCACGCACTGCACTCCGCCAGACACGCAAAAGCCCCCTTGCGGGGGCCCTTGCGTATCTGGCGGAGAGAGTGGGATTCACTCGGGCCCTCCATGGCCCTCGCCCTTCGGGCGGCTGCGCCGTGCACATCGGCAATCCTGCCGATGTGTCGAACCGAGCGCGTTCGTCCACGCACTACGCTCCGCCAGACACGCAAAAGCCCCCTTGCGGGGGCCCTTGCGTATCTGGCGGAGAGAGTGGGATTCGAACCCACGGTGGGCGTAAACCCACGGCAGTTTTCAAGACTGCTGCCTTAAACCGCTCGGCCATCTCTCCGTTGTCTGAAGTCTCAACCCCCGTCATCCCGAACCCGGTTTCATCGGATGAGGGATGCGCTTTTCCCGACGCGATGGTCGTCCGGAAACCAGATCCCCCGCCCGTGCCTCGGGATGGCATCGGAAGCGGCGTCGAGGCATCGAGGCGCGCGGACGCGCTCCTGCGCTGCCCTCACGCCGGTTCGGCGATTCTAGCGTCCTTTTCCTTGTCCTTCGGCGCGGCCATGCCGCCGGGGCAGTTGCGGCATTGCAGGCGCGAGGATTCGAGCAGCGGCGGCATCTGTTCGGCAAGGTGGTCGATGAACATGCGCACCGCCGGCAGCAGGCCGCGGCGGGAGGCGAAGACGGCGTGGCAGATGCCCATCGGCAGGCGCCAGGACGGCAGCACGACTTCCAGTTCGCGGTTGCGGACGGCGTCGGCGCAGATGGTTTCGGGAATCAGGGTGATGCCGAGGCCCTGCTTGGCCAGCGCCATCAGCATCGGGAAGTCGAAGCCGGCGATGCGCGGCTTGAGTTCGATGCGGCGGACTTCGCCGTCCTCGCCCTGGAGCTCCCAGCGCTGGCGGGCTTCTTCCTCGCTCATGCTGAGCGTGGTGTGGGCGGCGAGGTCCTCGGGTTCGCGCGGGCGGCCGGCGCGGTCGAGGTAGCCGGGGCTCGCCACCAGCAGCTCCTGGATCTGGCCGAAGCTGCGCATCACCAGGCTGCCGTCGTCGTCGAGCTTGGCGCGGACGCGGATGGCGACGTCGAAGCCTTCGTTGATCACATCCACCCGGCGGTTGCTGACGTGCATCTGCACGCGGACCTTCGGGTAGCGGGCGAGGAAATCGGGGAGCAACTGCGGCATGAGCTGCTGGGCGATGCCGACCGGCACGCTCACGCGCACGAGGCCGCGCGGTTCGGCGCTGAGGCGGTCGACGACTTCGCGCGCGGCGCCGGCTTCGGCCAGCATCGCCTGGGCGTGGCGGTAGACGCTCTGGCCGACGTCGGTGACCGCGAAGCGGCGGGTCGAACGCTGCAGCAGGCGCGCGCCGAGGTCGGTTTCGAGCTGGCTGATGCGGCGGCTCAGGCGCGATTTCGGAATGCCCAGCGCGCGTTCGGCGGCGGCGAATCCGGAGTGCTCGACCACCATCGCGAAGTAGTAGAGATCGTTGAGGTCGTTCACGGCGAGGCCTCCGGCGAACTTTCTGTATATGGAACGATGCGCGCGATTGAAGCAGGTTTATCGCACTCATGCAATGCCGGAGGCGGCATCTGGCCGCCCGGGGGCGCTTTTCCCGGTTGAACGACCGTCACCCCCGGCGCCCCACCGGAGAGTCCGCATGGCCAGCGAGATCACCCAACTGCTGCGGCGGCACCACGCCGGCGACCGCGAGGCGTTCGATCGCATGGTGCCGATGGTCTACGACCGGCTGCGCGCGATCGCCCACCGCCAGCTCGGCGCGCAGGGACGGCGCGGGCCGCTGCTCGACACCACCAGCCTGGTCCAGGAGACCTACCTGCGGCTGGTCGGCGAACACGACGTGGACTGGCGCGACCGCGGGCACTTCTTCGCGGTCTGCGCCCGGGCCATGCGCCGGGTGCTGGTGGACGACGCCCGCCGCCGGCTGGCGGCCAAGCGCGGCGGCGACTGGGTCGAGGTGCCGCTGGACACCCGCATCCCCGCGGCCGACAGCGCGCCGGAGCGCCTGCTCGCGATCGACGAGGCGCTGTCGCGGCTGGCGGTGTTCAATCCGCGGCTGGCCCAGCTCGTGGAATGCCGCTACTTCGCCGGGATGACCGAGGACGAGACCGCCGAGGCCATGGACACGTCGTTGCGCACCGTGCAGCGCGACTGGATGCGCGCCCGCGCCTGGCTGCTGAAGTTCCTCGAAAGCCCGTGACCGGGGCGGCCGGCTCCCGCGAGGCGCAGGCGCGACTCGACGCCCTGCTGGCGCGGGCGCTGACCCTGGAAGGTGCGGCCCGGCAGGCCTTCGTCGACGGCCTCGACGGGGACGATGCGTCGCAGGCGCCGGACCTGCGCGCGCTGCTGGCGCTGGCCGAGGACGAGGACGCGCTGGCGGCGCCGGAAGGCAGCGCACGCTGGCGCGCGCTGTTCGACGCCGCGCCGCCGGACGGCGTCCCGCCCCTGCCCGGCCCGATCGGTCCGTGGCGGCCGCTGCGCCGGCTCGGCGACGGCGGCATGGGCACGGTCTGGCTGGTCGAACGCGAGGTCGGACACGAGGCCGACGGGTTCCGCCAGACCGGTGCGCTGAAGCTGCTGCGGCCGGGCGCGGATTCGGACGGCTTCCTCCGCCGTTTCGCCGAAGAGCGCAGGATCCTCGCCTCCCTGCACCACCCCGGCATCGCCGGGCTGCTGGATGGCGGGCGCGCCGAGGACGGCCGGCCGTGGCTGGTGATGGAGTACGTCCAGGGCGCGCCGATCGATCGCGCCTGCGACACGCGCCGGCTCGACGTGCCGGCGCGCGTCGCCCTGTTCCGCCGGGTCGCCGAAGCGGTGGCGACCGCGCACCGCAACCTGATCGCGCATCGCGACCTCAAGCCCGGCAACATTCTCGTCGGTGACGACGGCGCGCCGCGGCTGCTGGATTTCGGCATCGCCAAGGCGCTCGACGGCCCCGGCGCCGAAGGCGCGCCGACCGCCACCCATCTGCGCGCGTTCACGCCGGACTACGCGGCACCGGAACAGGTGCTGGGGCAGCCGACCTCGACCGCGACCGATGTCTACCAGCTCGGCCTGCTGCTGTACGAACTGCTCTGCGGCCGGCGCGCGCAGCAGGCCACGGGCGCCTCGCCGCATGCGCTGGAACAGGCGGTCTGCGTGACCGAGCCGCCGCCGCCCAGCGCGCGCGCCGGCGACGACCGCGCGGCCGCGGACGCGATCGCCGCCGCGCGCTCGACCACGCCCGCCGGCCTGCGCCGGGCGCTGCGCGGCGACCTCGACAACATCGTGCTCAAGGCGCTGCGCAAGACGCCGGAGCGGCGCTACGCCTCGGTCGCGGCCATGATCGAGGACCTCGACCGCTGGCGCGACGGCCGCACGGTGCGCGCGCGGCCCGAAACCTGGGCCTACCGCAGCGGCAAGTTCCTGCGCCGGCATGCCTGGGCGACGGCGGCGGTCGTCGCGGTATTCGCCTCGACCGTGGCATACGCGGTCGTCGCGACCCGGCAGGCCGAGGCGCTGGCGCGCGAACGCGACCGCGCGCAGGCCGAGGCCGCGAAAGCGCGGCAATCGCTGGCGCTGATCCGCCGGCTGTTCGAGGGCGCGTCGCCCGACAGCGGCGGCGGGCGCGAACTCACCGCCCGGCAACTGCTGGACGACGGCTGGCCGTGGATCGAGCGCGAACTCGACGGCCAGCCGGCGCTGCAGGCGGAGATGTACGACACCGTCAGCGGCATCTACCGCAAGCTCGGCGACTTCGATCGCGCGCAGACGCTGGCCGATCGCGCGCTCGCCGCCGCGCGCGCGGACGCGGACCCGCGCGGGCTGGCGCGCGCGCTGCGCGGACGCGGACGCGTGGCCTTCGACCGCGGCGACGATGCGCAGGCCACGACGCTGCTCGACGAGGCGCTGGTCCGTTTCCGCGCGCTGGACGGCGGGGACGCGATCGAGGTCGCGACGACGCTGCAGGACCTCGGCCGGCTGCACGACCGTCGGCGCGAGAGCGAAGCGGCGCAGGCCGCGTTCCGCGATGCGCTGGCGATCCGCCGCAAGCGCCTGGGCGAGGACGATCCGGCGATCGCCGAAACCCTGCAGGGCCTCGGCATGAGCCTGCGTCGCGACGGCGACTACGCCGGCGCCGAGCCGCTGCTGGCGCAGGCGCTGAGCCTGCGCCGACAGCGGCTGCCGGCGCGGCATCCGGACATCGCCTACACCCTGGTGGACCTCGCCCAGGTGCGCAACGACCTCGGCGACTACGCGTCGGCCGAAGCGCTGTATCGCGAGGCGCTGGCGACGATGGAAGACACCCTCGGCCCCGACCACCCGAACGTCGCGCTGACCCTGGTCACGCTGTCGCGGGTGCTGAAGACCCATCGCGACTACGACGACGCCCGCACCCTGCTGCAGCGCGCGCTGGCGATCCGGCGCAAGGTCTACGGCGAACGCCATCCCAACGTGGCGATCACGTTGAACGACCTCGGCCGCCTCGAACTGGAGGCCGGCCGGCTGGCCGCGGCCGAAGCGCATTTCCGCAGGGCGCTGGCGCTGTACCCGGTCGATCACGCCTGGCGCGAGACCACCGTGTTCAACCTAGGCGAACTGGCCGAACGCCGCGGCGACGATGCGGAGGCCGCCGCCCGCTACCGCGAATCGCTGGCGGCGCTGCGGGCGCATCGCGGCGACGACCACGACCGCATCGGCATGCGCCTGGGCCGGCTCGGCGGCGTGCTGTATCGACAGGGACGGTTCGACGAAGCCGAACGCACGCTGCGCGAGGCGCTGGCGATCTACCGTCAGCGCCTGCCCGCCGGACACGAGCGGCTGGCGAACCTGCTGCTGCCGCTCGGCCGCCTGCTGGTCGATCGCGATCGCGATGCCGAAGCGCTGCCGCTGCTGCGCGAAGCCTGGCAGGTGCGCCACGACGCCTTCGGCGACGCCGACCCGCGCACGGTCGAGGCGGCGCAGGCCCTGGCGCGCGTGCGCGAACCGCGCGCCTGATCGCCGCGTCCTTACCTGCAGTCGCCCTTCACCGTCACCCGCACGCGGCGCAGGTTGTTCGCTTCGTCCGATTCGGCGTTGGCGGCGGCGGCGTCGGCCTGCACGTACAGCATCCACGTGCCGGGCCCCAGGGTCAGATGGCCGCTGCTGGTCGCGGTCGCGCCGGCGGCCAGCGGCGGCAGCGGCGTCGACGCCAGCACGGCGCCGGTGGGCGCATCGCGGAACACGCGGTTGACCGTCGCGAGCGAGGCGATCGGGCCGGCATTCGCCGTGCCGTAGGCATGCCGGAACGTGCACAGGCCGCCTTTGCGCTTCATCGCCTCGCCCTCGGCAAGCACGGCATGGGTGCCCCAGGGAATCGCGTGTTGGCCGATCCGTAAACCGGCGGCGGTCAACGCCAGATCGCGCAGCGGCAGCAGCAGTACCTTGGCCTGGTTGCCGTCGTCCGGATCGGGACGCGTGGGGTCGTTCTGCGGATGCGGCGACGAGACCAGATCGCCGCCGGCGCTCTGGGCGAACGAGAGCGGCGACGACAGCGCGCAGAGGACGGCGAGGACGGCGAGGACGGCGAGCGTCGCACCACGGCGCGCGGGCAACGGGACGGGACGAGTCATGGGCAGGGCTCCATCGGGAAAGGGGGACGGGCGGGAGCGCTGCGTCCTGCAGACCGTCGCGAAACGGCGGCGAATCCCGCCACCCGTCGCCGCAATCCGTCGTTTCCTGCTTTCCACAACGTCGTCGGCGACGGTGCCCGGCCCGCGAAAACTGAACGCAGTCCGCAGCGCAGCACCCGGTTCGACACAGGGTGGCGGGATCCGCCGCCGTTCCGCGACGACATGGATCATGCGGCCGCTCCGCGCCGCATCCACCCCTGCAGGAGTCCGCCATGTCCCGCTGTCCCTCGTTCGTTTTCGCCGTCCTCTCCCTGTGCGCGATCGCCGGCGGCGCACGGGCGCTCGAACCCTCGAAGGGCGTGTATCGCATTCCCTTCGCCGACGGCACGAAGGTGCGCGTCGGCAACGACCACATCGACCACTCGCCGCCCGGCCGCATCGACATGAACGGCACCGGCGGCGGCCCCTACCGCATCGTCGCCGCGGCCGACGGCATCGTCCGCAAGGTCGTCGACGGCTTCGATCGGCGACTGGATTGCAAGGGCAAGCCGATCAGCGAGCAGAAGAACAACTACGTCTGGATCGAACACCCGAACGGCGAGTGGACCAAGTACACCCACATGCAGAAGGGCTCGTCCAGCGGCAAGGCCGGTCTGCGCGAGGGCCGGTTCGTGAAGGCCGGTACGTACCTGGGCGATCAGGGCGAAGTCGGCTGCGCCTCCGGGCCGCACCTGCACTTCGAGGTCGGCGTGCCCAGGGACGCCAACGGTTTCACCGAGACCGGCGGCTTCCTCACCGACAACGACGGCAGCAAGCGCAATCGCATCCCGCGCGTCTGCGGCATCGCTGGCGGGCGCTACGTCAGCGGCGCCACCCACACCGCGCGCAGCGTGCCCGGCGCGGTCTCGCCCGGTTCCCGCGAATACGCGCGCCACGGCGTCCCGGCCCGCGACTACCAGTGCCTAGTCGACCAGGCCGCGATCGCCGGCTACGCGCCGGAATGGCTCGATGCGTTCTCCGCCGACGGCGGCGTGCGCTTCAACGTGGTGTTCCGCCCGGCCGGCGGCGTCGCCTGGCAGGCGGTCCACGGCCTGACCGCGGCGCAGTACCAGCAACGCTTCGACGCCTTCACCCGCGACGGCTTCCGCCCGGTGCTGGCGGAAAGCTATCGCGACGACGGCGACACCCGCTACGCGGCGATCTTCCGCAAGACCGGCGGCCCCGCGTTCCGCGCCTACCACGGCCTGTCCGCGTCGGAACACCAGCAGCGCATGGACCAGTGGAGCGCGCAGGGATTCCGTCCGCGCACGATGGCGGTGACCGCCAGCGGCGGCCAGCCGCGCTACACCGTGCTGTACGAACAGGCCGGCGGCGGCAAATGGGTCGCGAAATCGCGGCTGACGCCGGACGAATACCAACGCCTGTTCGACACCGAAGGCGCGGCCGGCCGGCGGCCGGTGTACCTCAACGCCTACGGCCTCGACGGCCGGATCTACTACTCGGCGATCTTCAGCGCCACGCCCGCGGGCGCGATCCAGGCCCGGCACGGCCTGAGCGGCGCGCAGTACCAGGACGCGTGGAAAAGCGCGACCGACGCCGGCTATCTCACCCGCGTGGTCACCGGCTATGCCGCCGGCGGACAGCCCCGCTACGCCGCCGTCTGGCGCAAATGACGCATGACGCGGCGACGAACGGGCCGTCACCGTTCCGCGGCCCAGCGCCACGCAATCCAGGCAATCCACGCCATCCACGTTCATCCCACCCCGAAAAGGAGTTTCCGTCATGTCCACGCTTCCCGCCCGGCTCGATCCCGAATCGCCCTGCGCCCGGCATCGGCGGCGATCGCAGCCTGCCGCCCGCACGCTGCGTCACGTCGTCGCGCGGATCGCCGCTCTGGTTGTCTCGCTCGTCATCGCGCTGCCGGCCTTCGCCGCCGACTGGGCCGCGCGCCACGGCCTCACTTCCGCGCAGTACCAGAGCGCCTTCGACGACTACGCCCGCAAGGGCTACCGGCTGGTCTCCATCAGCGGCTACGACGACCGCGGCCAGGCCCGCTTCGCCGCGCTGTGGAAGAAGCAGGCGGGCCCCGGTTGGGCGGCCCGGCACGGCCTTACCCCGGCGCAATACCAGGCCGCGTTCGACGACTTTGCGCGCCAGGGCTATCGCCTGACCTGGGTGAACGGCTACGCCGTCGGCGACAAGCCCTATTACGCCGCCATCTGGACCAGGACCGGCGGCCCGGCATGGGCCGCGCGCCACGGACTCACCGCGGCGCAATACCAGGCCGCGTTCGACGAGATGGCCGGCAAGGGCTACGCGCCGACCCACGTCAGCGCCTTCGGGATCGGCGGCTCGGCACGGTTCGCCGCGATCTTCGAGAAGGGCGCGCCGCCCACCGTCGCCCGCCATGGCCTCAGCGCCGCGCAGTACCAGAGCGCGTTCGATCAGTACGTCCGCGACGGCTATCGCCTGAAGGCGGTCAGCGGTTATCGCGACGGCAACGCCGACCGCTATGCCGCGCTGTGGGTGAAGACCGGTGGCCCGCAGTGGTCGGCGCGGCACGGCATCCCCGCCGCGCACTACCAGAGCGTGTTCGACAACTATCGGTACGCAAGCTGGGAGCCCGACTACATCGAGGCCTTCAACGGCGTCGGCGGGGTGCGCTTCAACGGCATCTGGGACAACACCGCCTTCCGCGCCGGGGACCTGAAGCTGATCGACGACAAGGTCCGCGGCTACATGCAGGCGCACGCGATCCCGGGCATGTCGGTGGCGATCATGCGCAACGGCCGCCTGGTGTTCGCTTCCGGCTACGGCGTCGCCGACAAGGACAGCGGCGAGCCGGTCGGGCCGATGCACCGGTTCCGCCAGGCCAGCGTCTCCAAGCTGCTGACCCGCTCGGCCGTGCTCAAGCTGATCGCCGACACCGGCCTGCAGAGCGACAGCCACGTCTTCGGCGCGAACAGCGAACTCGGCGCGACCTACGCCACCCCGGCGAACAATCCGAAGATCGTCGACATCACCGTCCAGCACCTGATCGACCACCGTGGCGGCTTCGTCAACGTGAACAAGGACGGCGACAAGAGCGACCCGATGTTCGCCTACACCGGCACCACCCACAAAGGCCTGATCGAGTGGGCGCTGGCGAACTATCCGCTGGGCTACGACCCGGGCACGGTGAAGTACGACCCCGACAACGACCCGAAAACCGACAACATGTACTCCAACTTCGGGTACTGCCTGCTCGGCCGGGTGATCGAGAAGCGCAGCGGCAAGTCCTACGAGGCCTACGTTCGCGACGCGCTGCTCAAGCCCGCGGGCGCCGGCGACGTGGTGATCGGCGGCGACACGCTGGCCGACCGCAAGCCCGGCGAAGTCGTGTACTACGGCGGCGGCGCCTATTCCAGCGTGAAGCCGACCCGCTTCGACTCGCACGGCGGCTGGATCGCGCGGCCGATGGACCTGCTGCGCTTCGTGAAATACGAGACCTACCTCGGCAACGGCTACGGCCACTACGGCGAGATGAGCGGCACCATGTCGGTCCTGCGCCGGCGCAGCGACGGCTTCGCCTTCGCCGCGGCGGTCAACAGCAACGACGGCAGCACCGGCGACATGAACGCCATGCTGACCGAGATCGTCGACGGCGTGACGCAGTGGCCGGCGGGCGACCTGTTCTGATCGCGGCACCGCGACCGCGAGCAGCGCATCGGCGGGCCTTCACGGCCCGTCGGTGCGGTTCAGGCTCCCGGGCCCGCCACATCCTCGACGATCGTCCCCTGGTGGAACACGATCGTCCAGTCCTGGCCCGCACGCCGCCAGAGCGTGGAACGCCGGGTGACGCGAACGCCCTGGGCCAGCGTGTAGGTCAGCAGGTAGAGATCGTCGGCCAGCCGCTGGCAGCAGAAGTCGGACGTCTCCCACGGGTCGTCGTGCGGCGTCGCGCACCGGGCGACCAGCGTGTCGATCACGAAGGCGCGGGAGTAGCGACGTCCGGACGCGCCGACCTCCCAGAACCCGGGATCGGTCATGCGCTCGAAGTCGGCGCGGGCGGTGCCGAATTCGGGGCGATGGAAGATCGGCTCGCGCGCGACCAGTTCGGCTTCGATCGCGCGCAGCTCCGGCGGCGTGATGCGCTCGGGTTCCATCGGCGTCGTCCCGAAGCCGGGCTCAGGCGATCCTGTCGGCGCCGCCCATGTAGGGCCGCAGCGCCTCGGGCACGGTGATCGAGCCGTCGGCGTTCTGGTAGTTCTCCATCACCGCGATCAGCGCGCGGCCGACGGCGACGCCGGAGCCGTTGAGGGTGTGGACGAGCTCGGGCTTGCCGGTCGCCGGATTGCGCCAGCGCGCCTGCATCCGCCGCGCCTGGAAATCGCCGCAGTTCGAGCAGGACGAGATCTCGCGGTACATCCCCTGCGACGGCAGCCAGACCTCGAGGTCGTAGGTCTTGCGCGCCGAGAAGCCCATGTCGCCGGTGCACAGCAGCATCTTGCGGTACGGCAGGCCGAGCTTCTCCAGCACGGTCTCGGCGCAGCGGGTCATGCGCTCGTGCTCGGCGTCGCTCTCCTCCGGCTTCGCGATCGAGACCAGCTCGACCTTCTCGAACTGGTGCTGGCGGATCATGCCGCGGGTGTCGCGCCCGGCGCTGCCGGCCTCGGCGCGGAAGCACATCGAATGCGCGGTCATGCGCATCGGCAGGCGCTCGGCGTCGACGATCTCGTCGCGGACGATGTTGGTCAGCGGGACTTCGCTGGTGGGGATGAGGTAGTACTGACGGAGGCTGGCCTGATAGCTAGCCAACGCAGACCAAAACCCATCGAACTCTGCCTTGGCTGCAAGCGCCATTTCATAAGTATCAGCGCCAGCCCCAGCCTCAGCTTTGAGCTCATCAATTCTCGAATTGAGGATACTTGAAGCAAGAATTACTTCCGCCGACTCCTTTGTCGGCCCTCTCTTGAATTCATCTATTTCCGAATCGAAAGCTTCATAAGTAGCGAACAAGTCATCTCCGAACTTCGGCAACTGCCCGGTGCCGCGCATGGAGTCGGCGTTGACCAGCAGCGGCACGTTGGTTTCCTCGTAGCCGTGGGCCTCGCTGGTGTGCAGGTCGAGCATGAACTGCGCCAGCGCGCGGTGCAGGCGGGCGAGCTGGCCGCGCAGCACGGTGAAGCGCGCGCCGCTGAGCTTGGCCGCGGTCTCGCCGTCCAGCCAGCCGTGGCGGGCGCCGAGTTCGACATGGTCCTTCGGCGAGAAGCCTTCGGGACCGAAATCGCGCGGCGTACCCCATTTGTGTTGTTCGACGTTGCCGTGCTCGTCCATGCCCAGCGGCACCGACTCGTCCGGCAGGTTCGGGAGGCCGGCGGCGATCGCCTCCAGCTTCGCCAGCACCGCAGCGAGGTCGTGTTCGCACTGCTTCAGTTCGTCGCCGAACGCCGCCACCTCGGCCATCACCGCCGACACGTCCTCGCCCTTCGCCTTGAGCATGCCGATCTGCTTGCTCTTGGTGTTGCGCAGGTTCTGCAGCTCCTGGGTCCGGGTCTGGATGCGTTTGCGCTCGGATTCCAGCATCACCAGTTCGGCGACATCGAGGTCGTGGCCACGGGTCGCCTTGAGGCGGGCGGCCAGGTCGGCGGGCTGTTGGCGCAGCAGGGCGGGATCGAGCATGTCGGGGGCGTGGTGCGGTGAGGGAAACCGGGATTATCGCCCGAATCCGCCGGGCGCACCGCGGTTCAGCCGGCGCAGGGCGTGGCCGCGGAAAGCGTGTGCCACAATCCGGGCTCCCCCGCGACCGACTTCCTCCGCATGCCGACCGCCGGATCCGCTTCGCCGCAGGGCCCCACGCCGGGCCCTCGCCTCGGCCTTTCGCGCCGCGCCTGGCTGATCGCCGCCGGCGGCTTCGGCATCGGCCTGCTGCTGTTCCTGCTGCTGTGGCTGAGCACCCGCAACGACGGCGACTTCTATCGCGCGCCGGATCGCCCCGACGGTGCGGAGGGCCAGGTGTTCGAGCCCCTGCCCGCGCCGCAGCCCGACGCTGCGCACAGCGCCAGCGGCCTGACCGAGGCCGCCGAGGAGGCCCTGCGCAACCCGCGACCCGCCCCGGCCCCGCCGCCGGTGGCCCAGCAAGCCCCGCAGACGACGGCCCCGCCGCCCGCCGCCGTGGCCGACGCTCCGCGCCCGGCGGACGCGCTGGCCCCGGGCGACAAGCCGGTGCCGATCTCCCGACCTGCGCCCAGCTATCCGCCAGACGCCCTGCGCAACGGCGAGACCGGCACCGCGGTGGTCCGCATCGACGTCGGCGCCGACGGCGAGCCGGTCGAAGTCAGCCTGGTCACCCGCACCGGCTCGCGCAGCCTCGACCGCGCCGCCCTCAACGCGGCCCGCCGCTGGAAGTTCCGCCCCGCCCAGCGCAACGGCCAGCCCGTGCCGGGCACGGTGGAAGCGCCGATCACGTTTTCGCTGGATCGGTGATCCGCGTCCCAAGGCGCCCGCACCGGTAGAGCGG
The DNA here is from genome assembly GCA_019510125.1 of Lysobacterales bacterium. Lineage (GTDB taxonomy): Bacteria > Pseudomonadota > Gammaproteobacteria > Xanthomonadales > Xanthomonadaceae > Lysobacter_I. The sequence goes on from JAEKKX010000005.1 coordinate 159,422, forward strand.
CCTTCAGGCCGCTGTGCTTCACCAGGAAACCGACACGAGCCCGCCGGTGCTCGTGTCGTCTCGAAACGGCAGCGGCCTGGTGTTCAACTGCCGAATGGCTGATCAGGCCGGTCTACCGAACAGGTCGGGGAAGCGTCAGGCGAACGGGTCCCATCCGCACCACCAGTGCGGGTACTCCCACGGGCTCGACACGAGCCCCGCACGCAGCGGGTTCTCGACCAGGTACCGCGCATGGCGCTGCACGGCCTCATCGTGGCGCAGCGCGTGATCGAAATAGCCGGCCTGCCAGAACGGCGCAGCGCCTCCGTACCGTGTCCCGATTGCGCGCGCGGATCGCCCTTTCAGCAGCGCCACAGCCTCGGGCAATGTGCCCGCATGCAGCGAGAACAACCAATGCAGATGGTCCGGCATCGCGATCCAGGCGATGTTGGCGATGCGTGCGTCGTCCTGCAACCGCTGCAATTCCTGCGCGAGGCATGCGACGCTGATCGCGTCAACGAATCGCTGTGCCCTGCGATGACAGATCGTCGTCACCGAATAGATGCGACCGATCTCCGAAGACCTGCCGCGCGCGAGCCGTGGACTGGACATGCGGCATGGTCGCCGGTCCACGCATGTGGCGGCATCGGACAAGTCCGGGATCGTCGTCGGAAATCGGCCCGAACCCACCAGTACCACCGACCCGCTTGGTAGAGCGGCCTTCAGGCCGCTGTTCTTGAGCGTGGAATCAACGGCAGCGGCCTGAAGGCCGCTCTACCAACCTTCCGGGAATCCGGCGAAACCCTCGGAAAATCAGCCGTCGCGGAGCGTGAAGCCGGCGCTGCGGGCGAGGTCGTCGAAGCCGGGGAAGGAGGTCGCGACGTTGGCGATGTCGCCGATCGCGAAGCTGCCGCTGCAGCGCTGGCCGGCGATGGCCGAGGCCATGGCGATGCGGTGGTCGCCGAGGCTGTCGATGACGACGGGCGTCGCGGGATCGACCACGAACGCGGGGACGGCATCGCCCTGTCCGCGGCCGTGGATCGTCGCGCCGTCCGCGACTTCGTCCACGCGCACGCCCAGCGCGCGCAGCGCGGCGGACATCGCGGCGAGGCGGTCGGACTCCTTCACCCGCAGCTCCGCGGCGCCGGCGATGCGGGTTTCGCCTTCGGCGCAGGCGGCGGCGACGAACAGCGCCGGGAACTCGTCGATCATGTCCGGCACGATCGCCTCCGGCACGGCGATGCCGCGCAGCGGCGCGGCACGCACGCGCAGGTCGGCGACGGCTTCGCCGCCGGCCTTCGTGGCGTTCGTTTCCTCGATGTCGGCGCCCATCATCCGCAGCGCCTCCAGCAGGCCGGTGCGGCGCGGGTTCATGCCGACCGCTTCGAGCACGAGGTCAGAACCGGGGATCACGCTGGCGGCGACGAGGAAGAACGCCGCGGACGAGAAATCCGCCGGCACGTGGACGTCGGTCGCGCGCAGCGCATGCGCGTTGCCCGCGCCGCCGCGCACGCGCGCGACGCCGGGCTCGAACTCGATCGGCCAACCGAACGCGGTCAGCATGCGCTCGGTGTAGTCGCGGGTCGGGTGCGGCTCGCGGACGATGGTGTCGCCCTCGGCGTACAGCCCGGCCAGCAGCAGCGCCGACTTCACCTGCGCGCTGGCGACCGGCAGCGTGTAGTCGATGCCGCGCAGCGCGCGGCCGCCGCGGATGCGCAGCGGCGGCAGGCCGCCGTCCCCGCTGTCGATAGCCGCGCCCATCGTCGACAGCGGATCGATCACGCGCCGCATGGGCCGCTTCGACAGCGAGGCGTCGCCGACCAGCGTGCTGTCGAACGCCTGCCCCGCCAGCACGCCGGCGAGCAGTCGCATGCCGGTGCCGGCGTTGCCGCAGTCCAGCGCCTCGGCGCTGGCGCGCAGGCCATGCAGGCCGACGCCGTGGACGATGCGCGACTGCGGCGACGGCGCCTCGATCTTCACGCCCAGGCGCTGGAACACCGCCGCGGTGGCGCGGGTGTCCTCGCCTTCGAGGAAGCCGTCGATGCGCGACACGCCTTCGGCCAGCGAGGCGAGCATGATCGCGCGATGCGACACCGACTTGTCGCCGGGTACGCGCAGGCGCCCGGTCAGCGGCCGGCCGGGGCCGACGATCCAGTCCTTGCGTGCGCCGCCGCTCATGCCAGCACCTCGTCGAGGCCGGCGAGGAGCCGGCGGTTCTCGTCGGCGTCGCCGACGGTGATGCGCAGGCAGTGGCCGAGCCCGTAGCCGCCCATGGGCCGCAGCACGATGCCGCGGTCGATCAGCGCGGCGTCGATCGCGGCGACCTGCGCCTCGTCGCCAGGCGCAGCGAAGCGCACCAGCAGGAAATTGGTTTGCGACGGGAACACCGTCAGCCCGCGTGCGCGCAGCGCGTCCGTGAGCGCCGCGCGCTGCTCGCGGGTGCGCGCCACCGCCCACGCGAGGTGTTCCTCGTCGGCGAGCGCGGCCTCGGCCGCGGCCAGCCCCGGCGTGTTGACGTTGAAGCTCTCGCGCACGCGCTCCATCACCGCGATCAGGCCGGGATGGCCGATGGCGTAGCCCACGCGCAGCCCCGCGAGCGCGTAGGCCTTGCTGAAGGTGCGGGTGACAACGAGGTTGGGATGCGACGACACGAAGCCGAGCGCCGATGCCCATTCGGGCGCGTCGACGAACTCGGCATAGGCCTCGTCCACGACCACGATCACGTCCTCGGGGACCTTCGCCAGGAACGCGGCGAACGCCTCGGCGCCGAACCAGGTGCCGGTGGGGTTGTTCGGATTCGCGAGGTACACCAGCCGCGTCGAGGGCGCGATCGCCGCTGCGATCGCATCGAGGTCGTGGCCGCGCGGCATCGCGTGGCCATCGGGATGGCACGGCGCGACCCGCAGCGCCGCACCCGCGGCCTGCGCGGCGATCGCGTAGACCGCGAATCCGTGCTGCGATGCGACCACGTCGGCGTCCGGGCCGGCGAACACCTGCGCGAACTGCATCAGCAACTCGTGCGAGCCGTTGCCGAGCAGGATCGACGCCGGATCGACGCCGTGCTTCGCCGCGAGCGCGCGCTTGAGGTCGCCGCCCAGCGGATCGGGATAGCGGTAGCTGGCGTGGATCGTGCCGAGCACCGCTTCCTTCGCCTTCGCGCTGGGGCCGTAGGAGTTCTCGTTGGAGCCGAGTTCGACCAGGACACGTCCTCTGGAATCAGGTCCCTCGAAACGGCGACGGAACGCGACCAGATCGTGCCCCGGATCGTAGGCGCGCAGGCGCTGGATGCCTGGCTGGGCGAGCGCGGAGAAGAAGGCTTCGTCGGTCATCGTGGCGGGGGCGTGGCGTCGGGGGCGTGGCGTCAGGGGCGTAGTGTCGGGGGCGTGGTGTTTTTGCGGGTGAGGTCGACGATTGAAACACCGTCATTCCCGCGCAAGCGGGAACCCAGGCGTCAGCGCGACCATGGTTGGGTCCTCGCTTGCGCGAGGATGACGGCGGAGAAACGCTGGAGGCCCGGGCGCGTGGGCGCGGATAAGGAGGTTTCGTCGGTCATGGTGCGTGGGCGTGGTCGGGGCGTGGTGGCGTCGGGGCGTGGCGTGGGGGGCGTGGCGTCTTTTCGGGTGAGGTTGACGATTGAAACACCGTCATTCCCGCGCAAGCGGGAACCCAGGCATCAGCGCGACCACGGTTGGGTCCTCGCTTGCGCGAGGATGACGGCTGGAGAAGCGCTGTAGGCACGGATGGGCGGCGCGGAGAAGAAGGTTTCGTCGGTCATGGTGCGGGGGCGTGGTCGGGGCGTGGTGGCGTCGGGGCGTGGCGTCGTTGCGGGTGAGGTTGACGATTCAAACACCGTCATTCCCGCGCAAGCGGGAACCCAGACGTCATCGTGACCACGGTTGGGTCCTCGCTTTCGCGAGGATGACGGTTGGACACCGAGCGTTACGGTTACGGGACCGCAACCGGATACGAGCCCAGCACGCGGACGTCGCCGGCGTAGCGGTCGATTTCGGCCAGTGCGTCCTTCAGCGGCGACTCCTCGGCGTGGCCGGCCACGTCGATGAAGAATGCGTACTGCCACAGCTTGCCGTGCGCGGGGCGCGATTCGATGCGGTTCATGCTGATCTCGCGCCGCGCCAGCGGTTCGAGGATGCGGTACAGCGCGCCGGGCTGGTCGCGGATGAACACCAGCAGCGAGGTGCGGTCGTGGCCGGAACTGGGGAACGAGGCGCGGCCGATCACCAGGAAGCGCGTGGTGTTGTCGGCGCGGTCCTGGATCGGCCCGGCCACGACCTTCAGCCCGTAGGCGTGCCCGGCATTCTCGCCGGCGATCGCGGCGGCGTCGTCGGCGTTGCGCGCGCGGCGCGCGCCCTCGGCGTTGCTGACCACCGCGTGCTTCTCGACCTTGGGCAGGTGCTGGCGCAGCCAGGACTTGCACTGCGCCAGCGACAGCGCGTGCGAGTAGACGCGCTCGATGTCCTCGATGTGCCCGGTGCGCGACAGCAGGTACTGGTTCACGCGCAGCTCGACCTCGCCGCAGATCATCAGCGGCGAGGTCAGGAACAGGTCGAGCGTGGACTGGATGGTGCCGGTGCCGGAGTTCTCCACCGGCACCACGCCGAAGTCGGCGTGGCCGGCGGCGACGTCGTCGAACACCTCTTCCACCGTCGCCAGCGGCAGCGCCATCGCCGAATGGCCGAAATGCTTGTAGACCGCCTGCTGCGAGAACGTGCCTTCGGGGCCGAGATAGCCGATGCGCAGCGGCTCCTGCTGGGCGAGGCAGGCGGACATGATCTCGCGGTACAGCCGCACCAGGACTTCGTCGGACAGCGGGCCCTCGTTGCGGTCCACCACCCGGCGCAGCACCTGCGCCTCGCGCTCGGGGCGGTAGTAGTCGACCGCCGCGGCGAGCTTGCCCTTGGCCTTGCCGACCTGGTGCGCCCACAGCGCGCGCTCGGCGATCAGCGTCTGGATCTCGCGGTCGATGCCGTCGATCTGGGCGCGGACCGCGGCGAGGTCGGGCTTGCCCTGGGCGTCGGTCGGGATGCCGACGGCGGCCGGCGACTTCGCGCGGAGCGGCTTGCCGGCGGCCGCATCGTCCGCGGCAGGCGCCGCCGCGGGCTTCGCGGCGGCCTTGGCGACGGGCGTCCTGCCGGATTCGGCGGCAGCCTGCTTCGCCGGCTTGCGCGGACGCCGGTCAGCCATGACGTTGCCTGAAGTCCTGCATGAAGGCGACCAGCGCCTGCACGCCCTCGATCGGCATGGCGTTGTAGATCGAGGCGCGCATGCCGCCGACGGCGCGGTGGCCCTTCAGCGCCAGCAGGCCGGCGGCCTTGGCCTCGGACAGGAACGGCTTGTCGAGCGCGTCGTCGTGGAGGATGAAGGGCACGTTCATGCGCGAGCGCACGGCCGGGTTCACCTCGTTGCGGTAGAAGCCGCCGGAACCGTCGATCGCGTCGTACAGCAGCTTCGACTTCGCGGCGCTGCGGCGGGCGAACTCGGCGACGCCGCCTTCGTCCAGCATCCACTTCACGTTGAGGCCGAGCATGTACCAGTTCCAGGTCGGCGGCGTGTTGAGCATCGACTCGCCCTTGGCGTGCGAGGCGTAGTTGAAGATGTCGGCGCGCGGCTGGCCGGCGCGCTCCAGCAGGTCCTTGCGGATGATGACGACGGTGATCCCGACCGGGCCGAGGTTCTTCTGCGCGCCGGCGTAGATCACGCCGTACTTCGAGACGTCGACCGGCTCGGACGCGATGCTGGAGCTGAAGTCGGCGACCAGCGGGACGTCGCCGACGTCGGGCGTGTCGCTGCCTCCGAAAGGCCTGAATTCGACGCCGTGGATGGTCTCGTTGGCGGTGATGTGGACGTAGGCGGCGTCGGGCGTGAGCTGCCAGGTGTCGCGGGCCGGGATGTCGCGGAAGCCGCCTGCCTCGCTGGTCGCGGCGATGCGCACGTCGACGTACGGCTTGGCCTGCTTGACCGCGGTCTTGCCCCAGTGGCCGCTGAGGACGTAGTCCACGGCCTGGCCGGGGGCGGCGAGGTTGAGCGGGATCAGCGCCTGCTGGGTGGTCGCGCCGCCGCCGAGGAACAGCACGGCGTAGTCCTCGGGAATCGACATCAGGGTGCGCAGGTCGGCTTCGGCCTGGGCGGCGACTTCGATGAACTCCGGGCCGCGGTGGCTGTGCTCGACAATCGACGCCCCGGAGTCGCGCCATTCCAGCATTTCGGCCTGGGCCTGGCGGAGGACGCTTTCGGGCAGGGCGGCGGGACCGGCACTGAAGTTGTAGGCGCGCGACATCGGGGGTTCCAGGGGCTGTGGGGGGTGGGCTCCCGAGTATGCCGCAGCGCAACAACCTTGTGGAGCTGAACGGCGGCCGATCCGCCATGTGGACATGCCGGAAACCCGCGAATCCGGCGCAACCGAATCCCCGTTCGCCTCGTCTTATAGTCGAATGTGCCAGTCGGACCCCCTTTCCGGAGATATCGCATGCCCCTGCCCGCCTCCCTCCGCGACGCCCTGCGCATCCCCGCCGAGGAGATCACCGACGAATCCGTCTGGCGCGACCGCCGCCGGCTGCTCGGCCTGCTCGCCGCCAGCCCGACGCTGGCCCTGTCCGGCTGCGCCGAGGCCGACCCGCCACCGCCACCGAAGACCACCGCCACCCCGGCCCAGCTCAAGTCCGGCTTCCGCACGTCCGAGGAACTGACCCGCTACGAGGACGCCACCAGCTACAACAACTTCTACGAGTTCGGCACCGACAAGGGCGACCCCGGGCGGGCGGCCAAGACCCTGCGCACCCGGCCGTGGTCGATCGCGGTGTCCGGCGAGTGCGCCAAACCGGGACGACTGGACCTGGCCGACCTGCTCAAGACCCGCAAGCCCGAGGAGCGCATCTACCGGCTGCGCTGCGTCGAGGGCTGGTCGATGGTGCTGCCGTGGGAGGGGATTCCGCTGGCCGAGGTCCTCAAGCGCTTCGAGCCGACCGCGAAGGCGAAGTTCGTCGCCTTCACCAGCCTGGCCGACCCGCAGCAGATGCCCGGGGTCGAGTACCGCTCGATCGACTGGCCGTACCGCGAGGGCCTGCGCATCGACGAGGCGATGCACCCGCTGACCCTGCTCGCGACCGGCCTGTACGGCAAGCCGCTGCCGCAGCAGAACGGGGCGCCGGTGCGGCTGGTCGTCCCGTGGAAGTACGGCTTCAAGAGCATCAAGTCGATCGTCGCGATCCGCTTCGTCGAGAAGATGCCGCAGACCTCGTGGAACATGCTGCAGCCGGAGGAATACGGCTTCTTCAGCAACGTCAACCCGAACGTCGACCACCCGCGCTGGAGCCAGAAGACCGAGCGCCGGATCAGCGGCACCGCCAGCAAGCTGTTCGCCGAACGCATCCCGACCCGGCTGTTCAACGGCTACGCCGACCAGGTGGCGGGGATGTACAAGGGGCTCGACCTGAAGCGGTGGTTCTGATGTCGTCCCTGTCCCGGTAGAGCGGCCTTCAGGCCGCTGCCGGACCCGTCTCGCCCCCTACCCGACCACCCGGACCGGATCGACCCGGCATCGCCGGTGTCGCCATCCACATTTCCAGCGGCCTGAAGGCCGCTCTACCGATCCCTGCCCATTCCCATGGCCAAAGCCTCCCGCCGTCTTCTCGCCGCCAAGACCCTCGTCCACGCGCTCAGCCTGACCCCGCTGGCGATCCTGTCGTGGCAGTTCTGGGAGGTCCTGCGCACCGGCAGCGACGCCCTCGGCGCCGATCCGGTGGCCGAGGTCGAGCACCGGCTCGGGCTGTGGGCGCTGCGGTTCCTGATCCTGGTGCTGGCGATCACGCCGCTGCGCCAGCTCACCGGCCGGCCGGCGCTGCTGCAGTTCCGGCGGATGCTCGGGCTGTACGCCTTCGCCTACGCGACCCTGCACTTCGCGGCCTATCTGGCGCTGGACCTGCGCGGCTACTGGACGCAGATCTTCGAGGAGATCGCCAAGCGGCCGTACATCACCGTCGGCTTCGCCGCGTGGCTGCTGCTGGTACCGCTGGCGATCACCTCCACCCGCGGCTGGATGCGCCGGCTCGGCCGCCGCTGGGGCCAGTTGCACAAGCTGGTCTACGCCATCGGCGTGTTCGCCGTGCTCCACTTCTGGTGGCTGGTGAAGTCCGACATCCGCGAACCGGCGCTCTACGCCGGACTGCTCGCCCTGCTGCTGGGCTGGCGCCTGCTGCGCCGCCTGCGCCGGCCGAACGCCGCGCCCGCCGGGCGCTCAGTGCCCGCCCAGCAGCAATAGCGCGGCGATCGCCGCGGCCAGCAGCAGCGCCGCCAGCAGCAGCCAGGACAGATGGAGGTTGCGGCGCGGCGGCGGCGGCGGTTCGACCGCCGGCTCGGCCGCCTGCATGCGCGCCGGCGTCGCGCCGGGGGCCGCGGGCGCCTCGATCACGAAGCGGTGGTGCTGGTCGAACACGATCTGGTCGCCCGGCGACAGCACCGCGTCGCGGACCGGCTCGCCGTTGACCACGCTGCCGTCGCCGCTGCCGAGGTCGCGCAGCACCACGCGGGTGCCGATCATCTCGATCCGCGCGTGGCGCTCGGCGAAATCCGGGTCCTCGATGCGGATGTCGGCGTCCTCGCTGCGCCCGACCAGGCGCGGCGATTCGAGGGTGAAGCTGCGCCCGTGGTGGCGGCCGCCGACCCCGCGGACCACCACGCGGCCGTCGCCCCGGAACTCGCCGGGCACGTGGCGCAGCGCCTCGGGCAGCGCCTCGACCGGCCGCGAGGACACCAGCAGCATCTCCACGCCGTCGAGGTAGATCGCATCGCCCAGGCGCAGCATCGCCATGCGCTTGACCGGCCTGCCGTTGACGTGGATGCCGTGGGCGCCATCGGCGACGGTCATCCACACGCCGCGGCGGTCGACGAACAGGCGCACCGACGGCGCGTCGTCGTCGCCCACGAGGCCGACCGTGTCGCCGATGCGGCCGATGGCGTGGACGCCGGCGCCGAGCGGCATTTCCGGGTGGTGATGCTGGGGAAAGCGGAGTTTCAGTCCTTCCATGCGGGCGCAATCTAGCATGCCGCGGATGGCCGCGACCCCGGCGACAGGCGCTTTCGCGACCGCTAGACTTCCGCCGGTCCACCCATCCGCATCGCCCACGGAGCCTCCATGTCCGGCATCGACATCCGCCACACGCATTCCCTCCCGCACGCCAAGGCGCGCAAGGCGGTGGAGGAAGTCGCGAAGAAACTCGCCGAGCGCTTCGACGTCGAGTACGGGTGGGAAGGCGACGACCTGCACTTCAGCCGCTCGGGCGTGGACGGCAGGATCGCGCTCAAGCCCAAGGAACTGCACGTGACCGCCAAGCTCGGCTTCCTGGTCTCGGCCTTCAAGGGCCCGATCGAGCACGAGATCCGCCGCGTCCTCGACGAACGCTTCACCTGAGCGACGCCGGCCGCCGCCGGTTTCAGCGCCGGTTTCAGCGCCCGCGCCGGCGCCGCGCGGACGGCGGGTGCGCGTCGGGCAGCGGCGCGAACGGCTGCGGGTCGCCGGCGAACAGCCGGCGCGAGATCTCGCGTTCGCTGCGCTCGATGTCGGCGAGGAAGTCGTCCACGTCGTCCAGCTTGCCGTAGGCGCCGAAGCCGCGCTCCAGGAACGACTGCAGCTCGCCGAAGCCCGCCGCCCGCGCCGGGCCGCGCAGCATCGTCAGCAGGGTCGCCACGCCGCGGGTCCGCAGCGCGTGCCCCAGGCCTACCCCGGCGACCACGATCAGGTCGATCTGGTGCGCGCGCAGGCGCGGCAGCCCGACCGCGCGATAGGCCTCGCCGTAGAGCGCGTCGTCCAGCGTCTTGCGGCGCGGCGCGAGCCGGCCCAGCGTCTCGGCCATGCGCAGGTCGAAGGCGTGGCTCAGCGCGCCGAGCTCGATCGCATCGACCAGGGTCTCGACCAGGCTCTGCGGCATCAGCCGCAGCATCATCGGCGCGACCCGCGCGATGTCCGCGTCGCGACGGCTGAAGTCGCGGTCGCCGTAGAGGTCGGTCAGGAAGAATTCTGCCGCCGGCCGGCGCCTGGGATCGCCCATGAAGCCCTCGAAGCTCGCCGCCAGCCGCGCCGCCTGCCAGCGCCGCAGTTCGTGCAGCCAGCGCGCGCCGGTGCGCGGCTCCTGCTCGGGATCGTGCAGCGCGCGGTGCCATTCCAGCCGCCGGGTCAGCGCCGCGCCCAGCGCGCGGCGGTCGAGGCGGCGGCCCTGGAACGCCGCGGAAGGAGTGGCCATCTTCATCATCGGGATGATGGGTCGCGCGTCCGCACGGAACAAGTCCGCACGCCGCGCGGGCGACCTGGTCCCGAACAGGATCAATGACTTGATCGCGCGCGTCCACGGGCGCGAGCGCGCACCGCGGGCGTGCCGGTGCGGGCGCACGGAACCGGTCCGGCCTTTCGGCTACACTCGGACGGTTCCCTTCGCAGCGTCCGCATGCTTTCACTCCACGCCGCTCCACGCCCGGTTCCGAACAAGTCCGCCCGCCGCCGCGCCGGGACGTCCGCCACCCCCGCCCCGTCCAGCGCCCGCATCGGCCTCGCCATCGCCGGCGGCGGCCCGATCGGCGCGATGTACGAGCTCGGTGCGCTGCGCGCGCTCGACGACGCCCTCGACGGCCTCGACCTGACCCGGCTGGATTGCTACGTCGGGGTCAGCAGCGGCGCCTTCCTCGCCGCCGGCCTGGTCAACCGGATGAGCACGGCCGAGATGTGCCGGATCTTCATCACCGGCGACGGCGACGACGTGCCGTTCCGGCCGGAGCAGTTCCTGCGTCCGGCGGTGTTCGAGTACCTGCGCCGGGCCTCGACCCTGCCGCGACTGGCGTTCGACTGGTGGAGCAGCCTGCTGTCGCCGCGCGAGTCGCGGCTGACCGACCTGATCATGCGCTTCGGCAGCCTGGTGCCCACCGGGCTGTTCGACAACGCCGAGATCGAGCGCTTCCTGCGCGAAGTGTTCTCGCGCCGCGGCCGCAGCAACGACTTCCGCCAGCTCGATCGCGACCTGTACGTGATCGCGGTGGACCTGGACAGCGGCGAGGCGGTGCGTTTCGGCGCCGAGCCGTGGAAGGACATCCCGATCTCCAAGGCCGTCCAGGCCAGCGCCGCGCTGCCCGGGCTGTACCCGCCGGTCGAAGTGCGCGGCCGCCACTACGTCGACGGCGCGCTGCGCCGCACCATGCACGCCTCGGTGCTGCTCGAACGCGGCATCGACCTGCTGATCGGCATCAATCCGCTGGTGCCGTTCGACTCCACCCAGGTCGATCGCGAGACCGGCCCGCGTCCCGCGCAGGAGCCGCACCGCATCTGGCAGGGCGGCCTGCCGGCGGTGATGTCGCAGACCTTCCGCACCCTGCTGCAGTCGCGGATGCAGGTCGGCCTCGCCAAGTACGCCCAGCAGTACCCCGGCATCGACCAGATGATCTTCGAGCCCAACGCCAGCAACGGCGAGATGTTCTTCACCAACGCCTTCAGCTTCGCCAACCGCCGCCGGGTCAGCCAGTTGGGCTATCGCAACACGCTGCAGGACCTGCGCGACCGCGCGGACACGCTCGGCCCGGTGCTGGCCGCGCACGGCATCCGCCTGCGCGAGGATGTCCTCGCCGATCGCCACCGCACCGTGCTGACCGGACTGGGCGCGCCGCCGCCGCGCAGCACCGAGACCACCGCGCGCCTGCGCCGGGCGCTCGACGAGACCGAACACCTGCTGCGCCGCCGGCGCTGATCCGGGCGGCGCGTCGTCGTCGATGGCGGCGGCGACGCGCGCGGCGACCCGTGCGACGATCCGGCGCATCGCGGTCGCCGGCCTCGTGTGAATACTCTAGACAACGCGCGCATCCTGCCGCGCAATCGATCACGCGCCCGCTGGGAGGGCATATGGCCAAGTTCAAGAAGACCACCGCGAAGAAGACCACCGCCAAGGCCAGCCCGGCCGCCGATGCCGAGCACCTGTCCAAGAGCCTCAGCGAATCCGCCCAGCAGATCTGGCTCGCCGGCGTCGGCGCCTTCTCGCGCGCCCAGGCCGAAGGCACCAAGCTGTTCGAGGCGCTGGTGAAGGAAGGCATGGGTCTGGAGCAGACCATGCGCAAGTTCGCCGGCGGCCGCGCCGAAGTGGTCCGGGACGTGGTCGAAAGCCGCGTCGGCCAGGCCCGCGAGCGCGCCACCGACACCTGGGACAAGCTGGAAAAGGTCTTCGAGGACCGCGTCCAGCGCGCCCTGGTCAAGCTCGGCGTGCCCAGCCGCGAAGACCTCAACGATCTCAGCGCCCGCGTCGAGACCCTGACCGCCGAGCTGCGTCGCCAGGGCGGCAAGCCCGCCGCCGCGCCGCGCAAGGCCGCGAAGAAGGCCGCCAAGGCCCCGGTCGCGAAGGCCCCGGCCAAGCGCGCGCGCAAGCCGAAGGCCGCGCCGGCGGCGTGATCGCCGGCGGCTGAACACGGCGACGCCGGAATACGTTTCCATCGTCCGCCCGCCGCGTTCTTCTGCTAGCGTCGCCGAAGCAAAGATTCCACCGATCCTTCACCGGATCCGTCTCGCAGGATCTGCCTCGCAGGCTCGGTCCCGCAGGCGTGGTCCCACAGGATCAGTTCCACCGGCTCTCTCTCGCGTCGCGCAAGCGACGCTCCCCTTGGCGGCTCGCGCCGTCGTTTCGCCCGCCGACCCAATACGAAGTCCGTAGCTCCCCTCCCCTCACGGCTTCGGTAGGCGGGTTTCTTTTTGCCCGAACGGGTCGCGGACCTCTCTCCACCGCGATCCGGGAAAGACGAAAGGCAGCCTCGCGGCTGCCTTTCGTGCGTCCGGCGCGCGGAAAACGCGCGCCGCCGACCGGCCGGTTACCAGTGGACGCCGCGCATCAGCGCCGCGAAGGCGATCTGCTCCTGGCTCGGCTGTTCTTCCTTCAGCGCCTTCTTGTCGCCCTTGGCCGCCGCCGAATCCGGGAACAGCTCGAACGCGGTGCTCATGATCACCTCGTACGCCTTGGGCGCAACGGCATTGAGCAGGGCCGAGAAGATGCCCAGGCGGGTCGCGATCCGGCTGGGCTTCTCGATGATGCCCTTGACCACCAGGTCGGCGGCCTCCTCCGGCGTCAGCGTCGGCACGCTGTCGTACATCTTGGTCGGCGCGATCATCGGCGTGCGCACCAGCGGCATGTTGATCGTGGTGAAGCTGATGCCCTTGCCCGACAGTTCGCCCTGCGCGCAGCGGCTGAACGCGTCGAGCGCGGCCTTCGAGGCCACGTACGCCGAGAACCGCGGCGAATTGGCCAGCACGCCGATCGAGCTGATGTTGATGATGTGGCCCTTGCGGCGCTGGATCATCGTCGGCATGAAGCCCATGATCAGGCGCAGGCAGCCGAAGTAGTTGAGCTGCATCGTGCGCTCGAAGTCGTGGAAACGGTCGTAGCTCAGTTCGATCGAACGGCGGATCGAACGGCCGGCGTTGTTGACCAGGATGTCGACGTGGCCGTGCTCCTTGAGGATCGTGGCGACCAGCCGGTCGCAGTCGGCCATGTCCGCGAGGTCCGCGGTGTAGGCGAAGACCTTGCCGCCCCTGGCCTTCATCTCGTCGCGGGCCTTGAACAGTTCCTCCTCGCCGCGGGCGACGATGATGGTGATCGCGCCCGCCTCGGCCGCGCGCTGGGCGCTGGCCAGGCCGATGCCCGAAGAGCCGCCGGTGATGACCACGACCTTGTTGCGGACCTTGCCCTTGAGGGTGCGGTCGATGAACAGGTCCGGATCGAGGTGCCGCTCCCAGTAGTCCCACAGGCGCCAGGCGTAGGTCTCCAGGCGCGGCACCGAGATCCCGCTGCCCTTGAGCGCGCGCTCGGTCTCGCGGTTGTCGAACCGGGTGGGATAAGTGATGAACTTCAGCACGCCCCTGGGAATCTTGAAGTCGCGCAGCAGCATGCCGACGAAGCGCTTGACCGGCGGCAGGCTGCCGATCGCGCCGCGCACGCCTCCCGGGATGAAGGCGAACATGCGCGCATCGAGCCGCATGGTCATTTCCGGCGCGTGGCCGGCGCGGGCGAAGGTGTTGAGGACCTCGCCGACCCGCATCGGCTCCGGATCGACCAGGTGGAAGCAGTGGCCGTCGAGTTTGGGTTTGTGCGCGATGTGGTCCATCGCGTCGGCGACGAAGTCGACCGGCACCACGTTGATGCGCCCGCCTTCGAGGCCGAGCATCGGCATCCACGGCGGCAGCATCTCGCGCATCTTCTTCAGCAGCGTGAAGAAGTAGTACGGGCCGTCGATCTTGTCCATCTCGCCGGTCTGCGAATGGCCGACCACCATGCCGGGACGGTAGATGCGCCACTTGACGCGCTTCTCCTTGCGGACCAGGCCTTCGGAGTCGTGCTTGGTGCGCAGGTAGGGGTCGTCCAGGCCCTCGGCCTCGTCGAACATGTCCTCGCGGAAGATGCCCGGATAGAGGCCGGCGGCGGCGATCGAGCTGGTGTGGTGGAACACGATCGAGGACGGCGTGCCGTTGCCGAGGGCGGCGGCGAGGTCCAGCGCGTTCTGGGTGCCGTCGACGTTGGCCTTGCGCTGGCTCTCGGCGTCGGCGGTCAGGTCGTAGATCGCCGCGAGGTGGAAGAAGTGCTTGACCTTGCCGCTGAGGCCGCGGATCTGCGCGGGGGTGAGGCCGCACCTGGGGGCGGTCATGTCGCCGTGCACCGGGACGACGCGCTTGGGATCCCAGCCCATCTTCTTCGCCAGCGCGTCGAACTTCTTCTGCGAATCCTTGCGCACCAGCACGTGGATCGTGCCCTTGCGCTTCAGCAGGTTGCCGACCAGGAAACGGCCGATGAACCCGGTGGCACCGGTGACGAAATAACTCATGTCCTCGCCCTCATGAGAATGATGATCGAAACGCTGATCGAGCGGGCCGCGGCGCGGCCGACGGCCTAACTTGCCAGAGCCGGGGGACGAGGACAATCCGCGCCCGTAGGGTGCCGCCCCGCGCCGCGCGCCCCGGCCGTCGCGCCGGCGGGCGGTCCGCCCCCGGTACGGGATCGTATTGACCCGCCCCCCCGACCATGCTGTCATGCCCGCCTCACCGGAGGGAGCACGCATGTCCGACCTGCAGAAGCAATTCGAGCAAGCCGCCAAAGACGTCCAGGGCCTGTCCGAACGCCCCGACAACGACACCCTGCTGCGCCTCTACGCGCTCTACAAACAGGGCGCCGAAGGCGACGTCCACGGCGACAAGCCCGGTTTCTTCGACTTCGTCGGCACCGCCAAGTACGAGGCCTGGGCCAAGCTCAAGGGCACCGCGCAGGACGACGCGAAGAAGAAGTACGTCGACCTCGTGAAGAAGCTGGCCGGCTGACCGGCCCCGGCGCCCGGCGGCGTCCCCGCGACGGCCGCCCCGCCCCGACGATGGCGCGACAGACCCGCCAACGCATCCTCGACGCCTCCCTCGCGATGTTCAACGCGCAGGGTGAGCCGAACGTCACCACCAACCACATCGCCGACGAGCTGGAGATCAGCCCCGGCAACCTGTACTACCACTTCCGCAACAAGGACGACATCATCGAGCAGTTGTTCCAGCGCTACGAAGAGCGCATGGACGATGCGCTCGCGTCGCCGGGCGGACGGCTGCCGGAACTCGAGGACATCTGGCTGCAGTTGCACCTCGCGTTCGAGTGCATCTGGGACTACCGCTTCCTCTATCGCGACCTGGTCGAGATCCTCAGCCGCAACCGCCGTCTGCGCCTGCGCTTCGCGCGCATCCTCAAGCGCGCGGACGACCGCGCCCACGCCGTCATGCGCGGGCTGTCGCAGGCCGGGATCATGCGCGCGTCGGCGGACGAACTGGACGCCGCGGCGACCAACGTCCTCGTCCTTTCCACGTTCTGGCTGAACTATTCCGCGGCGCGCGGCGACCGCGACGAACAGATCGCGATCCGCCAGGGCATCGTGCAGGTGATGATGCTGCTGGCGCCGTTCCTGCGCGATGCCGAACGCGTCCATCTCAACACGCTGATCCGCGCCTATCTCGACTGACGCGCGCGCGGTGATGCAGCGCAGCGTGTGGCGCGCCGCCTCTTGACGTATGGTGCTCCGGTCGGGCCCGGGCCCGACCTCGAACGGGCGACATGGACCGTCGAAGGCTGCGTCCATGCATCGTCCGCCCCGTCGTGGCGCCGACATCGCATGCATCGCATGGCGTACAAGCGTCGAAAGCCGCGACCGTCGAAGACAAGGAGTCGTTCGGATGAATCTCATCACCAAGACCGCGATCCTCGTGACCGCCATCGGCCTGAGCCAGGCCGCCATCGCCCGCCCCGCGCAGATCGACACCTCCGGCTGCTGGGAGGAATACCGCGCCTGCCTGGCCGCCGGCTACGATGCCGACATGTGCCGCGACAACTACTGGCTGTGCCGCTACGGCTACATCCCCGTGAAGGCCATGGTCGCCGCCGCGATCGACGATCGCGCGCGCTGAACCTGTCCGTCCTCCGGCGCCAAGACGCGCCTGACGGCCGCGAAAACGCGGCCCCGTCCGCAAGGAAGAGCGTCCAATGAAAACCCGAATCAAGCTGTCACGCCCGATGTTGCTGGCGTTCGCCGTCGCCCTGTCCAGCGGCGCCGGCATCGCCTACGCGGCCTGTTCGCCGGATGCGTATCGCGTCTGCGGCGACCAAGCCGCCGCCTGCATCGCCAAGGGCACCAATGAAGCCATCTGCGAATACCGCTACGAACAGTGCCTCGTCACCCACGGCTGCGGTCCGTGGCAATGACCGTCCGCTGACCCGTCAACGACAAAGGGCGCCTCTCGGCGCCCTTTGTTCGTGCGGCAGTGCCGGTCCGGCTCAGCCCTTGCGGGTGCGACGCGCCGCCGGCTTGCGGGCGGGACGACGCGCGGCCTTCTTGGCGGTCGGCTTGCGGCTGCGGCGGGTCGCGCGCTTGGCCTTGGCGGGCTTGAACTTCGCCACCAGCGGCGACAGCGCCTTGTCGAGCTTCAGGCCGGCCTCGGCGACGCCCAGCTCGATGCGCTCGCGCAGGTCGGCGGCGGTATCGACGAGACGGGACTGCGCCTGCGCCATCGCCGAACGCGCCTGGCTGCGGGCCTGGACGATGCGATCGGCGGCCTGCGCCGTGCCGGACACCGTATTGCGCGCGGCCATGGAGACGAGACCGAGGCCGGCGAGCCAGAAGTGGCGCGCGTTCGCGGTCGGGACGTTGCGGGTGATCTTCTTGCGTGCCATGGGGATGCTCCGTTGCGGGGGTGCCGGTGGACCCGGCGAGGGACATTGCCAGCATGCCCCCGGCGCGCAGAGCAAACACACTAGGGGCCGGGGCTGGCGCACGGGGTCGAGGACGCACGCGCAGGCGGAAGACGGCATCGCGGATCCTGGCGTCGCGAATGCGGTTCGGCGCCCGGGGTGGTCGCGCCGACCGGGCAACCGGCCCCGGATGCGCGGCGCGCACCGCCGCCGTTCGCGCCCCTCGCGAACCCGCGATCGCCCCAGCCGAAGGGCTTGCCTACCATCCCGACTCGCGGGATGCTGAACGCTTCCAACGCGAGGATCACGATCATGGCCAAGTCCGCCTGGGCCGCCTTCCCCCACGACGCCAAGGCGTTCGCCTATGCCGGCGATGCGCTCAAGAAAGCCTGGCCGAAACTGCACGCGGGCGACTGCGAACCGTTCCCGGACGACAAGCGCGCCGCCGCGCTGATCAAGGCCGCCGGCAAGGCCGCGCCGAAGGGGCTGGACGCCGCCGCGCTGGCCGAGGCGCTGCAGGGCGCATGGCGCGCGTTCCACCGCGGCGACTTCAAGGCCGCCTACGACGCCGGCGAAGGGCTGGGCCCGGTCGGCGCCTCGGTGGCGACCAAGGCGCTCGGCATCCATGCCACCTACCTCGTCGACGACGACAAGGAAAAGCTCAAGCGCTTCGAACAGGCCGCGAAGCTCGCCGAAGCCGCGATCGCGGCGCTCCCCGACGAGGCCAACAGCCACTACCGCCACGCGTTCGCCCTCGGCCGCTACAGCCAGGGCCTGTCGATCACCAAGGCGCTGAAGGAAGGCATCGCCGGCAAGGTCCGCGCGTCGCTGGAAACGGCGCTGGAACTGGCGCCCAAGCACGCCGAGGCCCACACCGCGATGGCGCTGTACCACGCCGAGATCATCTCCAAGATCGGCTCGATGATCGGCGGCCTGACCTACGGCGCCAAGGCGTCCGAGGCCGAGAAGCACATCAAGGAAGCCCTCAAGCTGACCCCGGCCTCCCCGATCGCCCTGCTCGAATCGGGCAACGTGATGATGCTGCTCCACGGCGACAAGAAGGAGGACGAGGCCGCCGGCGCCTACGAGAAGGCCGCCAAGGCCACGCCGCTGGACGCGATGGAGGCCCTGGACGCCGCCTACGCCCGGTCCGAGATCGAGTGAGCCGCCCGCTTGCCTGCGGCCCGGACGGTCCGTAGAATGGCCGACCCGAACATCGGGCGGTTAGCTCAGCGGTAGAGCATTGCCTTCACACGGCAAGGGTCGCAGGTTCGAACCCTGCACCGCCCACCAGATCGATCTGATGGTGTCCGATGTCGTCCCGCCTGCCCAGGCCGGCCGGGATCGACAGAAAAAACCGACCCGCGAAAGCCGGTCGGTTTTTTCGTTTTGCGGTGCGTCGCGGCTTCTTTCGCGCTTAGAGGCCGCCCACTGCGGCGCGGCCTCTGAAAAGCCGCTCACTCCGCGCGGAAATCCAGGATGAGCTTGTCCGAAAACACGGTCTCGAATCCCTCGTAGGGCAACGGCTGCGATCTCAGCACGGCGACTTCGAGCGAACGCCGACCCGCAGCGTCGTAGGGACAGTCGGGCATCACCTGGAGGCTGATCACGGCCCCGCCCGGGATCTGCCGCACCTTCACCCTGCAAACCGCATCGGCATCGACCCCATCGGGACGGATCCAGTTGCCGCGGATCCTGTCGCCCAACGCACGGACATAGCGCAGCAACAGCAACTGTCGCCTCCGTTGCTGCTCCATCAAGGTGGGCGGGTCCGATGCCACGGGGAGCATCCCCTTCCCGCCGGGATTGTCCGGCGGCTGCGCGATCGCCGGTGCGCCGGACACGAGCCAAGCGAAACCCATGCAGGCCATGGCGGATGTCCACCGTCGGCGGCGGGCCGGGCGCGTCACTCGAAGCTGCCCACCGCGTCGAACGCGAGGTTGTCGAAACGAGTGTACTCGCCGAAGAACTTGAGCTTGAACGAGCCGGTCGGGCCCGAGCGCTGCTTGCCGATGATGATCTCGGCCAGGCCCTTGTCCGGCGAGTTTTCCTTGTTGTAGTAGTCGTCGCGGTAGATGAACACGATCATGTCCGCGTCCTGCTCGATGGCGCCGGATTCGCGGAGGTCGGCCATCACCGGGCGCTTGTCGGCGCGGGTTTCGAGCGAGCGGTTGAGCTGCGACAGCGCGATCACCGGCACGCCCAGCTCCTTCGCCAGGCCCTTGAGCGAGCGCGAGATCTCGGAGATCTCGGTCGCGCGGTTCTCGGTGTTGCCCGGCACCGCCATCAACTGCAGGTAGTCGATCACGATCAGGCCGAGGCCGTGCTCGCGCTTGAGCCGGCGCGACTTGGCGCGCAGGGCCTCGGGCGACAGGCCGGGCGTGTCGTCGATGAAGATCTTGGTTTCCTTGATCATCCGGATCGCGCTGCTGACGCGGCTCCAGTCCTCGTCCTCGAGCTGGCCGGTGCGCAGGCGGGTGGCGTTGACCCGGCCGTTGGCGGAAATCAGGCGCAGGGCGAGCTGCGCGGCCGACATTTCCATCGAGAACACCGCGACCGGCTTCCTGGTCTTGATCGCGGCGTGCTCGGCGATGTTCAGCGCGAACGTGGTCTTGCCCATCGCCGGACGCGCGGCGAGGATGATCAGGTCGGTCGGCTGCAGGCCGGCGGTCATCTCGTCGAATTCGGTGTAGCCGGTCGGCAGCCCGGTGACGCCGCCGCCGTTCTGGTAGCGGGTCTGCAGCACGTCGAAGGCTTCGGCCATCGCCTTGTTGATCGCGACGAAGTCGCTGCGGCCCTGGGCGCGCTTCTCGGAGATCGAGAACACGTCCTGCTCGGCCTTGGCCAGGATCTCGTCGCTCTCGCGGCCGTCGGGCTGGAAGGCGTCGTTGACGATGCCGGTGCCGGCCTCGATCAACTGGCGCAGGATCGCCTTGTCGCGGACGATCTCGGCGTAGGCGGTGATGTTGGCGGCCGACGGCGTGGTGCTCACCAGCTCGATGAGGTACGCGCCGCCGGCGACCTGCTCGACCAGCCCGTTCGACTCGAACCACTCGCCCAGGGTGACCGCATCGTAGGGCCGGCTCTTTTCGGCCAGTTCGCGGATCGCGCGGTAGATCAACTGGTGGTCGCGCCGATAGAAGTCTTCCTCGTTCAGGCGGTCGGCGATGCGGTCGTAGGCCTCGGGCGCGAGCATGAGGCCGCCGAGCACGGCCTGCTCGGCCTCGACCGACTGGGGCGGCACGCGGAGCTGCTCGACGCGGGCGTCGGCGAAGGCGTCGCGGCGCCGGTTCTGGTCGCCATAGGCGTTGGGACGGAAGGCCATCGTCAGGAATCGCTCCGGATCGCCGGGTGCGGCGATCGTGGAAGGGGGCACGGGTGATGCGGGCATCGTATGCCGCCGGGGCCCGCGGGCGTTGCAGACAACTCTATGGACATCCTGTGCATAACTTCCGCGGCGGGCGTCTCAGCGGTTGCGACGCCCAAAAGGAACGGGCGCCCTGCGGCGCCCGTTCCGGTGCTGCGATGCGGCAGGAAGCGGCTTACGCGGCTTCCGGCTCGATGACGACCTTGACCGGCACTTCGACGTCGGCGTGCAGGTGCACGAGGACCTCGAACTCGCCGATGTGGCGCAGCGGGCCTTCGCCCATCACCACTTCCGACTTGCCGACCTTGTAGCCGGCGGCGGTCAGGGCCTCGGCGATGTCGCGCGGGCCGACCGAGCCGTACAGCTTGCCTTCGGTCGAGGCGTTGGCCTTGAGGGTGACGCTCGCGCCCTCGAGCGCGGAACGGCGGCTCTCGGCCTCGTCGTTCTGGGCCTTGGCGCGGGCTTCGTACTCGGCGCGCTTGGCCTCGAACATGGCGACGTTGGCGGCGGTCGCCGGCACGGCCTTGCCCTGCGGCACGAGGAAGTTGCGGCCGTAGCCCGGCTTCACCTTGACCTTGTCGCCGAGGTTGCCGAGGTTGACCACTTTCTGCAGAAGAATGAGTTCCATGATGGCTCCGTATTCGTTAGCGACGCGCTGGCGCCGCAACTGGTGGCTGTCCGAATGGACGGGAAAGACGATTCACACGGCGGGATCGCGAAGCCAGCGATGGCCGGGCGAGGAGCGGACAGACGCGCAAACCGGCGTTGGCTCGGGCCAATGAGGATTTGCGCGGCTGGTCGGCGACAACGCCCGGACGAGCCGGCGAAGCGATCAGACGTTGCGGCCGTCAGACGTTGTGGTTGTCGGTGTACGGGATCAGGGCCAGGAAACGCGCGCGCTTGACGGCGGTGGCGAGCTGGCGCTGGTACTTCGACTTCGTGCCGGTGATGCGGCTGGGCACGATCTTGCCGTTCTCGGTGAGGTTCTGGCGCAGGGTGTTGAGATCCTTGTAGTCGATCTCCTTCACGCCCTCGGCGGTGAACTTGCAGAACTTGCGGCGGCGGAAAAACTTGGACATGGTCGGGCTCCTCAGGCTTCGGCGGATTCGGCGGCTTCTTCGTTGTCGGCGTTGCCGACCGCACCGTCATCGTCGCGACGACGACGCTCGCCCTTCTCCGCCTTGTCCTTGTCGTCCTTGTTCTTCATGATCAGGGACTGCTCGGTATCCGGGCCGTCGCGCTTGATCACGAGGTGACGCAGGACCGCGTCGTTGAAGCGGAAGGTATCGACCAGCTCGTTGAGAACAGCGAGATCGGTCTCGATGTTCATCAGCACGTAGTGGGCCTTGACCAGGTTCTGGATGGGATAGGCGAGCTGGCGGCGACCCCAGTCCTCGAGACGGTGGATCTTGCCGCTGCCGTTCTCGATCAGCGCCTTGTAGCGCTCGATCATCGCCGGCACCTGCTCGCTCTGGTCCGGGTGGACCATGAACACGACTTCGTAATGACGCATTGCAGTTTCCTTGTGGATGTCGGCCGCGGGATTGCGGGCCGAGAGCTCCCCGGACGCGGGCCGGGCCGCGAGGGCGGACCGGACGATGGCGTCGGTGGAGCAAGGTCTCCCGCCGGAGCGGGAGCCGGAAAGTATGGCAGGTTCAAGCACTTGGACGCAAACCCAGGCCCGCCGGACGGACCGTCCTGCCCGGGGCGCTCCCCGCGCACGGCCACGCCGCGGCCGGACATCGGCGATAGTGGCGGCTTTCCGGACCCGCCGCCGCCCATGCCCGCCATCCAAGCCCTGCGCCCCGTCCTGCTCGCCCTGGCCCTGTCGCTCGCGTCCGCGGCGACGGCCGGTCCGCCGACCGGGGCTCCCGTTCCGCCGCCCGCCCCGGCCGCCGCCGCGCCCCTGCCGGCCGGGCTGGAGGACCTCGACGCCTACGTCGAGGCGGTCCGCGACACCTTCCAGGTGCCGGGCATCGCGGTCGCGGTGGTCAGCGACGGCCAGGTGGTCCTCGAACGCGGCTGGGGCAAGCGGTCCATCGGCGGCGCGCCGGTGGACGCCGACACCCTGTTCGCCATCGCCTCCAACACCAAGGCCTTCACCGCCGCATCGCTCTACCTGCTGGCCGAGGACGGCAAGCTGGGCCTCGACGACCGGGTGGTCGACCACCTGCCGTGGTTCCGCATGGCCGACCCCGTCGTCACCCGCGAACTGCGCATCCGCGACCTGCTCGCCCACCGCAGCGGGCTGACCCTGGGCGCGGGCGACCTGCTGTACTGGCCGACCACCGACTACACCACGCGGGAGGTCGTCGAGCGGCTCGGCCAGGTGCCGCTGAAGGGCGGCTTCCGCGACCGTTACGCCTACGACAACATCCTGTTCGCGGTCGCGCAGTTGGTGATCGAACAGGCCAGCGGGCAGTCCTACGCCGATTTCCTGCAGCAGCGCTTCTTCAGGCCGCTGGGCATGGCCTCGACCCGCTACAACAGCGACGCGCTGCGACACGGCGACCCCGCCGCCACCGGCTACGCGCTCGCCGACGGCAAGACGCTGGAGGCGGCGCCGCAACTGACCTGGCACAACGCCTCGGGCGCCGGCGGCCTGTATTCGAGCGTCCACGACATGGCCGCGTGGATGCGGATCCAACTGGACGGCGGCGCCTACCGCGGCGCGGACGGTGCGATGCATCGCCTGTTCACGGAGAAAAGCCAGCAGGCGATGTGGCAGATGGTGACGCCGATGCAGATCCCCGCGCCGTCGGTGCCGGAACTGGCGCCGGCGCGGCCAAACTTCCTCGGCTACGCCCAGGGCTGGATGGTCTCGGACTACCGCGGCGAACGGCTGGTCTGGCACACCGGCGGCTGGCCGGGCATGGTCTCGCGGGTCACCCTGGTGCCGGGCAAGCGGCTGGGCGTGGTGGTGCTGACCAACGCCGAACTGGGCGGCGCGTTCAACGCGATCACCCTGCGCGTGCTCGACGCGTACCTCGGGGCGCCGAAGACCGACTGGAACGCCGCCTACGGCGCCGCGCTGGCGAAATCGAAGGCCAAGGCCGACGACAGTTGGACCCGGCACGTCGCCGCACGCACCGGCCGGCGCGCACCCTCGCGCCCGCTCGACGCCTACGCCGGCACCTGGCGCGACCCTTGGTACGGCGACGTGATCGTCGCCCGTGACGGCGACCGCCTGCGCCTGCGCTTCTCGCGCACGCGGTCGCTGGTCGGCACCCTGGAGCACTGGCAGAACGACGCGTTCATCGTGCGCTGGGACGAGCGCTGGCTCAACGCCGACGCCTTCCTCACCTTCACGCTGGACGCCGACGGTGCGCCGATCGAGGCGCGGATGGAGGCGATCTCGCCGAACACCGATTTCAGCTTCGACTTCCAGGACCTGGTGCTGACCCCGGTGAAGTGACGGGCGAAAGCCCTTGATTGCCCGATTGTTTCGGCAGAGCGGCCTTCAGGCCGCTGCCATCGATCCAAGCACAGCGGCCTGAAGGCCGCTCTACCGGCCCAGACCCGCTCCACGCAGCGGCCTGAAGGCCGCTCTGCCGTGTCCCATCCGCTTTGCGCGGCGGCGACCCCCTGCGCGGCGAAGCTCAGCGCCGGGCGTCGATCCAGGCGTCGATGTGCTTCTCCAGCGTCTCCAGCGGCACCGAGCCGGTTTCCAGCACGGCGTCGTTGTAGTCGCGCAGGTCGAACTTCGGCCCCAGCTCGCGCGCGGCCTTCGCGCGCAGCTCGGAAATCTTCAACTGGCCGATCTTGTACGCCAGCGCCTGGCCCGGCGTGCCGATGTAGCGATCGATCTCGTTGACGATGTCCTGGTCGGTCTTCGGGCTGTTGTCCTTGAAGTAGGCGATCGCCTGTTCGCGGGTCCAGCCCTTGGCGTGCATGCCGGTGTCCACGACCAGCCGCACCGCGCGCCACATTTCGTAGGCGAGCTGGCCCATGCGGTCGTAGGGATCCTGGTACAGCCCCATCTCGTAGCCGAGCTGCTCGGCGTACAGGCCCCAGCCCTCGCCGTAGGCGACGAAGTACGCGGTGCGGCGGAACATCGGCGCGTCCGGCAGTTCCAGTCCGCGCGCGAACTGGAAGTGGTGGCCGGGCACGGACTCGTGCAGGGTCAACGGGATCATCTCCCACGTCGGCCGCGTTTCAGGCTTGTAGAGGTTGACGTAGTAGAACCCGGCGCGGCTGCCGTCGCTGGCCCCCTGCTGGTAGTAGGCGGTGGTGGTGTCCGGCGCGATGTTGTCGGGGATCGGGCGCACGCCGTACGGTTGCCGCGGGATCGTGCGGAACACCTTCACCAGCTCCGGGTCGATGCGCTTGGCGGTGGCGCGGTAGCGCTCGAGCAAGGCCTCGGGGGTCTTCTCGAAGAACCGCGGATCGGTGCGCAGGAAGGTGAAGAACTCGGCCATCGAGCCCTGGAAGCCGACCTCGGCCTTGATCTTCTCCATCTCGCCGCGGATCCGCGCCACTTCCCTCAGGCCGATCGCGTGGATCTGCTCGGCGGTGAGATTCGTCGTCGTGTAGTAGCCGGCGAGGAAGTCGTAATAGGCCTTGCCGTCCGGCAGCGCGGTGGCGGCGATGCTGGCGCGGGTCTTCGGCAGGTAGTCCCGCTCGAAGAACGCCTGGAAGCGGCGGTACGCCGGCACGATGCGCTCGGCGATCGTGCGCCGGGCCTCGGCGCGCAGGGCGTCCTGCTCGGCGGCCGGGATCGATGCCGGCATGGTCTCGAACGGCCGGTAGAACGGGCTCTTCGCCGGATCGTCGACGACCTGCGCCGCGATCTGCCCGGGCACGCGCTGCATCAGCACCCGCGGCGGCAGGTTGCGGGCCTTGATGCCCTCGCGCATCAGCGCGGTCGTCTGCTCGATCACCGTCGGCACCGCCTGCATCCGCGCCAGCCAGTCGCGGTAGTCCTTGGCGCCGGCGAAATTCAGCGCCTCGGACACGCCGTCCAGGGTCTGCACGCCGCCCTGGTGCGAGACCGGCTGCAGGTATTCGCGGAACTTCTGCCGGGCGACCGACTGTTCGAGCTGCCAGCGGTAGGTGTCGTAGTTGAGCTGGTCCGCCGGCGACAGCGCCGCGCGGTCGAACCCCAGCAGGGTCTCCAGCGCCTTGCGGTCGGCGGCCTGGCGCGCTTCGATGGCGGGCAGGCCGAGGTCGGTCCAGCGGTCGTTGAAGCGCAGGTCGCCGTCGAACGACGCGGACTCGGGACTTTCGCGCAGGCCGCGCTCCCACTCGGCGGCGAAGAACGCGTTCAGGCGCGTGCCGGCGTCGTCGGCGGCGCGCAGCGGCCCCGCGCCCAGCACCAGGGCCACCAACAGGGTCACCAACAGCACCGGCGACAGCCCCCGCAGGGCGAAAGCGGAGAGTCGGAACATGGTTCATCCTCGGCACGAAAGGCCCGAGTATAGTCCGGCCTCCGACCCCCTCCCCCTGCCTGCCGTCATGGTCGGCGCCCGGGTCCGCTGATCCCGCCAGAGATGATCAAGCCCGAAAAGCCCGAAAACGAAGCCGCCCGCCTGGCCGCGCTGCACAACCTTCGGATCCTGGACACACCGCCCGAGGACACCTTCGACGATCTGGTCCGGATCGCATCGGCGATCTGCGGCATGCCGATGGCGTCGATCAGCCTGATCGACCGCGACCGGCAGTGGTTCAAGGCGAGGCTCGGACTGACCTCGGTCGAATCCGCGCGCGACAGTGCGTTCTGCGCCCACGCCATCCTCGATCCCGACCGGGTCATGGTCGTGCCCGACGCGCTCGAGGACATCCGCTTCCACGACAACCCGCTGGTGCAGGGAGAGCCGCACATCCGGTTCTACGCCGGCGCGCCGCTGGTGGATGCCGAAGGCCTGGCGCTGGGCACGCTGTGCGTGCTGGACCACCAGCCCAGGCAACTGTCGGCGCACCAGCAGGATGCGCTGGACGCGCTCTCGCGGCAGGTGTCCAAGCTGCTCGAACTGCGCCGCACCAGCCGCGCGCTGCAATTGCAGCTCGAAGACCGGACCTGGTACGAGCAGCAACTGCACGCCTACCAGGCGCAACTCGAGGACGCCAACGCCGTGCTGGTCGAACAGACCCGCACCGACCCTCTGACCGGGCTGCCCAACCGTCGCGCCTTCGGCGCGGCGCTGGACGCCGCGCTGCAGCGGCCCGAGGGCGCCTGCGTGGCGGTGCTGGACATCGACCACTTCAAGGTCGTCAACGACACCCACGGCCACGCCATCGGCGACCGGGTGCTGGTCGAACTGGCCGCGAACCTGCGCGACGCCGGCGGCGGACGCGGGCTGGTGGCGCGGATCGGCGGGGAGGAATTCGTCTGGCTGCTGCCCGGCGCGACCGTCGATCAGGCCGAACTGGCCTGCCGGCACCTGTGCCAGACCGTGCGCCTGTCGTCGATGGCGCTGCCGGTGACGGTCAGCATCGGCCTGGCCCGGGGCCGAACCGGCGAGCGCGGCGCGGAGGTCGTGGCACGGGCGGATGCGGCGCTGTACGCGGCCAAGCGCAGCGGTCGCGACCGGGTCGAACGGGCCCCGGAGTGAACCTCCTGGACGTCCGGACGCGGGCTCAGGCCGCGCGGTCGGCGTCGGTGGTGAAACTGGACCCGCAGCCGCATTCCCCGGCCACGTTGGGGTTGCGGAACACGAACTGCTCGTTCAGCCCCTGCTTCAGGAAGTCGATCTCGGTGCCGTCGACCATCGGCAGGCTGTAGGCGTCCACGAAGATCCGGATGCCGTCCTGCTCGCTGACCACGTCGCCGTCGCGACGGTCGCGGGCCAGGTCGACCGCGTAGCCCCAGCCGGAGCAGCCGGTGCGGCGGACGCCGAAGCGGAGGCCGAGCGCGGCGGGGTCGGCGGCGAGGTAGCCGCGGATGCGGTCGAGGGCGGCGGGAGCGAGGGAGATGGCCATGGCGGGGATTGTAGCGTCAGTTAAACTTGGCGACCTCCCACACATCGGCGCTGCGGCGCAGGAATTCAAGGCATGGCTTTCAGTGCAGTCGAGGCGACGAGCATCCGGGACGCGCTGGCCGGGACCCCCGGCATCGGCAGCACGGTCACGATCCGGGGCTGGGTGCGGACCCGGCGCGATTCCACCGCCCTGAGTTTCGTCCAGGTCAGCGACGGCTCGTGCTTCGCGCCGATCCAGGTCGTGGCCACCGCCGCCCTGCCGAATTTCGAGTCCGAGGTGAAGCGGCTGTCGGCCGGCTGCGCCGTGGTCGCCACCGGCACGCTGGCGGCCTCGCAGGGCAAGGGCCAGAGCGTCGAGCTGCAGGCGTCGGCGATCGAGGTCGTCGGCTGGGTCGAGGATCCCGAGACCTACCCGATCCAGCCCAAGGCGCATTCGCTGGAATTCCTGCGCGAGGTCGCCCACCTGCGCCCGCGCACCAACCTGTTCGGCGCGGTCACCCGCATCCGCCACTGTCTTGCCCAGGCGATCCACCGCTTCTTCCACGAGCAAGGCTTCTACTGGGTCAACACCCCGATCATCTCGACCTCCGACGCCGAGGGCGCCGGCCAGATGTTCCGCATCTCCACCCTGGACATGCTGAACCTGCCGCGCACCGCCGACGGCGGCATCGACTTCAGCAAGGACTTCTTCGGCAAGGAAGCGTTCCTGACCGTCTCCGGCCAGTTGAACGTCGAGGGCTACTGCCTCGCGCTCAGCAAGGTCTACACCTTCGGCCCGACCTTCCGCGCCGAGAACAGCCACACCACGCGCCATCTCGCCGAGTTCTGGATGATCGAGCCGGAGATCGCCTTCGCCGACCTCGACGACGACGCGACCCTGGCCGAGCAGTTCCTGAAGTACCTGTTCCGCGCGGTGCTGACCGAGCGCGCCGACGACATGGCCTTCATCGCCGAACGCGTGCAGAAGGACGCCGTCACCCGGCTGGAGACCTTCGTCGACGCGCCGTTCGAGCGCATCGACTACACCGAGGCGGTGAAGCTGCTGCAGGCCAGCAAACAGAAGTTCGAGTTCCCGGTCGAATGGGGCCTGGACCTGCAGACCGAGCACGAGCGCTGGCTGACGGAGAGCCACGTCGGCCGCCCGGTCGTGGTGATGAACTACCCCGAGCACATCAAGGCGTTCTACATGCGCCTGAACGACGACGGGAAAACCGTGGCCGCGATGGACGTGCTGGCGCCGGGCATCGGCGAGATCATCGGCGGCTCGCAGCGCGAGGAGCGCCTCGACGTGCTCGACGCGCGCATCCGCCAATTCGGGCTCGAGCCGGCGCACTACGGCTGGTACCGCGACTTCCGCCGCTACGGCACCGTGCCGCACGCCGGCTTCGGCCTCGGCTTCGAGCGCCTGGTGGTGTACGTCTGCGGCCTGGCCAACATCCGCGACGCGATCCCGTTCCCGCGCGCCCCGGGCTCGGCCGAGTTCTGATGGCCGCTGCGCGATGATCGGCGCCATGGACCAGGTCGAGATCGACGGCGACTGCGTCGTGCTGTACCGGCCGACGGGCCCGCGCGAACTGGCGCTGGTGGAGGCGAGCGGTTCCCGCCGCTGGCCCCCGCGCCTGCTCGAACAGCCGATCTTCTACCCGGTCACGAACGAGCGCTACGCGCGCGAAATCGCCGTCCGCTGGAACATCCGCGACAGCGGCGTCGGCTACGTGACCCGCTTCCGCGTACCGAAGGCCTTCATGGACCGCTACCCGGTGCAGAAGGTCGGCGGCGCGCACCACACCGAATGGTGGGTGCCGGCGGAAGACCTCGATGCCCTCAACGACGCGATCGTCGGCACGATCGACGTCATCGGCGAATATCGCCGCGACCCCGATGCCGGAGACGCCACTGCATGATCCTGTTCCTCGCCCTGCTCTTCGTCGCCGTCGCGATCGCCGGCTTCTGCGCGCTGCTGATCTTCTGGCCGCTGACCCTGGTCCATCTGCGCGACCGCCACCCGCAGTTGCATGCGAGCCTCGGCGAAGCCGCGTTCGCCAACCCGGCCGCGCTGTGGTGGGTGCTGCGCGGCGGCTACCGCAGCGCCGGCGACCGCAATCTCGACGGCCTGGCGACGCCGGCCCGGGTCTCGCTCTACACGATCCTGCTCGGCCTGGCCGCGGCCGGGCTGCTCTGGCTGTGGTCGGAGGCCTTCCCGTGAGCGCCGCCGACGCGCGCAGCCCGATCGTCGCCACCGAGTGGTGGCTGGCGAGCCTCGGGCGCACGCTGGTGTGGGCGCGCCTGCGCCTGCGCGAGGCCGGCACCGCCGAGGTCTTCGACAGCGACGGCAACACCCTGGTCTACGACAGCGAGGACAGCGCGCGCGCGGCGCTGATGGACGCCGAGTTCGTCGCGTTCGAGGGCCTCGACGAGGACGACGCGCTGGAACGCGGCTTCTCGCTCGCGGAAGTCGCCCCGCCGCAGGCCGACGACGACGCGGCGCTGCGCGAACGCATGGTCACCCGGCTCGGCGGACGGGCCTGAGCGCGGCGCCGGGATGTACCTCCCCCGCGCCTTCGCCGAAACCGACCTCACCGCGCTCGACGCGCTGATCGACGCCGCGCCGTTCGTCACCCTGGTCAGTGTCGACGGCGACGCGCCCTTCGCCAGTCACCTGCCGGTGCTGTACCGGCGCGACGGCGACCGGGTCCTGATCGAAGGCCACTGGGCGCGGCCCAATCCGCAGGTCGGCCATGCCGGGCGCATGCTGATGATCGTCCACGGGCCGCATGCCTACGTCTCGCCGGCGGTCTATCCGGACAAGGAAACGGCGGCGCGGGTGCCGACCTGGAACTACGCGATCGCGCACCTGCACGGCGTCCCGGAGGTGTTCGACGACGGCGAGGCGCTCGGCGATCTCGTCGACCGCCTGAGCCGGCGCTTCGAGGCCGGGGTCGGACGCGACTGGCGCTTCGACATGGCCCGCGACGATCACCGCGGCCAACTGCGCGGCATCGCCGGCTTCCGTTTCGTGCCGACCCGCATCGACCTGAAGTTCAAGCTGAGCCAGAACCACCCGCCGGCGAACCGTCGCGCGGTGGCCGACGATCTCGCCGCCCGCGACGATGCGGACGCGCAGGCCGTCGCGGCGCTGATGCGCGCCCGCGATCCGTCGGCGTCGCCGCACGGGCCGTGAGCGCGGCGGACGGACACCGCCGGACAGGCCCGCGCCCGGCACGCTACAGTAGCGCTCCCGAGACGACGCAGCCCCGCGCCCCATGACCGCTTCCTCCGTGCAGGCCGACAGCCTCCCGCGCCCGCGCCTGTCGCCGCCGCCGCTGGCGATCGCCGACGGTTCGCTGGAACTGGTCAAGTGGGTCGCGCTGGTGCTGATGACGCTCGACCACGTCAACAAGTACCTGCTCGGGGCCGGCCAGCCCTGGATGTTCGACCTCGGCCGGCTGGTGATGCCGATGTTCACCGCGGTGCTGGCCGTGAACCTCGCCCGCCCGCAGGCGCGCGAACGCGGCCTGTACCGGCGCACGCTCGGCCGCCTGCTGTATTTCGGCACGATCACCACCCCGATCTTCCTCGCGATCGGCGCCACCTACCGCGACACCCTGTGGCCGCTGAACATCCTGTTCCTGCTGGCGTCGATCGTCGGCTGCATCTGGCTGATCGAGATCGGCGGCGTCCGCGGCTGGGCCGGCGCGGCGGTCGTGTTCCTCGTCGGCGGCATGGCGGCGGAATATTTCTGGCCCGGCGCGCTGTTCGGCATCGCCGTGTGGTTCTACGCGCGGCGGCCGTCGTGGACCGCGGCCGGCGTCGCCCTGCTCGGCTGCGCCGGGCTGTACGCGGTCAACGGCGTCTGGTGGTCGCTGGCCGCGCTGCCGGTGCTGTGGCTGTTGCCGCGGCTCAAGCTGCGCCTGCCGCGCCTGCGGCTGGCGTTCTACGTCTACTACCCGCTGCACCTCGCGGTGATCTGGCTGGTCCAGCGCGCGATGGCACACTGGTGATTCCGACCCGGGCGCAGGCCCGGTCGCACCCGGAGGACGCTTCATGGATCTCGATCTCACCGGCAGGCATGCCCTCGTGTGCGGCGCGTCCGAAGGCATCGGCCGGGCGGCGGCGCAGGAACTGGCGCTGCTCGGCGCCGACGTCACCGTGCTGTCGCGGCGCGAAGGCGCGCTGCGGGCGGTGGTCGCCGAACTGCCGCGCACCGGCGCGCAGCGCCACGATCTGCTCGCGGCCGACGTCGCCGACACCGACGGCCTGCGCGCCGCGGTCGCGGCCCGCGTCGCCACGCGCCCGATCCACGTGCTCGTGAACAACACCGCCGGTCCCGCCGGCGGCCCGGTGCACGCCGCGGACGACACCGCCTTCCTCGACACCTTCCGCCGCCACCTGCTCGCCAACCAGGCGCTGGCGCAGGCGGTGCTGCCGGGCATGCGCGCGGCCCGCTGGGGCCGCATCGTCAACGTGATCTCGACCTCGGTCTACGAGCCGATCCCCAACCTCGGCGTGTCCAACACCGTCCGCGGCGCGGTGGCGTCGTGGGCGAAGACCCTGTCGCGCGAGGTCGCGGGCGACGGCATCACCGTCAACAACGTGCTGCCGGGCTACACCGAAACCGGGCGCCTCACCCAGATCCTCGCCGATCGCGCCCGCGCCGGCGGCCAGGACGAAGACGCCGTCGCCGCGGCCATGCGCGCCGGCGTGCCGGCCGGGCGTTTCGCCAGGCCTGCGGAAATCGCCGCGGCGATCGCGTTCCTGTGCGCGCCCGCCGCCGGCTACGTCAACGGCGTCAGCCTCGCGGTCGACGGCGGACGCCTGCAGTCGATCTGAGCCGCGACGCCTGCCGCGACGACGGACGCGCTATCCTCCACGGATACTCGCCAGGCCCGCCCCGATGTCGCACGAAGAACGCCGCCGCTCGCCGCGCCAGGACTACGACTGCCTGGTGCTGATCGCACGCGATGCCGATGGCTTCGTCGGCCACATCGACAATGTGTCCGCGAACGGCTGCCGCGTGACCCGCCCGCACGACTGGTCGCTGCCGATCGCCACCGAAGTGCGGCTGTACCTGATGATCGACGAGCGCCACGTGTTCAGCGCCGAGGCCCGCGTGGTCTGGGCCGACGACCAGCACGTCGGCTTCGAATACCTCGAGCCGCAGGCGCTCCCCGACTGAGGCCGCCTGCCGGCGTGCGCGCCGCGGGACGCAGGCGTGGACACGCGCCGGCGCGGTCGCTGCGCGCCGGCCCCGGCGAGGGGTCCTCGCCGCGGGTTGCGACGGCCGGCCGACTGCGGCAGCCTAGGACCAGGACCCACGCACACCGGAGCCGCCGCATGGAAGCCCACCTCGCCAGGGAACGCCGCAACGCCGACCGGGTGCCGTTCGCCAGCCAGGTGATGATCGTCTACGGCGAATTCGCCTGGGCCGCGGACGTGCTCGACATGTCCGAAGGCGGCTGCGGCGTGTTCCGCCCCGCGGGCTGCCTGCTGCGGGTGGGCAACGTCTCGCGCCTGCTGTTCTTCCAGGGCCCAGGCCCCGCGGTGCCGGTCTCGGCGCGGATCGCTTGGATCAACGACCGCCACATCGGCTTCGAGTACCACGAGCCGCAGTCGGTCCCGCCCAATCCGCCCTGAGCCTCGCCTTCCGCATCCGGAGACGACAGACACGTGCCCGAAGGTCCCGAAATCCGACGCGCCGCGGATCGCCTCGCCGAGGCGGTGGTCGGTGCGCCGCTGCGCACCGCCTGGTTCGCGTTCCCCGCGCTCAAACCGCACGAGAAGCGCCTGCGCGAGCGGCGGATCGAAGCGATCGTGCCGCACGGCAAGGCGCTGCTGACGCAGTTCGACCACGGCTGGACGCTGTACAGCCACAACCAGTTGTACGGCGTGTGGAAGATCGCCGCCGCCGGCGAACGGCCGGACTCCGCGCGCTCGCTGCGGGTGGCGCTGGAGACGGACACGCGCGCGATCCTGCTGTATTCGGCGTCGGACGTGGCGATGTGGCGCACCGCCGACCTGCCGCGGCATCCGTTCCTCTCGAAGCTGGGCCCCGACGTGCTCGATCCCGCGCTGACCGCCGCCGCGGTCGAGGCGCGGCTGGACGATCCGCGCTTCCGCGGCCGTGCGCTCGGGGCGCTGCTGCTCGACCAGGCGTTCCTCGCCGGCATGGGCAACTACCTGCGCTCGGAAGTGCTGTTCGCCGCGCGCCTGCTGCCTGAACGCCGCCCGCGGGACCTCGACCCCGCCGAGCGCCGCGCGCTGGCGCACGAACTGCTGGCGATCCCGCGCCGCAGCTACGCCACGCGCGGCATCGCGCCGGCGGGCGGCATGCGCGCCGACTACCTGACCGACACCCCGGAGGGCTTCCGCTTCGAGGTGTTCGATCGCGAGGGCCTGCCCTGCCCGGCCTGCGGCGCCGCCATCGTGCGGCGCGAGGTCGGCACGCGCCGGCTCTACCTCTGCCCGCGCTGCCAGCGCTGAGCCGGTTGCGGGTCGGACGGAGACGGGCCCGACGGCCCTGTCAGGCCGGATAGAGGCAACCGGTCACGGCCCAGGTCGCGCTGCCCGCCGGGGAGTTCGTGGCGATCCGCGAGATGAAGATCCGCACGATGCTGCCCTTGTCCGCATACAGCGTCACCGGCCCGAACGCCTTGCGATCGGACGCCGCAAAGCCCTCGGCCACGTCGAGATTGTGGACCGCGTAGTTGCCGCCCACGGTGGTGCCGATCTGGAAGTCGGCGCGATCGGTGTTCAGGGGCAGGCGCATGTTCGCGCTCCCCTGTTCGATCTGCAGCCGGTAACCGGCGGGCACGGCGAACTGTGCGGTCACCCCGCTGTAGTTGACCGGGATCGCGATCGAACCCGAGGTCTGGAAGGGATTGGCGCACGCGTCGCCATGGGCCTGCACGATGCAGGGCGAGAGCGCGAGGATGACGGCAAGACAGGCGACGTTCCGTGATTTCATGTCGAGAACACTCCATGGGACCGGTGGAATCGCACCCGGCAGGGCCGGGGCGTCACCGGGGGAAAACGCACGACCGCCACGTCGCCGGACACGGATGGGAGCGTTGCCGGTAAGCTTGTCGCCATGCGCACCTTCCTTCACCTGATCGGCGGCGACATGCGCCCCGCGCGCAGCGGACGCACGCTCGACGTGTTCGACCCGGCCCGTGCGCATGCGTATGCGCAGGTGGCCGCGGGCGACGCCGCCGACGCCGCCGACGCCGTCGCCGCGGCGCGGCGCGCCTTCCCCGGCTGGGCCGCGCTGCCGACCGGCGAACGCGCCCGCTGCCTGGAACGCCTGGCCGATGCGATCGAGGCGCGGCTGGACGATTTCGCCCACGCCGAGGCCATCGACGGCGGCAAGCCGTTCGCGCTCGCCCGCGACATTGAGATCCCGCGCGCGATCGCCAACCTGCGGTTCTTCGCGCACGCCGCGACCCAGTTCGCCAGCGAATCGCACCACGGCCAGGCCGGCCTGAACTACACCCTGCGCCAGCCGCTGGGCGCGGTGGCGACGATCTCGCCGTGGAACCTGCCGCTGTACCTGTTCACCTGGAAGATCGCGCCGGCGCTGGCCGCAGGCAATGCGGTCGTCGCCAAGCCGTCGGAGATCACCCCGGCGACGGCGGCGATGCTGGGCGAACTCGCCGCCGGGGCCGGCCTGCCGCCTGGCGCGCTCAACATCGTCCACGGCAGCGGGCCGGAGGTCGGCGAAGCGCTGGTGACCGATCCGGACATCGCCGCGGTGTCGTTCACCGGCAGCACCGCCGTCGGCCGCCGGATCGCGGTGCTCGCCGCGGAACGCCTGAAGAAGGTCTCGCTCGAACTCGGCGGCAAGAACCCGACCCTCGTGTTCGCCGACAGCGACTGGCGCGACCAGCTCGACGTCATCGTGCGCTCGGCGTTCCAGAACAGCGGCCAGATCTGCCTCTGCGGCTCGCGGCTGCTGGTCGAACGCACCATCCTCGCCGAATTCCGCGAAGCCTTCGTCGCGCGCGTCGCGGCGCTGCGCGTCGGCGACCCGATGGATCCGGACGCGCGCATGGGCCCGCTGGTCTCGCAGGCGCACTTCGACAAGGTCGTGGCCGCGCTGGCCCGCGCACGCGGGGAAGGCGCGCACGTGCTGTGCGGCGGCCATGCCCTCGACCGGCCCGGCTGGTTCGTCGAACCGACCGTGCTCGAAGGCCTGGGACCGGACACCGCGACCAACCGCGAGGAAATCTTCGGGCCGGTGGTCACGCTGCAGCCCTTCGACGGCGACGACCAGGCGCTGGCGCTGGCCAACGCCTCCGAGTACGGCCTGAGCGCCTCGGTCTGGACCCGCGACCTGCGCCGCGCGCATCGCTTCGCCGCCGAGCTGCGGACCGGCATGGTCTGGATCAACACCTGGCTCATGCGCGACCTGCGCACGCCGTTCGGCGGCATGGGCCGGTCCGGTCTCGGCCGCGAAGGCGGGCTCGACGCCATGCGTTTCTTCACCGAGGCCCGCAACGTGGGCATCGCCCTGTGACCGGAGTACACACGTGAGTCCACCGCTGCAGGATCTGCTGCGCAACAACGCCGAATGGGCCGCGCGGGTCAGCCGCGAAGACCCGGGCTTCTTCGACCGGCTGTCGCGGCAGCAGGCGCCGAAATACCTCTGGATCGGCTGCTCGGACTCGCGCGTGCCGGCGAACCAGGTCGTCGACCTGGCGCCGGGCGAGGTGTTCGTCCACCGCAACATCGCCAACGTCGTCGTCCACACCGACCTCAACTGCCTGTCGGTCATCCAGTTCGCGGTGGACGTGCTGAAGGTCGAGCACATCCTGGTCGTCGGCCACTACGGCTGCGGCGGCGTGCATGCCGCCCTCACCGGCGCCCGCGTCGGGTTGGCCGACAACTGGATCCGCCACGTCGGCGACGTGGCCGAGAAACACGGCGCGCTGCTGGCCCACGCCGGCGACACGCCGCTGCGGCACGATCGCCTGTGCGAGCTCAACGCGCTGGAACAGGTGGCCAACGTCTGCCAGACCACCATCGTCCGCGACGCCTGGGCGCGCGGCCAGAAGCTCATCGTGCACGGCTGGGTCTACACCCTCCGCGACGGCCTGGTCCACGACCTCGGCTTGAACGTCTCTGCCAGCGACCAGCTCGAACCGCAGTACGCCGCCGCGCTGGAACGCATCCGCAGCGACCGGGAGGACCGCTGATGTCCGCCTTCCCAGACAGGAAACCGGCGGGACAGCCGTCCGTCGCCCTCGCATCGCCCGCGAAATCGGAGGCTTGCACATGAACATCTCCGCGAAATCGCTTGCGGCAGCCGCGTTCGCGCTGCTCCTGCCGACGATGCTGCCCGCGATCGCCGCCACGTCCGCCAAGCCCTCGGGCGAGGCCGCGGCGGACGACCAGGCCGCCCAGCTCGAGGCATTGCGCACCTACTGCCGGACCTCGCCCGCGCCTTGCCGCGAACACCTGCGCATCACCCTGCGCCGCGACAACGGAAAACCCTACGAGCGCACCTTCGATCTGCTTCCGCCGGCGGTGCAGCCGGACATGATCAGCGTGCATCCGGGCGAAACCGTGCGCGCGGTCCCGCTGTTCAAGGACGGGAAGTTCACCGGCTGGCGCATGCCCCGCCCCGACGAACCGGCAGGGACGCAGATCGTGACCATCCACCTCGCGCAGGCGGAGAAGGGCGTCGGCATGACCGCGAAGGTCTCGACCAACAGCGGCGAGGGCCTGAAGCTCAGGATGGGGCTCGTCCGCCTCGACGGCACGGACCAACCCGAAGCGACGAGCAGTTGCGGGCTGCGTTCGGGCGGTTTCACCAGCTTCGAGTCATGGCCCTATCCGATCTTCGTACTGCTCGTGGCCGATGCGAAGCACCTGCCCGACGACGCCCTGGCGAGCTGCGAATGAGCCACGACGCCATCCACGCCGACGCCGCGCCGAAGCCGGTCGGCCATTATCCGCATGCGCGCCGCGTCGGCGGCCTGCTGTTCCTGTCGGGGATCGGCCCGCGCGATCCGCTCGGCAACGGCATCCCGGGCAACGTCCACGACGCCGAGGGCCGGCTGATCGCCTACGACATCGAGGCCCAGGCGCGCGCGGTGTTCGCCAACGTCCGCACCGTGCTCGAGGCCAGCGGCGCACGCTGGGAAGACCTGGTCGACGTGACCGTCTACCTCACCGACATGGCCCGCGACTTCGCCGCCTACAACGCGATCTGGGCCGAGCATTTCCCGGATCCGGCCGCCGCGCCCTGCCGCACCACGCTGGGCATCGTCGCGCTGCCGACCCCGATCGCGATCGAACTGAAGTGCATCGCCGCACCGAAGGACTGAACATGCTGCCCGATCCCATCAACCTGCAGGCCTGGATCGACGAGCACCGCCATCTGCTCAAGCCGCCGGTCGGCAACAAGTGCATCGTCGACGGCGACTTCATCGTGATGATCGTCGGCGGCCCGAACGCACGCACCGACTACCACTGCGAGGAAGGCGCGGAGTGGTTCCACCAGCTCGAAGGCGAGATGGTGCTGCGCGTGCAGGAGGACGGCAAGCCGCGCGACATCCCGATCCGCGCCGGCGAGACCTTCTACCTGCCGCCGGGCATACCGCACTCGCCGCAGCGCATGCCCGGGTCGATCGGGCTGGTGATGGAGCGCAAGCGCCTCCCGCACGAACGCGACGCGCTGATGTGGTTCTGCATCGAATGCAACCACAAGCTGTACGAGGAATTCTTCCACCTCGTCGACATCGAACAGGATTTCTTCCGCATCTTCGAGCGCTTCTACCGCGACGACGCGCTGCGCACCTGCACGCAGTGCGGCACGCTCAACCCGCGGCCGTCGCGCTACGAACTGGCGGCGGACTCCGAGGCCGACATCACCTGAGCGCCGCCGTGCTGAAGATCGACACCCACGCCCATTACCTGCCCCGCCAGTGGCCGGACCTCGCCGCGAAGTACGGCGACATCCGCTTTCCGGTCATCCACCACGGCGACGACGGCCGCTCGCGCATCTACAAGGACGGCAAGTTCTTCCGCGAAATCTGGCCCAAGACCTGGGACCCGAAGCTGCGCATCGACGAATTCGCCGGTTTCGGCGTGCAGGTGCAGGTGATCAGCACAGTGCCGGTGATGTTCAGCTACTGGGCGAAGCCGCAGCACGCGCACGATCTGCACCAGGCGCTCAACGACCACATGGCCGAGGCGCTGCGCGAGCATCCGCGCCACTACGCCGGCATCGGCACCGTGCCGCTGCAGTCGCCGCGGCTCGCGATCCAGGAACTGGAACGCTGCATGGACCAGCTCGGCCTGCAGGGGGTGCAGATCGGCTCGCACGTCAACGCCTGGAACCTCGACGCGCCCGAGCTGTTCGATTTCTTCCAGGCGGCGAGCGAACTCGGCGCCGCGATCCTGGTCCACCCGTGGGACATGATGGGCAGCGAGTCGATGCCGAAGTACTGGCTGCCGTGGCTGGTCGGCATGCCCGCCGAGCAGTCGCGCGCCGCCTGCTGCCTGATCTTCGGCGGCGTGCTCGAACGCCTGCCGAAGCTCAAGGTCTGCCTCGCCCACGGCGGCGGCAGCTTCCCCTACACCATCGGCCGCATCGAACACGGGTTCGACATGCGCCCGGACCTCGTCGCCACCGACAACTTCCGCAATCCGCGCGAATATCTTTCGCGGCTGTACTTCGATTCCTGGGTGGCCGATCCGCGCGCGCTGCGCTACCTGATCGACACCTGCGGCGTCGACCGGATCATGCTGGGCACCGACTACCCGTTCCCGCTCGGCGAACAGACCCCCGGCGCCGGCATCGCCGCCCTCGGGCTCGACCCCGCGCAGGAAGCCCGGCTCTACCACGGCACCGCGCTGGAATGGCTGGGGCTGCCGATGGCGAGGTTCGCGTGAGCGATCGACGCATCAATTGCCCCGGTCGAGCGGCCTTCAGGCCGCTTCCGCAAACCTCGCGCACTTCCCGCAGCGGCCTGAAGGCCGCTCTACCGTGGTGATGGCCTCCGCATGACCGATCTCGACACCGCCGCCCGTTTCGCCGCCGAACAGGATGCCGCCGACCCGCTGCGCGGCTTCCGCGACGCCTTCCACATCCCGCGCCACGACGGCGCCGAGATGGCGTACTTCTGCGGCAACTCGCTCGGCCTCCAGCCGAAGGACGCGCGACGCCACGTCGACGAGGTGATGGACAAGTGGGCCCGCGACGCGGTCGAGGGCCACTTCCGCGAGCCCGCGCCGTGGATGCCGTACCACGCGCTGGTCCGCGACGCGCTGGCGGCGGTCGTCGGCGCGCAGCCGGCGGAAGTGGTGGCGATGAACTCGCTCACCGCCAACCTGCACCTGATGATGGTGAGCTTCTACCGGCCGGCGCCGGGACGCGACGCGATCCTGATCGAGGCCGGCGCGTTCCCGTCCGACCGCTACGCCGTCGAGTCCCAGTTGCGCTTCCACGGCGTCGATCCGGCCAGCGGCCTGATCGAAGTCGAACCGGACGCCGCCGACGGCACGATCTCGATGGCCGCGATCGAACGCGCCATCGCCGCGCATCGCGACCGGCTCGCGCTGGTGTTGTGGCCCGGCGTGCAGTACCGCACCGGCCAGGCCTTCGACCTGCGCGCGATCGCGCGTCTGGGCCATGCCGCCGGCGCCATCGTCGGCTTCGACCTCGCGCACGCGGTCGGCAACCTGCCGCTCGCGCTGCACGAGGACGACGCCGATTTCGCGGTGTGGTGCCACTACAAGTACATGAACGCCGGTCCCGGCGCGGTCGCCGGCTGTTTCGTCCACGAGCGCCACGCGCGCACCGGGCGTCCGCGCTTCGCCGGCTGGTGGGGCCACGACCAAGCGTCGCGCTTCCGGATGGGGCCCGATTTCGTGCCGACCCCCGGCGCCGACGGCTGGCAGTTGAGCAATCCGCCGATCCTCGGCCTCGCGCCCCTGCGCGCCTCGCTCGACGTGTACGCGCGCGCGGGCCTGCCGGCGCTGCGCGCGAAGTCGGAACGGCTGACCGGCTATCTCGAATCGCTGATCCGCACACACCTGGTCGACGCGCTGGAGATCCTCACCCCCGCCGACCCGGCGCAGCGCGGCTGCCAGTTGTCGCTGCGCGTCGCCGGCGGCCGCGACCGCGGCCGCGCCCTGTTCGAGTTCCTCGCCGCGCGCGGCGTCCTCGGCGACTGGCGCGAACCGGACGTGATCCGGATCTCGCCCACGCCGCTGTACAACACCTTCGCCGACGTGCTGCGCTTCGTCCGC
The DNA here is from genome assembly GCA_019510125.1 of Lysobacterales bacterium. Taxonomy (GTDB): domain Bacteria; phylum Pseudomonadota; class Gammaproteobacteria; order Xanthomonadales; family Xanthomonadaceae; genus Lysobacter_I. The sequence continues at coordinate 200,179 of JAEKKX010000005.1, forward strand.
ACCGTCCGGGAGTGGCAAGCATGAGCGCGATCGCGGACCGCCACATCACTCTCGTCGGCGCGGGTCTCGCCGGCGCGCTGCTCGCCACCCTGCTCGCGCAGCGCGGCTGGACCGTCGAACTGTTCGAGCGGCGCGGCGATCCGCGCATCCACGGCTACGCCGGCGGCCGCTCGATCAACCTCGCCCTCGCCGAGCGCGGACTCAACGCCCTGCGCGCCGCCGGCGTCGACGGCGAGGTGATGCAGCAGGCGGTGATGATGCGCGGGCGCATGGTGCACTTCCGCGAAGGCGGCGAGCAGTTGCAGCGCTACGGGCGCGACGACAGCGAAGTGATCTGGTCGATCAGCCGCGGCGACCTCAACATCGTGCTGCTCAACGCGGCGGAAGCGGCCGGGGTCGACATCCACTTCGACCGCCGGCTCGAACGCGTCGATTTCGACGCCGGCATCGCCCATTTCGTCGGCGAGCGCGAGGACATCGCGCGGCCGTTCCGGGCGCTGGTCGGCTGCGACGGCGCCGGCTCCAGCCTGCGCGCGGCGATGCACGCGGTGTCCGACCTGGGCGAACGCATCGAGGTCATGCCGCACGGCTACAAGGAGCTGGAGATCCCGCCGGCCGGCGACGGCGGCTTCCGGATCGAACCCAATGCGCTCCACATCTGGCCGCGCGGCGACTACATGTGCATCGCGCTGCCGAACGACGAACGCACCTTCACCGTCACCCTGTTCCTGCCCGTCGAAGGTCCGACCAGCTTCGCCAGCGTGCGCGACGGCGCCGACGCCGAGGCGCTGTTCGCCCGCGACTTCGCCGACGCGCTGCCGCTGATCCCGGACCTGCGGCGCGACTTCGAGGCCAACCCGACCGGCATGCTCGCCACGCTCTATCTCGATCGCTGGCGGCTCGACGGCCGCGCGGTGCTGGTCGGCGACGCCGCGCACGCGATGGTGCCGTTCCACGGGCAGGGCATGAACTGCGCGTTCGAGGACTGCGTCGCCCTCGCCGCGCACCTGGAGGGCGACGTCGACACCGCGGCCGCGTTCGCCGCGTTCGAGGCCGAGCGCAAGCCCAACGCCGCCGCGATCCAGGCGATGGCGCTTGAGAACTACCGCGAGATGAGCGACCGGGTCGACGACGCCGATTTCCTGCTCCAGCGCAAGCTCGAGCGGCTGCTCGCCGAGCGCCATCCCGGGCGCTTCGTGCCGCGCTACGCCATGGTCTCGTTCATGCGCCTGCCGTACGCGACCGCGTTCGAGCGCGGCCAGGCGCAGCGCGCGCTGCTGGTCGACGCCACCCGCGGGCGCAGCGACCTCGACGACCTCGACTGGGACGCGCTCGACCGGCGCGTGCGCGAAGCGCTGTCGCCGCTGCCGACGGAGGCCTGAGTGGCGGCCAGTTTCCTGTTCTACGACCTGGAGACCTTCGGCACCGACCCGCGGCGCACGCGGATCGCGCAGTTCGCCGCGATCCGCACCGACGCCGAACTGCGGCAGATCGACGCGCCCTGGGACTTCCTGGTGAAGCCGGCCGACGACCTGCTGCCCTCGCCGATCGCCTCCCTGATCACCGGCATCACCCCGCAGCACGCGCAGCGCGAGGGCGTGAACGAGGCCGAGGCGTTCGCACGCATCTTCGAGGCGATGTCGGCGCCGGAAACCTGCACCCTGGGCTACAACTCGCTGCGCTTCGACGACGAGTTCGTGCGCCACGGCCTGTTCCGCAACTTCTACGACCCCTACGAACGCGAGTGGCGCGGCGGCAATTCGCGCTGGGACCTGCTCGACGTGATGCGGCTCGCGCACGCGCTGCGCCCGGACGGCATCGTCTGGCCGAAGCGCGAGGACGGCGCGCCGTCGTTCAAGCTGGAGCACCTCGCCGAAGCCAACGGCGTGCGCGAGGGCGATGCGCACGAGGCGCTGTCCGACGTGCGCGCGCTGATCGGCATGGCGCGCAGGCTCAGGGAGGCGCAGCCCCGGCTGTGGGACTATGCGCTGAAACTGCGCGACAAGCGGTTCGCCGCGCGCCTGCTCGATGTCGTCGCGATGACGCCGGTGCTGCACGTCTCGCAGCGTTTCCCGGCGACGCGGCTGTGCTCGGCGGCGGTGGCGCCGCTGGCGCGGCATCCGCGGATCGACAACCGGATCATCGTCTTCGACCTGCACGAGGACCCGGAGCCGCTGCTGGCGCTGGACGCCGACGCCATCGCCGACCGGCTGTACACGCCGATCGCCGATCTGCCCGAGGGCGAGACCCGGATCCCGCTGAAGGAAGTGCATCTCAACCGCAGCCCGATGCTGATCGAATGGGCGCACCTGCGCGACGCCGACTTCGCGCGGCTCGGCATCGATCCCGCGCTGGTGCTGGCGCGCGCGCAGCGCCTGCGCGAGGCCGGCCCGGCGCTGGCCGAGAAACTGCGCCGGGTCTACGCCGATCGCGACCGCTTCGAGCCCGGCGACGTCGACGGCTCGCTCTACGACGGTTTCCTGCAGGACGCCGACAGGCGGCGCTTCGCCGAGGTCCGCGGCACCCCGCCGGAAGCGCTGGGGCAGCGCGCGTTCGGGTTCCAGGATCCGCGCCTGCCGGAGCTGCTGTTCCGCTACCGCGCCCGCAACTGGCCGGAGACGCTGAGCGCCGACGAACGCACGCGCTGGGACGCCTACCGCCACCAGCGCCTGTGCGAGGACCGCGGCGGGTCCGAACTCACCTTCGACGGCCACCGCGCCGAACTCGCCGCGCTGCGCATCGCGCACGCCGGCGACGGCCGCGCGCTGGCGCTGCTCGACCAGGCCCAGGCATGGGCCGACGCCCTGGAGGCCGATCTCGCATGACCGCCTATTTCTCCAACCGCAGCTTCCGCTTCCTGCGCGCGCTCGCCCGCAACAACGACCGCGGCTGGTTCCAGGACCACAAGGCGGACTACGAGGCGCACGTCCGCACGCCGTTCCTGGCGCTGCTGACCGACCTGCAGGGCCCGCTGCGCGAGGTCAGCGAACATTACCGCTCCGATCCGAGGACCGTCGGCGGTTCGCTGTTCCGGATCCATCGCGACACCCGCTTCAGCAACGACAAGGCGCCGTACAAGAACTGGCAGGGCGCGCGGCTGTTCCACGAGCGCCACCGGGAAGTCGAGGCGCCGTCGTTCTACCTGCACCTGCAGCCGGGGCACTGCTTCATCGGCGCCGGACTGTGGCATCCCGAGCCCGAGACCCTGCGCCGGGTGCGGCAGTTCATCGTCGACAATCCCGGCAGTTGGGCCGCGGCGGCGCACGCGCCGGCGTTCCGCAGGCGCTTCGATCTCGACGACAGCGAGATGCTGGTGCGCCCGCCGCGCGGCTTCCCTGCGGATTTCCCGCACCTCGACGACCTGCGCCGCAAGAACCACGTCGCGATCCGCGCAATCGACGACGCGACCATGACCGGGCCGAGACTGCTGTCCACGCTGGCGAAGGATCTGCAGCAGCTCGGGCCGTTCGTCGACTACCTCTGCGCGGCGCTCGACCTCGAATTCTGAGTCCGCCCGGCGCGGAAAACGGCTGCGCTCAGCCGTGCGGATGCCGCATTGCGACATGACACTGTCAATACGCCCCCGTATTCTCGACCCGATGCCGTCGACAGGGGGCCGGCAGAACAGGAATCGACGCAGCCCGAGGCCGCGTCTTCATGGAACCAGAAACCCAATCCGAGGGGACAATCAACGTGCGTAAATACCTCTGCGGGCTCGCGCTCGCTCTGGCGGCACCTTGCGCGTTCGCGGCGACCGGCGTGGCCTTCGTCCACGGCACCGGCTCCCAGACCAACGCCTACAACGACTACTGGCAGCCCGCGATGGTGGACTCCGTCCGCGCCGGCCTGCCGAATCCGGCGAACTACGTCGTCATCAACTGCGACTTCACCCAGTACATGTGGGACAGCCGCGCCGCCGGCTGCCTCGCGGGGCAACTCACGACGTTCATCAACAACAAGAACATCGACCGCCTGATCGTCATCACCCATTCCAACGGCGGCAACGTGATGCGCTGGATCATGTCGAACCCGACCTGGGACAGCCGCTACCCGAACATCATCAGCAGGATCGTGCGCGTCAACGCCCTCGCCCCCTCGTCCGCCGGCACCCCGCTCGCCGACGCGGTGATGAACGGCAACGTGTTCGAGGCCGCGGTGGGCTGGCTGCTGGGCTACCAGAACGACGCGGTGCGGATGCAGCAGACGAGCTGGATGTCGTACTACAACGGCAGCTACCTGTACGGCACCAGCGGCCGCCCGGCGCTGCCGAAGACCTTCCGCAGCGTGGTCGGCACCGACGTCGATTCCTCGCCGTTCGATTCCGACAGCTACTGCGGCGGCTACTGGGAGAACGTCGGCCTGGAGACCACCCAGAACTGGCTCGCAAGCTGCTCGGACGGCTTCCTCAACTGCAGCAGCCAGTCGGCCGCGGGCTACGTGTGGTTCTACGACACCTCGCGCACCGCCGGGGCGGAGCCGCTCTCGCACAACCAGAGCCGCCGCGCCTGCTTCAACCTGAACACCATCCTCCGCACGGACGTCGGACAGTGAGGACCCACGCCATGAGACTCCCCATCGCCATCGCGATCGCCCTGGTCCCCGCGCTCGCCTCCTTCGCCGCCTCGGCGGCCCAGCCGCTGCGTGCCCCCGTCGCCCGCGACCAGGTGCCGTCGCGCCTCGTCGCCGCTCCCGCGGCGACGATGAACGTCGAACGCGCTCCCGTGTCGTTCTCCTGGAAGCTCGATCCCACCCAGGCCGTGGCTTCGCCGCAGCCGTTCGTCGCCCAGAGCCGCGAATACTGGGAAACGGTCGATGCCGCCCAGCTCGACAAGGGGCTGCCGCTGAAGATGTCCGCCCCGGGCAGCCTGATCCGGATCAGCCCGGCGCAGGGCGCCCGCGCGCTGCGTAGCGACCAGTTGCAGATCAGCGGCAGCCGCGGCGCGGCCAAACTGCAGAGCATCGCCTCCGCCGAACAGCTCGCGAAGGCCGGCATGGACGTGCAGGCCGGCAGCCTGATCGCCAAGCTCGACGCGCAGGAAGGCGCGGACACCTACACCGTGCGCGTGCCCAAGGCGCAGGGCCAGTACCTGGTCCACGTGTTCGAGCCGGCCAGCAGCGACGTGCTGCGCGCCGGGGTCGACCGCAGCCATGCCCTCGCCGGCGACCGCCTGCGCTTCGACGTCGATTTCAGCCGCACCGGCAAGCGTTCGTCCAACGTGCAGGCCGAAGCCCTGCTGGTCGCGCCGGACGGCCGGAGCTGGCCGGTGTCGATGAAGGCGAACGGCGCCGGCGGCCTGGCCGCCGACGTGAAGCTGCCCGACCAGGTCGGCAACACGCCGGGCCTGTGGGAGCTGCAGGTGTTCGCCAACGCCGACGGCATCCAGCGCGACGCGCGCACCGCCTTCGCCGTGGCCGCCCCGACCGCCCGCTTCGACGGCGTGTTCGCGTTCAACGCGAAGACCATGCGCATGGCGCTGCCGGTGCGGGCCGCGTCGCAGGGCCGCTACGAGGCGCGCGGCACGCTGTTCGCCACGGCTCCGGACGGCGTCCTGCGCCCGGTGTCGGAAGCGCACAGTGCGGCGTGGATGAAGCGCGGCGCCGGCATGCTGGTGCTGCAGTTCGAACGCAGCCACCTGCCGGCCGGCTACGGTGCACCGTTCGAAGTGCGCCAGCTCGAGCTGAACGACCAGTCGCGCATGGCGCCGCTGGAAAGCCGCGAAAGCGCGGGCCGCGCCCGCTGATCGCGTCGCAGACCGCAAACCGCAAGCACGACAAGGGGCCGAAAGGCCCCTTGTCGTTGTGGGGCGCATGGGGCTGAACGGTTCGACGCTGAGATGCCGATGCTCAAGCGCGTGAAGAACGGCGGTCATTCCTGCGCAGGCGGCGAACATGCGGGATCGTGGCCGATGGTTGGATCCTCGCTTTCGCGAGGATGACGGTGGGCTTTCGCGAGGATGATGGCGCGTAGTGCGAGCGCTGGAAAAAAAGTCCCGTCATCCCCGCGGAAGCGGGGACCCGTGCGTGAGCGCGGCCGACGGTTGGGTCCTCGCTTTCGCGAGGATGACGTTGCACTTTCGCGAGGATGATGCCGACGTGCGTGCCGGGACTGCGAACGCTCAGCGGTTGGCCACGCCGTGCGGCACATGGCCTGCGGCGACGTGTTCGCGCGCGGAGTCGATGTTGTGCGGCGAATCGTCGAAGAAGATGTCGGCGCCGAACGCCTGCAGGAACGGGCCCTTCGGCCGCCCGCCGAGGAACAGCGCCTCGTCGAGGCGGATGCCCCACTCGCGCAGGGTGCGGATGACCCGCTCGTGCGCGGGTGCGGATCGCGCGGTCACCAGCGCGGTGCGGATCGGGCAGCGTTCGACCGGATAGGCCGCCTGCAGCCGGTGCAGCGCGTCGAGGAAGGCGCGGAACGGCCCGCCCGACAGCGGCTCGTGCGCGCGCTCGCGCTCGTGGCGCGCGAACGCTTCCAGCCCGCCCTCGCGCGAGATTCGCTCGCCTTCGTCGTCGAACAGCACCGCGTCGCCGTCGAAGGCGATGCGGATCTGCTCCGACGGCGCATCGCCGGCCGCCGGCACCGTCGGCGGCGCCGGCAGCAGCGTGGCCGCGGCGATGCCGTGCTCCAGCGCGCGCCGCACCGATTCGGGGTTCGCGGACAGGAACAGGTGCGCGCCGAACGGCTTGACGTAGGGCCAGGTCGGCGCGCCCGAGGTGAAGGTGGCCCGGCGGATGTCGAGGCCGTGGTGCTGGATCGAATTGAACACCCGCAGGCCGGTGTCGGACGAATTGCGCGACAGCAGGATGACCTCGACCCGCGGCGCCTCGGCCGGCGCGTCCTCGTTCAGCGCCAGCAGCTTGCGCACCAGCGGGAAGGCGATCCCGGGGGCCAGCACCTCGTCCTCGCGCTTGCGCTGGAAGTCCGCGTAGACGTCCACCCCCTGGGCCTCGAACAGCGCGTGGCTCTCCTCCAGGTCGAACAGCGCGCGGGAGGAGATGGCGATGACGAGGGGCTGGGGAGTGGCATCGGCGGGCATGGCGCCAGTATGCCGTGGCGGCGTCTCACCGTCGGCGACAGAACGCATCGACCGGACCGGCGTCCGCCCCCCGGGTTGCGCCCGCAGCGTGCAGGACGCCATGTCCCCGCGGCAGGCCCGCTCCCCCGTCGCGCCCGGATCGCATCCGTCGATCACGCCTCCGGAGAAAACGCCGGGATGGCCATGCCTCCTTCCGCCCGTCCGCTGGCGGCCCTCGCCTGAACGGTATGCTCGGCGCCGCGTTGCTGACGGCGCCACCTGGATCGAGCCCAGCCAAGCCTCGTGCGCGGCGGAGGATGAACACCGACGACACGGGGCAACGTCATCGGGGCGCGCAGCTATCGCGAAAGTCGCGATCCGTGTCCTCGCGACCCCTTGCGCCCCCGCGGCGCCTCAGTCACCTCGATCGCCTGACCGGCTCCGGAGACCTGGGGTGCAGGGGAGGCGCCCGGCGTCGGGCGAAGGGGACCTCCGGTCAGCATCGTGCGTGGTCGGATCCTGAGGTATCGCGTGTGCTTGGTCTGATCGAGTAGAACAAGCGTGTACATGTAGCACTTGCCCGCCGCGGACTGGGACATGGAAGTATCCAGACGATGCGACCCATCCGGCAGGACACGCTGGCCGATGCGCTGGAACGCGCCGCGCCAATCGATCCTGACGACCGGCAGGTCTGGACACGTGATCTGGCCCTGCTCGATCCAGCCGAGCGACTTGCCGGGGAGCGACACGCCCAGCGCGTCCCTGACCCACCAGGTGAAAGGAAGATTGCGGTCGACTTCGACGTCGTACAACACATCCGAACGCTCGAAGGGCGCCAGGAAGCCCTCGAACGCATAGACAGTCGTGTATGTGCTCGTCTTCTGTGCGAAGTTTCCAGCGATGTCGAACACGCGGCAGAAAGCCTCCCTGCTGTTCAAGGCAAGCGCGATGGGCGAACACTCCGCACGCGCCCAGTGCATGCCCGATACCGCATCGCTGCCGGTCAGTTGCGTATCGAAAGGCGTATTGAGCACCAGCGTCCCCGTCGGCAAGACGGCGGAGATGACCGGCGGGGTCTTGTCCAGCTTCACGTCATACGTCATCGAGGCGACATTGCCGGCCAGGTCCTTGGCCTGGTGCGTGAGCGTCGTCGTTCCTTCGGTCGTGACGCGGTGGCTCGCATGGCACCCGACCTGCACGCCGGAGGCGCCATCGAAGCAGGAAAACAGAATGTCGACATCCGACAGGTACCATCCCGAGGGACGCGGGGCGGTGCTGTCGCTCATCGTGATCTGCGGCGGCGTCGCATCGCGCTTCAGGGTCACGATGCGGATCGACGGATACGCCGGGCCGATGCTGCCTTCACTGATGGCATAGCAGGAATATTCCGCACCGTCCTGCCATGTATCCTGCGCGAGCACGACGTCCTGGCAGCCGCCCACGATCTGCACCGGGGATTCGGGGTCGGTGACAACCCACTGCAGATGGACATCGCTCACATACCAACCGTTGTCGCCCAGCGTGCCCGTGATGACTGCGTCGATGACAGGAGGCGTCGTATCGGTCTTCGGGCGCACGGCACCGCGCGACTCGACGCGCCCGGCGAGTTGGCCGAAGCTGTCATCGCCCCAGCAGACGGTTTTTCGGTCCTCACGCACCGCGCATGTATGCGAGAACCCGGCGGCCACCGACACGAAACGGCCCGCCGGCGCAGTCGCCTGCCCATGATCGTTGCGCCCCCAGCAATCGATGCCGCCGTCGCCCCTGAGCGCACACGCGTGGAAGGCGCCCACTGCGAGTTTCCGGTAACCGGAGGCTGACACCGGCGCCGCGGTCTGGCCCTCGGTGCCAAGTCCCCAGCAAACCAACGAACCATCGGCACGCAGTGCACAACTGTGGCGCTCTCCCACATCGATATCGCGAAACACACCGGCCGGGGCTAGAGTCTGGCCATCGCCGCCGTAACCCCAGCACGCAACGCTGCCATCGTCGTGCAAGCCGCAACTATGGTTCAGTCCCGTGGCGATGCGGCGATAGAGGCCCACCGGGACGTTGCCCTGCCCGTTGACGTTCCATCCCCAGCACGCGCCCGAGCCATCCGCACGCACACCGCAGGCATTGAATTGCCCCACATCGATCGACCTGAACGTGCCGACTTCAGGCATGCCCTGCGCCGCAGGACCATTGCCCCAGCAGCGCACGGCGCCGTCGAACAGGATCCCGCAGCCCTGATCGCCGCGAACGTCGAGCGCGCGCATCGGCCGGGCCGGCGCCAGCGTCTGCCCCAAGCGTTCATCCCCCCAGCACTGCGGACGCGCGTCCGCATCAAGCGCACAGGCATGCCCGTCGCCTGCCGCGATCGCGGCGCCGCGGGTGGATTCCTCCATCCGAGAACCGAGTGCCCACGAGAATCCGGACAGCCCCTGCTCTTCGGCATCGCCCCAGCAATACTTGCCACCGCTGTCGGAAAGCGCGCAGCTTCGCCGTTCGCCCGCCCAGATGGCGACGGCTTTCAGACCACGAGGGGCGTCCAGTTGAGCGCTGTCGTTCTGTCCCCAGCAGATCACGGAACCGTTGCTGCGGATGGCGCATGCATGATGTGCACCGACGCTGATCGCCACGAAGCGACCTTGGGGCGGCATCAGCACGACGGCGGAAAGCAGACGACGCCCGCATTGCAGCGTGCCATCGTCGCCGATTACGCATCCGCCTGCGGCTGTCCTATCGGAGCCTTGGGCGCTGCCCGCCTGCCATGCAGGGCGAAGCAGGAATGTCTGCAGGAGTGGACGCGCCTGCGCCACAGCACTGGCGAGCACGCAACCGAGCAAGACGACCAACAGGGGCAGCACGCGACGCTTCGAGGTTAAAATCATGAGAGGCAGCGATCCGCAGGTGAGCACTCGAAATGGCACGCCCAACCGGGTCGTGCTCCAACCAAGCCGGGATGCATTGAAAAGCGGGGACATGCGTCCGTGCTCTCGACAGGCGGAGCTATGTCTCTCCAGTCCTGTTTGTTGTCCACCCCCCATCATGCCACGAACTGCTCGCTGAGGATGCGTTCCTCGAGATTGTGCTCGGGGTCGAACAGCAGGGTCACGGTGCGGTCGCGGGATTCGCGGATCGCGACTTCGACCACGTCGCGGACTTCGTGCGAGTCGGCGGTGGCGCTGACCGGGCGCTTGTACGGGTCGAGCACGCGGAACTTCGTTTCGGTGTCGGCCTTGAGCAGCGCGCCGCGCCAGCGCCGCGGGCGGAACGGCGCGATCGGGGTCAGCGCGACCACGCCGCTGCCCAGCGGCAGGATCGGGCCGCCGGCGGAATAGTTGTAGGCGGTGCTGCCGGCGGGCGTCGCCACCATCACGCCGTCGCAGATGAGTTCGTCGAGCCGGGTCTGGCCGCTGAGTTCGATCGCGATGTGCGCCGCCTGGCGGGTCTGGCGCAGCAGCGAGACCTCGTTGTAGGCCAGCGACACCACGGTCGCGCCGGATTCGGTGTGGGCGCGCATCTCCAGCGGCCGCAGCACCGCGGGTTCGGCGGCGTCGAGGCGCGCCAGCAGGTCGTCCTCGCCGTACTGGTTCATCAGGAAACCGACCGTGCCCAGCTTCATGCCGTACACCGGCCGACCGAGGTCGCCGTGGCGATGGAGGGTCTGCAGCATGAAGCCGTCGCCGCCGAGCGCGCAGAGCACGTCCGCATCTTCCGGGGCGTGGCGGCCGTGCCGCGACTGCATCGCGGCGAGCACGCCCTGCGCATCCGGCGTGGGACTGGCGAGAAAGGCGATCCGGGGCGTCTTCGGCATCATCGTCTCGTGTACGCGGGCGTATTGGGGACCAGGTCACACACCGATCCGGGGTCTGCCCCTATCTTCCGGGTGCGCGGCCGCTCTGGCAACGACATCCCGCCGCGCGCATCGCACGACCCCTCGGCCCGGATCGCGTCCCCCGACGCCCGGGCCCCTGTCCATTTCATGGAGGAATGACATGTCGTCACGCAACACCCTGCCCGCCGCGTCGGCGCGCACCACGCTGCTGGCCGCCCTCGTCGCGCTCTCGTCGGCCGCGATCGTGTCCGCCCAGCCCGCCGGCCAGCGGACCGCGTTCGAGTCGGTCGGCCCCGCCGCCGGCCTGGCGGACCCCGCACCCGGACTCGAAGCGAACTGGCTGGACAAGCTCAATCCGGAGATCCCCTCGCCGGTCGCCGCGTACATCGTCGCCAACGACCATCCGATGGGCTCGCAGATCCGCCTGCACGAGTTCAAGCCGTTCATGCGCGGCGGCATGCTGCGCACGATCACCAAGGTCGGCTCGGTCGCCGGCATGGACGTCAGCGGTTACCAGGGCAACGTGAACTGGTCGTCCGCCTATTCCAAGGGCGCGCGCTTCGCCTACGTCAAGGCGACCGAGGGCACGTACTACACCAATCCCTATTTCGCCCAGCAGTACAACGGTTCGTACAACGTCGGGATGATCCGCGGCGCGTACCATTTCGCGCGCCCGGACACCACCACCGGTGCGACCCAGGCCGACTACTTCGTCAACCACGGCGGCGGCTGGTCGGCGGACGCCAAGACCCTGCCCGGCGCGCTGGACATGGAATACAACCCCTACGGCTCGACCTGCTACGGCCTGAGCAAGAGCGGCATGGCGTCGTGGATCTCGTCGTTCAGCAGCCGCTACAAGACCCGCACCGGCCGCTATCCGGTGATCTACACCAGCAATAGCTGGTGGACGACCTGCGTCGGCACGTCGGGCAATTTCAGCGCGACCAGTCCGCTGTGGGTGGCGCGCTATTCCAGCACCGTCGGCACGCTGCCGTATGCGTGGTCGTACTACACGTTCTGGCAGTTCGCCGATTCCGGCACGTTCCCGGGCGACCAGAACACCTTCAACGGCGCCTACGACCGCCTGGTGGTGCTGGCCCGCGGCTACTGATCGCGCCTGCGACGCCACGGAAAAGGCCGGCCGCTTGCGCGACCGGCCTTTTTTCCATCGGTGCGGAGGATGCGCGGCCGGGCCGGACATGGCCCCGCCGGACGCGCCTCAGCCAGCGTTCGAGAGCATCGACAGCCGGCGCACCGCCACCGACGCCGTCGGGTAGTCCAGCGACTTCTGCGCCGCCAGTTCCGACAGCATGCCGAGGGTGAAGCGCAGCGCGGCGTCGTCGCGACCGATCCAGTGCGCCAGCTTGGCGTCGGCGGTCGACCCGGCGGCCTCCAGCACCTGCATGGTGAGCTGGCGCTGCTGCACCGCGAGTTCGTCGCGCAGCGAGCCGCGCGCGACGGCGTGCCAGCGGCCGTCCACCGGCAGCGCGTCGATCTGCTGGTACAGCCACGGCAACTGCAGCGCCTGGCCGAGGCGGAAATGCGCCTTGGCGACGTCCACGGCCTTGAGCTTGCGCGCGCGCGCGATCTCGATGATGTCGCAGCACCATTCGAGGTACGGCAGCGCCGCGAGCTGCATGGCCAGCGCCTCCGGCAGGCCCTTCGCCTTCCAGTCGGCGAAGGAGGCGTCGTAGGCGGGGCGCATGGCGCCCGGCAGGATGTCCTTGCCCGCGCGCACTTCGCGGAAGCCGTCGTGGTAGCGCTCGACCGCGGCGGTGATGCCGGGGATCGGGCCCGGCCGCGACAGCAGCCAGCGGGTCAGCGAACGCTGCAGCGCCCAGATCGTCTGCAGCGCATCGACCTGCACCGACTCCGGCACCTTGCCGTCGAGGGCGTCGATCTGCGCCCACAGATCGCGCGCGTCCAGCGTTTCGCGGGTGATGGTGAACGCCTTGGCGACCTCGGCCGGGGTGCGGCCGGTGTCCTCGGTCATGCGCAGCAGGAAGGTCGCGCCCATGCGGTTGATCGTGGAGTTGGTCACCGCGGTGGCGATGATCTCCCGCTTCAGGCGGTGCTGCTCCATGGCCTTCGCGTACTTCTTCTGCAGCGGCTCCGGGAAGTAGCGGACCAGTTCCTTGGACAGGTACGGGTCTTCCGGCACGTCGGAATCGAGCAGTTGCTGGTAGGCGACGAGCTTGGCGTAGGACAGCAGCACCGACAGCTCCGGCCGGGTCAGGCCGAGGCCGCGCGCCTTGCGATCGGCGATCTCCGCGTCGGAGGGGAGGTACTCGATCTGGCGGTCGAGCAGGCCCTGCGCCTCGAGGGTGCGGATGAAGTGCTGCTTGGAGCCCAGGCGGGACAGGCTCATCCGCTGCATCAGGCTGAGCGCCTGGTTCTGGCGGTAGTTGTCGTTGAGCACCAGGGCCGCGACTTCGTCGGTCATCGCCGCGAGCAGCTTGTTGCGGTCGGCCATGCCCAGCCGCTTCTTCTGCACCTCGCCGTTGAGCAGGATCTTGATGTTCACCTCGTGGTCGGAGGTGTCCACGCCGGCGGAGTTGTCGATGAAGTCGGTGTTGAGCAGCACGCCCGAGTGCAGCGCGGCCTCGACCCGGCCGAGCTGGGTCAGGCCGAGGTTGCCGCCCTCGCCCACCACCCGGCAGCGCAGTTCGTTGCCGTTGACGCGCAGGCCGTTGTTGGCACGGTCGCCGACGTCGGCGTTGGTTTCGGTCGAGGCCTTGACGTAGGTGCCGATGCCGCCGTTCCACAGCAGGTCCACCGGCGCCTTGAGGATCGCGTTCATCAGCGCCATCGGGCTCATCGACGCGACGTCGCCGTCGATGCCGAGCGCGGCCCGGGCCTCCGGCGACAGCGGGATCGCCTTGGCCGAACGCGGGAATACGCCGCCGCCCTTGCTGATCAGCGCCTTGTCGTAGTCGTCCCAGCTCGAACGCGGCAGCTTGAACATGCGCTCGCGTTCCCTGAACGACACCGCCGCATCGGGGTTCGGATCGAGGAAGATGTGGCGATGGTCGAACGCGGCCAGCAGGCGGATGTGCTTCGACAGCAGCATGCCGTTGCCGAACACGTCGCCGGACATGTCGCCGATGCCGACGCAGGTGAAGTCGGCGGTCTGCGAGTCGCGGCCCATCGCGCGGAAGTGGCGCTTGACCGACTCCCACGCGCCGCGCGCGGTGATGCCCATGCCCTTGTGGTCGTAGCCGACCGAGCCGCCGGACGCGAACGCGTCGTCGAGCCAGAAGCCGTGCGCGCGGGCGATGCCGTTGGCGATGTCGGAGAAGGTCGCGGTGCCCTTGTCGGCCGCGACCACGAGGTACGGGTCGTCGCCGTCGTGGCGGACCACCTCGGCCGGCGGCACGACCTTGCCCTCGACCAGGTTGTCGGTGAGGTCGAGCAGGCCGTTGATGAAGCGCTTGTAGCAGGCCACGCCCTCGGCGAACCACGCGTCGCGGTTGGCCGCCGGATCGGGCAACTGCTTGCAGAAGAAGCCGCCCTTGGAACCGACCGGCACGATGACGGTGTTCTTCACCATCTGCGCCTTGACCAGGCCCAGGACCTCGGTGCGGAAGTCCTCGCGGCGGCCCGACCAGCGCAGGCCGCCGCGCGCGACCGGCCCGAAGCGCAGGTGCACGCCCTCGACGCGCGGGCCGCAGACGAAGATCTCGCGGTACGGCCGCGGCTTCGGCAGGTCCGGCACCTTCGACGAGTCGAACTTGAAGCTGAGGTAGTCGGCCGGGCCGCCGTCGGCGCGCAGGCCGTCCTTGTAGCGGCCGCTGCGGTAGGTGATGTAGTAGTTGGTGCGCAGGGTGGCTTCGATCGCGCCGACGAAGCTGCGCAGGATGCGGTCCTCGTCGAGGCTGGAGACGCGATCGAGCAGGGCCGTGATCGCGTTGCGCGCGGCCTCGACCTGCGCATCGCGCTTCGCCGCGCGCGCGGCGATCACCGGCTCCACCGCCGCCAGCACCGCGGGCTCGTCGCCGGCGAGCGCCACGAGCTGGGCGCGGAAGCGTTCGGCGCCGGCCTTGATCTGGGCCCGCGATTCGCTGCCGGTGGACGGGTCGAAGCGCGCCTCGAACAGTTCGGTCAGCAGCCGCGCCAGCACCGGGTAGCGCGCGAAAGTCTCCTCGACGTAGCTCTGCGAGAACGGCACGCCCAACTGCAGCAGGTACTTGCAGTACGCGCGCAGCATCGCGACCTGCTTCCAGGACAGGTTCGCGGCGAGGATCAGCCGGTTGAAGCCGTCGTTCTCGGCGTTGCCGCGCCAGATCTGGCCGAAGGCCTCCTCGAAGGTCTCGTCGAAATCGTCCACGTTGAGGTCGGCGCGGGTCGCCTCGACCTCGAAGTCCTGGATGTAGGCGACGGTGTCGCCGGCTTCGATCCGGTACGGATGCTCGGAGATCACGCGCAGGCCCATGTTCTCCATCATCGGCAGCGCGTCGGACAGCGGGATGTCGTCGTCGAGGCGATAGAACTTGAAGCGCAGGCCGCCCTCGGGGCCGCGGCACAGGCTCAGCCGCAGGTCGTCCCCGGGCGTGAGCTGGGCGAGCTGCTCGACGTCGTCGGCCGCGACCGCCGCCGAGGCCTTTTCGATGTAGCCGGCCGGCAGCGCGCGGCCGTAGCGGGTGGCGAGCTGCAGGCCGCGCTCCTCGCCGTGGCGCTGGACGAGCTGCTCGCGCAGGTCGTCCTGCCAGTTGCGCACGATCTCCGACAGTCGCGCGTCGAGCCGGGCGGCGTCGATGTCGACCTGCTCGCCCTTGCGCGGGCGCACCAGCATGTGCAACTGCGCGAGCGGCGAATCGCCGAGCTGGATGGTGGAGTCGACGCGGTCGGCGTGCAGCAGGTCGCGCAGCATCGCCTCGATGCGCAGGCGCACCTCGGTGTTGTAGCGATCGCGCGGGATGTAGGCCAGCACCGAGTAGAAGCGGCCGTAGCGGTCGTGGCGCACGAACGCGCGGCTGCGCACGCGCTCCTGCAGCCCGAGGATGCCGGAGGCCAGGCGATGCAGTTCGGGGCCGGTCGACTGGAACAGCTCGTCGCGCGGCAGGGTCTCGAGGATGTGGCGCAGCGCCTTGCCGCTGTGGCCGGTCGGCGCCAGCCCCGAGGCCAGCATCACCTGGTCGTGGCGCTGGCGCACCAGCGGGATTTCCCACGGCCGGCGGGTGTAGGCACCGGAGGTATACAGGCCGATGAAGCGCTGCTCGGTCACCGGGCGGCCTTCGGCGTCGAATCCGAGCACGCCGATGTAGTCCATGTAGCCCGGGCGGTGCACGGTCGAGCGCGCGTTGGTCTTGGTGAGGATCAGCGCGTCGG
This sequence comes from Lysobacterales bacterium, assembly GCA_019510125.1. Lineage (GTDB taxonomy): Bacteria > Pseudomonadota > Gammaproteobacteria > Xanthomonadales > Xanthomonadaceae > Lysobacter_I. Next base: position 216,343 of record JAEKKX010000005.1, read on the forward strand.
AGGCGCCCGACTGCGGCATGTGGTGCGCGGCCAGCGTGGTCAGCGGACGCGGCGTGCTGCCGCCGTCGCCGCGCAGCAGGCCCAGCCCGCTGCCGGGCACCGCGGCCAGCACTTCGACCCCGCCCTGCTTGCGCACCTTGTATTCGCGGAAGCCCAGGAAGGTGAAATGGTCGTCCGCGGCCCAGCGCAGGAACGCCTGCGCCTCCGCGCGGCCGGCCTCGTCGACCGGCATCCGCCGGCGGCCGACATCCTCCACGATCTCCAGCATCTTCGCGCGCATCGCCGGCCAGTCGACCACGGTCGCGCGCACGTCGTCGAGCACCTCGCGCACCGCGGCCTCGACCTCGGCCAGGCCGGCCGTCGGCTGGCGGTCGATCTCCAGGTGCATCATCGACTCGATCTCGCCCTCGCCGACCGACGTCATCCGGCCGGCCTTGTCGCGCGCGATCCGCACCAGCGGATGGCCCAGGACGTGGACGCCGATCCCGCGCTCGGCCAGCGCCATCGTCACCGAGTCGACCAGGAACGGCATGTCGTCGTTGACGATCTGCAGCACCGTGTGCGGCGACTCCCAGCCCTGGCGGGCGATGGTCGGGTTGAACAGCCGCACGCTGGCGGTGCCGGGCTTGCGCACCTTCGCGAACGCGAGGAAATCGTCGGCGAGCGCGGCCCAGCCGTCGACGCCGTGCAGCGGCAGCTCGTCGGCGCTCATGCGCTGGTAGAACGCGCTGGCGAAGGCGCTGGCGTCGTCACCGGCCTTGCTGCCGACGCGGCGGCGCAGCGCGGCGAAGATCGGGTCGAGCAGCGCGGTGTCGGCACGGTCCTGCCCGCGCGCAGCGCGGCGCGGGGCGGAGGTCTTCTTGCTCATGGATTGCGGGTCCTGTCGGAGGGTCGCGGGATCAGCGCAGGCCGGTCTCGTTGCGGGCGATCACCAGGCGCTGGATCTCGCTGGTGCCTTCGTAGATTTCGGTGATCTTGGCGTCGCGGAAATAGCGCTCCAGCGGCATTTCCTTCGAGTAGCCCATGCCGCCGTGGATCTGCACGGCCTGGTGGGCGATCCACATCGCCGCCTCGGAGGCGGTCAGCTTGGCGACCGCGGCCTCGGTGCTGAAGCGGCCGCCGGTCTTCTCGGCCTCGCCCTTCGCCCACGCCGCGCGCAGGGTCAGCAGGGTCGCGGCGTCGAGCTTGCACTTCATGTCGGCGAGCTTGGCCTGGGTCATCTGGAAGGTGCCGATCGGCGCGCCGAAGGCCTTGCGCTCCTTGACGTAGGCCAGGGTCGCCTCGTAGGCGGCGCGGGCGATGCCGATCGCCTGCGAGGCGATGCCGATCCGGCCGGCGTCGAGCACGCCCATCGCGATCTTGAAGCCCTCGCCCTCCTGGCCCAGCACTTCGTCGGGCTGGACCACGTAGTCGGCGAACTCGATCTCGCAGGTGGCCGAGGCGCGGATGCCCAGCTTCGGCTCGGTCTTGCCGCGGTGGAAGCCGGCGCGGGCGGTGTCGACCATGAACGCGGTGATCCCGCGCGCGCCCTTGTCCGGGTCGGTCATCGCGAACAGCACGATGTACTTGGCGACCGGACCGGAGGTGATCCAGCTCTTCTTGCCGTTGACCACGTAGGTGCCGTCGGCCTGCTTCACCGCCTTACAGCGCATCGCGGTGGCGTCGGAGCCGGACTGCGGCTCGGTCAGCGCGAACGCGCCGATCTCGCGGCCCTCGGCGATCGCGCGGACGTAGAGCTGCTTCTGCGCCTCGGTGCCGAACTTGAGGATGCCGTTGCAGAACAGCGAGTTGTTCACCGACATGATGGTCGAATGCGCGGCGTCGGCCGCGGCGACCTCGATCATCGCCAGCACGTAGCTGATCGGGTCCATCCCGGCGCCGCCGTACTCGGCCGGGACCTCGATCCCCATCAGTCCGTTCTCGCCCAGCACCCGCATGTTCTCGACCGGGAAATCGCCGGTGCGGTCGTGGTGCTCGGCGCTCGGCGCGATCTTCTCCTGCGCGATGCGGCGGGCCACGTCCTGAATCATCAACTGCTCTTCGCTGAAACGAAAATCCACGGTCGCATCCTCGGCGATGAAATCGAAACCAATATTGTAGCCGCGGGCCTCGTCCAACCACAGCGCCGGCGCCGCAGGCTTGACCCGGCGGACCCGGCGGCGGACAATCATCTTTGTATCGCGATATTGAGATATGAGGCCCGCACGATGGATCTCGAAGCCTGGTCGGCCCGGCTGAAAGTGCTGGCGGACGCCACCCGCGTCCGCCTGCTCGCGCTGCTCGAGCGCGAGGAACTCACCGTCGCCGAGCTGTCGTCGATCACCCGGCTGGCCCAGCCCCGGGTGTCGACCCATCTGGCGCGGCTGAAGGAGGCCGGGCTGGTCCGCGACCGCCGCGCCGGCGTGTCCGCCTACTACCGCTTCGACGAGGCCGGCCTGGACGAGCCTCAGCGGGCGCTCTGGCGCACCCTGCGCGAGGGCAGCGACGACCCCCTGCTGCGCCAGGACGCCGAGCGCATCCCCGACGTGCTGGCCGCGCGCGCCTCCGACGCCAACTGGGCGGACAGCGTCGCCGGCGACATGGAGCGGCACTACTCGCCCGGCCGCACCTGGGAGGCGCTGGCGCGCTCGGCGCTGCCGCTGCTGACCCCCGGCCGGGTGCTGGACATCGCTTCCGGCGACGGCGTGCTGGCCGAGCTGCTGGCCCCGCATTCGCAGGAATACGTCTGCGTCGACGCCAGCTCGCGCGTGGTCGTCGCCGCGAGCGAGCGCCTGCGCCGGTTCGGCCACGTGCAGGTGCGCGAGGGCGACATGCACGCCCTGCCGTTCGAGGACGGCCATTTCGATCTGGTCGTGCTGATGCACGCCCTCACCTACGCCGAGCGACCGGCGGTGGCGGTGGCCGAGGCGGCCCGCGTGCTGCGCCCAGGCGGGCGGCTGCTGCTGAGCAGCCTTGCCCGCCACGAGCACCGCGTCGCGGTCGAGGCCTACGGCCACGTCAACCTCGGCTTCACCGACAAGGAACTGCGCCGGTTCATGGAAAAGGCCGGGCTGGAGATCGCCACCACCGAGACCGTGACCCGGGAAAAGCGACCGCCGCACTTCGAAGTCATCGCCCTGATCGGGAGAAAGCCGTGAGCACGCCCCGCAACGCCGCGCTGCCCTGGCGCCGCCCCGAACGCGTCGCCGCGCTCGAGGCCGCGCTGCGCGAACGCATCCTGCTGCTGGACGGCGCGATGGGCACGATGATCCAGCGCCACGCGCTGGAAGAGGCCGACTACCGCGGCGCCCGCTTCGCCGCGGGCTACGACGACCAGGCCGCCGCGGACCACGCCCACGGCGCCGGCTGCGGCTGCAGCCGCGACCAGAAGGGCAACAACGACCTGCTGTCGCTGACCCGCCCGGAGATCGTCCGCGGCATCCACGACGCCTACCTCGACGCCGGCGCCGACCTGCTCGAGACCAACACCTTCAACTCGACCACGATCTCGCTGGCCGACTACGGCCTGAGCCACCTGGCCTACGAACTCAACGCCGCCGGCGCGCGCCTCGCCCGCGAGGCCTGCGACGCGGCCGAAGCCCGGGACCCGTCGCAGCCGCGCTTCGTGGTCGGCGTGCTCGGCCCGACCAGCCGCACCGCGTCGATCAGCCCGGACGTGAACCGTCCCGGGTTCCGCGCCATCTCCTTCGACGAACTGCGCGTCGCCTACCGCGAGGCCGCCGACGGCCTGATCGACGGCGGCGCCGACATGCTGATGGTCGAGACCATCTTCGACACGCTCAACGCGAAGGCCGCGCTGTTCGCGATCGAGGAAGCATTCGAGGCCCGCGGCGAGCGCCTGCCGGTGATGATCTCCGGCACGATCACCGACGCCTCCGGGCGCACCCTGTCCGGGCAGACCGCCGAGGCCTTCTGGTACTCGCTGCGGCACGCCGCGCCGCTGTCGATCGGCCTGAACTGCGCGCTCGGCGCCAAGGAGCTGCGCGCCCACGTCGACGTGCTGGCCCAGGTCGCGGACGCGCACGTCAGCGCGCACCCGAACGCCGGCCTGCCCAACGCCTTCGGCGGCTACGACGAGACCCCCGAGGACATGGCCGGGCTGCTCCGCGAATTCGCCGAATCCGGGCTGCTGAACATCGTCGGCGGCTGCTGCGGCACCACGCCCGAGCACATCCGCGCCATCGGCGAGGCCGTGGCCGGCCTTCCGCCGCGCGCGCTGCCCGCGCAGATCGACGCCAACGCCGCATGAGCGACCTGACCCTCCCCCGCTTCACCCGGCTCAGCGGCCTCGAACCGCTGGTCGTCACCCCCGAGACCAACTTCGTCAACGTCGGCGAGCGCACCAACGTCACCGGCTCGGCGCAGTTCAAGAAGCTGATCCTCGAGAACCGCTACGACGAGGCCGTCGCCGTCGCCCGCCAGCAGGTGGAGAACGGCGCCCAGGTGCTCGACGTCAACATGGACGAGGGCATGCTCGATTCCGAGCGGGCGATGGTCGATTTCCTGCACCTGATCGCCGCCGAGCCCGACATCGCCCGGATCCCGGTGATGGTGGACAGCTCGAAGTTCTCGGTGATCGAGGCCGGGCTCAAGTGCCTGCAGGGCAAGGGCATCGTCAACTCGATCTCGCTGAAGGAAGGCGAGGCCGAGTTCCTGCGCCAGGCCCGGCTCGTGCGCCGCTACGGCGCCGCGGTGGTGGTGATGGCCTTCGACGAGCAGGGCCAGGCCGACACGGTCGAGCGCAAGGTCGAAATCTGCGCCCGCGCCTACCGGCTGCTGACCGAGGCGATCGGCTTCCCGCCCGAGGACATCGTGTTCGACCCCAACGTGTTCGCGATCGCCACCGGCATCGCCGAGCACGACGGCTATGCGGTCGCGTTCATCGAGGCGACCCGCGAGCTCAAGCGGCGGTTCCCGCTCAGCCACGTCTCCGGCGGCGTGTCGAACGTGTCGTTCTCCTTCCGCGGCAACGAGGCGGTGCGCCAGGCCATCCACGTGGTGTTCCTGTACCACGCGATCCGCGCCGGCATGGACATGGGCATCGTCAACGCCGGCGCGCTGCCGCTGTACGACGACCTCGATCCGGAACTGCGCGAACGGGTCGAGGACGTGGTCCTGAACCGCCGCGCCGACGGCACCGAGCGCCTGCTCGAGATCGCCGACCGGTTCAAGGGCAGGAAGGGCGAGAAGAAGGTCGAGGACCTGCGCTGGCGCGAGCGGCCGGTGGACGAACGGCTGAGCCATGCGCTGGTCCACGGCATCGACCAGTACATCGAGGCCGACACCGAGGAGGCGCGGCTCGCCGCGACCCGGCCGCTGGACGTGATCGAAGGCCCGCTGATGGCCGGCATGAACGTGGTCGGCGACCTGTTCGGCGCCGGCAAGATGTTCCTGCCGCAGGTGGTGAAGTCGGCGCGGGTGATGAAGAAGGCGGTGGCCTGGCTGCTGCCGTACATCGAGGCCGAGAAGGCGCGCAGCGGCGACGCCGGCCGCTCCAACGGCAAGATCGTGATGGCGACCGTGAAAGGCGACGTCCACGACATCGGCAAGAACATCGTCGGCGTGGTGCTGGCCTGCAACAACTTCGAGGTCGTCGATCTCGGGGTGATGGTGCCGGCGCAGACCATCCTCGACCGCGCGAAGGAGGAGAACGCCGACCTCATCGGCCTCTCCGGCCTGATCACGCCGTCGCTGGAGGAGATGAGCCACGTCGCCCGGGAACTGCAGCGCCAGGGGTTCGCCACCCCGCTGCTGATCGGCGGCGCCACCACCTCGCGCGCGCACACCGCGCTGAAGATCGACCCGCACTACAAGGCGCCGACGGTGTGGGTGAAGGACGCCTCGCGCGCCGTCGGCGTCGCCCAGTCGCTGATCTCGCCCGAGCTGCGCACGCCGTTCGTCGCCGCCAACGACGGCGACTACGCCGAGATCCGCGCGCGGCATCGCAACAAGGGCGACGGCAAGCGGCTGGTGTCGCTGGAAAAGGCGCGCGGGCAGAGGTTCGACGGCGGCTGGCAGGACTACGTCCCGCCCGCGCCGCGCGCGCCGGGGATCACCGTGCTCGACGACTACCCGCTGGCGGAACTGGTCGAGTACATCGACTGGACCCCGTTCTTCTCCACCTGGGAGCTGGCCGGCAAGTTCCCGGCGATCCTCGACGACGCCGTGGTCGGCGCGCAGGCGCGCGAGCTGTACCGCGACGCGCGGGCGATGCTGCAGCGGATCGTCGACGAGCGCTGGCTGACCGCGAAGGGCGTGTTCGGGCTGTGGCCGGCGAACAGCGTCGGCGACGATGTCATCGTTTCCCTGCTCCCCCCGGGAGAAGGCGCCCGAAGGGCGGATGCGGGCAAGGCGGCGTCGACGACATCCGCAATATCGCAAGCATCCCCGTCCCGCTCCCCCACCCCGCTCCCGGGGGGAGAGGAGCCGCAGGCCACCCTGCACTTCCTGCGCCAGCAGGCCGACAAGCCGGTCGAGCGGCCGGACTTCTGCCTCGCCGACTTCATCGCCCCGCGCGACTCTGGCCGGCAGGACTGGATCGGCGCGTTCGCGGTGACCGCCGGGCTCGGCATCGAACCGCACGTGGCCCGCTTCGAGGCCGACCACGACGACTACAACGCGATCCTGGTCAAGGCCCTGGCCGACCGCCTCGCCGAGGCCTTCGCCGAGCGCCTGCACCAGCGCGTGCGCACCGAGTTCTGGGGCTACGCCGCCGACGAAACCCTCGACAACGACGCGCTGATCGCCGAGGGCTACCGCGGCATCCGCCCGGCCCCGGGCTATCCCGCCTGCCCCGAGCACAGCGAGAAGGCCACCCTGTTCCGGCTGCTCGACGCCCCGGGCCACGCCGGCATGTCGCTGACCGAGAGCTTCGCGATGCTGCCGGCGGCCGCGGTGTCGGGCTACTACTTCAGCCACCCGCGCAGCCAGTATTTCGTGGTCGGCCGGGTGTCGAAGGAACAGGTCGAGGACTACGCCCGCCGCAAGGGCGTGTCGCTGGCGCAGGCCGAACGCTGGCTGGCGGCGAATCTGGATTACGATCCGGAATGACGGGCCCCGCCCACCGCCATCGACCTTCGTGCCCGACACCCTCGTCCTCTCCCACGCCAACGGTTTCCCGCTGCCGGTGTACCGGCGGGTGCTCGAAGCGCTCACCCCGGAATTCGACGGCACCGGCGTGCCGCGGTTCGGCCACGATCCGTCGCGCCCGCCCACCGTGGGCTGGCCCTATCTGGTCGACGAACTGGTCGAGTTCGTCAACGCCCTGCCCCGCCTCGGCGAACGCCTGTGGCTGGTCGGGCATTCGCTGGGCGGCTACCTGAGTCTGCTCGCCGCGGAGCGCCTGCATCCGCGGGTCGCCGGGATCGTGCTGCTGGACTCGCCGATCATCGCCGGGATCAGCGCCGCCGCGGTCCGGCTGGGCCGCGCCACCGGACTCGACCGCTGGATGATGCCGCTGGAAGCGACCCGCCAGCGTCGCCGGCACTGGCCCGACATCGAAGCCGCGCACGCGCACTACGCGGCCAAGCCCGCCTTCGCGCGCTGGGACCCGCGCGTGCTGCGCGACTACGCCGCGCACGGCACCACCGCCGACGGCCGCGGCGGCCGCGAACTGCTGTTCGACCGCGACGTCGAATTCCGGATCTACCGCTCGCTGCCGACCGCGCGCGTGGGCGATGCGGCGCGCAGGCTGGGCATCCCGGTCGCCTTCATCGGCGGACGCCGCTCGCGCGAGGTGCGCAGCGTCGGCATGGCCGCGACCCGCGCGCTGGTCGGCGAGCGGCTGAGCTGGGTGGAGGGCAGCCACCTGTTCCCGATGGAACGGCCGGACGAGACCGCCGCCGCGCTGCGCAGCGCGATCGCCGGCATGCGCGATCCCGCGGTCGCGACCGCGGCGCCGCAGAGGCGACGGGCATGAGCGACGCCGCAGCCGACGACGCAGCCGACGCCCGGGCGAACGCGCGCGAGGCGAACGGCAACGAGGCCTTCCTGCTCAAGCACGCCGCGCCGGGCCGGATCGGCCTGTGCACCGGCGACGAATGGATCAGCAAGCTGATCCGCAAGGCCCAGGCGCCGCTGACCGCCGACGGCCACCGCAGCCTGTGGTCGCACGCCTTCCTGTTCGGCGAGAAGCGCAGCGACGGCCACTGGTGGGTGATCGAATCCGACCTCGACCTGCGCAGCCGGCAGATGCGGCTTGGCGTGCAGGAAAACCGGCTGAGCCGCTATCGCGACGCCGAGGCCTTCCCGAACGTCGCGGTGCTCGATTTCGGACTTGCGCCGGAACAGACGCAGCGGGTGATGACCGCCGCGCTCGACCTGCTGTCCGGACTCCACCACTACTCGCTGAGCGAACTGGTCGGCACGATGTTCGCGATGCACAGCCGCCGCCTGCGCCAGCGCGACAACCTGCTCGCGAAGGAAGGCGCGCTGTACTGCTCGGCGATGGTGCAGCATTGCTACGCCGCCGCCGGCATCGACCTGCTGCCCGGCGTCACCGGCAAGAACGTCTCCCCGCACGACATCGCGACCTCGCCCCTGCCGCACACCGCGCACCGGCTGATCCGCGACCTCGGCGTCTCGCGCCTGCGCCGCGTCGCCGGGCGGACGAAGGCCCTGCTGAACACCCCGGTGGACGAGCTGCTCACCACGCCGGTCGACGAACTGTTCTGAATGTGCCGGCCGCCGGTGGCCGACCCCGTCACCAGACCAGGTCGTCCGGCACCTGGTACTTCGGATCGGCGTAGGGATCGTCTGCGGCCGGCGCGGCCGGATCGACCTTGAGCGCGACCGCGGGGGCGAACAGCGTCGCGGCCTCGTCCAGCACGGCGGCGGTCACCAGCAGGTAGCGGCCGTCGAGCTGGACCACGCCGAGTTCGCCGGCGTTGAGCGCCTTCAACTGGTCGGCGTTGACGTAGATGCGCTTGATCTTGCCGCCGTACGGGAAATGCCGGGCGATGTCGGCCTCGGCGTCGTTGAGCGCCTTGTCCTTCACGAACTCGGCCAGCTTCGCCTTCGCCTCGCGGCGCAGGCGCGCTTCTTCCTGCTTCAACCGCTCCGCCTCGATCCGCTCCTCCTTCTCGCGCTGGGCGCGGATGGCGTAGGCCTTGGCGAGATCGATCTCCTCGCGCGTGCGCGGCTTCTGCGCCTGCGCGCCCTTCTGGTGCCCGCCGCGATGCGGGGCGCCGCCCTTCGACGGCGCGCCGCGATGCGACGACGGCTTGCCGCCGTGGCCCGGCCGCGGGTGGCCGCCGGCGGGTCGCTGCGGCGCCTGCGGCGTCCGGGCAGGTTTCTCGGGCTTCGGCGCGGGCTTGAATCCCAGCCCCAGAAGCTGGTCGCGCAGGGAATCGCTCATGGCGGATCGCTCAGTAATGCGGTGGCGGCGGTTCGCTGGCCGGATCGGCCATCACGTCGCCACGGTGGGTTTTCAGTTCTTCCAGCACCCGCCGCAGCAGGTCGGCGCTGCGCGCGGCCTCGTCGCGCAGCGCGGCGAGCGCGTCGCTCAGCTCGAGCTGCGCCTGTTCCTGGAACGCCAGCCGCGTCTCCAGTTCGACCACCCGCGCCTGCAGGTCCTTGTCGGCGTCGGCCATGGCTGTTCAGCCTTGCAGGATCGAGCGTCCGCGCCCGATGCCGTAGTACGCGAGCCCCGCGGCCTCGACTTCGGCCGGGTCGTAGAGATTGCGGCCGTCGAACACCGCGCCGTCGCCCAGCGCGGCCTTGAGCTTGGCGAAGTCCGGGCTGCGGAACTGCTTCCACTCGGTGACCACGACCAGCGCATCGGCGCCCTGCAGCGCCTGCGACGCGTGCTCGCACAGCGCCAGGTCGTCGCGCTCGCCGAAGATCCGCCGCGCCTCGTGGCCGGCTTCGGGGTCGAACGCGCGCACCCTGGCGCCCGCGTCCCACAGCAGCGACAGCAGGGTGCGGCTGGAGGCTTCGCGCATGTCGTCGGTGTTGGGCTTGAACGCCAGCCCCCAGACCGCGACGGTCTTGCCGCGCAGCGCGCCGGCGTCGCCGTAGTGGCGCACCATCAGCTCGAACAGGTGTTCCTTCTGGCGATGGTTCACCGACTCCACCGCGTCCAGCAGTTCGGCGCGGTAGCCGACCTGCTGCGCGGTGCGCGCCAGCGCCTGCACGTCCTTCGGGAAGCACGAGCCGCCGTAGCCGGCGCCCGGGTAGATGAAGTGCCAGCCGATGCGCGGGTCCGAACCGATCCCCTGGCGCACCATCTCGATGTCCGCGCCCACGCGCTCGGCGATGTTCGCGATCTCGTTCATGAAGCTGATCTTGGTCGCCAGCATCGCGTTGGCGGCGTACTTGGTCAGCTCGGCCGAGCGCACGTCCATCACCACGATGCGCTCGTGGTTGCGGTTGAACGGCGCGTACAGGCGCTTGAGCTTCTCGATCGCGGCCGGGCTGTCGGCGCCGATCACGATGCGGTCCGGGCGCATGCAGTCCTCGACCGCGGCGCCCTCCTTCAGGAATTCGGGGTTGGACACCACGTCGCAGGCGACGTCGGCGCCACGCGCCGCGAGGGCCGCGCCGATCGCGGCGCGCACCTTGTCGGCGGTGCCGACCGGCACGGTCGACTTGTCGACGACCACCGCCGGGCGCTCCAGGTGGGCGCCGATGGTCTTCGCCACCGCCAGCACGTACTGCAGGTCGGCGCTGCCGTCCTCGTCGGGCGGGGTGCCGACGGCGATGAAGATCACGTCGCCGTGGGCGATCGCCGAGGCGGCGTCGGTGGTGAATTCGAGCCGGCCTTCGGCGAAATTCGCCTTGACCATCGGTTCGAGGCCCGGCTCGTAGATCGGGATCACGCCGTTGCGCAGGCCGTCGATCTTGGCCGCGTCGATGTCGACGCAGACCACGTGGTGGCCGACCTCGGCCAGGCAGGTGCCGGTCACCAGGCCGACGTAACCGGTGCCGAAGATCGTGACGCGCATGCGGGCCTCGCTGGATGCTTGTTGCTGTTGCGTGTGTGTTGCGACTGCGGACGCGATGCGCCCGGGACATCGCCGACGGCGACGCCCCGGGCGTGGACGTGCGATCAGGGCTTGACGATGTCGAGCAGCTCGACCTCGAACACCAGGGTGGCGTTCGGCGGGATCGGGCCGCCCGGGGTGCCCTGCTCGCCGTAGCCCAGCTTGGCCGGGATCCACAGCTTGAACTTGCTGCCGACCGGCATCAGTTGCAGCGCCTCGGTCCAGCCCTGCACCACCGAGTTCAGCACGAACTGCGCCGGTTCCTTGCGGTCGTAGGAGCTGTCGAACTTGGTGCCGTCCAGCAGGGTGCCGACGTAGTGCACCTTCACCGAATCCTCGGCCTTGGGCTTCGGACCCTTGCCCATGGTCATCACCATGTACTGCAGCCCGGAAGCGGTGGTGGTGACGCCCGGCTTCTTGCCGTTCTCGGCGAGGAACTTCTCGCCCTCGGCGAGGTTCTTCTTGCCCTGCTCGGCCATCTCGGCCTGCTTCTTCGCCATCTCCTCTTCCTGCTTCTTCTGCATCTTCACCGCGAACGCCTGCATGACCTTCTGGGCCTGTTCTTCGGTGAGCAGCGGCTTCTTGTCGCTCATCATGTCGCCGATGGCGCGCTCCAGGGTCGCCATGTCGATGTCGTCCTTCATCGGCTTGAGCGACTTGCCGATGTCCATGCCGATGAAGTAGCTGATCTGCTGCTTCTCGGTCGGCAGGCCGGGGATGTCCAGCGTCGCGCCGTCCTTGCCCGCCTCGGCGGTCTTGGCGTCCTTGGCGTCCTTGCCGCCCTCGGCGGCGTTCTTGTCGATCGGCTTGCACGCCGACAGCGCGAGCGCGCAGGACGCGATGCCGACGGCGAGGGTGAGATTGCGCGAGACTTTCATCAACGGGGCTCCTGGGGTGGCGGTTCGCCGCGGTGGCGGCGCAGAGGGTGTCGGGGGAACGCAGGATAGTGCAGGAAAAGGGGCGCGGAAGGCCGGACGGATCGCCGCAGTGCGATCACTGCACGCCGAGCAGCTCCACGTCGAAGACGAGGGTGGCGTCGGGAGGGATCGGGCCGCCCGGGGTGCCCTGCGCGCCGTAGGCCAGTTCCGGCGGCAGCCACAGCCGGTACTTGCTGCCGACCGGCATCAGTTGCAGACCCTCGGTCCAGCCGCGGATCACGCTGCCCAGGGGGAAGCTCGCAGGCTCGCCGCGATCGTAGGAACTGTCGAACTTGGTGCCGTCCAGCAGGGTGCCGACGTAGTGCACCTTGACCGTGGCGCCGGCGGCGGGCTTCGGGCCGCTGCCGGCCTTCAGCACCTGGTACTGCAGGCCCGAAGCGGTGGTCACGACGCCCGGCCTGGCGCCGTTTTCGGCCAGGAAGGCCTTGCCGGCGGCGGCGTTGCGCTCGGCCTGCGCCTTCGACTCGGCGACCTGCCGCTGCTGCATCTTCGCCGAGAACGCCTGCAGCGCGGCCTGCACCTCGGCATCGGTCATCCGCGACGGGCGGCCGGCCAGGACGTCGTCGATGGCGCGCTTGAGCACCTCGATGTCGAGGTCGCCGCTGGCCGGCTTCAGCGACTTGCCGATGTTCTGGCCGATCGCGTAGCTGGTGCGGTCCTTGTCGGTGGTCGGGGGCGCGGCCGCGGCGGGGCCGGCGGCGCGCGCGGCCATCGGCGAGGACAGCACGGCGGCGGTCAGCGCGGCGAGGACGACGGGGCGGAAATCGGGCATCGGGATTCGGTCCGGGGACGTGGCGATGGGCAGGGCGATGGGCAAGGCGATCGCCGATCAGGGGATGTCGAGCAGTTCGACGTCGAACACCAAGGTCGCGTTCGGGCCGATCACCGGCGGGTGGCCGCGCTCACCGTAGGCGATCGCGCCGGGGATCCAGAACCGGTACTTCGCGCCCACCGGCATCAGCGACAGGCCTTCGGTCCAGCCCGCGATGACCTGGTTCAGGGCGAACTCGACCGGCTGCCCGCGATCGTACGAGCTGTCGAACACGGTGCCGTCGAGCAGGGTGCCGCGGTAATGCACGCGAACCCGGTCGGTCGGGCGCGGACGCGGCCCGTTGCCCTGGCGCAGCACCCGGTACTGGAGGCCGGACGGCGTCGCGATCACGCCCTTCTCGGTGCGGTTCTTCGCCAGGAAGGCGGCGCCGGCCTCGGCGTTGGTGCGGCCCAGCGTGGCGGCGCGCTGCTGCTGCTCGGCCTCCATCCGCTTGGAGAACGCCTGGCGGATCGCGTCCATCTCGGCCTCGGCCAGCAGCGGCTTGCCGGACGCCATCAGCGTGCGCACCGCCTGCAGGAACACCGGCAGGTCGATCTCGTCCTTGATCGGCGCGAGCGACCCGCCGACATCGGTGCCGACCATCAGCCCGACCTTGTCCTTCGCCACCGCCGGCGGGCGGGTGCCCGGCGGCAGCCCCGGCACGGGACGGCCGTTGCGTTCGGCGATGCGCTGCATCAGCGCGGTGCCGACGGTCTTGGACTCCGCGTCCGACAGCAGCGGCTGGCCGCCGTCGAAGGCGTTGCGCACGGCGCGCTCGAACGCGGCGAAGTCCATGTCGGGCCCCGAGCTGGCGATCGAGCGGCCGACGTCGGCGCCGATCATGTAGCTCACCTTGGCGCGGTCGCTGGACAGGTCCGGCGCCTTCTCCGCAGCCGACCTGGCATCGGGCTTCGCGGCGGCGGGCTTCGCGGCGGCGGGCTTCGCGGCGGCAGGCTTGGCGGCGGCGGGCCTGGCGGCCGGCTTCTCGGCCGCGTTCGCGGCGGCGATCATGCCCCCGGGGCAGGCCAGGCACAGCAGGACCATCCAGGACGGCAGGACCGCCTTCCATGCGGCGGCGCCGCGCACGCGATGACTCATCGAACTCTCCGGGAAACGACCGCATCCGTCGCCGGGCCCCTGCCCGGCGCACGGGCGGCCGAACGCCTATTGTCGCGGTCGCGGCCGAAGGCGGCAATGAGCGGCGGGCGGCGGTTCACGGAAAGCGATGCGAAGAACACGGACGAACCGGCGGATTCACGGCTTCGGCGTTCACGGCTTCGGCGCGGGCGCCTGCAGCGCGCGCTCGATCGCCGCGATCACCTCCGGCGCATCGGGCTTGGTCCGGCTGCCGAAGCTGGCGATCACCTTGCCGTCGCGGCCGATCAGGTACTTGTGGAAGTTCCACTTCGGCGCCTCGCCGGTGGCCGCCAGCAGCGCCTTGTAGAACGGCGTCGCCTCGGCCCCGACCACGTGGACCTTCTGGAACATCGGGAATTTCACGCCATAGGTGAGCGTGCAGAATTCCTGGATCTGCTTCTCGTCGGCGTATTCCTGGTTCATGAAATCGCCCGACGGGAAGCCGAGCACGGCGAACCCCTGCGGCCGATAGCGCGCGTGCAGGGCCTCCAGGGCCTCGAACTGCGGGGTGAAGCCGCATTTGCTGGCCGTGTTGACCACCAGCAGCACCTGGCCGCGGTAGGCGGTCGCCAGATGCACCGGGGTCTTGCCGGCCAGGGGGCGGTAGCGCTGGTCCAGCAGCCCACCGTCGGCGGCGGCGGCGGCCAGCAGGGAAAAGGCGAACAGGGCGGCGACGGCCAGGCTTCTGGCCAACAGGCGGCGCATGGTGGGGCTCCGGGTCCGGGGGGCCCCGAGTATGACTTCAGTTGGGTCGGATTGGTTTCGCGGGGGCTTGCCTTCTCGTGTCTTGGTGTTATAGTTGAATACAACACCAGTCAACACGAACAGGAGTTGACCATGCCCCGCAAGCTGTTCCATGCGTACCGCGGCCTCGCCATCGCGCTGGGCCTGCTCACCGTCGGCCTGATCGTCAGCCTGCCCGCGCAGGAATCGATCGGCGCCGACGCCGCACTCCAGGCCCCGGGCGAACGCGATCCGGGTCCCAGCCGCAGCCATCGCCGGGCCCTGGCCCGCGAGTCCCTCGCGCTGCCCTTCTTTTCCTTCGCGCAGAGCCTGCGCCGCGGCAACGGGAGCTGATCCATGACCGCCATCCAGTGGAGCGACGGCGCTCCGATCTATCGCCAGTTGAAGGAGCGGGTCATCGCGATGATGCTCGACGGCCTGCTCAAGCCCGGCGACCCCCTCCCCTCGGTGCGCCAGGTGGCCGCCGAATACCAACTCAACCCGATCACCGTGTCTCGCGCCTACCAGGAACTGGCCGACGAGGCGCTCGTCGAAAAACGCAGAGGACTGGGCATGTACGTCACCGAAGAAGCCGCGAAGAAACTGCTCTTGAGCGAGCGCGAACGCTTCCTGCAGGAGGAATGGCCGCTGGTCGTCGAGCGCATCCAGCGCCTCGGCCTGCGCATGGACGAGCTGTTGAAGCCGGTCGTGGACGGGGGTGACGCATGAGCGCCGTCGTCACCGCCCGCGGCCTGCGCAAGGCCTACAAGAACAAGGTCGCGCTGGACAGCGTCGACTTCGAGATCGGCGCCGGCCGCATCGTCGGCCTGATCGGCCCCAACGGCGCCGGCAAGACCACCGCCCTGAAGGCCGTGCTCGGCCTGATCCCGTTCGACGGCGAGCTCAAGGTGCTGGGCCACGACCCGCGCACCGAGCGCGACGCGCTGATGAACGACGTGTGCTTCATCGCCGACGTGGCCGTGCTGCCGCGCTGGATCCGGGTCAGCGAAGCGGTCGACTTCGTCGCCGGCGTGCATCCCCGCTTCGACCGGGCCAAGTGCGAGCGCTTCATCGCCAACACCCAGCTCAAGCCCGACCTGCGGGTGCGCGAGATGTCCAAGGGCATGATCGTGCAGTTGCACCTGGCGCTGGTGATGGCGATCGACGCCAGGCTGCTGGTGCTGGACGAACCGACCCTGGGCCTGGACATCCTCTATCGCAAGCAGTTCTACCAGCGCCTGCTGGAGGACTACTTCGACGAACAGAAGACGATCGTGATCACCACCCACCAGGTCGAGGAGATCGAGCACATCCTGACCGACGTGATGTTCATCCGCGACGGCAAGGTCGTGCTCGACGCGACCATGGAAAGCCTGGGCGAGCGCTATGTCGAAGTGATGGTCAACGCCGACCGCGCCGATGAGGCGCGCGCGCTGCGGCCGATCGACGAACGCGCGCTTCCGTTCGGCAAGACCGTGATGCTGTTCGACGGCGTGTCGCAGCCGCAATTGGCAGCGTTCGGCGAAACCCGGATCCCCGGCCTCGCCGACCTGTTCGTCGCCACCATGAAGGGGACCTACGCATGAACGCCACCACCCTCGCCCCCTCGGCACAGGCCGCCCCGGCCTTCGGCCCCGCGCAGAAGCTGAAGCTGCTGCTCAAACGGGAATACTGGGAAAACCGCAGTTTCGTGTGGGCGCCGGCCATCACCGGCATCATCGCGACCGTGTTCCTCACCATCGGCATGATCGTCGCCACGATCTTCATCCAGAAGGCGAAGGGGGAAGGCAACTTCCACAACGACTTCTCGATCGACGGCGAACCGGTGGGACAGGGCCTGGGCATGCTCGCCACCGGCATCTTCGCCAACAGCATCTTCCTGACGATGCTGGTGATGGCCTTCGTGGTGTTCTTCTACGCCCTCGGCGCCCTCTACGACGAGCGCCGCGACCGCAGCGTGCTGTTCTGGAAGTCGCTGCCGATCTCCGACGCCCAGGTCGTGCTGTCCAAGGCCCTCTGGGCGGTGGTGCTCGGCCCGGTCGCCGGCATCGCGGTCGGGGTCGTGCTCGGCATCGTGCTGTGGCTGGTGGTCGGCCTGACCCTGGTGGTCAACGGCATGCCGGGCATCGGCGCGTACTTCACCGGCATCCGGCCCTTCCATGCGCTCGGCCAGATCCTCGGCATGCTGCCGGTCGGCATCCTCTGGTCGCTGCCCACCGTCGGCTGGCTGATGCTGTGCTCGGCCTGGTCGCGACGCTTCCCGTTCCTGTGGGCGGTGCTGATCCCGCTGCTGGGCTGCGCGATGCTGAGCATGACCGGCCTGATCTTCAGCGCCGTCAGCGGGGCCGATTTCCCGCACGGCAGCCTGTGGTACATCGTCGCCCTGCGCGGACTGGGCAGCCTGATCCCCGGCACCTGGTTCGTCCACGCGGCCGATGCGACCGATCTCGTCCACAAGGCCGGCGAAGGCATGGCCTCGGAATTGAACCTGCTCACGAGCTGGCAGGCGTTCGGCAGCCTGGACCTCTGGCTGGGCGCGGCGATCGGCATCGCGATGATCGTCCTCGCCACCCGCCTCCGCCGCTGGCGCGACGAGGGCTGAGCCGAACGACGGGCCCGACCATGGCGGCCGGGCCCGTCGCTCCGGAGCCGGGCCACGCCCCCACGGCGTCGGCCCCGCCCGCCTCCGCCGGCACCGTTGCCGCACACTGCGACACCCCACATCCCCGCCACCGCCCCTCTTCCGAGGCATCGCCATGCGTACCCAGATCCGCACCCTTTCCGCCGCCCTCCTGCTCTGCCTGCCGCTGCTGGCCTGCTCGAACGACCCGTCGGCCGCGGGCGCCAAGAGCGGGCAGGACGAACCCGGCTTCATCGCCCGCGCCGCCAAGGAAGCGACCGACAAGGCCCGCGACGAACTGGCGAAGAACGACATCGACCTCAACGCCGACGGCCAGCCCAAGGCCGCGATCACGCCCAAGGGCGACCTCCTGATCGACGGCAAGCCGGTGGCCATGAACGACGCCCAGCGCAAGCTCGCCCTCGACTACCGCGCCGGGGTCACCGCCATCGCCGAGGCCGGCATCGACATCGGCCTGCAGGGCGCGGACCTGGCCGGCAAGGCGGTCACCGAAGCGCTGGCCGGCGTGTTCTCGGGCAAGAGCGACGAGGTCGAGAAGCGCATCGAGCACCACGCCGAAGGCATCAAGGCCTCGGCCGTGAAGCTGTGCACGAAGCTGCCGGCGCTGCTCGACGCCCAGACCCGGCTCGCCGAGGCGGTTCCCGAGTTCAAGCCCTACGCCTCGATGACCCAGGGCGACATCGACGACTGCGGCAAGGACGGCAAGGTCGACCTCAATCTGCCCGGCGTGCACGTGAACACCGATGACGCCGACGGCGGCCACGCCGACAGCACCGCCGCGGAAGCCGAAGCGGCCGCGGGCGACAGCGCGAAGAAGTGAAGTGCGCCGCGGGCGGCGGCCTCAGCCGCTGCCCGCTCCCGCGCGCAGGCCGCCCTCGGTCAGCGCGGCCGGATCGAGCAGCCGCCGCAGTTCGTCCGCCGGCAGGCCGCTGTCCTCCAGCGCCACTTCGAACACCGGACGCCGCTCGCGATACGCCCGCTTGGCGATCGCGGCGGCCTTTTCGTAGCCGATCACCGGATTGAGCGCGGTCACCAGGATCGGGTTGCGCGCCAGCGCATCGGCGACGCGATCGGGCCGGAACACCAGCCCCGCCACCGCCTCGTCGGCCAGCGCGCGCATCGCGTTCGACAGCAGGCCGATGCCGTCCAGCAGGTCCGCCGCGATCAGCGGCAGCATCACGTTGAGCTGGAAATTGCCGCTCTGGCCGGCGATGGTGATCGCGGCGTGATGGCCCATCACCTGCGCCGCGACCATGCACACCGCTTCGGGGACCACCGGGTTGACCTTGCCCGGCATGATCGACGAGCCCGGCTGCAGCGCCGGCAGTTCGATCTCGCCCAGGCCCGTCAGCGGCCCGGAATTCATCCAGCGCAGGTCGTTGGCGATCTTCATCAGTGCCACCGCGAGTGCGTTCAACTGCCCGGACAGTTCGACCGCGTCGTCCTGCGCGGCCAGGCCCTCGAAGGTGTCCTCGGCGGGCACGAAGCGGGCGCCGGCCAGCACCGACAGGGTCTGCGCCACGCGCTTGCCGAACCCGGCCGGGGCATTGATCCCGGTCCCGACCGCGGTGCCGCCGATCGGCAGCCGGCGCACCCGCTTGAGGGTGTCCTCGATCCGCTGCCGCGCCGACTCGAGCTGCGCCGACCACGCGCCGAACTCCTGGCCGAAGGTCAGCGGCATCGCGTCCATCAGGTGGGTGCGGCCGGTCTTGACCAGCTTGCGGCCCTCGCGGGCGCGGCGGTCGATCGTCGAACGCAGGTGCTTGAGCGCCGGCAGCAGGTCCTCGACCGTCGCCAGGGTGGCGGCGACGCGGATCGCGGTCGGCACCACGTCGTTGGAGCTCTGGCCGAGGTTGACATCGTCGTTGGGATGGACCCGGCCGCGGCCGCCGCGCATCGCCAGCGCGGCGATCACCTCGTTCGCGTTCATGTTGCTGGAGGTGCCGGACCCGGTCTGGAAGATGTCGACCGGGAAGTGCCCGTCGTGCTCGCCCTCGGCGACCTCCAGCGCGGCCTTGCGGATGGCCGCGGCGCGGGTCTTGGGCAGCAGGCCGAGGTTGGCGTTGGTCTGCGCCGCCGCGGCCTTGATCAGCCCCAGCGCGCGGATGAAGCCGCGCGGCATCGGTCGCCCGGAGATGCGGAAGTTGCGCCGCGCACGCTCGGTCTGCGCGCCCCAGAGCGCATCCGCGGGAACCCGCAGTTCGCCCATGCTGTCGTGCTCGATGCGGTACGGGGGCGGCACCGCCTCCGCTGCCGCGTTGCGCCTGGCCATCGCCGGTCTCCCGAACAGGTGTGGAGGAATGGCGGGAGCATACGCCGCCCCCCGTTTACAATGCCCGTCTACCCGACCGCGGTTCCCCGCCCCCTGCCCGCCATGTCCGAATCGACCCTGCTCGCCCTCTCCCCGCTCGACGGCCGCTATGCCGGCAAGGTCGACGCCCTGCGCCCGATCTTCTCCGAGTTCGGCCTGATCCGGGCCCGGGTCAAGGTCGAGGTGGAATGGCTGCTGGCGCTGGCCGCGGAGCCGGGCATCGTCGAACTGGCGCCGTTCTCCGAGGCCGCCGCCGCGCGCCTGCGCGCCTTCGCCGACGGCCTGTCGGTGGCCGACGCCGCGCGCGTGAAGGAGATCGAGCGCACCACCAACCACGACGTCAAGGCGGTCGAGTACCTGATCAAGGAACGGCTGAAGGACGATCCCGAGCTGGCCCCGGCGCTGGAATTCGTGCACTTCGCCTGCACCAGCGAGGACATCAACAACCTCGGCTACGCGCTGATGCTCAACGAAGCGCGGCAGACGGTGATGCTGCCGAAGCTCGACGCGCTGATCCAGACGCTCCGCGCGATGGCCCACGCGCACGCCGGCCTGCCGATGCTCTCGCGCACGCACGGGCAGACCGCCTCGCCGACCACCGTCGGCAAGGAGCTGGCCAACGTCGTCGCCCGCCTGCAGCGCCAGGGCGAACTGCTCGCCGGCGCGCAGATGCCGGGCAAGATCAACGGCGCGGTCGGCAACTACAACGCCCACGTCGCTGCGTATCCCGACGTCGACTGGGCCGCGTTCTCCAGGCACTTCGTCGAATCGCTGGGCCTGGACTGGCAGCCCTACACCACCCAGATCGAGCCGCACGACGGCATCGCCGAGGTCTGCGACGCGCAGAAGCGCATCGACACCATCTGCATCGACCTGTGCCGCGACGTCTGGGGCTACATCTCCCTGGGCTACTTCAGGCAGGCGGTGAAGGCCGGCGAAGTCGGCAGTTCGACCATGCCGCACAAGGTCAACCCGATCGATTTCGAGAACGCCGAGGGCAACTTCGGCATCGCCAACGCGCTGTTCGAGCACTTCGCCGCGAAGCTGCCGATCAGCCGCTGGCAGCGCGACCTCACCGACTCCACCGTGCTGCGCGCGCTGGGCACCGCCTTCGGCCACGCGCTGATCGGCTACGACGCGCTGCTGCGCGGCCTGGACAAGCTCAGCGCCAACCCCGAACGCCTGGCCGCCGACCTCGACGCCGCGTGGGAAGTGCTGGCCGAAGCGGTGCAGACGGTGATGCGCCGCCACGGCCTGCCCAACCCGTACGAACAACTGAAGGCGCTCACCCGCGGCCACGGCATCACCGCCGATTCGATGCGCGACTTCATCCAGGGCCTCGACCTGCCCGCCGACGCGAAGCAGCGCCTGCTGGACATGACGCCCGGCGGCTACACCGGCCTCGCCGAGCGCCTGGCGAAGGAGATCTGACATGGCCAAGCGCACCCCCACCCGCGCGAAGACCCGCGCACGCGCCGCCGCACCGAAATCGCTTCCCGTCGAGATCGACGCCGCCGGCAACGGCCCGCTGGGCATGCCGCCGGCGATCTTCCTGCGCGACTACTGGCAGAAACGGCCGCTGCTGATCCGCAACGCGTTCCCCGGCTACGTTTCGCCGGTGACGCCCGAGGACCTGGCCGGGCTCGCCTGCGAGGACGGCGCGCTGGCGCGGATCGCCCGCTACGACCGCGCCAGCGACGCCTGGTCGGTGCGCACCGGGCCGTTCGCCGAGGAGGAATTCCCGGGCATGCCGCACCACGACTGGACCCTGCTGGTCCAGGACGTGGACAAGTGGGACCCGGAGATCCGCGCGCTGCTGGACGCGTTCGATTTCCTGCCGCGCTGGCGCATGGACGACATCATGATCTCGTTCGCCGCGCCGGGCGGTTCGGTCGGCGCGCACATCGACCAGTACGACGTGTTCCTGCTGCAGGGCCTGGGCCACCGGCGCTGGATGATCGACACCGCGCCGAACCCCGACCAGACCTATCTCGACAACGTCCCGCTGCGCCTGCTCAAACACTTCGTCCCGACCCACGACTGGGTGCTGGCGCCGGGCGACATGCTCTACATCCCGCCGGGCGTGCCGCACCACGGCGTCGCCGAGGACGCCTGCATGACCATCTCGGTCGGCCTGCGCGCGCCGTCCAGCGCGGAGCTGCTCGGCGACTTCGTCGACACCCTGATCTGCGACGCCGACGAGGCCGTGCGCTATGCCGACCCGGACCTGGCGCCGGCCAAGGATCCCTGCGAGATCGACGCCGCCGCGATGGGCCGGGCGATCG
The DNA here is from genome assembly GCA_019510125.1 of Lysobacterales bacterium. Lineage (GTDB taxonomy): Bacteria > Pseudomonadota > Gammaproteobacteria > Xanthomonadales > Xanthomonadaceae > Lysobacter_I. Next base: position 238,171 of record JAEKKX010000005.1, read on the forward strand.
AGGCGCTGAACAAGCTGCGCATGCACGACCCGGAGCGGCTGGGCGACTGGTTCGGCCGCTTCATCAGCCTCTACCGCAGCGCCGGCATGCCGCTGGATCCGGACCCGCCGCGGTCGCGGATCGAGGTCGAGTTCGACCTGCAGCAGGGCGCCGTGCTGGCGCGGCATCCGTGGACGCGGGCGGCGTGGCGCCGCGACGGCGCCGACAAGCGCCGCGCCCGGCTGTACATCGGCGGCCAGGTCCACGATCTGGCGCTGGCCGACGCCCGCACCCTTGCCGCCGCGGAAACGCTCGACGCCGACGTCTACGCCGGCCTGGGCGAGGATGCCCGGACGGTCGTGCTCGACCTGCTGGCGCAGGGCCACTACCACCTCGCCCTGCCCGACGACGGGAACGACGACGATGCCTGAGTCCCCGGCCGACACGTTCCGGGTCGAGCGCATCGACTACGCCACCGGCGTGGACGCGCTGCGCGCGGTGCGCGAACCGGTGTTCGTGCAGGAACAGCGGGTGCCGCTCGAACTCGAATGGGACGACCTCGACCCGCTGTGCGTCCACGTGATCGCGCGCGACGCCGCCGGCGCGCCGATCGGCACCGGCCGGCTGACCCCCGAGCGCAGGATCGGGCGCATGGCGGTGCTGCCCGGCTGGCGCGGCCGCGGCGTCGGCGACGCGCTGCTGCGGGCGCTGCTGGACGAGGCGGAACAGGCGCACTGGCCGGAAGTGACCCTGCACGCGCAGGTGTCGGCGCTGGGCTTCTACGCCCGGCACGGCTTCGTGCCGCTCGGCCCGCGCTTCATGGAGGCCGGCATCGAACACCAGACCATGCGTCGCCGGCTCGGCGGCGCGACCGAGATCGACACCCGCGAGGCGGCGATCGCCGTCGTCTGCGCGATCGCGTCCGGTACGCGCCGGACGCTGTCGATCTACAGCCGCGCGCTCGACCCGGGGCTGTTCGACGCGCCGGAGGTGCTGGAGGCGCTGCGCCGGCTCGGCACCCGCCGGCAGCGCGTGGACGTGCGCGTGCTGCTGCAGGACGCGGCCGCGGCGCAGCGCGCGCAGGCGCCGCTGATCGGGCTCGCGCAGCGGCTGCCCAGCGTGTTCGCGTTCCGCGAGGTCGTCGATCCGGCCGATCGCGGCTATGCCCCGGCCTACGTCGCCAACGACGACGGCGGCTGGTATTTCCGCACCCTCGGCAACCGTTTCGACGGCGAAGCGGCGATCGAAGACGGCGGCCGCGCGCGGCAACTGGCGGAGACCTTCCAGCCGGTCTGGGAACGCGCCCGGCTGGTCACCGAATTCCGCGCGCTCGGGCTCTGACACCCGTCCGGCGACGACCGCCGACGCTGGGGCCGGCTCAGCCGCGGGTCAGCGCCGTCGGCGCCAGCACGATCTCGAAATGCACCTTGCCGCCGTCCTGGCGGATCGACAGCAGCTCCGGCCGGGTTCCGGCGCCGTCCAGCGCGCGCAGCGCGTCGGACACGGTGCGGTTGCTGTCCGCGGCGCCGAGCAGCGTGACCTTCTCGCCGCCGTAGCGGACGTCGGTGATGGCGCACTTCGGCGGCAGGAGGGCGGACAGCCGGTCGCGGATCGCCGCCGGCGCGCCCATGCCCGCCGGCGGAGCCTGCGGCGGGGCCACCGACAGCACCGCCATCGTCGGCGCGGGCGGCGCGGCGTCGGCCGCGGCCTGCGCATCGCGCAGCACCAGCGGCGAATCGGTCAGCACGAACTCGACGTAGACGCGCGACCGGTCGTTCGACCATCCGCCGTGGACGACCTCCTTCGGCGCGAACGCGTCGCGGCTGGCGCCGGCGATCCGGCCCTGCAGCGTGTCCTCGTCGGCAACCGGCGCGGTGTAGCGGACGTGGACCTTGCCCTCGCGCACTTCGACCCGCTCGACCGTGGTGCCGGCCGGAGCCATGGCCTCGATGCGGGCGCGGATCTCCGCCTCCGGCAGGTAACGGCGGGCATCGGCATCGCGCTGTGCCTGCGCCCGCTGCGCCTCCTCGGCCTCGATCTCGTCCAGCGGCCGCTGCAGGGCCCGTGGGTCGCCGGGCCGCCAGCGCGGGTCGCCGGACAGCCGCGGCCAGTGGATCTCGCCGACGAAGGCGCCGGTCGGAATCGGCAGGTCGCGGCAGCCGTCGCCGCACCACACGGTGACGCCGACCGTCTTCAGCCCCTTGAACTCGCCGATCACCGAGCCGTCGTCGCCGCGGGTCAGGCGCATGGGCCGCAGTTCGCCGCGCGGCAGCTCCAGCCAGCCGCCCTTGCAGGCCATCCCGGCGCCGGGGCGCAGTTCGCGGACGAATTCGGTCTCCGGGCCCAGCCGGGCCAGTTCGGCGTCGTAGCCGGCCTGGCCGTGGGCGGCGATGTAGCGCGCCCGTTCCGGGTCGGACAGCAGGTGGTACCAGCGGCCGTAACGCGGCTTGTCGAATTCGCGGATCACCTCGAGCTGCTGCCGCACGCGCTCGTCGGCGATCCGCCAGCGGAACGTGTATGCGCCGGGCCCGTCGCGGTGGATGTCGACCGTCTGGATCTGTTCGATCGGCACCCGGTTGCCGTCGGGGCGGCGGAAGGCCTCCTCCATCGCGCCCGCCTGCGAGCCTTCCCGCTCCGGCGGCAGCGAGACCTGGTAGGTCCCGTCCAGGTCCGGGCAGCCCAGGGCGTCGACCGCCAGCGCGGCGCCGCCGGCGCGTCCGACGCCGTCCCCGCGGCCGCCGCAGCCGGCCAGCGCCACCAGCCCGCACACCGTCACCGCCGTCACCGCCGCGCGTCGAAATGCCCGCATCCGCCATCCCCCCGTTCGATCCGCGGACCATAGCAGCGAACGCGCCGTTTCCCGGCGTGGACCGCGCCGGTATCGCCGGACGCGCCGCGCGGCGCAGCGCCCCGCCACCGGACGCGCCGCCGCCGGCGCATGGACGTGCGACCAATGTCGAAGCAACGACGGGCCAACCGGGAGGAGCCGCGGTGGTGCGCTGCGGTGAAGCCTCCGGCTATAATTCCGGTTCTTTCGCCGCGGGTCCGTCGTGCCGGCAGATTCCCCGGCGGATCAAGCGCTTACCCTTCCTCCCCGCGCCTTCCCATCTGCGAGTGTGATCCCCGAGTGGACAGTCTCCTGAAGCAGTTCGCCCAGTCCTCCCAGCTCGGCGCCAACGCCGCCTACATCGAGGACCTCTACGAGCAGTACCTGGTCGCGCCCGACAGCGTCGGCCCCAAGTGGAAGGCCTACTTCGACGGGATCCGCGGCCGCGACGGCCAGGACGTGCCGCACTCGGCGGTGATCGACGCGATCGCCGAGGCCGGCCGCCAGGCCGCGCGCGGCCTCGCCACCGCGCCCGGCGCCGGCGACGAACGCGAGCGCGCCGTCGGCCGCCTGATCACCGCCTACCGCGCCCGCGGCCATCTCGGCGCCGACCTCGACCCGCTGGGCATGATGGAGAAGCCGGAGGCGCCGGACCTCGACCTCGCCTTCCACCGTCTCAGCGATGCCGACCTCGGCGACGAGTTCAGCACCGGCGGCGTCGCCGGCCAGCCGCGGATGAAGCTGCGCGACCTGCTGGCGCTGCTCAAGGCGACCTACACCGGCAGCATCGGCGCCGAGTTCATGCACATCACCGACGCCGACCAGCGGCGCTGGATGTACGAACGCCTGGAAGCGGCCGGCGGCAAGTACGGCCGCAGCGCCGACGACCAGCGCCGCATCCTCGAGCGCCTGACCGCGGCCGAGGGCCTCGAACGCTACCTCGGCACCAAGTACGTCGGCCAGAAGCGCTTCTCGCTGGAAGGCGGCGACGCGCTGATCCCGCTGCTCGACACCACCATCCGCCGCGCCGGCGCCGAGGGCGTCAAGGACGTGGTCCTCGGCATGGCCCACCGCGGCCGCCTCAACGTGCTGGTCAACACCCTCGGCAAGCCGCCGCGCAAGCTGTTCGACGAGTTCGAGGGCAAGTTCGAGCACGACGCCCACGCCCACGCCGGCGACGTGAAGTACCACATGGGCTTCAGCGCCGACGTGCAGACCCCCGGCGGCCCGGTCCACCTCGCCCTCGCGTTCAATCCCTCGCACCTTGAGATCGTCGATCCGGTCGTGGCCGGCAGCGTCCGCTCGCGCCAGTTCCGCCGCGGCGACCGCGCCCGCCGCCAGGTCGTGCCGATCCTGATGCACGGCGACGCCGCCTTCGCCGGCCAGGGCGTGGTGATGGAGCTGTTCCAGATGTCGCAGGCCCGCGGCTTCGCGGTCGGCGGCACGATCCACATCGTCATCAACAACCAGGTCGGCTTCACCACCAGCGAGCGTCAGGACGCCCGCTCCACGCTGTACTGCACCGACGTCGCCAAGATGGTCGGCGCCCCGGTGCTGCACGTGAACGGCGACGATCCGGAAGCCGTGGTGTTCTGCGCCGAGCTGGCCTTCGACTTCCGCCAGCAGTTCGGCAAGGACGTCGTGATCGACCTGATCTGCTACCGCCGCCACGGCCACAACGAGGCCGACGAGCCCGCGGCGACCCAGCCGCTGATGTACCAGGCGATCCGCAAGCACAAGACCACCCGCGAGCTGTACGCCGATCGCCTTCAGGCCGACGGCGCGCTGAAGGACGGCGACGCGAAGGCGCTGGTCGACGGCTACCGGCAGAAGCTCGACGACGGCGTGGTGACCACCGAGCTGGCCGCCAATCCCGAGGCCTACGCGATCGACTGGACCCCGCTGCTCGCCGGCAGGCTCTCGGACCCGGTGGACACGCGCGTCGACCGCGCGCGGCTCGACGCCCTGGCGAAGATCATCAACACCGTGCCCGACGGCGCCGTCCTGCACCCCCGGGTCGCCAAGATCTACGAGGACCGCGGCAAGATGTGCGCCGGCGAGCTGCCCGCGGACTGGGGGTTCGCCGAGAACCTCGCCTACGCCACGGTGCTCGACCAGGGCTATCGCCTGCGCCTGGTCGGCCAGGACTGCGGCCGCGGCACGTTCTTCCATCGCCACGCCATCCTCCACGACCAGAAGACCGACGCGGACTACATCCCGCTGCGCCAACTGGTGAGCAACCCGGAGGACGCGACCATCATCGACTCGCTGCTCAGCGAGGAAGCGGTGATGGCGTTCGAGTACGGCTATTCCACCGCCGACCCCATGACCCTCGACATCTGGGAAGCGCAGTTCGGCGATTTCGCCAACGGCGCCCAGGTGGTGATCGACCAGTTCCTGTCCTCGGGCGAGGCCAAGTGGGGCCGGCTCTGCGGGCTGGCGCTGTTCCTGCCGCACGGCTACGAAGGCCAGGGCCCGGAACATTCGTCCGCGCGCCTGGAGCGCTTCCTGCAGCTCTGCGCGCTGGACAACATGATCGTCTGCACCCCGACCACGCCGGCCCAGGCCTTCCACATGATCCGCCGGCAGATGCTGATGAAGACGCGCAAGCCGCTGGTGGTGATGACGCCGAAGTCGCTGCTGCGCCACAAGCTCGCGGTGTCGACGCTGGACGATCTGGCGAACGGCGGCTTCCAGCACCTGATCCCGGACACGGTCGCGGCCGACGCCGCGGCGGTCAAACGGGTCGTGCTGTGCGGCGGCAAGGTCTACTACGACCTGCTGGAGGACGCGCAGAAGCGCGGCCAGAGCGACGTCGCGATCATCCGCATCGAGCAGCTCTACCCGTTCCCGCGCGCCGCGCTGGCCGCCGAACTGGCGCGCTACGGCAAGACCGTGCCGGTGGTGTGGTGCCAGGAGGAGCCGATGAACCAGGGCGCCTGGTACCAGATCCAGCACCACCTGCGCGCCTGCGTGCAGGACAAGCAGTCGCTGCACTACGCCGGCCGCGCGCGTTCGCCATCGCCCGCCGTCGGCCACTTCAACGACCACGTCGAGGAACAGCTCAAGCTGATCGCCGACGCGCTGGTGAACCCCCTCAACGGCGCGCTCGCCGACGAATGATCCCCGCCGGCGCCGCGCGCGCCGGTTCCACTTTCGAATACCCGCTGTCAGGACGCCGCCCATGGCCACCGAAATCAAGGTTCCCGTTCTTCCCGAATCCGTCTCCGACGCCGTCATCGCCACCTGGCACAAGAAGGCCGGCGACGCGGTCAAGCGCGACGAGAACATCGTCGACCTCGAGACCGACAAGGTGGTGCTGGAAGTGCCTTCGACGGTCGACGGCGTGATCAAGGAACTGAAGTTCGCCGAAGGCGCCACCGTGACCAGCCAGCAGGTGATCGCGGTGATCGAGGAAGGCGCGGTCGCCGCCGCGGCCGCTCCCGCCCCTGCTCCGGCCGCCGCCGCGCCCGCACCGGCCGCCTTGGCCGCCGCTGCGCCGGCCAAGGCCGCCCCGGCCGCGACGCCCGCCGCCGCCGGCGCGCTGCCCCCGGGCGCGCGCTTCGCCGCCGCCACCGCCGGCGTGGACCCGGCCGACGTGCAGGGCACCGGCCGCCGCGGGATGGTCACCAAGGAAGACATCGTCAACTACGCCAGCGGCAAGACCGCCGGCATCGGCGGCGGCGCGCGCCCGGAAGAGCGCGTCCCGATGACCCGCATGCGCGCCCGCATCGCCGAGCGCCTGATGCAGTCGAAGAACTCGATCGCGATGCTGACCTCCTTCAACGAGGTCAACCTCGCCAAGGTCATGCAGATGCGCAAGGAGCTGGGCGAGTCCTTCGAGAAGGCCAACGGCATCAAGCTCGGCTTCATGAGCTTCTTCGCCAAGGCCGCCGCGAACGCGCTGCAGCGCCACCCGATCGTCAACGCCTCGGTCGACGGCAACGACGTGATCTACCACGGCTACGCCGACATCAGCATCGCAGTCGCCACCGACAAGGGCCTGGTCACCCCGGTCCTGCGCAACGTCGAGCGCATGGGCTTCGCCGAGATCGAGGGCGCCATCGCCGGCTACGCCAAGGCCGCGCGCGAGGGCGGCCTGAAGCTGGAGGACCTGCAGGGCGGCACCTTCACCATCACCAACGGCGGCACCTTCGGTTCGCTGATGTCCACGCCGATCGTCAACCCGCCGCAGTCGGCGATCCTCGGCATGCACGCCATCAAGGAGCGCCCGATCGCCGAGAACGGCCAGGTCGTGATCGCGCCGATGATGTACATCGCGCTGAGCTACGACCACCGCATCATCGACGGCAAGGACGCGGTGCTGTTCCTGGTCGACATCAAGAACCAGCTCGAGAACCCGCATCGCATGCTGCTGGGCATGTGATCGCACTGACCCCCTCCCCCCGCCGCGGGGGAGGGTCGGGGGGCGCCCCCACAACCTGTCCGACTCGGTAATGATGAACGAGCCGAAGCGAGTCGCAAAGGCGACCCATGGGGCTCTTCAACGCATTCACTCGCTGTGGCTCGCTTAGTTTTTGCGGTTGCGGACAAGCCACTGCGACACCCTCATCCGGCGCTTCGCGCCACCTTCTCCCGGAGGGAGAAGGAACCGCAGGATCCTGATCATGAGCGAACAACAGACTTTCGACGTCATCGTCATCGGCGCCGGCCCGGCCGGCTACCACGCCGCGATCCGCGCCGCCCAGCTCGGCATGAAGACCGCGTGCATCGACGCTGCGCTCGGCAAGGACGGCAAGCCCGCCCTCGGCGGCACCTGTCTGCGCGTGGGCTGCATCCCGTCGAAGGCGCTGCTCGATTCGTCGCGCCAGTTCTGGAACATGGGCCACCTGTTCGCGGACCACGGCATCGCGTTCAAGGACGCGAAGATCGACGTCCCGACCATGATCGGCCGCAAGGACAAGATCGTGAAGCAGTTCACCGGCGGCATCGCCCAGTTGTTCAAGGCGAACAAGATCACCGCCTACTACGGCTTCGCGCAACTGCAGCCGGGCAACGTGGTCAAGGTGAAGCTGCATGGTGAAGGCGGGCACGACGGTTCGGAGGTCGAACTCAAGGCCGCCAACGTCATCCTCGCCGCCGGTTCGGACTCGATCGAACTGCCGTTCGCGAAGTTCGACGGCGAGACCATCGTCGACAACGTCGGCGCGCTGGATTTCGAGGCCGTGCCCAAGCGCTTCGGCGTGATCGGCGCCGGCGTGATCGGCCTGGAACTGGGCAGCGTCTGGAACCGCCTGGGTTCCGAAGTCGTGATCCTCGAGGCGATGCCCGACTTCCTCGCCGCGGCCGACGCCGAGGTGGCGAAGGTCGCCGCCCGCGAGTTCAAGAAGCAGGGCCTCGACATCAGACTTGGCGCCAAGGTCTCGAAGGCCGAGGTGAAGAAGAAGGGCAAGTCCAGCGAGGTCCACGTCACCTACACCGACGCCGCCGGCGAGCAGACCATCGTGTTCGACAAGCTGCTGGTCGCGGTCGGCCGCAAGGCCGCGAGCAAGGGCCTGCTGGCCGACGGCGCCGGCGTGCAGCTCGACGAGCGCGGCCGCATCGTGGTCGACGAGCACTGCCACACCGGCGTCGACGGCGTGTGGGCGGTCGGCGACTGCGTGCGCGGCCCGATGCTCGCGCACAAGGGCTTCGAGGAAGGCATCGCGGTGGCCGAACTGATCGCCGGCCTGCCCGGCCACGTCAACTTCGACACCATCCCGTGGGTGATCTACACCGAGCCGGAAATCGCCTGGGTCGGCAAGACCGAGGAACAGCTCAAGGCCGAGGGGATCCCGTACAAGGCCGGCAGCTTCCCGTTCGCCGCCGTCGGCCGCGCGGTCGCGATGGCCGAGCCGGCGGGCTTCGTGAAAGTGCTGGCGCACGCCGAGACCGATCGCGTGCTGGGCATGCACCTGGTCGGCGCCAACGTGTCCGAACTGGTCCACGAAGGCGTGCTGACCATGGAGTTCAGCGGCTCGGCCGACGACCTCGCCCGCATCTGCCACGCGCACCCGTCGCTGTCGGAAGCCGTCCACGACGCCGCGATGGCCGTCCACAAGCGCGCGATCCACAAGGCCAACTGATCCGGACCGAACGGCCCACCGCCACCTGCACGACCCCGGAACGCCAGGCCAGCGCCTGGCGTTCCGCGTTCGGAGCGTCCCGAAACCGCCTGCGCTACCATCCCGCGATGAACGCCCAACTGCTGATCAAGGCCGCGATCACCGTCGCGCTGGTGCTGCTGGCGAGCGTGATCGCGCGCCGGCCCGGCGTCCTCGGAGCGCTGGTGGCGTCGCTGCCGGTGACCTCGCTGCTGGTGCTCGGCTGGCTCTACGCCGACACCCGCGACCCGAAGCAGGTCGCGGACATGGCGATGGGCATCCTGTGGTTCGTGCTCGGCAGCCTGCCGTTCTTCGTGGTCCTCGCGGTCTCGCTGCGCCAGGGCCTGGCGGTGGTGCCGTCGTTCGTCCTCGCCGCGCTCGCCGGATTCAGCGGGACGGTCCTCGTGCAATGGCTGCTGACCCGCGATACGACAGGAGTCTCCTGAGATGACCGACACCCCCGCCAGTCCGATCCGCAACGTCTCCGACACCGCGCTGTGGGTGGCGATCTGCCGCGCCCGGGAAAGCGAACGCCCGGACGCGATCTTCCACGACCCGTACGCACGCCGGCTCGGCGGTGCGCGCGGCGAAGCCATCCTGCGGGGCATGCCCGGCGGCACGTCCACCGCGTGGCCGATCGTCGTCCGCACCGCGGTCATGGACGAGATCGTGTCGGCATGCGTCCGCGACGGCGCGAAGACCGTGCTCAACCTCGCCGCCGGGCTCGACGCGCGTCCGTATCGCATGGCGCTGCCCGCGGACCTGCGCTGGATCCACGTCGACATGCCGGAAATGATCGAATACTTCCGCACCGGCATGGCCGGCGAAACGCCGCGCTGCCGGCTCGAGTTCGTCGCCGCCGACCTGCGCGACCCCGACGTGCGGCGCGCCGTCTTCGCCGAGGCGGCGACCGAAGCGCCGGTGCTGGTCATCACCGAGGGCCTGCTGATCTACCTCAACGAGGACGACGTCGCCCCGCTCGCGCGCGACCTGCGCGAGATCGCGCGCGCGCGCTGGTGGCTGAGCGATCTGGCGTCGCCGACGCTGCTGAAGATGATGGGGCGCAAGTGGGCGCGCCGGCTCGAGGCCGGCAACTCCCCGTTCCGGTTCGCGCCCGCCGCGGGCACCGCGTACTTCGAGCCGTTCGGCTGGCGCGAAATCGAATGGCGCTCGAGCTGGACCGAATCGTTCCGGCTGGGACGCACGATGCGCTTCGGCCGCCTCATGAACCTCCTCGGCAAGCTGCGCTCGAAACAGAAGCAGGCCGAATCGCTGCGCATCTCCGGCATCATGCTGCTCGGCCCGACCGCCGCCCCTACCCACGAAACCCCATGAAATCCATCTGCGTCTACTGCGGTTCCAACTCCGGCAGCAAGCCGGCCTACGCCGAGCGCGCCAGGGCGCTGGGCACGCGCATCGCCGGCGAAGGGCTGCAACTGGTCTACGGCGGCGGCAACGTCGGCCTGATGGGCATCGTCGCCGACGCCGTGCTGGCGGCCGGCGGCGAGGTCGTCGGCGTCATCCCGGAACAGCTCGTGCAGTGGGAAGTCGCGCACAAGGGCGTGACCCGGCTGGAGATCGTCGCCAACATGCACGAGCGCAAGGCGCGCATGTTCGACCTCGCCGACGCCTTCGTCGCCCTGCCCGGCGGCTTCGGCACGCTCGACGAGATGTTCGAGATGCTGACCTGGCGCCAGCTCGGCCTCGGCCGCAAGCCCTGCGCCTTCCTCGACGTGGACGGCTTCTACGCGCCGCTGATCGGCATGATCGACCGCATGGTCGAGGAGCGCTTCCTGCATGCGGAACAGCGCCACGACCTGTGGCACGGCGAGGACATCGCCGCCCTGTTCGACTGGATGCGCGACTACGTCCCCGCCGAAGCCGACAAGTGGCTGGACGAAAAGCGGCGGCGCGAACTGCGCTGAGCCCGCATCCGGCAAGCGCCACACCACGCGCCGTGGCGTTTGCCGTCATCCTCGCGAATGCGAGGACCCAACTCTCCGCCCCGACCGCCCCTCCGAAGACCCGCGCACATCACACCCAACGCGAGGCCCGCTTTTGCCGTCATCCTCGCGAATGCGAGGACCCACCCCGCACCCCCGCCGACCCTCCAAAACCAGCTCACCCCACCCTCTGCCATTTCAGCACCCCCGGATACAGGTCGACCCAATCCGGATTCCTCTCCTCGATCAGCGCGATCTTCCACGCCCGCAACCAGTGCTTCAGCGCCTTCTCGCGCATGATGGCCTGCGCCATCGTCTCGTGCGACTCGAACCAGACCAGCCGTCGTACGCCGTAGCGCGCCGTGAATCCGGCGCACATTCCCTGTCGATGCTGCCAGACCCGCCCGATCAGATTGGACGTGACGCCGATGTAGAGCGTGCCGTTGCGGCGGCTCGCGAGCAGGTAGACACAGGGTGATTTCATGGCGGCATCGTCGCTGATCGCCGCAAGTCTGGATGTAGGGAAATGCCGCGGTTTGTTCCTTGGTGGGTGCGGCGTCGGTGAGGTGGGTCCTCGCTTGCGCGAGGATGACGGGGTTGGGGTGGCGCTGGCGCGATCTGGAAGGTGGGTCCTCGCTTGCGCGAGGATGACGGGTTGCGTTGGGTGCAAGCGCGATCTGGGAGGTGGGTCCTCGCATGCGCGAGGATGACGGGGTTGTGGGACTTGGCGTTGTAAGCGGACCCGCGCGCCATCGCGCGCAATGCGAGCACCGCTTATTGCCGTCATCCTCGCGCAAGCGAGGACCCAAGCACGCCATAGCGCGCCGTGAATCCGGCGCACACTCCCTGCTCGTGCTGCCAGACCCGCCCGATCAGATTGGACGTGACGCCGATGTAGAGCGTGCCGTTGCGGCGGCTCGCGAGCAGGTAGACACAGGGCGATTTCATGGCGGCATCGTCGCTGATCGCCGCAAGTCTGGATGTAGGGAAATGCCGCGGCGGAATGCTCGGACGGTGCGGTGTCGGGGAGGCGGGTCCTCGCTTTCGCGAGGATGACGGGGTTGGGGTGAGCGCTAGCGCGATCTGGAAGGTGGGTCCTCGCTTGCGCGAGGATGACGGGTTGCGTTGGGTGCAAGCGCGATCTGGAAGGTGGGTCCTCGCTTTCGCGAGGATGACGAGGGTTGGGGGGCTGCTCGATCAGTCCCCGCGGCGACATGCGATCATGGCCGCACCGTCGTCACCGGTTCACCGACATGTCCGTTCCCGCCAGTTTCCAGGCCTTCCGCATCCACAACGACGCCCACGGCTATCGCAGCGGGCTGGAGCAGGTGTCGATCGACGACCTCGCCCCCGGCGAGATCGTGATCAGGACGGCGTATTCGTCGGTCAACTACAAGGACGCGCTCGCCGGCACCGGCGAGGGCAAGATCCTGCGCAGCTTCCCGCTGGTCGGCGGCATCGACGTCGCCGGGCACGTGGTCGCCTCCGACGCCATCGGCTTCCGCGAGGGCGATGCGGTGCTGGTCACCGGCTGCGGCCTCAGCGAGACTCGCGACGGGGGCTATTCGGAATACGCGCGCATCGAAGCGAAATGGGCGATCCCGCTGCCCGCCGGCCTGGGCCTGCGCGAGAGCATGGTCCTGGGCACCGCCGGCTTCACCGCGGCGCTGGCGCTGCTGCGGATGGAGGAGAACCGGCAGATGCCGGCGCTGGGGCCGCTGGCGGTCACCGGCGCCACCGGCGGCGTAGGCTCGCTGGCGGTGGACATCTTCAGCCGCGCCGGCTACGAGGTCCACGCGATCAGCGGCAAGGCCGCGCAGGCCGCCTACCTGCGGTCGATCGGCGCCGCCGAGGTCCTCGGCCGCGACGTGCTGGACGCGGCGCGGCCGCTGGAGAACGCCCGCTTCGGCGGCGGCCTGGACAACGTCGGCGGGACCATGCTCGCCAGCCTGCTCGCCCGCACCCGCCCCTACGGCAACGTCGCCAGCGCCGGCCTGGCGGCCACCGCCGAGCTGCCGACGACGGTCATGCCGTTCATCATCCGCGGCGTCTCCCTGCTGGGGGTGGCCTCGGCCGGAACCGCCCGCGATCTGCGTGAACAGGTCTGGGAACGTCTGGCTTCGGACTGGAAACCGGCGCATCTGGACGCGATCTGCACCCGCGAGGTGGGCCTGGCCGAGCTGCCCGACGTCTTCGCGGGCATGCTCGCCGGCGGTTCGCTGGGGCGAACGCTGGTCCGGATCGGCTGAACCACCGGGCCGGTGTGCACTGCATCAACAATTCGCCGGCGCCCGCTTCCGGCCCGGCCCGCGCCCGACTACACTGAACGCAGTCTTTTCCGGGGGTCTGCATGGCTCGCATCCTGATCGTCGACGATTCGCCGTCGCAACTGATGGGCATCCGCCGCATCGTCGAAAAACTCGGACACGAGGCGCTGACCGCAGAGGACGGCGCCGCGGGGGTCGAGGCGGCGAAGCGCGAGATTCCCGATCTCATCCTGATGGACGTGGTGATGCCGAACCTCAACGGGTTCCAGGCCACCCGCACGATCTCGCGCGAACCGACCACCAAGCACATCCCGATCGTGCTGGTCACGACCAAGGACCAGGACACCGACCGCGTCTGGGGCATGCGCCAGGGCGCCCGCGCCTATCTCACCAAGCCCTTCAGCGAAACCGAACTGGCGGACACCATCACCCGCTACGTCACCGGGCTCGGCTGACGGCCCACCCGGGGCGGGCCTGTCCGACCCGCCGACGGTCAACGCTCACGTTGTTTCGATCAGGCGCGACGCCAGTCGTCGCCGAAGGCCTCGCGCATCCGCCGATAGGCCTCGCGTTCGGCATCGGTGTTCGCTTTCGGGGCCAGCACTTCCAGCTCGACGATCTGGTCGCCGGCCGCCGCGCCGCCGGCGCCCGGCAGGCCGCGCCCGCGCAGCCGGAGCTTGCGCCCCGCCTCCGAATCCGCGGGAATCTTCAGCTCCACCGCCCCGCCCAGGGTCGGCACGCTCAGGGTCGCGCCCAGCGCGGCCTCCCACGGCGCCACCGGCAGGACGTGGATGATGTTTCGACCGTCGACCTCGAAGTCCGGATGCGCGGCGTATTCGACCTCCAGCAGCAGATCGCCGCCGCCGGGCGCCTGGCCGCCCAGGCGAATCGCCTGCCCGGGCCGGATGCCGCGGGGGATGCGCACGTCCAGCGACTTGCCGCCCACCGAGACCCGCACCGGCTCCCCGCTGTAGACCGCTTCGAGCGGCACCGCGAACCTGGCCCGGGTATCGCCGCGCGGACGCGGTCCGGCCGCACCGGGGCCTGCGCGCCGGCGGCCGAACAGTTCCTGGAAGAAGTCGCTGAAGCCGCCGTTGCCGGCGCCGGCGAAGACCTCCTCGAAGTCGAAGCCGCCGGGGGCGCCGCCGAAACCGCCCGGCGGCGGCTGCACCTCGTCGCCCGGACGGTAGCCGCGCGCGCGCAACTGGTCGTAGGCGGCGCGCTTTTCGGGATCGCGCAGCGCCTCGTAGGCTTCGTTGACCGCCTTGAACTTCTCTTCGGCGTCGGCTTCCTTGCTGACGTCGGGGTGGTACTTGCGCGCGAGCCGGCGGTAGGCGGTCTTGATCTCCGCCTCGCCTGCGCCGGGTTCGACGCCGAGGATGTCGTAATAGTCCTTGAAACGCATGGTGCGATGTCCGGCCGGAGGTGGTGTCGGGGGAGAAACGGGATTCGCGGGCACGATAACAAAACGACCGCGCTCGGTTGCGCACCGGCGCGGTCGGAGGGAACGCGCACCGGCAAGCGGTGCGCGCGGACTGGCCCGATCAGGCGTCGGCGGGCTTGGCGCCGACCTGGATGCGGCGCGGCGACGCTTCTGCACGCTTCGGGATCGCGATCTCGAGCACGCCGTTGCGGCCGTGCGCGGTGATGCCTTCGGCGTCGGCGGTGTCCGGCAGCGCGAAGCGGCGGTGGAAGCTGCCGTAGCGGCGTTCGATCCGCGAGAAGCGGCTCGACGACGCGTCGGCCTCCTGCTTGCGCTCGCCCTTGATGCTGAGGATGCCCTTGTCCATCAGCACCTCGACCTCGGCCGGATCGATGCCCGGCAGGTCGGCGAGGATCAGGAAGCGATCGGCTTCCTCGCGGATGTCGACCCGCGGCACCCACTGGCTGGTGACGACGGCGGACTCGTCGGCGTTGTCGCCGGCGTTGAAGAAGCGCTCGAACAACTGCTTGAACTCGTCCTGGGCGCGGGCCTGGGCCGGCCAGACCTGCTGGTAGCGCATGAGGCTCATGGAGGATCTCCTGGGGATTCGCGGGTGGGGGCGGCGCCGTGCCGCCATGCCCACCAGATGCGATCGGCGCAGGGGTTTTCAAGGGCCCGCCCCGCCAGGGCCGTCGTCCCGGCATTCAGGTTTGGGCCTACACTGTCGGCGTTTCTTCCCCCACCCAGGAGTTCCGCATGGCCATCCAGATCGGCGACCGCATCCCCGAAGTCAACATCAAGCGCATCAACGACGGGATCGACACCGTCGACACCCATCGTTTCTTCGAGGGCCGCAAGCTGGTGGTGTTCTCGGTGCCGGGCGCGTTCACGCCGACCTGTTCGGAGAAGCACCTGCCGGGATTCATCGCGCACTTCGACGCGTTCCAGGCCAAGGGCGTCGGCGTCGCCTGCATGTCGGTCAACGACCCGTTCGTGATGAAGGCCTGGGCCGCCAGCCAGGACGCGCCCGCCGCGATGGAGATCCTCGCCGACGGCAACGGCGACTTCGTCCGCGCACTGGGCCTGGAGATGGACGCGAGCGCCTACGGCATGGGCGTCCGCGGCAAGCGTTTTGCAATGTACGTGGACGACGGCATCGTCAAATTGCTCGAAATCGAGGCCCCGGGCGAGTTCCGCGTGTCCTCGGCTGAACACATGCTGGCGCAGTTGCCCTGAAGACGCGAACGGACACGCGCCGGCCCTAGGATGCGGGGACTTCCAGGAGGAGTTCCCATGGCCAAGACCACCGCAAAGTCGACCCCGTCGCAGCCGGCCGGCAAGGTGCCCGCCGGCTTCACCCCCCGCGACAAGCTGCGCGCCAACGCCCGCCGGAAGATCGAGGACGGCGCCGTCACCGAGACCTACAGCGGCGACCGCAAGACCCTGATCAAGCTGCTCAACGACGCGCTCGCCACCGAGTACGTCTGCGTGCTGCGCTACTACCGGCACTACTTCATGGCGTCGGGCATGCTCGCCGATGCGGTGAAGGGCGAATTCCTCGAGCACGCCAAGCAGGAACAGGCGCACGCGCACCGCATCGCCGAGCGCATCGTGCAGCTCGGCGGCGAACCGGATCTCGACCCCGACACCCTCACCGCCCGCGCGCACGCCGAGTACAAGGAAGGCAAGGACCTGCGCGACATGGTCAAGGAAAACCTGATCGCCGAGCGGATCGCGATCGACAGCTACCGCGAGCTGATCCTGTGGATCGGCGACAAGGATTCGACGACGCGCCGCATGCTCGAGGACATCCTCGCGCAGGAGGAGGAGCACGCCGACGAATTCGCGGACCTGCTGCAGGGCTGGATCGGCGACTGAGCCGTCGCGGCGCTGCGGCGCTGCGCAGGCCTCCACGCAGGCCTCCACGCGGACGCGGGCCGCTCGACGGCCCGCGCATCGCGCGCGTGCAAGCTTGGGCGAGCGTTCACTCCAGGATGCGGAACCGCAGCCGCGTCCACGCACCGCTCGCCGAAAGCGCGGTGAGCGTGTGCTCGCCGGTCTCGGTGAAATCGCGCACCAGCGGCGCCCGGCCCGCGGTCTCGCCGATCCAGCGGCCGTCGAGCAGCCACTGCACGTCGCGATCGGTGCCCAGCGCCCGCAGCGAAAGCCGGACGGCATGCGCGCTGCCCGGCGCGGCGGCGAGCGTGGCGCCGTCGTCGAGGCCGTCGATGCGCAGGGTCTCGACGGCGTCGCGGCCGTCGGCCATGCAGTCGTCGGCCAGCGGCGGCAGCGTCGAATCCCGGCGCGTCTCCGCCGACAGCCACGGCGAGGCCAGCGCCGGCCAGCGCGCGATCTCGCGCGGCGCGGTCCGGTGCGGCAGCGAACACGTCGCCGAGACGCGCCGGCCGCTGTCGAGATCGACGTCGAAACGCTCGCGGCCGGCGTTCCACAGCCGCGCACCGCGTTCGGCGAAGGTCGGCGGCACCGCGCCGTCCAGCGTCCACGCCTGCATCCTGCGCTGGCACAGACCCGGCGGCTGCTGGTCTGCGCCGATGCCCAGCGGCCAGCAGACCTCGAACTCGGCCACCCCGGCGGGCGGCGGCGACACCGCCGCAGTGCGGTCGCGCGGCAGCGAATCGACGACTTCGAACAGCAGCGGCAGCGCGGTGATCGCGCCGTACTGCCCCGGCAGCGGCGTGCCGTCCGGGCGGCCGACCCACACGCCGACCGTGTAGCGGCGGGTGCCGCCGAGCGCCCAGGCGTCGCGGAAGCCGTAGCTGGTGCCGGTCTTCCAGGCCACCTTCGGCCGCGAACCGCGATCGAACTGCAGCAGTTCGCCCGGCCGCGGGTTGGATTCCAGGATTTCGCGGATGATCCACGCCCCGCCCGGCGACAGCACCCGGCGATCGACCTGCGGATCGTCGGCGGTGTAGCGCACGCGCCCGGCGATCCCGCCGCGGTTGAGCGCCGCGTAGGCGCCGACCAGATCCTCCAGCCGCGCACCGGTGCCGCCGAGGATCAGGGCGAGGTTGGGCTTCGCGCCGGCGGGAAATTTCAGCGCCAGCCCCGCGTGCCCCAGCCGCGCCGAGAAGCGCTGCGGTCCGACCCGGTCGAGCAGGTCCACCGCCGGCACGTTGAGCGACAGCCGCAACGCCTCGGCCGCGCCGATCGGGCCGTTGAAGGTCTCGCCGAAATTGCCCGGGCGGTAGTCGCCGAAGTTCTGCGGCGCGTCGATCAGGAGGCTCTCGGAATGGATCAGCCCGTCGTCCAGCGCCATCCCGTAGAGGAACGGCTTGAGCGTCGAGCCGGGCGAACGCCAGGCCTGGACCATGTCGACGTGGCCGAGCCGCGCCTGGTCGCCGAAGCGCACCGAACCGACGTAGGCGCGCGCCTCCAGGGTCGTGTTGTCGACCACCAGCAGCGCGGCGGAGGTGCGCTCGGGCAACGCAGAGAAATAGGCCGCGACCCGCTCCTCCAGCGTGCGCTGCAGGTTCGCGTCGATGGTCGAAGCGATGCGCGAGGCCTTCGGGTGCGCGCTGCGCAGGCGCTGGGCGAGCAGCGCGGCGATCAGCGGCGGCTGCAACTGCCGCGCGACCACCGGTTCGATCCGGGCGTCGTCGACGTCGGCGCGCCGCCAGACGCCGAGATCGGCCATCCGCTCGAGGACCTTGTCGCGGGCCGCGCGCGCGGCCTCCGGATGCCGGTCCGGCCGCAGCCGGCTGGGCGACTGCGGCAGCACCGCCAGCAGCGCGGCCTCCGCGCGCGACAGGCGCGACGCGGGCTTGCCCAGATACGCCCAGCTCGCCGCCTCGACGCCCTCGATGGTGCCGCCGAACGGCGCGCGCTCCAGGTACAGGGTCAGGATCTCGCGCTTGCTCAGGTGCGCCTCAAGCTGCAGCGCGCGCAGGATCTGCCTGAGCTTGCGCCAGGGCGTCCGCGTCGTCGTGCCGTGGTCGGCGTCGAGGATGCGCGCGACCTGCATCGTCAGCGTGGAGCCGCCGGACACCACTTCGCCGCTGCCGAGCATCTGCCCGCCGGCGCGCAGCAGCGCGTAGGGATTCACGCCGGGATGCTTCCAGAACCAGCGGTCCTCGTAGTTCAGCAGCGCCTCGACGTACAGCGGCGACACGCTGTCGGGCGTCGCCGGATAGCGCCAGACGCCATCGGCGTCGGCGAAGGCGCGCAGCGGGGTGCCGTCGGCGGCGATCACCAGCGTGCTGGTGTCGCGGGCCTTCGGCAACTGCGGCGGAAACAGCAGGTCGAGCAGCAGGAGCAGCGACAGGGTCGCGGCCAGCCCCCACTGCAACCGGACGAGCAGGCGGCGCCAGCGGGGACGGGAAACGGGCGCGCGGGTCATCGGACGACGCTGTCGTGGACGGGAGGAAGGGAGCGTCGCCGGCCCCCCGCCGCCGGATCGGCGACGGGAGACCGCGACGGGCGGATCACTTCGGCTGCACGACCGTGATCGTCGCCGGCGTCGACTTGCCGACGCCGCGCAACTGAGGACGGTACATGTCCTCGACCAGCGACGGCGGCACCGTGTACGTGCCCGGGGTCACCGCGCGGACCAGGTAGAAGATCCGCGCCTTCGAGCCGGCGTCGAGCTTCAGCGCGGCAACGTAGCGGTCGTCGCGGTATTCCTCGTGGACCACCTCGGCGGCGCTGCCGCGGTCGGTGATCTCGATGCCGTCCACGACCACGTCGGCCCACTGCTTCTCGTCGCCGAGGTTGAAGTTCTCGATCTCCAGGCCGGCGGGCAGCAGGTCGGTCAACAGCGCGTCGGGCATGTTCTGGTCGGCGGTGATCGACACCGAGACGATCAACGCCTCGCCCTCGGCGATCGGGCCGGGTTTCCAGGGCTTGCCGTCGGTGGTGTACCACTTGCGTTCGATGCCGATGTCCGACTTGTCCTCGGCCGGCGCCGTGCGCGGCACGCCGGCGACTTCCAGGCTGGCGTACAGCGGCGAGGCGCTGCCGGCCGACGGCTCGAACCGGAAGCCGCGGCCGAGCGTGGTGAAGTCCACGCGACGGCTCTGCATCCGGCGCGCATCGACCGGGTCGGCGACGTCGCCGAGCTTCCAGACGCCGGCCACGGTCTTCTTCTGGTCCGCCAGCAGCGCGCGGCCGACGCGCGCCAGCGCGACCTGCTCCTGCGTGCTCAGCCAGAACCAGCGATAGCTGCGGCGGGCGTCCAGCGCCTTGCCCAGGTCGATCACCTTGGCGTCGTTCTCGGCATTGGGCAGGCCGCGTTCGTGGGTCAGCGCGATCATCAGCGCGGCGTCGCGGATGTCGCTGCTGTAGTCGCCGAGGTAGCCGTAGCGGTTCTTCGAGGTGTCGAAATCGAAGCCCGCCTTGATCGCCTTCGCGCCGCGGGTGCGGTCGCCCTGCAGCGACAGCGCCAGGCCCAGGTGCACCAGCGACAGGCCGTTCATCGCCTTGCCGCGATCGTTGTCGTACAGCGCGCGCAGCGTGCCCAGCGGCGCACGGTTCACCCGCGCGAGCGCGTAGCCCGCGTGGGCCTGGTACGCGAACTTCAGGTGCTCGCGGTGATCCTTGCCGTAGAACTCGTTGCCGCCGGCCAGCAGGTCTTCGCTCAGGCGCTGCAGCGCTTTCTGCAGCATGCCGTCGGGCACCGCGAAGCCGGCCTCGCGCGCGTCGAGCAGGAACTCGACGATGTACGGGGTCAGCGCCGGATTGACGTAGCCGTCGTCGCCCCACATCGAGAAGTGGCCGTTGCTGGTCTGCATCGACGCCAGCCGGCCGAACGCGCCCTCCATCCGCGCCTTGCGGGCGGCGGCGTCCAGGCCCTTGGCGTCGAGCATCTTCGCGGTGTCGGCGTCCATCACCAGCGCCGCATAGCCCTTGCTCGTGGTCTGCTCGGCGCAGCCGTAGGGATAATCGAGCACGCCCTGCAGCGCGCTGGCGAACGGGATCGGCGGCAGCGCGCTGACCGTCAACTGCGCGGTGACCGAGCCGGGCATCATGCCCTCGGCCATGTCGGCGCCCATCGCGATCGGCAGGCCCTCGCCGAGGGTCACCGTGCGTGCGCGCAGCACGCTCGGCCAGCCCGCGCGCACCGGCATGTCGAAGCGGCGGTCGACCTTGAAGCCGTTGCCGTCGACGCGGACGCGGATCTTCGCGGTGGTGTAGCCCTCGCCCGCGGTCAGCGGGAAGGTCAGCGTGGTCTTGCCGCCCACACCGAGCTTCGCGGTGCGCGCGCCCTCGCCGACCGTCAGCGGGCCGATGCCGTCGACCTGCACGGCGAAGCTGCCCGGCTTGCCGGTGAAGTTGGTGAGATCGAGGGTGACGTTGCTGCGGTCGCCCGGCGCCAGCACCCGCGGATAGCTGGCCTCGGCCACGATCGGCGCGCGGACCACGATCTCGGCGTCGGCGTTGCCGTAGCGCTGCGCCGAGTAGGCCAGCGCGGAGACGCGCAGGGTGCCGTTGAAATCGGGCACCTTCAGCGGGATCCGCGCCACGCCCCTGGCGTCCAGCTTCACCGGCCCGGAGAACAGGTCGACGGTCTGCACCTTCGAGGTGGGACGCCGCGCCTGCGCCAGCGGCTGCATCGCCATGTCGCCGCCGAAGCGGATCTTGCCGATCACGCCCTCCAGGCTCTCGATCACGCGGCCGTAGATGTCGTAGGCGTCGACGCCCAGCCGGCGCTGCGCGAAGAATTGCTTGTTGGCGTCGGGCACCGGGAAGCGGGTGATGTTGAGGATGCCCACGTCCACCGCGGAAATCGTCACGTAGGCCTCTTCGCCGGCCAGTTTCGGCACCGCGACGGTGGTGGTGAGGGTCTGTTCCGGCCGCATCTGCTTGGGCAGCGACAGCCCGACCGCGACGCGCCGGTCGGTGCGGTCCATCGGCACGAAGGCCACGCCCACCGCGCGCGCGGGGGTGATCTTGTTGGAGGCGGTGCCGCCGCGGAACACCAGCGCGGTGACGTACACGTCGTGGCGGTCCCAGTCCTTGGTCACCGGGATCTCGAACGTGCTGCCGCGCTTGACGTCGACTTCCTGGACGTACAGCAGGTGGTCGGTCTCGACCAGCAGCAGGCCCTTGCCCTCGTGCGGCGGGGTCAGCGTGACCTTGAGCGTGTCGCCGGCGCGGTACGCGGTCTTGTCGAGCGCGACCTTGACCTTGTCGGGGCGCGCGTCGAGCCCGCGGTTGTCGTCGTCCCAGCTCCAGCCGGCGTCGAACGGATAGCGCGTGGTCAGGCCCGTCGCCGGGTCGGTCACCTCCAGCCGATAGCCGCCCCACTGCACCGGGAACGCGATCTTCGCCGGGGTCATGCCGACATCGACAGTGCGGGTCTCGACGGTCTCGAAGCGCGAGGTGAAGTCGTAGTCCCAGCCGTCGCTGTCGTCGTAGTTCCAGTGGTAGTCGCGCAGTTCGCGCACCAGCGAGACCTTGAGGCCCTTCGCCGGCTGCGGCCTGCCCGCGGCGTCGACGCGCACGAGCTGGAAGCCGGCATCGGCGTCGCTGTCGGCGCCGTCCTTGTCGTCGAACAGCGGGCGCACCCCGACCAGCGCATCGGCCGGCCACAGCACGCGCTTGAGCGAACGGTCGACGCTGCGGCCGCCGCTCTCGAACAGGCTGCCGGACACGATCGCCGCGATCGGCGACAGCGGCTTGGCTTCGTCCGGCAGCACGATGTTCTCCTCGAGCTTGCCCTGGGCATCGAGCGTGGTGTCGATGACGTCCTTGGCGTCCTTCGGCAGCGCCATCGTCGGGTCGCCGAAGAAATAGCCGGGCATGCTCTCGATCGGATGCTGCTCAACCGCCACCGCCAGCTTCGCGGTGAAGCGGTTGCCCGCGGCGGGCGCGCCGTAGAGGTAGGCGCCGGTCGCCTTCAGGGCGAGCGGCTGGCCGGCCCTGAGCGTCGGCGCGGCGGTGTCGAGGTCGAGCTTCATGCGCTCGGGCAGGAATTCCTCGATGCGCAGGCTCATGCCCTGCACCGCCTCGGCGCTGGCCGGGTCGGTGCGGAATTCGACCTGCCAGCGGCCGGTCGGCGCTTCGGCCGGGATCAGCTTCTCGAAGCGGTAGTAGCCCTGCGCACCGGCCTCGATCCGGCTTTCCACGAACGGCTTGCCGTTGGGCTGCTTCAGGCGCACGAACAGCGGCTGCGCCTTGCCGGCCTTCATCGGCACCGGCTTGCCGTCGTTGTCGCGCAGCAGCGCGGAGACGCGCACGACTTCGCCCGGACGATAGAGGTCGCGCCCCGACCACGCGAACACGTCGAACCACGCCGACTCGCGACCGCTGACCGCGAATTCGGACAGGTCCAGCGCCGGCTGGTTGAACGGCAGCATCGACACGTCCTTTCCGCGCCGCGCGACCAGCACGTTGGTGGCGTCGAGCTTGTAGTTCAGCAGCACGTTGCCGTTGCGGTCGGTCTCGCCCTTGAGGATCACCTCGCCGGGACCGTTGAGGACCTGCAACTGGATCCCGGACAGGCCAGAACCGTCCTGCAGAGACGCGGTGTGGACGAACAGCTTGTCCTTGTAGGCGCGCACGTGCAGGCCGATGTCGCTGACCGTGAAGAAGGTGGTTTCGTACTGTTCGCCGAACTGGCCGGTGCGCTTCATCACCGCGAAATACAGGCCCGGCTCCTGCAGTTCCTCGATGTCCTGGATCGGCAGGTAGGTGACCATCCGTTCGTTGCGCGCGCCGCCCAGCGCGAATCGGTTGGTGTAGACCGGCTCGGCGAGCTTTTCCAGCGGGGTCTTGTCGTCGTATTCGCTGTCCAGTTCCCAGCCGCTGCGGCGGCCGCCGCGCTGGTATTCGTGGAAGAACTGCGGCAGCGACTTCTCGCGCACGCGCAGGAACTCGACGTCCACTTCCGGCACGTTCACCGACACCACCGGCAGACCGCGGCTCTCGCGTGCCGGCAGCACGCTGCCCTGCGAGGCGAAGCCGACGGCGGGCTTGAGCTCGCCGGTGTAGACCTTCTGTTCGACGTCGCGGCCGAGCGTGCTGCCGTCGGCGGCGGCGAGCTTGCCGGAGATCTTCAGGACGTAGTCGGTGTTCACCGCCACGAACGGATAGCGCAGGATCTTGCCGCCGTCATCGAGCTTCCATCCGCTCTTCTCGGCCGGCGGATGGTCGAGGGTGATCAGCTTGTCGAAATCCTGGGTGCCGACCAGCGGCCGCGAGAACTCCAGCGCGATCGACAGGGTGTCGCCGTCCTGGTCGGGATAGGCCCGGACCACCGCGAATTCCTTGATCTCCTCGCGCTTGGCCTTGATGGCCTCGCCGCTGACCTCCGGTAGCTGCCCGGTCGTCCGGTCGCCGCATCCGGGCAACCCGACCAGGAGCATCGCCAGCAGCCCCGTCGCGACCAGACCACGCACCCCAGCCCACTTCCCGAACCGCACCCCGAACCGCGACGAGCGACACATATGGCCTCCTGGATTTGCGACGCACTATACACAGGATTCAGGTTGCGCAATCACTTCTTTTGAACAATTTTTTTATTATTTTTTAACTTTAACGGCAGCCAAATCCCGACCCTGCCAGCTTGCCGGTTCGGCCGGCATTTTGCGTAAGAGATTGTTTCGCCGCGACCGCGGGAAGCCCGCGTCCGGCGTCGCCGGACGCGTCCGGAGACACAAATGCGGAAGGCGGGCCGAAGCCCGCCTTCCGTCCCGATCAGCGATGGCCGGTCGCGATGACCGATCAGGCGGTCGCGTCCGGCTGCGACGGCGCATCGGCCGCGGGCCGTGCGGCGGCCGTCTCGGCAGCGTCGTCTTCGTCGTCGATCGACCCGTCCAGCCGTTCCAGCGCCTGCAGCGCCTCGCCCTCGGCCAGTCGCATCAGGGTCACGCCCTGGGTGTTGCGACCGACCCGCGAGATTTCCGCGGCACGGGTGCGGACCAGGGTGCCGCCGTCGGAGATCAGCAGCACCTCGTCGCCGCTGCGCAGCAGCACCGCGCCGACCAGCTTGCCGTTGCGGGCGGTGGTCTGGATGCCGATCACGCCCTGGGTGCCGCGGCCCTTGCGCGGATGGTCGGCCAGCGGGGTGCGCTTGCCGTAGCCGTTTTCGGTCGCGGTCAGGATGTACAGCGTGTCGCCGTCGTCCTGGCCGAGGTCGATCGCCTCACCGCCCTCGGCGGCGGCATCGACGACCTCGACCGCCTCGGCGGCGGCTTCGATGGCCTCGTCGTCCAGCGCGTCGCCGGCCGGGTCGGCCACGATCAGGCTGACCAGCGCCTCGCCCGCCGCCAGGCGCATGCCGCGCACGCCGGTCGCGGTGCGACCCATCGGCCGCACGTGCGCCTCGGAGAAGCGCGCGACGCGGCCGTTCGAGGCGAACAGCAGGATGTCGCGCTGGCCGTCGGTGAGGCCGGCGCCGATCAGCGCATCGCCCTCGTCGAGGTTGATCGCGATCTTGCCGCGCGCCAGGCGGAACGCGAACTCGGTCAGCGGGGTCTTCTTCACGGTGCCGTTGCGGGTCGCGAAGAACACGAAATGGTCCTCGTCGTACTGGTGCACCGGGACCACCGCCTGGATCTTCTCGCCCGGCTCCAGCGCCAGCCAGTTGACGATCGGCCGGCCGCGCGCGTTCGGGCCGGCGTCGGGCAACTGGTGCACCGGCAGCCAGAACACGCGGCCGCTGCTGGTGAAGGTCAGCAGGGTGTCGTGGGTGTTGACCAGCCATAGCTGGTCGATGAAATCCTCGTCCTTGGTCGCCGCGGCATTGCGGCCCTTGCCGCCGCGCTTCTGCGCGCGGTAGGTGGTCACCGGCTGGCGCTTGGCGTAGCCGGCGTGCGACAGCGTCACCACCACGTCTTCGGGCGCGATCAGGTCGAGGATGTCGAGGTCTTCCTCGCTGGCGCGGATCTCGCTGCGGCGGGCATCGCCGAAGTCGCGCTTCACTTCCAGCAGCTCGTCGCGGATGACCTCGCGCAGGCGGTCGGGATTCTCGAGGATCTCGATCAGGCCGCGGATCGCGTCGAGCAGCTCGCGGTATTCCTCGGTCAGCTTCTCCTGCTCCAGCCCGGTCAGGCGGTGCAGGCGCATCTCGAGGATTTCCTTGGCCTGGATCTCGGTCAGGCGGTAGGCGCCGTCGACCAGGCCGACGCCGGTCGGCAGGTCGTCGGGCCGCGAGGCGTCGCTGCCGGCGGCGGTGAGCAGGCTGGCGACCAGCCCCGGCGCCCAGGTCCGCGCGAGCATCCGCTCGCGGGCCTCGTTCGGGTTCGCCGAGGTCTTGATCAGCTCGATCATATCGTCGATGTTGGCCAGCGCGACGGTCAGGCCTTCGAGGATGTGGGCGCGGGCGCGGGCCTTGCGCAGTTCGAAGATCGTGCGGCGCGTCACCACTTCGCGGCGGTGGCGCACGAACGCTTCGAGGATCTGCTTGAGGTTCAGCAACTGCGGGCGGCCGTCGACCAGCGCCACCATGTTGATGCCGAACACCGACTCCATCGGAGTCTGCGCGTAGAGGTTGTTGAGCACGACCTCGGCCGACTCGCCGCGCTTGACCTCGATGTAGATGCGCATGCCGTCCTTGTCGGACTCGTCGCGCAGTTCGCTGATGCCCTCGAGCTTCTTTTCCTTCACCAGCTCGGCGATCTTCTCGATCAGCCGCGCCTTGTTGACCTGGTACGGGATCTCGGTGACGACGATCGCCTCGCGGCCGTTGTCGGCGGCCTCGATCTCGGCCTTCGCGCGCATCCGCACGCGGCCGCGGCCGGTGCGATACGCCACGTGGATGCCGCCGACGCCGTTGATGATGCCGGCGGTGGGGAAATCCGGGCCCGGGATGTGCTGCATCAGGCCGTCGATGTCGATCTCCGGCTCGTCGAGCAGCGCGACCGTCGCGTCGATCACTTCCGACAGGTTGTGCGGCGGGATGTTGGTCGCCATGCCGACCGCGATGCCGGCGGAGCCGTTCACCAGCAGGTTCGGGAACCGCGACGGCATTACCGTCGGTTCCTGCTCCTTCTCGTCGTAGTTCGGCTGGAAGTCGACGGTGTCCTTGTCGATGTCGGCCATCAGCTCGTGGGTGAGCCGGGCCATGCGCGCCTCGGTGTAGCGCATCGCCGCGGCGTTGTCGCCGTCGACCGAACCGAAGTTGCCCTGCCCGTCCACCAGCAGGTAGCGCAGCGAGAACGGCTGCGCCATGCGCACCAGGGTGTCGTACACCGACTGGTCGCCGTGCGGGTGGTACTTACCGATCACGTCGCCGACGATGCGCGCCGACTTGTAGTACGGCTTGTTGCTGTGCGCGCCCAGTTCGTTCATCGCGAACAGCACGCGGCGGTGCACCGGCTTGAGGCCGTCCCTCACGTCCGGGAGCGCGCGGCCCACGATCACGCTCATGGCGTAATCGAGGTAGCTGCGACGCATCTCGTCCTCGAGATTGACGGGGATGATTTCCTTGGCGGTCTCGGTCATTCAGACGTCTTCGGCTGGGTGGCGGCGCGGCGGCCCGGGACACCGCCGTGGGACGCGCGCGGGTCGTTCCGCGGGAAGCGGGAACGGCGTCGCGGAAGGGCGTTCACCGGGGGCGCGCGGAGGCCTTCGCGCGAAAGCGGAATTGTATCACGCAACGCCCTCCGACGGCTCGCCGACGCCGGTTTTTTTCCACGTGGAAACAGATACTTGCGAGCGCCTTCCGCGGCTTCCGGAACGACCTCCGGAGCGGCCTCGATCAGCCGCCGAAAAAGGTCTGCATCGACACCCGGTTCGGACGCTCGATCGCGCCGCGCTCGGTCACGATCGCGTCGATCAGCTCAGACGGGGTGACGTCGAACACCGGGTTCCAGCCGCGGATGCCTTCGGCGGCCGTGCGCACGCCGCCGACGCCGAACAGCTCGCCCGGATCGCGCTCCTCGATCTCGATCTTCGACCCGGTCTGGGTCGCCATGTCGACGGTCGAGGACGGCGCCACCACCATGAACTTGACGCCGTGGTAGCGGGCGGCAATGGCGAGCTGATAGGTGCCGATCTTGTTGGCGGTGTCGCCGTTGGCGCAGATGCGGTCGGCGCCGACGATCACCCACTGCACCTGCCCGGTCTTCATCAGGTGCGAGGCCGCGGCATCGGCGATCAGGGTCGCGTCGATCCCGTCCTGCTGCAGTTCCCACGCGGTCAGGCGCGCGCCCTGCAGCCAGGGCCGGGTCTCGCCGGCGAACACGCGCTCGATCCGGCCCTGGGCCACGCCCGCGCGGATCACGCCCAGCGCGGTGCCGAACCCGGCGGTCGCGAGCGAGCCGGTGTTGCAGTGGGTGAGCACGCCGCTGCCACGGGTGATGAGCTGGGCGCCGAGCGCGCCCATCTTGCGGTTGGCGGCGAGGTCTTCGGCGGCGATCGCCTTGGCCTCGGCGAACAGCACCGCCCGCCAGTCGTCGCCGACCGCGGTCTGGGCCAGCGCGCGACGCATGCGCTGCAGCGCCCAGGCGAGGTTGACGGCGGTCGGCCGGGCGGCGTTGAGCTGCTGCAGCACCGGTTCCAGTCGCGTGGCGGCCTCGGCCGGCGAGATCGCGGCGGCGCCGGACGCGACGTCGAGTTCGCGGGCGGCGAGGACCACGCCCCAGGCCGCGGCGATGCCGATGGCCGGCGCGCCGCGGACGGTCAGGGAATGGATCGCGACCGCGACCGCGGCCGCGTTGCGGCAGGTGACGTATTCGACCGCGAACGGCAGTTTGCGCTGGTCGAGGAGTTCGAGCGCATCGCCGGTCCAGCGGATCGGGCGGATGCGGTCGTAGCGGGCGTAATCGTGGGATTCGGACATCCGGTCATTTTACCGGACCGATGCGCAGGAACCCGGCCGGGCCGGGTCCTCGCGGGAGCGCCGTCGCGAGCGGAGACGCAGTGCGCGGTTTTGCACCGGGCTCAGGGCACGACCTGGCCGGGCTCGCCCCCCTGGCCCTGCCCTTCCCGTACGCGCGGACGCTCGCGCGGCGCCGGCGTGCCGGCGTCGACGGCTTCGACCACCGCCGGGCCGGGGGCCGCGGCGCCGGGACGTTCGGCGGGACGTTCGACCTGCGCCGGCTGCGACGCCCGGGCGACGATGGCGCGCGGGGCCGGCTGTTCGCGGGGCCGTTCGACCTGCCCCGGGGGCGGCAGGTCCGCCGGCGGGCGCGACGCCTGCGCCGGGCGCTCGCCGCCGGGCATGCCCGGGGCCTGCGAGTCGTTGCGCCGATCGTCGGCCTGCTTGCCGTCGAAGTACGCGCCGGGCGGACGGCTGTCGCCGAGGTCGCCCGGCGGACGCTGCCAGCCGCCGTTGCCGCGGCCGCCGTTGCGGGTGACGGCGAATTCCGCGCGGCAGCCCTGGGTCACCCAGACGCTGTTGCCGCTGTAGCCCCAGGTGCGGCCTTCGATGCACGGCTTGCCCGACAACTGGCGGACCATGCGGACATCGCCACGACGGCCGGCGTTGAGGTTGCAACTGCGGCTGCGATTGTCGACCGATTCGCAGCGGACGATCGCGTTGCCATAGCCGCCGTTGCCGTAGTAACCGCCGCCGTAGTTCCCGCCGCCGTAATTCCCGTTGCCGTAACCGTAGCCGGCCTGGAAGATCGCGCGGCAGCCGCCGCTGACCCACACGCCGCGGGAGTCGGTGCCCCAGGTGCGGCCCTGGATGCACGGGCTGTCGGACACCTGGCGCACGAAGCGCGCGCTGCCGTAGGTGCTGCAGCGCGTGGTCCGGCCGTCCTTCGATTCGCAGCGGAACACGCCGTCGTTGCCATAGCCGCTGCCATAACCGTAGTCGTTGCCGTAGTAGCCGTTGCCGTAGTAGCCGTTGCCGTAACCGTAGTCGCTGCCGTAATAGCCGTCGTCGTAGCCCGAGCGCACGCGGAATTCGGCGCGGCAGCCGCCGCTCACCCACAGGCCCTGGTAATCGACGCCCCAGGTGCGGTTGCGGATGCAGGCGCTGTCGGAGAGCTGGCGCACCAGTTGCGCGTCGCCACCGTAGGTGTCGCAGCGCGAGGTGCGGCCGTCGCGGGATTCGCAGCGCACGATGTCGCCGTCGGCGCCGTTGTAACCGTAGTTGCTCCACTGCGCGTGCGCCGGCAGGCTGGCCGTGCCGACGAACAGGAGGGAGGCGGTGAGAGCGAAGGCGTTGCGCATGGCGTCATCCCCTAGATGAGTGGCCCCAATGTAGTCCGCGCGGATGAATGGCCGGCTAATTTTTCCGGTCCCGACCGGCCGTGGAACCTCGCGATTCAGGTAAACGGTTTCACGCGCGGGCGAAATCGAACGCGATCGCATCCGCGATCCGCGGCGTGCCCAGCAGCGCCATCAGCAGGCGCTCCACGCCCAGCGCCACCCCGGCGCAGTCGGGCAGCCCGGCCGCCATCGCCGCCAGCAGGCGCTCGTCGATCGGCGGGCATGCCGCGCCCCTCGCCCGCCGCGTCGCGAGGTCGCGCTCGAAGCGCGCGCGCTGCTCGGCGGCATCGGTGAGCTCGTGATAGCCGTTGGCCAGTTCCAGCGGCCCGAGGTACAGCTCGAAGCGTTCGGCGACGGCCGGGGCGCCGTCCTGCGCGGGCCGGATCTTCGCCAGCGCGCACTGCGACGCGGGCCAGTCGCGAACGACCAGCACGCCGTCGGTCGCGAACGCCGGCTGCAGCCGATGGGTCATCAGCAGGTCGAGCCAGTCGTCGCGGGTCAGCCCCTCGGGATCGATGCGCACGTCGCCGAGCGCGGCCTGCAGTTCGGCCTCGTCCGCCAGCAGCGGATCGAGCCCCAGCCGGTCGCGGTAAAGGTCGCGGAAGGTCGTCCGCGCCACCGTCGCCTCGCGCCCGACCAGCGCGAGCGCCGCCTGCACCAGCGCGACGGTCTCGTCGATCAGGCGCAGGTGGTCCCAGCCGACCCGGTACCACTCGAGCATCGTGAACTCGGGGTTGTGACGACCGCCGGCCTCGCCGTCGCGGAACACGCGGCCGAGTTCGTAGCAGTCGCCGACGCCGGCGGCCAGCAGCCGTTTCAACGGGAACTCCGGCGACGTGCGCAGCCAGCGCGTGCGCGGCGCGCCGTCGGTGCGGCCGGAGAAGGCGAGCGAGAACGACTGGATGTTGACGTCGGTATTGCCGGCGACCAACAGCACCGGCGTCTCCACTTCCAGCACGCCGCGTTCGGCGAAGAACGCGCGGATCGTCGCGTACAGCCGCGCACGCAGGCGCAGCGCGTCGAGACCGGCGGTCGGCCGCCAGTCGCTCATGCGCCGTCGTGCCCGGCCGCCGCGGGCTCGAAGAGACCGTGTTCGGCGAGGAACGCGAGCAGTCGCGCCTCGTCCCAGATCTCGATGCCCAGCTCCTGCGCCTTGGCGAGCTTGCTGCCGGCCGCTTCGCCGGCGACGACGAGATGGGTCTTCTTCGACACGCTGCCGGACACCTTGGCGCCCAGCGCTTCGAGCTTCGCACCGGCTTCGTCGCGCGACAGCGCCGCGAGGCCGCCGGTGAGCACGACGGTCTTGCCGTCGAGCGGGCCGGTGGACGACGCCTCGCCTTCCGGCAGGCGTTCGCGCAGCGTCGCCAGCGCCTCGCCGACGCGGGTCAGCAGGCCGGCGTTGGCGTCGTCTGCGAGCCACGCGGCCAGCGCACGCGCGCTGTCGGCGGGCAGGCCGGCGGTGACGAACGCGTGTTCGGGCGCGTCGCGCAGGGCCGCGGCATCGGCGAAGGCCGCGGCGAGCTGGTCGGCGCGGATCCGCGTGACCTTCGGGATTTCCAGATCGACCAGCAGCGTCGCGAGGGTGAGATCGGGGCGCAACTTCGCCGACGGCGGGTGCGCGTCGCCGATGCGGACCCCGCGTTCGAGCAGCGCGTCGATCACCTGCTGGTTGCCGGGCTGGTCGAAGAAATGGCCGAGCGCGCGCGCCACTTCGCCGCCGATGTCGGGCACCCGCTTGAACACCGGCCACGGCAGGTGGCGGATCAGGGCGAGGTCGCCGAACCACGCCGCCAGCGCCTTGGCGGTGCTCTCGCCGACGTGCTCGATGCCGAGCGCGAACAGGAACCGCTCCAGCGTGGTCGAACGGCTGCGGTCGATCGCCTCGACCAGGTTCTCGGCCCACTTGGTCGCGACCTTGCCGGCCTTTACCGTCTCCGGGGTGGTGCCGTCGCGTTCGTCGGCTTCGCGTTTCATGCGCAGCAGGTCGTCGAGCCCGAGTCGGTAGAGGTCGGCGACCGACTGCACGTGGCCGAGGTCGCACAGATCCTCGACGTAGCGGTCGCCCAGGCCCTCGATGTCCATCGCGCGGCGCGAGGCGAAGTGGCGGATCGCTTCCTTGCGCTGCGCGGCGCAGGTCAGTTCGCCGGAACAGCGCCAGACCGCCTCGCCTTCCTCGCGGACGATCTCCGAACCGCAGACCGGGCAGGCGGTCGGCATGCGCCACGGTTCCGCGCCGGGCGGCCGGTGTTCGGGCACGACGCGGACGATCTCGGGGATCACGTCGCCGGCGCGGCGGACGATCACGGTGTCGCCGATGCGCACGTCGAGGCGCGCGATCTGGTCGGCGTTGTGCAGCGTGGCGTTGGTGACGACCACGCCGGCGACCTGCACCGGCTTCAGCCGCGCGACCGGGGTCGCCGCGCCGGTGCGGCCGATCTGGATGTCGATGCCTTCCAGCACGGTCGACTGTTCCTGCGCCGGGAACTTGTGCGCGATCGCCCAGCGCGGCGCGCGCGAGACGAAGCCCATGGCGCGCTGGCCGGCGTAGTCGTCGAGCTTGTAGACCACGCCGTCGATGTCGAACGGCAGGCCGTCGCGCCTGGCGCCCATCGCGCGGTAGTAGTCGAGCAGGCCCTCGGCGCCGACCACGACCCGGTTTTCCTGGCTGACCGGGAAGCCCCACTCGCGCAGGCGCGCCAGCGTGGCCGAGTGGGTGTCGGGCAACTCACCGCCTTCGACCACGCCCACCGCGTAGGCGTAGAACGCCAGCGGGCGCTGCGCGGTGATCTGCGGATCGAGCTGGCGCAGCGAACCGGCGGCGCCGTTGCGCGGATTGGCCAGCACCTTGCCGCCGTCCTTCAGCGCGCGCGCGTTGTAGCGGCGGAAGCCTTCCAGCGGCATGTAGACCTCGCCGCGCACTTCCAGCACGGGCGGCCAGTCGGCGCCGCGCAGGTGCAGCGGGATCGCCTTGATCGTCTTGAGGTTGGCGGTGACGTCCTCGCCGGTCTCGCCGTCGCCGCGGGTCGCGCCCTGGACGAAGCGGCCGTCCTCGTAGCGCAGGCTGATCGCGAGGCCGTCGAGCTTGGGCTCGACCGAGAACCGCGGCCGCGTGCGCTCCAGCTTCTGTTCGATGCGCCGCTCGAAATCCAGCACTTCCTCGTCGCTGAAGGCGTTGCCCAGCGACAGCATCGGCACGGCGTGGCGCACTTCGGCGAAATCGCCGGACGGCGCGCCGCCCACGCGCCGGGTCGGCGACGTGGGGTCGGCGAATTCGGGATGCTCGGCCTCCAGCGCCTCCAGCGCCCGCATCAGTTGGTCGTATTCGCTGTCCGGGATCGCCGGATCGTCGAGCACGTAGTAGCGGTGGTTCGCGTCCTCGATCCGGCGGCGCAGGTCGGCGATGCGGTGGGCGACGGAATCGGTCATCGGGCGGTCTCGTGGTCCGGCCGCAGGCACCGGAGCGGCGCGCGGAACCGGAAAATCGTCTCACGCGCCGGTCGCAGGACGCGCGACCGTGCGGCGAAGCCTCACCAGCGCGTGTTCTTGGAGATCGGCGGCGCTTCGTGCAGGCGGTCGTAGGCGCGCA
This sequence comes from Lysobacterales bacterium, assembly GCA_019510125.1. Lineage (GTDB taxonomy): Bacteria > Pseudomonadota > Gammaproteobacteria > Xanthomonadales > Xanthomonadaceae > Lysobacter_I. Next base: position 271,420 of record JAEKKX010000005.1, read on the forward strand.
GTTCGTCGCGCAGGTGGGCGATGCGCTGGCGCCCGAGCGCGTTGCGCGACTCGTCCAGGACCACGCCGTCGAGCAGTTCGGCCATGCGCTGCGCGGTCGGCAGCATCTTCTCCCAGGCGTCGAGCGCGGGGATCGGCGCCGGCAGGGTCAGGAAGAACGCGATCGCCGGCGTTTCCAGCGCCTGGATCTCGGCCATCTCGAAGCTGCCGGGCTTCTTGATGTTGGCGACGCTGAAGATCGGCCCACCGTCGGCGCGGCCGTCCAGCAGGCGGTGGAAGATGCTCATGTAGCCATAGCTCAGGCCGGCCTTCTCGGCCGCGACCACGATGTCCGGCCCGCGCAGCACTTCGCCGGCGCGCGCGGCGACGTACAGGGTGACGATCTTGTCGAAGTCCTCGCGGTCGCGCTTGCCGACTTCCGGCCCGGACGGCGGCGCGGCCGGTTCCGCCTGCCTGGCCTCCGGCGCAGGGTCGCCCTGCATCGACGGACCGCCGAGATCGATCGAGATCGGCGCCGCGTCGGGCGCCAGCCGCGGCTCGCTGCGGCCGCTGCGCTCGTCCGGGCGCCGGCGCCCCTGCCCGGGCTTGCGCGGGCGGCCGAAGAAGTAGATCGCCGCCATCAGCAACAGGCCGGCGACGACGATTCCGATACGCAGCATCCAGATGTCGGACATCGATTCGTTTCCTCTCGCGTTGTCAGGCCGCACCCGCCAGGCGCGCGGCTTCGGCCAGGTCGACCGAGACCAGGCGGCTGACGCCGGGCTCGCGCATGGTGACGCCGCTGAGCTGCCGCGCCGCCTCCATCGTGGACTTGTTGTGGGTGACGAACAGGAACTGCACCTGCTCGCTCATCTCGCTGACCATGGCCGTGAAGCGGCCGACGTTGGCCTCGTCCAGCGGCGCGTCGACCTCGTCGAGCAGGCAGAACGGCGCAGGATTGAGCCGGAAGATCGCGAAGACCAGCGCGACCGCGGTCATCGCCTTCTCGCCGCCGGACAGCAGCGAGATGTTGGACACGCGCTTGCCCGGCGGACGGGCCATGATCGCCACGCCGGTGTCGAGCAGGTCCTCGCCGGTGAGTTCGAGATAGGCGTGGCCGCCGCCGAACAGCCGCGGATAGAGCTCCTGCACGCCGGCATTGACCCGGTCGAAGGTGTCCTTGAAGCGGCCGCGGGTCTCGCGGTCGATCTTGCGGATCGCCTCTTCCAGCGTCTCCAGCGCGGTGGTGAGGTCGGCGTCCTGCGCATCGAGATATTCCTTGCGCTGCGCGGCCTCGGCGTGCTCCTGGATCGCGGCCAGGTTGACCGGCTCCAGCCGGCGCAGCTTGGCGTCGAAATCGGTGACGACCTTCTCCCAGGCCGACGGGTCGGCGTCCTCGACCAGCGTGTTGAGCACGTCCTCGACGACGAAGCCGGCGCTGGTCACGGCCTCGGCGAGCTGCTCGGCCTTCAGCGCCAGCGCCTGCTGGTCGAGCCGGCGCTGGGCGATCTTCTCGCGCTGCGATACCGACTGCTCGTCGCGCTGGTGGCGGGTGGACTCGAACTCGCGCAGTTCTCCGTCGATGCCCTCCAGCGTCGCCCGCGCGGCGGCGAGGTTCTTCTCGGCGATCACGCGCTGCTCCAGCGCGACCTGGCGCTGCTGCTCCAGCGCGACCACCGGGGCGTCGCCCTCGGACAACTGCGAGGCCAGTTCGGTGAGCCGGGTGTCGAGCTGGCCGCGCTGGCCGCCCATGCGGTCCAGCGCCTGCGCCAGCGCGACGACCTGCGCCCGCTGCGATTCGAGGTTCAGCGCCAGCGCGTGCGCGGCGTCGCGCGATTCGCGGGCCTGCTGGCGCGCGGCGTCGCGCGCGTCGGCGAGCGTGCGCCGCTCGCTTTCGAGCTGCTGGCGGGTGGCTTCGAGCTCGGCCATGCGCTCGACCGCCTCCTCCAGCCGCGAGCGCGCTTCCTTCGCCTGCTGCGCGGCCGCATCGAGGGTCTCGATCAACTGGCCGAGATCGACGTCGATCTTGCCGATGCGGTTGCGCGCGGTGTCGAGGCGGCCCTGCTGGCTCTGGAGCTGGCCGGCCAGTTCGGACACGTTGCGGTGCGCGAGGTACAGCGCGCGCTGGGCGTCCTCGCGCTGCTGCTCGGCGGCGAGCATGCGGTCGCGGAAGGACGCGATCGTGCGGTCCAGCTCGGCTTCGCGCTGCTGCAGGGTCTCGATCGACGCCCGCAGGTCCTGGATCTCGCGTTCGCGCAGCAGCGCGCCCTGCTTGGCGGCGCCGGAGCGGCTGACCCGCACCCAGCCCTCGCCGAGGCGTTCGCCGCTGCGGGTGATGACCGATTCGCCGTCGCCGAGCCGCGCCTGCAGGGCGCGCGCGTCGGCCAGGGTCTCGGCGGCGTGGAGCTTGGCGAACAGGCGGCGGATCGCCAGCGGGCCTTCGACCTTGGCCGCCAGCGAGGTCGGCGCGAACGCCGCGTCGCCGCGTTCGGCGGCGACCAGCGCGAGCCGGCCCTCGCCGAGGTCGGACAGCGCTTCGACAAGGGTTTCGGGCGACTCGATCAGCACGCCTTCGATCAACTGGCCGAGCGCGCTCTCGACCGCGAATTCCCAGCCCGACTCCACCCGCAGCGCCTCACCGACGCGGGTCGCCGAATCCAGCCCGCGGGCCTTGAGCCAGGCCATCGCGGCGCCCTGCTCCTGGCCGAGCGCCGCGTGCTGCAGCGCTTCGAGCGAGGACAGGCGGCCGCGCGAGGCCTGGGTCTGCTTGCGCACGTCGGCCAGCTCGGCCTGGGCGTTGCGGACCTGGTCCTGCAGATCGACCACCGCCTGCTTGCGGGCGTCGAGGTCGAGGCTGAGCCCGTCGAGCGCGGCCTTGCGCTCCTCGTGCTGCAGTTCGATGCCGGCGAAGGCCTCGGCCAGCGCATCGAGGTCGAGCGCGGTGCGCTCGGCGGACAACTGTTCGCGGCGACGCTCGGCGTCCAGCGACTGGCGATCGAGGTAGTCGACGCGGGTGCGCTCGACCTCGGCCGCGCGCGAGGCCTCGGCTTGGGCGCGCCCGAGCTGGTCCCAGCGCTGCTGCCAGTCGGCGAGCTTCGCCTCGGCGTCGTGCAGGGCCTGCTGGCGGTCGGCGTCGGCCTCCTTCAGCGCTTCCAGCCGCGGCTCGGCCTCGTCGATGCCGGCGCGCAGGCTGTCGAGGCGCTGCTGGTCGTGCTCGATGTGCACGCCGATCTCCGAGAGCGCCTGCTGGGCCTCGTCGCGGGCGCGCTGCAGGCGCTGCGACAGGTCCTTCTGGTGCGCGATCTGCTGCTCGACCCGGGCCAGCGTGCCGCCGACCTCGTAGCCCTCGGCCTGGGCCTTGTTCAGCGCCTCGGCGGCGGCTTCGCGGCGGGCGCGGTTCTCCTCGATCCGGCGTTCGGCCTCGCGCTGGTCGGCGATGATCTGCTGCAGCCGGGTTTCTTCGTTCGACAGTTTCTCGCGCAGGCCCTGCAGGCGGTTGTCGAGGACCCGGAACTCCAGCGCCTTCCACTCCGCGTCCTTGATCCGGCGCTCGGCCTGGATCGCCTGGTACTGCTCGGCCTGGCGGGCCTGGCGGGCGAGGTGCTGGAGCTGCTTGCCGACTTCCTCGCGCAGGTCGTTGAGGCGGTCGAGGTTCTCGCGGGTGTGCTTGATCCGGTTCTCGGTTTCCTTGCGGCGCTCCTTGTACTTGGAGATGCCGGCGGCCTCTTCGAGGTAGACGCGCAGTTCCTCGGGCTTGGCCTCGATGACCTGCGAGATCATGCCCTGCTCGATGATCGAGTAGCTGCGCGGGCCCAGGCCGGTGCCCAGGAACAGGTCGGTGATGTCGCGGCGGCGGCACTTGGTGCCGTTGAGCGAGTAGCCGCTCTGGCCGTCGCGGCTGACCGTGCGCTTGACCGAGATTTCGTTGAACGCGGCGTACTCGCCGGTGATGGTGTGGTCGCTGTTGTCGAAGATCAGTTCGACCGAGGCCTGCGCCACCGGCTTGCGCGCCGAGCTGCCGGAGAAGATCACGTCGGTCAGCGAGTCGCCGCGCAGGCGGCTGGCCGCGCTTTCGCCCATCACCCAGCGGATGGCGTCGATGATGTTCGACTTGCCGCACCCGTTCGGACCCACGATGCCGGTCATGTTGGTCGGCAGGTGCAGGGTGGTCGGGTCGACGAAGGACTTGAAGCCGGAAAGCTTGATCGTGGAAAGACGCATGCGCTGTCGGGAACTCCGCCGGCCCGACCGGACGGACCGGCGCTGGCGCAGCTATGGAATCGGTTGAGAAACGAGCGCCAAGCGATTGATTTCGCTGACGACAATGCGGCGCAATCGCCGCATCATCCCCGCAGTATATAGAACGCCGCGGCGCGCGAAACTCACTGCGCCGCGGACAGCCGCAGGCCGGTCCCGGCATCGAAGACGTGGGTCCGGCCGGGCGCGGCGCGCAGCCCGATCCGCTGGCCGGCGGCGGGCAGCGCCTCCGGCGGCAGCCGCGCCACCAGCGACTGGGCGCCGAAGCGCAGCCAGACGTAGGCCTCGCTGCCGACCGGCTCGACCACCTCGACTTCGGCCTCGAACTGCGGGGGCTCGCCGGCCGGGCACGGCAGCAGGTGTTCGGGCCGCAGGCCGATCTCGACCTCGCGGTCGGCCCAGGCCGGGTCCGTCGCCAGTCCCGGCAGCGGCAGCGCGCGGCCGTCGCCCAGGGCCAGCAGCGCGCCGCGGCCGCAGGCGGCCAGGCGGCCGCGCAGCAGGTTCATCGCCGGGCTGCCGAGGAAGGTCGCCACGAACACGTTGGCCGGCGCGTGGTACAGCGCCATCGGGGTGTCGATCTGCTGGACCTCGCCGTCGCGCATGACCACGATGCGCTGGCCGAGGGTCATGGCCTCGACCTGGTCGTGGGTCACGTAGACCATGGTCGCGCCGAGGCTGCGATGCAGGCGCGCGATCTCGGTCCGCATCGCCGCACGCAGCTTGGCGTCGAGGTTGGACAGCGGCTCGTCGAGCAGGAACACCCGCGGCTGGCGCACCAGCGCCCGACCCAGCGCCACCCGCTGGCGCTGGCCGCCGGACAACGCGGCGGGGCGGCGCTGCAGCAGCGGGCGCAGCTCCAGCCGGTCGGCGACGGCCTCGATGCGCGCGGCGATCTCCGCCTTCGGCATGTCGCGCAGGGTCAGGCCGAAGGCGAGGTTCTCGGCGACCGTCATGTGCGGGTACAGCGCATAGCTCTGGAACACCATGGCGATGTCGCGATCCTTGGGCGCGACCTCGTTCACGACCCGGTCGTCGATCCGCAGCGTGCCGTCGCTGATCGCCTCCAGCCCCGCGATCATCCGCAGCAGGGTCGACTTGCCGCAGCCCGACGGCCCGACCAGCACCAGCAGCTCGCCGTCGGCGACCTCGAAACTGGCGCCGTGGACGGCGACATGGCCGTCCGGGTAGACCTTGCGCAGCCGATCCAGGGTGACGGTCGCCATCAGCAGTCCTCAACGTGGAAACGGGAGCATGGAAACGGAAGCGTCGAAAAGGAAGCCTCGAAGGGAGGCTTCGAAAAGGAGACCTCGAAACCTGGCGAAGCGGCCGTCGCGGGCTTGCGCGCAAGCCGCGCGAGGCCTGCTATAGTCCGCATGTAACCGGTTACATGATGCCACCGATGCCGTCTCCGAGGAACCCCGCCATGCCGTCGCCCGCCGCCTCCGCATCCCGACTGTTTCCCGAGGGCTTCCTCTGGGGCGCCGCCACCGCCGCGCACCAGATCGAAGGCTCGCCGCTCGCCGACGGCGCCGGGCCGAGCATCTGGACCCGGTTCGCGCACACCCCGGGCATGACCCTCAACGGCGACACCGGCGACGTCGCCTGCGACCACTACCGGCGCTGGAAGGAAGACGTGAAGCTGATGGCCGACCTCGGCCTGCAGGCCTACCGCTTCAGCGTGTCGTGGTCGCGGATCCTGCCCGAGGGCGTCGGCCGGGTGAACCAGGCCGGCCTCGACTTCTACTCGCGACTGGTCGACGAACTGCTGGCGAACGGCATCGAACCGCTGCTCACTCTTTACCACTGGGACCTGCCGGCGGCGCTGGACGACCGCGGCGGCTGGCTCAACCGCGACTGCGCCGACTGGTTCGCCGAGTACGGCCGCGTGCTCTACCGCGCGCTGGACGGCCGGGTGAAGAAGTGGGTCACGCTCAACGAGCCGTGGGTGATCACCGACGGCGGCTACCTGCACGGCGCGCTGGCGCCGGGCCATCGCAGCAAGTACGAAGCGCCGATCGCCACCCACAACCTGATGCGCGCGCACGGCGCGGCGGTGCAGGCGTACCGCGCCGAAGGCAAGCACGAGATCGGCCTGGTGGTGAACATCGAGCCGAAGTACCCCGCGACCGACAGCGCCGCAGACGCCGCCGCGACCCGGCGCGCGCACGCCTACATGAACGAGCAGTACCTGCATCCGGCGCTGCTCGGCCGCTATCCGCCGGAGCTGAAGGAGATCTTCGGCGACGCCTGGCCGGACTTCGACCCGAAGGATTTCGAGCTGATCGCGCAGCCTCTGGATTTCGTCGGCATCAACTACTACACGCGCAGCGTGACCAAGGCGGCGGAGACCTACCCGCTGAACGCCGCGGCCGTGCGCCAGCCGTTGGGCACCTATACCGAAACCGGCTGGGAAGTGTTCCCGCAGGGCCTGACCGACCTGCTGCTGTGGTTCAAGCGCACCTACGGCGACCTGCCGGTCTACATCACCGAGAACGGCGCCGCCTTCTTCGACCCGCCGGTGGCCGAGGCCGGTCGCATCTGCGACCCGCTGCGCATCAACTACCTGCACAAGCACCTCAACGCGATCCGCGATGCGATCGAGGCCGGTGTGGACATTCGCGGCTACATGGTCTGGTCGCTGCTCGACAACCTCGAATGGTCGCTCGGCTATTCCAAGCGCTTCGGCATCGTCCACGTGAACTACGGCACCCAGGCGCGCACGCCGAAGGACAGCGCCCGCTTCTATTCCGGCGTGATCGCCAGCCATGGCGGCACGCTCGCGGAGCCGTCGCCGTACTGACGCTTTCCAAGACGCCTCCCCCTCCCCCTCCACGGGTGGCGCCCCCGATCGGACGAAAGTCGATCGGGGATTTTTTTGCGCTCGGCTAGCGCAGCCCGATACGCACCCGGCGCGCGCCGGGCGGGATCGCAAGCTCGCCGGCGCGCCAGGTCGCGACGCGGCCGTCGATCGTGGTCCGCCCGGGGCGGGCATCGTCGAGCGGCCACGGCAGCACCGCACCGCCGGCCGGCAGCCGCGTGTCGGCCGACAGCGTCAGTTCCAGTGCGCCGGCGGTGCGCCGCAGCGTGTAGCCGAGCGCGCCCTGCGGCGTGCGCAGGCCGTCGATGGCCACGCCCGATCCGTCCAGCCAGCGCGCGGGAATCCCGGCCGCCAGCACCAGCGCGTCGTCGTCCTCGCGGCCGTAGGCGAACAGGTCGAGCGCCGAACGCACGAAATCCGACGCCACCCAGGCGTGCGGCAGGTCGCCGAGGAAGAACGGCTTGCGCGGCGTGCGCGAGACCACCTCGCCCCACTGGTTCCAGGCCTGCGGCGCGCGATCGGCGAAGAAGAAGCGCACCGCGTCCCACGCGCGATCGCGCCAGCCCAGGCGCACGAACGCGCCGACGTTGCGCCACTCGTAGGGCGTGTAGTCCTTCCAGTCGCGTTGGCCGTCGCGGCGCTGCGCGAATTCGCGCCAGTAGCGCTCGAACGTGCCGTGCAGCAGGTCCTGCGGCAGGCGCGCCTGCTCGCCGCCGGGCGCGAGCGCGATCGTGGTCGAGGTCGGGTCGAAATCGCCCAGCTCCGCCGCGCCGGGCAGGTAGTCGATGCCGTGCCGGGTCGTCGCCGCCCGCAGCGACGCGTGCAGGTCGCCAGCGAAGCGATCGCGCGCGGCGGCCATGCGCGCGGCGGCGTCGCCCTCGCCCAGCCGCTGCGCGATCCACACCGCGTCCTTGTAGCCGCGCAGCGCCCAGAAGTCGTCCCAGTACGAATGCATCGGCTTGGCCGAGTAGCCCTCGTGGCTGATCGACACCGGCATCAGGCCGTAGAACGCCGGGTCGCGGGCGCGGTTCTCCTCGGTGCGCTCGCTGGCGCTCAGCGCCTCCATGTAATCGAAGGCGGCGCGCACGTGCGGCCACATCCGACGCAGGAAGACGTCGTCGCCGGTGTAGCGGGCGTACTCGGCGATCGCGAAGATCAATTCGCCGTGGCTGTCGTTCTCCGGCACCGGGTCGCTGCCGCGATCGTCGACGCAGCACGGCACCTTGCCGTTGTCGAACTGGTACGGCGCGTACCACGCGAGATATTCGCGCACCGCGTCCGAACGGCCCATGCGCAGCAGCGCCTCGGAGATCATCGCGCCGTCGCGGATCCAGCTTCGCGCGTACGACCGCGTGCCAGGCTGCAGCCGCGGGCCGACCCGCGAGATCAACTGGTGCGCCAGCGCCGTGCGCAGCGTATCGACCAGCGGCTGGCCCTCCGCCGGCACCGTGAAGCGCACCGCGCCGAGGGTCGTCCGCCAGCGGTCGGCGACCGCGCGCTGGCGCTGTTCCGCACCGCAGGGATCGCCTTCGCAGAACGGCGCGCCACCGCCCAGCGGCACCACCACGTCGATCTCGCGCGATTCGCCGGGCGCCAGGCGCCAGCGGTACAGCAGCGCGCCCGACGCCAGCCCGGTGGCGTCCTCGACGCGACGCGACGCGGGCGCCGCGCCTGACGCGAGCTGCGCGCTCGCCATGCCGGCGTCGAACGCGGTCGCGAACGCGGCGTCGGGCACGCGCCCGGGATAGACGCGCGGCACGCCCTCCACCTGCACGCGGCCATCGTCGTCGATCGCCAGCGACGCGATGCGGCTGACCCCGCCGGTGGTGTTGAGGAACTGGCCGGGCGGATTGACCTGGAACGGCTGCACCGCCAGCGCCAGTGTGTAGTCGTGCGCGACGGAGGAGGGATTCGACAGCGCGTAGCGGGCGACGAGCTGGGTGCGTGCGCCGTCCGCCTGCGCATCGACGAACGCGGTGGTGCGCAGCGACGCCGCCGCATGCGTCCATGCGACGCTCGGGATCGGCAGGAAGCCGTCCTCCAGCGACTGCGCGCTGGCGACGTCGGCCCAGTCCAGCAGCGTGTCGTCGACGCGCACGAACGGTTCGAGGCTGAAGCCGCCCTTCGCGACCTCGATCGCGCCGTCCTCGCCGATCAGCCCCTGCTCGCGACCGCCGTCGACGCCGAGGATCGTCCAGTACGGCTGCTCGCCGCTGAAGCCGCGCGGAAAGCGGCCGCGCGGCTGGTCCTGCGCGACCGCGGCGACGAACGCGTTGGGGCTGGCGGCGAAGGCCAGCGGTTCGACCGTCGCCTGCGCCAGCCCGGCGGCGTTGTCGCGGCTCTCGATCGCGACATAGCGCGCCTCGGATTCCGGGGTGGCGATCCAGTCGCGGCCGCCGTCGCTGTCGGACACCGTGCGCAGCGTGCGCCAGTCGCGGCCGTCGTCGGAGGCCCGCACGGCGTAGACGGCGGGCCGGCCGTTCCAGTCCAAGCGCAGGCCGCCGAATTCGGTCGCCGCGCCGAGGTCGAGGACCAGGCGCTGCGTACCCGGGCCGCCGACCCACGCGATCGCGGCATCGCCGTCGATCGCATGCATCGCGTCGCGCCCGTGCGCGGTCGCGCGCGCGGCGACGATCCGCGGCGTCTCCACGTCCGCCGGCAGCGCGGTGAAGCGCAGGTCGTCGAAGCAGACCGTGCCCTTGCCGCCGGCGCTGTTGTTGAGAGTGAATTCGAGCTTGGCGCTGGCGCGCAGCCGCGGATCGCTGCCCGGCCCCCAGGCCTTGCCGATCATCCGGCGCTTGTAGCGCACGGCGGTCCAGTCGTGCGGGAAGGCGTATTTCGGCCTGTTGACCCACCACACGTTGTCGCCGCTGGCGTCGATCAGCTTGAACTGCAGGTCGTTCGCCGGCGAATCGCCGCGCAGGCGCAGGTCGAAGCGGTAGTTGTCGGGATAGTCGAGCGCCAGGTCGCGCTGCAGGCCGACGTAGCCGGAGACGCCGTTGAAGTCGTAGTCCAGGCACAGCGCGCCGGCGTCGGCGCGGATCGCGCCGCTGACCTGGGTGGAGGCGATGACGCGCCAGGGGGTTGCGCTGGAGAAGTCGTCGAGGAGGCGGGAGGCGTCGGCGCCGTGGGCGGCGACGGGCGCGAGGAGGAGCAGCGACGATGCGAGGAACACGCGCGATTTCATCTGAATCGACTACCGATCTGAAAGTAGGTGCGATGCCGTCCCTGGCGCGACGTGGCGGGCTGCGGATCGCCCGGCCCGTGCATCCATGCACGGGCGTTCAGGCGCGTGCGCGGCAGTGCAGCGCGAGCACGCGCCCTCACCCATGCACGGGCGTTCGCCCGCGCGCGAGGCATTGCCGCGCAAGGGCTGCCGTGCCGTCCTTGGCGGGACCTGCCGGGCTGCGGATCGCCCGGCCCGTGCATCCCTGCACGGGCGTTCGCCCGCGCGCGAGGCAATGCCTCGCAAGCGCGCGGGCTCACCCTTTCACGCTTCCGAGGAGGAGGCCCTGGATGTAGTAGCGTTGCAGGGCGAGGAACAGCAGCAGGACCGGGGTCACGGTCAGCACCGCACCGGCCATCATCATCTCGACGTCCTGGATGTGCTCGCGCGAGAGCGATGCCAGCGCGACCGGCAGGGTCTGCTTCGAGGCGTCGGTGAGCACGATCAGCGGCCACATGAAGTCGTTCCAGCTCCCCATGAAGGTGAAGATCGCCAGCGTCACCAGCACCGGTTTGAGCATCGGCAGCACGATCCGGAAGAAGATCCGCCACTCGCCGGCGCCGTCGATCCGCGCGGCCTCCATCAGTTCGTCGGGGATCGACCGCGCGTACTGCCGCACCAGGAAGATGCCGAAGATCGAGGCCAGCCCCGGGATCACCACGCCGGCGTAGCTGTTGACCAGGCCCATCTCCTTGAGCATCAGGAACAGCGGCAGCATCGCGACCTGCGACGGGATCACCAGCGCCGCCAGCAGCAGCTTGAACAGGCGCTCGCGGCCGGCGAAGCGCAGCTTGGCGAACGCGTAGCCGGCCATCGCGTTGATCAGCAGCGACAGCAGCGTGATCGCGCTCGACACCAGCACGCTGTTGAGGAAGTAACCGCCCATGCCGATCCGCTGGAACAGCGCGCGGTAGTTGTCGAGGGTCGGCGCGTCCGGCAGCAGCGGCGGCGGGAAGCGGCTGGCGCCGCCGGCGGGCATGAACGAGACCGACAGCATCCACAGCAGCGGCGCGAGGCTGAGCAGGGTCAGCGCGACCAGCGCGGCGTGCACCAGCAGCGCATGCCTGCGCGAATCGCCGACGGCGCGGCCGGCGGCGCTCATGCCAGCCCCCGCCGGCGGCCGAGGCGCAGCATCAGCGTGGTCACCGCGAAGATGATCAGGAACAGCAGGAACGCGACCGCCGAGGCGCGGCCGAGGTTCCACCAGCGGAAGCCTTCCTCGAACATGAAGTACAGCACGCTGACGGTGCTCTGCAGCGGATCGCCGCGGGTCATCACGTAGGGCTCGGCGAACAACTGGAAGTAGCCGGCGACGGTGATCACGCCGACCACCATCAGCACCGGCCCGAGCATCGGCAGGGTGATGTGCAGGAACTGCCGCCAGCGGGTCGCGCCGTCGATGCGCGCGGCCTCGTACAGGTCCTGCGGGATCGCCTGCAGGCCGGCGAGGAAGATCACCATGTTGTAGCCGAAGTTCTTCCACACCGCGAGCAGGATGATCGTCGGCATCGCCCAGTGCGGATCGCCCAGCCAGTCGATCGGGGCGATGCCGAGGTGCCCCAGCATCCAGTTCACGAGGCCGTAGCGGGTGTGGAACAGGTAGCGCCAGATCACCGCCACCGCGACCAGCGTCGTCACCACCGGCGCGAACAGCGCGGTGCGGAAGAACGCGCGGAACCGGGTCGCCGGCGCGTGCAGCAGCAGCGCCGCGGCGAGCGAGGTCCCGATCGACAGCGGCACCCCGACCAGCACGAAGTAGAACGTGTTGCCCAGCGATTTCCAGAACAGCGGCGTCTGCAGCAGGTCGGCGTAGTTGTGCAGGCCGACGAAGCGCAGGTTCTTCCAGTCCGCCAGCGCGTAGAGATCGAAGTCGCTGAGGCTGAGCAGCAGCGCCGCCAGCACCGGCAGCCCGAAGAACACCGCCAGCACGCTCAGCGCCGGCGCGACGAAGGTCCAGGCCGCGAGCCGGCCGTTCACCGCGCCGCCCCGGCATCGCCCGCGCGCTGCGCCTCGACCCAGCGCCGCTTCTCGAGCAGGCCGTCCACGGTCGCGTCCAGTTCGCGCACCGCCTGGTCGGGCGGCTCGCCGCCGCGCACCACGCGTTCGCTGGCCAGCCGCATCTCCTGCACGATCCGCTCCCACTCCAGCACCTTCGGCGTGGGCTTCACCCGTTCGAGCTGGTCGCGGAACGCCGCCGCGTACGGGTCCGCGCGCAGCGACGGATCGTCCCAGGTGCTGCGCCGCGGCGGCAGGTCGCCGATCTCGGCGTGGAAGCGCCGCTGCACGTCGGGCCGCGACAGGTATTCGATGAAGGCCCAGGCCTCGGACTTGCGCGCCGAGTGCCGCGAGACGACGAGGCTGGTGCCGCCGGCGATGCCCGCGCCCGGACCGTCCGGTCCCGGCAGCGCGGCGGTGCCCCAGGCGTCCTTCAGCGCCGGCGGTGCGCGCAGGCGGAATTCGCGGATGTTCCACGGCCCGGAGACGTAGAACACGAACATCCCGTTGAAGAATTCGTCCCAGACGTTCGAGATCTGGGTTTCCGACATCGGCGGCGCCCAGCCCTCGCGGAACATGCCGACGTAGAAATCCAGCGCGCGGCGGAAACCGGGGCTGTCGAGGTTGGCGTGCGCGCCTTTCAGCAGCGGATCGTCCTGCTGCAGCGAAAACGACAGCAACTGCTCGAATTCGTTGAGCGGCAGCAGGATCGCGTAGCGGTCGCGGCCGCGCTGCCGCTTGATCGCCGCCATCTGCGCCTCCCACTCCGCCCAGGTGCGCGGCGGCGCGCTGAAACCGGCCTGCGCCAGCAGGTCCTTGCGATAGAAGATCAGCCGCGTGTCGACGTACCACGGGATGCCGTACAGGCCGCCGTCGACGACGTTGGTGTCCCAGATGCCGGGGAAGTAGTCGGACGCGACCACGGTCTTCGAGCGATCGACGTACGGCTGCAGCGGCTCCAGCGCATGCAGTTCGGCGAACTCGGGCATCCACGTGTTGCCGAGCTGGAACACGTCCGGCAGCGCATCGGCGGCGTAGGCGGTCAGCAGCTTCTCGTGCGCGGCGGTCCACGCGACCTGCTGGACCTCGACGCGGATGCCGGGATGCTCGCGCTCGAACTCGGGGATCAGCGCGCCGACGATCTCGGCCTCGCGCCCCATCGCCCAGAAATGCAGCACCGTCCCCTTCCCCGCCCGCTCGCAGCCCGCCGACGCCAGCAGGGCGCACAGCAGCACGAGGCAGACGGAGGCGAGACGACGCATCCCGGCACCTTATCGCGACGGCGTCGCGGCGGCGACCGGCGCGTCCAGCCAGCCGCCGGTGAAGCCGGCGCGCTGCAGGCCGAGGCGGATGTGCGGATTGCGCTTCATCGTCTCCCAGACCAGGCCGTCGCGCTGGTTCGCGATCATCGCGAGGATCGGTCCCTGGTCGATCCCGAGATGGTCGCTGGCGAACCAGCCCTTGCCGGGCACGACCCGCCCGGTGACCAGCGGCACGTCGTACTCGAAGCTGGGGTTGAACGCGTCGAGGAAGCCGTAGCGGTCGTACAGCTCGGCGCCGTAACGCGCATGCATCGCCTCCGCGGCGGGCACCACGACCTCGGGCGCGAACGGCAGCGAGCCGAGCGCCGCGGTCGGCGCCAGCGTGCCGTCGTCGAACCCGTCGACCTTGCCGGCGCCGCGCGCGCTGTAGCCTCGGAATTCGCGCGGCTCGCCGCGATACGACTGCCGCGTGCCCTGCGGGCCGTCGCAGGCGGTGAGCCCCCAGACGTCGCCGTCGTAGCCGCGCCAGCCCATCGGATTGGCGATCGCGTAGGCCCGCTGCGCGAGCGTCGCCCGTCGGCTGTTCTCGAAATAGTCGAAACCCTTCCCGCGCATGTACGCATCGCGGATGCCGCGGAAATCGATCCAGACGTGGCTGTACTGGTGTCCGAACATCGGCGCGAACCCCAGGTGGGTCTGGCCCTCGAACGTACCCCAGGTCCGGTCGTACTCGCGCGTCCACGCCTGCCAGGCGTCCGCCGCGACCGGGTGGGTCGGCGAGCCCAGCGCCAGCACGTAGACCAGCATCGCCTCGTTGTAGCCGCGCCAGTCGTGGCCGATGAAGCCGTGCTCGGGCGACCAGCCCATGCCGATCGCCGGCGGGCGCGGCTGCATCCAGTCCCACTCGACGCGCCGGTACAGCGCCTCGGCGATGTCGCGGATCTCGGCTTCGACCGGATCGTCGCGGTCGTAATAGCTCTGCGCGAACAGCACGCCCATCATCAGCAGGCCGGTGTCGACGCTCGACAGTTCGACCCAACTGTCGAAGCGCTCGCCGCGCTGCATGTCGAGGAAGTGGTAGTAGAAGCCGCGATAGGCCGACTTGCCGCGCGCCTCGGGCCCGGCCGGCGCGTCGCGCAGGAAGCGCAGCGACGCGCGCGTGCGTTCGGCCGCCTGCGCGCGCGCGACCCAGCCGCGCTCGACGCCGACCGGATAGGCGGTCAGCGCGAAACCGATCGCGGCGACGCTGGAGAACGGACGCGACGGATGACGATCCGGCGCGAGCCCGGTCCCGGCCGGGGTCGTCTCCCAGAAATAATCGAACGTGCGCCGCTCGATGTCGTCGAACAGGGGCGGCAGCGGCCGCCCCGCGGAGGAAGAAGAAGTCGCCGGGACCGGGGTCGGCGCCGCCTGGGGGACGAGGCGGCAACCCGGGGCCACGGAGAGAGAAAGGCACAGCCCCAGCCCGGCGATGAAGCGAAACGACCTGCGTATCAAAACGTGCTCCCGTTGCGGGGAAGTCCCGCCCGGCGGAGGCGCCGGGCGGGTGAGGCGGTCACCAGACCAGTCCCAGCGTCAGCTTGAACTGGCGGGTGCGGTAGGACGCGTCGTTGGGCTTGCCGAAGTTGAGGTTCGCATCGCCCGGGCCGCCCCACCAGTCGTCGTAGCCGGTGTAGTTGGTCCAGTTGAACACGTTGAACACGTCGGCGCGGAGCCTGAGTTTCAGGTCGGTGCCGGTATCCCACTGCTTCTCCATCGCCAGGTCGAAGTATTTCTCGCCGAACGTGCCGTTCGGCGTGTACTGGTCGAAACTGCAGTCGTTCCACGACGGCGCGTCGTAGCAGTTGACGCCGTAGCGCGGCGCCGGCGTCGCCAGCGTCAGCTTCGCGGAGAACGTCAGGTCGTCCCAGGGCTCGTAGATCCCGGTCATCACCAGGCGGTGCGGCGACACGCCCCCCGCCTTCTTCCAGCCGAAGCCCGAAAGCGTCGGATAGTCGAGGGCGTAGTGTTCGCCGAACTGGCGGTTTTCCTTCGCGTCGGTGTAGGTGTACGCCAGCGTCGCGCCCCACCTCGAGGCTTTCGTGAACGGCTTTTCGAGGCTCACCAGCAGCGCGTTGGACCGCGTCTCGATGCCGTTGGTGCCCAGGATCAGCGAACCGAAGCCCGGCACGCCGAAGCTCCACGGCGGGCCCCAGGTCGTTCCGGTGTCGAAGAAGGCGCCGTTCGGCCGGCGGTTGCCCAGCAGGTAGGCGAAGCCGTCATGGCTCTCGATCCGCGACAGCGTCACCGAAGATGTCCACGACTGCCCCCACAGATCGAACGCATTGCGCATGCCGAGGCTGAACTGGTCGGAATACGGCGTCTTGAGATCGTTGTTGAGCATGTCGATCTCGCGGCCGGCGCCGGACACCGAAGCCAGCGCGCGCAGCGTGTCCGGATTGAGGTAGGCGGGATTCCAGGCCAGGCAATCGCCGACCCCGACCGTGCAGGGATGCAGCGCCGTGTTGAACCGAAGCGCCGTGGTCGGGAACGTCGCCTTGGTGGCTTCCAGTTGCAGCCAGTCGTACAGGTTGCGGTCGTAGGAGCGGCCGGCGCCGCCGAAGACGACGTGGCGCTGGTCGCCGGTGAGGTCGTACGAGAAGCCGAGCCTCGGCTGCCACTGACCCTTGAAATCGCTGCGGTTGTGGCCGTTGCTGATGTAGTCGTTGATGTCGATGCCGCCGAGCGCGAGGGTCTGGGCGTAGGTCTGGGTGCCGTTGCCGCGCGGATCGACCGCGTTCAGCGCCGCGACGACGCTCGCCGGGGTCACGTAATCGGTGTACGACGGATTCTGCTCGTAGTCCCAGCGCAGGCCGAGGTTGAGGGTCAGCTTGTCGGTGACGTCCCAGTCGTCCTGGAAATAGACTCCGAACTGCTTGTTCTTGCTCGACACGCTGCCGGCGGCCACGCCCGGGAGCCCGGTGCCGAACTCCACGCGCCACGGCTCGGCGAGGTTGCCGTTGATGTCGTAGTAGAACTGCGGATTGAACGCGTTCTGCTCCGTCGTCTCGAGGGTCACCGCCTTGTACTTGATGCCGGCCTTGAAGGTGTGGCCGGCGAGGCCGGTGAAGGTCAGGTCGTCCTGGAAGGACCAGCCCTTCTGGCCCTTGTTCTGGAAGTTGCGGCCGCCGCCGGTCTGCAGCACGTTCTGGTTGTCGTCCGTATTGCTCGGATTCCTCCAGGTCAGCACGTAGCCGTTCCCGAAATTCACCGGTCGCGGCGAATAGAACGCATCCTCGTGGGTCAGGTGGGCGTCGTTCAGCCAATCGCCCAGGGTGAGCTGGTAACGCAGGTCGTAGCGGGTCTCGTCGTTGCTCTTGTCGGCGCCGTGGTCGTAGGCCTCGTTGCCGCCGACGCTGGTGATCTCGGATTCGGAGCGGCGCCGTGCGCTGAATTCGAAGTAATGGCTGTCGCCGATCGACCAGTCGATCTTGCCGAAATACAGGTCCTCGTTGAACGGCACGCTGACCGGGCCGACCAGCGACTGGAACTGTGCGGGAAGCGTGCTGGCGGTGAAGCCGGCGCCGGGCACGACCGTTCTCGGGCGTTCGAACTCCTTCGATTCGTAGGTCACGAAGAAATGCGCGACATCCTTGACGATCGGCCCACCGAACGAAGCCCCGAACTGGGTTTCGCCCGTTTCCGTCTTCCTGCCGCTGCGGTCCTCGAACACGTTCGCCTCGCGCCACGAGGTCAGCGTCTTGTCCCAGAAGAAGCTGCCGTCGAAGTCGTTGGTGCCGCTGCGGGTCTGGGCGACGATGGCCGCGCTGCTGAGCTGGTCGAACTCGGCCTTGTAGTTCTGGGTGATGACCTTGAACTCGCCGACCGCCAACTGCGGGAACGGATTGCCCGAGGAGGAATCCTGGCCGGTCACGCCCCCCTGCAGCACGTAGTTCTTCTGGCCGACGCCGTCGATGAACACGTTGATGTTGTTGGCGCTCTGCGCACCGCTGCGCAGTTGCGTTTCGCCGTTGTTGTTCTTGACGAACTGCACCCCGGGCACGATGTCCGCATAGGCCAGGAAGTTGCGCGAAGCCTGCGGCAGCGCCTCGATCTGGCGGGTGCTGACGTAACCGGAAACCTCCGAGGTCTTCGTCTCGGTGAGCAGCGTCCCCACCACCTTCACCGTATCCAGGTCGTTCGCCCCGCCCGCCTCGCCGGCGACCTTGTCGGCGTCGAGGGTCACCGTCTCGCCGATGCGCAGGACGACGTCGCGGCTACTGGTCTGGCCGCCGGATTCGACGCTGACGCGATAGGTGCCCGGCGGCAGGCCGGGCAGCGTGTAGCCGCCGCTGCCGGCCGCGACGCTGCGGGTGAAACCGGTGTCGACGTTGGTCGCCGTGATCTTGGTGTCCGCCGCGGCCTGGCCGCGGAGCGTGGCGCCGGTGGACTGCGCGAACGCGACGGGCACGCCGGCCAGCAGGCAGCCGGCGAGCGCGACGCTGAGCAGCGAGCGCTGGAACCGGCGAGGTGTCTGACGACGAGTGTGGTTCATGACTGCGCCCCTCCCGAGGGCATGCGAAGCAAAGGTTGATCGAATCGTGGGTCTTGCCTGTAAACGGTTACATCGCGTTCCAAAAAAAAGCCCCCTGGGTCCTGCTCACGCGCTTCGGCGCGGTGCGTCCTCCGTTCCGGCGCCGCCGCCGGCGCTCGATTCGCGCACGATCAGTTCCGGCACCAGCGCGGCCAGCGCGTCGTCCACCGGCTCGCCGGCGTAGAGGTCGAGCAGCACCCGCATCGCGTGCGCGCCCAGCTCGGAGATGTTCACGCGCATCGTGGTCAGCGACGGCATCACGTAGCGCGCGAGCGGGATGTCGTCGAAGCCGGCCAGCGCCATGTCCCGCGGCACGTGCATGCCGGCCTGGTTGAGCGCGTACAGGCAGCCGAGCGCCATCATGTCGTTGGCCGCGAACACCGCTTCCGGGCGCGGCGCGGTCGCCAGCAGCCGCTGCCCCGCCAGATGGCCGGACGCCTCGCTGAAATCCCCGGGCAGCACCAGCGGTTCGGCGGACGGATCGCCCGCGAGCAGCGCGTCGCGGTAGCCGCGCAGCCGCTCGTGGGCGTCGAAATTGTTCTCGGGTCCGGCGATGAAGGCGATCCGGCGATGGCCGCAGGCCTGCAGGTGCTCGACCATCCGCCGCGCACCGCCGTAGTTGTCGATGCCGATCGCGACCTGGCCGGACGGCATCGGCTGCGAGTTGATCAGCACCGCCGGCAGCGCGGCGAGATTCTCGGTGAGGAAGTCCGGATCGCCGGCATGCGGCGACATCACCAGCAGGCCGTCGACCCGCCCGCGCATCGCCCGCAACGCCGCCGCCTGTTCCTCGGGATGGCCGTGGTAGCTGGACACCAGCAGGTGCAGCCCGCGCTCGCGGGCGACCTGGTCGATGCCGCGCATCAGCTCGGAGAAGAATTCGCCGTGGAGGTCCGGCAGCACCACGCCGATGGTGTGGGTGCGGCGGCTGCTGAGACTGCGCGCGGCGTGGTGCGGGCTGTAGCGCAGTTCGCTGGCGACCGCCAGGACCCGCCGGCGCACCGCTTCGGTGACGTTCTCGTGGCCGTTCAGCGCACGCGACACGGTGGCCACCGATACCTTGGCCGCCCGCGCCACGTCTCTGATCGTCACACTCGATGCCATCGCCGGCCTATGTGTCCCGAAGCCCCGTTCGCGGCAATGTAACCGTTTTCACAAAACGATGTAAAGCTGCCGTCGAGTGCGTCGAAAGGACGTCGGAGTCGTCATCCAAGCCTCTGAAAACATGACGATTTCCGAGAAATTTGCAGACGAGCGAAAGGGCGTGTCGCATGCTGCGTCGCAGCATTCAGGACGCGATGCGGATCGCCAGCGCGTGGATGTCGGTCTGCATCAGATCGCCCAGCGCATCGTAGACCGCGCGGTGCCGCGCCACCGGCGACAGGCCGTCGAACGCCGGGCTGGCGATGCGGACGCTGAAATGCCCTCGCCCGTCGCGCGCGCCGGCGTGGCCGGCGTGGCGATGGCTGTCGTCGACGATCTCCAGCACCGTCGGCGCGAGCGCGGCGACGAGGCGCCGGCGGATCGCCTCGACCCGCTGCGGCGGCGGCAACGGACCGGTCGGCAGCTCGGCGCTCATGGCAGCACCTGCCGGAACGGGCGGACGTCGACGCGGGCATAGACGCCGGCCTCGACGTAGGGATCGGCCTCGGCCCAGGCCCGGGCGGCGACCAGACTCTCGAACTCGGCCACGATCAGGCTGCCGGAGTAGCCCGCCGGACCGGGGTCTTCGGCATCGATCGCCGGGAACGGGCCGGCCAGCAGCAGGCGGCCGGCGTCGCGCAGCGCTTCGAGCCGGGCCAGGTGCGCCGGTCGCGCCTGCTGGCGGCGCGGCAGCGCGTCGGGCGCGTCGTGGCCTTCGATGGCGTACCACATGCGGTCGTTTCCTCGGACGGGGCGGACAGGATAGAGGATCGCCCTGCGGGGATCGCCGCGACCGGCCGTTCAGGCTCGCCCGCGCCTCGCTGGACAGCGGACGGATCAGCCCGTACTCTTGGCCCATCGTTTCGAGGCCGGCAACGGCGTTCCCTCGCAGCGCCCGGGGCCGACAGCGGCCGCCCGGCACCGCCACCGAGGCGCCGCCGTCCCCACCCGGCCCCAGGCCCACGACCTTCGCCGCCCGCCACCGCCCTGCCGGATGCATGGGCCGCCGGGCGCATGGTCGAGCCCCTCGATCCGCGACGCGCGTTCCGACCCGCCTGCAGGGCCCGGGGCGCGTCGTCAATCCGATGCCTGCTCCGCCTTCCGGCCCGCGGTTTTCCGCAACCCCGGATGCGCCGGCACTCGGTGTCCCGGGCCGGGGAAGGCCCGGACGCCGCGCGCGAAACGGTCCGCGACCCGACCGTGCCAGCCGTTCAGCCCGTCGTCGATCGCCCTCGCCTTCGAATGCCATCGCCATGATCCGTTCGTCATGATCCGTCCGTCGCATGAGCACTGACACCGCGCCCGCCCCGGCCGAGGAATCCCTCGCACCGGCGCATGCGCCGCAGCAGCACGAGATGCCGCTGGCGACCGTGCTCGGGCAGCCGGTGCTGCAGATCCCGCAGGACCTCTACATCCCGCCGGACGCGCTGGAAGTCATCCTCGACGCCTTCGAGGGCCCGCTGGACCTGCTGCTGTACCTGATCCGCCGCCAGAACCTGGACATCCTCGACATCCCGGTCGCCGAGATCACCCGCCAGTACGTGCAGTACATCGAGGTGATGCGGGAGATGCGCTTCGAGCTGGCGGCCGAGTACCTGGTCATGGCCGCGATCCTGGCCGAGATCAAATCGCGGATGCTGCTGCCGCGGCCGCCAAGCGAGGAAGGCAGCGAGGACGATCCGCGCGCCGACCTCGTCCGCCGGCTGCAGGATTACGAGCGCTTCAAGCAGGCCGCCGAGGATCTGGACGCCCTGCCCCGCATGGAGCGCGACACTTCGCCGGTGGCGGCGTTCGTGCCCGACCGCGCCAGCGTCAAGCTGCCGCCGCCGGTGCAGCTCAAGGAGATGCTGCTGGCGCTGCACGACGTGCTCAAGCGCGCCGAGCTGTTCACCGGGCACTCGATCAAGCGCGAGGCGCTGAGCGTCCGCCAGCGCATGACCGACGTGCTCGGCCGGCTGTCCGACGGCAGCTTCCACCGGTTCGAGTCGCTGTTCGAAGTGCGCGAGGGCCGCCTCGGGGTGGTCGTCACCTTCCTCTCGATCCTCGAACTGGCGAAGGAACAACTGCTCGACATCGTGCAGGAGGCGCCGCAGGCGCCGATCTACGTGAAGTCGCTGGCCACCGGTCGCGACGGGGACGCCGTGCCCCGTGCGCTCACCAGCGAATTCGACGACGCGGTCGAAGCCGCCGGCCCGGCGGACGACACGCCGCCGCAGCCGGCCTGACGCGGCCGCGTCCCTCCCGCCCCAAGGCATTCCTTTCGCGCATCCCGCTCCATGGATCAGACCCTCATCACCCGCATCGTCGAAGCCGCCCTGCTGGCGGCGAACCAGCCGCTGACCCTGGCCCAGCTCCGCGGCCTGTTCACGCTGGACGAGCCGGCGCCGGACGGCAGCCTCGAGCAGGCGCTCGAGGACCTGCGCGCGCAGTGCGCCGACCGCGGCATCGAACTGGCCGAAACCGCGTCCGGCTACCGCTTCCAGGTCCAGGCCGACGTCCACGCCTGGGTCGCGCGGCTGTGGACCGAGCGCCAGACCAAGTACACCCGCGCCACGCTCGAGACGCTGGCGATCATCGCCTACCGGCAGCCGATCACCCGCGGCGAGATCGAGCAGGTCCGCGGCGTGGCGGTCAGCAGCAACATCATCAAGGCGCTGGAAGAGCGCGAGTGGATCCGCTCGGTCGGCCACCGCGACGTCCCCGGGCGCCCCGAACTGCTCGGCACCACCCGCACGTTCCTCGACTACTTCGGCCTCAAGAGCCTGGACGAACTGCCGCCGCTGTCGGAACTCAAGGATTTCGGCGAACTCGATCCGCAACTGACGTTCGAGGATCCCGACGCGCCGAAACCCGCAACGACGATCGCGGCCGGCATCGCGAGAGACCAGCCAGACGCCGAAATGCCTGCCGACACAGGAGACGATGCGATCGACGACGAAAGCCCCGTCGATGCGCACGACGATGTCCTCCCGGCGGACGCGGACGCCGGCGATGCCGCCGGAACCGCTTCCGAACGCGATCCCTCCCTCGAACACGAACACGAACACGATCAGGACGCCGATGCGGCGTCCGATCCCCCACACGACGCTCTCGTCGCCGATGACGACAGCACCGGAGCCTGACATGAAAGAACACCCCACCCGTACCCTGTCGCTCAAGCGCGAAACCCAGGCGGCCGCCGAAGCGCCGCGGCTGGAGGAACGCCTGCACAAGGTCCTCGCGCAGGCCGGCCTCGGCTCGCGCCGCGCGCTGGAACAGCGCATCGCCGACGGCCTGATCAAGGTCAACGGCGAGACCGCACAGATCGGCATGAGCGTGAAGGGCGGCGATCGCATCGAGATCGACGGCAAGACCTTCGTCGCCAGCGCGCTCACCGAACCCGCGCGCGTCCTCCTGTACAACAAGCCCGAAGGCGAAGTGACCACCCGCGAGGATCCCGAAGGCCGCCCGACGATCTTCGAGGCGCTGCCCGTGCTCAAGGGCGCGCGCTGGATCGCGATCGGTCGCCTCGACATCAACACCACCGGCCTGCTGCTGCTCACCACCGACGGCGAACTGGCCAACGCGATGATGCACCCCTCCTCCGAGATCGAGCGCGAGTACGTCTGCCGCGTGCGTGCGCCCGAGGGCGAGGACGTGGTCTCGGAGAAGATCGTCGACCGCCTGCATCGCGGCGTCGCCCTGGAAGACGGCCCCGCGAAGTTCGACGAGATCGAACGCATCGGCGGCACCGATTCGCACGACTGGTTCCGCGTCACCCTCAGCGAAGGC
Organism: Lysobacterales bacterium; assembly: GCA_019510125.1. GTDB lineage: Bacteria > Pseudomonadota > Gammaproteobacteria > Xanthomonadales > Xanthomonadaceae > Lysobacter_I. The sequence goes on from JAEKKX010000005.1 coordinate 294,443, forward strand.
CGCAACCGCGAAGTGCGCCGGCTGTGGGAGTCGCAGGGCTGCCAGGTCAGCCGGCTCAAGCGCGTCCGCTACGGCGAGGTCGTGTTGCCCCAGCCGCTGCTGCGCGGCCAGAGCCAGGAGCTGGCGGCCGCGCAGGTCGATGCGCTGCGCCGCAAGCTCGGCCTCGAGGAAGGCCCGCCGCCCGCCCTGACCCTGCAGCCGGTGATCGGCCAGCGCAAGGCGGCCAAGTCGACGGTGCACGTCGGCCGCGACGGCCGCAGCCAGGCCTACGTCAACGGGCACAACACCGCGGACGAAGGGCGCGAACTGCGCCGCTTCGACCACGTCCGCGAGGATCGCGGCCGCGGACGTGGCGGCAACAAGAAGCGCGGCGACCTGACCGTCAGCGGCGAAGCCGCCGCTCGCCAGGCGCAGAACAAGCCCCTGAAGCAGCGGAAGCCGAAGGGCGGGATGAAGCCGCTGCCCGAGGGCAACCCGGCCGCGTTCCGCACCTGGTATGTGCCCGAAGGCGTGGAAACCGGCCCCGCGGGCCATCGCAACGCCGGCCCCCGCGGGCCGAAGAAGCCGTTCGGCCAGAAGGCCGCCGGGCCGCAGAAGCAGGGCCAGGGCGCCGGTCGCCCGGCGCGGCCCTACGGCCACCCCGGCAATGCCGGCATGTTCCCCTCCGACCACGCGAACGGTGGCTTCAATCCGTACGGCGACCAGGGCCCGCGCGGCCCCCGTCCCGGCGGCGGCGCCCCGAAGAAGCATGGCGGCCCGCGTCCGGGAGGCGGTCGTCCCGGCGGTCCGCGTCCGGGCGGCGGCGCGCCCCGTCCGAACGGCGGCGGTCCGCGTCCCGGCGGCGGCGGCCCGCGCGGCCCGCGCAACAACGCAGGCGGTCGCGGCCCGCGCTGAGGCGAGGACGATCCCCGCGGCCCCACGCGCGGCGCGGGATCGATCGACAGGCCTTCGGCTATACTGCGCGCCCGCGCCGGAATGGCGGAATCGGTAGACGCAGCGGACTCAAAATCCGCCGCCCTTAAAAGCGTGTGGGTTCGAGTCCCACTTCCGGCACCACATGAAAAAGCCGAGCATCGCTGCTCGGCTTTTTTCGTGTCGCGCGGTTTCGCGAAAAGGAAACGTCAGTTCACGCGCTCCGGCAGGCTGCAGCCGGAATAGAAGATCTTGCAGTCCTGGGTGCGCTTGGAGCAGTTGTCGAGCGCCAGGCTTTCGGCCTGTGCGACCTCGGGAGCGGCGACGGAATTGCTGCCCTTCCGGCCCCACGCGAGCGCGATGCACTGATCGTGGTACGACTGCTTCAAGGTGCAGGTCGCGCCGCCGGCGTTGTTGCTGCACTGCGCGAGCGCTTCCTTGACGGCCTGGCCTTCATCCTCGTAGGAGTGGGAGAAACCGTAGGCGCCGTTGGTCACGGCCACGGCGCCCCAGCGGGTTTCCCAACGCGGCGGCGCCTGCCGGGCCGGACCTTCGTCGCCGCCCATGGGCGCACAGCCTTCCCAGCCCGCCCCGCCGCCACCGACGGGGAAATAGCCGTCGGGACACCTGCCCTCGGCATGGGCCTGGTAGCTCTGCAGAGCGAGCGCGCCGAAGGCCAGTGTGAGCAATATCCGCAAGCACTTCATGGGGGCATCCTGTCCTGACGGGTGAGGGTGGCGTGAGCATTGCCCGATGTACGACAACCCCCCATGAATGTCGATCGATCAGGCGGAGTCCGGGGAAGGCGGCGCCGGCGCGCGCGCGGTCGTGCCGGTCGACGGCGGCGTCAGCGCGTTGCTGTTGGCCGGATTCGCGGCGAGGCCCCTCGCTCCGCTGCCGCCGGTCGTCTGCGCCGTGCTTCCGCCGGTCGTCATGCGGCTGCGGCCCAGATCGGTAGGCGCGGAGTAGGCGTCGTCGGCACCCGAGGACGACACGGACGAATTGCGTCCGCCGCCACCGCCGCCGCCGCGGGCGCCACCGAAGTTGCCGCCACCGTAACCGCCACCGCCGCCGTAGCCGCCGCGCCTGCCGCCCTTGCTGGCCGCGTGGTCGCCGCTGACCTGGGCGTAGGCCGAGAAGCTGCCCAGCGTGCCCTGGAAGAAGTTGGCCACCATCGGCGGGGTCGTGATGATGAGCACCGTCAACAGCAGGCCGATGCCGCCCTGCTGGAGAGCGATCGAGTTCATGCCGTCGTTGATGTCGGTGCCCAGGATGCTGCCGATCAACGCGCTCGCCCAGAAGGCCTCCGCGACGGCGAGGACCGTCTTGGTCGCGATCGCGATCATCGCGGCCAGCACCGCCATCGAGAACATCGTGCCGATCCCGTACAGCAACCAGCGCTGGAACAGCGACTTGGTCACGTCGAACAGCAGACAGAGGATGAAGATCGGCCCGAGGCCGATGAACAGCGCCCACGCGACTTCGTACATCAGCAGCATCGCGCCGCCGACCATCGCAGGACCGGCGGTGCCGACGCCGACCATCCACATGTCGCGGTTCTTTTCCTGGTAGAGGTTCGAATCGTCCTCGATCTGCAGCACGTCGATGCTCGACAGGCCCAACTGCATGTAGGCGAGGTTCTTGTCGATCATCTCCTTCGGATCGTCACCGTCGTTGCCGGTCACGGCGGCGGTGATCGAACCCTGCAGGTCTTCCGTCAGGAAGTTGTAGATCGCCGAGTTGGTGGTGGCGAAGGTCATCGCCGCGGACACGATCAGCAGCGCGCGCAGCGAGGCCATCAGGAACGCCAGGAACGACTCGCGGTTCTGGCCGGTGACGAAGCGCAGGCCCTGGAAGAAGACCCAGATCGTCATCAGCACGAGCGCGATGCCGCCGGCGGTCACCGTCACGGAACGCGACATGTCGAGACCGAAGTGCTCGATCTCGGAGTGCAGGAAGTCGTAGATCAGGACGAAGTACGCGAGGTCTCCGACCGATGCCGCCCCGGAGGGATGCAGGAGCTTCTGGAGCATCCCGGCACCCGCATGATCGAACGCCCATGCAATTACATCGAACATATATATTCCGCCCCTGGTCCTGTCGCCGTCTACGGTTTCCGTAAGGATTGATCGCCCATCACCCTGCCCGGAGGCCGGTCATGCCGAGGCATGGCCGGCGCCGGGGTGCGCACTCAGTCGTCGCAGGTGATGTTGTTGCCGCTGCGGGTGCAGCGCGCGTCGGTTTCGTTGATCGACAGCGCGCCAGCGAGCGCCGCCGTCGAGACCACCGCACCCACCGCGGAGGTCAGCATCGAGCTGCCCTGGTCGCCCTTCAGCGCGCGCTTCGCGAGCTGCCGCTGGTCTTCCTTCAGGGTGGAGATGATGGCGTCGTACATCGCCGTGCGCTGCTGGGTTTCCTGGTAGTTGGCCAGGATCGTCTGCAGGCCGGCGGTCGCGTTGGCCGCATTCGAGTCCATGCCGCCGTTGGAGCTGGAACCGGCGAGCTGCAGCATCTGCTTCTTGATGTCCTCGCGGGTCTTCTGGAGGAGCGTGTTCATCGCCTCCACCTGATCGTTGTACTTCTTGTTCTGCATGATCACGATGTAGGTGCACAGCGCCTTCTGCTGGGCAACGATGTCACCATTCATGTTCAGGCCGAAGCTCGAGATCAGATCGCTGAGCATGTTGCCGCTGCCGCCATTGCAACGCTCGTCGATGCCCTCGGTTTCACTGCGCTTCTGGAACTGCTGGCCGAACGCGAGCTGCGCCTGCGAAAAGATCTGGTCGAGCTTGGTGAGCTGCTGCTGGTAGTGCTGGAACTGCGACACCCAGCGTTCGGCCTCGGTGCCCCAGGTGGCGACCTGCGCGATGAAGTCGGCGATGGCGCGACCGAGGGCCGTGCCATCGAACACCGGGATGCCAGCGCTGGCGTTGCCCGACGCGAGGGCGCAGGCAAGCGCGATGCTGGTCAGGAACGGGGCTTTGCGTGCTTTGCGGGGCTTTTGGTCAGTCTTCATGAGGCACCTCCGGTGTGGTTTCTGGGCCTGATTGCGAGTGGATATTCCGTGAACCTGAATGCAATTTGTATCCAATAGAACGTCTTAAAACGCGATTCCGGTCACAAAGTCAAGTTCCGACCGCCCGGCGGCCGTCCCCGGTCGGCTGAGCGGTGCGCTTTCCGGACCCCTTGCGCTCGGCATAGAAGCGGTCCAGCCAGTCGTCGGGCTTGAGATCGTCGATCGCGACCCCCTTCTGGCGGGACGTTTCGTCGAGCAGCCGGTGCAGGATTTCGATGTTGTCGGTGGACGCCGAGATGACCGCCAGGGCGTCGTCCATCCCGCGCAGGTTGAGCTGGCACACGCTGGAGGCGTGGCCCTGCTTGACCAGGAAGCAGCGGGAGCGCTCGTCGAGGCCCTTCACCACCTGGTACTCGGCGTCGGTGAGCTTGAGGCCGTCGATGTAGTCCTCGCGGCTGGCGTTCGGGTTCGGCAGCAGGATCATGGTCGCCGTCTGCTCGATCAGCGCGGCGGAGATCGAGCTCTTCAGCGCGTCTTCCGGGCTCTGGGTCGCGAAGATGCCGAGGCCGTTCTGCTTACGGATGGTCTTCTGCTTGTTCTTCGCGAATTCCTTGAGGCCGCCCTCGCCGTCCAGGATCTTCCAGAACTCGTCCATCACGTAGATCAGCGGGCGTCCGTCGATCAGCTCCTCGAGCCGGTGCAGCAGGTAGTTGATCACCGGCACGCGCACTTCGGGGTTGTCGATGACGTCGGTGTAGTCGAAGCCGATGATGTTCGCCTTCTGCAGGTCGATGATGTCCTGCGGGTTGTCGAACACCCAGCCCAGCGAGCCGGCGTTGGTCCACTTGCGCATGCGCGCGAAGAGGCCGTCGTCGCCCATGTTGGGCAGGCTCTTCTGGAAGTTGGTCATGCTGCGCAGGTGCATCGGCGTGTCGAGCATGTTCTCGACGGCGCGGAAGATGTCCTCCTCGTCGCGCGAGGTGTACTGCTTCTTGCCGGCCAGCACCTTGATGAGGTCGGCGAGGAACTGGACGTTCGCTTCGTTGCGCTCGCACTGGAACGGGTTGAAGCCGGTCGGCTGGCCGTTCTCGAGGGCGAGGTAGTTGCCGCCGCAGGCGCGGACGAAGATCTCGGCGCCGCGGTCCTTGTCGAAGAAGAAGATGGTCGGCGACGGGTTGTACTTCTGCACCTGGCTGAGCAGGAAGTTGATCAGCGCGGTTTTACCCGTACCCGACTTGCCGATCACCATCGTGTTCGCGATCGCCTTCTCGCCCAGCGAATTCTCGGCCGGATGGGTCGCGTGGAAGTTGAAGTAGTACGGCTGGCCGTTGGTGGTCTGCAGCGTGGTGACGCACTCGCCCCACGGATTGTTGTCGCGCTTGCCCGAGGCGAAGTTGTGCAGCGGCGACAGGCCGAGGAAGTTCAGCGAGCTGACGTTGGCGATGCGCGTGCGGAACTTCCAGTTGGTCGGCAACTGCGAATAGAACGACGACGCGACGGCGAGGTCCTCCTTGGAGGACACGAAGCCGGCGTTGGACAGTTCGGCGCGGGTGGTCGCGACGCGGTGGGCGAGCGTTTCCTGGCTCTCGGCGTAGACCGCCATGATGAAGTGGTACTCGCCGAGCACGAAGTTGCCGGACGAGAGCTGGTCCATGGCGTAGTCGAGCTCGACGATCTGGCTGACGGCCTTGTCGCCGGAGGAGATCATCATGCCCTTGGTGCGCTCGAGGACCTTGAGCGCGTCCTGACGCCCCATCGGGCTGAAGGAATGGGTCAGGATGTACTCGAAATCCAGGTATTTCAGGCCGTTGAGGATGCCCGGATAGGTGCCGTCGACGTATTCCTTGACGTTGAGGATCGCGCCGAAGTGATTGACCCCGGTCGGGGTGTTGATCACGAAGTCGCCGCTCTTGGACGAGAACATGTGCCGGCTGACCGGCAGGTAGTTGTAGATCGGCGCGTGCAGCACCGGCACCGGTTCTTCGATGCGGTTCAGCACGTAGCCGAGGAATTCGAGGGTTTCGGAGAAGACGACGCCGTTGGCGCCTTCGTACATGCCGAGGCGATAGGGCGAGTAGTCCTTGATCACGGCCTCGACGTTGCCGGCGAGTTCGTGGAGCTTGCCGATGGCCTGCTCTTCCTCCGCCTTGAGCCGCGCGTGGTCGGCGGTCTTCTCCATCATGCGCTTGCTGCCCACGACCGGGCGGTAGACCATGGTCAGGTACAGGTCGTTCTGCATGATCTTCTGCGAGGAGAGCGCGCTGTAGTAAGCGTCCGACATCTCCTGGTTGAAGCGCTGCCGGAACTGGCTCTTGACGCTGACGCGACGCCGGCGACGGATGTCGTGGACCCAGAAGGCGACGTTGACGAAGTCAGGGGCGCGCAGGGTCTGCAGCAGCCGGTTGAAGGTGTTGTGGCGGTGTTCGATCTCCCACTCTTCACGTCCGACGAAGGGAAGGCCTTCCAGGTGCCAGGACAGCAGATAGTCGCCGTCCCGGGTCTTGATGACCGATGCGGAGACGTGCGAAGAGAACGGGACGAACTCGCTGATGGAAGTATCTGCGTTGAACATGCGCTGGAAGATCCGGGCTGGGCGATGGAACGGCGAACTCGTGAGCGGACTCGGTGATACGGCATCCGGCGGGTGGCTCTCGCCACGCCGCCGGGTGTTGTCCACGGGCCGGGTGCCGGATCGCTCCGGATCTCCGGTCTCCGCCGGATCGGCCCCTGGACATCGTCGCCCCGGCCCCGACTGAAACGAAGCCGGGGGCGACGATGGGTCAAGCTCTGGCTTTTCCTCGGCCGGCGGCCTTGGCCGGGCCCGTCATCTTGCCGCTGATGATGAACGGACCGGACAACCGGCGCTTCGCGCCGGGCCGGGAGAGACGATAGGCATTCGGCGAAAACACCCACATCCCCCCATGCTCCTTGACGTTGCGCGCCCGCAGCTTGAACTGCAGGTTCAGGCCGAGCAGGCGGAAGATCATTTCGTCCCGGCGCGCCATCTGCCGCATCACGTAGATGACGATCGGCATCAGGAGCAGGTATTGCAGGCCGAAATAGAACCCCATCAGCAACGACCCGCCCGCCCCGATGAAGAAGGGGATGTAGGGCACCCCCATGAACATGGCGGGACGGGTGCAGCCGCGGAAAAGCACGTTCTTATGCATAGACGGCAGGCAGGGCGTTGACGATCATCGCGGTGCAGTCGGAGTCGGCGGTCGCGCCGTCGCCCAGCAGCAGCATGCCGGCGATCTGGCTGGCCGCACCGATCAGCAGGCCACCGATCAGGATCGGCGCCACGTCCGAGATGCGCTTGTGGGGTTCAGCAGGCCGCGAACGTCGTCGAAGAAGCCGCAGACGCGCTGGTCGGCGCCTTCGAAGGTCTGCGCGAACAGGACGTTCGGCACGGCGAGGACGGCGACGAACAGCGCGGCTGTCAGGAAGGAGGTCATGCGGCGGTTGTTGAGTTTCATCGAATCGATTCCTTGGATTTGGGATGGACGGCCGTCGCCGCTGGCGGCGGGGCCGGTGTATCGACGGGATCCGGGCATGCTCGCCGCCCGGCCCCTCGGATGGACACCGATCCCGGCATCCTCCCGATTCCAGGAAACCGCGATCGCCGGGCGTTCCGGCGATCGCGGCCTCATGGCTGTCGCATGGTCGCGAACGATCCGCGAGGATCGATCAGGCAACGATCGGCAGCGCGTTGACGATCATCGCGGTGCAGTCGGAGTCGGCGGTCGCGCCGTCGCCCAGCAGCAGCATGCCGGCGATCTGGCTGGCCGCACCGATCAGCAGGCCACCGATCAGGATCGGCGCCACGTCCGAGATGCGCTTGTGGG
>JAEKKX010000017.1 GCA_019510125.1 Lysobacterales bacterium
GGAATCCCGGCATCCGCTTCCTTAAGAATCTCGACGATCTGTGACTCCGTAAACCGACTCTTGCGCATGTGAACCTCCGTCAGGTCTATCCTGCCAGATGTTCTCCTCTCGAACTGTCTCAGATCAGGGGAAGGCTACGGTCCCGCCCTGCGCTCCCGACCCTGGAGTGTTCCATATGGCCTAAGGGACAAAAAAAGAGCCCGGCGGTTGCCGGGCTCTTTCGTGTGCACATTGCAAATCGATCAGTCGAACTTCCACTCGAACGAAGCGGAGATCTCGCGGCCGACGGGGCTGAAGGCGCGCCAGAAGTACGGGTAGCTGTTGAAGCCGCCGTCCGCTGGGTGGTAGTTGTTGAAGATGTTGTTCACGTACAGCGCGATCGTCGCGTTGTCGGTGATCTTCTTCGAGACGTTCGCGTTCCACAGGAAGTACGGCGCGATGCGGCCCGTTTCCTGCCAGTTCGGGACGCTGCCGTAGCGGGTCATGAACACGTTCGCGTTCCAGTCGCCGCGGCTCCAGCCGGCCGAGCCGCGGATGCGGCTGCGGAAGTCGAAGTTGCCCGGATCGTCGCGGTAGTCGGTCTGGATCGGGTCGGTGGCGAAGGACTGCAGTTCGTTCTTCAGGACGTGCGACCAGTCGAGCGAGAAGGCGAAGTTGCCGAAGCGCTCGGTGCCCAGGCGGTACTTGAACGAGGCGTCCAGGCCCTTGACGCGCTGGTAGGCCTGGTTGACCGGACCGCTGCGGATGCCGACCACGCGGTCGGTCGGCTCGCCGGCCGCCGGTTCGCGGGTGACGCGGCTGATGATTTCCTGGCAGAACGCCGAGTTGATGTCGAACTGGTAGGGCTGGCGCGTACGCGTCAGGCCAGTGCGGCAACCGCCTTCGGCGTCGAGGATGAAGGTCGACGAGAGCGTGGTGACCGCGCCTTCGAGCTTGATGTCGTAGTAGTCGATCGACATCGACATCGCATCGGTGATGTCCCACACGAATCCGCCGGTGAACGAACGGCCGGTTTCCTCGTGCAGGGTCGGCTCGCCGCGGCTGGTGGCGAACATCGAGTACGAGTAGGTCGTGCCCGTGCACTGGACCGCGCCCGACGGCGGGGGATTCGGCAGCGTGGCGTAGAGCCCGCCATCGAGGCAGCGGTACGTGTCGAGCGCGGTGCTGAAGCTGCCGCTGCCCTCGTTGTACACGTAGTGCATGTCCGGAGCCTTGAAGCTGGTCGACAGGTTGCCGCGGATCAGCAGCGACTGGAACGGACGGTACTCCAGGCCGAGGGCCCAGGTACGGGCGTCGTCCACCGCGGTGATGTCGTCGTACTTGTCGTAGCGCGCGGCGGCGCTGGCCTTCAACTGCGCGAAGATCGGAACGCTGAACTCGACGCCGAGTGCATAGCGGTCGCGATCGCCGCCGCCGTTGGTGCCGGTCAGGTTGTAGACCGTGCGGTTGGTGGGCAGGATGCCGTCGGGCGACTTCAGGTCGTAGCCCTGCTGGACGCCTTCGACGACGCCGGCGAAACCGACCGGACCGGCCGGCAGATCGAACAGGTCGCCGCTGAGCACGAAGCTGCCCTGGTTCACGTAGGACTCGGCTTCGTACTTCAGGGTCGAAGACATGCTCCGGTATTCCTGAGGCGTGATCGGGCGGTACCAGCGATCGAGGTTGATCAGGTAGCGCGGCGTGCCGGTCGTGTTCAGGCGCGGACCATAGAAGAAGTCGGTAACCGCGGAACCGTCGAGGCGGGGACGGGTGCGCGTCGCCTTGTAGTCGGCGCGGCCGAGGGTCAGGTCCCAGTCGAAGCGGTCGGCGATGGTGCCGCGCAGGCCGAACGCGAGGTCGAACGACTTCTCGTCGAACTTCTGCAGGGTGTTCTCGATGCCGCCCACTTCCTGCGGCGTGAGGATGCGCTGCGTGGTGACGGTCGTGTTGATCGTCGGATTGGTCGCGAAGAAGGTCTGGGTCACGCCGACGCCGTCGGTGTGCGGGCCCAGGATGGCTTCGACGCCGCCGGTCAGCTCGGACTTGGAGTGGTAGGCCATCAGGCTCGCCCAGGCCTCCATGCCGTTGTCGAAGTTCCAGTTGCCGAACACGTAACCGGAGAGGTCGTTGTTGCCGTTGGTGATGCTCTGGTAGCCGACGTCCTTCCAGTAGCCGCAGGCGTTGCCCAGCGTGCGGACGGTGTTGTTGCTCAGCAACTGGCGGAACGTCCAGTCGACGTACTCGCCGCCGAAACGGTCACAGGTGCCGGCCGGAGGCGCGAAATAGGAGTTGGCGCCACCGGCGGAGCGGCTGATGCGCAGCGTGCTGACCGGCTGGTTGCCGACGACGGCCGGCGGCAGCGGGTTGTCGGCGCGCGAATCCATGAAATCGCGCTGGTACGCGTAGATGGGCTCGTCGTTGAAGTACTCGAGCGCGTAGGTCACGCTCCAGTTGTCGCCGGTCTTGCCGCCGACCCACTGCAGGTCGGCGAAGTCGCCGCCGCCGGTGGTGGTGGTGCCGGTGCGGAGCTTGAAGTCGTCGCCGTTGAAGTTCTTCTTCAGGACGACGTTGATCACGCCCGCGACCGCGTCGGAGCCGTAGATCGCCGAAGCGCCGCCGCTGAGGATCTCGATGCGCTCGACCGCGGCGGTGGGGATGTTCCCGAAGTTCTGGAAGTTGCTCTGGCCGTTGTACGGGAACGGATAGTCGGCGGCGCGACGGCCGTTGATCAGGAGCAGGGTGCGACCGGCGCCGAGGCCGCGCAGGTTCACCGGCGTGCCGTTCGGCGTGAAGCCGCCGGCGGAATTCAGTTCGTTCTGCGAAGAGCCGGCATTCTGGGTGATCGTCTGCAGGGTCTGGGCGACCGTGACGAAGCCTTCCTGTTCCAGCTGGGTCGACGAGATCACCGTCACCGGCGACGGACCCTCGACTTCGGAGCGCTTGATGCGGCTGCCGACGACTTCGATCTTGTCGAGGTTCTGCTGGCTCGCCTCGGTGTTGTTCTGTTCGGCCGGCTTCTCGTCCTTCGCTTCCTGCGCGAGGGCCATGCCCGAGACCAGGAAGGAGGCGAGGATGGCGCAAGTGAGCGGGCTGCGCCGCAGTCGGCGCGGTTCGTGAAGAGTCATGTTGTCCCCGTTGTTGTAGGTCTAACCACTAAGTGCGGACCGGCAACCCCTGAGCCCGGCCCAGACCTGAAGTTAACATGGCGTTAATGGGGATGTCATGTGTCTGTGCTGGGCCGCCAGAATCGGTCATGGCCCCCCTCGGACGGGGCTTCCCGTCCCGGGTCGGGTCCGGGGCCGGAGGCCCGCCGGGACTGCGCGGAGCCGGCCTTGGCGGGGCCGGCCGCGGGGCAGGTTGGCGGTCTTCGCCTCCCCCGGCGACAATGCCCGCATGAATACGCCCCCCCGTCTCCCCGCCCACGCCGTCCAGCCCGGCCTCGCCCCGCTGCCGCAGGTCCGCAACCTGATCGCCGTGGGCTCCGGCAAGGGGGGGGTGGGCAAGTCCACCACCGCCGTCAACCTGGCCGTCGCCCTGGCCGACCTGGGGTACCGGGTCGGGGTGCTCGACGCCGACATCTACGGCCCCAGCATCCCGACCATGCTGGGCCTGGACGGCCGCCCGGACAGCCCGGACGGCAAGTCGATCGTGCCGATGCGCGCCCACGGGGTCGAGACGATGTCGATCGGCTTCCTGGTGGAGCAGGACACGCCGATGATCTGGCGCGGGCCGATGGCGACGTCGGCGCTGACCCAGTTGCTCAACGACACCCGCTGGGGCGACGCCGAGGGCGGCGGCCTGGACGTGCTGGTGGTCGATCTGCCGCCGGGCACGGGCGACATCCAGCTCACCCTCGCGCAGAAGATACCGGTGGCCGGCGCGGTCATCGTCACCACGCCGCAGGACGTGGCCACGCTCGATGCGCGCAAGGCGCTCAAGATGTTCGAGAAGGTCAACGTGCCCGTGCTGGGGCTGGTCGAGAACATGGCCCAGCACGTGTGCTCCAACTGCGGCCACGTCGAGCACCTGTTCGGCAGCGGCGGCGGCGAGCGCATGGCGGCGCAGTACGGCGTGCCGCTGCTGGGCGCGCTGCCGCTGGAGATCGATATCCGCGAACAGGGCGACGCCGGCACCCCGGTGGTGCGCGCCATACCTGACGGCGCCGCGGCGGCGGCCTATCGCGCCGTCGCCACGCGGTTGCTGGAAGCGCTGCAGGCGCGCCCGCGCGTGCGCGCGGGTATCGACGCCAGCCTGGTCTGATCGCGGATTTCGGATTGCGGATTGCGGCAGTCGCATCGCGCATTCGCTGGCGTGTGCGCATCGATTCTTCATACTGTTTCCGTGCCGTTTTCCTTGACGTCGATCGCCCCTTCCGGCGCGATCCGCCCGTTGTCCTGCTGTGGCGTCGTCACCGTCGACATCTGCACGCCCCGTTCTGGCGTCCATGGGATGCCGGCGGCTTCCGGCCCGCGACGCCCCGCAGGTCCCGGAAAGGCCCGCGCCGGGGGCGCATCCCGTAGAATGGCGGCCCGTCCCCAACACGGTCCGCACGGGCCCGGAACACCGCATGAGCATCAAGAGCGACCGCTGGATTCGCCGGATGGCCGAGGCCCACGGCATGATCGAGCCGTTCGAGCCGGGCCAGGTCAAGCACGCCGCCGACGGCCAGCGCATCGTCAGCTACGGCACGTCCAGCTACGGCTACGACGTGCGCTGCTCGCGCGAGTTCAAGATCTTCACCAACATCAACTCCACGATCGTCGACCCCAAGCAGTTCGACAGCGGCAGTTTCGTCGACATCGAGGGCGATTTCTGCGTGATCCCGCCGAATTCGTTCGCCCTGGCGCGCACGGTCGAGTACTTCCGCATTCCGCGCGACGTGCTGGTGGTCTGCCTCGGCAAGAGCACCTACGCCCGCTGCGGCATCATCGTCAACGTGACCCCGCTGGAACCGGAGTGGGAAGGCCACGTCACCCTCGAATTCAGCAACACCACGCCGCTGCCGGCGCGCATCTACGCCAACGAGGGCGTGGCGCAGATGCTGTTCTTCCAGTCGGACGAGGTCTGCGAGACGTCCTATCGCGACCGCGGCGGCAAGTACCAGGGCCAGACCGGCGTCACCCTGCCGCGGACCTGAGTCGCGGTCCGCTCCGCCCCAGACACGCAAGAGGAATCGCGCCATGGACGAACCGAATCCCTACCGCAGTCCCGAGGCGCGCATCGTCGGCCAGGCCGCCGCGTCCGATCTCGCCGGTCTCGGCGAGCGGCTGGCGGCGGCGCTCCTCGACGGCCTGATGCTGCTGCTGATCAACCTCCCGCTGATGTACGTCGGCGGCTATTTCCGCGCGGTGTTCGACGCCGCCGCCATCGGTGCGCAGCCGCCTTTCAGCCTCGTGCTCACCTGGGCCGGCATCGGCCTGGCGATCTTCCTGCTGGTGCAGGGCTATCCGCTGGCGGCCTGGGGCCAGACCTGGGGCAAGCGCATCCTCGGCATCCGCATCGCCGACCTGCAGGGCGGCAAGCCGTCGTTCGCCACCCTGCTGCTGCGCCGCTACGCGCCGATGCAGGTCGTGTCGCTGATCCCGGTGCTCGGCATGCTGCTGGTCTGGGTCGACATCCTGATGATCTTCCGCCGCGACCGGCGCTGCGCGCACGATCTCATCGCGGGCACCCGCGTGATCAAGGTCGGCTGAGGCCGACGGGGACGAACCGATGAGCGCATTCGCCGATCGCCTGCAGCAGGTCTACGGCCTGCTGCAGCAGGGAAGGACGGTCGAGGCCGGGCTGGCGCTGGCGCCGCTGCTGCAGGAGTTCCCGCGCGAGCCGGCGGTGTACCGCGCGCTGGCGACCGTGCAGCAGATGGCCGGCCGCCACGACGACGCCGTCGAGGCCATGCGCCGCGCGATCCTGATGGCGCCGCGCGACGTGAACCTGCAGGCGGACCTCGGCCAGACCTTGGCCGCGGCCGGCCGCACCGACGAAGCGATCGCTGCGTTCTCGCAGGCGGTGGCCCTGCAGCCGGATTTCGCCGCGGGCTGGTACCTGCTGGGCATGACCGCCTACGGCGTCGGCCGCGACCGCGAGGCGCTGGACGCGCTGCGGCGCGCCGCGGCACTGGCCCCGGACCACCCGCAGGTGCTGCACGCGCTGGCCGAGACCGGGTTCGCGCTCGAACGGTTCGCCGAAGCGCTGCCGCTGTACGAGCGCCTCGCCGCTTCGGCGGGCGCGCCCGATCCGGGCGTCGAACTGCGGCGTTCTCAGTGCCTTCGCCGGACCGGTACGCCGGAGCGCGCGCTGCCGCTGATCGAGGCCGCGCTGCTGCGGTTCCCGGACTACGCGCCGCTGTGGCTGGAACTGGGCGGCGTCCAGGAGGATCTCGGCGCGGCCGACGACGCGCTCGCCGCGTACCGGCGGGCGCATGCGCTGGCGCCCGAGTGGGGCGACCCGATCGGTTCGGCGATCGCGCTGGGCCGCGAGGTCGCGCCCGAGGCGCTGGTGCGCACCGCCGAAACGCTGGCCGCGAATCCGGAGACGCCCGCGCCCCAGCGCGCATTCCTGCATCACGCGCTCGGCAAGCGCGAGGACGCGCGCGGCGAGCACGCCGCCGCCGCGAACCACTGGACGCAGGCGAACCGGCTGCGCCGCGACCTGCAGGGCGGGTTCGATCGCGACGACTATGCCGCGAAGGTCGACGCCGCCATCGCCGCGTTCACGCCGGAGGCGCTGCAGTCGCGGCGTGGCCGGGCCCTGCGCGACGAACGCCCGCTGTTCGTGCTCGGCATGCCGCGCAGCGGCACCACGCTGATCGAGCAGATCCTCGCGGCGCATCCGCAGGCGTTCGGCTGCGGCGAGCGCAGCGGCATCGTCGAGATCGCGCAGGCGCTGCCACTCGAGACAGGCGCGGACTGGCCGCAGCGGCTCGCCGACGTGCCCGCGGACTGGCTGCGACGCCGGGCCGAGGCCTACCTGGCCGATGCGGGCGACGCTGCGGAGGGCGCCTCGCGGCTGGTGGACAAACAGCCGTACAACTTCGAGCACGTCGGCCTGATCGCGATGCTGTTCGCCGACGCGCGCATCGTGTGGTGCCGGCGCGATCCGCGCGACGTCGGGCTGTCGATCTTCAGCGAAAGTTTTTCGCCGCAGGCGACCTACGCCACCGACCTCGACGACATCGCCTTCATGATCGAGCAGCAGGCGCGCTGGATGCGCCACTGGCAGACGGTGTCGCCGCTGCCGATCCTCGAACTGCGCTACGAGGACGTGGTCGCCGACACCGAGGCCCAGATCCGCCGCCTGGTCGACTTCGCCGGCCTGCCCTGGGATGACCGCTGCCTGGCGTTCCACGCCAGCGGACGCGCAGTGCAGACGCTCAGCCGCTGGCAGGTGCGCCAGCCGGTCCACGCCCGTTCGGTCGGGCGCTGGCGCCACTACGCGCCGTGGTTCGATGCCGGCGTCACGGCTTCTGATACGTGACGAAGAAGCCCTGCAGGTCGCCGTTCTCGATGTACGGTTCGACGCTCACGACCTTGTAGCCGTATTTCGCGAACGCGCTGTGCGCGCGGGTCAGGCCGTTGGCCGCGCCCTGGTTGCGCATGCCCCAGGTCGCTTCGACCCACACGGTCACGGCGGGCAGGTTGGCCGCCTGGGCTTCTTCGGCGACGGTCTCGGGTTTCTTCGCGAACACGCCGGCCGAGGCGGGCGAGGCGGCGACGAGGCTCGCGACGGCGAGCAGGGCGGAACAGGCGGCGATGCGGATGGCGTGGCGCATGGAAGTTCTCCAGTGGGGCGGCAGGCTGCGGGATCAGCCGGCAGCGGGTTCAACAGGCCGCGGGATCAGCACGTCGTGCCTGCGGCGAAGTGCAGGTCGTCTTCGGTGCGCAGCGCGGTCTCGACGACGAGGCGCAGGCCGGCGACCATGGTCTCCAACGGCATCCCGACCCGGCCTGAACGCCGCGCCGCCGCGCCTGCCGACTGCGGCACGTGGACGAACCCGCCGCGCGGGCGGCCCGGTTCCGCCGCCAGCGCATGCATGAGCACGTAGAAGACGTGATTGCAGACGAAGCCGCCGGCGCTCATCGACAGCTCCGCGGCAATGCCGGCGTCGCGCAGTGCGACCAGCGCCGCCTTCACCGGCAGGGTCGTGAAGTAGGCGTCGGGCGCGCCGGTCACGCAGGGCACGTCGACGGGCTGCGCGCCGTCGTTGTCGGGGATGCGCGCGTCGATGAGGTTGACCGCCACCCGTTCGAGCGACAGCGCATCGCGGCTGCCGGCGAGGCCGACGCACAGCACGAGCGCCGGGCGGTGGCGATCGAGCGCATCCAGCAGCGCCGCCGCGCCGCGGCCGAACGCGGTGGGCAGTCGCACCGCCTCGATGCGATGGCCGCCGACGACCTCGCCGTGCAGGCGCCTGGCGGCCTCCCAGCTCGGGTTGTCCGCGGCGCCGTCGAACGGATCGAAGCCGGTCAGCAGCACGACGGGCGCGCGGCTCACCGGAGGCCTCCGCGGAACACCACGACGTACATCAGCACGATGTTGCAGGCCAGCAGCAGCGCGCCGGTGCGCCACTGCGCCCGGATCACGCCGTACGGGTCCTTCAGTTCCAGCAGCGCGGCGGGGACCAGGTTGAAGTTGGCGGCCATCGGCGTCATCAGCGTGCCGCAGTAGCCCGAGAGCATGCCGATCGCGCCCAGCGAGGCCGCATCGGCGCCGTGCAGCTCCACCAGCAGCGGCAGGCCGATGCCGGCGGTCATCACCGGGAACGCGGCGAACGCATTGCCCATCACGATCGTGAACAGCGCCATGCCCAGCGCGTAGGCGACGACCACGAGGAAGGCGTTGTCGACCGGGATCACCCCGCGGACGACGCCCGACACCGCCTGGCCCACGCCCGCGGCCTCGAACACGCTGCCCAGCGTCGCCAGCAGCAGCGGCAGCAGCGCGGCCCAGCCGATCGCATCGACCAGCCGCCGCGATTGCTCGATCGCCACGCCCGGCGCTTGCCGGGTCATCGCGCAGGCGACCGCCAGTGCGACGATGCAGGCGACCGCCAGCGATGCGAGCGTCCCGGTGTTGGCGCTGTCGAACAGCGGCTGGCCGTCGAAGGTCAGCCGCTTCGACGCCAGCGTGCCGGCCACGGTCAGCAGCGGAATCAGCAGCGCCGGCAGGAACAGACGGTTGCCGAGCCGGGTCGATTCGGCGCGCTTTTCCCCGGCCGAACTCTCGGCGTAGCGCCCGGTGCGCAGCCCGCCGAACCCGGCGATCAGCACCAGCACGACCACGCACACGCCGACCGCGCGCGGCGGCATGCGCTCCGCGGCGAACAGCAGCACCGACAACAGCGCCCAGAAGCCGGCGGTCGTGATCCGCCGCAGGTTGCCGGCGTCGCGCGCGCCGCGCCACGCCAGCGCCGCGAAGTAGGCGCCGAGCAGCCAGTAGACCGGCGTCATCCCGATCATGCGCCGTCTCCTCCGCGGACGGGTGCGTCCTGCGGATGCGCGCGGGCGAGGGCGCGCTCGAACCGGCGCAGGCGCCAGGCGTGGATCAGGAACGCGCAGACGGCGGTCGGGATGCCCCAGATCGCGATCCGCAGCGGTTCCAGCGACAGTCCGTGGTCGGCGAAGAATCCCTGGATCAGCAGCACCGCGCCGAACGCGATGAAGATGTCCTCGCCGAAGAACAGGCCGACGTTGTCGGTGCCCGCCGCCATCGCGCGGATGCGCTCGCGTTCGTCCCCGGACAGCGCGCCGTGCGAGGTCTCCGCGGCGGCTTCGGCCATCGGTGCGACCAGCGGCCGCACGGTCTGCGGATGGCCGCCGACGCTGGTCAGGCCGATCGCGGACAGCAACTGGCGCAGCAGCAGATAGGCGGTCAGCAGGCGGCTCATCGTCGCTCCGCGCAGCCCGGCGATCCACGCCTGCGCGCGTTCCTTGAGGCCGTGGCGTTCGAGCAGGCCGATCACCGGCAGCGTGACCAGGAACAGCAGCAGGTAGCGCTTTTCGGTGAAGGCCTTGCCGAGGATGTCGAGCACGTCCAGCGGCGACAGCTTCGCGGCGAGGCCGGTGACGAAGCCGGCGGCGACCACGACCAGCGCCGCGTTCAGGCGCAGCGCGAAGCCGAGGACGACCGCGGCGACCCCGATCAGCGGCCAGTAGTCGACGACTGCGTGCTGGACGGCGTCGGCGCTCATGCCTGCCTGCCCGCAGGCCTTTCCGCGGGGGCGGCCACGCCCAGGCCCGCACGCGCGAGCCGCGCCCGCACCGCCTGCGCGACCGCGACCGCGTCGTCGCGATCGCCGTGCAGGCACAGCGTGTCCGCGCGCAGCATCACCGCGCGGCCGCGGGCGTCCTTGGCCAGCCCGAGCCCGGCGAGCATGAAGGCGCGCTCGGCGACCTCGTCCGGCGCGGCGATCACCGCGCCGGGCTGGTTGCGCCCGAGCAGCCGGCCTTCGCCGTCGTAACCGCGATCGGGGAACACCTCGTGCACCACCGCCAGCCCCGCGTCCGCCGCGATCGCCAGCAGCAGTGAGCCGGACAGGCCGACCAGCGGCAGCGACGCGTCGAAGGCCTGCACGGTCCGCACCACGGCGGCGGCGACCTCGGCATCGTCGGCGGCGCGGTTGTACAGCGCGCCGTGCAGCTTGACGTGCGCGATCGCGACCGACTGTTCGCGGGCGAGGGCGGCGAACGTCGCCAGTTGCGCCGCCACGCTGCGCGCGATGGCCTCGGCGTCGTCGCCGGTCTCGCGGCGGCCGAAGTGTTCGCGGTCGGCGTAACCCGGATGCGCGCCGGCGGCGACGCCGTGCGCGGCGCACAGGCGCAGCGTTTCGCGGATGGTGTCGGCGTCGCCGGCGTGCGCGCCGCAGGAAATGTTGGCGGACGAGATCAGCGGCACGAGGTCGGCGTCGTGGCCGCAGCCTTCGCCGAGGTCGCAGTTGAGGTCGATGGTGGTCAAGGCGGTCATTCTTCGGTGGGTTCCAGCAGCCGGCGCTCGCCGCGCAGGATCGCTTCGGCGATCATGGCGATGGGCTTGTCGGCGTATCGGTATTGCCGCGCATAGCGCGTGCCGAGGGGCTGGTCGATCTGGTAGATCGCGAGCAGGGCGTCGCTGCGGAAATAGGCTTTTTCACTGGCATTCTCAAGCAGGCCGACCAGCGTCGGCACCGCCTTGCGATCGCCGATGTAACCCAGTGCGCCGATCGCGTAGCGGCGGTATTTCATGTCCTGGTGTGCGATGGCCTCGCAGATCGCGGGGACCATCGGGCGACCGGCGGCGATCAGCGGGTCGTCGATCTCGGGTTCGTGGTCGGACAAGTCGTAGAACGCGTGCCACGCCTTCGCGAAGCGCTTGCCGCCGGTGCGGTAGTCGACGTCGTCGGCGCGCGCATCGACGGCGGCGAACAGCAGGGCGGCGAGCGCGAGCGAGGCGATGGCCGGTCGGAGCAGGGTCATGGCGCGGTGTCCCGGGCGAGGGCGAGGTCGATGGCCCATTCTAGTCGCGCGATCCGCGCCGCCCGCTGCGCCCATGCCGCGCGGGCTTCGTCCCACGACACCGCGACGAAGCGCAGCGCATCACCGGCGCGTCGCTGCGCCAGCCGCGGCAGGTCGGCGGCGATCACATGGCCGAGCCGGGGATAGCCGCCGACGGTCTGCGCGTCGGCGAGCAGCACGATCGGATGGCCGTCCGGCGGCAACTGGATCGTCCCCGGCGCGACTGCGGCGGACACCTGTTCCGGCGACGCGATCGCCAGCGGATCGCCGGCGCAGCGCAGGCCCTGGCGATCGCTGCGCGGATCGACCGTCCAGCGACTCCCGTCGAGCGCCGCGGCGGCGTCGGCGCAGGCCGGCGCCACGCGGATCGGTGCATCGCGCGGCACGTCGGCGTCGAGGTCGATCCACCAGCCCGGCGCCTGCGGCGCGTCCGCGCCTGCCGGGACGGTGTTGCAGCGGGACTTCCCGATCGGCAGCGCATCGCCCTCGCGCAGCGCGCGCCCGTCGAGCCCGCCGAAGCCGCCGCGCAGGTCGGTGCTGCGGCTGCCCAGCACGACCGGCACGTCGAAGCCGCCGGCGACCGCCAGCCACGCGCGCAGGCCGCCGCGGACCGCGCCGAGCCGCAGCGTGCCGGCGGGCAGGGCGAGCGGACGACCGCCGGGGAGCGCGTGACGCGCGCCGTCGGCGGCCTCGAAGCGCGCCTCGACCGTAGCCCCGCACAGCGCGACCCGCGCCGGCGCCGGCAGCGCCAGGGTCGGGCCGGACAGGGTCAGCTCCAGCACCGCCGCGTCCGGCGCGTTGCCGACCAGCCGGTTCGCGAGCGCGGCGAGATCGGGATCGAGCGCGCCGGCGCGACCGACGCCGAGATGGCGCCAGCCGTGGCGGCCGCGGTCCTGCACCGTGGTCAGCGCGCCGGGCCGCAGCACCCGCCAGGCCGGGCCGCTCACGCCCCGCGCTCCAGCGCCGCGAACGCGGCGTCGTCGATGGCGACGAAACGCACGCGATCGCCCGGCGCCAGCAGCGAAGGCGAGGCCCGCGCCGGATCGAACAGCCGCAGCGGCGTGCGTCCCAGCAGGCGCCAGCCGCCGGGGCTTTCGCGCGGATAGATGCCGGTCTGCGCGCCGCCGATGCCGACGCTGCCGGCCGGCACGCGGCTGCGCGGCGTCGCCAGCCGCGGCAGCGCGAGCGCGGGGTCGAGCCCGGCCAGGTACGGGAAGCCCGGCGCGAAGCCGATCATCGCGACCGTGTACAGCGGCGCGGCGTGGCGTTCGATCAGTTGCGCCGGCGACAGCCCGAGGGCGTCGGCGGCATCGGCGAGGTCGATGCCGTGGTCGCCGCCGTAGCGCACCGGGATCTCGACGACGGGGGCCGAGGCGGTCGCGGCCGCGGGCGCGTGGTCGCGATGCGCCAGCAGCCAGGCCCGCACGTCGTCGGCCGGCACGGCGGCCGGATCGAAGCACACGCCCAGGCTGTCCCACCCGGGCACCAGGTCGCGCAGCCAGGCCGGCGCTTCGCCGCGCAGACGCGCGGCCAGCACGTGCGCCCGCGCGTTCGCATCGTCGCCGGGCGCGAAGCGCAGCAGCCAGGCGTCGTCGGCGAGGGCTTCGATGTGCGGGGCGATGCCGCCCGCGGTCATGCCGACAGTGCGCCGCGCAGCAGGGCCACGCGTTCGACCAGCGCTTCGGGCGTGTACGGCTGCGCGGTCGCGGTGCCCCAGACCGGGCGCGGCCAGGCGATGTCGTCGCGATAGCGGGCGATGACGTGGACGTGCAGTTGCGGCACCACGTTGCCCAGCGCGGCGACGTTGAGCTTGTGCGGCTGCACCGACGCCTGCAGCGCGCGGCAGGCGCGATCGATCTCGGCGGTGAGCGCGGCCTGCTGCGCGGGATCGAGGTCGGTGAGTTCGGTGGCACCGGCGATCCGCGGCGCCAGGATCAGCCACGGATGGTGGGCGTCGTCCATCAGCAGGACGTCGCACAGCGGCCAGTGCGCCAGCGGATGGGTGTCGTCGGCGAGCTGCGGATGCAGGTGCCAGCCGGGCGGGGCGGCGGTCGCGTGTCGGCTCATGTCAGGTGCTCCGCGAGGAAGGCGCAGGTACGCGTCCAGGCCAGCGCCGCGGCGTCGGCGTCGAAGTCGGCGCGTTCGTCGCAGTTGAAACCGTGGCCGGCGGGGTAGACATGGATCGTCGCCTGCGGATGATGCAGGCGGTGCTTGTCCACGTCCTCGGGCGGGATGATCGGATCGCGTTCGCCGAAGTGGAACAGCATCGGCGCGCGCGCCGGTTCGCCGAGGAACGGCACGCTGCGGCCGCCGTAATAGGTCACCGACGGCAGGCCCAGGCGGGTGTTGGCGAGCATCGCCACGGTGCCGCCCCAGCAGAAGCCCACCGCCGCCACCCGGTGGCCCGCTTCGTGCAGCCAGCGCGCACCCGACTCGACGATCTTCAGCGCCCGCTCGAAGCCCAGCGCGGACGTGTACGCGCGCCCGCGGGCCACGCCGTCCTCGTCGTAGCGCAGTTCGACCCCGGGCTCGACCGGGTCGAACAGCGCCGGGGCCATCGCGGTGAAACCGGCCTCGGCGAAGCGGTCGGCGACGCCGCGGATGTGGTGGTTCACGCCGAAGATCTCCTGGACCACCACCACCGCGCCCCGCGGCGCGGCCAGCGGTCGTGCCAGCCAGGCCTGAACGGGGCCTTCGGGGGTCGCCAGGGGCATCCACTCGCCCATCGGGTCGCTCGCAGGTTCGGAACGGTGTGTCCGGGACGGGGATCGTACCGCTCCGCCGCGCGGGCGGGGCGATGCGCTCCCGGCGGTATAATCGCCGGCTGCCCGCGCATCCCCGCGGGCCCCGTCCGACGCGAAGCCTCCGCCCATGTCCGCCATCGATCCCTCCACCGGCCGCCGCGTCGGATTCGTCAGTCTCGGCTGCCCCAAGGCGCTGGTGGACTCTGAGCGCATCCTCACCCAGTTGCGGGTCGAGGGCTACGACATCGTCCAGACCTACGACGACGCCGACGTGGTGGTGGTGAACACCTGCGGCTTCATCGATTCGGCGGTGGCCGAGTCGCTGGACGCGATCGGCGAGGCCATGGCCGAGAACGGCAAGGTCATCGTCACCGGCTGCCTGGGCAAGCGCCCGGAGCAGATCCGCGAGGCGCATCCGGACGTGCTCGCGATCACCGGCCCGCAGGACTACCAGAGCGTGATGAAGGCCGTGCACGCGGCGCTGCCGCCGACCCACGACCCGTTCACCGACCTGGTGCCGCGCCGGCTTGCCGAGCGCGCCGCGCTCGACGACGGCATCGGCGTCAAACTGACCCCCAAGCACTACGCGTACCTGAAGATTTCCGAAGGCTGCAACCACCGCTGCAGCTTCTGCATCATCCCGTCGATGCGCGGCGACCTAGTGTCGCGGCCGGTCGACGAGGTGCTGCGCGAGGCCGAGAAGCTGGTCATGGGCGGGGTGAAGGAACTGCTGGTGATCTCGCAGGACACCAGCGCCTATGGGGTCGACGTGAAGTACGCCGAGCGCACCTGGCGCGACAAGGCCTACCAGACCCGGATGAAGGCGCTGTGCGAAGGCCTGTCGGAGCTCGGCGCGTGGACCCGGCTGCACTACGTCTATCCGTACCCGCACGTGGACGAGATCGTGCCGCTGATGGCCGAGACCCGCGACGGCATGCCCCGGCTGCTGCCGTACCTCGACATCCCGTTCCAGCACGCCAGTCCGCGCGTGCTGAAGCTGATGAAGCGCCCCGGCGCGGTCGACAAAACGCTCGAACGCATCCGCGGCTGGCGCGCGATCTGCCCCGAGATCACCCTGCGCAGCACGTTCATCGTCGGTTTCCCCGGCGAGACCGAACGGGAGTTCGAGGAACTGCTCGACTTCCTCGACGAGGCGCAGCTCGACCGGGTCGGCGCGTTCGCCTACTCGCCGGTCGAGGGCGCGGCCGCCAACGCGCTGCCCGACCCGGTGCCCGAGGAAGTGAAGCAGGAGCGCCTGGCCCGGTTCATGGAGCGCCAGGCCGCGATTTCCGAAGCCAAGCTGGCGGCGAAGGTCGGCAGTGTGCAGCGCTGCCTGGTGGATGCGGTCGATGGCGACCTCGGGCTCGCGCGCTCGATGGCCGACGCGCCGGAGATCGACGGCCTCGTGCAGATCCAGAACAGCCGCGAAGCCGGCCTGCGCCCCGGCGAGTTCGTGGACGTCGAGATCATGGGCAGCGACGAGCACGATCTGTTCGGCGAAGTCGTCTTCGACGATTGATCCCGGCATGCGGGCGAAGCGCCGTTTCATCGCCCCGCCGCGCGACGGCGTCGATCCGGCCTGCTTCGAGCATCCGGTCCACGCCGGCTACGCCGCCCATCGCGACTGGTGCGTGTCTGCGGACTGGCCGTCGATCGACGCGCTGAACGCCGCGCTGCCGCCGCACGGTCCGCGGTTCGTGGCGCAGGACGCGAGCCTGCTCGACGACGGCCTGCACTACGAAACCCGCATCGCCGCACGCCACACCATCGCCACCCGGCCGGGGAACTGGCACGACCTGTTCAACGCGATGGTGTGGTGCCGGCATCCCGCGCTCAAGCGCGCGCTCAACGCCCGGCAGTGCGCGCACATCGCGCGCATGGGGCCGTCGGCGCGCAACCGCGCGCAATACGCGCTGACCCAGTTCGACGAAGCCGGCGCCATCGTGCGGGTGCGCGATCCGGCGTTGCTCGCCGCCTGGGACCGGCACGACTGGCAGGCGCTGTGTCTCGATCGCGCCGACGCCTGGCGCAGCGGCGACATCGCGATCGCCGCCATCGTCGGCCACGCCCTGCTCGAACTCTCGCTGGCGCCGGCGCTGTTCCCGGTGGCGAAATGCCTGGTCGTGTTCGGCGAGGCCGACGACGCGGCCTGCATCGCGCAGGTCGCCGCCGCGATCGACGCCGGCCGGGTGCTCGGCGACCCGCTGGAACTGCGGCCGCTGCCGCTGGCCGGCATCCCCGGCTGGCATCCGCGGCAGGACGACGCCTTCTACGCGGCCACGCCGTGCTTCCGTCCGGTGCGCCCGGGTCGCGCCTATCCTGCGCCGATCGTCCTCGGCTGAGCGCGCGGCCGTCGAGGCGTGCGGCCCTCGATGCGTGGCGGCACGGATGCGCGTGGCCTCGCGCCGCCCCGGCCGACGTTCGAGGAGTCACGAATCGGCTTCCCGCCGCCATGGAGTCCGCCATGCCGTTTGCCCGCTGCGTTTGGCCCGCGCTGCTGCTGATCGCCGGCGTCGCCGGCGCCGACGACCGGGTCGCGCCGGTGATGACCGACGACACGCTGCGCCTGGCGTTGCCCGACGGCGCGCGGATCGAGGCGCGGCTGGACGGCGACATCAACGCGGACGGCCTCGCGGACGTGGTCGTGGTCGCCCGCAGCGACACCGATCGCGTGCTCAAGGCGTTCGCCGCCTACGCAAGCGAGACCGACAACGGCTTCGACCCGGTGGGCGAGATGCGGATGACTTATTCGCCGCTGGCGAAGACGACGCTGCGCCTGCTGCACGGCGTGGTGATCGTGACCGACACCGACGGCGCCGCGACCGCGATCGACGCCACCTACCGCTTCCGCTTCGAGCGCCAGCCCGAGTCCGTCGGCCACGGCCGCATGCGCCTGATCGGCGACGACGTGCGCATGCACAGCCGCACCGGCGCGCACGAAAGCACCGCGGTCAGCACCAATCGTCTCACCGGCGAACGCATCGTCCAGGTCGCCATGCCCGGTCCGAAGGGCGACGTCGAACAGCCGCAGAAGACGATGAAGGTCTCGTCCAAGCCGCTCTACATGGAGGAAGCGCCGACGCCGGGGCAGACGCTGGAGGCCGTGCGCTGACGGAGGCGTTCGCCGGGAGCCCCGGGCTGCGGGGCGGATCGCGGCATCCGCGGCACGCCAAGCGCAGACCCCGCCACCGGGATCAGGTCGCGGCGCCCTCGACGCCGACCAGCACCAGGCAGGCCGCCAACGCTGCGACGAGCACCAGTTGCATCCGGTACTGCCAGCAAGCCGCCACGTGATCCGGGTCCGAGAGCGCATCGGCGCGCGGCAGATGGCGCAGGTGGAACAGATTCAGCACCAGTCCCAGCGGCGAGCCGCCGGCGCGCAGGCCCGCCAGCGCCTCCGACGACAGTCGGCCTGCCGCCATCGCCCTGCGGATCCGTCGTGCGAGCACGATGTCGTTGACGAACAGGGCCACGAACACGATCAGGGTGATGGCGGGCAGGGCGGTCATGGCGGTTGTTGTCGGAGGGGGCACGGGTTGTTGCGTTCGGGCGGACGTGGCGTCGGTTTCAGTCGACGCGTCTGCGAGATGCCATGGCGCGCCACTTGCGCCATGCCCACAGGCACGCCCCGAACAGCAGGGTCGGCGCGATGGCGATGATCGTCACCAGCGCCGCGATGTTCGGGATGGGCAGACCCGTGCCGCCATGATAGAGCGCCGTGCTCTTGCCGCTCATCACACGCGTGACGATGGCGAACACGAAGCTCGCGATCGACAGCCCGAACAGCGTGTAGGCCGTGAAGCGGAAGAGTCTGGAATCTTTCAGGGCCATGGGAGGTGTTCCGGTGCGGTCGACGCATGCGCCTCGCGGCATGGGAGGCATGAAACCGATGTCGGGCGTCTCAACGGCGAACCGGCGAATGCCTGCCAGCGTAGCCGAAACCTCGCGGCGCTGTCCCCGGGCCGCGGGCTTCGCAATCGCTGTCATTCCGCGCCGCAGGCGAGGGGCCTGCTTTCCCGGCCTTTCCGCAGCCCCTTCAGGCATCGGCAGGCGCGACCCGCCACAGCGCCGGCGCCACGGCGAAGAAAACGAGCGATGCGAGATAGACGCCGCCCGAGACCGGGTCGCGCGAGGCGATGTACTCGGCCGGCGAATGGGCGCCGAAGGCCCAGGCGACGCCGAGTTCCGCACCGACGAGCAGGCAGAAGGCCGCCATGCCCGCCGCCAAGCGACCGCCGCGACCGAATCCGGGATGCCGCTGCGCGAGACCGCGCGATGCCCAGACGATGACGGCGAGCATCACCGGCATCTCCATCAGTTCGGCGACGCGTCCCCCGAAGCGCGGGACGAGGAGGGGAATACGGATGCAGGCCAGCGCGAAGCCGGCGCCGAAGACCTGCAGGAAGTAGAGCGCGGCGGCGCGGAGGAGGGGCATGGGCGGTCAAGTCGCCTCACTGCCGGAATCGCTCAGCGCTCGTGCATTCTGTACGAGATACTGACGCCCGTCTTCCATTGCCGCTGCGACGAAGGCAGGAAGCAGTGGAGATCCGCAGGCTTTCAGTGCACAGAGTGCTGCGATTCTCTGGTACTCGTGACCGCTGTTCCAGGCGGTCTGCGCCAGCGCCGCGGTGCGAGGCGATTTGATGTCGCCCAATGCAAGCAGGGCGCGTCGCCGGACGTATTCATCAGAATCTTCCGCAAGCTCGGTGAGCAGCGCCTCCACGTCGTCGGGCGGAGCTTGGGTTTTGGACAGGCGATGTGCGATCTGCCATTTGGCGTCGCTTTCACCCGTTTGAAGTGCGACACGGGCGAAAGCAGTCAGGATTTCCGGTCGTTCCGCGAGTATTCCTGCAATGATTTCGCATTCATTGTCTCTTGCGAGCAGATAGAGGATGGACTCGATGCCGCTCTCGCCGAGATGAGCCAGTGCGTCTTCCCGTGACAGGACATCCGTCACGGCCGCATAGATCGATGGCCAATCGGAATAGTCGCATTCCCACTCGCCCGATCGCTTTTCCGGCGGATGGTCGGAGGCCCATCTGCGGAATCGTGATTCCTCCCGTTTGACCAAAAGGATGTTTCCCTTGGGTTTCATGGCATTCAGGGCCGGCTGTCGTAGGTGCCCCGGATCGTTGTCCGCTCGCCGTCGGCTTCGATCGCGACATCGACGCGATATACCGCGCCGTCCTCGGAGCGCGCGATGCGCTTGCGCGGCAGTACCCGCACGGTGATGCCGTCGCCCCGGTACGTACCCGCGTAGGTCACGTCCGGATGCGAGGCCCGCGATTGCCGCAGCACGCGGTGGGTCTCGCCGTTGAAGCTGACGAAGGCGCCGTCCTCCGGCGCACCGCAGCGATCGGTGAAGAACGCGATCGTCTGCCGGTGTTCGAGATTGCGCAGGCAGGTGGCACGGGCGGCGGGATCCTCGTTCACCGCGCAGTAGCGCTCGTCGTAGGGACGATTCCCCGGTGTGCGTTCGGTGGTGATGGTCGCGGCGACGCAATCGCTGCCGGGGTCGTCGGTGGGGACGATGGCGGCAGAGGCGGTGGTGGTTGCAAGCAGAAGGAGCGCGGCGAGCGTCGCCTGCACCGGACGCGGAATCCGCATAAAGCGGCCAGATGGCATGGGTTCGTGTCCTGAAGTCTGCACTCGTCGCATATGGGAGTGGGCGTTGCCCGGTCGGCCGTCACGCGGTGCAGCGTAGCGCATCGGGCGTCTATCCGACGACGGCGCACAGGTCCTGTCGCGACGCGCCCCGCGCCCGGCGGCAGATCGAGGCGCCTTGAGTTCGGATCTCGACGACGATTTCGACAACCTGGACGACAGCATCGAAATCGATGGCGCCGAGTGCCGGTTTCATGGTTGCCGCTTCGTGGAGAACCGCTTCCGGCCCGAGAATTCACCAGACCCTGTGTCGGGGATGCGCCTGGCGCGTCAGCAGGCGGAATATGCCTTAGCATGTCGCAACCCCCGCAGAGGTCGACGCATGGAGACGAAGTCACCGCCGAAGGTATCGCCCAACAACCCGTGTCCATTCCTGCGTTCCCTCGTGGCCGAGGGGTTGCTCAGCGATCGAACCGCGACCATCGGCGACGCCACCCGGGCGATCGAGCAGGTCGCTGCAACGGGGCAGGGCAGTCCCGAGTTGCCGGCCTTGGCCATCCGGTTGATCGCGCTTCTCGCGAACGGCCTCGGTCCTGCGACCATCCTCGACAACGGCTTGCACGGCGTGAAGCTCAACAAGCTGAGGAACGGACCCTTCGACAAGAAGGGCGCAGGATCGCGGATCCTGGATGCCAAGGGAAAGGTGAACGAGGAAGAGCTTGCGCGGCTCAAGGAATTCGCCAGTCCGAAGACCAAGCCCAATGGCGTGAAGGAACTCGGCCTCGATGCGGAGGAGCTGAAGGTGATGATGGACGCCAACTACGAAAGGGCGGCCGGACATCGCCGGGTCATCGACCGCCAGTTGATGAATGGCGAGTGGCCGATTCTGCTGGAGGTCATGGGCATCGATGGCAAAGACGGACGTTATCTGAGTCTGCGCGAAGTCGGCGCGCTGTTCCGGAAGCGCGAGCTGCCTGCGAGGATGAGGCGGCAGTTGAAGCGGTGATGGAAAGTACGGCCTGACGCCTGAGTTAAGTCGGGCTGCGAAGCGGCGTCGGCTTGAACGAATTGTTAGCCGTTAAACGCTACATATGCGCGCCAAGCGCCTAAGCCAAAGAGTGTGTATGCGCCGACCACCCCGAGAACGGCCGCAACATGACCAAGCCGACCAATAGTTTGGCTTTTTGGCCCAAATTCCCGGCCATAACCGGCTTGCGAAACATAGGTTGCGCCTGTGGCAACGGCAGCGGAGAGAACGCCCCAGACAAATAATAGAAGAGATATAGAAAGAGATGGCAACATCATGTTTGTTTTTGGGTCAGACCAAACGCTACCGATAAACCCAAGAATTGCTACTGAAGCGCCGCCATTTATGAGCAAGGAACTCTTTAGAGCAGACTGTCCAGTAGTGATGGCGGACCTGAGCATTTCAAGGTCTGTCTCATGGTCTTGCTGTCTTGAAGAAACCCAGGCAGACAAATCTGCTTTGTAAGCCTCCATTGCCGCTTCACCAGCAGAAACATCTGCTGGGGTAAGCGAAGCAGTCTTTTCAACCTCTTGGACAAAAGCTTGGAGATCGTCAAGCGACACCTGCGTAGCGCCGCCTTCTCGTGTTATGCCAATTGTGTTCTTGATGATCTCAAAGACTTCGTTGGTTTTCATAGCGGCTAACGCCTGAATTAAGTCAACCCGCGAAGCGAGTTCGGCTTGAATGAATTGTTAGGCATCACCTGCCGCCACGGAGAACTTTGTCGATTTCGATAAGCATGGCGCTATTACGCTTGAGCTGGTGATAGAGCTCATCAAGCAACTCCTGAGCCTCCGCTGCCGTCTTTTCTCGCTGCTCGGTAGTCTTTTCCTTGACTAGGCGCTTCAAGCGATTGGTGATGGTTCTCTTTTTGCCGAGGAAGCTGTAGTCATTCACCGCCCAGTAGATCTCCCCGTACTCGTACTGAGGGTACTTTTTAGCGATGTCACTAATCTTCTTCCCTTTGCCGAGAAGATCATTCATCGCCTCAAGTTCTGCTTTGCTTATTGCCATTAGAGTTCCCTTGGCTTGTGTTGTGAGGCCTAACTACGATTAGACCCCAAGGTGGGGTGTAGCGCGGATTGTGTGCTGGTGGGTCGGGAGGCGTCAATTCTTGGGTTTCCCAATGAAATCAAACGGTTAATATTCCATACGGCTGTGTGCCGACTTGAATCATTGAGGGTGTTATCCGGCGGCGGCGCCGTATAACAGATCGATTCCGGTGCTATCAGGCATGAAAAGGCCGTGTCGGGTCCGGGCTCGCGTACTCGTGCGGTCGCCGAGGATTGCGTTGCTCGGCGAAAAGCAGGTCCCTCGCTTCGCTCGGGATGACATGGGGGGGTGTGGATGACGTCATGCGACCGTGATTCGATAGCGAACGACGATAACCTCGCTATCAGCCATAAACGACATCGATGATGTAGAACCTCTGCAGCCCCCCCGGCAACTCCGCCTCGAATTCATCGTCGATGCGTTTCTTCAGCATCGCACGTGCAAGCGGGGAGTCGATGCTGATCCAGCCGAGTTTGGCATCGGTCTCGTCGGGGCCGACGATGCGGTAGCGGCGGGTGTCGCCGGTGACGGTGTGTTCGACTTCGACGGTGGCGCCGAAGAAGACGGCGTTCGGGTCGCTGGGGGCGTCCTCGACCACGCGCAGGTGCTGCAGGCGCTTGCCGATGTAGCGCACGCGGCGGTCGATCTCGCCGAGCTGTTTCTTGCGGTAGGTGTATTCGGCGTTCTCGGAGCGGTCGCCCTCGGCCGCGGCGGCGGCGAGGGCTTTCACCACTTCGGGGCGGCGCACGCGCCACAGTTCATCGAGTTCGGCCTTCAGGCGGTCGTGGCCCTCGCGGGTGATGAGGGCCGTGCTCTTTTCGCCGGGCGGACGCCAGCGCGACATGCGGCGGCGGTCAGCGGCGGCTGCCGCCGAACAGGCCGCCGAGGAGGCCGCGCAGGATCTGCCGGCCGACCTGGCTGCCGACGGTGCGCGCGGTCTGCTTGGCCATGGTCTCGATCATGCCCTGGCGGCGGCTGGTGCCGAACACGGCGTCCTTCACCGCGTCGCCGAAGCCGTGGCCGTCGTCGTCGGCGTCGTCCTGCGCGCGGGTGCGGGCGGGCGGGGCCTTGGCCTGTTCGGGCGCGGCCTCGACCTTCTTCGCCAGCATCTCGGCGGCGGATTCGCGATCGATGCGGGTGTCGTACTTGCCGCCGACCGGGCTGCCGGCGCGGACCTGGGCGCGCTCGGCCTCGGTGATCGCGCCCATGCGGCAGCGCGGCGGCGCGATCAGCGTGCGCTCGACCGGCATCGGGATGCCCTTGTCCTGCAGCGTGGAGACCAGCGCCTCGCCGGTGCCGAGCTGGCCGATGGTGGCGGCGACGTCCAGGCCGGGGTTGGGCACGAAGGTCTCGGCGGCGGTCCTGACCGCCTTCTGGTCGCGTGGGGTGAACGCGCGCAGCGCGTGCTGGAAGCGGTTGCCGAGCTGGCCGAGGATCTCGTCCGGCACGTCGTCGGGGAACTGCGAGCAGAAGTACACGCCCACGCCCTTGGAGCGGATGATGCGGACCACCTGCTCGATCCGCTGCTGCAGCGCCGGCGGGGCGTCGTCGAACAGCAGGTGCGCTTCGTCGAACACGAACACCAGTTTCGGCTTGTCGAGGTCGCCGACTTCCGGCAGGGTCTCGAACAGTTCCGACAGCAGCCACAGCAGGAAGCTGGAGTACAGCTTGGGCTTGAGGATCAACTGGTCGGCGGCGAGGATGTTGACCACGCCGCGGCCGTCGGTGGTGGTGCGCATCAGGTCGCTCAGTTCGAGCGCGGGCTCGCCGAAGAACAGGTCGGCGCCCTCCTGTTCGAGGCGCAGCAGCGCGCGCTGGATGGCGCCGATCGACTGCGTGCTGACCAGGCCGTAGCGGGTCGAGATGTCCTTGCGCTCGTCGGCGACGAGGCCGAGCAGGGCGCGCAGGTCCTCGAGGTCCAGCAGCAGCAGGCCGCGGTCGTCGGCGAGCTTGAACACGATGTCGAGCACGCCGGCCTGGGTGTCGTTGAGTTCGAGGATGCGGCCGAGCAGGATCGAGCCCATCTCGCTGACCGTGGTCCGCACCGGATGGCCGAGCTTGCCGTAGAGGTCCCAGAACACGACCGGGCTGGCCTCGTTGCGGTACTCGGGGTTGCCCATCATCGCCAGGCGCTGCTGGATCTTCTCGTTCATGGCGCCGGCGGCGGCGAGGCCGGCCACGTCGCCCTTCACGTCGGCCAGGAACACCGGGACGCCGATCCGCGAGAAGCCCTCGGCCAGCGTTGTCAGGGTCACGGTCTTGCCGGTGCCGGTGGCCCCGGCGACGAGGCCGTGGCGGTTGCCGAACTTCGGCTGCAGGTAGACGTTGCCGGACGTCTCGGTGGTGATGGCCTTGCCGACCAGGATGGGGTCCATGCGGAGTCCTCGGATGCGTTCGGGGGATTTTATGCGGGATCGGCGGGCGTCGGGGCCGCGCCGGCCGCGATCTGTCCATGACCTTTCGCCGGTTGCCGCCCCGGCCCCCCGGGGCTACCCTGCCAGTCCACAGCAACCTCCCCCGTGTTCATGTTCCGATCCCCGTCCACCGGCGTGCGCCGCGCCCGCCCGATCGCTTTCCTGCGCTCCTGCCTGCCCACCTTCACGCTGATGCTGTGCTGCTGCCTGCCGGTCGCGCAGGCCCAGTCCAAGCGCGAGCGCGACCTGGACGCGCTGAAGGCGCGGATGACCGTCGCCGAGGCCCGCTACCGCGAGGCGCTGGTCAAGGTCGACAACAGCGACCCGGAGGGCATGAAGGAGAGCAACGCCGCGCTTGAGGACATGGAGGACGTGATCACGGCCTGCCTGAAGCTGAAGGGCTGCCCGATCTCGGAACTGCTGACCACCTACAAGCGCCTGCTCAAGGCCGACGTGGACGTGCGCGCCGCCGATGAGGACGCGGTGGGCGATGCGCCGCAGGGCCTGATCGACACCGAGCTGGCCAGCGTCGACGTGCCCCGCGCCGGCGAGGCGGCCGCGCTGCTGAGCGCCGACGGCGAACGGTTCGTGAAGATGGTGCAGGTCAACCCGGCGGTGCAGGCCGGCATCCGCCGCTGGCTGACCGACATGCGCGTGTCGCTGATCCAGTCGCACGAGAACTACCAGTACCTGCGGCCGCTGATGGCCCCGGCGTTCCAGCGCAACGGCCTGCCCGAGGCGCTGCTGTTCGGGATCATGGCCAAGGAGTCCACCGGCCGCGTCCACATCGGCTCGCGCGCCGGCGCGGTCGGCCTGCTGCAGTTCATGCCCTCGACCGGCCGCCGGTTCGGCCTCGGCCCGGACGGCACCGGCTTCGACACCCGCTACGACCCGAAGATGTCGTCGGAGGCCGCGGCCGCCTACCTCAGCGAGCGCTACGCCGAGTTCGGCAACAACATCGAGCTGTGGCTGGCCGCCTACAACGGCGGCGAGGGCCGCGCGCTGCGGGTCTACCAGAACACCGGCGGCCGCAGCTTCTGGGACGGCGACGTGTACGACCAGTTCCCAGCCGAGACCCGCGACTACGTGCCGATGGTGATCGCCGCGGCGTGGCTGTACCTGCATCCCAAGGAATACGGCCTGACCTTCCCCAAGGTCGACGCCAAGCCGGTGCAGTTCCGGCTGCAGCGCCCGGCGTCGATCTACGAGCTGACGATCTGCCTCGGCAACGGCGGCACCCGCGACGGCTTCATGCGCGCGCTGCGCAACCTCAACCCGCGCTACGAGGCCGACGCCTGGATTCCCAGCGGCACCGTGCTCAACGGCACCGCGAAGATCGCCGGCCTCTACCAGCGCTACTGCATCCAGGGCGAACGCTACGACCTGGCGAAACGCCTGGTCGGCAGCGACGCCAGTTCGGCGGTGGTGCGGGTCGGGACGATCGAGGCGGTGACCGCCACCGCCAGCGGCGAGGACGGCACCGCGCTGCCCGAGGGCGCGGCCACGCCGCCGAAGCCCGCCGCGTCGAAGCCCGCCGCCGCCTCGAAGCCGCAGGAACGGCCGCAGCCCAAGCCGGTGCGTCGGCACCGCGTCGGCCGCGGCGACACCCTGATGTCGATCGCGCGCAAGTACGACTGCAGCGTGCCCGAGCTGGCGAAGGCCAACGGCCTCAAGGCCCCGCGCTACACGGTCCACGCGGGCCAGCAGATCGTGTTGCGCGGCTGCGGGGACTGAGCGCCCGCGGCCGGATCGCCGCGGTCCGGCGGCGCGCGATCAGGCTCGCTTGGTCAGGGCCGCTTGGTCAGGGCCGCGTGATCAGTGCTGCGTGATCAGGGCCGCAGGGTCCAGCGCCGACAGGTCGATCGCCGTCAGCTTCCACTGCACCAGGTTGCGGCGTTCGAACACCAGCGTCGCCGGCAGGGCGGGATCGCCGGCGAGGTCGCATTGCACGGTGAAGGTCGAGACATCCTGGTAGCCCATGCGCAGATGCCAGTCGCCGGTGGCGATGCCGCCGTTGCTCGGCGCGGGCGCGGGGGTGGGAGCGGAAGTCGCGTCCGTCGAGGCCGTCCCGGTCGTCGTCGCCCCGGCCGGCGACAGCGCGTCGCGGCCGGCGAACAGGGTCGCGATCGCGGTCTCGGAGGTCAGCGCGTCCACCCACGGCGACGAGGTCGAGGCCAGCAGGTTCGCGCCGAGGTCGCGCCAGCCGCCGCTGCCGTCGCCGAGCCGGCGTCGCATCGCATCGGCCAACTGCGACTTCAGGTTCTCGCGCAGCGCGGGGAAGTCGATGTGCCGCGCCAGCGCCGCAGCGTCGCCGCGTTCGGCGGCATGGCGCATGGCGTTGACGGTGAGGTAGGGCGCGGCGGCGACCCAGGCCAGCAGGCCGAGGACGCCGACGATGAGGGCGATGCGGACGGGACGGGACATGGGCGCTCCTGCGTCGCGGGACGACGCAGGAGTGTAGACCGCGACCGCGGCCGCCGCTGCGCGGTCAGCCGTTGACCGTGCCCATGCTCCATTCCGGATAGCGGGTGCCGGCGATGGCGTGTGCGGCCAGCACCGCGTCGATCCGCGCGCGTTCCTCGGCGGTGAGCGCGATCCGCGCCGCGCCGGCGTTCTCGTCGAGCCGGGCGATGCGGCGGGTGCCGGGGATCGGCACGATGTCCTCGCCCTGGTGCAGCAGCCACGCCAGCGCGAGCTGCGCGGGCGTGCAGCCGCGGGTCCGGGCCAGTTCGGTCACGGCCTCGACCAGCGCCCGGTTCTGCGCCGCGTTGTCGGCCTGGAAGCGCGGGTTCTGCCGGCGCCAGTCGTCGGCGGCCAGGGTGTCGGTGGCGGTGATCGCGCCGGTGAGGAAGCCGCGGCCCAGCGGGCTGTAGGGCACGAAGCCGATGCCCAGCTCGCGGCAGGTCGGCAGGATCTCGGCCTCGACGTCGCGGGTCCACAGCGAATACTCGGTCTGCAGCGCGGCGATCGGATGCACCGCGGCGGCGCGGCGGATCGTCGCCGGCGCGGCCTCGGACAGGCCGAGGTGGCGGACCTTGCCGGCCTCGACCAGCCGCGCCATCGCGCCCACGGTCTCCTCGATCGGCACGGTGCGATCGACCCGGTGCTGGTAGTACAGATCGATGCAGTCCACGCCCAGCCGCTGCAGGCTGGCGTCGCAGGCGGCGGCGACGTACTCGGGGCGGCCGTTGACGCCGAGGAAGGCGCCGTCGGGGCCGCGCACGTTGCCGAACTTGGTCGCCAGCACGATCTCGCCGCGGCGCTCGCGCAGGACCTTGGCCAGCAGCTTTTCGTTCTCGCCGACGCCGTACATGTCGGCGGTGTCGAGGAAGTTCACGCCGATGTCGAGCGCGTGGTGGAGCACGGCGAGGTTGGTCGCCTCCTCGCTGGGCCCGTAGAAGTCGGACATGCCCATGCAGCCGAGGCCGAGGGCGGAAACGACGAGGCCCTGGCGGCCCAGGGTGCGGCGGGGGAAGGCGGTGGTCGTGGCGTCGGTCATGGCGTCGGCTCGGGAGGGGGCGGGTGGACGCATGCTGCGCCCGGACCGGCCCGGGCGGTTAGCGCGATCCTCGCCGATGCTTGCCCGATCCTCCGCGGGCGCGCCCCGAGGCTTGGCGTCGCGGTGGCCGGGTGGATAATGCCGGTCGTCGAAGAAGCCGGGAAACACGATGGAATCCAGCCGCTTGCGCCGCGTCGAGGCGACCGTGGACGAGGACGCGCTGCGCGCCGAACTGGCGGCCCGGATTGCCGGATTGTCGGCGGCGGACGGCGTCCACCCGACCGGGCTGCCGGGCGTGGCCGGGATCCGCATGAGTTCGCCCTCGGGCACCATCCCCGCGGTCTACCACGCCTCGCTGTGCATCGTGGTGCAGGGCCGCAAGCAGGCGCTGTTCGACGGCCGGACCTATCTCTACGACCCGCTGCACTGCCTGCTGGTGTCCACCAGCCTGCCGATCGGCGGCCGCATCCTCGAAGCCTCGCCCGAGCGGCCGTACCTGTGCCTGCGCATCGACCTCGATCCGCGGATCGTCGACGAGGCGCTACCGCAGCTCGGCGCCGAAGCGCCCGGGCGCGAAGCCGACGACCCGCAGCGGCTGATGCTGGCGCGCACCTCGCCGGCGCTGCTCGACGCCGCCCTGCGGCTGCTGCGCCTGTGCGACGAGCCGGCGACCGCGCCGCTGCTGGCGCCGCTGGTGGTGCGCGAGATCCACGTGCGCCTGCTCGCCGGCGAACTGGGGCCGCGGCTGCGCGCGGTGTGCGAGGTCGACGGTCCGCTGCGCCGGGTCGGCGGCGCGCTGGCGCTGCTGCGCGAGCGCTATGCCGAGCCGCTGCCGGTCGAGGCCCTGGCCGAAGCCGCGCACATGAGTCCGTCGGCGCTGTACGCGCACTTCCGCGAAGTCACCGGGCTGTCGCCGCTGCAGTTCCAGAAGCGGCTGCGCCTGCAGGAAGCGCGCCGGCTGATGCTCAGCGACGGCCTCGACGCCGCCGCCGCGGGGCATCGGGTCGGTTACGAGAGCCCGTCGCACTTCAGCCGCGAATACCGGCGCCTGTTCGGCGCGCCGCCGCGCCGCGAGGTGGCCTCGGCGCACGCGGCCGACTGACGCCGGGTCCCGGCGTCGCCGCCGGTGCGATCAGGCCGGGAACTGCCGCCGCATCGCCTGTTCGTCGACGTAGTGGTTCTGCACGAACACGTCGCCCTCGGTGCCCTTGCCGAGGTTGCGGTAGGTGTCGAAACCGAGTCCTTCGTCCTGCTCCCAGGCGATGGTGTCGCCCACGTCCAGCGCCCATTCGTCCGGGACTTCGACGATCGTGTATTCGCCGTCGCCGGTGCGGATGGCGATGGCGGCCTGTTCCCGGTCGATGATGGCGATGGTCCCCTGTCGGCTCATGCGTACGCTCCCTGTCGTGTGCGCCGTGCGTGGCGCGCGTCCCGTGCGATCGAAGCCGCACGGCATCCCTGGCGCGGCGTCGATGCCGCGTTTCCACACGTTACGAGAGAGCCCGCGAATCGATCAATCCCGCACGACTGTCACAAGTGACAGGTTTCGATCGCCGCGCGGAAGTTCGTATCGGTTGTGCGACGTGGTTCACGTCCGCGATGCGAGGCGCTGCCCCAATCGCACCGGGCGTTCGGCCTGCAGGGCCGGATCGAGCGCGGCCACGCCCGGCGGCAGCAGCACGATCACGGTCGAGCCGTAGTTGAAGCGCGCCATCGCGGCGAAGCGCTCGAGGACGATGCCCTTGCCGCGCCAGTCCTTGCGCGTGATGCGGTCGCCGTAGGCGGGGATTTCCACGCCGCTCCACACGGTCTCGACGCCGGAGACCAGCAGCGCGCCGACCATCACCAGGCACATCGGCCCGAAGTCGGTGTCGAAGTGGCAGACCAGGCGTTCGTTGCGCGCGAACAGCCGCGGCACCGAGGCCACCGCGTCGGTGCCGACGCTGAACAGCCGGCCGGGCACGTGGACGGTTTCGCGCAGGGTGCCGGTCCACGGCATGTGCACGCGGTGGTAGTCGCGCGGCGACAGGTAGACGGTGGCGAACAGGCCGTCGGCGAACGGCGTCGCGGCCTCGGCGTCGCCCAGCAGCTCGGCCGCGGTGTACGACCGGCCCTTGGCCTGGAAGATGCGGCCGTCGCGGCGACCGCCGGCGGCGTCGCCCAGCGGCACGATCGGCCCGCACTGGCTGATGTGGCCGTCGGCCGGCATCAGCAGGCTGCGCGGGTCGGGGTCGGCGACGCGCGCGCCGGGCTTCAGCGCACGGGTGAAGAAGGCGTTGAACGTGGGGTAGGCGGTGCGGTCGGGTTCGGCCGCCTCGTCGAGGTCGACGCCGAATTTCCGGGTCACGGTGTCGATCAGCCACTGCTTGACCGCGCGGTTGCGCGAGTAGGCCAGGCGCCGCGCCAGCGACGACAGCAGCCGGTGCGGCAGGACGTAGGTCAGCGCGGTGACCGGACCCATCAGCCGCCCGCCTTCGACGGCGCGGCCGCGGTCAGCGCGATCAGGTCCTCGGCGATGGCCCTGGGTTTCAGCGGCGGCTGGATGACGCCGGCCATGCGCCCCTGCGGGTCGAGCACCACCACGCTGGCGGAGTGGTCGACGGTGTACTGGTCGGCGGGCGCGCCGTCGCCCAGCGGGACCTTGGCGAACACCAGCGACAGCGAGCGGGTGAAGTTCTCCAGGGTCGGGATGTCGGCGGTCGCCGCCAGGGTGTCCTTGTGGAAGCCGTGGGCGTACTCGCCGAGGCGGTCGAGCGTGTCGCGCTCGGGATCGACCGACACGAACAGCACCCGCGGCCGGGTGGTGTCGGGCAGCGTCTCCCAGCGCTTCTGCGCCTGGGCCAGTTCGGCCAGCGCGGTCGGGCAGACGTCGGGGCAGAAGGTGAAGCCGATGAAGACCAGCGTCCAGTGGCCGCGCAGCTCGCCCGGCTGCAACTGGGTGCGATCGGACTGCTGCAGGGTGAACGGCGGCAGGGTGCGCGGGGTGTCGAGCAGGCGGACCGTCTGCAGGACGGGGCCGGCGGACGTCTTCGGCCGGAACGCGAACTCGGCGGCGACGAGGCCGGCCGCGGTCGCCAGCGCGACGATGAGG
Organism: Lysobacterales bacterium; assembly: GCA_019510125.1. Lineage (GTDB taxonomy): Bacteria > Pseudomonadota > Gammaproteobacteria > Xanthomonadales > Xanthomonadaceae > Lysobacter_I. The sequence continues at coordinate 30,898 of JAEKKX010000017.1, forward strand.
ATCAGCAGGGTGGTGCGGTTGAACATGCGAACGGTCGCCCGGAAGGCCGAAAAACCCGGCCATGATAACCCTGCGACCGCTATACTTCGCGGTCCTCCCCGCAACGCCGACGCCCCCGCGCCCCGCCATGACCGACGAGCTGCAGACGATCATCGACCTGATCCGGTATGGCGCCAGCCGTTTCAAAGCGGCCGGGCTGACCTTCGGCCACAGCTACGACAACGCCCTCGACGAGGCGACCCAGCTCGTGCTGCACGCCCTGCACCTGCCGCACGACCTGCCGCCGGTCTACGGCCAGTCGCGGGTGACGCTGGCGGAGAAGGAGGACGTGCTCAAGCTGTTCCTGCGCCGGATCGAGGAGCGCATCCCGGCCGCCTACCTGACCGGCGAGGCCTGGTTCGCCGGCCTGAGCTTCAAGACCGACCCGCGCGCGCTGGTGCCGCGCTCGCCGATCGCCGAACTCATCGAGGCAGGCTTCGAGCCGTGGCTCGGCGGCCGCGAGGTCCACCGCGCGCTGGACCTGTGCACCGGCTCGGGCTGCATCGCGATCGCGATGGGCCACCACAACCCCGACTGGCACGTCGACGGCGTCGACATCAGCGACGACGCGCTGGCGCTGTCGGCCGAGAACAAGGCGCGCCTGCACGCCGACAACGTCCGCTTCCTGAAGTCGGACCTGTTCGCCGGCCTGCAGGGCGAGCACTACGACCTGATCGTCACCAATCCGCCCTACGTCACCAACGACGAGACCGACGCGCTGCCGCGGGAATACGCGCACGAGCCCGAACTGGGCCTGCGCGCCGGCGACGACGGCCTCGACCTGGCGCTGCGGATCCTGCGCGACGCCCCGCTGCACCTGACCGAGGACGGCCTGCTGATCTGCGAGGTCGGCGAGTCCGAGCGCGCGCTGTCGCGGCTGCTGCCGGAACTGCCGCTGGCCTGGGTCGAGTTCAAGGTCGGGCAGATGGGCGTGTTCGTCGCCGAATGCCGCGACCTGATGACCTACAACGGCCGCATCCGCCAGCTCGCCGACGCCCGCGACCCGGCCCTGCGCGGCGGCGCGTCCGCCGCGGCGGCGCCGGCCTCCGCCGGCCTGTTCTGAGGGCGGCGCGGGTGAGCAACGCCTTCGGCCGCCTGCTTCGCGTCACCACCTTCGGCGAATCGCACGGGCCGGCGATCGGCTGCGTGATCGACGGCTGTCCCCCGGGCCTGGCGATTTCGGAAGCCGAATTCGCCCACGACCTCGAACGCCGCGCCACCGGCCGCAGCCGCCACACCTCGCAGCGGCGCGAGACCGACGCGATCGAGATCCTCAGCGGCGTCCACGAGGGCCGCACCACCGGCACCCCGATCGCGCTGCTGATCCGCAACACCGATGCGCGCAGCAAGGACTACGGCGACATCGCCGCGCAGTTCCGCCCGGCGCACGCCGACTACACCTACTGGCAGAAGTACGGCCACCGCGACCCGCGCGGCGGCGGGCGCAGCAGCGCGCGCGAGACCACGATGCGCGTCGCCGCCGGCGTGATCGCGAAGAAGTGGCTGGCCGAGCGCCACGGCGTGACCGTGCGCGGCCATCTCTCGCAGCTCGGCGAGGTGCTGCCCGACGCCGCGCTGGGCGCGTTCGACTGGGGCGTGGTCGAGACCAACCCGTTCTTCTGGCCGATCGATGCCCAGGTGCCGGCGCTGGAGGCCTACATGGACGCGCTGCGCAAGTCCGGCGATTCGGTCGGTGCGCGGGTCACCGTGGTCGCCGACGGCGTGCCGCCGGGCTGGGGCGAGCCGATCTACGGCAAGCTCGACGGCGACCTCGCCGCGGCGATGATGTCGATCAACGCGGTCAAGGGCGTGGAGATCGGCGACGGCTTCGCCTCGGTCGCGCAGAAGGGCTCCTTCCACCGCGACGAGATGACCCGCGACGGGTTCCTGTCGAACCACGCCGGCGGCATCCTCGGCGGCATCAGCAGCGGCCAGCAGGTCGTGTGCTCGGTCGCCTTCAAGCCCACCTCCAGCCTGCGCCTGCCCGGGCGCGGGATGAACGTGCTGGGCGAGGAGGTCGAGGTCGTCACCACCGGCCGCCACGACCCCTGCGTCGGCATCCGCGCCACGCCCATCTGCGAGGCGATGATGGCGCTGGTGCTGATGGACCAGGCGCTGCGCCATCGCGCCCAGTGCGGCGACGTGGGCGAGGTGTCGCCGCGCATTCCCGCCGGCATGCCGACCCTGAAACGATAGCGGCGCGCCGCCGGTTACGCCCCCCCACAGGCAGCGACGCGCCGCAGCGGAAGAAGACGCCCCACAATCCTTTTTTTCGTAGGAGCGACGTCAGTCGCGATCCCCGGTTCCAGCGACGCCGCCGCCGGCGATCGGTGACCGAGGTTTGCGACCATGATCGACGACCGCGTCGCGACTCACGTCGCTCCTACGCCCCACATTCCAGGTGAAACGAGCATGAGCAGGCAATTCAAGGTGGCAGTGGTCGGCGCGACGGGCGCCGTGGGCGAGGTGATGCTGTCGATCCTCGCCGAGCGCAAGTTCCCGGTCGGCGAGATCGTCGCGCTCGCCAGCGAGCGCTCGGCCGGCGAGTACGTCAAGTTCGGCGACGACGAGGTGATGGTGCGCGACCTCGCCACCTTCGACCCGGCCGGCGTCGACATCGCGCTGTTCTCGGCCGGCGGTTCGATCTCGAAGGAATACGCGCCGAAGTTCGCCGCCGCCGGCGCGGTGGTGATCGACAACTCCTCGGCCTTCCGCTACGACGACGACGTGCCGCTGGTGGTCAGCGAGGTCAATCCCGACCAGGTCAGGAACCGGCCGCGCGGGATCATCGCCAACCCGAACTGCTCGACCATGCAGATGCTGGTCGCGCTGGGCCCGATCCACCGCAAGGCCGGGATCGAGCGGATCAACGTCGCGACCTACCAGTCGGTGTCCGGCGCCGGCCGTTCCGGGCTGGAGGAACTGGGCAGGCAGACCGCCGCGCTGCTGAACTTCCAGGAGGCGGCGCCGGAGCGTTTCCAGGCCCAGATCGCCTTCAACCTGATCCCGCACATCGACGACTTCCAGGACAACGGCTTCACCAAGGAAGAGATGAAGCTGGTCTGGGAGACCCGCAAGATCCTCGGCGACGACCGCATCCAGGTGAACCCGACCGCGGTCCGGGTGCCGGTGTTCTACGGCCATTCCGAGGCGGTGAACGTGGAAACCCGCGAGAAGATCTCCGCCGAGGCCGTCCGCGCCCTGCTGGAGACGGCCCCGGGCGTGGAGGTGGTGGACGAGCGCAAGCCCGGCGGCTACCCGACCCCGGTCACCCACGCCTCGGGCCGCGACCCGGTCTACGTCGGCCGCATCCGCGAGGATTTCTCGCATCCGCGGGCGGTGAACCTGTGGATCGTCTCGGACAACATCCGCAAGGGTGCCGCGCTCAATGCGGTGCAGATCGCCGAGCTGGTCGCCGCCGAAGGCTGAGGACCGACGTTGCACCGGACCCGGAGACCCGGCTACAGTCTCCGGGTCGTGTCAGGGGACGAGCGTGATCAATCACTTGCGGATCACAGTTAGCGCGCTACTCGCACTGGCGTTCGCCTTCGCGGCGGCGCCGGCGTGGGCGCTCGGGCTGGGACAGATCAAGGTGCTGTCCCAGCGCGACCAGCCGCTGCTGGCCGAAATTCCGGTCATTTCCGCCGATCCGTCCGAACTGGAGGCCCTGCAGGCCCGGTTGGCGTCGCCGGACACCTTCGCCCGGGTCGGCCTGGCGCCGCCGGCGGGGATCGTCTCCGACCTGCAGTTCGCCGTGGCCCTCGACGCCCGCGGTCGGCCGGTGGTGCGAGTCACCAGCGCCGCCCCGGTGGCGCAGCCCCTGCTGACCTTCCTGCTGGAAGTCGACTGGGGGCAGGGGCGGCTGGTCCGCGAGTATTCCGCGCTGATCGACACCCCGCAGACCGCGGCCGCGCCGGTGCAGCCGCCGATCCAGGAAGCCGCGGTCGACCCGGTCGACGTGGTGATCCGTGCGCCGGAACCGGCGCAGGAACCCGAGAATCCGCTGACCGCCGAGGCGCCGAAGCCGGTGCCTCTGCCGGCCGCCAAGCCGACGCCGCCCCCGGCGCCGAAGCCCGAACCCGACGTGCTGCAGGCGCAGGCCCCGGTGCCGGTGCCGCTGTCGCCGCCGGCCGAGAGCGAGGTCGCGGCCGCCGCCCCGATCGAGGTGGTGTCCGACGCGCAGACCCGCGAGGTCAGGCGCGGCGAGACCCTGAGCGGCATCGCCGCGGGCCTCGGCGGCGGCCACACGCTCGACCAGACCCTGGTCGCGCTGCTGCGCGCCAATCCCGAGGCCTTCATCGGCGGCAACGCCAACCGGCTGCGCGCCGGCGCGGTGCTGCGCATCCCGGATGCCGCCGGCATCGATCGCTACTCGCCGGAGGAGGCCGCGCTGGTGATGCGCGAGCAGACCGTGCAGTGGCGCGCGGGCCGGGCGTTGCCGCAGCCGCCGGCGGTGGTCGGCGCCGCGCCCGCGGACGCCGTGGCGGCGACGCCCGCGAAGACGACGGGCGCGCCGCGCGCCGCACGCGGCGCCGCGCAGGCGCGGCTGGAGATCGTGCCGGCGTCCGGCGACGAAGCGAAGCGGGCAGGACAGCGTTCCGGCGTGAGCGCCGGAGGCGAGGGCGAGATGGTGCGAGAGCAGCAACTGCAGGAAACGAAAGAGGCGCTGTCGGCGCGCGACGCCGAAGTGCAGGAACTCAAGGCGCGGGTCGCCGAGCTGGAGCAACTGCAGCAGAAGCAGACCCAGTTGATGGAGATGAAGGACAGCGCGCTGGCCTCGGCCGAGCAGAAGCTGGCCGCCCGCCAGGCCGCGGCGCCTGAGGCGACGGCCGGGCTCGGTCCTTGGATCGGCGCCGCGGGCGGCCTGGTGCTGCTGGCCCTGGTCGCGGTGTGGTGGATGCGCCGCCGTGCGGCGGCCGCGTCGCCGGCAGCCAGGCTGGTGTCCGGCTTCGAGCCCCCGCGCGGCGAGACCCGCGAGGTCGATGCGTTCGTGGCCGAAGACGCGGCGACGTTCGCGGACGAGGCGAGGGACGGGGCCGGGGACGCTGTCGACGACGATGCGGCGCCCGATGTCGCGTTCGATCCCGCGCCCGGCGTCGCTGCGCCGGCCGCCGCCGATTTCGCCGACGCGGCGCGCACGCCGCCCCCGGCGGAAGCCCCCGCACCGGCGCCTGCGCCGTCGCCCGCACCGTCGCGGCTGGACCCGCTGGCGCGCGCGGTGCCGACCTGGCACTCGGGCGGCGTCGAGGTGGGCCCGCTGAATTCCGCCCCGCCGGGGCAGGGCCGGCTGGACCTGGCCAAGGCCTATCTCGAGATGGGCGACCGCGACACCGCGCGCAGCCTGCTGCAGGAAGTCGCCGCCCGCGGCGACACTCTCGGCGTCCGCATGGAAGCCGAACGCCTGCTGCAGGGCCTGCGCTGAGGGCCGGTCCCGCGGCGTCCGGACTGGCGGGATCGACGATGCGCTACGCCCTCGGCGTCGAATACGACGGCAGCGACTTCCACGGCTGGCAGCGGCTGACCGCGCACGGCGAGGACGGTGGCCCACCGACCCTGCAGGCCGCGCTCGAAGCGGCGTTGTCCGGCGTCGCCGATCATCCGGTCGAGACCGTCTGCGCCGGCCGCACCGACGCCGGGGTCCACGCCGAATGCCAGGTGGCGCATTTCGATTCCGACGCCGTCCGCGACCCGCGCGGCTGGATGCTCGGCACCACCGCGCGGCTGCCGCCATCGATGCGCATCCGCTGGTGTGCGCCGGTGCCGGACGATTTCAGCGCCCGCTTTTCGGCGCGCGCCCGCCGTTACCGCTATCGCCTGCTCAACCACCAGGTGCGCCCGGCGCTCGGCCGGCAGTGGCTGGCCTGGGACCGTCGCCCGCTCGATGTCGCCGCGATGCATCGCGCCGCGCAGCAGTTGCTGGGCGAACGCGACTTCTCCGCCTTCCGCACCGTCCACTGCCAGGCCGCGCATGCGCGCCGCGAACTGCAGCGGCTCGACGTGATCCGCGACGGCGAGATCGTCACCTTCAGCGTGCAGGCCAACGCCTTCCTGCACCACCAGGTGCGCAACATGGTCGGCTCGCTGCTGGACGTCGGCGCCGGCCTGCAGCCGGAGGCGTGGATCGCCGAGGTGCTCGAAGGCCGCGATCGCACCTTGGCCGGACCGACCGCGCCGGCGCAGGGGCTGGTGTTCGTCGGCCCGCTGTATCCGCGCGACTGGCCGCTGCCGGCGGAGGTGCTGTTCGATGCCTGATGCGTTCCGCTTCCCGCTGCGCACGCGGATGAAGTTCTGCGGCATGACCCGCGTGGACGACGCGCTGGCCGCCGCGGCGCTGGGCGTGGACGCGATCGGCCTGATCTTCGCCGCGCGCAGCAGGCGCCGGGTCGACCCCGCGGCGGCTGCGGCGATCCGCGCTGCGCTGCCGCCGCTGGTCGATGCGGTCGCGCTGTTCATGGACAACGACGCCGACGAGGTCCGCGCGACGATCGAGCGCGTGCGCCCGAGCCTGCTGCAGTTCCACGGCGGCGAGGACGACGCCTTCTGCGCCGGTTTCGGCCTGCCGTACCTCAAGGCGGTCGCGATGGGCGGCGAGGGCGAGCGCGCCGACACGCTGTGCGCGCGCTGGCCGCGGGCGGCGGCGTTCCTGTTCGACAGCCACGCGAAGGGCGAGGCCGGCGGCAGCGGCCGCACCTTCGACTGGGCGCGGGTGCCGGACGACTTCGCGCGGCCGTTCCTGGTCGCCGGCGGACTGACGCCCGACAACGTCGCCGACGCCATCCGCGCCACCGGCGGCTGGGGCGTGGACGTGTCCAGCGGGATCGAGGGCGACGTGCCCGGGGTCAAGGACCTCGCCCGCATGCGCCGCTTCGCCGACGAAGTGCGCCGCACGGACGCCGCGCGCGCCTGACCCGCGAGAACGGCTCAGCCCGGCGCCAGCGCCTGCCGCAGCCAGTCCGCGAGACGCCCGATCCGCGGATCCGCGTTGCGCTTCGCCGCGCACAGCACCCACTGCGCGTCGGTCTCGACGAACCCCCAGGGCGCGATCAGCCGGCCGTTGGCGAGGTCCTCGGCCACCAGCGGTTCCGGTGCGATCGCGACTCCCAGCCCGGCCGCGGCCGCTTCCAGCAGGTAGTACAGCCGGTCGAAGCGGGTGCCCATCTGCAGCGTCGCCGGGTCGAGCGCGATCCGGGTCGCCCATTCCTGCCACGCCTGCGGCCGCGAGGCGGTGTGCAGCAGCGCGTGCGCCGCGATCGCCGACGGCGGCGCGCCGCGCAGCGCGTCGGCGCCGGGCCACAGCGGGCTGAGCACCGGGCCGATGCGCTCGGCCGCCAGCGCGTGGACCTGCCAGTCGACCGGCCACGGCGGCGTGGCGATCATCAGCGCCGCGTCCAGCCCGGCGAGGCGGGCGTCGGGCCGGCGTTCGTTCGCCGACAGGTGCAGCGGCAGGTCGGGGCACTCGCGCGCCAGCCTTTCGAGACGCGGGATCATCCATCGGGCGAGGATGCTGCCCGGGCAGCCCAGCACCAGCGGCGCCTGCTGCGGTCCGCGGCGCAGGTCGGCCCAGGCGCGGCGCAGGGGATCGAGCGCGTCCGCCGCCGCCGCGTGCAGGCGGCGGCCGGCCGGGGTCAGCGCCAGCCCGCGGCCCTCGCGGACGAACAGCGGCGCGCCCAGCGCCTCCTCGAGCTGGCGCAACTGGCGGCTCACCGCGCCGTGGGTGACGTGCAGTTCGGCCGCGGCGCGGCTGACGCTGTCCAGCCGGGCGACGGCCTCGAAGGCGCGGAGGGCGTTGAGTGGGGGCAGGTCGCGGGCCATGACCTGTGAACTTTACTCACAGGTTGTGTTGATTTCATGCCTTATGTCGACCCGGAGCCTGCGCTAAAGTGAGGGATCGCCGGCCGCCGTGGCCGTTGCGCGATTCCTTCAGGCGACTCGCCGTCATGCTCGACAACAAACCAGCGACCCCGACCGACTTCAACGCCTTCCCCGACGCCGAAGGCCATTTCGACCGCTTCGGCGGCCGCTTCGTCGCCGAGACCCTGATCGGTCCGCTGCAGGAGCTGGCCGCGGCCTACGACGCGGCCCGGGTCGATCCCGAGTTCATCGCCGCCTTCGACAAGGACCTCAAGCACTACGTCGGCCGGCCCAGCCCGATCTACCACGCCGAGCGGCTGAGCGCGAAGGTCGGCGGCGCGCGCATCCTGCTCAAGCGCGAGGACCTCAACCACACCGGCGCGCACAAGATCAACAACACCATCGGCCAGGCGCTGCTCGCCGCGCGCATGGGCAAGCCGCGGATCATCGCCGAGACCGGCGCTGGCCAGCACGGGGTCGCCAGCGCCACGGTCGCCGCGCGCCTCGGCCTGGAATGCGTGGTCTACATGGGCGCGACCGACATCGAGCGCCAGAAGATCAACGTCTACCGCATGAAACTGCTCGGCGCGACCGTGGTGCCGGTGACCAGCGGCTCGGCGACGCTCAAGGACGCGCTCAACGAGGCGATGCGCGACTGGGTGACGAACGTCCACGACACCTTCTACATCATCGGCACCGTCGCCGGCCCCGACCCGTACCCGCGCATGGTCCGCGACTTCAACGCCGTGGTCGGCCGCGAGGCGCGGGCGCAGATGCTGGCCGAATACGGCCGCCTGCCGGACGCGATCACCGCCTGCGTCGGCGGCGGCAGTAACGCGATCGGCATCTTCCACGCCTTCCTCAACGACCCCGGCGTGCGCCTGGTCGGCGCCGAGGCGGCGGGCGAGGGCATCGCCACCGGCCACCACGCCGCGTCGCTGGCCGCCGGCCGCCCCGGCGTGCTGCACGGCAACCGCACTTACGTGATCTGCGACGACGACGGCCAGATCATCGAAACGCATTCGATCTCCGCCGGCCTCGACTACCCGGGCGTCGGCCCCGAGCACGCGTTCCTCAAGGAGCGCGGCCGCGCGGACTATGTGGGTGTGACCGACGCCGAGGCGATGGAGGCGTTCCACCTGCTGGCGAAGACCGAGGGCATCCTCCCCGCGCTGGAATCCAGCCACGCCGTCGCCCAGGCGATGAAGCTCGCCCGCGACCTGCCGAAGGACGCCCTGGTGCTGTGCAACCTCTCCGGCCGCGGCGACAAGGACGTGCATACGGTCGCGGCGCGGGAAGGGATCGTGTTCTGATTCCTGCATCGTAGGAGCGACGTCAGTCGCGACCCCGCGCCGCCGCTCCCTCGCATCGCGCCCAACGCCCCGCCCCGCATACCCGCTTTCGTCGCAGTCCGTTGTTCCGTTCGCTTGCGGCTCACGCCGCTCCTGCACGTCGTTCCGCTCGGTCGCGGCTTGCGCCGCTCCTACAAACAGCAAGAAGCCTCGCTTCCCATGACCCGCATCGCCCCCCGCTTCGCCCAGCTCAAGTCCGCCGGCCGCAAGGCCCTGGTGCCGTTCCTCACCGCCGGCGATCCGTCGAAGGAGGCCACCGTGCCGGTGATGCACGCGCTGGTCGCCGCCGGGGCCGACGTGATCGAGCTCGGGGTGCCGTTCTCCGACCCGATGGCCGACGGACCGACCATCCAGCGCAGTTCCGAGCGTGCGCTGGCGCGCGGCGCGGGCCTGACCTTCGTGCTCGACGCCGTGCGCGAATTCCGGGCGACCGACGCCGACACGCCGGTGGTGCTGATGGGCTACCTCAACCCGGTCGAGATCCGCGGCTACGCCCGCTTCGCCGCCGATGCCGCCGCGGCCGGGGTCGACGGCCTGCTGCTGGTCGACCTGCCGCCGGAAGAGGCCGACGACCTGCGCGCGGCGATGCGCGAGCACGGCCTGTCGCTGATCCTGCTGGCGTCGCCGACCACGCCCGACGCCCGGCTCGACCGTCTCTGCGCCGACGCCGAGGGCTACCTCTACTACGTCAGCTACGCCGGCGTGACCGGCGCCGATCGCCTGGACGCCGGGGACGCCGGCGCGCACCTGGCGACGATCCGCGCCCGCGCCGGGGCGCCGGTGGTGGCCGGGTTCGGCATCAAGGACGCCGCCAGCGCGGCGGCGATGGCGCGTTCGGCCGACGGCGTGGTGGTCGGCAGCGCGCTGGTCGCGGCGCTGGCCGACGCGACCGACGTCGCCGACGCCCAGGCCCGCGCCCGGACGTTCCTCGCCCCGCTGCGGGCCGCACTCGACGCCGGCTGAGCGCCCGGCCCATCCCCGCGATCTTGCCGCGACCCTGCGCCGGCGTAGGGGGCGTTTCCTTGTGGATCAATGGCTTGCCGGCGATGGCGGCGTCGCCGCGGCCTGATAGACTTGCGAGCCGGTCGGGGAGTGACCGGATCCCGTCCCTCTTCACCGGAAAGGTTTCCACGCATGTCCTGGCTCAAGAAACTGATGCCCGCGAGCATCCGCACCGACACCAATGCCGCGCGCAAGCGCAGCGTGCCCGAAGGGCTGTGGGAGAAGTGCGACGGCTGCGGCGCGGTGCTCTACCGCCAGGAGCTTGAGGACAACCTCGAAGTCTGTCCGAAGTGCGGTTTCCACGGCGCGATCCGCGCCCGCCGCCGCCTCGGCGCCTTCCTCGACGCCGGCACCGGCATCGAGATCGCGCCGGAACTCGGCCCGGTCGATGTCCTCAAGTTCAAGGACCAGAAGAAGTACTCCGACCGGATCAAGGCCGCGCAGAAGAACACCGGCGAGCGCGATGCGCTGATCGCGATGGAGGGCGCGCTGCGCGGCCGTCCGATCGTCGCCGCCGCGTTCGACTTCGCGTTCATGGGCGGCTCGATGGGCTCGGTCGTCGGCGAGCGCTTCACCCGCGGCGTCGAGCGCGCGGTCGACCTGCAGGCGCCGTTCGTGTGCTTCTCCGCCAGCGGCGGCGCGCGCATGCACGAGAGCCTGTTCTCGCTGATGCAGATGGCCAAGACCTCCGCCGCGCTCGGTCGCCTGCGGGCGAAGGGCCTGCCGTACATCTCGGTGATGACCAACCCGACCACCGGCGGCGTGTCCGCGTCGTTCGCGATGCTGGGCGACGTCAACATCGCCGAGCCCGGCGCGCTGATCGGCTTCGCCGGTCCGCGCGTGATCGAACAGACCGTCCGCCAGACCCTGCCCGAAGGGTTCCAGCGCCCCGAATTCCTGCTCGAGCACGGCGTGCTCGACCAGATCTGCGACCGCCGCGAGCTGCGCGAACGCATCGCCCACCTGGTCGCGCTGCTGATGAAGCTGCCGGAGCCGGAGGACGAGGCGGCGGAAGCCTGAGTCCGCGTCCCGTGCGTCGCACGTGGTACGGGTCGCGGACAGGCGCGTCATCCTCGCGAACGCGAGGACCCGCGTTCGATCGCCGATTCGCGTCGGGTCCCCGCATTCGCGAGGATGACGGCATCGGCTCGCCTTTTCCGTCTTGACGACATCAAGACCACATACGCTTTGGGGCGTTTTTCGATGAGCAGAAAGTACTTCGGCACCGACGGCATCCGCGGACGCGTGGGCGAGGGCCCGATCTCGGCGGACTTCGTGCTGCGGCTGGGCAACGCCTACGGCCATGCGCTGCGCGAGGCGGGCATGCGCCCGGACGCGCGCGCCGGCGGGCAGTGGCGCAAGCCGCTGGTGGTGATCGGCAAGGACACCCGCATCTCCAACTACATGTTCGAGGCGGCGCTGGAGGCCGGGCTGGTCGCGGCCGGCGTCGACGTGCAGTTGATGGGCCCGATGCCGACGCCGGCGGTCTCGCACCTCACCCGGTCGCTGGGCGCGGACGGCGGCATCGTCATCAGCGCCTCGCACAATCCGCACTACGACAACGGCATCAAGTTCTTCTCGGCCGAGGGCGAAAAGCTCGACGACGCCACCGAACTGGCGATCGAGGCCGCGCTCGACAAACCGTTCTCGACGGTGCCGTCCGACCAGCTCGGCAAGGCGGTGCGCACCCGCGACGCGATCGGCCGCTACGTCGAGGCGTGCAAGGGTTCGGTGCCGCGGCGGTTCGACCTCGGCGGCATGCGCATCGTCGTCGACTGCGCCCACGGCGCGACCTACCAGGTCGGCCCGCTGGTGCTGCGCGAGATGGGCGCGCGGGTCGAGGCCATCGGCGTCGATCCCAACGGCCTGAACATCAACGACGGCGTCGGCTCGACCCATCCCGAGGCGCTGGTCGAGCGCGTGCGCGAGACCGGCGCCGACCTCGGCATCGCCTTCGACGGCGACGGCGACCGCGTGCTGTTCGTCGACGGCGCCGGCCAGGTGCGCGACGGCGACGATCTGCTGTACGTGCTCGCCACCGACTGGAAGGACGGCGGCCGCCTGCGCGGGCCGGTGGTCGGCACGTTGATGACCAACTACGGGCTGGAGCGCGCCTTCGCCGAGCGCGGCATCGCGTTCGTGCGCACCAAGGTCGGCGATCGCTACGTCCACCAGGCGCTGCTGGAGCGCGACGGCATTCTCGGCGGCGAGACCTCCGGCCACCTGCTGTGCCTGGACCGGGTCAGTTCCGGCGACGGCATCGTCAGCGCGCTGCAGGTGCTGGAAGTCCTGCGCCGGCGCGGGCTGAGCCTGCAGCAGTTGCTGGCCGGGTTCGGCAAGGTCCCGCAGAAGACCGTCAACGTGAAGGTCGCCGCCGGCAGTCGCCCGGCCGAGGCCGAGAGCGTCAAGGCCGCGCTGGCCGCGGCGCAGGCGGCGGTGCAGGGCAGGGGGCGCGCGTTCCTGCGCCCGTCCGGCACCGAGCCGGTGGTCCGGGTCACGGTCGAGGCCGACGACGCCGGCCTGATGCAGGCGACCCTCGACCGCCTGGCCGACGCGGTCCGCGCCGCGGCTTGAGCGCGGTCCTTGACCAGGCTCAAGCCGGCGCCGGCCGCGTTCGCGCAGACTCCCTCGCCGGACCAGGACGGGCCTCGCCACCTGCCGGCGGACCGCCGGCCGGGCGATAATCCGTTCCCAACGACAAGCACGCGCATTCCACAGGACGACACGACGTCATGAGCGACCAGCCCTACATCCCGACCCTGGACATCCGCCGTTTCACCGCGCCGAAGGACAGCGCCGACCGCGACGCCTTCGTCGCCGAACTCGGCGCCGCCTATCGCGAGTGGGGCTTCGCCGGCATCCGCGGCCACGGCATCCCGCAGGACCTCATCGACGGCGCCTACGACGCCTTCGTCAAGTTCTTCGCCCTGCCCGAGGCCGTGAAGAAGCAGTACCACATCGCCGGCGGCGGCGGCGCCCGCGGGTACACCGCGTTCGGCGTCGAAACCGCCAAGGACTCCAAGCATTTCGATCTCAAGGAGTTCTGGCACGTCGGCCGCGAGCACCGCGACGCGAAGTACGCCGACGTGATGCCGGCGAACGTGTGGCCGGCCGAGGTGCCGGAGTTCCGCGAGCGCGCACTGGCGCTGTACGACGCGCTCGACGGCCTCGGCGCGCGCATGCTGTCCGCGCTGGCGCTGAACCTCGGCCTGGCCGAGAACTTCTTCGCCGACAAGACCGACAACGGCAATTCGATCCTGCGCCCGATCCACTACCCGCCGATCACCACCGACGACGTGCCGAACGTCCGCGCCGGCGCGCACGAGGACATCAACCTGATCACGCTGCTGGTCGGCGCCAGCGCCGAAGGCCTGCAGGTGCTGTCGCGCAAGGGCGAATGGGTGCCGTACACCGCCGCCGCCGACACCATCGTGGTCAACATCGGCGACATGCTGCAGCGCCTGACCAACCACGTGCTGCCCTCGACCACCCACCGCGTGGTCAACCCGCCGGGCGACAAGGCCCGCCAGCCGCGCTACTCCACGCCGTTCTTCCTGCATCCGAACCCGGATTTCCTGATCGACGTGCTGCCGAACTGCGTCGACGCCGACAACCCGAGCCGCTATCCGGAGCCGATCACCGCCCAGGGCTACCTCGAGGAGCGCCTGCGCGAGATCAAGCTGAAGTGATGGCCGCGCGTCGCCCTTCGGCGACGCACACCGCGGCATGAACGCGAAGGGCCGGCAGCGATGCCGGCCCTTTCGCTTGCCGCACGGACGGCGCCGCGACGCTCAGCTCGCCATCCAGAAGAACACCGCCGCCATGCGCTTGGTCTCCAGGGTGTCGCCGCAGTAGCGGGTGGCGCTGTGGATCAGGTTGCTGTGGTACAGCAGCATCGTGTTGTAGCGATACGGCACGACCAGATCCTCGACGAACGAATCCGGCGGCACGAAGCGCGTGCCCAGCGCTTCGACGAGATTGGCGTGCGGCGGCGGCGCGATGTTGCCGCCGCGCTGGCCCATCGGCAGGCGCTGCCGGTAGAAGGCGGTGCCGCAGTCGGCCGGCACGTTCGGGTTGAGGTACAGCACCGCGGCGAACCGACACATCTTCCGCGAATCGGTGTGCGGCCGGGGCTCGCACTCGTCGCGGCCCACCACCTGGATGCAGTTGTGGTTGAGCCGCGCGTTGTCGTCGCCGGTGTCGCCGACCCACAGCTTCTTCTTGCCGGTGGCCTGTTTCACCTTGGCTTCGACGATCGCCAGTTCCTCCGGTTGCAGGCCCGGGATCACGCGCAGGCCGGGCCAGCTCTCCGGCTTGTGCGGATAGCCCTCGATCCAGTCGGTCCGCTGCAGGGTGCGGCTGCGCACGGCGTCGGGGTCGGGCAGGACGTCCTCGATCAGCCAGTAGTCGCGGCCCGGGGTGGGCTTGCGGTAGGGCAGGACGGGCAGGCGGGGCGGGGCGGGCGGGAAGCGTGCGTTCATGGCCGGCGACTCTACCGGAAGCCCGGCGGCGGGCGTTGACCGGCCTCAAGCCGGCGGGTTCGGTGGCGTCAGTCGGCGTCGCGGAATTCCTTGCTGCGGCTGCCCACCAGCGCCCGGGCGACGGCGTCCGGCAGGTATTTGGACGCCGCGGCGATCGCCCGGTTGGCGCCGCCGGTGACCAGCCGGGTGCGGCCGTGCTCGACCGCATCGATGCCCTGGCGGGCGACGCTGTCGGCGTCCAGCCACAGCCAGCCGGGCAGCTTCGAGACCCGTTCGCGCATGCCGTTGACGTCGTGGAATTCGGTGTAGGTGAAGCCGGGGCAGAGTGCGCAGACGTGGACGCCGCGGTCCGCGACCTCCAGCGCCAGGCATTCGGAGAAGCGGATCACGAAGCTCTTGGCCGCGCCGTACAGGGTGTGCCCGGCCGACGGCGGCACCAGCCCGGCCAGCGAGGCGACGTTGAGGATGCGGCCGTGGCCCGCGGCCTCCATCGCCGGCAGGAACCGGTGCGTCAGCTCGCAGACCGAGGTCACCAGCACCTGCAGGAAGTCGGCATGGGTCTTCCAGTCGGCCGACAGGTAGCGGCCCGGCACGCCGTAGCCGGCGTTGTTGACCAGGTGCGCGACGTGCAGGCCGCGGTCGAGGATCGCCGCCTGCAGCGCCGCCGGGGCCGCCGGGTCGGCGAGGTCGGCGGCCAGCACCGTCACCGCGACCCGGTCCCCCAGTTCCGCCGCCAGCGCCTGCAGCCGGTCGGCCCGGCGCGCGGTCAGCACCAGCGGCACGCCGCGGCGCGCGTATTCGCGGGCGATCGCCGCGCCGATGCCGCTGGACGCGCCGGTGATCAGGGCGTGGCCCGGGGACTGTGCCTGCATGCGTGTGGCTCCTTGGAAGGCGGCCGCAAAGCTTAGCCGGGAGGACGGGGCGGGGGATCGGCTATCCTGTCGCCCCTCGTCCTGGAGTGCGTCATGCGTCGCAAGATCGTCGCCGGCAACTGGAAACTGCACGGGTCCCGCGCCTTCGCCGCCGACCTGGTCGGCGCCATCGCCGCCGGGGTCGAGGGCCGCCACGGTCCGCCGGACGTGGTCGTGCTGCCGCCGCTGCCCTACCTTGGCGGCCTGATCGCCGGCTTCCCGGCGAGCGGCATCCAGTTCGGCGCCCAGGACGTCAGCGCCAACGAGAAGGGCGCCTTCACCGGCGAGGTCTCGGCAGCGATGCTGGTGGACATCGGCGCCCGCTACGGCCTGGTCGGCCACTCCGAGCGCCGCCAGTACCACGCCGAGACCGATGCGCTGGTCGCGCGCAAGTTCCAGGCCGCCAAGCACGCCGGGCTGGTGCCGATCCTGTGCGTGGGCGAATCCCTGCACGAGCGCGAGGCGGGGCAGACCGAGTACCGGATCGAGACCCAGTTGGCGGCCGTGTTCGAACTTTGCGGCCCGCAGGCGCTCCAAGGGGCGGTGGTCGCGTACGAACCGGTCTGGGCGATCGGCACCGGCAAGACCGCCACCCCGGCCCAGGCCCAGGCGGTCCACGCCTTCATCCGTGGCGAGGCCGCGGCCCGCGATGCTACAATTGCCGGCTCGCTGTCCATCCTGTACGGGGGCAGTTGCAAGCCGGACAACGCGGCCGAGCTGTTTGCGCAGCCGGACGTGGATGGCGGATTGATCGGCGGCGCCTCGCTGGTGGCGGCCGATTTCCTCGCCATCGTCGCGGCCGCCCGGGCCTGATCGCCACGCGGTCGCCCGGTCGGACGCACGGCCCGACGACCCCATTCCGATAGGCACCCACCGCATGATGCTGTTCCTGAATGTGATTTACGTGCTGATCGCGATCGCCATGATCGCGCTCATCCTCCTCCAGCGCGGCGCCGGCGCGCAGGCCGGTTCCGGCTTCGGCGGCGGCGCTTCGTCGACCGTCTTCGGCGCCCGCGGCGCGGCCAGCTTCCTGACCAAGAGCACGCGCTGGCTGGCGATCGCCTTCTTCGGCATCAGCCTGTACATGGCCTGGTACGCCGCGCACGGCGGCAAGCCCCAGGCCGGCGCCGAACAGGACCTCGGGGTGGTCTCGTCCGCCGCGACGCCGAAGCCGGCGACGCTGCCGACCGCGCCCGCCCAGCCGGCGCCCGCGCTGCCGACCGCGCCGGCCCAGTCCGCGCCGGTCGCGCCGACGCCGGCGGCCCCGGCGCCGTCGACCCAGCCCGTCGCGCCCGCGCCGCAAAAGCCCGCGCAGCAGGGCGGCTGAGCCGGCGCCTCTTTCCGACGGAACGCGTCGCCGCGCCCGTCGATCCCGCGACGCATCGCAGCGCGAGCGTCGCGGCCCCCGCGAACCCGCATCTCCGGCGTTCGCGGCGCAACAAAAAGGTGCGACTTTCCTTTCGCATCCTTTACAATAGTCCGGCTTCGCGTCCCGCTCGGCGCGGAGCCGCGGATTTGCCCAGGTGGCGGAATTGGTAGACGCACTACCTTGAGGTGGTAGCGACTTAGGTCGTGGGGGTTCGAGTCCCCCCTTGGGCACCACATCTTCGCGGCGGCACGCAGGCGCATCGTCCCCTTCCGGGGCGCGTCCCGCGGACGGGCGCCCCCGCAACTCCCAACGCCGAGAGAACACACGCGTGCTGGCCGAATATCTGCCGACCCTGCTGTTTCTGATCGTTGCCGCCGGTATCGGCATCGCCCTGATCGTCATCGGCAACGTGCTCGGCCCCAAGCGGCCGGACGCCGAAAAACTCTCGCCCTACGAGTGCGGCTTCAATGCATTCGAGGACGCGCGCATGCGGTTCGACGTGCGCTACTACCTCATCGCCATCCTCTTTATCGTGTTCGACCTGGAAATCGCCTTCGTCTACCCGTGGGCGCTGGTGTTCCGCGACCTCGGTGTGCTCGGCCTGGTCGAGATGGGCGTGTTCCTCGGCCTGCTGCTGATCGGTTTCGTCTACGTGTGGAAGAAGGGAGCCCTGGAATGGGAGTGATCCAGACCGTCCAGAAGGTCGCGGACTTCGCGAACAACCCGATCCCGGAAGGGCGGGTCGACGACATCCTGCGTCCCGAGAGCCTGCTCGCCACCGAGGGCAACCCGCTGCTCGAACAGGGCTTCGTCACCACCAGCATGGACGTGCTGTGGAACTGGGCGCGCACCGGTTCGATGTGGCCGATGACCTTCGGCCTGGCCTGCTGCGCGGTCGAGATGATGCACGCCGGCGCCGCGCGCCTCGACCTGGACCGCTACGGCGTGGTGTTCCGCCCGTCGCCTCGCCAGTCGGACGTGATGATCGTCGCCGGCACCCTGGTCAACAAGATGGCCCCCGCGCTGCGCAAGGTCTACGACCAGATGCCCAACCCCAAGTGGGTGATCTCGATGGGCAGTTGCGCCAACGGCGGCGGCTACTACCACTACTCCTACTCGGTGGTGCGCGGCTGCGACCGCGTGGTGCCGGTCGACGTCTACGTGCCGGGCTGCCCGCCGACGGCCGAGGCGCTGGTCTACGGCATCCTCCAGTTGCAGAAGAAGATCCGTCGCGGCACCAACTTCGGCGACAACAAGCAGGGCGTGTACTGAGATGCGCGAGACTTCCCAGGCTTTCGCCGAGCGCCTGCGCGCGCGCTTCCCGGGCGCGACCGTCGAGGTCGCCGAGCCGCGTGGCGAGGTCGGCATCGTGTTCGCCGCCGCGCAGTGGCACGACGGCTGCCGCGCGATCCGCGACGAATTCGGCTTCGAATCGCTGATCGACGTCTGCGGGCTCGACCTGCTCGGCTACGGCAGCGACGAGTGGGACACCGACGTGTCCTCCGAAGGCTTCAGCCGCGGCGTCGAAGGCCGCAACGTCGGCCGCTTCAAGTACGGCGAAGCGCCGAGCCGCCAGGTCGCGCAGCCGGTCGCCGAGGCGTCGATGCCGGTGCCGGCGCGCCGTTTCGCCGCGGTCGCGCAACTGCTGTCGGTGCAGCACAACCGGCGCCTGCGGGTGAAGGTGCTGGCCGAGAACGACGACCTGCCGGTCGTGGCGTCGCTGACCGACCTGTGGCCGATCGCCAACTGGTTCGAGCGCGAGGCGTTCGACCTGTTCGGCATCGTGTTCGAAGGCCACCCGGACCTGCGCCGCATCCTCACCGACTACGGCTTCGTCGGCCATCCGTTCCGCAAGGACTTCCCGCTCATCGGCAACGTCGAGGTCCGCTACGACGAAGAGAAGAAGCGCGTCGTCTACGAACCCGTCACCTCGGTCGAGCCGCGCGTCGGCGTGCCGCGCGTGATCCGCGACGACGCCCGTTACGCCACGGCCGCCGGCGAACAGCAGGCCCGCAAGGCGGAGGCCTCGAAATGACCACCGCGCACCAGGCCCATGAGGCCTTCGCCAGCAACGCCGCCGAGGCGAAGCAGGAAATCCGCAACTACACGCTGAACTTCGGCCCGCAGCACCCGGCCGCGCACGGCGTGCTCCGCCTCATCCTCGAGATGGACGGCGAGATCGTGCAGCGCGCCGACCCGCATGTCGGCCTGCTCCACCGCGGCACCGAGAAGCTGGCCGAGTCCAAGCCGTTCAACCAGTCGATCGGCTACATGGATCGCCTGGACTACGTGTCGATGATGTGCAACGAGCACGCCTACGTGCGCGCGATCGAGACCCTGATGGGGATCGAGGCGCCGGAGCGCGCGCAGTACATCCGCACGATGTTCGACGAGATCACCCGCATCCTGAACCACCTGATGTGGATCGGCTCGAACGCGCTCGACCTCGGCGCGATGGCGGTGTTCCTGTACGCCTTCCGCGAACGCGAAGAGCTGATGGACGTGTACGAGGCGGTGTCCGGCGCGCGCATGCACGCGGCCTACTACCGCCCCGGCGGCGTCTATCGCGACCTGCCGGAGAAGATGCCGCAGTACCGCGAATCGCCGTGGCGCAAGGGCGGCAAGCTCAAGCGCTTCAACGAATGGCGCGAGGGCTCGATGCTCGACTACCTCGACGCCTTCACCGACGATTTCCCCCAGCGCGTCGACGAGTACGAGACGCTGCTGACCGACAACCGCATCTGGAAGCAGCGCACCGTCGGCATCGGCGTGATCCCGCCGGAGCAGGCGCTGGCCTGGGGCATGACCGGCCCGATGATCCGCGGCTCCGGCATCGCCTGGGACCTGCGCAAGAAGCAGCCGTACGCGAAATACGCCGAGGTCGACTTCGACATCCCGGTGGGCGTCAACGGCGACTGCTACGACCGCTACTTGGTCCGCGTCGCCGAGATGCGCGAGTCGAACCGCATCGTCAAGCAGTGCGTGAAGTGGCTGCGCGCCAATCCCGGCCCGGTGATGCTGGACAACTACAAGGTGTCGCCGCCCAGCCGCGAGTCCATGAAGGACGACATGGAAGCGCTGATCCACCACTTCAAGCTGTTCAGCGAAGGCTACTGTGTGCCGGCCGGCGAGACCTACAGCGCGGTCGAAGCGCCGAAGGGCGAGTTCGGCTGCTACCTGGTCTCCGACGGCGCCAACAAGCCCTTCCGCGTGCACCTGCGCGCGCCGGGCTTCGCGCACCTGTCGTCGATGGACGCGATCGTGAAGGGCCACATGCTGGCCGACGTGGTCGCGATGATCGGCACCTACGACATCGTGTTCGGCGAAATCGATCGCTGAGGACGCACCCAGAATGAAAGCGACCGGAAATTTCGAAGCCTGCCGCAACGTCGACCCGATGGTCGCGTTGACCGACAAGACGCGGGCCCACATCGACCACTGGCTGGCCAAGTTCCCGCCCGACCGCAAGCGCTCGGCCGTGCTCCAGGGCCTGCACGCGGCGCAGGAACAGAACGGCGGCTGGCTGACCGACGAACTCATCGCCGCGGTCGCGAAGTACCTCGACCTGCCGCCGGTGTGGGCGTACGAGGTCGCGACCTTCTACTCGATGTTCGAGACCGAACAGGTCGGGCGCAACAACGTCGCGTTCTGCACCAACATCAGTTGCTGGCTCAACGGCGCCGAAGACCTGGTCGCGCACGCCGAGAAGAAGCTCGGCTGCAAGCTGGGCGAGTCCTCGGCCGACGGTCGCATCTTCCTCAAGCGCGAGGAGGAATGCCTGGCCGCCTGCTGCGGCGCGCCGATGATGGTCATCAACGGCCACTACCACGAGAAGCTCACGCCCGAGAAGGTGGACGAGCTGCTCGACGGTCTGAAGTGAGGCAGGACGACGAGATGGCAGACCATCACTCCCACGCCACCGGTCCCGTCGGCCCCGCGCCGCAGGAGCACCAGGTCGTCTACACCACGCTGCATTTCGACAAGCCGTGGTCGTACGAGAACTACCTCAAGACCGGCGGCTACAGCGCGCTGCGCAGGATCCTCGAAGAGAAGATCCCGCCGGAACAGGTCGTCGAGATGGTGAAGGCCTCCGGCCTGCGCGGCCGCGGCGGCGCGGGCTTCCCGACCGGCCTGAAGTGGAGCTTCATGCCCAAGGGCGCCGGCATGCAGAAGTACATCCTCTGCAACTCCGACGAATCCGAGCCCGGCACCTGCAAGGACCGCGACATCCTGCGCTTCAACCCGCACGCGGTGATCGAGGGCATGGCGATCGCCTGCTACGCGACCGGTTCGACGGTCGCCTACAACTACCTGCGCGGCGAGTTCCACCACGAGCCGTTCGAGCATCTGGAAGAAGCCACCGCCGAAGCGTACAAGCATGGGTGGCTGGGCAAGAACGTGCTCGGCAGCGGCATCGACATCGACATCCACAATGCGCTCGGCGCCGGCGCCTACATCTGCGGCGAAGAGACCGCACTGATGGAGTCGCTGGAAGGCAAGAAGGGCCAGCCGCGCTTCAAGCCGCCGTTCCCCGCGAACTTCGGCCTGTACGGCAAGCCCACCACGATCAACAACACCGAGACCTACGCGTCGGTGCCGGCGATCATCCGCAACGGCGCGGAGTGGTTCCTCAACCTCGGCAAGCCGAACAACGGCGGCCCGAAGGTGTTCTCGGTCTCCGGTCACGTCAACAACCCGGGCAACTTCGAGATCCGCCTCGGCACCTCGTTCGCCGACCTGCTGGCGATGGCCGGCGGCGTCCGCAACGGCCACAGGCTCAAGGCGGTGATCCCGGGCGGCTCCTCGATGCCGGTGCTGCCGGGCGAGACGATGCTCGGCCTGACGATGGACTACGACAGCATCCAGAAGGCCGGTTCGGGCCTGGGCTCGGGCGCGGTCATCGTCATGGACGAGACCACCTGCATGGTCCGCGCCTGCCAGCGCATCGCGCGCTTCTACTTCAAGGAAAGCTGCGGCCAGTGCACGCCGTGCCGCGAAGGCACCGGCTGGATGTACCGCATGCTGACCCGCATCGTCGAGAAGCAGGCGACGATGGACGACCTGAACATGCTCAGGGCCGCGGCCGGGCAGATCGAAGGCCACACCATCTGCGCTTTCGGCGAAGCCGCGGCGTGGCCGGTGCAGGGCTTCCTGCGCCATTTCTGGAACGAATTCGAGTACGCGATCGTGAACAAGCGCTTCCTGGTCGATGACCAGCGCGCGGGCACCGTCGTCGGGGAGGTGGCCGCATGAGCACCGAGACCACGGCCCCCGCCGCGCCGGTCGTGCCCGAGGGGCACGTCGGCATCGAGATCGACGGCCGCACCCTGTTCGCGCCGAAGGGCTCGATGATCATCCAGGCCGCCGACAAGGCCGGCATCCCGATCCCGCGCTTCTGCTACCACGAGAAGCTGCCGATCGCCGCGAACTGCCGCATGTGCCTGGTCGATGCCGAGATGGGCGGCCGTCCGATGCCCAAGCCGCAGCCGGCCTGCGCCACGCCGGTGGCCGACGGCATGAAGATCTTCACGCGCAACGAGAAGGCGCTGAAGGCGCAGCGCAACGTGATGGAATTCCTGCTGATCAACCATCCGCTGGACTGCCCGATCTGCGACCAGGGCGGCGAGTGCGAACTGCAGGACCTGTCGCTGGGCTACGGCCGCTCGGTCAGCCGCTTCGCCGAACGCAAGCGCGTCGTCGCCGACGAGGACATGGGGCCGCTGGTCGCCACCGAGATGACCCGCTGCATCCAGTGCACCCGCTGCGTGCGCTTCACCGCGGACATCGCCGGCACCTACGAACTCGGCGGCATGCAGCGCGGCGAGAACCTGCAGATCGGCACCTTCGACGGCAAGCCGCTGACGACCGAACTTTCCGGCAACGTCATCGACGTCTGCCCGGTCGGCGCGCTGACCAACAAGGTGTTCCGCTTCCGCGCGCGCCCGTGGGAACTGGTCGCCCGCGAGTCGCTGGGCTGGCACGACGCGCTCGGCAGCAACCTGTTCCTGCACGTGCGCCGCGGCGACGTGCTGCGCACCGTGCCGCGCGACAACGAGGCGGTCAACGAGTGCTGGCTGTCGGATCGCGACCGCTATTCGCACCAGGGCCTCTACGCCGACGACCGCGCGAAGAAGCCGATGATCCGGGTGGGCGAGGGCGGCGAGCCCGAGGCCTTCCGCGAAGCGAGCTGGGACGAGGCGCTGGCGAAGGCCGCCGAGATCCTGTCCGCGCACCGCGGCGACGACCTGGGCGTGCTCGCGCATCCCGCGACCTCGAACGAAGAGGGCGCGCTGCTCGCGCGCCTGGCCGATGCGCTGGGCACCGGCAACCTCGACCACCGCATCGCGCAGCACGACCTGTCCGACGGCGCGGTCGCCGAAGCCTTCGGCATGGCGGTCGCCGACCTCGAAGCCGCGGACGCCATCGTGGTCGTCGGCTCGAACCTGCGCCACGAGGTGCCGCTGCTGCACCAGCGTCTGCGCAAGGCGGCCAAGCGCGGCGCGAAGATCCATGTGGTCAATCCGGTCGACTTCGACTTCGCGTTCGCGATCGCCTCGAAGACGATCGTGCCGCCGTCGCAGCTCGCCTCGGCGCTGTCGAACCTGAAGCTCGACGGCGCGACCCGCGCCGCGGTGATCGTCGGCGCGGTCGCGGAGACCTCCGCGCACGCCGCCGCGATCCGCCAGGCTGCGGCGGCCTTCGCCGCTGCCAACGACGCGGCGGTCTGCCGCATCCCGCAGGGCGCCAACGCGCTCGGCCTCGCGCGCATGGGCGTGCTGCCGACCGCGCGCGACGCCCAGGCGATGCTCGCCGACGCGCGCAAGGCCTACGTCATCTACGGCATCGAGCCGGGTCTCGACTTCGCCGACCAGGCCCGCGCGCTCAAGGCGCTGGGCGCGGCGAAGGTCGTGGCCTTCAGCCACTACGCCTGCCGCTCGACCCGCAACGTCGCCGACGTGATCCTGCCGATCGGCGCGCTGCCCGAGATCGAGGCCACGCTGACCAATCTGGCGGGCGCCGACCAGCGCACCGTCGCCGGCGGCAAGCTGCCGGGCGACGCGCGTCCGGGCTGGCGCGTGCTGCGCGCGCTCGGCGGTGCGCTCGGCGCCGACGGGTTCGCGTTCGCCGATCTCGCCGACGCCGGCCTCGCGCCGCGCGACGTGCAGGTCGCCGCATCCGCGGCGCAGCCGCAGGCGGGCGAGGGGCTCGAGCTGGCCGTATCGCAGGCCATCTACCGCGTCGACGCCACCGTGCGTCGCGCCGCGGCGCTGCAGTCGCACCCGCTCAACGCCGGTCCGCGGCTGGTGCTGCACTCGGCCGACGCCGCGGCGGCGGGCGTGTCGGAAGGCGCGATGGCGAAGCTCGACAACGGCGTCGGCACGGCGACCCTGCCGGTCGTGGTCGACGATCGCGTCGCCCGCGGCGCGGTGTGGGTCGAAGCGGGCTACGGCCCGACGGCGGCGCTCGGCGCCGGCCGCGTGCGCGTGACGGGGGTGGTCTGATGGAGATGCTGTTCGACCCGCTGCGCGACTGGCTGCTGGCGCTCGGCCCGACGGTCGGCCCGCTGCTGTGGATCGTGCTGAAGATCCTCGCGGTCGCGGTGCCGGTGATCGTCTCGGTCGCGTTCTACGTGGTCTGGGAGCGCAAGCTGATCGGCTGGATGCACGTGCGCCATGGGCCGATGTACGTCGGCTGGGGCATCCTCCAGGCGTTCGCCGACGTGTTCAAGCTGCTGTTCAAGGAAGTGCTGCAGCCGTCCAGCGCGAACAAGCCCCTGTACATCCTCGCGCCGATGATCGCGCTGGTGCCGGCGTTCGCGGCCTGGGCGGTGGTGCCGTTCGACGCGAAGGTCGTGCTGTCGAACGCCAACGCCGGCCTGCTGTACCTGCTGGCGATGACCTCGCTGGGCGTCTACGGCGTGATCCTCGCCGGCTGGGCGTCGAACTCGAAGTACGCGTTCCTCGGCGCGATGCGCTCCGCCGCGCAGGTGGTGTCCTACGAGATCGCGATGGGCTTCGCGCTCGTCGGCGTGCTGATGGCCGCCGGCAGCCTGAACCTGACCGACATCGTGACCGCGCAGTCGGGCAACGCCGGCTTCTTCGAGTGGTTCTGGTTCCCGCTGCTGCCGCTGTTCGTCGTGTACTTCATCTCCGGCGTGGCCGAGACCAACCGCGCGCCATTCGACGTGGTCGAAGGCGAATCGGAAATCGTCGCCGGCCACATGGTCGAGTATTCGGGGTCGCAGTTCTCGCTGTTCTTCCTCGCCGAATACGCGAACATGATCCTGGTCAGCTTCCTGACCGCGCTGTTCTTCCTCGGCGGCTGGCTGAGCCCGCTGCAGGGCTGGATCACCGCCGACGTGTCGCCGTGGGTCGACTGGATCTGGAAGGGCGGCTGGCCGTGGCTGCTGCTGAAGGTGTTCTTCTTCGCCAGCGCCTTCATCTGGTTCCGTGCCTCGTTCCCGCGCTACCGCTACGACCAGATCATGCGCCTGGGCTGGAAGGTCTTCATCCCGGTCACCCTCGCGTGGATCTGCGTGACCGCGCTGATGGTGTACTTCAAGGTCTTCGAGGCAGGGCAGTGATGAGCAGAGTCGTTTCCTACGTCAAGAGCCTGATGCTGCTGGAACTGTTCCAGGGCATGGGCCTGACCCTGAAGTACCTGTTCCGTCCGAAGTACACGCTGATG
This sequence comes from Lysobacterales bacterium, assembly GCA_019510125.1. Lineage (GTDB taxonomy): Bacteria > Pseudomonadota > Gammaproteobacteria > Xanthomonadales > Xanthomonadaceae > Lysobacter_I. The sequence goes on from JAEKKX010000017.1 coordinate 56,591, forward strand.
TACCCGATGGAGAAGACCCCGCAGTCGCCGCGTTTCCGCGGGCTGCACGCGCTGCGCCGCTATCCCAACGGCGAAGAGCGCTGCATCGCCTGCAAGCTGTGCGAAGCGGTGTGCCCGGCGCTGGCCATCACCATCGACTCCGAACCGCGCGAGGACGGCACCCGCCGCACCACGCGCTACGACATCGACCTGTTCAAGTGCATCTTCTGCGGGTTCTGCGAGGAATCCTGCCCCGTGGACTCGATCGTGGAGACCCACATCCACGAGTACCACTTCGAGCAGCGCGGCGAGAACATCCTGACCAAGCCCAAGCTGCTGGCCCTCGGCGACCGCCTGGAAAAGGAAATCGCCGAACGCCGCGCCGCCGACGCCGGCTACCGCTGAGCATGACTTCCTGAGGACCGCCGTGGACTTCGCAACGCTCGCCTTCCTGATCTTCGCCGCCGTCGCCGTGGTTTCGGCCGGCGGTGTGATCTCCGTGCGCAATCCGGTGCATGCCGCGCTGTGCCTGGTGTTGACCTTCTTCACCGTCGCCTGCACCTGGATCCTGGCCGGCGCCGAGTTCCTCGGCGTGGCGCTGGTCCTGGTCTATGTCGGCGCGGTGATGGTGCTGTTCCTGTTCGTGGTGATGATGCTCGACGTGGACATCGCCCCGCTGCGCGAGGGCTTCGTGCGCTATCTGCCGCTCGGCCTGCTGGTGTCGGTGGTGATGCTGGTCGAGATGCTCACCCTGATCGGGGTCAAGGCGCAGATGGCCGCCGGCTTCGGCCAGGACCCGGCCGAGGCCGAGGGGCTGTCGAACACCCAGTGGCTCGCCAGGACCCTGTTCAGCGAGTTCATGCTGCCGTTCGAGACCGCGGCGGTGATCCTGACCATCGCGGTGATCGCCGCGGTCATGCTGACCCTGCGCCGCCGTCCCGGCGTCAAGCACCAGGACCCGGCCGAACAGTCGCGGGTCCGCGCACAGGACCGCATCCGCATGGTGAAGATGGACGCCGAGCGTCCCGCCGCGCCCGACGTCGTCGCGACCGAAGAGGTGAAATCGTGATCGGACCGCTCGCCCTCGGGCACTATCTGGCGCTGGCCGCGGTGCTGTTCTGCATCAGCGTCGCGGGCATCTTCCTCAACCGGAAGAACGTCATCATCCTGCTGATGTCGATCGAGCTGATGCTGCTCAGCGTCAACATCAACTTCGTGGCGTTCTCGCGCCACCTGGGCGACGCGGCGGGGCAGATCTTCGTGTTCTTCATCCTCACCGTCGCCGCCGCCGAGGCCGCGATCGGTCTGGCGATCCTGGTCACGCTGTTCCGCAACCGGCGGACGATCAACGTGACCGAAATCGATTCTCTCAAGGGCTGACGGCGCACCGGCATGGACTACGCGATCTCCAAATCCGTCCTCGTCGCCATCGTGCTCGCGCCGCTGTTCGGCGCGATCCTGGCGGGTCTGTTCGGCCGTCGCATCGGCCGCGCCGGGGCGCACACGGTCACCATCCTCGGCGTCGCCGTGGCCTGCGGCCTGTCGATCCACACGCTCTGGCAGTTGCTGCAGGGCGCGGCCCCGTTCAACGAGAACGTCTACACCTTCTTCCAGGTCGCCGGTTACGACGCCCACGTCGGCTTCATGATCGACAAGCTGACCGCGATGATGATGGTGGTGGTCACCTTCGTCTCGCTGCTGGTGCACGTCTACACCATCGGCTACATGGCCGACGACCCGGGCTACCAGCGCTTCTTCAGCTACATCAGCCTGTTCACGTTCTCGATGCTGATGCTGGTGATGGGCAACAACTTCCTGCAGTTGTTCTTCGGCTGGGAAGCGGTGGGCCTGGTCTCGTACCTGCTGATCGGCTTCTGGTTCAAGCGGCCCAGCGCGATCTTCGCCAACCTCAAGGCCTTCCTGGTCAACCGCGTCGGCGATTTCGGGTTCCTGCTGGGCATCGCCGCGGTGCTGTACTGGTTCGGCACCCTCGACTACGCGACCGTGTTCGCCAACGCCTCCAGCACCATCGGCGGCGGGCAGACGGTCGCGATCTTCGCCGGCCACGAGTGGTCGGTGGCGACCCTGATCTGCATCTGCCTGTTCATTGGCGCGATGGGCAAGTCGGCGCAGGTGCCGCTGCACGTGTGGCTGCCGGATTCGATGGAAGGCCCGACCCCGATCTCGGCGCTGATCCACGCCGCGACCATGGTCACCGCCGGCATCTTCATGGTGGCGCGCATGTCGCCGCTGTTCGAACTGTCGGAGACCGCGCTGGACTTCGTGTTGTTCATCGGCGCGACCACCGCGTTCTTCACCGGCCTGATCGGCATCGTCCAGAACGACATCAAGCGCGTCGTCGCCTATTCGACGCTGTCGCAGTTGGGCTACATGACCGTGGCGCTGGGCGTGTCGGCGTACTCGGCCGCGGTGTACCACCTGATGACCCACGCCTTCTTCAAGGCGCTGCTGTTCCTCGCGGCGGGTTCGGTGATCATCGGCATGCACCACGAGCAGGACATGCGCAAGATGGGCGGCCTGCGCAAGTACATGCCGATCACCTTCTGGACCAGCCTGATCGGCACCCTGGCGCTGGTCGGCACGCCGTTCTTCAGCGGCTTCTACTCGAAGGACACCATCATCGAGGCGGCCGCCGAGCATGCGCACGAGGCGCACGGCTGGATCGCGACCTACGGCTATTGGGCCGTGTTGCTGGGCGCGTTCGTCACCTCGTTCTACAGCTTCCGCCTGCTGTACCTGACCTTCTTCGGCGAGGAGCGCTTCCGGCATGCGGCCGCGCACGGCCACGACGAGCACGCGCATGACGGCCACGCGCATGACGGCCACGCGCACGACGACCACGCCCATGCGGATGCGCATGGCGGCGCGCACCACGACGACCATGCGCACGGCGACCACGACCACGGCCATGGCGCGCACGAGCCGCACGAATCGCCGTGGGTCGTGACCCTGCCGTTGATCCTGCTGGCGATCCCGTCGATCTTCATCGGCTTCTTCACCGTCGGTCCGATGCTGTTCGGCAAGGACACCGGCGGGCACCACGAGGTGCTGCCGTACTTCCTCGGCGCGATCGAAGTGCTGAAGGAACACGACGTCGTCGCGAAGCTGGCCGGGGAATTCCACGGCGCGGTCCAGTTCGCCCTGCACGGCTTCCTCGCCCCGGCGTTCTGGCTGGCCTTCGCCGGCTTCGCGCTGGCGACGCTCCTGTACCTGGTCCGCACCGACCTGCCGGCGAAGCTCGCGGCGTTCCCGCCGTTCGCGCTGGCCGCGCGCGTGCTCGAGAACAAGTACGGCATGGACGACCTGTGGATCGGCGGCTTCGCCGGCGGCGGCATCCGCCTCGGCAAGCTGCTGCGCCTCAACGACGAGAAGGTCATCGATGGCGTGGTCGTCAACGGCAGCGCGCGCGTGGTCGATCTCGTGTCCGGGCTGCTGCGGCGCACCCAGTCCGGCTATCTCTACCACTACGCCTTCGCGATGATCCTCGGCCTGATCGCCCTGCTGGCCGTCCTGATCAACTTCTGGCGCTAATCGACACGAACCGACGGATACCGAATCGCGATGCAACACTGGCCCATTCTCAGCATCCTGATCTGGCTGCCCATCGTCGGCGGCATGCTGGCGCTCGCGCTCGGCCAGGGTCGTGCGCAGACCGCGCGCTGGCTCGCGCTGACGGTCGCGCTCGCGACCTTCGCCTGCAGCCTGCCGCTGCTCACCGGGTTCGATTACTTCACCTCCGGCATGCAGTTCGTCGAGCAGCGCCAGTGGATCCCGGCCTACGACATCCAGTACCACCTCGGCGCCGACGGCATCTCGGTCGCGCTGATCGTGCTGACCACCCTGACCACGGCGCTGGTGCTGATCGGCGCCTGGAGCTCGGTCGACAAGCGCGTGAACCAGTACGTCGCCGCGTTCCTGTTCCTCGAGGGGCTGATGGTCGGCGTGTTCTCCGCCGTCGACGCGATGCTGTTCTACGTGTTCTTCGAGGGCATGCTGATCCCGATGTTCATCATCATCGGCGTCTGGGGCGGCCCGCGGCGCGTCTACGCGTCGGTGAAGTTCTTCCTGTACACGTTCCTCGGCTCGGTGTTCATGCTGGTCGGGCTGATCTACCTGTACCTGAAGGCCGGTAGCTGGCAGTTGCCCGACCTCTACGCGCTGCGGTTGGATGCGCACGAGCAGATGTGGCTGTTCTTCGCGTTCCTGATCGCGTTCGCGGTCAAGGTGCCGATGTTCCCGGTGCACACCTGGCTGCCCGACGCCCACGTCGAGGCGCCGACCGGCGGTTCGGTGATCCTGGCCGCGATCATGCTGAAGATCGGCGGGTACGGGTTCCTGCGCTTCAACCTGCCGATCGTGCCGGACGCCAGCCACGAGTTCGCCTGGCTGGTGATCGCGCTGAGCCTGATCGCCGTGGTCTACATCGGCCTGGTCGCGCTGGTCCAGGAGGACATGAAGAAGCTGATCGCGTACTCGTCGATCTCGCACATGGGTTTCGTCACTCTCGGCACCTTCATCGCGTTCATGCTGATCCGCGACTCCAGCGATCCGAACGCGGCGAACGCCGCGCGCCTCGGGCTGCAGGGCGCGATGGTGCAGATGATCTCGCACGGCTTCATCTCCGGCGCGATGTTCTCCTGCGTCGGCGTGCTCTACGACCGCATGCACAGCCGCATGATCCGCGATTACGGCGGCGTGGCGAACGTGATGCCGTGGTTCGCGATGTTCTTCGTGCTGTTCGGCATGGCCAACTCCGGCCTGCCGGGCACCTCGGGCTTCGTCGGCGAATTCATGGTGATCCTCGCCAGCTTCCAGGCGCACCCGATGATCGCCTTCACCGCCGCGATCACCCTGATCATCGGCGCCGCCTACACCCTCTGGCTGGTCAAGCGCGTCGTGTTCGGCGACATCGGCAACGCGCACGTGGCCGAGCTGGAGGACATCAATCCCCGCGAATGGATCGTGCTGACGGCGTTCGCGGTGGGCACCCTCGTGATCGGCGTCTATCCCAAGCTGCTGACCGATCTGATGGAGCCCGCCATCGCCCAGCTCGCCAGCCAGCTGGCGGTCAGCAAGCTCTGAGAACCACACCGGTCCCGGGAAGAACATGATCACGACAACCGTCACCGCCGCCGACCTGATGGCGATCCTGCCCGAGCTGGTGCTCACCGGCGCCGCGTTCGCGCTGCTGCTGGTCGACCTGTTCGTCTCCGAGCGCCAGCGCGGCCTCGTCCACGGCCTCGCCATCGCCGCGCTGGTCGCCGTCGCCGGCATGATCGCGCTCGGCACCGGCGGCGGCGCGTCGTCGCTGCACGGCAGCTTCTTCGACGGCATGTTCGTGCGCGACACCATGGCCGACGTGCTCAAGTGGTTCGTCTGCATCGTCAGCGCCGCTTCGCTGGTCTACGCCTGGTCGTTCCTGCGCGAACGCGGCCTGTACAAGGGCGAGGTGTCGCTGCTGATGCTGTTCGCGGTCGTCGGCATGATGCTGCTGATCTCGGCCGGCAGCCTGGTGATGGTCTACGTCGGCCTCGAACTGCTCGCGCTGTGCTCGTACGCGCTGGTCGCGATCGATCGCGACAGCCCGCTCGCGTCCGAGGCGGCGATGAAGTATTTCGTGCTCGGTTCGCTGGCCTCGGGCATGCTGCTGTTCGGCATGTCGCTGGTCTACGGCGCCACCGGCAGCCTCGACCTCGCCGCGATCCACGCCGCCAGCACTGCCGATCCGCTGCTGCTGACCGGCGTGGTGCTGATGGTCGCCGGCATCGCCTTCAAGTTCGGCGCCGCGCCGTTCCACATGTGGCTGCCGGACGTCTACCAGGGCGCGCCGACGCCGATCACGCTGTTCATCGGCGCCGCCCCCAAGCTGGCCGCGTTCGCGATGGCCTACCGCGTGCTGGAGGCGGGCGTCGGCCCGCTCGACGCGGAATGGCGCTACATGCTGGCGCTGCTGGCCGCGGCTTCGCTGGCGATCGGCAACCTGATCGCGCTGGCCCAGACCAACCTCAAGCGGATGCTGGCGTACTCGACGGTGTCGCACGTCGGCTTCCTGCTGCTCGGCCTGGCCGGCGGCGGCGCGGTCGGCTACGCCTCGGCCATGTTCTATGCGATCTCGTACGCGATCATGGCGGCGGCGTCGTTCGGCGCGATCGTGGTGCTTTCGCGCAACGGCTTCGAGGCCGATCGCATCGACGACTACAAGGGACTCAACGCGCGCAGCCCGTGGATGGCGTGGCTGGTGCTGTGCGTGATGGCCTCGCTGGCCGGCGTGCCGCCGTTCCTGGGCTTCTGGTCCAAGCTGGCGGTGCTGCGCGCGGCCTGGGAGGGCGGCCTGGCCTGGCTGACCATCGTCGGCATCGTGTTCGCGGTGATCGGCGCGTTCTATTACCTGCGCGTCATCCGGGCGATGTTCTTCGACGAGCCGGAAGGCGCGCCGATGGTGCAGCGCGACGACCTCGTGCTGCGCGTGGTGTTCGCGGTGAACGCGCTCGGCCTGCTGGTGCTGGGCTTGGCCTGGAGCCCGATCATGGCCTGGTGCAAGCAGGCGTTCGCCTGAATCCTGGCCGCAAATGCTGAACAGGGCTTGCAAGGTTTCGGGCACCTCGGCATAATCTCGCTTCTCTGCTGCGGGGTGGAGCAGTCTGGCAGCTCGTCGGGCTCATAACCCGAAGGTCGCAGGTTCAAATCCTGCCCCCGCTACCACGTTTCTTCCGTCCGTCTTCGGCCTTGCCGAGGCGGACCGGAAACGGGGCTTGCCGGAACGGTTGCTCCCGTTCCGGCGCCGACATCCAGCGGTATCGGACAAGGGGCCCCATGGCCCCTTTTTCGTTGCCGTTTTTTCGTTCAACCGGACAGGATCGAACCGTACCCGCCATGGCGGACAAGGCTACCGACATCGCCGCGCTGCTGTCGCCGACCGTGCAGTCGCTCGGGCTGGAACTGCTGGGCGTGGAATACCTGCCCGCGCCGGGCGGGGCGGTGCTGCGCCTGTACATCGACCTCCCCGAGGCCGAAGCGGCGGCGGGCGAGGGCGAGCCCCGCCATGTCGGCATCGAACACTGCGAGGCGGTGAGCCGCGAAGTCTCGGCCCAGCTCGACGTCGAGGACCCGATCAGCGGCCATTACACGCTCGAAGTGTCCTCGCCGGGCGTGGACCGGCCGCTGTTCACGCCGGCGCAGTGCGCGCGCTTCCTCGGCGAACAGGCGAAGGTCGTGCTCAAGCTGCCGCAGGACGGCCGCCGTCGCTTCCAGGGGCGGATCGCCGCCGTGGACGGCGACCGCGTCGATTTCGAGATCGAGGCGAAGCCGGAAAACGCCACGCTGTCCGTGGCGTTCGACAACATCGAGAAGGCGCGGCTGGTCCCGGACTGGGTCGCGCTGGGCTATGCCCCGGTGAAGCCGGGCAAGAAGCCGTCGGGCAACAAGGGGTCCACCGGCAGCAACTGATGTCGCGACGGGTCGAAAGCCCGTCGATGCAGTGAAGACGCGAGCGTCCGCCGGTACCGGTGACGCCCGGGTCACGAAGCAACAGCGGGTCGTCGCCCCCTTGCGTCAAGGGGGTGGCCAAGCCCGAAGGGCCTGGCGGGGGTTGTGGAAACACGACCTCCGGCTCGCCGAAAACCCGGACATCCGCCCTCCCGGCCGATGTCCGGGCCACATAGCAACAGCGGGTCGTCGCCCCCTTGCGCCAAGGGGGCGGCCAAGCCCGAAGGGCTTGGCGGGGGTTGTGGAAACACGACCTCCGGTCAAACGAAAACACGAACTTAAAGTTCCAGAGGCCGTAACAAATGAGTAAGGATCTGCTGCTGGCCGTCGACGCGGCCGCCAACGAGAAGGGCGTTCCCGAATCGGTCATCATCGAGGCGCTCGAAGCCGCGCTCGCGACCGCCGCGAAGAAGCGCTACCACGAGCAGGACGTGCTGACCCGCGTGTCGATCAACCCGAAGGACGGCAGCTACGAAACCTTCCGTCGCTGGGAAGTCGTGGCCGACGACGTCGTCATGGAATCGCCGGACCGCCAGATCCGCCTGATGGACGCGGTCGACGAGGTCGAGGGCGTCGACGTGGGCGACTACATCGAAGAGCAGATCGAGAACCCCGAATTCGGCCGCATCGCGGTCCAGGCCGCCAAGCAGGTCATCGTCCAGCGCGTGCGCGAGGCCGAGCGCCAGCAGGTCGTCGATGGCTGGAAGGACCGCGTGGGCGAGCTGATCACCGGCACCGTCAAGCGCGTCGAGCGCGGCAACGTCTACGTCGCGCTGAGCGACAAGGTCGAGGCCTTCATCCCGCGCGACAAGGCGATCCCGCGCGACATCGTGCGCGCCGGCGATCGCATCCGCGGCTACCTGTCCGACGTGCGCAGCGAGCCGCGCGGCCCGCAGCTCTTCATCAGCCGCGTCGCCCCGGAATTCATGATGGAGCTGTTCAAGCTCGAAGTCCCGGAAGTCGGCCAGGGCCTGGTCGAGATCAAGGCCTGCGCCCGCGATCCGGGCGACCGCGCCAAGATCGCGGTCGTCGCCTACGACAACCGCACCGATCCGATCGGCGCCTGCATCGGCATGCGCGGTTCGCGCGTGCAGGCGGTGTCGAACGAACTCAACGGCGAGCGCGTGGACATCGTGCTGTGGTCCGACAACCCGGCCCAGTTCGTCATCAACGCGATGGCCCCGGCCGAAGTGCAGTCGATCATCGTCGACGAAGAGAAGCACTCGATGGACCTGGCGGTCGCCGAGGACCGCCTCGCCCAGGCGATCGGCAAGGGCGGCCAGAACGTGCGCCTGGCCAGCCGCCTGACCGGCTGGCAGCTCAACGTGATGACCGCCGACCAGGTCCAGGCCAAGAGCGAGGCCGAGCAGACCGCCGCCCGCCAGTTGTTCATGGACAAGCTCGAAGTCGACGAGGAGATCGCCGGCATCCTGGTGGCCGAGGGCTTCAGCACGGTCGAGGAAATCGCCTACGTGCCGGTCGGCGAGCTGCTGGCGGTCGAAGGCTTCGACGAGGACATCGTCGAGGAACTGCGCTCGCGCGCCCGCGACGCCCTGCTGAACGAGGCGCTGGCGGTCGAGGAGGAGCTGGACGAGCACCAGCCCGCCGACGACCTGCTCGAACTCGAGGGCATGGACAGCGAAACCGCCTACGCCCTGGCCGGCCACGGCGTCCGCACGGTCGAGGCGCTGGGCGAACTGGCGGCCGACGAGGTCGCCGAGTTCGGCATCGAGGGCCTGGACGAGGCGCGCGCCGCGGCGCTGATCCTGGCCGCCCGTGCCGAGGAAATCGCCCGTCTCGAGCGCGAGGGCTGAGCCGGCGGCGACCCCGCCGCCCCCCGGCTCCCGCAGTAGAATCGCCCGAGAAGAACGACTGATCACGCGCGCGGCTCGCCGCGCAGGAAAAACGGATACCGAATGTCGCAGCAAACCACCATCCGCAAGCTGGCCGAACTGGTGAATACGCCGGTCGAGAAACTGCTGGAGCAGCTGGCCGAGGCCGGCATGACCTTCAGCGGCCCCGACCAGATCGTCACCAGCGCCGAGAAGCTGAAGCTGCTCGGGTTCCTGAAGCGTGCGCACGGCAAGAGCGAGTCGGCTGCCGAAGAGACGGTCGAGCCGAAGAAGATCACGCTCAGCCGCAACCGCAAGCAGGAACTCACCGTCGGCGGCGGCAAGAACAAGACCACCGTCGACGTGGTGGTGCGCAAAAAGGTCACGCTGGTCAAGCAGCCGGAGCGCGCGACCGACGCCGGCGGCGACGACGAGCGCAGTGAGATCCTGCGCAAGCTCGAGGAGTCGCGCCAGCGCAACCTCGAGGAGCAGCAGCGCCTCGCCGAAGACGATCGCAAGCGCGCCGAGGAAGCGGCCGAGCGCAAGCGCCTGGCCGACGAGGCCGCACAGGCGGCCGCGGCCGAAGCCGCGCAGGCGGCCGCCGCGCTGGAAGGCGGCGAGGAAGGCGCCGCGGCCCGGCCCAAGACCGGCAGCCATGGCCACGGCCATCCCAAGCCCGCGCGCACCGAAGCGCCGCGCGCCGACGACCGCTCCGCGCACAAGCACAAGCCCAACCGCGGTTCGCACGTCATGGTGGCCGACGTCGAGGACGACGACGCCACCGCCCGCTTCGCAGGCCAGTTGCACCTGAGCGCGACCGAGCGCGAACGCCGTTCGACCTCGAGCGGCCGCAAGACCCGCCAGACCCGCCGCCAGGTCGAACAGAGCCGCAGCGGCGGCGGCCAGCACGGGTTCACCCGCCCCACGGAGAAGGTCGTGCGCGAAGTGTCGATCGGCGAAGCCATTACCGTGTCCGATCTCGCGCAGAAGCTCGCGCTCAAGGGCGGCGACGTGGTCAAGGCGCTGTTCAAGATGGGCGTCATGGCGACCATCACCCAGACCATCGACCACGACACCGCGGCGCTGGTCACCGAGGAACTGGGCCACAAGGCGATCCGCGCCGAGAGCGACGACGCCGAGACCGAACTGATGGCGCACATCGAGGAGCAGCAGGGCGACAAGGCCCCGCGTCCGCCGGTGGTCACCATCATGGGCCATGTCGATCACGGCAAGACCTCGCTGCTCGACTACATCCGCCGGACCAAGGTCGCGGCCGGCGAGGCCGGCGGCATCACCCAGCACATCGGCGCCTACCACGTCGAGACGCCGAAGGGCGTGGTCAGCTTCCTCGACACCCCGGGCCACGCCGCGTTCACCGCGATGCGCGCCCGCGGCGCCAAGCTCACCGACATCGTGATCCTGGTGGTCGCGGCCGACGACGGCGTGATGCCGCAGACGGTCGAGGCGATCCAGCATGCGAAGGCGGCCGGCGTGCCGCTGGTGGTCGCGGTCAACAAGGTCGACAAGTCGTCCGCCGACCCGATGCGGGTCAAGAACGAACTGCTGTCCCACGGCGTCGTGGCCGAGGACTTCGGCGGCGAAGTGCAGTGCATCGACGTCTCGGCCAAGACCGGCCAGGGCATCGACGACCTGCTCGACGCGGTGCTGCTGCAGGCCGAAGTGCTCGAGCTCAAGGCCGTCGCCACCGGCCGCGCCACCGGCGTGGTCATCGAATCGGCGCTGGACAAGGGCCGCGGCCCGGTCGCGACGGTGCTGGTCCAGGAAGGCCTGCTGCAGAAGGGCGACTACCTGGTGTGCGGCATCCAGTACGGCCGCGTCCGTGCGCTGTTCGACGAGACCGGCGCGCAGGTCCAGAGCGCCGGCCCGTCGATCCCGGTGCAGGTCCTCGGCCTGTCCGGCGTCCCGGACGCCGGCGACGATTTCGTGGTGGTCGCCGACGAGCGCCTGGCGAAGGACGTGGCCCAGCAGCGCGAAGCCAAGCGCCGCGAGCTGCGCCTGGTGCAGTCCGCCGGCAACCGCATGGAAGACATCATGGCCCAGATGGGCCAGGGCGGCGCCCAGCAGTCGCTCAACCTGGTGGTCAAGGCGGACGTGCAGGGTTCGGCCGAAGCGCTGCGCCAGGCGCTCACCGGCCTGTCGAACGACCAGATCCGGATCAACCTCATCGTGTCCGGCGTGGGCGGCATCACCGAGTCCGACGCCAACTCCGCGCTCGCGGCGAAGGCCACGATCATCGGCTTCAACGTCCGCGCCGACGCCTCTGCGCGCAAGGTGATCGAAGCCAACAACCTCGACCTGCGCTACTTCTCGATCATCTACGACGTCATCGACCAGGTGAAGCAGGTCGCGTCGGGCCTGCTCGGCAAGGAAGTGCGCGAGGAGATCATCGGCATCGCCGAGGTGCGCGACGTGTTCCGCAGCTCGAAGTTCGGCGCGATCGCCGGCTCGATGGTCATCGAGGGCGTGGTCAAGCGCAACAAGCCGATCCGCGTGCTGCGCGACAACACCGTGATCTTCGAGGGCGAGCTGGAATCCCTGCGCCGCTTCAAGGAGAACGTCGACGAGGTGCGCAACGGCACCGAGTGCGGCATCGGCGTGAAGGCCTACAACGACGTCAAGCCGGGCGACCAGATCGAATGCTTCGAGCGCATCGAAGTGCAGCGCACGCTCTGATGCCGAAGAAATCGTTCCACCGCACCGACCGCGTGTCCGCCCAGCTCCGCCGGGAGCTGGGCGCGATCGTCCACGCGATGGTGCGCGAGCACGGCCTGCCTTCGGTGAGCGTGTCCGACGTCGAGGTCACCCGTGACATGGCCCACGCCAAGGTGTTCTTCACCGCGCTGCAGGCCGACCGCGCGAAGGAAGCGCTGAAGGGTTTGAAGGAGGCCGCGCCGGAGATCCGCCGCGAACTCGCGCACGCGGTGCGCATGCGCCACACGCCCGAACTGCATTTCCACTACGACGATTCGGTCGATCGCGGCGAGCGCATCGACACGCTGCTGCGGGACCTGGACGCCGACGCGTAGGCTGGGCCCCCGGCCCACCGCTGCGAAGGTTCGGTCCGAGGTTGCAGGCGAAGACGCCGTTCCGTCCGTCGTCCATCGCGACCTGCAATGCCGCAATGGCGGGCCAGGGCCCGCTCCACCACCGCTGGTTGGGAATATCATCGCGCGATGGCCCAGGCCCCGAAAAAGACCTTCCGCAAGCTCGACGGCATCCTGCTGCTCGACAAGCCGCGGGGCCTGAGTTCGAACCAGGCGCTGCAGCGCGCCCGGCACCTGTTCCGGGCGGAAAAGGCCGGGCATACCGGCAGCCTCGATCCGCTCGCCACCGGCCTGCTGCCGATCTGCTTCGGCGAGGCGACCAAGCTCGCCGGCGACCTGCTCGGCGCGCGCAAGGCCTACGACACCGTGGCCCGGCTGGGCGTCGTCACCGATACCGACGACGCCGAGGGCCGGCCGCTGCGCGAACGCCCGGTCGGCCGCTACGACATCGCCACGCTCGACGCCGCGCTGCGCGCGCTCACCGGGCGGATCGCGCAGGTGCCGCCGATCTATTCGGCGCTCAAGCGCGGCGGCGAGCCGCTGTACGCGAAGGCGCGCCGCGGCGAAACCATCGAACTCGAACCGCGGAACGTCGACGTCCACGCGTTCGAGCTGCTGTCCGAGCAGGACCTGCTCGACGGCGACGCACCGCAACTGCGGCTGCATGTCGAATGCGGTTCGGGCACCTACGTGCGCAGCCTCGTGCGCGACCTGGGCGAGGCGCTCGGCTGCGGCGCGCACGTCGCCGAATTGCGCCGGCTGTGGGTCGACCCGTTCCGCGATCCGCGGATGTGGACGCTGGATTCGCTGCAGGCGATGGCCGAGCGCGACCCGCATTGCCTGGAGGCCTGCCTGCTGCCGATGGAAGTCGGCCTGGTCGGCCATCGCCGGATCGACGTGACCGACGAGGCGGCGGCGCGCTTTCGCCAGGGCCAGCGCCTGCGGCTGGTGCGCGAGGGCGCCGGCGCCTGCGCGGTGTTCGACGCCGCCGGCCGCGCGCTGGGCCTGGCCTCGATCGACGACGACGGCGTGCTCGCGCCGCAGCGCGTGTTCCAGCGCCACGATCGCGCATGACCCTTTCCGAGCAGGAGACCCGCATGCCCCACATTCGCATGCCCCGAGCCGCCTTCCTGCGCCGCGTCGCGCTGGCCTGCCTGCTGGCCTGCGCCTGGCCGCTGTCCGCGGTCGAGCTCGGCCCGGAGATGACCCCGGAGCAGGTCGCCGCCGAGAGCTACGCCCGGATGCGGGCCGGCGACTGGGCGGGGGCGGCCGAGACCTTCGATCCGGTGGCGCTGAAGCAGTTCCGCGGGATGTTCGGCGCCGGCGGCGGCGAGACGTCGCCGATGGCGCCGATGCTGCAGGCGCTGCTCGGGATGGCGGACGGCAAGTCGCTCGACGCGCTCGACGACAGGGCGTTCTTCGCCGGGTTCCTGAAGGCGATGATGGGCCGGATGGGCGGCGTGGTCGCGCTCCGCGGCCAGGAGATCCTCGGTGGCGTCCCCGAAGGCGGCGACCGCATCCACCTGGTCGCCCGGACCCGCGCCGAGGCGATGGGCCTGACGATGACGAACATGGAGGTCGTCACCCTGAACAGGACCAGCCACGGCTGGCGCCTGGCCCTCAGCGGCGGGATGGAGGGCATGGCGACCCTGTTCCGCAAGGCGGCGGAAGGCGAAAAGACCCAGCGGGAATCGCCGGCGCAGTCCCAGTGACCGGCGTCCGTGTCGGCTAAGCCCTTGTTCGGACGAGGGCGGCGGGCTACAATCCCGATGCTGTCCGGGCCGGTTTCCGCCGCACCCCGGACAGCTTCGTTTCTCCATCCATCATCAGGCGGCCCCTGCGGTGCGTGGCCCGGCTTCGTCCGGCGCGTTCCTGCGGAGCCCGCGTCAGAGGTCATCATGTCCATCGATTCCGCCCAGATCATCGACGCCAACAAGCGCAGCGCCAACGACACCGGTTCGCCGGAAGTCCAGGTCGCGCTGCTGTCGGCGCGCATCGCCCAGCTCACCGAGCACTTCAAGGCCCACAAGCAGGACCACCACAGCCGTCGCGGCCTGCTGAAGATGGTCAACCGCCGTCGCAGCCTGCTCGACTACCTGCACCGCAAAGATGCGGAGCGCTACAAGGCCCTGATCGAGAAGCTCGGTCTGCGCCGCTGAGTCCTACACCCGCCGCGGCGCAGTGATGCGCCGCGGTTTCGTTTTTGGGGACGTCCGTCCCGCCGCAGTACCCGCAGTCTCCCTCCAGGCCGTCTCCGCGGCCGACCGTCCGGGGCAGGGGCCCCGCCCGGTTCACGACAAAGCTCTGAAGGAATTCCAACGTGGCAAAAGTAACCAAGCGTTTCCAGTACGGCCGGCATGAAGTGGTCCTCGAGACCGGCGAGATCGCGCGCCAGGCCGGCGGCGCGGTGATGGTGTCGGTCGACGGCACCGTGGTGCTGGTGACGGCCGTCGCCGCCAAATCCGCCCGCGAAGGCCAGGACTTCTTCCCGCTGACGGTGGACTACCAGGAGAAGTTCTACGCCGGCGGCCGCATCCCGGGCGGCTTCTTCAAGCGCGAAGGGCGTCCGACCGAGAAGGAAACGCTGATCTGCCGCCTGATCGACCGGCCGATCCGTCCGCTGTTCCCGGAAGAATTCAGGAACGAAGTCCAGATCATCGCGACCCTGATGTCGCTGAATCCGGAAGTCGAGGGCGACATCCCGGCCATGATCGGCGCGTCCGCCGCGCTGGCCCTGACCGGCGCCCCGTTCCAGGGCCCGATCGGCGCTGCCAAGGTCGGCTACAAGAACGGCCAGTACATCCTCAACCCGTCGGTGTCCGAGCTGAAGGAATCGGAGCTCGAACTGGTCGTCGCCGGCACTTCGCAGGCCGTGCTGATGGTCGAATCCGAGGCGAAGGAGCTGTCGGAAGAGGTGATGCTCGGCGCGGTGGTCTTCGGCCACCAGGCGCAGCAGGTCGTGATCCACGCGATCAACGAACTGGTCGTCGAAGCCGGCACCAAGTCGTGGGAATGGCAGGCGCCGGCGAAGAACGACGCCATGATCGCCGCGCTGAAGGAAGCGGTCGGCGGCCAGCTCACCGCCGCCTTCCAGGTGCGCGACAAGCTGCAGCGCCGCGACGCGATCTCCGCGATCAAGAAGGACGTGCTGGGCGCCCTCGCGCCGCGCGCCGAGGCGGAAGGCTGGCACGCCGGCGACCTCGCCAAGGAATTCGGCGAACTCGAATACCGCACCATGCGCGACTCGGTGCTCGACACCAAGGTCCGCATCGACGGCCGCGCGCTCGACACCGTGCGCCCGATCACCTGCAAGGTCGGCGTGCTGCCGCGCGTCCACGGCTCGGCGCTGTTCACCCGCGGCGAGACCCAGGCGCTGGTCGTGACCACCCTCGGCACCGCGCGCGACGGCCAGATCATGGACGACGTCGCCGGCGAGTGGAAGGAACACTTCCTGTTCCACTACAACTTCCCGCCGTACTCGGTCGGCGAGACCGGCCGCTTCGGCGCGCCCAAGCGCCGCGAGATCGGCCACGGCCGCCTCGCCAAGCGCGGCGTGCTGGCGATGATGCCGGGCATGGAGGCGTTCCCGTACACGATCCGCGTGGTCTCGGAGATCACCGAGTCGAACGGCTCGTCGTCGATGGCGTCGGTCTGCGGTTCGTCGCTGGCGCTGATGGACGCCGGCGTGCCGGTGAAGCGTCCGGTCGCGGGCATCGCGATGGGCCTGGTGAAGGAAGACGACGCGTTCGTCGTGCTCTCCGACATCCTGGGCGACGAGGACCACCTCGGCGACATGGACTTCAAGGTCGCCGGCAGCGAGCAGGGCATCACCGCGCTGCAGATGGACATCAAGATCCAGGGCATCACCGAAGAGATCATGAAGGTCGCGCTGGCCCAGGCGAAGGGCGGCCGTCTGCACATCCTCGGCGAGATGGCGAAGGCGATCACCGCGCCGCGCGAAGAGCTGAGCGAGTTCGCCCCGCGCCTGCTGACGATGAAGATCCACCCGGACAAGATCCGCGAAGTGATCGGCAAGGGCGGCGCCACGATCCAGGCGATCACCAAGGAAACCGGCACCCAGATCGACATCCAGGACGACGGCACGATCGTCATCGCCTCGGTGAATGCCGCCGCCGCGCAGGCCGCGAAGGCGCGCATCGAGCAGATCACCTCGGACGTCGAGCCGGGCCGCATCTACGAGGGCAAGGTCGCCAAGATCATGGACTTCGGTGCGTTCGTGACCATCCTGCCGGGCAAGGACGGCCTGGTCCACGTCTCGCAGATCTCCAGCGAGCGCGTCGAGAAGGTCGGCGACAAGCTGAAGGAAGGCGACGTGGTCAAGGTCAAGGTGCTGGAAGTCGACAAGCAGGGCCGCATCCGCCTGTCGATGAAGGCCGTGGCCGAAGGCGAGGGCATCGCCGGCGAATAAGCCGCGCCGGCCCTTTCGCTGCAGACAAGAAGCCCGCCGTGCGAACGGCGGGCTTCTTCGTTTTCGCCGGGGCACGCCGTCTGCGCGCGGCGGGCTCGTGCGGCGCGCTCAGACCAGGCCCAGCGCCGCCAGCAGGCGGTGGTACCAGGTCTCGCGGTCGCGCGCCGCCGCGCGCAGCGCGCGCGAGGACTCGGTCAGCGAAGACCCGTAGGCCGGCTGCGGGTTCTCCGGCAGCCGCGCCACGGCGGGGACGTCGAGGCCGGCGGTGTACTGCGGCGCGATGTCCGTCCCCTGCACGATGCCCAGCGGCGCGTAGCCGGCGTAGCCCGGGAACACCGTCCCCAGCTTGTTGTTGCCGAGCCGGCGGATCAGGATCTCGGAGAACACCCGGCGGTAATCGGTGGTCGCCGGCACGTCGCCGAAGTAGGGCGAGAGGGTTTCCGGCGACAGGCCCAGCCACTGGCCGTAGAGCTTGCGGCCGTTGACCGGGCCGCCCAGCACCAGCATCTGGTTGCCGTAGCCGTGGTCGGTGCCGCCGCTGCCGTTCTGGCGGACGCGGCGGCCGAACTCGGACTGCACGATCACCGTCACCCGGCCCATGTCGCCGGTGCCGTTGAGCTCGTTGTAGAAGGCGGTCAGGGCCTCCGACAGCTCGACGATCTTGTTCTGGTAGTAGTGGTAGCCGCTGCCGGCGGTGCCTTGGCCGTCGTGCGTGTCCCAGCCGCCCAGGTCGAGGGTGGCGAAGCGCAGGCCGAGGTTGAAGCGCACCGACTGGGCGATGGTCCACAACTGCCGGGCGAACGTCGTGGTCGGCCAGCCGGCGGGCAGGGTCGAGGTGTAGGGCTGGCTGCCGATCACGCGCAGCGCGCTGTCGGCCCGTTGGCCGGCCAGTTCCACGCCGGTCTGTCCCGCCCACAGCGCCGCCAGCGTCTCGTTGACGCCCTTGGTGCCGGCGGGCATGCCGCTGCGGTACTGCTGCCACTGCCAGGCGCCGCTGTTGAGCGCGAAATCGGTGGGGCTGGGCATCGCCAGCGACTGGGTCGCCCCGAGCAGGTTGGCCGGCTGGCGGCTGGCGACCGCGAGCATCGGCATGTTCTCGTTGCCGGTGATGCCGGCCTGGGTGGCCCAGGCGCGGGTCATCCAGCCGGTGCCGCCGCCCTGGGCGCCGGGTGTGCCCAGATCGAGGTAGAGCTGGGCGTCGAAGTGGCTGCGGGTCACCACGGTGGGCATGCCGCAGGCCTGGACGATGGCGAGCTTGCCCGCGTCCCACAGCGTCTTCAGCCCGGTGGCCGAGGGGTGCAGGCCGAAGCCGGTGGCGCCGCCGCCGGCGAGGGTCAGCGGCAGCGCGCCGTAGGCGCCGCTGGCGGCGATGTTGAGCGAGGGGCGGGCTTCCTCGTAGTAGCCGCGGTCGTTGCCGGAGATCGGCGGCACCAGGTTGAGGCCATCCATGCCGCCGCGCAGGAACACCAGCACGACGGTGTCGTAGGCGTTCGCGGCGGCCGCTTCCTGCGAGAACAGCATCGACGGGCCGGCGGCGCCGATCGCGGCGGTGGCGCAGCAGCCCTTGAGGAATTCGCGCCGGTCGAGACGGAGATCGGTCATGGCGGAGTCCTCAGCGGCTCATGAATTCGGGCGAGAGCAGGATCAGCGCGACCATGCTGCGGATACGCTGCTGGTTGTAGTGCTTCTTCGGGTCGCTCGCGGCCCAGGCGTCGGTGTCGGTGATGACGTAGGACGCCGGGTCACCGTTCTGGGCGAGGAAGCCGGCCAGCACCTGGCGCCGCGAAGCGGCGGGCAGGTAGCCGAGCAGGCGCTGGCACCAGAAATCGACCAGGTTGTTGGCGGTCCAACTGCTCACGCCGCTGCGGCTGGCGTCGAGGATCGGCGCGATCGGCGCGTTGCCGGCGTCGGTGGCCTCGGTGAACCACTCCAGCAGCTTCCAGGTCATCACGAGATTGCTCGCCCCGGACCAGGCCAGGCCCGTGTCCGGATAGCCGTTCGGCGCCGGCCATTCGTAGGGCAGGTGGCCGGTCGCGCCGAGTCGCCAGAAGAGTTCGTCGGTCTTGGCGTCGCCGACCGCGGGCGTCCAGTTGGTGCCGAGCGCGCGCAATGCAGCGATCGCCTGTTCCATCGGTCGGCGGTTCTTCATGCCCCAACTGTTCTTGAACGCGTCCGAGGTGAGGATGTGGCGCAGCGTCTTCGCGATCTGGTCGGGCTGCTGCCAATTGCTGCGGAACACCGCCGCGGCGCTGTCGATCAGCGCCTGGTCGGGACGATCGGTCACGAACTTGCGGATCAGCTTCTTGCAGATGAACTTGGCGACCCGCGGATGGCTCGCGAGCCGGTCGAGGATGTCGCGGGCATCCTTCATCGCCGGCTGTTCCGGATAAATGTACTTGCCGAGCACATACTTGGGGCCGGCGTCGTGCCAGGCGGAGCGATACACGAAGGTGCCGTCGTCCTCCGTCGGGTACTGCCAGTGCCCGTCCTTCACCGACCAGCCGGTGAAGGCGGAGGCGGTCTCGTAGACGTCGTTGTCGGTGTAGCCGATCGGGTAGGTCGGATCCTCGGGGCAGGGGGGGACCTGGAAGGGATCCATGAAGCCGAGGTAGTTCTCGGCGCCGAGGGTGTGCAGCTCCATCAGTTCGCGGGCGAAATTCTCGTTGGGCCCCGAGCGCGTATTCGATTCGTTGTCGAGGTAGTACATCATCGATGTGCTTTGCGCGACCGCTTCGAGCATCGTGCGGAAATTGCCGAAGGCATTGGCGCGGATCACATCGCGTTGGTAGTGCACGAACACGGGACCGGCGGAGTAGTCGGTCACGGTGACATTGAAATGGTCGTGCCAGAAGCCGCACACCACTTCCAGCAACTGGCGCCTGGAATGCACGGCGCGGACCAGCGCGCTGCGCTGCGCTTCCTGCGCTGGACGCATCCGGACGTCGTAGGCGGGATCGGGAGCCACGTGGTCGGCCCACAACTGGGTGAGACTCTTGCCCAGAGTGGTGTAGCCCGCCGCGGCGAGGCGGCTGTCCACCGCGCTGTCGTTGATCGCGGCGGGGTTGAGCTGCTGGTCGAGGAACGCGCCGAGGCGTGCGTTGTCGTTCGCGCCGAGCGCGTTGAATTCGGCGATCGAGGCGGCGGTGGCGCCGAAGGTGAGGTGGTCCAGCACGCGGACCGCGAACGGCGCGCGCTGCAGGGTCACCAGCGTGGTCTGGGACAGGTTCGACGCCGAGGGCCCGGCCATCCGCGGCGCGGCGCCGGGCGAGGCCGGGGGCGTCGGCGCGGCCGACGCGGCGACCAGCGGCTGGCCGGCGTCGTCGGCGATGCGCGGCGGCGGGGCCTGGAATTTCAGCGGCCCGCGGACGCCGTTGCGACGGGCGATCTCGGCGTACACCGCCTTTCGGCGAAAGTGCGGGAACAGTCTGGGCATGGCAGGTCCGTCTCGGCGCGGCGGGAGTCTTCGCCGCACTATAAGCCGGTTGCCGGCGGCAAATATGTCCGGAACGAAGCGGGAACTGTGACGCGATCCGCGGTCCGATCACGTCGCGATCGCGGCCTCCGCGGGACTACTGGGCGGTCCAGCCGCCGTCGATCGGGAACGAGGCGCCGGTCACGTTGTGGGCCTCGCGCCGGCACAGCCACAGCACCATCGAGGCGATGTCCTCCGGCAGCGACATGCGCAGGCTGGGCTGCTTGTCGGCGAGCAGCGCGCGCACCCCGTCGTCGCGGCGGGCCTCCCCGCCGAGCGCGCTGCGGCGGGCCTCGATCTGCGGTTCGATCAGCGGCGTCTCCACCCAGCCCGGGCAGACGCAGTTCACGGTGACCCCGCCGCTGTCGCGGCTGCCGGCGGCGGCGTACTCCAGCGCCGCGACCTTGCTCAGGCCGACGATGCCGAACTTGCTGGCGACGTAGGGCGCCTTCTGCGTGGACGCCACCAGGCCGTGGACCGAGGCGATGTTCACCACCCGGCCGTAGCCGCGCGCGGCCATCCCCGGCATCGCCAGGCGCATGGTGTGGAAGGCGGCGCCGAGGTTGATCGCGAGGATGTCGTTCCACTTCTGCACCGGCATCTCCGCCAGCGGCGCCGCGTGCTGGATGCCGGCGTTGTTGACCACGATGTCGGCCGGCGACCAGGCGTCGATCGCGGCCAGCATCGCCTCGATCGCGTCCGGATCGCGCAGGTCGGCGTCGAAGTGGCGGGCGTCGTCGGCGCCGGCGTCGCGCACCGCCTGCAGCGCGGCCTCGATCTGCGCCGGCGCGCCGAGGCCGTTGATCGCGACCCGGGCCCCGGCGGCGGCGAGGCCGCGGGCGATGGCCAGGCCGATGCCGGAGGTGCTGCCGGTGACGAGGGCGGTGCGCGAGGCGAGGAAGCGGTCGGTCATGGCGACTCCGGCGGATGCGGGAAAAAAAGCGCCGCAAGCCGCGCGGCGCGGAGGGGAAGCGGGCCGGGCGCGCTGCGCCCGGCGATCGCGTCAGACCAGGCCGGTGGCGTAGTACGTGCCGATCGCCACGAACACCGCCGCGGTCTTGATCAGGGTGATCGCGAACACGTCCTTGTAGGCCTGGCGATGGGTCAATCCGGTGACCGCGAGCAGGGTGATCACCGCGCCGTTGTGGGGCAGGGTGTCCATGCCGCCGGAGGCCATCGCGGCGACCCTGTGCAGCACTTCCATCGGGATCCCGGCGGCGTGCGCGTTGGCGATGAAGGTCTCGGCCATCGCCGCCAGCGCGATGCTCATGCCGCCGGACGCCGAGCCGGTGATGCCGGCCAGCGAGGTCACGGTGATCGCCTCGTTGATCAGCGGATTGGGGATCGCGTGCAGCGCGTTGGCGACCACCAGGAAGCCCGGCAGCGCAGCGATCACCGCGCCGAAGCCGTACTCGGACGCGGTGTTCATCGCCGCCAGCATCGCGCCGCCGATCGCGGTCTTCGCGCCTTCGGCGAACCCCGCGGTCACCGGCTTCCACGCCAGCAGCAGCACGCTGGCGATACCGACCAGCAGCGCGCCCTGCACGGCCCAGATCGCGGCGACCTTGGACACCTCCTGGACCACCGGCGCGGCCTTGCCGATCACCGCCGGCACGAACGCGTGGCTGTCGCCGTAGGCCTGCGGGATCCACACCGTCAGCACCTTGTTGACCACGCCGACCAGCACCAGCGGCAGCAGCGCCACCAGCGGATGCGCCAGCCGGCTGTCGGCGAACGGCGCCGGCTCGTTGACCAGCGTCGCCGCGTCGCCGTAGCCCTCGCCGCGGCGCTTCGCGGCGCGGCGGCGGGATTCGAGGTAGCTCATGCCGACGATCAGGATGAACACCGCGCCGATCGTGCCCAGCCACGGCGCCGCCCACGCGTTGGTGCCGAAGAACGAGGCCGGGATGATGTTCTGGATCTGCGGCGTGCCCGGCAGCGCGTCCATGGTGAAGGTGAACGCGCCCAGCGCGATCGTGCCCGGGATCAGCCGCTTGGGGATGTCGCCCTGGCGGAACAGCTCGGCGGCGAACGGATACACCGCGAACACCACCACGAACAGCGACACGCCGCCGTAGGTCAGCAGCGCGCAGACGACGACGATCGAGAGCATCGCGCGCTCGGCGCCGAACAGCCGGATCACCGCCTTCACGATCGACTTGGAGAAGCCCGACAGCTCGATCAGCTTGCCGAAGATCGCGCCGAGCAGGAACACCGGGAAATACAGCTTCAGGAACCCGACCATCTTCTCCATGAACAGGCCGGTGAACATCGGCGCGACCAGCGACGGGTCGGTCAGCAGCACCGCGCCGAGCGCGGCGATCGGCGCGAACAGGATCACGCTGTAGCCGCGGTAGGCCACGAACATCAGGAAGCACAGCGCGGCCAGGACGATCAGGAAGGACATGGGCGGGGATGCCGGAGAGAGCGGGAAGGGGCGGCGGCAGCGCAGGCGCGAACCGCCGCGAACGTCGCGGATGACGGCCGGCAGTGTCGGCAGCCGCCGCCCGCGGGCCCATTGTCCGAAGGTACAAGTGCCGGTTCCGGCCGCGATGCCTAGGCTTGCCGCATTCCGGCCGCCACGTCCGGCGTTCGGCCCTGCTCAGGCTCTCTCCGAGGAAATCGATCCATGCGTCGCACCCAGTCCGCCCTGTCCGTCTCGACCGCGCTCCGCCGCGCGGCCCTGAAGCATTCTTCGCTGAGCCTGGCCGTCGCCCTCGGCCTGTGCGCGCCCGCTGCGTTCGCGCAGGAGGCCGCCGCTGGCCCCGTCGCGGATCGCGACTCGCTCGACACGATCACGGTCACCGCCCGCAAGCGCGAGGAGACCATCCAGGACGTGCCGGTCGCGGTCACCGCGTTCACCGCCGAAACGCTGGACAAGCTCAACGTCGAGGACCTGAGCGACCTCGACGCCCAGGTGCCGAACCTCACCATCTACGCCGCCCGCGGCTCCAGCAGCACGCTCACCGCCTACATCCGCGGCGTCGGCCAGTCCGATCCGCTGTGGGGCGTGGACCCCGGCGTGGGCCTGTACCTCGACGACGTCTACATCGCTCGTCCGCAGGGCGCGCTGCTCGACGTGTTCGACGTCGGCCGCGTCGAGGTGCTGCGCGGTCCGCAGGGCACGCTGTACGGCAAGAACACCATCGGCGGCGCGATCAAGTACGTGTCCAAGCCGCTGCCGGAGGAATTCGAGGGCTTCGCCTCGCTGACCGTCGGCAACTACAGCCAGCTCGACGCCAAGGCCGCGATCGGCGGCCCGCTGTTCGGCCACGACAGCGGCATCCGCGCGCGGCTCTCGGTCGCCAGCCTCAACCGCGACGGCTTCGGCGAGAACGTCGTCACCAGGCAGCCGGTCAGCGACAAGGAGATCAACGCCCTGCGCTTCGCGATCGGCGCCTTCTCGCAGGACGACTTCGACGTCCAGTTCGCCTTCGACTGGATGGACGACCAGTCCGGCGTCCGCGGCGCGCAGATGCTGGCGCCGAACCGCTTCGCGCCGACCTCGGCGCCGATGGACAGCCGCTACGACGTGCGCAACGGCATGCCCAACGTCAACGACACCGAGATGAAGGGCGCGTCGGTCACGGTCAACTGGCGCCCGAACGACAACTGGGCGCTGAAGTACGTCGGCGCCAAGCGCGAGTCCGACACCGAGACCAACATCGACTTCGACACCCTGCAGAACAAGATCGCCGACGTGAAGGCGTTCTACAGCGACGAGCAGACCTCCAACGAACTGCAGGCCAACTACGACGGCGGTGGCCGCGCCCGTGGCGTGTTCGGCGTCTACCGCTTCCACGGCCGCGCCGGCGGCCAGGTGCTGAACAACTTCTTCAACCTCCTGTTCGGCGATACCCAGGGCAACGTCTACACCAGCAGCACCGCGGTCTACGCCGACTGGACCTTCGACCTGACCGACCGGCTGAAGCTGGACGTCGGCGCGCGCTACACCGACGAGGACAAGCACGCGGTCGTGCTCAACCGCGGCTATTCCGACGGCACCTACACCCGGCCGATCAGCATCGCCGCGAACTTCGACAAGACCATCAATTTCAAGAACACCTCGCCGAAGGTCTCGCTGGACTACCAGGTCAACGACAACATCATGGTCTACGGCCTCGCCAGCCGCGGCTTCAAGTCCGGCGGCTACAACATCCGCGCCCAGGCCACGGCGGTGCCGCGCTCGGCGGAACCCTTCCAGGACGAATCGGTCGACAGCTTCGAGATCGGCAGCAAGATGGCGTTCCTCGACAATCGCCTGTTCCTGAACCTGTCCGCGTTCCACAACAAGTACAAGGACATCCAGTTGTCGGTGTTCACCGCATACGACAGCAACAACGACGGCATCGACGACGCCTTCTTCGGCGACTTCACCAACGCCGGCCGCGGCACGGTCAACGGCCTGGAAGCCGAGTACCAGTGGCTGCCGACCACGCACTGGGCGATCTCGGGCAACCTCGCCTGGCTGGACGCCAAGTACGACAAGTACATGTTCAAGAACGTCAACATCGCCCACCAGCAGGAGTTCACCAACGCCCCCGAATTCTCCGGCGCGCTGAACGTCGAATACCGCACCGAGCTCGGCGGCATGGGCAGCCTGTCGGCGCGCGTGGGCTACAGCTACCAGAGCCGCGTGGTGGCGACGACCGAAGTGGTCCGCGACCCGGTCACCGGTGCGCGCGCCACGCCGATCAGCCAGGACGGCTACGGCCTGCTGAACGCCGGTGCGATCTGGAAGCTGAACAACGCCTGGAGCTTCTCGCTGCAGGGCACCAACCTCACCGACGAGGAATACCTGACCACCGGCTACAACCTCGTGTCCTCGCTGGGCGTGCTCACCGGTTTCTACGGCCCGCCGCGCCAGTACACGCTGACCGCCCGCTACGACTTCTGATCGGGCCTCGGCGGACGATTTCGGGTCCGCTCTCTCCGTCGGACCCGGGGAGCGGCGCGCCGGACGCTTGCACAGGTTCTGGAGCGCGCCGCTTCCGCGTTATCCTCGCCCGACCGCGGCGAGGGCGATGACGACGTGAGCAGGGCGCAGGGGAGACCGGGGACGTGCT
Organism: Lysobacterales bacterium; assembly: GCA_019510125.1. Lineage (GTDB taxonomy): Bacteria > Pseudomonadota > Gammaproteobacteria > Xanthomonadales > Xanthomonadaceae > Lysobacter_I. Next base: position 81,940 of record JAEKKX010000017.1, read on the forward strand.
GAGCGCGGGGGGCGTCATCGTCGCCGCGCTGGCGTGGCTCGGGGTCATGTTCGCGATCGCGATCCACGGCGAACGCCGTCCGCAGGCGTTCGCCGCGCGCTGGAACGACGTCTACGCCCTGTCGCTCGCGGTCTACTGCACGTCCTGGACCTTCTACGGCACCGTCACCCAGGCCGCGCGCTACGGCTGGCCGCTGCCGCCGACCTTCATCGGCACGATCCTGCTCTACGTCCTCGGCATCGGCCTGCTGATGCGGCTGGTGCGCCAGGTGCGCGAGAGCAACAGCACATCGATCGCCGACTTCATCGCCAGCCGCCTCGGCCAGGACGGCTGGCTGGCCGCGGCGGTGACCTTCGTCGCCGTGCTCGGCATCGTTCCCTACATCGCGCTGCAGTTGAAGGCGGTGGCGATGAGCTTCGCGCTGCTGGTCCGCGACGACGACGGGCTGATGCCGGCCTGGCGCGACAGCGCGCTGTACGTGGCGCTGGCGATGGCCGCGTTCGCGATGCTGTTCGGCACCCGCAGCGCCAGCGCCGCAGAGCACAATCGCGGCCTGGTGCTGGCGATGGCGTTCGAGGCGCTGCTCAAGCTCGGCGCGATGCTGGTGCTGGGCGCGTTCGCGCTGTCGCTGCCGATGCCCGAGGCGACCGCCGTGCCGGCGACGAGCGCGCGCGGCGACCTGTCGGGCTTCGCGCCGCTGGTGCTGCTGGGCGTGCTGGCGATGTTCACGCTGCCGCACCAGTTCCACGTCGGCGCGGTCGAATGCCGCGACCAGCGCCACGTCCTGCGCGCGCGCTGGGTGTTTCCGCTCTACCTGCTGCTGATCGCGCTGCCGGTGCTGCCGCTGGCGCGCGCCGGCGACGCGCTGCTGGCGCCGCGCGGGGTGCCGTCGGATCTCTACGTGCTGGCGCTGCCGCTGTCGCAGGGACACGAAAGCCTGGCGCTGCTGGCGTTCCTCGGCGGCCTCAGCGCGGGCACCGGCATGGTGATCGTGAGCACGCTCACCCTGAGCCTGATGATCGGCAACCACTGGCTGACGCCGCTGTGGCTGCGCGGGCCGTGGGCGCCGCGCCGCGCGCCGGCCCCCGACGCCAACGGCGCCCAGCCCGACCTGCGCCGCGCGGTGCTGATGCAGCGGCGGGTCGGCATCCTCGCGATCGTGCTGCTGGCCTGGGCGTACAACCGCCTGCTGGTCGGCAGCGACGCGCTGGCCGACGTCGGCGCGCTGTCGTTCTCGGCGCTCGCGGCGCTGGCGCCGGCGCTGGGATTCGCGGTGTGGCGCCCGCAGACGCCGCCGCGGGCGGTGCTGCTGGGGATCGGCGCCGGCGCGCTGCTGTGGCTGTGGCTGCTGCTGGTGCCGGTGCTGGTCGAGGCGCGCGGGCTGGACACGCGCTGGCTCAGCGAAGGCCCCGCCGGCTGGTCGCTGATCGCGCCCGACGCCTTCTTCGGCCTGATCGGCTGGAGCCGCCTCGGCCGCGCGGTGGTGCTGTGCCTGCTCGCCGGCCTGGCCACGACCTGGGTCGCGTCCGGCTGGCGCGCGGCGTGGTGGCAGGCGGTCCCGCGCCGCGCGGGCGCGCGCGGGCTCACGCTCGAAAGCCTGCGCGAGGCCGGACGCCGGTTCCTGCCGCACGACGCGGTCGAAGCCGCGCTGCGCGGCGCGCCGCCCACCGGCGCGGTCCCCGCGCTGCAGGAGGGCCGGCTGGAGCGCGAACTCGCCGCCGTGCTCGGCGCGGCCTCGGCGCGGCTGCTGCTGGATGCGGCCCGGCGCGAGGCCGGCCGCGATTTCGACACCGTCGCCGCGATCGTCGGCGAGGCCTCGCAGGACCTGCGCTTCAACCAGCGCCTGCTGGAGGCCGCGCTGGAGAACATGAGCCAGGGCATCAGCGTCGTCGACCGCGAGCTGCGGCTGGTGGCCTGGAACCGGCGCTACGCCGAGCTGTTCGGCTATCCCGACTCGCTGCTGCGGGTCGGCGTGCCGGTGGCCGAACTGGTCCGCTACAACCTGCGCCACGGCTGGGGCGACGTGGAGGAGGAGGTCGCCAAGCGCCTGCGCCACATGCAGGCGGGCACCCCGTACGTGAGCGAGCGCAGCTTCCCCGACGGGCTCGGCGGGGAGGGGCTGGTGATCGAGATCCGCGGCAATCCGATGCCCGGCGGCGGCTTCGTCGCCACCTTCACCGACGTCACCGCGTTCCGCCGCGCCGAGGCCGAGCTGATCCGCAGCAACGAGACCCTCGAACAGCGCGTCGCCGACCGCACCGCGCGCCTGGACCAGGCCCGCGCCGACGCCGAGCGCGCGAACGACGCCAAGAGCCGCTTCCTCGCCGCGATCGGCCACGACCTGCTGCAGCCGCTGCATGCGGCGCAGTTGTTCACCGATGCGCTGGTCGAGCAGTTGCCGGCGCCCGCCCAGCGCGCCACCGCGCAGCAGATCCGCGGCGCGCTGGATTCCACCGGCGACCTGCTCGCGGGCCTGCTCGACATGTCGCGGCTGGAGGCCGGCGGGCTGGTGCCGCAGCCGCGCTCGTTCCCGCTGGCCGACGTGCTCGACCCGCTGGCCTCGGAATTCCGCGCGCTCGCCGCCGAACGCGGGCTCGTTTTCCGCTGCCGTTCCACCCGCGCCTGGGTCCACGCCGATCCGCAGCTACTGCGCCGGGTGCTGCAGAACTTCCTCGCCAACGCCGTGCGCTACACCGCGCGCGGCAGCGTCCTGCTGGGCGTGCGCCGGGAAGGCGGCGGCGTGCGCATCGAGGTGCACGACACCGGCCCCGGCATCGCGGCGTCGCAGCAGCGCGCGATCTTCGAGGAGTTCCGCCGCGGCGAGGGCGCCGCCGGGCAGGGCCTCGGCCTCGGCCTGGCGATCGCCGACCGCATCGCCCGGCTGATCGAAGCGCCGCTGCGGCTGCGCAGCCGGCTCGGCCACGGCACCGTGTTCTCGCTGTCGCTGCCGACGATTCCGGCGCCGCACCAGGACACCCCGCCGGTCTCGGGCGGGCTCGAGGGCCTGCGCATCCTGATCGTCGACAACGACCCGCAGGCGCTGGCGGCGCTGCGCGGCCTGCTCGCGGCCTGGGGCTGCCGGGTCGACGCCTTCGCCGACGGCGCCGGCGCCGAGGCGCTGCTCGCCGCCGGTGCGGAACCCGCACTTTGGCTGTTCGACTACCACCTCGGCGACAGCCGCGACGACGGCGACACCGGGGTCGCCCTGCAGGCCCGCCTCGCGCAGCGTTTCGGCGCGCGTCCGACGCTGATCCTCAGCGCCGACGACAGCGGCGACGTGCGCCGGGTCACGCTCGAACACGGGCTCGGGCTGTTGCCCAAGCCGGTGAAGGCGCTGGCGCTGAAATCGATGCTGCGGCGGCTGCTGGCGGCGCGGGTGGCGTGATCCGGCGGGTCGCGCGGCACGTCCTCCCGCCGTCCGGAGCCGCGGGCGAGAGACCCGTTTCGGCACGGTGCCGATCGCCCGGAGTCCGCGGTGGCGTCGATCCTGCGTGAAGCGGAAAAGAATCCGATGCGGGCTTTGGATGCGGCTGCGGCAAAGCCCGGAATCCTTTTCCGCGCTGGTGCGCGGGCGACTTTCTTTGGCGCAAAGAAAGTCGCCAAAGAAAACATTGATGTCCAGGGCAAATCTGCCGTCGGAGACGTGCCCGGGATTTTTCGACGAGGCGTCCTGCCTCGTCGAAAAACGGCGCGCGTCCTGCGCGCCGCCCTCCGGGTCTCCGATTCCGGGATCGTGCGTCGGCAGCCGATGTCCGTCGGGACGAAGGGGCAGCGCAAACCCCTCGCGACGGCCGCGACCTATACTTTGTCTTTCGCACCGGATGCTGCCATGCCGTACACCCCCATCGTCGCGACGCTCGGCTACGTGCTCTCGCCGGATCGCAAGCAGGCGCTGCTGATCCACCGCAACGCGCGTCCCGGCGACCTGCACCTGGGCAAGTACAACGGCCTCGGCGGCAAGCTCGAACCCGACGAGGACGTGGTCACCGGCATGCGGCGCGAGATCTTCGAGGAGGCCGGGATCGAGTGCGAATCCCTGTCGCTGCGCGGCACCATCAGTTGGCCGGGATTCGGCAAGCACGGCGAGGACTGGCTGGGGTTCGTGTTCCTGATCGAACGCTTCCGCGGCGTGCCGTTCACGTCGAATCCCGAGGGCACGCTGGAGTGGGTGCCGGTCGGGCGCATCCTCGACCTGCCGCTGTGGGACGGCGACCGCCACTTCCTGCCGCTGGTGTTCGACGACGACCCGCGTCCGTTCCACGGAGTGATGCCGTACCGCGACGGGAAGATGGTCTCCTGGGCCTACTCGCGGATCTGAGGCGATCACGCGAAGCGAACGCCGCGCCGGCGCTGCCGGCCCGGTCACAGCGGGCTGTCGCGCCGCGATTCGAGGTCGGCCGCCAGCAGCGAGCGCAGCGCACTGCAGCGCTTGCGCACCGCCTCGTAGTCGGCGGGGGACAGCGGTCCGCTGCGGCCCTCTTCGACCACCGCGGCGATCGCGCCCTGCAGCGGGCCGTAGCCTTCGTCGTGGGTGGTGCGCGAGAGGAACATCCCGCCGACCTCGTAATACCACTGGCGCAGTTCGTGGCCGAGCCGGGCCAGTTGCGCGTAGGTGACGGTCTCGTCCCGCGGCCACTTCGGCAGCAGCGACGTCGCCCGCCACAGCGGCGCGTAGACCTCGATCCGCCGCTTGCGCAGGTCGAGATCGATTTCGCCCGCGTATTTCCGGGTCTGCGCCAGACGGTCGCCCCAGACCTTGCCGAGCCATGCGGCGAGGCCGAGCACCAGCGCGCCGCCGCCGCCGATGGCGGCGAGCACCGCCAGGACCACGTCGAGCAGAGTGCCGCCGGCCATCGCGCCCTCCGCGCCCATGTCGATGCCTCCGGTGTCGTCCGTGAAGGAAAGACGGCAATCGGCGCCCGATGCGGCCGCGCCGGCGGATCGTCTATGCTCGACGGCCTCGCGATCCGGGTGCGCTGCGCATGAAACAGTTCGTCGTGACTCTGCTCGCCGTCCTCGTCGGCGGCTTCCTGGCGCTGCTGGCCTACGACCGGCTCGTGGTGCGACCGCGCGCCGCTGCGTCCGCGCCGGTCGCGCCCGGACCGCTCGCGACCATGCCAGGCGCTGCGTCAGAGGCCCCGACGCCGGCCTCCGCATCGGCGCCCGTGCCAGCGGCTGCGGCGACTGCGGACGAAGCCGCCGCAACGCCGCCGATCAGCGACAACGAGCGCGCCGCACTGATAATGGACGCCGTGCGCCGCGCGACGATGTTCCGGGTGGCGCTGACCGAGTACCACCAGACCAACGGCCGCTGGCCGCGCGACGTCGACGAGGCCGGCCTGCCGGTGTCCGAGGAGACCCGGGGCGGGGCGGTGCAGGGGATCGAACTCGGCCCGCAGGGCACGGTCACCGTGCGGCTGGACTCGCGGTTCGGCCGCGACGGCGCGATCGTGCTCACCCCGGACGCGCAGGGCGCGACCGGCGCCCTGGACTGGCGCTGCGAAGTCCGCGGCGACGCGGCTCTGCGCAAGGCCCTGCCGCGCTGCGGCTGAGGGCGCTGCGGCGTCACCCGCGTCGGGATCGGCATTTCCGCATTGCCGCTGCGGACGAGCGGGGACGGCGACCGTCCCGCGCGGCTTCAGTGGCGGCGCACCAGCACCACGGTGATGTTGTCCGAGCCGCCGCCGTCCAGCGCCGCGGCGACCAGCCCGTCGACGCATTCCTGGGCGCTGCATTCGGTGTGCGCCAGCACCTGCGAGATGTCGCGGTCGTCGACTTCCTCGGTCAGGCCGTCGCTGCACAGCAGCAGTTGCATGCCCGGGCGCAGGTCGCCGGCGAGGGTCTCGACGTTGAGGTTGTGCGGCTCGGTGACGCCAAGCGCCTGGGTGACCACGTTGCGATGCGGATGGCTGCGCGCCTGGTCGACGGTGATCGCGCCCTGAGTGATCAGCTCCTGCACGTAGCTGTGGTCGTGCGAGAGTTGCGCGAGGTTGCCGTCGCGCCACAGGTAGGCGCGGCTGTCGCCGACCCACGCCACCTCGAAGCGATTGCCGACGACCCGCAGCGCGACCACGGTGGTGCCCATCGGCAGAGCGTCGCTGCGCTGGCGCGAGGCGCGGATGATCTCCTCGTCGGCGGTGCGGATCGCCTGCGCCAGCGAGGCGCCCTGGCGGATCTCGCGGACGATGGTCTCGCGCGCGAGCGCGCTGGCGACTTCCCCGTATTCGTGCCCGCCCATCCCGTCGGCGACCAGCCACAGCCCGAGGTCGCTGTCACCGTAGTAGGTGTCCTCGTTGAGCTCGCGACGCAGTCCGGCGTGGGTCAGGTGCCCGAATTCGATCATGCGGCGGCCGTGGGGAAGGGAATCAGCCATGGTTTGGAGGGTATACGGATTTTCCGGAACGAACCGGACGGACGGTCGCATCGGGAGCGTGCGGGAGGGGGCCATGACGACGTGCGATGCATCGCGTGCATCGAAGCGGCCGGGACTTCGATGGCATGAAGTCCATGGCGGGCAGTCGATGGGCGCGGCGATCGCGTCGTGCATCGCCGTGCGCAGAGGGTGCCTGCAAAGGACCGTGAGATCAATCGGTTGTCGCGTCTCCGAGCCGCGCCGCCGCGCGCACCCCGCGCGCGCGGGACGACGAGCGCCCGATCATCGTTGGCGCAGCGCGGATGCGTCGCTCAGCCGGGCCGGCCGTCGGCGCGCGGCGTGAGGTAGATCCACAGATTCCTGGCCACCCACGGCAGGAACGCGACCAGCCAGCCCGCGGCGCTGATCGCCCACCACAGCGGCGGATCGGGCATCAGGTCCGCGGCCAGCCGGACCAGCGCGACGAGGTTCATGCCGATGAAGGCGAAGGCGCCGAGCGGACCGAGCACCAGGGGACGCCCCGAATGCCCGGCGGTCACCCGGGTGACCATCGCCACCAGCAGGGTGCCGAAACAGCCGACCGCAAGCGCGTGCAGCGGCAGCCGGCCCAGTCCGGGGCCGAGCCCGAGGCCCTGGAGGATGCCGTCGCAGGCGTACAGGGTCATCGCCAGTGGCCACCACGACAGACCGACGAACAGCACCGCCAGCAGCGGCGGCATCCTGCCGCGCGGCCACCAGCGCGACAGCACGACCAGTCCCAGTCCGGCGAGGGCGGCGTCGGCGACGCCGCGCAGCAGCGGCAGTCCGGCCAGTTCGGCCAGCACGTGCACCGCGGTCAGCGCCCACAGCACGCGCAGGATCCACGCCGGACGCCACGGCGCGTATCCCGGGATCACGTTGCCGGCGAAGAACGGGAAGACGCGATGGGCGACCGTCGCGTAGATCGGCATCAGCACGCCGACGCTGCCGATCGCCGCCATCTTCTGCAGCCACCACGGCGAGCCGCCGTGCAGCCAAACGCCGAAGGCGACCACGCCGGCCAGTCCGACCAGCAGCGCGGCGAACGCCGAGCGCGCGTGCAGGTCGGGCCGTTTCGCCTTGACCAGCCAGCCGGCGAGGATCGCCATCGCGCCGAGCCAGCCGGCGCAGGTGTAGACCCAGCCGAAGTACAGCAGCAGCGCCGAGCCGGTGAACGCCGCGGCGAGCGTCGTCGCCTGGCCGAGCAGGAGGCCGAGGCCGACCGGCAGGTAGTGCCAGCGGGCCGCCTCGCCCAGCCCCATCCAGCGCGGGAACACGGTCAGCAGGAAGCCGAAGATGAAGGCCGGCAGCACCTGGTACTGCATCAGGAACGCGTGCAGCCACAGCGGCGGGAGCCGCGGCTGGACCGCGGTGGAAAGCCCGGCGAGATGCGCGAACCACCAGGCCATCGCGGCGATCACGTTGATCGCACCGATGAAGAACATGACCCGGTGCGGCGCGGCCGTGAACGGCAGGACGCCGGGAAAGCGTGGGAGGGAAGCCATGGCGGGGCGGGAAATCGGGATCGCCCGCAGGCTAACGTCCATCGCCGCGCCTGCCCCTGACCCAAGTCAACCGGAACGGTCTTCGCCAGCGGATCGCGAGCAGCGGGCCGCGGGCGCACGCCATGCCCACGCGCAGCGAAGAAGCGTCGCGACGGGAGGCGATGGCGTCGATGCGGGTCGGGACGTCGGCCGGGGCGCGTGCAGGAGACGCTTCGGCGGGTCCGCGTTGCCGGCGTTGCACCAGCATGGTCGCGGGGCCGGTGGCGACGCGGACCGTAGCCGCCGGATCCCGACGGAGCGGGGGACGGCGTTACGGCGAAAGTGGCGGAGAGGGAGGGATTCGAACCCTCGGTACGCTATTAACGTACGCCTGATTTCGAGTCAGGTACATTCAACCGCTCTGCCACCTCTCCGGAAGGGGCTGCCGCGCGGGCCGTCGGGCCCCACGCTGCGGGGGCGCCATCATACCGAGGCCGGGCGCCCGCCGACAAGGCGCGTACACTGGGCGCCGTCTTCCCGCTCCCCGTCCCGCCCGCCATGTCCGAAATCCTCGTCCCCGTTTCCTTCGGCGAACTGCTCGACAAGATCGCGATCCTGCAGATCAAGTCCGAACGCATGACCGACCCGGCCAAGCTGGCCAACGTGCGCAACGAACTCTCGGCGCTGGAGAAGACCTGGATGGCGCACCCGGCCGCGGGCCACGACATCGCCCGCCTGCGCGCCGAGCTCAAGGCCGTGAACGAGCGCCTGTGGGTGATCGAGGACGACATCCGCATCAAGGAGAAGGCGCAGGCCTTCGACGAGGAGTTCGTGCGCCTCGCCCGCAGCGTGTACTTCGAGAACGACGAGCGCGCGCGGATCAAGAAGGACATCAACCTCGCCCTCGGCTCGTCCTACGTCGAGGAAAAGTCCTACCAGGATTACCGCGCCGGGCACGCCGCGCCCTGAAGCGGGGCGGTTGCGCACGGGCCCCGGCCCCTTTCGCCGGCGGTCCCGCCGATCCGCTCGCCGTGGACATCTCGCCCGGCCTCGCGGTTTCCCCCTGCCTGGCTCCACAGCCTGCCGCCGAACGCACCCCTCCTCTCGATTCGAGGGCGGAGCGATCGTGCCCGGGTCCCCGGCCGTCCCCGCGACGCGGAGGCGAAGATCATGCCGTGGACACGAGCGATCACCCCCCGTCCGGCACCATGTGGCTGGCCGAATCCGCTGTGATCGGCGTCTCGTTTGCGCACACTTTGCTAACTGACAACATTGCTCACCCTGACAACGAAATTCACGCTACCCAGTTCACTATCGGTAGCGGCTTGCACATTGCATGGCGTGAATCCCGGTGTTTTCCGGTGTAGGTGACCGGGATTGGCCGAATTCCGGTCGAGGGGTGGCTTCACAACGTCATCGAGCACGCCTACCTTTGGTCCCGCACGACACGGATCGCGTCGGTCCCCGCAAGAGGACCCCGGATCCCGGAGCTTCCGCCCGCCGGAAGTCGCCGCAGGCATAAGGAGATGCCACGTGCTGGCCCCGCAAGGGGCGGCGCGATCCTCTGGACCAGGGTCGCGTTCGTTCGGCGCAGGATGCGCCAACGGCCTGGAAGGACCCGCCATCGGATGGATCCGATGGGCAGAACACGGTCGAAGCGCGGTGACCATGGACGGAAACCGCCTCGACGACCCGGATCGGACCCAGCCCCCGCGGAGCGCCAGCCCGCGGGGGTTTCTCGCTGCGGCGGCCACGGGGCCGGAACGCGCGCCGGCGGCGTGCGCTCAGGCGCCGGCGCGGAAGGCCCGGTAGCGTTCGAACGCGGCGATGCCGTCCTCGACCGTCACCAGGTCCATCACCCCGTCGTGTTCGATCTTCGTCCCCCATTTCAGCTCGGCGGCCGGGCGGCCGCGGTACTTGCGCGCGGCGGCGTCGTAGCGATCGACGCAGAAGCGCACGTCCGAGTAGGGGCCGCTGCGGCGCGGGTTGCTGGCGGCGTGCAGGCCCAGGACCTTCGTCCCCATCGCGTTGGCGATGTGCATCGGGCCGGAGTCGGGGGTCATCAGCAGGTCGGCGCGGGCGAGCAGGGCAGGCAGTTGCTTGAGCGTGTCCTTGCCGACCAGGTCGAGCACCGCGCCCGCGCCGCCCGCCTGCGCGGGCGGGCGCATGGCCGCGAGGATCGCGTCGGCGGTGTCGCGCTCCAGCGCGCTGCGGCCGCCGAGCAGCGCCACCCGCCAGCCCTGGTCGCGGGCGTGGTCGGCGACCGCGGCATAGCGCTCGGCGCGCCAGTTGCGCAGGGCGTGGCTGGAGCACGGCGAGATCGCCAGGGTCGGCACGCCGTCGTCCGGCCACTGCGCGCGGGCCCAGGCGTGGGCGTCCTCCGGCACCGGCAGGTCCCAGGCCACCTCGGTCTGGCGCAGCCCCAGCGGTTCGCAGAAGCTGCCGAGCGCGTCCAGTACGTGGATGCCCGGCCGGTCGGGGATGCGCTCGTTGATGAACAACCCGTGCAGGTCCTTCGAGCGCGCGCGGTCGTAGCCGATCCGCCGCCGCGCCGGCAGGAACGCCGACAGCAGGTTGGCGCGCGCCGCCACCTGCATCTGCAGCAGCGCGTCGAAACGGCGCCCGGCCAGCGCGCGACGCAGCGCCCGCATGCCGGCTAGGCCGGTCTTCTTGTCGTAGACCAGGAACGTCACGCCCGGCAGGCCATCGAGCAGTTTCTGCTCGCCGCGGCCGATCACCCAGGTCAGCGCGACCTCGGGCCAGGCGGCGCGCAGGGTGCGCACCAGCGGCAGGACGTGGGTCACATCGCCGAGCGCGGACAGGCGGAGGAGGCAGATCGATTGGGGTCTGGCGGCGTGCAATTGATAGACTCGGAAGATGGTCGCCTTCGACGCCAGCGAAAGCCTGACGCCCTTCCGCAGCGCGGACGGATCCGGACCGGGTGGTGCGATTCTGTTCGACGCCTCGCTGCTGCGGCAAGCCGGCGCGAAGTCGGTGCTGCCGCTGTGGTTCGATCCGGCGTGGTGGGGCGACCGCGCCGAACGGGTCGGCAGCGGCGGCCGCGGCGGCGCGTGGTTCCTCGACGGCAGCCCGGGCGCGGGCACGAAACATCCCGCCATCGGCCCGGCGGTCCTGCGCCTGTACCTGCGCGGCGGACTGGTCGCGAAACTCACCCGGGCCCGCTATCTGTGGCGCGGCGCGAATCGCACCCGCAGCTTCGCCGAATTCCGGCTGCTGCGGGAGGCGCAGCGCCGCAAGCTGCCGGTGCCGCAGCCGATCGCCGCCATCTACTGGCGCGAAGGCCCGTGGTACTACGCCGGCATCCTGCTGGAACGGCTGGAAGGCGTCACCTCGCTGGCCGACCTCGCCGCCGCCCTCGGCGCGGGGGCGCCGTGGGCCCAGGCGGGCAAGCTGATCGCCCGGCTGCATCGCGGCGGGCTGGACCACGCCGACCTCAACGCCCACAACCTGCTGTTCGACGCCGCCGGCAGGGGCTGGGCGATCGACCTGGACCGCGGCACGCTGCGCATCCCGGCCACCGGCTGGCGCGAGAAGAACCTCGCGCGCCTGCACCGCTCGCTGCACAAGCTGCGCGGCGCGCGCAGCGAGGCCGAGGTCGACCGGGATTACGCCACGCTCCGCGCCGCGTACGATGCGCAGTGGCAGCGCGGGACATAGGCACGACGACATGACGTGGGCTTTGCGGTTCCAGGGCGTCGGCAACGCGTCCGCGGTCGAACTGGGTTCGGCGATGGCGACGATCGAGCGCCACGGCCGCCCGTGGCTGACCATCGACTGCGGCGCGGAAGGGCTCAGCGCCTACCTCGCGCACTACGGCGAGGCGCCGCGGGCGCTGTTCGTCACCCATACCCACCTCGACCACGTCGCCGGCTTCGAGCGCCTGTTCGTCGACGCGATGTTCGGCGGCCACGGCGAACGGCCGCGCCTGTACGTGCCCGCGCCGCTGGTGCCCCTGCTGCACCAGCGCGTCGGCGACTACCCGAACGTGCTGGCCGAGGGCGGCGCCAACTTCTGGGACGCCTTCCAGGTGATCCCGGTCGGCGACGCCTTCTGGCACGACGGCGTGCGCCTGGAGACCTTCGAGACCCGCCACCACTGGCCGCGCACCGCCTGGGGCCTGCGCCTGCGCGGCAGCGTGGCCTGGACCGGCGACACCCGGCCGATCCCCGAGGCGCTGGCGAAGATGGCCGACGCCGGCGAACTCGTCGCCCACGACTGCGCGCTGCGCGGCAACCCGTCGCACAGCGGCATCGAGGACCTCGAACGCGAATACGATCCCGACCTGCTGTCGCGCTGCGTGCTCTACCACTACGCCAGCCGCGCCGACGGCCAGGCGCTGAAGGCGCGCGGCTACCGGGTCGCCGATCCGGGCGAGGTCCTGCCGCTGGCCGAACCCACCGCCGCGCGGGCGGAACCGTTCGACGCAACCGGCGTCGCCGACGGCGCCTCCGTTCCGGCGTGAACCGCGTATCTTCCCGTCGATGAACGCCTTGCCGCGCCCCGCCGATGCATCGCGCGACGCCCTCGGGCGTCCGCTGCGCGACCTGCGCCTGTCGGTGATCGAGGCCTGCAATTTCCGCTGCCCGTACTGCATGCCGGCGGACCGCGTGCCGGACGACCACGGCCTCGATTCTGCGGCGCGGCTGTCGTTCGACGAGATCGAACGGCTCGTGCGCGGGTTCGCGCGCGCGGGCGTGCGCAAGCTGCGCCTCACCGGCGGCGAGCCGCTGCTGCGGCGCGGACTGCCGGACCTGGTCGCGCGACTGGCCGCGATCGACGGCCTCGATGACATCGCGCTGACCACCAACGGCAGCCTGCTGGCGAGCCAGGCCCGGGCGCTGCGCGACGCCGGGCTGCACCGGCTCACGGTCAGCCTCGACACGCTCGATCCGGCGCGCTTCGCCGCGCTCTCGGGCGGACGCGGCGACCTGGCCGGGGTGGTGCGCGGGCTCGACGCTGCCGGCGACGCCGGCTTCGCGCAGGTCAAGCTCAACTGCGTCGTCCAGCGCGGGGTCAACGACGCCGACGTGCTGCCGCTGGTCGCCTTCGCCCGCGAGCGCGGCCACGTCATGCGCTTCATCGAGTACATGGACGTCGGCACCTGCAACGGCTGGGACGCCACCCGCGTGGTGCCCTCGGCCGACCTGCGCGACGCGATCCACGCGCGCTGGCCGCTGCATGCGCTCGATCCGCAATACCGCGGCGAAGTGGCCGCGCGCTACGGTTTCGACGACGGCGCCGGCGAGGTCGGCTTCGTCAGCTCGATCAGCGCGCCGTTCTGCGGCGACTGCCACCGCGCCCGCGTGTCCGCCGACGGCCGCCTGTTCACCTGCCTGTTCGCCGCCGACGGCGCCGACCTGCGTCCGTGGCTGGGCGACGACGCCGGCTTCGATCGCCGCCTGGCCGATCTGTGGCAGGCCCGCGGCGATCGCTACAGCGAACTGCGCGCCGGTCCGCGTCCGTCGCGACGCCGGGTCGAAATGTTCCTGGTGGGCGGGTGAGCATGTCGAAACGGTCGAAATCGTCGCTCACCCACCTCGATGCCGATGGCCGCCCGGCGATGGTCGACGTGTCCGCCAAGGCCGCGACCGCGCGCGCGGCCACCGCGGAATGCCGCGTCGTGTTCCCGGCGTCGGTCGCCGCGCAATTGCGCGGGAACGGACTGAGGAGCGCGAAGGGCGGGGTGGTCGACACCGCGGTCGTCGCCGGCACGCTGGCGGTCAAGCGCACCCACGAACTGATCCCGTTCTGCCATCCGCTGCCGATCGACGGCATCCGCTTCGCGATCGACTGGAAGACCGCGCGCGCGCTGGAGATCGTCTGCACCGTGAAGACCGTGCATCGCACCGGCGTCGAGATGGAGGCGCTGACCGGCGCTACCGTGGCCGCACTGACCGTCTACGACATGTGCAAGGCGCTGTCGCACGCGATCGTGCTGGGCCCGGCGAAGCTGCGCGGCAAGCGCGGCGGCAAGCGCGATGTCGGCGTGGTCGAGGACGCGACGCGATGACCGCGGTGACGGTGCTGTATTTCGCGAGCCTGCGCGACGCCGCGGGGGTCGATCGCGAAACCGTGGCGCACGACGGCGACCTGCGGGCGCTGTACGCCGCCCTGCGGGAACGGCATGGCTTCGCGCTGCCGGTCGAACGCCTCCGCGTGGCGATCGACGGCGCGTTCGCGCGCTGGGACGACGTGCCGGGCGAGGGCGCCGAAGTCGCGTTCATCCCGCCGGTGTCGGGCGGGTGAGCGGCCACGTTTGCGCGGCACTGCCGCGCATGACCGCGAACGCCCGTCCATGGCAGGGCGGGCCGAGCGGTCCGCAAGCCCGCGCGTTCGCGCCACGGATGGCAACACATCCAGCACCCGAGGGATGTCCCGCATGACCCGCTTCGCCATCGCCGACGCCCCGTTCGAGATCGCGCCGCTGCGCGCGCGTCTGCTGCGCGCGGAGGCGGGCGCCTACGCGAGCTTCGAGGGCTGGGTGCGCGACCACAACGACGGTCGTGCCGCGCTCGGCCTGCGCTACGAGGCCTACGTCGCGCTGGCCGAGGCCGAAGGCGCGCGGATCGTTGACGAGGCGTTCGAACGCTTCGCCATCGCCGATGCGGCGTGCGTGCACCGCGTCGGCGAACTGGCCGTCGGCGACCTCGCGGTCTGGGTCGGCGTCAGCGCCGCGCACCGCGACGCCGCGTTCGCGGCCTGCCGCTGGATCATCGACGAAACGAAGGCGCGGGTGCCGATCTGGAAGCACGAACGCTACGCCGAGGGCGATGCGGCGTGGCTGCATCCGCGCCAGCCCGGCGAGGAATAGCGGGCGACATTCGGGCCGTCGCCACGGCCGACGCGCACGATGCAGCGCGGTTCATGCGGCGCCTCGCTCGGGACACGCGGGTCGTTCGCTGCGTCCGCATGGAAGAATGGGGGCGACGGCCGATCTTCCGCCTTCGGCGAGTCGGGGGACTGAAGTTCGCACCGCGATCTTCGGGATGCATGGGCGTCGCCCATGAATGGCGATGGCCCCGCCGACTGACCTCGGCGCCCGCATCAGTCGATACCGTTGCTGCCTTCCGGCCCTGGCGGGGTTTTCGACCTAGCGTCGCGAGGGGCCGACGGGGCCACCATAGACGTTGCGTCTGTTGCGACGCATCACTTGCGGAATTTGGCGGAGAGAGGGGGATGGGATCGACTTCGATCCTAAGCCCTTGATTCTCCTAGAGGAGACAAACCAAGAGTGTGTCCTGTCTTGTGTCCGCACATTGTAGCCTGCCGGTGACCTTCGCCGCTAGATGGCCAGCCATCGAAACAAGGAAATTTTCCTTCCCTTGGAAATGCCTGCGGAACGCTTTTGGTGTTTCACGGCGTGCCACTCGATAACCCTGCCAACAAGTCAAGTTCTCAATTAGCGATTTTCTGACGTCTATTGACTAAGAGCTCGGATTTGAGGCCTCGCAAAATAGCGGTAAACAATGCGAACACCTCTCGCTCTTTTCGGCAATCCACCTACTGGACCGCCAGTCAAATTGACCATAATCGAGTAGGCGAAAGGCGATCGAATAATGCTAATTCCGCTGACTCGAGCGACCTTAGAAACGATTTCGTAGACGAGAGGCTTCACCTCATCGGCAGTCTCATATGAAGCGAAGAAATGAAATTTTTTCATAGCATGAACTTAGCAAAAAAAATTGAATCGTCTATATCTCAAGCTGAAAATGACTAAAAACATCTAATAGGTTGTTAGCATAAGTAACGTCAGTTCTGAACATCCGAGTGGAAAGCGCTGTGCCTGAAAATATAAGGCCGAATGCTACTCCATCTTCATCAAAGACTACCGATCCACTGTCCCCGCTAGCTGAAAATGGCCGGAGTATTCTATCGCCTACGATTTCCATGCATCTACCGAAGATTGCAGTTTTTCCATCGAAATCAATCTCAAGTCTATCGACTTTCTCTGATTTCACATATCCGGATGTAAGGCATGTTGTTCTTCCAATCTTGTAAACTTTCTTCTTATTTTTAAGTAACGAAGTGGATCTCGGTGGTTTGCGAATGATTAATATTTTTAATTTATTTTTTGAAAAAGGCGCGCAAACAGAATTGTCACTGATTGAAATTCCTTCGTGAATTTCTGCGATCGCGGCATCGGTGTGGTTTGTATTTCCAGTGAAGTCAATCGGGCTGGATTCTAAAAGTGAGCCAATAGCGTCTAGGTTGCAGCCATTGCCATATGGACCTGGCTGATAGATTTCACTCGAGCCAGATCCCTTCATGTCTTCAAGTATATGTCGGCAGGATAGTATGACTCGCTTCTGATGGATTTTTGACCAAGGAAAAAGACCAATTGATCCGGCATTGACATTTTGATTTGCGATACTGCTACCAATTAACAACGGGCGGAAGCGCTTGGTCATCGGCATTGAAGTGGCGAATCTGCTGCGGATCGATAGCCTTTCCAAAATTCCTATGTCTACTTCTCCGCGCGCCCTCCGCGCAATTTCACTAATGATGCCTACGTGATTTTCTAACACTCTTGGATGTTGAATTCTCACTGCCAAGCTGAAGTCATTAGGAGTGTCTGTGTGACAGATACCAAGTGCGATCGGAAGCGTTCCTTCACTTTTTCTTGGATGCGATGAAGTTCGCTTTCCAAAGGCCGTGTGCCTTTGCCCTGATGTTGGATTATCTGGTTTGAGAATTAATTCTCGAAAAATTTCTTCTTTCAGATTCTCAACGGATTCGTATTTCATTCCATGAAATTCCTAGTCAGTAATGTTTTATACTAATTTTGTCTCGCCTACTCGCCTGTCTTTTAACTCCTTGTTACATGTTACCGGCACCGTCATCACAAAGCGAATTCCGCCTCTTCTATGTATGATTAGTCCGGCCTGCGCCTGTCAGTTAGCTTGCCCAAGCTTCTAGGCTCACTTCCACCTCTCCACTCCCATTCGCCCCCTTGATGATCAAGTAATATTCGCCTTCCTCGACGTCAGCAGTGAAAAGGTCCGCGCACATCGGCTTGGCCTTCGAGATAGCCCGTCCCTTCGCGTCGAACAGCTGGTAAGCAGGCTTCGACCCGTCGACCTCTTCGGCGACGCAAGACAGGTTGTTGGAGATGACGTTCAAGAAGACTGGCGGGTCGCCGCGCTTCGCATCGATTCGATAGGTGCGCTGCTCGCCGGCACCGATGCTCACGTCGAAGCGCTTTCCGTTCGGCAACGTCTGTAGTGGATTGGCGATGTCTGGCGTGAACAGGGCCGGGTATGTGCCCAACGGCGCCGCCTTGGGCTCTGGAGATGGCTTTGGGGAAGCAGCAGGGAGCGGCAGGTGCGACACCAGGAACTCCTTGGACCCGGTCCAGCCAGATCGAACGCACACGCTTCCAGACGGTCGGCCGGCACCCCTGCGGCGGCGCACGCAGCACGCGCGTTCTCCAGGACCTCGCGCGTCGGCTTGGCCGGCTTTTCCGGAAACCCGCGCAGGCCGAGAGTTGCCAGCGACTCGCCCGGACCGTAGTCGAACAGGCTCTCCTTGGCTCGAATGCGCCAGCCGGCGACGAACGCGTCCCCCTACTTGGGGTTCGCGAGTTGTCCTTGCCGACCGTCCATGCCGATGAGCGCCCCATCCGACTTGCTGGACGCTTGGCCGATGAGGCCCCGATCGGTCGCCGTGGAGGTTCCACGCGCCCAGTTCGTCTCAACGTCGAACCAGCTGCTCCTCAGGTGTATCCGCAGCGTCCGCCCGTTGCGCCACATGACGGCCACCTGGGACGGCCGCTCCCGCGGGCCCCAGATGCCCACCACTGCGTCCTGTCCGAGCGCCTGTTGATGGAAACGGCCGGTCCACGCCAAGACCTTGCCGTCGATCAACACCCGGCCGTCCAGGTAGACGCCCACGCGGTGCGCGTCCACCTGGGCGGCGATCGCGCCGATTGCTGCCACCTGTCGGCTCTGGCCCCGCGGCACCTGCCGCACTTGAACGTGCGTGCCGTCCGACGCCTCGAGCAGCCAGAACTCTCCGGCGCGCCGCGTGGAGAGGGTTTGTCCGCCGGACAGCCGGTAGTGCGGCTCGCCGATACAGGTGGGCTGCCCGGCCGGGCGGTGGTTCGAACCTCCCGCGCGATCGCGGTCGATGGATCCTTGGCCGCTGGCA
>JAEKKX010000024.1 GCA_019510125.1 Lysobacterales bacterium
TCACGGAGGAGTGGTTGCAACGCTACAACGACGAACGCCCGCACGAGTCGCTCGGGAACCTGCCGCCGAGCGTCTATCGCGCATCCCGCGAGCGGGAAAATTCTCCTTTTGCACTGTCCACTTGACGGGGAAGGCTACGCTACGATGCCGACAGCCGCCTGGTGCCGCTCGACGGCGCTGCGTGAGGGTGTTCCGGGCGCGGGCATCGCTCGCGCCCGGAAAATCTGTGCTCCCGCTGCATTTCGAGTCGTCCCATGACGTCTGCCGCCGAGATCATCCTGCGTTGCCCCGAGTGCGATGGCCTCAATCGCAGTTGGGTGCTGACATCGATCACCATGGGCATGACACCGGTCTGGACGGATGACGGCGGTCATGCGTGGCCCGATGTTCCGTCGTACGTCCGCTGCGCATGTTGCGGCACGCTGCATCGAAAATCCGCATTACACCAACTCGGCGGGATCAACCGCGGTGTATTCGATCACGAAATCCGGTTGATCGCGCTGGGTGAGGCGCCTCTGAAGATCATGCAGAATTTGCGTGCCAGATTCGGTTGGAGCCTCTTCGAGATCAAGTCACGCCTCTCGACGCTGCCAACCGATTTGCCGCCGATCCGTCGTGAAGAGGACGCCCTGAGATTCCACGCAGAACTCCTGCGCGGTGGAGCGATTTGCGAATTGCGCGCGTCCACGATCGAAGCGCCTGGCCCGCCAGAGCAACTGAATGCGCCATGGTTGCAGTCCCCGGGCCATCCTTCCGAACTGGCTGACCGGATCCCGCAAGGCGCCTCCGAAGAATTTGGGGTCAGGCTGTCGTTGTATTGGCTCTCGAACGATCCGTATCGGGGTGTGGACAAGGCATGGGTCGGCCACATGGCACGAACCCCGTTCGAGATCGAAAACGTCCGTGCCTTGCTCGGTCTTCTGGACATGAACGAAGAAGCGCATTGGCTGCTGCGCGCGAACATCGCCCGAGAGAACGGGGACTTTTCGCTGGCGGAAAATCTGCTGCGGGAGCGCGTGCCAAAGATGCATATTGCGTGGCACAAGGCGCTGCAAACTTTGGTTGTCAGCCGTGTGGAGCGGGTGACGCTCTTGCCGCCGTATGAAAACCGTAAGGCGGGTCAAGACCCGCCCTACGCCCCGCTGGTGTTGTAGGGCGGGTCTCGATCCGCCATGGCGTGCCGCCGGGACGCGACAGTCTCCGTCGCGATGCGACCCGTGAGCCAACACGGCACGTCGTCCCTCGACACCGCACGCCCAGTCTCCAACCGCGAGACGCCCTCCATGCATGATGTCCTTCGCCCGGCAGACACGCCGCCGGTGCGGTGATCCCCCATCAGACAAGGAGCTTTCATGAAGCGTGTGTGCCTCGCCGTGTTCGTTGCGCTGCTGTTTTCCGGTTCCGCTTCCGCTGCCGGCTGGCAGTCGCTCGGGCGCCTCAACGCCCTGACCGCCACCCCCGACCCCGTGCTGTGCCAGCAGCGCGTGATCAACCACTACTGGAGCTCCAAGCCCACGTACTACCCGACCGCGGTCAACGCGTACTGGACCAACAACATCCAGTTCGTGTTCGATCTCGACGTCAGTGCGCTGAGCAAGCTCGTGAGCAACGCGCCGGCCAACTCGCGGTTCCCCACCGCGGTCAACGCCTACAACGCCCAGACCGGCGCCAAGAGCCTCTACGGCACGGTCTCGGTGGGGCAATACCCGGGCGTCGGCATCAACGCCTCGTACGTCGACGCCAGCGGCCTCGTGCAGGGCCTGGGCTGGAGCGTGGTCGCCTCCGAGCTGTCGTACTACGAAGTGCAGCAGTTCTGCCCGCAGTAATTCTTCCGCGAACGTTCTCATGCCCATCCCATGGGCGCCGGGCACCGCCTCGCGGTGCCCGGGTGCGTTTGGCCGCGGCCTTGGGCCAGCGATCGTCGCTGGCGATCATGGCCGGCGATCGATGTCAGCGATCGGCATCGTCAATCGAAAGGCGCGGAAACCATCGGAAATCAGCGCGGAAACCGCGTATACCGCGTGCATTCAACTCAACAATCGCCCTCATTGCGATTCGCCTTGACAGCGCCGAACGCAGCGGCCTAGATTGGCCGCTGGAAACTTGGACACGAACGCGTCGCTGCATGCGTTCACGCATGGCGCCATGGACAGGGTGCAGGTTTCCGACAGGGGGCTGTCGACGTTCCGCGTTGCCGATCCGATGCGCGCGATGCCGCTCTCCCGACCCTCGTGCAGTTCCTCTTTGGGCATGGACCGGCCCCCGCTGCATTCCCGGCTCACGAGAGATGTTCCCAGACAAGGAACTGGTGGATTCGTTCTTTTCATCGAAGACGGAGATGACCGATGTCGACCCCGAACCCGCATTTCATTCCGATGTACGCCATCGCCATGCAGGACGCGCTCAAGAGCGGCGCGGTGGCCGATCTGCAGAAGGCCCGCGACGACGCGGTGAAGTTCCTGTCCGACGCGGCCGACGTCGCGCGCCTGCTGCCGCAGGTGGAGAAGGCGCTGGCCGCGCAGGGCGGCGTGATCCGGCCGCTGTACGCGGTCACCATCCAGGACGCGCTGGCGCGCGGCGACCAGGCCGAGATCGGGCGCATCAAGGGCGAGATCGCCGCCTATGCGCAGATGATCGCCAATCCGGAGACCGGCGCGGTGTCGGTGACGCCGTACGGCCTGGCGATCCAGCAGGCGAAGGATCGCGGCGACCAGGCCGAGGTGGAGCGGCTGACGAAAGTCGCCGAAGGCCTGCTGGCGCAGTTGAACGCCGGCAAGTCCTGATCGCACGTCGCGGTCTCTCCGCGTGACCGGCCGCCCCGCGCAGCGACGGGCGGCGGTCGCCCTGCCGTGCCTGGACGGTCCGCGACCGCCAGGCATGGCGTCTCGCGACAGCGCATTGGAGGAGCTTGCAGATGGACGAACTGGCGATGCCGCAACCGGTGCGCGCGCGCAACCTCGACGACCTCAACCGGCACGTGCCGGTGCACGTGGTCTGGGAAATCACCCTGTCGTGCAACCTCAAGTGCCAGCACTGCGGGTCGCGCGCGGGCAAGCGCCGGCCCAACGAGCTGAACACCGAGGAGGCGCTGTCGGTGATCGACCAGCTCGCCGCGCTCGGCACCCGCGAGATCACCCTGATCGGTGGCGAGGCCTACCTGCGCCGCGACTGGCTGCAACTGGTCGAGCGGATCGCGCACCACGGCATCCGCTGCGGCATGCAGACCGGGGCGCGCGCGCTCACCCGCAAGCGGCTGGAAGACGGCAAGCGCGCGGGGCTGTTCGGCATCGGCGTGTCGCTGGACGGCATGGAGGACCTGCACGATCGCGTCCGCGGCGTGAAGGGCGCGTGGCAGGAGGGCATCCGCGCGATCGAGACCGCGAAGGAACTCGGCCTCGGCGCCAGTTGCAACACGCAGATCGGCGCCGAGACGATCGACCAGCTCGAGCCGCTGTTCAACAGGCTCATCGCGGTCGGCGCCAGCCACTGGCAACTGCAGATCACGGTCGCCATGGGCAACGCGGTCGAGAATGACCACCTGCTGCTGCAGCCGTACCGCATCCTCGAACTGATGCCGCTGCTGGCGCGGCTCTACACCGAGGGCGTGTCGCGCAACTTCCTGCTGACCTTCGGCAACAACCTCGGCTACTTCGGTCCGTACGAACACCTGTGGCGCGGCTTCGGCGACGAGCGCCTGCACTGGAGCGGCTGCGCCGCCGGGCAGAACGTGATCGGGCTGGAAGCCGACGGCACCATCAAGGGCTGCCCGTCGCTGGCGACCGAAGGCTACGGCGGCGGCAACGTGCGCGACGACACCGTCGCCGACCTGTGGAACCATTCGCCCGAGCTGCATTTCGGCCGCCTGCGCGACATCGAGTCGCTGTGGGGCTTCTGCCGCACGTGCTACTACGCCGACGTCTGCCGCGGCGGCTGCACCTGGACATCCGATTCGCTGTTCGGCAAGCCGGGCAACAATCCCTACTGCCACTACCGGGCGCTGGAACTGGAGAAGCGCGGCATCCACGAGACGATCCGCAAGGTCGCGCCGGCGCCCGACAAGCCGTTCGCGATCGGCCGTTTCGAGCTGGTCGAGACGCCGATCCCGGGCCGCGAGGTCGTGGCGACGCCGCAGGCGTGCGAGCCGTTCGTGCCGGTGCGCACCGCGGAGGCCCCGCTGCCGAAGCTCGCGCTGTGCCGGAGCTGTTCGCAGTACGTCTGGCCGCACGAGGTCACCTGCCCGCATTGCCAGGCGAACATCGCCGCGGCGGAGGCCCGCCACGCCGAGGAGGCCGCGCGCCAGCAGCAGATCCTGCAGGAGCTGCGCTCGGTGCTCGATCGCCTGCGGCATCTGACCACGCCGTGAGCACGCCCTGAGCCTCACTCGGCCCGCCGCGCGTCGCGATGCGTGAGATGACGCGTCGCCATGATCGTCGTCGACGGCGCGGCCGATCCGCATCACCGATCCCGAGCGCAGCGGCATGCGCCGCGATCCGTCTCTCGCCCTTCCCATGGGCGCCGGGCACCGCCTCGCGGTGCCCGGATTTCCTTGTGCGTCGTCCCGCGCTCCGTGGTCGCCCGCCGTGGCCGCCACCGTTGCCGCCGTCCGCCTGCATCGGCGATGATCGCGCGCCGTGTCGTCCGCCTGGACGACCGGGCGGCGACACGGACTTCCCTCATTCCACAAGGAGCGTTTCATGCAGGTGGGTGCTTCCCTTCCGTTTTCCGATCTCTTCGCATGCTGGCGGGCCGCGCTGGCCGATGGCCGCAGGATCGATCTGTGCCTGGACAAGCCTGGTCTCCACGACGGCGTCGCGCGCGGGTTCGCCGCGCTGTCCACCGGCGACGCGCCGCTGTCGTTCGCGGTCGAAGGCCGTGCCGACGGCGAACGCCTCGATGTCGCGCTGGTCGGTCGCGGCCATGCGCAGGCCCTGCATCTCGCCGGCGTGCGTCGCGAGGGGGGATGGGAAGGCGAACTGCGCGAGCCGGCCACCGGCGCGGCCCACGCGGTCGCGTTCGCGCCCGCACCCATGAACGCGAAGGCGGCGATGCCGCTGAAGGGCGGCCCGGACCCGGTGCCGGTCAACGTGACCTACGACGTCTCGACCAGCGGAGGCTCTTTCCACTTCGCCAACTTCACCGTGATCCCGTGGCCGATCGGCACCTGGCGCGGCAGCAACCTGTGGGGCCACACCGACGGCTTCGTCTGCCTGGGCTTCAGCTTCATCGACCTGTTCGAGGACGTGCTGGTGTGGAGCATGATGGTCGGCCTGTCGCCGGTGGGCACGCTGTACTGCCGCCGCTCGCAGATGGGCCCGGACAAGACCGCCGACCTCGTCGACGGCACCGTGCTGTGGCTCAACGATCGCTGGACGAAGGTCACCGGCAGCATCACCCAGCACCAGCGCTGATCGCGACCGGGCTTGCGATCGCGCGGGCGACATGCGTTCGCAACAGGCGCAGGGCGGCGAACCGCCCTGCGCCTGCCTTCGCTCATTCGCTGTAGAGATCGCTGCTGGCGAGCACCACGTACGTCGCCGACTTGCCGCCGGCGATCACCGCGACGCCGTTGCCGGCGAGCGCGCCGCTGGGCATGCTGCGCCCGGTCGACAGGTTGCCCGCGAGGCTCCAGGTGTTGGTGACCGGGTTGTAGAGCTCGGCGGTGGTCATCGTGTTGGGCCAGCCGGCGGCGATCAGCACCTTGCCGCTGGGCATGCGCAGCGCGACGTGCTGCTGGCGCGCGGCGGACAGCGTCCCGGCGGACGTCCAGGTGTTGGTCGCGGGCGAATACAGCTCCGCCGTCGCGACCGAACCGTTGTCGGCGGCGCCCCCGACCACCAGCACCTTGCCGTTGTCGAGCGTGGTCGCGGTGTGCAGGCTGCGCGCCGCCGCCAGCGTGCCCGCCGGGCTCCAGGTGTTGGTGGCGGGGTCGTAGAGCTCCGCGCTGGCGAGCTTCACGTAGCCCAGGCCCTCGCCGCCGGAGACCAGCACGCGACCGTCGGGCAGGAGCGCGGACGCGGGCTCGCGACGCGCGGTCGCGAGCGGCGCCACCGTCGTCCACGTGTTGGCGGCGGCGCTGTAGCGTTCGACCGTGGCCTGCGGCGTGCCGTTGGTGATCACGCCGCCGATCGCGAGCACGTCGCCGTTCTGGAGCTGCGTGAACGTCATGCCGTAGCGGTTCTGGTTGAGCGACCCGGCGCCGGTCCAGGTATTGGTCGCCGGGTTGTACAGCTCGGCCGTGCCCTGGATGCCGGACGCGCCGAGGCCGCCTGCGACCAGCACCTTGCCGCTGGGCAGCACCGCGAGGCCGGCCAGGTAGTGCGACGCGATGCTGTACGCACTCTGGGTCCAGGTATGGGTGGTCGGGTTGTAGAGGTCCGCGGTGTAGAAGGCGAAGGCCGAACGCTTGGCGTCGGCGCCGCCGACGATCATCACCCGGCCGTCGGGCAGCGTGATCGCGCTGGTCCCCATGCGCGCGTTGGTCATCGCCGGGCCGGGCGTCCAGCCGGCGGCCTGTGCGATGCCGGTGACGGCGAGCGCGGCGGCGAGCGTGGCCGCGAGCGCGCGGCGGAGGGAACGGGTACGACGGGACTGCGTGTGCGTCATGGTCATCCTTTGTGTGCGACGTTGGGAAGTGCGCCGCGCGCGCATCCCTGCGCACGCGGCGCGACCGGCCCGCGACGGGTCGGCGTGTCCGATGCGTCCCGAGGGAGGCACGCATCGCGCGGCGCGTCCGTCGCCGCGGAAAGAAGGAGGAAGGGGCGTCCGCCGGGCGCAGCGTCGGGCGTGCGTCGCGGGAAGGAAAGGATGCGCCGGGGCCGTATCACCGTTCGCGACCGGCGGGATCGTGGCGATCGACGGAAGCGGGACGGCCGCGGGGGTGGCGGCGCCATTGCCGCGCCGACGCGCGCAGGACGGCGCGCCGTCGCGGTCGGTCGGCGAGGGCGGGGCGAGGGTAGGCAGGGCGTGCGGCCGCTGCGGACCGCGGCCCAAGGCGCGCGAGGGCGCGTCGCGTCGCGCGGGCTACAGCAGGCG
The DNA here is from genome assembly GCA_019510125.1 of Lysobacterales bacterium. Taxonomy (GTDB): domain Bacteria; phylum Pseudomonadota; class Gammaproteobacteria; order Xanthomonadales; family Xanthomonadaceae; genus Lysobacter_I. The sequence continues at coordinate 7,033 of JAEKKX010000024.1, forward strand.
CTGGGTGATCGCCTTCAGCACCGCGTGGGTGCGGTCGCGGCAGTCGAGCTTCACCAGCAGTTCGGAGATGTAGTTCTTCACCGTGCCTTCGGACAGGTGCAGGCTGCGGCCGATTTCCTTGTTGGAATAGCCGCCGGCGACCAGGCGCAGGATCGAACGCTCGCGTTCGGTCAGGCGCAGTGCGTCCGCGCCGGTGTCGTCCGACGGCCAGGCGGCGCGCACCGGACCCAGGCTCACCGGCTGCAGCAGGGTTTCGCCGCCGGCGACCCGCTGGATCGCCGCGCGCAGGTCCTCGGGCGACGCGTCCTTGAGCAGGAACCCCTGCGCGCCGGCCTCGACCGCGCGCAGCATCAGGTCCGGGTCGTCGAAGGTGGTGAGCAGGATGACCGGGGTGGCGTCGCCGCGCTCGCGCAGCGTGCGCAGCAGGCCGATGCCGCCGAGCCCGGGCATGCGGATGTCGCTGACGATCACGTCCACCGGCCGCTGCGGCAGCGCCGCGAGCAGGCGCTCGGCGTCGGGGCTTTCCAGCGCGATCGCGAAACCGAGGTCGGCGAGCAGGCTGGACAGTCCGCGCAGCACCAGCGCCTGGTCGTCGCACAGCGCGATGCGCACGGCCCGCGGCGCGTTCATGCCGGGGCTCCCGGGGTGCGGACCAGCGGCAGGCGTGCGATCACCCGCAGCCCGCGCGGCGGGGTGGTCGCGACCTCGAGCGTGCCGCCGACCGCCTGCAGCCGTTCGCGCATGCCGGTGAGGCCGTTGCCGAAGTCGAGCCGCGCCGGCGCGACGCCGTCGTTCGCGATCGAGAACGACAGTGCGCCGTCGACACGACGCAGCGTGACCCGGATCTCGCTCGCGCGCCCGTGGCGCAGCGCATTGGTGATCGCCTCCTGCGCGCAGCGCAGCAGGGCTTCGGCCTGCTCGAGATCGTCGACCCGCAGGTGGTCCTCGATGTCGATGGCGATGCGCACGCCCGGGATCGGCTGCGCCAGCGCCTCCAGCGCCGCCTGCAGGTCGAAGCCGTCGTGGAGCCGCAGGGCGCCGACGACCTGGCGGATCTGGCCGAGCAGGTCGTCGGCGAGGGCGGAGGACACCAGCAGTTCCTCGCGCCCGGCCAGCGCCGGATCGCGCGCCAGCCGCGCCAGGTTGAGCTTGAGCGCGGTCAGGGTGTGGCCGGCGACGTCGTGCAGTTCGCGCGAGAGCTTCAGGCGTTCGCCGGCGCGCGCGGATTCCTCCAGCAGGCAGCGGGTGGCGAGCAGTTCGGCGTTGACCTGGGCCAGATGCTCGCGGGCGCGCTCGCGACTGCCGGCGTAGTGGCCGGTCAGCGCCGCGAACGCCTGGAAGCCGAGGATCGGCAGCAGCGACAGCAACAGGTCGCCGGTCGAATGCACGCGCTGGATCCACATCGCCGCGATCGCCGCGTTGAAGGCGAGCATCCACAGCACGAACGCGCGCATGGGCAGCATCAGCACGCCCTGTCCGGCGACGATGATCAGCAGGATCGCGGTCTGTCCGCCGCGCAGCAGCCATTCCGCCAGCACCACCAGCAGGCCCTGGGCGACGACGTTCCACGGCGGCGCATCGACGCCGTCGCGGCGCGAGGCGCAGGCGACGAACAGCGCGATCATCCCCACGAGCGCGGCAACGCCCGCCCATTCCCGCACCCACAGGCCGGCGTCGGCCGCGGCGAGCTTGTCGGTGTCGATCACCGACAGGCTCACCGCGAACCAGGTGACGTAGGCCGCGATGTTGAGCGGCGCGAACAGGCGCGCGGCGAACGAGGCGGCGTGCGTCTGCGCGCACGGCTGGATGCGGGTCGGGGTGTCCATGCGCGCAGCATGGCAGCGGCGGCCGGGCGGCGGAAGCGCTCCGGGGCACGAGGTGACTTTTTTCACCCCCTCCGGATGACTGCGGGCAGGTACCGCGGGTCGGGCCCGATCCGGAGACTGTGCCCATCGCCCCGGGAGCTTCGCCATGGACACCGCCTACCAAACCCTGCTGCTCGCCCACGGCCTGTCCGGCCTGGTCGCGCTCGTCACCTTCTGGATCGCCGCGTTCGCGAAGAAGGGCGGCCCGCTGCACCTGCGCGCCGGCAAGACCTACATGATCGCGATGCTCGGCATCGTCGTCACCGCGGCGCCGATGGCGGCGATCATCGCCACCCGCGGCAAGCCGGGCATCGCCACGTTCCTGGGCTACCTGGTGGTGATCACCGCGACCGGCATGTGGCTGGGCTGGCGCGCGATCCGGCGCAAGCGCGACCAGGGCGCGTTCCGCCACGGCGCCTACCTCGCGGTGGCGCTGGCCAACCTCGTCGCGTCGGCGATCGTGTTCGCCGTCGGCATGCACATGTCGCAGGTGCTGCTGATGGGGTTCAGCGCGATCGGCACCCTCACCGGCGTGCAGATGCTGATGCGCCGCCTGCGGCCGATGGACACCGCGCGCTGGTGGCTGAAGGAACACTACTCGGCGATGATCGGCTGCGGCGTCGCCACCCACATCGCGTTCCTGGCGATCGGGCTGGATCGCCTGATCCGCGCGGTCGGCATCGATCCGCCGGGCTGGTACCACCTGATCGCCTGGTTCCTGCCGCTGTCGCTGTCGTTCGTGGTCGCGGCCTGGCTCAACCGCAAGTACATGCCCAAGCCGGGCGCCGGCGCCGGCGCGGCCGTCGCCAGCCGCGCCTGAGGGCGGCCGGGGCCGGACGCGCGAAACCGCGACGCCGCTCAGATCGCGAACCGCTCCCGCACCAGCGCCAGCACCTGCGCCCGGGCCAGCCTCGGGCGCAGCGCGTCCACGAAACGGTCGGGACGCAGGCCGTGGTCGCCGTCGAGCACGCGCCGCAGCGCCGGCGCGATCTCGCGCGGATGCCGCAGCCGGATCGCGACCCCCGCCGCTTCGAGACGCGCGGCATGGTCGAACTGATCGTAGTCGCGCGGCAGCACCAGCGCCGGCACCCCGGCGCGCAGGCATTCCCACAGCACGCCGGCGCCGCCGTGGTGCAGCACCGCGCGCATCCGCGGGATCCACGCCGGGTAATCGACCCAGCGATGCCGTCGCAGCGCGGGATGCGCGGCGAACGCGCCGTCGTCGAGGCGGCCGTCGCTGAAATGCAGCGCGATGTCCGGATGCGCGCGCGCGACATCGTCCAGGATCGCCGCGAGTCCGTCCTTGGCGAAGCCCAGGTGCGTGCCCAGCGTGGCCAGCACGTGGCGGTCGCCGTCGTCGGGCGGCGGCGCGCCGTGGCCGGGCGGACTCCACAGCATCGGCCCGACGAAGCGCAGCGACGCCGGCCAGCGGCGCTCGAACTCGAGTTCGCGCAGGCCCAGCGCGAGGATGCATTCATCCGAATACGCGGCCTCGCTGCCGTCGTCGCGGTACGCCGACGGGAAACCCAGCGCCGCCAGTCGTCGCCCGTGCAGGCGATGCACGCCGCGCTTGAACGCGTGGACGACCCGCGCGGCGACGGCGTCGCGCGCGCGCCCGAACGGGCCGACTCCCGGCCACCAGCCGCCGAGGTAGGCCGGCGGGCCGCCGGGGGCCTCGATCACGCAGGGCGAGGGATGCGAGGTCCACCACGCGATGCCGCGCCGCCGCGCCACGGCGCCGGCCACCGGCAGGGTGAAATCGGCGATCAGCAGGTCGGGACGCCATTTCGCGTAGCGCGCGTCGAGCGCGGACGCGAACGCGTCGAGCAGGTCGAGGCTGCGGCTGAACTGCGCGTGCAGGCGCAGCGGGTGCGCGCCGACCGGATGCGGCGGGTCGGTGATCGCGCGCAGCGCCGCGTCCGCGCCGGGCACCACGGCGACGCCGTCGAGCCCGGCGGCGCGGATCCGCGGCTGCGCGCCTTCGGTGCTGACGACCGACACGTCGGCGATCTCGCGCAGCGCACGGCCGATCGCGAGGACCGGATGCAGATGGCCCGCGAACGGCGGCGCCAGCAGTTCGATCCGGGGCCGCTTCACGCGAAGCCCCGCAGCCACGCGAACTGGGCGCGGGCGGCATCGACGACGGCGGCGTGGTCGAGGTAGTCGAGGTGACCGCAGGCGAGCGACTGCGGCGGCGGGCCGCCGGCCGGGCCGAACCAGCGCGCGATGCGGTCGCGATCGCCGCGCAGCGCGGCGCCGTCGATGCACCGCGGCCAGCGCGGCGCGACCGCGCCGTAGGCGACGACGCGCAGTCGCGCGCGCTGGGCGTCGTCGAAGCCCGCGACCAGCGCATCGAGCAGGCTCAGTCCACAGCTTCCGGCCAGCAGCAGCGTGCGCGGGGCCTCGCGCAGCCGCGACCGCGCCGCTTCGATCTCGGTGGCGGCGAACGGCGACAGCGAGCCGCGGCGCGCGGCCAGCCACTGGCGGCCGTTGGCGAGGCTCGCGCGCAGCAGCGGCACCGCACGCCACGGCGCGGTGTCCGCGATCCACGGGAAGTTCTGCGGCGTGCAGTCGAGGTCCGGCGCGGCGTCCGCGAGGCGTTCGAGCACGCGCCGCTGCGCCGGCGACAGCGCGCAGCGCCCGGGATCGCTCTGCCCGGTGAGGAAGGCGATGCGCGGCTGCGGTGGCACGCTCACGGCAGCGCCTCGAACCGATCGTTCGCGTACACCCGATAGCGATGCGTGCGCCAGCGGATGCGCGGCACGAGCGCGGCGTGCAGCAGGTGCAGCGGCAGCAGCAGCGCGACCAGCAGCGAGGTCGCCGGCTCGGCCTTCGCGGCCGCGCCCGCGCAGGCGCGCTGCAGCGCGCGTCGGCCGAGCACGTGCGCGCCCGCGCCGCAGGCGACCGCGATCGCGCCGGCCCACGACGGCGACGCCGCGAGCGCCAGCGTCGCCGCCAGCGGCAGCAGCGACGGCAGGCCCTGGCCCAGCAGCACGCGCAGCCGTGCCGGCCAGCGCTGCGCGCGCGCCAGCAGCAGGCCGAACAGCATCCAGCGATGCATCTGCGCGACGTAGGCCGCGCGATCCGGCAGCGCGGTCCGCATCCACACCGGCTCGCTGCGCTGGTCGATGCGGCCGCCGGCGTCGAGCACGGCCTGCGCCATCGCCAGATCATCGGTGAGGTGGTGCAGTCGCGGCGCGAAGCCGCCGATCGACAGCAGCGCGTCGCGACGCATCGCCCAGCACATGCCGTTGAGCGTCGGCGCGCCGCCGGCGAGACGCGGCGGCAGGTAGGTGATCGGGGCATGGTCGTTGACGAACCGCGCCAGCAGCCGCGAACCGCTGCCGGGCGCGGGCAGGTAGGCGGGCAGGGCGGTGGCGACGACCGGGTTCGCTGCGGGCGCCGGCGCGCCGGGCAGTGCGGCGAGCAGGGCGTCCAGCGTCGCCGGCGGCAGCCGCGCGTCGTCGTCGAGCACCAGCACGGTGTCGCCGGCGCAGCCCGCCAGCGCGCGATCGAGTTTGAACAGTTTGGGATTGACGCCGGCGGGGCAGGGCGGGTGCAGGCCGACCCGCACCCGCGACGCGAGTTCCGGCTGCCGCGCGAGCACGCCGCGCACCGCGACGGCGGCGGTCGGGTCGTCCTCGTCGATCAGCCAGTGCAGGGTCGCGCCGCGGGCGCCGAGCGCGCGCAGGCTGGCGCCGAGCGCTTCGCCCAGGGTGGGATCGCCGCTGCGGATCGGCTGCAGCACGTCGACGGCCGCGAAGCGATCGGGCGCGTCCACGCCGGCCGGCGCCGACGGCATCGCCCGCAGCGCGCGCCAGGCGGCGATCTGCCGCCACGCCTCGACCAGCGGCCAGGCGAGGCACAGCGCGAGGGCGATGGCGTGGGCATGGCTCACAGCCGCGGCCCCTGCCAGGCGACGAAATCGTCCACGCCCTCGGCCAGCGTCTTCGACGGCGGGCCGAGCACGGCGCGCGCCTTCGCGACGTCGAAGGTCTTGCTGAAGGCGAGCACGTCCACGCCGAAGCGCGTCACCGGCGGTTCGCCGCGCAGCGGCAGCAGCGTCCACGCCAGTTCCGCCGCGTGCGCCGCGAGATGCGCGACGCGGTACGGCACCGTGCGCGCGGGCGTCGGCAGTCCGAGCCGCCGGAACACGTCGGCGAGGAAGTCCTGCATCACCACCGGTTCGCCCTGGCTGAGATTGAACGCGCCGACGGCCTCCGGCAGGCGCGCCGCGCGCAGCATGTAGTCGACCAGCGCATCGACGCCGATCAGGTCGCCGACGGCGGGTTTGCCGTCGCGCACGATGTTCGGCAGCTTGCCGCGCTTCGCGGCGAGCAGCAGGCGCGGGAACAGCACCGTGTCGCCCGGTCCGAACACCGCGCGCGGCCGCAGGATCGTCCACGCGCCGTCGTAGCCGCGCACCAGCGTCTCGCCGGCGGCCTTGGTCTCGGCATAGGTGTTGGCGAAGCGCGGGCCGATCGGATCGTCCTCGCGAATGCCGAGCTGGTCGCACGGCCGGTAATGCACCGAACTCGACGAGAGGTAGACCAGTTTCGGCCGGCCGTGCGCGCGGCACCAGTCGACGATGTTTCGCGTCGCCTCGACGTTGTGGCGCAGGTAGTCGCGGCGCGGCGCGAACGGCGACGACAGCGCCGCGGCGTGGATGACCACGTCCGGCGCGAAGTCGAGGTCGAACGGCTGCGACAGATCGATCGCGCGGTAGTCCGGGTCGGGCAGCGTGCGCCGGCCGACGCCCAGCAACTCCAGTCCGGGCGCGCCGCGGAACCGCTGCAGGAAGCGGCCGCCGATGAAGCCGGACGCGCCGGTGATCAGCAGTTTCATGGCGTGCCCTTCATGGCGTGCCCCGCATCGCCGCGGGCAGCCGCGCGTAGCTGGCTGCGCAGTGCGACGGCAGCACGCAGTGACCGTCGTCGCCCTGGTCGAGCACGGCCTGCAGTTTCGCCAGCGTCGCGTGCTGGAGCGACCAGTCGTCGCTGAGCGCGCGCGTGGCCGGCGCGGGCGCATGCGCACGGCGGGCGTCGTCGATGCGCCAGGTTGCGTCGCCGGCGAGCAGCACCTCGCGGTCGTCCTCGTGGCGCAGCAGCAGGCCGAAGTGGCCGCGCGCGTGGCCCGGCAGCGGCACCGCGCGCAGGCTGCCGTCGCCGAGCAGGTCGAGGCCGTCGCCCAGCACCCGCCAGCCCGACGGCAGCGCGCTCCGCTCGCACGATTCGATGGCGACATGGCGGCGCTCGACATCGTCCGGCAACAGCGCCTGCAGCGTCGCCTTGCGCAGGCGCGCGACCCGGCCGGGCGTGCGCGCGAAGCGCAACGCCGCGTCGCTGCACCACAGCCGCGCGCGCGGCAGGTCGCGCAGCCCGGCGATGTGGTCGGCGTGCAGGTGCGAGGCGAACACGCCGGCGACTTCGTGCGCGGCGATCCCGTGGCGCGCGAGCTGCGGCAGCAGGCATTCCTCCGGCGGCAGCGACACCGGCGTCGCCCAGCGGTACAGGCGTTCGGGAAAAGCAGCGGTCGCGCGCAGGAAGTGATCGGCATAGCCGGTGTCGAACAGCAGCGCCCCGGCGTCGGGATGGCGGATCAGCCCGACCAGCGCCGGGAAGGTCGCGCTGCGCAGGCCGCCGCCGCGCAGGGCGAGGCATTCGGGATGGGTGCAATGGCCGACCCGCAGCACGGTCAGCGAGGTGCGCGGGAATGCCGTGCCGCCGTCGTTCACAGCCGCAGCACCGCGCCGCCGAGGGTGACGCCGGCGGCGGTGCCGATCAGCAGCGCGGTGTCGCCGCGGCGCAGCCGGCCGCCGGCGAGCGCGAGGTGCAGCGCGGTCGGCAGCGAAGCGGAGACCTGGTTGCCGTGCGACGCGAAGATGTCCTCGATGCGGTCGCGCGGCAGCCCCAGGCGCTTGAACACGTGTTCCATGCCGAGCCGCGATGCCTGGTGCGGCACGACGCGGGCGATGTCTTCGATCCCGGCATCGGCCTCGGCCAGCAAGCCGGCGACGAAGTCCTCGAAATGCGCGGCGGCGATCCGGTACAGGCGCTTGCCGTCCATGCGGAACGTGCAGACCTCGCGATAGTCGCCGTCGTGGCGCGAAGGCGGCAGCCGCGAGCCGCCGCCCGGGATCTCGCAGGCGTGCGCGCCTTCGGACCAGGTCTCGAACCGCGCCGCGAGCAGCATCGGGCCGTGGTCGCCGTCGCGCCCATCGCCGGCGTCGAGCACCGCCGCCGCGGCGCCGTCGCCGAACAGGCCGAAGGTGTCGAGGTCGCGCGGGTCGAGCGCGCGCGAGGCGAGGTCGCACGACACCAGCAGCACCCGCCGGTAGCGTCCGCTGGCCAGCAGCGACGCCACCAGGTCGAGGCCCATCAGGAATCCGATGCAGCTTGCGTTGACGTCGAAGGCGGCGGCGCCGCGGAGGCCGAGTTCGCGATGCAGCAGCGCGGCGTTGCTGGGCATCGCCTGGTCGTGGCTGGCGCTGGCGCAGACCACGGCGTCGAGGGCGTCGGCGCCGATGCCGGCGTCGCGCAGCGCGGCCCGCGCCGCTTCCGCGGCGACCTGTGCGGCGTTGCGTTCGGGTTCGACACCGCGGCGGGACACGCCGGTGCGCGCTTCGATCGTGCCCGGGGCGAGGCCCAGCCGGGCGTCGAGGGTCGCGCTGTCCAGCCACTGTGCGGGCGTGGACAGACCGGTGCCGAGGAGTCGCAGCGGGCGATGCGGGAGAGCAGGCATGGACGGGCGGTGGGGGCGGGTGCGGGCACTGTAGCGTGCCGCGCCGGGCGCCGCGCGCCCGCATCGCGGGTCGCGCGCGACGCGACCGCCGGTCGTATCGATCGCGACCATGCGCCTCGGGAGGCGCCGTGGATCAGAAGTTGCCGTTGAACAGTTCGCGGCCGATCAGCATCCGCCGGATTTCATTCGTGCCCGCGCCGATCGCGTACAGCTTGGCGTCGCGCAGCAGGCGGCCGGTCGGGTATTCGTTGATGTAGCCGTTGCCGCCCAGCGTCTGGATCGCCTCCAGCGTGACCTGCACCGCGGCCTCGGAGGCGTGCAGCAGGCAGCTCGCGGCGTCGATCCGCGACTTGTGGCCGGCGTCGTAGTCGCGCGCGACCTGATAGGCGAAGGCGCGGCTGGACTGCAGCGACGTGTACATGTCGGCGATCTTGGCCTGCATGATCCCGAAGGTGCCGATGGCCGAGCCGAACTGGCGGCGCTCGCGCACGTAGGGCAGGGCGACGTCGAGCGCGGCCTGCATCAGCCCGATCGGGCCGCCGCTGAGCACCAGCCGCTCGGTGTTCAGGCCGCTCATCAGCACCTTGACGCCGTTGTTGACCTCGCCGAGCACGTTTTCGGCCGGGATCTCGCACTGCTCGAACACCAGTTCGCAGGTGTTGCTGCCGCGCATGCCGAACTTGTCCAGCTTCTGCGCGGTGCGGAAGCCCTTCATGCCCTTCTCGACGATGAAGGCGGTCATGCACTTGCTGCCCAGCTCGCGGCTGGCGGTGCGCATGTAGACCACCAGCACGTCGGCCTCGGGGCCGTTGGTGATCCACATCTTGTTGCCGTTGGCGATCCAGGTGTCGCCCTTCAACTCGGCCCGGCAGGACATCGAACCGACCACGTCCGAGCCGGCGCCGGGTTCGCTCATCGCCAGCGCGCCGACCCACTCGCCGCTGCACAGCTTCGGCAGGTACTTGCGGCGCTGGGCGTCGTTGCCGTTGGCGTAGAGGTTGTTGACGCAGAGGTTGGAGTGCGCGCCGTAGCTCAGGCCGACCGCGCCGGACGCGCGGGAGATTTCCTCCATCGCGACCAGGTGCGACAGATAGCCCATCCCGCTGCCGCCGAACTCGGCCGGCACGGTGATGCCGAGCAGCCCCAGTTCGCCGAGCTTGGCCCATAGATCCGACGGGAAGACGTTCTCCTCGTCGATCTTCGCCGCGCGCGGCGCGATCTCGCTCTCGGCGAAACGCCGCACCGCCTCGCGCAGCGCATCGAGCTCCTCACCCAGCGGAAACGGACGCATCTCTACCTCGCAATCTGGAAGTCGTCGATAGCCCCCTTGAGTCAAGGGGGCGCCGCGGCAGCGGCGGGGATGTGGCAGTGGAGCATGGGGCCCAAGGTTTGCTTGGCAAACCTTGGGTGATTCACCGCGGAGCGGTGGATCAATGCCCGCGCATGCGCCCCAGGAAACGCGGCGCGGTACGGCCCATCGGCAACTTCAGCTTGCCGATCGCGGCGATGCGCTCCTCGGCGAGACGGTCGGCGGCGCGGTAGGTCGGGATGCCGTCGCGGTCGGCGATCTCGTAGATGCGCGCGAGGTTGTGGTAGATCGTGCGCATCATCCGCATCGCGCGTTCGCGGTTGTAGCCGTCGATCTCCAGCGACACGTTCATCACGCCGCCGGCGTTGACCGCGTAGTCCGGGGCATAGACGATGCCGCGCTTCATCACTTCGTCGCCGATCGCGTTGTTCGCGAGCTGGTTGTTGGCCGCACCGCAGATGATCTTGGCCTTCAGCCGCGGCAGGGTCAGTTCGTTGACGGTGCCGCCGAGCGCGCACGGCGAATAGACGTCGGCGGGCACGTCGTAGATCTCGTCCGGGGCCACCGCCTCGACGCCGTATTCGTCGACCGCGTGCGCGACCAGGTCCTTGTTGATGTCGGTGACGAAGATCTTGGCGCCGCGTTCCTTCAGCAGCTTCACGAACTCCATGCCGACGTGGCCCAGGCCCTGCACCGCGTAGCTGTGGCGGCCGACTTCCTCGTCGCCGTACTTCTTGTTGAGCGTGGCCATCAGGCCCTGCAGCGTGCCGTAGGCGGTGAACGGCGAGGGGTCGCCCGAACCGCCGTGGACCTGGTGCACGCCGGTGACGTACTCGGTCTCGCGATACACGTATTCCATGTCGTTGACGTCGATGCCGACGTCCTCGGCGGTGATGTAGCGGCCGCCCAGCGAATCGACGAACTTGCCGAACGCGCGGAACAGCGCCTCGGACTTGTCCTTCGACGGGTCGCCGATGATCACCGCCTTGCCGCCGCCGATGTTCAGGCCGGCCACCGCGTTCTTGTAGGTCATGCCGCGCGACAGGCGGAGCACGTCGTTCAGCGCGTCCTGCTCGGTCTTGTACGGCCACATGCGCAGGCCGCCGAGGGCGGGGCCGAGCACCGTGTTGTGGATCGCGATGATGGCCTTCAGGCCCGCGTCCTTGTTGTGACAGAACACGACCTGCTCATGGCCGTTGTTTTCGATGTGTTCGAAGATCATCGGAAGCTCCGTTGCGTCGGCGTGGATCGGTTTGGATACGCCGAGGTATGTTGCAAGTCGTTGAATTGGCTGGTGTCAGCGGCTTGGGGATGCGGCCGTTGCCGGTCGCGGGGCCGTAGTTTAATGGAATCGTATGCAGCGGGCGCTGCACGCCGCACGCGCCGAGCGGATCGCCCGATCCGGCCGATCGAGGCGTCGCCTGCATCCAGATCGCCCGCCGCCCCGTAACGGTGGATGCGCGACCAAGGCACGCGTCGCGCATCACACACGGGGGGCATACGGAATGGGGACGGATCGTGCGTTTAGCATGGCGGCGGCACTGTTGCTGTCGATGTCGATGATTTCTCCGCGGTCGGCCGCCGCCGATCGCGATGCGGCGGGCGGCCTGGAGGGGCGGCTCGAACTGACGCCCGGCGCGCAGCAGGCGGTGGATGCGGGCGAGGTCTCCGACGGCGTCGTCTATTTCCTGCCGAAGGCGGGCGCCCCGGCGCCGAAGCCCGGGCGCTTCTCGGTGGTCACGCGCAGCAAGGGCTTCTCGCCGGCGGTGCTGGTCGTGCCGGTCGGCAGCACCGTCGCGTTCCCGAATGCCGACACGATCCTCCACAACGTGTATTCGCGCAGCCCGACCAACGGCTTCGACTTCGGGTTCTACGGGCCGGGCCAGAACCGGCAGCAGGTGTTCACGCGCCCCGGGCTGGTGCTGGTGAACTGCAGCGTGCACCAGGCGATGCGCGCCAACGTGCTGGTGCTGGCGACGCCGTATTTCGCGCGCCCCGGACGCGACGGCCGCTTCCGCATCCCCGACGTGCCGGACGGCGCGGGCACGCTGGTGTTCTGGCATCCGCGCGGCGCGCCGATCAGCGTCGCGGTCGACGCTCCGGCGAAAGTGCCCGCGCAGCGCATCGTCGCGACCAAGCCGCCGCTCTCCACCGATCGCCACGAAGGCCACGACCGATGAGCGCCGCGTCCCGTCAACTCCTCCCCGCCGTCGGCCTCGTGGTCGCCGCGATCGCGCTGGCCGCGGGCATCGTCGCCTGGCACGACGCGCGGCTGGCGCGTGCGCTGGAAGGCGAACAACTGCGCGAACTGCGCGCGGCGCATCGCGCGGTCGAGCGGCAGTACGCGCGCGAAATCGCGCTGCGCGCGCAGATGATCGCCGGCAATCAGGCCGTGACCGGCTACATCGCCCAGGCGCTGGACAGCGTGCTGCCCGGCACCGAGCCCGACTACACCTCGGTCGGCGACCTGCTCGAGGAACGCCGGGGACAGCTCGGGCTCGCGCTGGTGGCGATCCTCGGCGAGGACGGCCACGTGCTGGTCTCGACCGATCGGCTCGCCGGCCAGTTCTCGTATGCCGATTCGCCGCTGTTCCGCCAGGTGCGCGAGGGCAAGTCGGCGCGCAACGGCATCCTCGTCGAAGGCCCGCGGCTGATGGAGATGCGGATCCTGCCGCTGGCCGAATACGGCTTCAGCGAGATCTACCTGCTGGTCGCGACGCCGCTGGACGCGGGCTTCGCCCAGGCCATCGCCGAAACGGCCGGGCCTGACCCCGGCATCGACGCCGTGCTGCTGGCCGACGTGGGCGGCAAGGCGCGCGTCGTGGCATCGACGCTGCTCGCCGGCGGCGACGCCGAGGTGCAGGCCGCCGCGGGTGCGAACGCGGCCGGGTCCGTCGACTTCGTGATCGGCGGGGTGCGTCGCGCCGCGGCCTCCGCCCCGCTGTTCGGCGATGCGCAGGCGCGCGTCTTGCTGCTGTCCTCGCCGCGACCGGGCGAGGCCGTGCGCGATGCCGCGCGGCTGCCGCTGCTCGCCGGCGCCGGTCTCGCGCTGGCGGCGTTGATCGCCGGGATGGCGTGGTTCCGGGTGCGGTGGCGGTCGCCGCTGGACGCCCTGCTGCGGGTCGCGACGTATGCGGCGGACAGCGGCGACCTGCACGTGCGCGCCCCGGTCGTCGGCAACGGCGCGGTCGCCCGCCTGACGGACGCCTTCAACCGACTCTGCGCGCGGGTCTCCGCCGCATCCCCGAAATCCTGAACACGCCGGCGGCACGGCGCCGCCGTTCCGACGTCGCCATCGAGCCCTCATACCCATGCCCATTCCCTTCGATCCGCCCTCCGCGCGCCGCCTGGCCCTTGGCTGCGCGCTCGCCTCCTCCCTCTTCGGCGCAGCCGCGTCGGCGCAGGAGCTGTCCGACCTCGACCCGGGCGAGGAGCCCAAGGTCGTCGAACCCGCCAATCCCCTCACCGGCGGCAAGCTGCTGCTCACCGCCGGCGTCAGCCAGGTCGAAGGCGCGGCCGGCGGTGGCCTCACCCCGTGGGCGCTGATCGGCGGCTACGGCGAACGCGGCCAGTTCGGCGCCAACGCCTTCTACACCCGCGTCGACGTCTCCGACTACGGCCTCGAAAGCTACGGCGCGCTGCTCGGCGTCCACGACCGCGTCGAACTCAGCGTCTCGCGCCAGCGCTTCGACACCCGCGACGTCGGCGCCGCGCTGGGGCTGGGGCGCGGCTACGAAATCGCGCAAGACACGTTCGGCGTGAAGGTGAAGCTGTTCGGCGACGCCATCCTCGAACAGGACCGCTGGCTGCCGCAGGTCGCGGTCGGCGTGCAGCGCAAGCGCAACGATCGCGGCGCGCTGCTGCGCGCGATCGGCGCGCGCGGCGACACTGGCACCGATCTCTACGTCAGCGCCACCAAGCTCTACCTCGACAAGAGCCTGCTGCTCAATGGCACCGTGCGCCTCACCGAGGCCAACCAGTTCGGCATCCTCGGCTTCGGCGGCGACCGCAAGGACGGCCGCTCCGCGCAGTTCGAGGGTTCGGTCGCGTACTTGCTCGACCGGCGGTTCGCGGTGGGCGCCGAATACCGCACCAAGCCGGACAACCTGCGCATCGCCCACGAGGACGATGCGTGGGACGTCTTCGTCGCCTGGACGCCGAATCGCCACGTCGCCCTGACCGTGGCCTACGTCGACCTCGGCAACATCGTCATCCGCGACAGCCAGCGTGGCGTCTATGCCTCGCTGCAGGTCGGCTTCTGAACCCGGAGATGTCCATGCGCCTGTCCCACACGTTCCTTGCCGTCGCCCTGCTGGCCGCGACGCACGCTTCCCCCGCTTCGGCCGCGGACACCGCCGTGCCCGATCCGGCGCCCGCCCATCCCGAACTCGCCGGCGTCTACGCCCAGTTCGGCGGCGCCGCCGGCATGACCGCGCTGATGGACGATTTCATGGCGATCCTGCTCGAGGATCCGCGCACGCGCCCGTTCTTCGAGAAGGTCGACCACGCGCGGGTCAAGCGCCAGTTGGCCGAGCAGTTCTGCGCGATCCTCGGCGGCGGCTGCGCCTACAGCGGCCGCGACATGCGCGAGACGCACGCGGGCTTCGCGATCGACCGCGCCGACTTCAACGCGCTGGTCGAGGACCTGCAGATCGCGATGCAGCGCCGCGGCATTCCGTTCCGTGCCCAGAACCGGCTGCTGGCGCTGCTCGCGCCGATGCATCGCGAAGTGATCACGCGCTGAGAGCGGCCCGTCAGAAAGCCCGATGGCGGCCCTGGCGGATCCACAGCGTCGCCAGCCATTTCTCGCCGGCGTCCACCGGCAGGCCGGCGTGCAGCGAATCGGGATCGGGCGAACCGTCGGGATGGAGGTTGTCGAAGATCACGGCGCGACCTGGAAACGGTTCCACGCGCAGGCCGGGGATCGGGAATTCGGTGGCGCCGCCGGCTTCGACCGCGTTCAGATAGACGATGACGGTGCGCGCGCGGTTGCCGGCGTGCGGGTGGTCGTGCCCGATCGCGCCGGCCGGCAGGTAATCGCGATGCGGACGGTATTGCTGGCCCGGCGCGTAGTGCAGCACGGTGAGCTGTTCGGCGTTGGGCAGGTCGATGCCCGCCGCCGCGGCCATGCGCAACTGCGCCAGACGCAGCGCGCTGTGCTCCATCAGCGGATCGAAGCAGGTTTCGCTGCTGGTGCGCAGGGACAGCGCGTGGGCCTCGCCGGTCAGCGGATCGACGGTCTGGGACGCATGCATGTGCGGGCGGGCGCTGGCGATGCACAGCCGGCATTCGTCCGCGGAGAACAGGCGATCGATCGTCGACACCCGCGGCTGCGCGCTCAGCGGCTGCGCCTGCGGCGGATGCAGCGCGTCTTCCAGCGTGAGCCGCCGCGGCGCGCCGGCGGGATCGGGCGGCGGCAGCGTGAATCGGGGCAGTCGCGCGACGCCGCCGGCTTCGAGCTGCGTCCACAGCGCCGTGGCCGCGTCCGGGTCGGCTTCGCAGCCTTCGCCGTGCGCCAGGCGCTCGGCGAACAGCGCTGCGGCCACCGCGCTGCCGCCCGCGGCTGCGCGCTGCAGCAGCCGCAGGCACAGCGCCTGGTCCTCGGGATGCGCCTTGCGACCGAAGTGGATCGCGGCCGTCAGCAGCGCTGGCGGGAAGTCGGCCTGCACCGCGCGATGGATGCGTTCGTTGATGCGGCCGTCGCGCGGCAGCGCCGCGCCGCCGATCGCGATCGACGCCAGCAGTTCGGCCGCCGCCGGGTGTCCGCTGCGCTCCGCGCGCAGCAGCCAGTGCGTCGCGACGTCCGGCGCGGGCGGCCCTGCCATGCCGAACAGCCGCATCCGCGCGTATTCGATCTGCGCCGGCGGCTGCCCGGTCTCGGCGGCGCGCAGGTACCACGCCTGGGCGTCGGCCATGCGCTGGGCCTCGACCAGCGCGGCCGCCAGGCGCACGGCATCGTCGGCGTTGCCGCGTTCGGCGGCGGAGAACAGCGCCGCGAGCGCGGCCGCGCCCGCGTTCAAAGCTGCGATTCGATCGGCAGCCACGACACCACGCGCGCGGTGGCGCGCTGCCAGCGCGTGGTGTCCGGCGCGACCGCCAGCATCCGCGGCGGCGTGCGCGTGCGGTCGAGCCAGCGCGGGTCGCCTGCGGCGTCCAGCGACACCCAGTAACTCAGTTCCGGCCCCGACAGCCGCAGGTATTCGTCGCGCAGCGCGTGCGCCAGCCCGGGATCGTCGAACATCACGCCCATCTCGGTGTTGAGGTAGGCCGAGCGCGCGTCCATGTTGAACGAGCCGATGAAGCCGCGGCGGTCGTCGATGACGTAGGCCTTGGTGTGCAGGCTGGCGCCGCTGCTGCCGAACAGGCTGCTGCCGGGGTCGCCCTGGGCGCGCAGTTCGTAGACGTGCGCGCCGCCGCGCAGCAGCTCGGCCCGGTATTGGCTGTAGCCGCCGTACACCGCCGGCACGTCGTTGGCGGCCAGCGAATTGGTGACCACGCCCACGGTCGCGCCCTCGCGCACGAGGCGCTTGAGGGCCTCGGTGCCGTCGTCGCCGGGCACGAAATACGGCGAGATCAGCAGCGCCTTGCGCTTCGCGCCGGCGATGTCGCGGGCGATGCGGCCGACCAGCCAGTCGGCGCTGGCGTCGTCGCGGCCTTTCAGCGGCGGATCGGCGTACAGGTGCAGGCGATCGCTCCAGAACGGCACCAGTTGCTGGCGCGCGTAGTCCTGCACCCGGGTCGACTCGGCGAGCCGGCGCAGGTAGTGCTGCGCCTCCGGGCCGGCGGCCTCGGTTTCGATCTGCTGGCCCAGGCTGTCGAACCCCGCCTTCGGCGCCCGCGTCAGCGCGGTCAGCGGCACCACCGCCTCGCTGTTCCAGTAGCGGTCGAAGATCGCGCTCGTTTCCTGCACCGCCGGGCCGAACAGCACCATGTCCAGATCGCGGAAATTCACGTCCTCGCCGGCGCCGAAATACTCCACGCCGATGTTGCGGCCGCCGACCACCGCCACCCGGTTGTCGGCGATCCACGCCTTGTTGTGCATGCGATGGTTGACGCTGAAGAACCGCTGCGCCAGTTCGACGATCCGCGCCAGCCCGGTGCGGTTGCGGAACGGGTTGTAGAGGCGGATCTCGATGTTGGGATGGGCGTCGAGCAGCAGCAGCTTCGAGTCCATGCCCTTCGCGTTCATGTCGTCGAGCAGCATGCGCACGCGCACGCCACGCTCGGCCGCGCGCCAGACCTCGCGCCCGAGCAGGCGGCCGGCCAGATCGTCGTGCCAGATGTAGTACTGCAGGTCGAGGCTGCGCCCGGCCCGCTGCGCCGACAGCGCCCTCGCGGCGAAGGCGTCCACGCCGTCGTTGACCAGCAGCGCCCCGGTCTGGCCGGGATGGGCGGCCAGCAGCGGCGCCAGTTCCCGGTCGAGCGCGGTCGCGTCCGCCCGCGGCGGCAGCGCGGCGGAGGGCTTGCCGGTGGCCGGCGGGGTCAGGTGGTCGGCCAGCAGCAGGCCGCTGGTCGCCAGCGCGGCCAGCGAGAACAGGCCCCAGCCGAGGATCCGCAGCGCCCGCCGCATCGTCATCGCCGCCATCCGCCACCCCCTGCCCGAACCATGCGCGGCAGTATCCACGCCGCCGCGGCCCGGGGGCAAGGCGCGGCCGGCCGCGCAGCGGGCCTCCGGCATGAGGCCGGCGCGGACCGGCAGGCTAGAATGGGCCATCACTCGTTACCTGCACGGAGCGCGCATGAGCACGCCAGCCGCCCACACCGCCGAAGGGCACGTCCCCGCCTCCCGCCCCGACGCCGCGCCGCTGCGCTTCGTCACCGCGGCCAGCCTGTTCGACGGCCACGACGCCGCCATCAACATCATGCGCCGGTTGATCCAGGCGCAGGGCGCCGAGGTCATCCACCTCGGCCACAACCGCAGCGTTGAGGACGTGGTCCGCGCCGCGCTGCAGGAAGACGCCGACGCCATCGCGCTGTCCAGCTACCAGGGCGGCCACGTCGAATACTTCAAGTACATGGTCGACATGCTCAAGGAGCGCGGCGCCGGCCACATCAAGGTGTTCGGCGGCGGCGGCGGCACGATCACGCCGGAGGAGATCCGCGAACTGCAGGCCTACGGCGTCGAGCGCATCTACCACCCGAACGACGGCATGCACATGGGCCTGGTCGCGATGATCGAGGACGTGGTGCGCCGCGCCGGCGCGGCCCGCCTGCCGGTCGAGAAGCCGCACCGGGTCGGCTTCGACGACGAGATCGAGATCGGCCGCATGCTGTCGGCGATCGAAGAAAGCGCATTGGATGAATCCGAACTCGCCCACCTGCGCAAGGAATGGCAGCTCGCCGGCGGCAAGACGCCGGTCGTCGGCATCACCGGCACCGGCGGCGCCGGCAAGTCGTCGGTCACCGACGAACTGCTCAACCGTTTCCTCGCCAACTTCCCCGAGATGCGCATCGCCGTGATCTCGGTCGACCCCACCCGCCGCCGCACCGGCGGCGCGCTGCTGGGCGACCGCATCCGCATGAACTCGCTGCGCAGCAAGCGCGTGTTCATGCGCTCGATGGCGACCCGACGCCAGCATATGGCGACGAACGTCGTGCTCAAGGACTGCATCGGCTTCCTCAAGTCGCTGGGCTACGATCTGGTCATCGTCGAGACCGCCGGCATCGGCCAGAGCGATTCGGAGATCGTCGACCTCGTCGATTTCCCGATGTACGTGATGACCAGCGATTTCGGCGCGCCCAGCCAGCTCGAGAAGATCGACATGCTCGACTTCGCCGAACTGGTCGTGCTGAACAAGTTCGACAAGCGCGGCGCGGAAGATGCCCTGCGCGACGTGCGCAAGCAGTGGAAGCGCAACCGCGTCGCCTTCAACGTCGCCGACGAGGACGTGCCGGTCTATCCGACCATCGCCAGCCAGTTCAACGACCCCGGCATCAGTTGGATGTTCGCCAACCTGTGCCGCCTGCTGCGCGAGAAGCTGTCGCTGCCGGAGGCGAAGTGGTCGCCGGCCATCGACACCAGCCTCAAGGAACCCCGCGCCACCGTCCTCATCCCCGGCCAGCGCGTCCGCTACCTCGCCGAGATCGCCGAACAGGGCCGCAGCATCAATCGCCGCATCGAATCGCAGGCCGAGATCGCCGATCGCGCGCAGAGCTACTGGCAGTCCCTGCACGACCTCGGCGACGCCGCGCTGCCGAAGGCGCTGGAGCTGTATGCCCCCGACACGCTGCTGCCCGGCCCCTCATCCGGTCCTGCGGACCACCTTCTCCCCGCCAGCGGGGAGAAGGACGGCGTCTCCGCCGCCCATGCCAGCGCCTCGCACGGCGTCTCCGCTTCTCCTTCTCCCCGCGACAGCGGGGAGAAGGTGCCCGAAGGGCGGATGAGGGGCGACGCAACATCCCACACCGCCGCCTTTGCCTCTCCTTCTCCCCGCGAGAGCGGGGAGAAGGTGCCCGAAGGGCGGATGAGGGGCCGCGTCGACGTCGACCGCACCCTCCTCACGCTGCGCCAGCGCTATAACGACGCCGTCCAGTCGCTCGACAGCGAAGCCCTCAAGCTGCTGCGCGAATGGCCCGCGCGCCTGAAATCCATCGTCGACGACGTCAACGAATACCAGGTCCGCGACAAGACCATCCGGGTCGAGAACTATCGCGAATCCCTCTCGCACCAGAAGATCCCGAAGATCGCCGCGCCCACCTACAAGGGCTGGGGCGAGCTGCTGACCTTCCTGCAGAAGGAAAACCTGCCCGGCTACTACCCGTACACCGGCGGCGTCTATCCGTACCGCCGCACCGGCGAGGACCCGATCCGCATGTTCGCGGGCGAGGGCACGCCCGAGCGCACCAACCGCCGCTTCCACTACCTCAGCGTCGGCCAGCCGGCCGCGCGCCTGTCCACCGCGTTCGACAGCGTGACGCTGTACGGCGAAGACCCCGCGCCGCGCCCCGACATCTACGGCAAGATCGGCAACTCCGGCGTCAACATCGCCACGCTGGACGACATGAAGAAGCTGTACTCCGGCTTCGACCTGTGCGCGCCCAGCACCTCGGTGTCGATGACCATCAACGGCCCCGCGCCGATCATCCTCGCGATGTTCATGAACACCGCGATCGACCAGCAGGTCGAGAAATACCTGCGTGCCGACCAGTCCCGCTGGGACGCCGCCCACGCGAAGATCGAGGCGATGTTCGACGGCCGCCAGCGCCCCGAATACGGCGGCCTGCTGCCCGAGACCAACGACGGCCTCGGCCTCGGCCTGCTGGGCGTGACCGGCGACCAGATCGTCGACGCCGAGACCTACGCCGCCATCAAGGCGCAGACGCTGTCGACCGTGCGCGGCACGGTGCAGGCCGACATCCTCAAGGAGGATCAGGCCCAGAACACCTGCATCTTCAGCACCGAATTCGCGATGCGGATGATGGGCGACATCCAGCAGTACTTCGTCGAGAAGAACGTCCGCAACTTCTACTCGGTGTCGATCAGCGGCTACCACATCGCCGAAGCCGGCGCGAACCCGATCAGCCAGCTCGCCTTCACCTTGTCGAACGGGTTCACCATCGTCGAGTACTACCTCGCCCGCGGCATGAAGATCGACGACTTCGCGCCCAACCTGTCGTTCTTCTTCAGCAACGGCATGGACCCGGAATACACCGTCATCGGCCGCGTCGCCCGCCGCATCTGGGCCCGCGCCATGCGCGAACGCTACGGCGCCAGCGCCCGCAGCCAGATGATGAAGTACCACATCCAGACCAGCGGTCGCAGCCTGCACGCGCAGGAGATCCAGTTCAACGACATCCGCACCACGCTGCAGGCCCTGTACGCGCTGTTCGACAACTGCAACAGCCTGCACACCAACGCCTACGACGAGGCCATCACCACGCCGACCGAAGAAAGCGTGCGCCGCGCCGTGGCCATCCAGATGATCATCAACAAGGAACTGGGCCTCAACTTCTGCGAGAACCCCTGGCAGGGCAGCTTCATCGTCGACAAGCTCACCGACCTCGTCGAGGAAGCCGTCTACAAGGAGTTCGAAGCCATCAGCGAACGCGGCGGCGTGCTCGGCGCCATGGACACCATGTACCAGCGCGGCAAGATCCAGGAAGAGTCGCTGTACTACGAACACAAGAAGCACGACGGCTCGCTGCCGCTGATCGGCGTCAACACCTTCCTGCCCAAGGACCACGGCGGCGACATCGTCACCGAGATCGAACTCATCCGCAGCACCGAGGCGGAGAAGGGGCAGCAGATCGCGAATGTGGCGGGGTATCAGGCCCTCCGGAACACGCCGGAAGGGCTGGGGTACCTGCAGAAGACTGCTCGCGACCGCGCCAATGTGTTCGCGGCGCTGATGGAAGCTGTCAAATCTTACAGCTTGGGTCAGATTTCACATGCTCTCTACGATGTGGGTGGTGAGTATAGGAGGAATATGTGATATGCCGAGCTTCATGTTAGCAGTCGATCTGCAATTGGGTGCGCGGAAGAATGTACCTCATAGCCTTAGGAGCAAGCAGCAATTGGTCATGAGGCTGAATTCAAGGACAAGGAGGGGGCATGTTTAAAGTTCCAGTGTTTTCGGTAAAGCAATGGGTTCAGTCGTGGGATCAGGCCGAATGGCAGCCAAAGGATGGTTTGCCCGAGCCTCCTCGTGAGTTCTACGTCGGCTCAGTGTCTATCGCACTATTGCGTGCCATGTCCGGAGTTTCGCATCGAGAGGTGGTAGACCGGCGAGAAAGTGCCCCCGATACGGGATATCAGCGACCGCACGATCGAGAGCGATCTGAGAAGGTCGCTAGGTATGTCAAATGGGGATATCCGCTTTCCTCTCAAAATTCGCTATCGCCAGCAGAATTTCCTGACCTCATTCACCCGGGGTGGTTGCCGACTGCCATTCTGGTGAATGTGCTTAAGCCCGGCGATAGCCGTAGACGTTCTGGGCGCTCAGTGTCGCTCGGAGAGAAAGACGCAATTGCGATTACGCGTGATAACGGTCAGTTCGTTGTGACAGGGGAGGAACGCACGTTTGAGCCGGAAGAACTCGCGCCTCTTGAAGTGATTGATGGGCAACATCGCTTATTCGCGGTTGACGAGCTCAACGGCAACTTGGCTGATTACGAAGTGCCGGTCGTGTTCTTTCAAGGGCTGACCCCCCAATGGCAGGCTTATCTGTTTTGGGTAATTAATGTTGAGCCCCGGAAAATCAATCCAAGCTTGGCATTTGATCTATATCCGGAGCTGCGAAGCCAGTCTTGGCTTGAAAAGGGTGAGTGGACTAAAGTCTACCGCGAGCATCGTGCGCAGGAGTTGGCAGAAGCACTTTGGCGGCATCCAACTAGTTCATGGTATGGCCGTATTGAATTAATGGGTAAGCGTGTACCTGGGCATGTCTCAAACGCGGCCTTTATTCGCTCACTAATGGCCAGCTTCGTGCGCCCGTACAAGGCGGGGGCGAAAATTGGTGGGCTTTTCGGTTCTATTGATAAGCGAGGATCCCAATACGCGATTCCGTGGAAGCGAGCTCAGCAGGCCGCTTTGCTCATCAGAATATGGCAGCACATCGAGGCATCGGTGGCGGCGTCGTCGGCTGCGTGGGTTGTCTCGTTCGACAAGAGACATTCCGATCTCCATGGAGATGGCTCCGCCTTCTCTGGGCAGTACAGTCTCTTAGCTACCGATCAGGGGGTAAGGGCGATTCTAACTACCTATAACGCTGCGCTTCAACTGAAGGACAATCTTCCGCTGGATGAGTGGTACATGTCCGAGGTTACAGATCAGCCGGATGTGATGAGCGTCGAGGTAGCTTTGGAATCTCTAAAGCGGCAAACAAAAATTGATGCTTT
>JAEKKX010000018.1 GCA_019510125.1 Lysobacterales bacterium
CCGAAGGCCTTCTTCACCCACGCGGCATGGCTGGATCAGGCTTGCGCCCATTGTCCAATATTCCCCACTGCTGCCTCCCGTAGGAGTCTGGACCGTGTCTCAGTTCCAGTGTGGCTGATCATCCTCTCAGACCAGCTACCGATCGTCGCCTTGGTGGGCCATTACCCCGCCAACTAGCTAATCGGACATCGGCTCATCCAATCGCGCGAGGTCTTGCGATCCCCCGCTTTCACCCGTAGGTCGTATGCGGTATTAGCATAAGTTTCCCTATGTTATCCCCCACGACTGGGCAGATTCCGATGTATTCCTCACCCGTCCGCCACTCGCCACCCACAGTATTGCTACTGCTGTGCTGCCGTTCGACTTGCATGTGTTAGGCCTGCCGCCAGCGTTCACTCTGAGCCAGGATCAAACTCTTCACTTAAACTTTTCGGACCGAAGTCCTAATGCTTTGAGTGCAGTCGTCGTCACCAGCTCCAAATTACTCACTGCATTTGCATGCTTTGAATTGACTTGGTTCTGTTACGAACGTCTGCAAGATTGGACAACCATCCACCTGTCAGACGCCCGCACAAGTCACCTGCGCACACTGTCAAAGATCGTCGGAATCGGCCTCAGCGCCTCATCCCTTTTTGCCTCTTTCCCGTCGCCGCCGAAGCGTCCGAGGGAGCCGCACATTATAGGGTAGTTTTCGTTGCCGTCAACACCCTGCTGCGATTTTTTTCTTGCCGGCCTCGGCTTTCGCCGTTGCCGAGAAGGTCTCACATTCTGACTGGTTCCGACGACTTCGTCAACACCCGTCTTTCGTTCGACCTACCTGCCGGAGCGCCGGAGCGTCTGGCCGGGCCGCGCATTATAGGGAGGCTTCGAAAGCCGTCAACCCCTTGTTTGCGACCACTTTTTCCGCTTCGGAAACCGTCGGTTTCCTTGGCGAGGGCCGCGAATTATAGGGTGACTTTGGAAACCGTCAACCCCGCATTTGCGACCCGCTTTCCCCGCTTCGGAAACCGTCGGTTTCCTCGGTGAGGGCCGCGCATTATAGGGGGGCTTCCGGAACCGTCAACCCTCCGCCTGGCGGCGTTTTCCCCGCGTCCGGAACCGGCTGGTTCCTGCTGCGAGGGCGCGCATTGTGCACGGCAACATGACGTTTGGGAAGGGGGGCGCCCACTTGACGTGGATGCCCGGCCGCCGGATCGTCGGACAACCCTTTCCGGAGTCCATTCGTATGCGCGTTCCAGGTGTGTTCGTCCTGTTCCTCGGCCTTGCCGCGAGCGGTTGCGGGGAGGCGCGCGACCACTGGGTGGAGCTGAAGGGCAAGCGTTTCGCGGTCGAGATCGCCGACGACGGCCAGGAGCGCGCGCGCGGGCTGATGTTCCGCGAGGACATGGCGGCGGACCACGGCATGCTGTTCATCCACGACCAGCAGATGCCGCTCGCCTACTGGATGAAGAACACGCGGATCCCGCTGGACATCCTGTATTTCGACGATGCGCACAAACTGGTGTCGCAGCAGCGCGACGTGCCGCCGTGTTCGCTGGGCGACAACTGCCCGCCCTATCCGAGCGATGCCCCGGCGCGCTACGTGCTGGAGCTCAACGCGGGACAGGCAGAGGAGATGGGGCTGGAGGACGGCGCGGTGCTGACTTTCGGCCCCGACATCCCGCCCGCCCACTGAACCGCGCCGGCGCGGGGCTTGCCCGCGCGGCCCGGCGCCCGCACTCTCGGGACATGACGACGCGCTTCGCCCTCCCCGACTGGTCCGCCTTCGCCGCGCTCGCCGACGGCGACGTACCGCTGTTGTCCGGCGCGCTGCTGATCGCGCTGGACGAATACCCCGACCTCGACGCCGCCGCCTGCGACGCCCAGCTCGACGCGATCGCCGATGCGCTGCGCGAGAAGGTCGATGCGATCGACGCCGCGCCGATGAAGATGCAGGCGATCAATCGCCGGCTGTTCGAGGAGCTGGGCTTCGCCGGCAACCACGCCGAGTACTACGACCCGCCCAACAGTTACCTGAACGATGTCCTGCGGCGCCGGCTGGGCAACCCGATCTCGCTGGCGGTGGTGCAGATGGAGGTCGCGCGCCGGCTCGGCGTGGCGCTGGAGGGGGTGTCGTTCCCGGGCCACTTCCTGGTGAGCCTGCCGGTCGACGACGGCATGCTGGTGATGGACCCGTTCAACGGCGGGCGGCCGCTGTCGGCGGACGAGCTGCGCCAGCGCGCGCAGCCGCATTTCGGCGAACCGGTGCCGGACGAGGCGCTGCTGCGCATCCTGGTGCCGGCGTCGCCGCGGGCGATCCTGGTGCGGATGCTGCGCAAGCTGCATGCGCTCTACGCAGAGCGCGGCGACTGGGCGCGGGCGGTGCGCTGCGCGGACCGCATCCTGCGGCTGTCGCCGGACAACGCCGAGGCGCTGCGCGATCGCGGCCTGGGCTATCTGGAACTCGGCCACCGGGCGGGGGCGACGCGCGACCTGGGGCGCTATCTGCGCATCCAGCCGGAAGCGGACGATGCCGAGACCGTGCGCGACCGGCTGGTGGAACAGGGCGGACGGCATCCGCCGTTGCACTGAAGCGTCGCGGCATCGCGGCCGCCGCTGCGGCGGCCGTCGAAGCGACTGCCGGGGCGACGCCCCGGCGCGCCGGTCAGGCCGGCTCCATCTCGAAATCGCTCTTGGTGACGCCGCAATCCGGGCAGGTCCAGGTCTCGGGGATGTCCTCCCAGCGCGTGCCCGGGGCGATGCCTTCGTCGGGCAGTCCCTTCGCTTCGTCGTAGACGAAACCGCAGACGACGCACATCCAGGTGCGGTAGACGACGGGGCTCGCGGTATCGCTCATCGGCGGGGGTTCCTGTTCGGGTGGGCTGCGGGTGGGCGGCGCATTCTCCCATCCCGGGCCGGGGACCGGAAGCGCCGGCCGGCCGACCGGCGACTCAGTCGACGGGCTCGAAATCGGCCTTCATCGCGCCGCAGTCGGGGCACGACCAGTCGTCGGGCAGGGCGTGGAAAGGCGTGCCGGGCGCGATCCCGGTGGCGGGATCGCCTTCGGCGGGGTCGTAGACGTGTTCGCAGACCAGGCAGCGATAGCGGCGCGAGGCTTCGGCGGCGTTCATCGGATGCGGCTCCTTCCGGATAATGTCCTTCCCGGACGATGCCCCGGTCCGGCGTCCCCCATTCTGCCGCCTACGCGGCCGGTCCTCCAGATGATCTCCACGCCTGCCATCGCCCCGCCGCTGCGGGGTCTGTACCTGATCACCCCCGACGAGACCGATACCCCGCGGCTGCTGGCGCGGGTCGGCGCGGTGCTCGACCAGGCGGTGCTGCTGCAGTACCGCAACAAGCGCGCGGACGCCGCCCTGCGCCGGAGCCAGGCGGCGGCGCTGGCCCCGCTGTGCAGGGCCGCGGGGGTGCGCCTGATCGTGAACGACGAGGCGGCGCTGGCCGCGGAGATCGGCGCGGACGGCGTCCACCTGGGCGGAACCGACGGCGATCCGGCCGCCGCCCGGCGCCTGCTGGGCGCGGAGGCGCTGATCGGCGTGTCCTGCTACGACAGCCTCGCGCGCGCGCGCGCCGCCGCCGAGGCGGGCGCGGACTACATCGCGTTCGGCGCGTTTTTCCCGTCCGCCACCAAGCCCCATGCGCGCCATGCGACCTTCGACCTGCTGCGCGACAGCGCGCCGCTGGGCCTGCCGCGGGTGGCGATCGGGGGCATCGCGCCGGACAATGCGCGCAGCGTGGTCGCGGCCGGCGCCGACCTGATCGCGGTGATCGGCGCCGTGTTCGACGCGCCCGACCCCATCGCCGCGGCCCGCGCCTGCCGCCACGCCTTCGCCTGACGCCCCTTCCCCGCTTCCGCCACGAGATCCCGATGCAGACCGAACGCTCCCACGCCCTCTTCGCCCGCGCCCAGGCCCTGATGCCCGGCGGCGTCAATTCGCCGGTGCGCGCCTTCAAGTCGGTCGGCGGCGAGCCGTTCTTCGTCGAGCGCGCGGACGGCGCCTACCTGTACGACGCCGACGGCAATCGCTACATCGACTATGTCGGTTCGTGGGGCCCGATGATCGTCGGCCACAACCATCCCAAGGTGCTGGACGCGGTGATTTCGACCGCGCGCAACGGCCTGAGCTTCGGCACGCCGAATCCGCTGGAAGTGACGATGGCCGAAACCATCACCCGACTGGTGCCGAGCTGCGAGATGGTGCGGATGGTGAATTCGGGCACCGAGGCCACGCTGTCGGCGATCCGCCTCGCCCGCGGCGCCACCGGCCGCAGCCGGATCGTGAAGTTCGAGGGCTGCTACCACGGCCACGGCGACTCGTTCCTGGTGAAGGCCGGCAGCGGCATGCTCACCCTCGGCGTGCCGACCTCGCCCGGCGTGCCCGCGGGTCTGAGCGAACTCACCGCGACCCTGAGCTACAACGATTTCGAGGGCGCGACCCGGCTGTTCGACGAGATCGGCGGCGAAGTCGCGGCGGTGATCATCGAACCGGTCGTCGGCAACGCCAACTGCATCCCGCCGCGCCCGGGCTACCTGCAGCACCTGCGCGACCTGTGCACCAGGCACGGCGCAATCCTGATCTTCGACGAGGTGATGACCGGCTTCCGCGTCGCCCTGGGCGGCGCGCAGGCGGTGTACGACATCGCGCCGGACCTCAGCACCTTCGGCAAGATCATCGGCGGCGGCATGCCGGTGGGCGCCTACGGCGGCCGCGCCGAGCTGATGCGCCAGATCGCGCCGGCCGGCCCGATCTACCAGGCCGGCACGCTCAGCGGCAATCCGGTGGCGATGGCCGCCGGCCTGGCGATGCTCGATCTGATCCAGGCGCCCGGCTTCTACGAGACCCTGGACGCGCGCACCGCCGCGCTGTGCGCCGGGCTCGAGGACGCCGCCCGCGCCGCCGGCGTGCCGTTCAGCACCAACCGCGTCGGCAGCATGTTCGGGCTGTTCTTCACCGCGGAAAAGGTCGAGACCTACGCGCAGGCGACCGCCGGCGACACCGCCGCGTTCAACCGCTTCTTCCACGCGATGCGCGAACGCGGCGTGTACCTCGCGCCGTCGGCGTTCGAGGCCGGGTTCCTGTCGATGGCCCACGACGATGCGGTGATCGCGGCGACGCTCGAGGCGGCCCGGGCGGCGTTCGCGGAGCTCGCCGGGTGACGGCGGAACGGCCGCCGCGCAACCTGTTCGACCGGCAGTTCCTGCCGGCCTCGGGCGAGGGCCTGCGCTACCGGCTGTTCCGCATCATCTTCCACCACGAGCGGCCGATCGAGCGCAATTTCGACCTCGCGCTGATCGTCGCCATCCTCGCCAGCGTGCTGGTGGTGATCCTCGACAGCGAGGACGGGATCAAGCTGCGCTGGCACGTCGCGCTGTTCGCGCTGGAATGGTGCTTCACCGCGCTGTTCACGCTCGAATACCTGCTGCGGCTGTGGGTGGTGAAGCGGCCGATGCGCTACGCCACCAGCTTCTTCGGCGTGATCGACCTGCTGGCGCTGCTGCCGACCTGGCTGTCGCTGCTGTTCCCGGCCGGCAGTTCGCTGCTGGTGGTGCGGATCCTGCGCCTGCTGCGCATCTTCCGCGTGCTGAAGCTGGCCGAATACTCCGGCGAGGCCGGGGTGCTGGTGCAAGCGCTGGTCCGCAGCCGGCGCAAGATCCTGGTGTTCGTCAGCGCGGTGGTCACCATCGTGGTCATCTTCGGCGCGCTGATGTACGTGATCGAAGGCCCGGAGCACGGTTTCGGCAGCATCCCGACCGGCATGTACTGGGCGGTGGTGACGATGGCGACCGTCGGCTACGGCGATCTGGCCCCGGGCACCGCGCTGGGACGCTTCATCACCTCGATCCTGATCCTGATCGGCTACAGCATCATCGCCGTGCCCACCGGCATCTACACCGCGGAGCTGGCCTCCACGCTGCGCGGCCCGCGCCGGTTCGTGCCCTGCCCGGACTGCGGCCTCGACGACCACGACGCCGACGCCCGCCACTGCCGCCGCTGCGGCGCGGCGCTGCCCTTCGCCGGCGCCTCACCCGCCACCCCCTCACCTGCCGTCCCGGATCCCGCCGATGCGCCCTGAAACCCTGTCCGTCCACGTCGGCAACGAAGCCGACCCCGCCACCGGCGCGGTCGCGCCGCCGATCCACCTGGCCACGACCTTCCGCCACGGGCCGTCGGGCGAGCGCGTCGCCGGCTACGAGTACCAGCGCGAGGGCAATCCGACCAACGATCGCCTGCGCGAGGCGCTGGCGGCGCTGGAGGGCGGCGAGGACGCGGCGACCTTCGCCTCCGGCATGGCGGCGATGACCGGGCTGCTGGAATGCCTGCCCAACGGCGCGCGGGTGCTGATTCCCGACGACTGCTACACCGGCCTGCGCATGCTCTGCGCCGAATACCTGCCCGAGCGCGGCATCGAGGCGGTCGCCGTCGACATGGGCGGCCTCGACGCGGTGCGCGCGGCCTGCGCCGGCGGCGTCGCGCTGCTGTGGATCGAGACCCCGTCCAACCCGCTGATGAAGGTCAGCGACCTCGCCGCGCTGGCGGAGATCGGCCGCGCCGCGGGCGCGGTCGTGGTCGCCGACAACACCTTCGCCACGCCGCTGCTGCAGCGGCCGCTGTCGCTGGGCGCGGACGTGGTCATGCATTCCACCACCAAGTATTTCGGCGGCCACAGCGACGTGCTCGGCGGCGCGCTGGTGTTCGCCCGACGCGGCGAACTGTCGCAGAAGGTGGCGCACCGGCTGCACATCACCGGGGCGACGCTGGCGCCGTTCAGCGCCTGGCTGACCCTGCGCGGCTGCCGCTCGCTGGGCGCGCGCATAGCGATGCACTGCGCGAACGCGCGCCGCGTCGCCGAATTCCTGGCCGCGCACCCGGCGATCGAACGGGTGAACTGGCCCGGCCTGCCGTCGCATCCGGGCCACGCGATCGCCGCGCGGCAGATGCGCGACTTCGGCGGGATGATGAGCATCCAGTTGCGCGGCGGCCGCGAGGCGGCGCTGGCGATGGCCGGCCGGCTGCGCGTGTTCACCAACGCCACGTCGCTGGGCGGCTGCGAATCGCTGATCGAGCACCGCGCCTCGGTCGAAGGCCCGCATCCGCGCTCGCCGCAGAACCTGCTGCGGATGTCGGTGGGCCTGGAGCACGTCGAAGACCTGATCGAGGACCTGCGCCAGGCGCTGGGGTGAGCGGGGGCCCGCCGCCGACCTCGCCCATGGGAGCGGCGGGCGCCGCGACGGGGGGGCGGCGGGGCTATCCCGGCACTTGTCGCGACTGACGTCGCTCCTACAGGCAGGCGCACCGCTTTTGTAGGAGCGGCGTGAGCCGCGACGGGGGACGGCGGGGCTGTCCACGCATCTGTCGCGACTCACGTCGCTCCTACAGGCAGGCGCACCGCTTTTTTGTAGGAGCGGCGTGAGCCGCGACGGGGGCGGCGGGGCTGTCCACGCATCTGTCGCGACTCACGTCGCTCCTACAGGCAAGGCGCACCGCTTCTGTAGGAGCGGCGTGAGCCGCGACGGGGGGTGCCGACCGACTTGCGGCGGATTCAGGGGGCCGCGTCGACGAATGCCCGCAGCGCGCGTTCCAGGCGGCCGAGGCCTTCGGCGACTTCGCCCTCGGTGATGTTCAGCGCGGGCACGAAGCGCAGGACGTCGGGGCCGGCCTGGAGCAGCAGCAGGCCTTCGTCCGCGGCGAGATCGAGGAGCTCGCCGGCGCGGCCGGCGTACTTCGGCGCGAGCACCGCGCCGAGCATCAGGCCGCGGCCGCGCACTTCGGCGAACACGCCCAGTTCGGCGTCGACTGCCGCCAGCGCCGCGCGCAGCACCGCGGACTGCCAGTCGACGTTGGCGACGATCTCCGGCGACTGCAGCCGGCGCAGCACGACGCGCGCGACCGCGGCGGCCAGCGGGTTGCCGCCGAAGGTGGTGCCGTGGGCGCCGAACTGCATGGCCTCGGCGACCTTCGGGCCGGCGAGCAGCGCGCCGATCGGGATGCCGCCGCCCAGCGCCTTGGCCAGGGTGACGATGTCGGGCACCACGCCGTCGGCCCAGTGCGCGAACAGCGGGCCGGTGCGGCCCATGCCGCACTGGATCTCGTCCAGCACCAGCAGCGCGTCGTGGCGGTCGCACAGCGCGCGCACGCCGGCGAGGTAGCCGTCGCGCGCCGGCATCACGCCGCCCTCGCCCTGCACCGGTTCGAGCATCACCGCGCAGACGTCGCCGCCGGCCATCGCGGCCTCCAGCGCGGCCAGATCGTTGAAATCCACGTAGCGGAACCCGCCCGGCAGCGGCTCGTAGCCGGCCTGGTACTTCGGCTGCGCGGTCGCGGTGACCGCGGCCAGGGTGCGGCCGTGGAAGCTGCCGTGGCAGGTGACGATCACGCGCCGTTCGGGCGCGCGGCCCTGCGCACTGGCCCATTTGCGCGCCAGCTTGATCGCCGCCTCGTTGGCCTCGGCGCCGGAATTGCACAGGAACGCGCGCTCGGCGAAGCGCGAGGCCTCGACCAGTTCCTGCACCAGCCGCACCGGCGGCTCGCTGTAGAACACGTTGCTGGTGTGCCACAGCCTGCCGGCCTGTTCGGTCAGCGTCGCGACCAGCTCCGGGTCGCAGTGGCCGAGCCCGCAGACGGCGATGCCGCCGGCGAAATCGACGTATTCGCGGCCCTCGATGTCCCACACGCGGCTGCCCTGCCCGCGTTCGAGGATCAACTGCCGCGGCTTGTAGACCGGCAGCGTGTAGCGCTGGCCCAGCGCGACCAGCGCGGCGGTGGCGTCCGGGGTCGTCATTCACCAGCTCCCGGTGTTCGCCATCGAGGCCCAGGGCTCCTGCGGCGGCAGGTGGCCGTCCTGCAGCAGTTCGATCGAGATCAGGTCGGGCGAGCGCACGAACGCCATGTGCCCGTCGCGGGGCGGGCGGTGGATGGTGTAGCCCATCGCCTGCAGCCGCGCGCAGGTGGCGTAGATGTCGGCGACCCGGAACGCGAGGTGGCCGAAGTTGCGGGCGCTGCCGTAGTCCTCGGGCGGCGAACCGTCTTCCGGCGGCCAGTTGTACGTCAGCTCGACCTCCGCGGACGGGGTCTCGTCGGCGGCGAGGAAGATCAGCGTGTAGCGGCCGCCGGGGTTCTCCATGCGCCGCATCTCCTTCAGGCCGAGGCCCTCGCAGTAGAAGCGCAACGAGGCGTCGAGATCGCGGATGCGGACCATGGTGTGGAGGTATTTCATCGGGAAGGCTCCGTGGGGACGGCCGAAGGCGCGGCCGGAAAGAGGAAGTCGAAGCGGCGGGTCGGACGCAGCGGGCCAGTCGAGAAGCAGGTTCAGTCGAGAAACAGGTCCGGCAGCAGCGGCTTCGACGGGTCGACCGCGTAGCCGTCGAGGTCGGACACGCCCGCTTCGCGCAGCACGTCCTCGTCGATCAGGAAACGGCCGTGGAAACCGGCGGCGGCGCGGGTCAGCACCGCGTGCGCGGCGTCGCCCATGATCTCGGGTTTGCGGCACATGGCGGCGTCGACGCCGGGGATCATGTTGATGGCGTCGGTGGCGATCACCGTGCGCGGCCACAGCGCGTTGACCGCCACGCCCTGTGCGCCGAACTCGGCGGCGAGCCCCAGGGTGACGAAGCTCATGCCCATCTTCGCCAGGGTGTAGCCGGTGTGCGGGCCCCACCATTTCGGGTCCAGCGACGGCGGCGGCGCGAGGGTCAGGATGTGCGGATTCGGCGCCTGGAGCAGGTGCGGCAGGCAGGCCTGCGCGCACAGGAAGCTGCCGCGGGCGTTGACCTGCTGCATCAGGTCGAAGCGCTTCATCGGCGTGTCCAGCGCGCCGCGCAGCCAGATCGCGCTGGCGTTGTTGACGAGGATGTCGATCCCGCCGAACGCATCGACCGTCGCCGCGACCGCGGCGCGGACCTCGTCCTCCTCGCGGATGTCGCACTTCAGCGCCAGCGCGCGGCCGCCGGCCGCTTCGACCGCCGCGGCGGCGCTGTGGATGGTGCCGGGCAGCTTCGGATTGGGCACCGACGACTTGGCGGCGATGGCGACGTTGGCGCCGTCGCGCGCGGCCCGGAGCGCGATGGCCAGGCCGATCCCGCGCGAGGCGCCGGTGATGAAGAGGGTCTTGCCGGAGAGTGTGGTCATCGCGGGTCTCGGTGGGGAGGCCTCAGGGCTTGGGGCCCTGGCCTTCGTTGTCTTCCCAGTGCAGCACGCGCCGGGTGATGAAGCGGTATGCCGGCTTGCCGGTGCGGAACCACAGCTCGCGCACCCACGAGGTGCGCTTGAGCAGCCGGCGCTCGACCGGGGTCAGCGCCTCGGGGCAGTAGGTGCGCTTGTGCTTGAGCAGGTGGCGCAGGTCCTCGCGCGCCAGCAGGCGCATCCAGCGCGAGCGCGGGCGGCCGCAGACGGCCAACTGGAAGTCGATGATGGCCGGCGTGCCGTCGGCCAGCACCAGCCAGTTGGCCTCCTTGGCCAGGTCGTTGTGGGCGACGCCGCGCCGGTGCAGCGCCAGCAGCCGCCGGCGCGCCAGCCGGAAATAGGCGACGTCTCCGCGCGGCGGGCGCTGGTACATGGCCGCGCCGTCGAGGTAGCTGCGGTCGAGCCGGCGCCCGTCCCAGCCCAGCAGTTGCGGCACCGCCTCGGCGCCCAGCGCCCGGCGCAGGCCGCGGGCCTCGCGCCGGGCCAGCCACCAGGCCGGCAGGCGCAGCCACAGCGGCACGTGGCCCAGGTCGCGGCGCACGAACAGCCCGTCGGCGCCGCGCATCAGCGCGATCCGGCCGAAACTGTCGGACTTCAGCGCCCGCTCTTCGATGGCCTCGGTGGTCATCCGCCGATTGTAAGGACCCCGGGCCCGCGCGGGGCCTGCGAATCGCACGGTGGGAGACCGGTCACGCCAGCCTGCGATAATGCGCCGATGATGAGCACCTGGCTGGACGCCCTGACCCAATGGATCGTCGCGCACCGCGTGGCCGCGGGCGGCGTGATCTTCCTGATCGCCTTCTGCGACGCGCTGGCGGTGGTCGGGATCGTGGTGCCGGCGCTGCCGCTGCTGTTCGCGGTCGGCACGATGATCGGCCTGGGCCACCTCGACGGCCCCTACGCACTGGTCTGCGCCGCGCTCGGCGCGTTCGCCGGCGACGGCCTGAGCTACTGGCTCGGCCATCGCTGGGGCCCGTCGATGCGCGACCACTGGCTGTTCCGGCGCTACCCGCAGTTCATCGACCGCGGCGAGGCGCTGTTCAAGCGCCACGGCACCAAGGGCATCCTGATCGCGCGTTTCGTCGGCGCGGTGCGGCCGTTCGTGCCGGCGATCGCGGGCATGCTGCGGCTGCCGCTGAAGCGCTACGCGCCGGCCAGCCTGCTGGCCTGCCTGCTGTGGGCGGGCAGCTTCCTCGCGCCGGGCTGGGTGTTCGGGGCCTCCTACGACGCCGTCGCCGCGGTCGCCGACCGGCTCGCGCTGGTGCTGCTGGCGCTGCTGGCGGTGCTGGCGCTGGTCTGGGCGATCGTGCTCTACACCTGGCGCTGGTTCGCCGACCACGCCGACCGCCTGCTCGCCCGCGCCCTGCGCTGGGTGCATGCGCATCCGCGCCTGTCGCGCTACGCCGCGCCGCTGATCCAGCCCAACCGCCCCGAATCCGCCGCGCTGGGGATGCTCGCCGCCTGCCTGATCCTGCTCGGCTGGGCCTGGTTCGCGCTGCTCGGCGCGCTGATCGCGCAGGGCGGCCCGCTGGCGCTGGACCGGGCGGTGCAGTCGGCGATGGTCCGGCTGCGCAATCCGCTGGCCGACCACCTGCTGGCCGCGCTCGCCTCGATCGGCGACGCCGCGGTGCTGCTGCCGGCGATGGCGGCGACCCTGGCCTGGCTGCTGTGGCGCCGGCGCCTGGCCGCGGCCGTGCACTGGCTGGCGGCGGTGGCCTTCGGGATGGTGTTCGCCGCGGTGCTGGGGCTGTCGGGCGACGCCCCGGCGACGTATGCCGATTTCGGCTCGCCAGTGACCATGACCACGATCGTGCTCGGCTTCTTCGCGGTGCTGATCGCGCGCGAACTGCCAGGACGGCGCCGGGTCTGGCCGTACCTGTTGGCCGGCGCGGTGGTCGCCCTGCTCGGCTTCGCCCGGCTGTACTTCGGCGCGGAACGGCCGAGCGACCTCGTCGCCGGCGCCCTGTTCGGCCTGCTCTGGCTGCTGGTGCTGGGGATCGGCTACCGGCGGCACGTCGCGCGCTCGTTCTGGATCCGGCCGGTGGCGCTGATCTTCTATGTCGGCTTCGCGCTGGCGGCCGCGTGGCACGCGCCGCGGTCGATCGACCCGGTGCTGGTGCGCTACGCCGCCCCGCCGCCGTCCCGGATCCTCGACGAGGATGCCTGGTGGGCGCGCGACTGGGCGACGCTGCCCGCGCATCGCGACGAACGCGACGGCGCGCGGCGCTGGCGGCTGGACCTGCAGATCGCCGGGCCGCTGGACGCGGTGCGCGCGCGGCTCGAAGCCCGCGGCTGGCGCGTACAGCCGCAGGCGACCTGGACGACGACGCTCGGCCTGCTCGATGGCGAACGCCCGCCGTCGCGGCAGCCGGTGCTGCCGGCGACCCTGGACACCGAGGCCGAGGCGCTGCTGATGCGGCGTCGCGGCGCCGGGCCGGACGAACTGCTGGTGCTGCGCCTGTGGCGGGCGCCGGCGCGGCTGGCCGACGGACGCCCGCTGTGGATCGGCACCGCGCAGACCCTGCATTTCGTGCGGCCGCTGCCGGCCATCGCGCTGTGGCGGCCGGAAGCGGACGATCCGGGACATGCGCAGGCCCGCGTGCGCGAGGCCCTCGCCGGCCTGCCGCTGGCCGAATCGCCGCATCCCGACGGCGGCGCGCCGGTGCTCCGGGTGCGCATCGCCCGCCCCGAAGAGGCGCTGCTCCCGGCCCTCAACTGATCGCGACGATCAGCCGGTCCAGGCGCGCGTGGGGGTCGTCTTCCTGCAGCAGCGACTGGCGCACGGCGTCGTCCAGCGTCAGCAGTTCGGCGAGCCGCCAGCCGACCCACGCCGCGTCGTCGAAACGGCCCTGCGGGATGTCGATCGCGCCGGTGCGCTCCAGCGTCTGCCGCAGCACATCGCCGAGCAGCGCGTGCTCGGGGCGCAGCGGATCGTCGGGATCGGGCGCGCACCAGTCGACCTCGCCGAGGATCAGCCCGTCCGCGCGCACCCGCGTGCGCCGCACCCGGAAGCGGCGCGCGCCGCGCACCCGCAGCGCGAGCAGGCCCTCGGGCGTGGTGTCGAAATCCTCGATCCGCGCCTCGGTCCCGACCGCCGCCGGCGTCGCCGGCGCGCCGGCCTCCTCGCCCGCGAGGATCAGGCACACGCCGAAGCCGCTGCCGCTGCGCCCGCACTCGCGGACCATGTCAAGGTAGCGGGTCTCGAAGATGCGCAGGCCGAGCGCGCCGCCGGGCACCAGCACGGTGCGCAGCGGGAACAGCGGCAGCGATGGTGGCGGCATGTCGAGGTCGCTCACGGCAGCGCGCCTTCGCCGGCGCCCTCGCCCGCCGTGGCCGCCACGTCGAGCCGTTCCGGGTCTTCGCTTCCATGCTCGCTTCGATACCCGTACACATCGAAACCCAGCGACAGGTGCAGATCGCCGCAGGCGCGTTGCAAGGCCGGCGACAAGTCGAAACCGCAGTCGAAGGCCTCGGGGAAGAAGCCGATGAAGAACTCGGCCCGGCCGCCTTCCGCGGCGATGGCCTCGAACAGCGCGCGATGCGGCGACAGGTCCCGCACGCGCGCCGCCAGGAACGCGGCCACGTCCAGCGCCGGGTCGTGACCCATGACGTGATACCAGTACGCGGTCTTCGCGATCGCCGGCAGCGTGCGGCCTCTGCGGACGCGCGGCTGCCCGACGACATCGACCCCGTCCGGCGGCAGGCCGAGCGCCGCGGTGAATCGATCGGGGTGCGCGTGCGGATGCCGGATCCGCAGCGACACCGTGTAGCGGTAACCGTCGATCATCCCGGGCACGCCGGCCTGCGTCGCCGCCGGCGTCACTCGGCCAGCCGCGCCAGGAACCTGCGCGGTGCGCCGTCGAAGCCGCCGTTGGACATGAACACCACGTGGTCGCCCTCGCGCGCGAGCGCGCGCAGCGTCGCGATCAGCGAATCGGCGGTCGGCGCGGTGCGCGCCTCGCCGCGCACGTGCGCCATCACCTTCGCCGCATCCCACGACAGCTCCGGACGGTGCAGGAACACCACCGCGTCGGCGGCGTCCAGCGACGGCGCCAGCGCGTCGGCATGCGCGCCGAGCCGCATCGAGTTGCTGCGCGGCTCCATCGCGACCACGATCCGCGCCGTGCCGACCTTCGCGCGCAGGCCTTCCAGCGTGGTGCGGATCGCGGTCGGGTGGTGCGCGAAATCGTCGTAGACGGTAACGCCGTGCGCGGCGCCGATCACTTCCAGCCGGCGCTTGACGCTGCGGAACGCCGCCAGCGCGGGCATCACCTGCGCCGGCTCGACGCCGACCGCCGCGCACGCGGCCAGCGCGGCGAGGCCGTTGAGCACGTTGTGCAGGCCGAGCATCGGCCAGCGCACGTCGCCGAGGTGTTCGCCCGCGCGGTAGACCGCGAACGCGCTGCCGTCGGCTTCGATCAGCCGCGCGCCCCAGTGGAAGGCGTCGTCGGCCATCCCCTCGCGCAGCAGGCCGAAGCGTTCCACCGGCGTCCAGCAGCCCATCGCCAGCACTTCGTCCAGGCGCGCATCCTCGCCGTTGACGATCAGCCGGCCGCGACCGGGCACGGTGCGCACCAGATGGTGGAACTGGCGCTGGATCGCGGCCACGTCGGGAAAGATGTCGGCGTGGTCGTATTCGAGGTTGTTGAGGATCGCCACCAGCGGCCGGTAGTGGACGAACTTGCTGCGCTTGTCGAAGAACGCGGTGTCGTACTCGTCGGCCTCGACCACGAATTCGCGGCCGCTGCCCAGGCGCGCGGACACGCCGAAATCCTCGGCCACGCCGCCGATCAGGAATCCCGGATCGCGCCCGGCGCGGTCGAGCAGGAAACCGAGGATCGTCGTCGTCGTGGTCTTGCCGTGGGTGCCGGCGACCGCCAGCGTGTCGCGCCCCGGCAGCACGTACTCGCGCAGCCATGCCGCGCCGGAGGTGTAGTGCAGCCCGCGATCGAGCACGTACTCCACCGCAGGGTTGCCGCGCGAGAGCGCATTTCCGATGACGATCTCGTCGCAGTCGGGGGAAATGTTCTCCGGCGTGTAGCCCTGCCGCAACGCGATGCCGAGCGATTCGAGCTGGGTGGACATCGGTGGATACACCGACTGGTCGCTGCCTTCGACCGTATGGCCGCGCTCGCGCGCGAGCGCGGCGACGCCGCCCATGAACGTGCCGCAGATGCCGAGGATGTGGAGTTTGCTCATGGCGCGATTGTCGCCGATTTCGGGTTCCGGTTGCGCGACCCGTGGTGCGCCGCAACAGCCGTGTTACGGTCCGATGCGGGCCCCCCCGCACGCATGGCCCGCGACTCGCAAGTCCATCCTGGCGCGACTCGCACATCCACTCAGCGGCCGTGTAGATGCCGGCCACGCAAGCTGAAACGCACCAAAGGAGTTACCAAGGAATGCGCATGACACTTTCCAAAGCACATCTCGCGATGATCCCGCTCGCACTGGCGACCACGTTCGCCCTTGCCCCGGCGATCGCAGCGGATGTGGATCCCACGCTCAAGGCCGCGATGCAGCGCGACCTCGGCCTGTCCGAGCGGGAACTGGGACAGTACGTCCGCACCGAAAAACTCGCCCAGCAGCAGGAAAAGGCGATGGAACGGCAGCTCGGCCGCAACTACGCCGGGAGCTGGATCGAACGCCAGGCCAACGGCTCGTTCAAGTACGTGGTCGCCTCCACCTCCGTCCGCGGGATCCGGGCCGCCGGCGTCGAATCGCGCCAGGCGCGCTACAGCCTGCGTTCGCTGAACGATGCGAAGGGACAACTGGACATGATGCTCGCGCAGGGCGCGCGCACGCCGAAGCAGGTGTACGGCTGGTACGTGGACGTGCCCAACAACAGCGTGGTGGTCAGCGTGGCCCGCGGCGGCGAACAGGCCGCCATCGACTTCGTCGCGGCCAGCGGCCTGGACGCGCGCACCGTGCGCTTCGAAACCGCCGACGAGCAGCCGAGCCTGCGGATGGACGTCTACGGCGGCTACGGCATCCTGCGCAATCCCGGCGACGGCTACCTGTACGCCTGCTCGGTCGGGTTCTCGGTCACCCAGAACGGCAACCCGGGCTTCGCGACCGCCGGCCACTGCGGCAACGCCGGCGAAGTCACCTACTACGAACCCTCGCAGTGGACCCTGGGCGTGCGGCTCGGCACCTACGCCGCCTCGAACTTCCCGGCGCCCGGCCAGACCGGCCCCGACCGCGCCTGGGTCCGGCTGGACGCCGGCCACGTCGCGCGCCCGATCGTCGAGGGCTACACCAGCGCCGACGTCACCGTGCGCGGCAGCACCGAAGCGGCCATCGGCGCCGCCGTCTGCCGTTCCGGCCGCACCACCAAGTGGCGCTGCGGCCTGATCGAAGCCAAGAACCAGACCGTCAACTACAGCACCGGCGAAACGATCCTCAACCTGACCCGCACCACCGCCTGCTCCGAAGGCGGCGATTCGGGCGGTTCGTTCATCACCTCGCCCGGCCAGGCCCAGGGCGTGCTGTCCGGTGGCAGCGGTAGCTGCAAGGGCAACGGCCGTCGCGGCCGCAGCTACTTCCAGCCGATCAACCCGCTGCTGCAGGCCTACAACCTGAACCTGGTCACCAGCCCCTGACCGACGGCGCACGGCCCGCGGACGCCACGGCGTTCGCGGGCCGTGTGGGTCACCGAACGCCCCGCGAGGGGCGTTCTTCTTTTTTTAGTCAGGTCGCCAAGGATGTGCGCGGCCGGCATGCGCGCCGCGGCGCACGGTGCGCGACGGGCCGTTCTCGGTATCGGGTCGGCGACGATCGATCCGCGGTCGCGCGGGACGCGGCTCAGCCGACGTCCACGCCCACCGAAATCGCTTCGACGATGCGGTTGAACACGTCGTCCATCGTGCCCTCGCCGTCGACGACCTTGAGCAGGCCGCGCTGGCGGTAGAAATCGACCACCGGCGCGGTGACGTCGTTGTAGACGGCGAGGCGGTTGCGGACGGCTTCGGGCGTATCGTCCTGGCGGCCCTGTTCGCGGGCGCGGCCGGCGATGCGTTCGACCAGCAGTTCGGTGTCCACGTCGAGCTGCACCGCGTGTTCGATCTGCTGGCCGATGCGGCCCAGCAACTGGCCCAGCGCGTCGGCCTGGGCGAGGTTGCGCGGGTAGCCGTCGAGGATGAAGCCCTGGGCGACGTCGGGACGGGAGAGGCGGTCTTCGAGCATGCCGAGCAGGATCGCGTCCGACACCAGGTCGCCGCGCGCCATCACTTCCTTCGCCTGCAGGCCGAGGGCCGAACCGGCGGCGACTTCGGCGCGCAGCAGGTCGCCGGTGGAAATGTGCGGGACCTGCAGG
Source organism: Lysobacterales bacterium (assembly GCA_019510125.1). Classification (GTDB taxonomy): domain Bacteria; phylum Pseudomonadota; class Gammaproteobacteria; order Xanthomonadales; family Xanthomonadaceae; genus Lysobacter_I. Next base: position 17,491 of record JAEKKX010000018.1, read on the forward strand.
TGGTCCTTCAGCCGCACCGCCTGGGTGCCCTTGCCCGATCCCGGGGCGCCGAGAAGAACGAGTCGCATCGCTTGCTCCAGAGACATATATAAGGAATACGGGCCCGGGCGCGGAGGCCGCCGGCAGGCCATGACGGCCCAGCTTAACCGCTCGCCGCGCCCGGCCCAACCATCTACGACCAAAATCGCAGCGGTCCGCCGCCGGAAGGCCGCGGGTCGGGTCGAAGGCCGCGAACCGTTAGACTGTGGCCCCGCGCCGGCCCGGCCGGCGCCCTACCCTTCAGCGACCCAGACCCATGGCATCCGGAACCCTGCTCTACGCCCAGTCCGGCGGCGTCACCGCCGTCATCAACGCCTCCGCCTCCGCCGTCATCGCCGAGGCCCGCGCCCGCAAGGTCAAGGTGCTGGCCGCCCGCAACGGCATCCTCGGCGCCCTGCGCGAGGACCTGATCGACACCTCCAAGGAGTCGATGGCCGCCATCCGCGCCCTCGCCCACACCCCGGGCGGCGCGTTCGGCTCCTGCCGGGTCAAGCTCAAGTCGCTGGAACAGGACCGCGCCAAGTACGAGCGCCTGATCGAGGTCTTCAAGGCCCACGACGTGCGGTACTTCCTCTACAACGGCGGCAACGACTCGGCCGACACCGCGCTCAAGGTCTCGAAGCTGGCCGCCGAATTCGGCTACCCGGTGACCTGCATCGGCGTGCCCAAGACCATCGACAACGACCTCGCCGTGACCGACTGCTGCCCGGGCTTCGGCTCGGCCGCGAAGTACACCGCGGTGTCGGTGCGCGAAGCTGCGCTGGACGTGGCCGCGATGGCCGAGACCTCGACCAAGGTGTTCGTCTACGAGGCCATGGGCCGCCACGCCGGCTGGCTGGCCGCCGCCGCCGGCCTGGCCGGCAACGGCCCCGACGCCGCGCCGCACATCATCCTGTTCCCCGAGCGCGCCTACGACGAGGCCGACTTCCTCAAACAGGTGAAGAAGGTGGTCGATCGCGTCGGCTACTGCGTCGTCGTCGCCTCCGAGGGCATCCGCACCGCCGAAGGCAGGTTCGTCGCCGACGCCGGCGGCGGCAAGGACGCCTTCGGCCACACCCAGCTCGGCGGCGTGGCCTCGTACCTGGCCGGCAAGGTCAAGGACGCACTCGGCTACAAGGTCCACTGGACCCTGCCCGACTACCTGCAGCGCTCCGCGCGCCACATCGCCTCCAAGACCGACCTCGACCAGGCGATGGCCGCCGGCAAGGCCGCAGTGCAGTTCGCGCTGAAGGGCATGAACGCGACGATGCCGGTGATCAAGCGGACGTCGAATGCGCCGTACAAGTGGAAGATCGAGGCCGCGCCGCTGGAAAAGGTCGCCAACCACGAGAAGATCATGCCGGCGAACTTCCTGCGCAAGGACGGCTACGGCATCACCGCCGCCGCCCGCACCTACCTCGAACCGCTGATCCGCGGCGAAGCCCCGCCGCCGTACGGCCGCGACGGCATCCCGAAGTACGTGACGCTGAAGAACGTGGCGGTGAAGAAGAAGCTGCCGGCGTGGGAAGGCTGAACGCGGACATCCGGAAGCGCCTCCATCCGGGCGCTTCCGCAGTCGCGACGATGTCCGTTTCGCAGCGGGAATGGCACAGGGTGCGCAGACATGCCCGGGCGCTCGCCGCCGGTCTGTTCTGGGCGTCTTTCGCCGTTTCGGCGCAGTCGCCAGCGTCTGCCGGGATCGTCGTCGCCGGGCCCGAGCCGGTCGCGACGCCGGCGGCAGCGCCCGAGGCGGCCGAGAGCGTCGAAGCGTGCTGCCTCCTCGCCGACGGCACGATCGTCCAGGTCGAGATCGCCGAAACGATCAACTCCAGGACCGCTCAGCGCGGGCAATCCTTCCGGCTTCGACTGTCGGAACCCTTGCAGCATGACGGCCTGACGCTGCTGCCTGCCGGTACGGAAGGGATCGGCGAAATCATCCATGCCGATCGCGCGCGCGTCGGCGGCAAGGCCGGCGAATTGCTGCTGGCCGCGCGGTCCCTGCAGGCGCCGGACGGTCGCTCCATCCCACTGCGCGGGCTGAAGCTCGGCGCCGTCGGCAAGGACCAGGGCAACAAGGCCCTGGCCGCCATCCTCGCCGTCGGCCTTGTCGGCATGGCCGTCCACGGCGGCGAGGTGGAAGTCGCCGAGGACACCCAGGCGCAGGCAAAACTGACCGGCCCGCTCACCCTGCCTCCGCTGCGGACAGCGCCTGCCGCGGATGCGCCCACCATGGAACCGACTTCGCCCGCGAAGGCGGAAGCCGCCGGCGAACATCCCGACGGCGATACCGGCCAGGACATGCCGGACACACACCTCCCTTGAAACCGATCCACCGAGGACAGAACACGCCATGCGCCACATCACCAGGATCTTCCTGCTTTCCGCTCTGATGACCGCGGCCGTCACCGCCCATGCCCAGGACGCCACCGCCCCCGCCGCCGAGCAGACGCAGACCGCCGCGGCCATGCCGGAGGGCATCTCCGCACCCGCCGAAGGCATGGGCCAGATCGTGTTTTTCCGGCCGAGCAAGTTCAAGGGCGCCGCGATCAGCTACAAGGTCCGCGAAGGCGAGACCGAACTCGGCAAGCTCAACAACGGCGCGTACTTCGTGGTGCAGGTGGCTCCGGGCGCCCACGCCTACACCGTGCATTCCGAAGCCAAGGACGTGCTGAACCTCGAAGTCGAGGCCGGCGAGACCTACTACGTCGTCGGCGGCATCAGCATGGGCTTCATGGCAGGCCGTCCGAACCTGTCGCCGGCCACCGAGGCCGACTTCCAGGCCGCCGCCGCCAAGCTCAAGCCGGCCAAGCCGCTGAAGGATTGATTCGTTCGCTCAGCCGTGCGACGAAAGGCCGCGCAAGCGGCCTTTCGTCATTCCGGGCCGACTGGGCGCGCGACCGGAGGCAACTGCGAGGAAACAAGCGATCTGCGACGCAGCGTGCGGTGATCCGCCGCAATCGCCGACGTCCGTCGGGCACGGGCATCCCGTTGCAGGGTCATGCCGCAGCCAATCGCGATTGGCGCCGCCGGATCTCAAGGTGAAGCCCCGCCGCCCCAGTGGCCCCGCTCACTCCGCAGAGCATGACGGCCTCCTGATTGCCGATCAGAACGAACATCGGCACCGCACCGATGACCCAACCTCCCGCGGCCATCGTCCAGAGCGATTCGCGTTGCCACCGACGCAGCAGCCATCTGTAGGGCAGACCGAACCGCAAGGCGTGCGGAAACGCGATCAGGAAGCCGACCGGCACCCACCACATCGTGAGAAGCACGACGTCGTTCGCGGAGACCATTCCATCTGCGGTCAGGACCATCGCGACGCAGGCCGCGAAGGCCGCGATGATCGATGCCAAGGCCGCCCGTCCGAGGCCGGACAACGCACTTCTGCCCAATGCATTCACGACGGATTCGCCTGCAGACGCACGACGACATCCGGCATCGCGACGCCGGTCTCCCCCACCACCGCCGCCACCGCCCTCCGCAGCATCGTCGGCGCGACGTAGGCACGGTGGGTACGATCGATCAGGCGCATGTAGAGCGCGCCGAAGACGTTGCGGTTGCGCACGCGGGTCGCGAGCGAGCAGCGCAGGTCGCCGTTCGGCAAGCGCTCGACGCCGACGCAGGAGCGGAACCGCAGGTGCTTGTCGTCCGCACCGAGGATGACCTCCGCGCGCCGGCCGCCGGCATCGATCCGCTGCGCCAGCACCGGATGGCGGCCGGCGAAGCGCTGCGGCGCGTCGCCGAGCAGCGACGACACCGGGCAGCCCAGCGGCGAGGTGCGCAGGCCGAACGGCCTGACCAGCACGTTGCGCAGCCGCATCAGGTGCGCCACGCCGCCGGGCGCGTTGTGGACGAAGCCGTCGAGCAGCCGCGCCAGCAGCGCATCGGCGTCGAGCGCAGGCGTTTCCGCGGCGGGCAGGTCGAGCACGAAGCCGTCCTCGTGGTCGAAACCGTCGGCGAACTGGGTGCGCAGCAGGGAATCGGCAGCGGGCGCGCCGGGCGCGACCACGCGGTGTCCGCCGGCGACATCGAAAAAGCCCGCCGGCCGTCGTGCGCGCGCCAGCGCCGCGCGGACGCGCCCGGACCACCCGCGCGCCAGCGCGCAGGCGCGGCCCTGCAGCGAGCGTCGCGGTTCGTACAGCGCCAGGCGCACGACCGGCACGCGCCCGGCGTCGAGCGTCGCCAGCCGCGCCGCGACCGGCGCGGGCAGGCACTCGGTCAGGCTGGGGATGTCGGCGTCGCCGGCCAGCACCCGGCGGCGCAGGTCCGGGTCGAGCGCGCCGCCGAGTTCGTCGGTGTGGCACGACAGCGCGAACAGCGCGGGATGGCCGCCGCGCGGATCGAGCGGCAGGAACTGGTGCCACGTGCCGCCGCCGAAGCGCACGGTGAACAGGCAGTCCGGCGGGATCTCGACGTGGCGCAGCGCATCGACGAAGGCCTGGGGATCGGCTTCGACCTGCGCATCGGACGCGGTCGAGAACCGCAGCAGGGTCCCGCCGCTGCCGGAGACTGCGGTGAACGCCCGGTGCCCGGCGTGGCGGTGGAAGGGATGGCCCTGCGCCCCGACGACGAAGCTGTAGAGCGCGGTGGTGTCGCCGCGCGCGAAGTCGCTGGCGCCGATCCGCGCGGACGGTTCGTCGAGGGCGTCGACGTACTCGGCGTGCCCGCGCTGCAGCGCCGCCGTCGCGGCGATCAGCGGACTGCCGGCGCCGACCCCGATCTGCGCGATCAGCACGACCTCGACCGGGAGGCCGCCGGACGCCGCGGGCAGGCGCACGGCGGGGAACGTGTCGAGCCGGCGGACGTCCCCGTTCATGCGCGCGGCTCCGGCTCGGGATCGCCGTCGGCGTGGGCGTCGGCGCCGTCGTCGGCGGCCGACCGGGCCTTCGCGCGCGCTTCGCCCTCGCGCTTCAGCGGCCGGCCCTGCGGGCACAGTTCCGACACCCAGGCGAAGACGGTGTTGGCGAGGCGGTCGGGGACGAGCCGGAAATAGACGTACTGGCCGCGCTTGTCGCGCTCGACCAGGCCGGCCTCCTCGAGCACGCGCAGGTGCGCGGACAGCGCCGGCTTGCTGAAATCGAAGCGGGCGGCGATCTCGCCGGCGGTCAGCTCGCCGCCGTTGAGGTAGGCGAGGATCCGGCGGCGCGGCGTGGACGACAGGGCTTCGAAGACGCGATCCATGGAATTCATCATTTAAATAATTCATTAATTAATGTCTGAATTCGACCACCTCGTCAACCCGCCGCCGACCGGCGGCATGGCACGGGACCTGCTTGCCCATCCGCGGATGCCACGGGCGTCCGCCCGTTTTTGTGACTGGCCTCAAACTTTGCCTTGTCTCGTTACAATGCAGCGACTTGCCGGGGGGGAACGCATGCTCAAGATCCGTCGCGTCTGGACCCTGTGCCTGATCCTGTCGTTCGCCTGCGCCGCGCTCGCCGGTTGCGCGTCCACCGGCGCCGCCTCGCAGGGCGCACCGCCGACGGATTCGGCGCGAAAGGCCGCCGTGGAGGCCTACCGCATCGGGGTGGACGATCTGGTCCAGGTCACGGTGTGGCGCAACCCGGAGCTCGGTGTCACCGTGCCGGTGCGCCCCGACGGCATGATCTCGGTGCCGCTGATCGGCGACGTGCCCGCCGGCGGCCTCAGCCCGCCGGAGGTGGCCAAGGACATCCAGGACCGGCTGGCGGCCTACGTCCGCGATCCGCAGGTCGCGGTGATCCTCACCGAGCTGCGCAGCCACGAATACCTCTCGCGGGTCCGCGTCACCGGCGCGGTGCGGCAGCCGGTGTCGATCCCGTTCCGTCCCGGCATGACCGTGCTCGACGCGGTGCTCGCCGCCGGCGGGCCCAACGAATTCGCCTCCGGCGACCGCACCGTCCTCCACCGCAGGGACGCCGACGCCGCGCAGGGTTATGCGGTGAAGCTCGACGCCATCCTCGAGCGCGGCGACCTCGGCACCAACTACCCGGTCGCGCCGGGCGACGTGATCACGGTGCCGGAGCGGACGTTCTGATGACCACGCCATCGCTTCCCGTGCGGCGCTCCGCGGCCGCGCGCAACGGCGTGCAGCCCGGGGCGCTGACCCCCGGCGAACTGCTGCCGGCGATGCTGCGCGAGGCGCGGCGCCACCAACTGGTGATCGCATCGATCTTCGCCGCGATCGCGGTGGTGGCGCTGCTCGCCGGGCTGTTCCTGCTGCCGCGCAAGTACATCGTCACCACCTCGGTGCTGGCGCAGGAGAGCGACATCATCCAGCCGCTGCTGGAAAACCGCGCGGTGTCCACGCGCGCGGTCGACCGCGCCGGGCTGGCGCGCCAGGTCGTGTTCGGGCGCAAGGTGATGAGCCGGCTGCTGGCGATCGGCGGCTGGCTCGACGACAAGCCGTCGGCGGTGCAGCAGGACCGGCTGATGGAGCAGGTGCGCGACCGCACGCGGATCGTCAACGCGCGCGAGAACCTGGTCCAGATCACCTACTTCGACAGCGAGCCGGAGCGCGCCTACAAGGTCGCCGCGGCGATGGCCGATCTGCTGATCGAGGAAAGCCTGGCCAGCAAGGAGCGCGAGAGCCGCGAGGCCTACGAGTTCATCGACAGCCAGGTCAACGACTACCACAAGAAACTGACCGAGGCCGAGTCCAACCTGCAGGCCTACCGCTCGGACAACGCCGACGCGCAGCCGGGCAGCATCGCCGACGTCAACGCGCGGATCACCGCGCTGCGCACCCAGGTCGAGCAGAACCGGATGACGACGATGGAGCTGCACTCGCGCGAGCAGACGCTCGCCGCGCAGTTGTCGGGCGAATCGGCGGTGACCGCGGTGCAGACCCGCGAGACGCTCTACCGCACGCAACTGATCGAGCTGCAGAACCAGCTCGACGACCTGCTGCTGCGCTACACCGAAAAGCATCCGGACGTGATCCGCGTCCGCCACCAGATGGCCGACCTGCAGGCGGCGATGGAGGCCGAGCAGCGCCGCGGCAGCCAGCCCGGCGCGCAGGACGACGCCGCGGTGCGCGCCAATCCGATGTACCAGCAGTTGCGCCAGCAACTGGCGCAGGTGCGCAGCGACATCGCCGCGGCGCAGTCGCGCATGGGCGCGTCGCAGAGCCTGCTCGACGAGGAACTGGGCCGCAGCCGGCGGATCGCCGCGTCCGAGAGCACGCTGGCCGAACTGACCCGCGACTACGAGGTGAATCGCGACATCTACCAGGACCTGCTGCGCCGGCGCGAGAACGCGCGGGTGTCGATGGAACTGGACCGCGAGCGCCGCGGCCTGACCATGCGCATCCAGGACCCGGCGCAGATGCCGGTGCGGCCGAGCGGCCTGCGCCCGCTGCACATCGCGCTCGGCGGGCTGGGCGCGGGCATCGCGGTGCCGCTGGGGCTGCTGTTCCTGCTGGTGAAATTCGACCCGCGGGTGCGCGCGCCGGGCCAGATCGAACGCCAGGGCAACTATCCGGTGCTGACCGTGGTGCCGCCGAACCGCACCCGCCGCGACCGCCGCCGCGAATTCGCGCGCACGGCGCTGGCCGCGAGCCTGGTCATGGCCGTGTTCATCGCCTACGGACTGGCGTATTTCATCCGCCAGGCACACGCATGAACGACGCCAGCGATCCCGCACGCGACGACCGCAGCCTGCCCGCGAAAGCGCCCTCGCGCGGCACGATGATGACCACGCTGCAACTGGAGGAACGGCGGTTGATCCACCGCCAGGAATCCGGTCGCCGCCATGCCGACGCCTTCCGCGAACTGCGCACGCGGCTGCTGTCGATGGCCGGCCGCAGCTACGCCGAAGGCGGCAGCTTCGTGACCCTGGTGGCGCCGGTGCGGCCGGGCTGCGGCGGCAGCTACGTCGCCCGCAACCTGGCCGCGGCCTTCGCCTTCGACGAGACCCGTCAGGCGCTGCTGATCGACTGCGACGCCACCCATCCCGCGCAGCACGAGGCGCTGGACGTCGGCGGCGAGCGCGGCGGACTGATCGACTATCTCGAGAACGCCGAGCTGCCGCTGGAGGACGTGGTCTACCCGACCGGCGTGCCGCGGCTGCAACTGATCCCCAGTGGCCGCATCCGCGAGACGCCGGGCGAGAGCTACAGCTCGCTGCGCATGCGCGCCGCGCTCGACGCCCTGCGCGCGGCCCAGCCGAACCGGCAGATCCTGCTCGACGGCTCGCCGGTGCAGGGCTCGCCGGATGCGCGCATCCTGTCCGACCTCGCCGACCTGGTCGTGCTGGTGGTCGGCGAAGGCCAGGTGCCCAGCGACGCGATCGACAAGGCGGTCGCCAGTTTCCCGCCGGAGAAGATCGCCGGCGTGGTGTTCAACCGGCGGCCCTGAGCCGGCGACCGCGATGCGCCGCCCCGCCCACGCCGCCGCCTGCCTCGCGCTGGCGCTGTGCGCGCTGCGTCCCGGCGCGGCGCTGGCGCTGCGCATCGATTACGTCGCCGACCTCACCGTCGAGCGCAACGACAACCTGCTGCTGACCGAACACGATCCGCTCGCGCTGACGCTGCTGCGTCCCGGCCTGGGCTTCGCCGCGCGCCACGACGGCCCGGCGCTGCAACTGCAGCTCGACGGCCGCATCGAGCAGCGCCGCTACCGCGACCGCCGGTTCGACGACCGCATCGACGGCGACGCGGACGGCCGCCTGACCTGGATCGCGATCCCCGAGCGGCTGCGCTTCGAGGCGGTCGAGGATCTGTCGTCGCAGCCGGTCGATACACTGGCGCCCGACGCGCCGGGCAACCGCCAGCGCGTCGACGTGACCTCGTTCGGGCCGACGCTGCAGTTCGGCCGCAGCGACGACTGGCACGGCGATGTCGGCGCGCGCTGGGTGCGCAGCCGCGCCGAGGTCACCGAGGTGTTCAACGCCGATCGCCTCGACCTGGCCCTGCGCGCCGAACGCCGGCTGGGCCCGACCAGCCGCCTCGCCTTCCATCTCGAAACCCAGCGCGTGGATTTCCTCGACGACGCTGCGGCGCAGGATTACCGACGCACGCAGGTGTTCTCGCGCTGGACGCGCACGCTGAGCCGCTTCGACCTCGTCCTCGACGCCGGCGTGTCGCGGCTGCACGACCTGCGCCCGCGGGCCGGCGGCGCCGACGGCCGCAGCGACCCGCTGCTGCGCGCCACCTTCGGCTGGCGCCCGGACGACCGCCAGCGCCTGCGGCTGCGCCTGAGCAGCCAGTTCTCCGACGTCGCCAGCGACCGCCTGTCCGCGGTGAGCGCCGACACCGGCCTGCCCGACACCGTGCCCACCGGCGACATCGTCGTCGATGCTACGCCCTACCTCGAACGCCGGCTGGAGACGGAGTACGTCCGCCATACCGAGCGCTGGCACATCGCGGTCGTGCCGCACGCCAACCGCATCCGCTACGAAGGCAACGATACGTTCGACCGCGACAGCCGCGGCGGCGTCCTCGACCTCGCCTGGCGCATGCGGCCGACCGTGACCCTGGGCACGAACGCCAACCTCGACCGCAGCGATTACCGCCGGATCGACCGCGTCGACGAGACCCGGCGACTGCGGCTGTGGGCGCGCTGGCAGCGCAGCCGCCACTGGAGCGTGCAGGTGCAGTTCGAGCGCTGGCAGCGGCGCAGCACCGTGCCCGGCCAGGACGCGGACCAGGACACGGTCGGCGTGACCCTCGCCTACCGCAATCGCTGAGCCGCGATGCGGTCGCGCGCGCGCGTCCCCGCCCGCTCGTGCGTGCGCCCGTATGTCGCGCTCGCGGTGGCGGTCGTACTCTGCGCGGGCGGCTGCGCCCGCGACGGCCGCGCCGACGCCGCGAAGCGGCCGCCGCTGCCGCCGCTGCACGCGGGCATCCCGCTGGACCTGTCCTACGTCGATCGCACGACGCCGGCGTTCGCGCGCTTCAAGCGCTGGGTCGATCTCGCGGTCATGGGCGCACCGGACGACGGCTTCTCAGCCTACGACGCGGCGCTGCTGTACCGGCTCGACCCGCAGCCGGCGTACTGCACGCTCGCCATCCGCATGACCGACGCCGAGGTGGCCGCGGCCGAGGCCGCGATCGATGCGGGCGACGCGCCCGAGATCGCCGCCGATTCCTATCTCGAGGTCGGGCCGCGTATCGCCGCGCTGTCGCTGACGCTGGACACGTGCCGCGCGCGGATCGACGACGCGATGCGCGCACGCTGGTCGGCCCACGCCGAACAGGCGGTGTGGAACGTCTGGCATCCGCTGCGCGCGCACTGGGGGGCGCGGCCGCGGCCGTGGACCGGCTGGGCCACCGACGACCCGGGCAACAACTACCACTACAGCTTCCTGGAGGCGACGCTGTACTGGGCGCTGGCCTCCGGCGATGCGGACTGGATGCGCTTCCTCGACGAAGAGAAGCTGCCGCCGCTGATCGCCTATCTCGCCACCCTGCAAGGCGGCGGCAGCCGCGAGGGCACCGGCTACGGCGCCGCGCACATGCGGCTGCTGGCGTTCGCGCGGCTGTGGCGCGACGCCACCGGCGAGAATTTCGCGAAAACGCTGGCGCGCGACGACATCCTGTACTGGACGCAGGCGACGGCGCCGACGCTGGACCGGTTCGCGCCGATCGGCGACCAGTCGCGGGTGTCGGAACCGGTGCTGTACGACTACCACCGTCGGCTGGTGCTGGAAGCGCGCGCGCTGACCGACGATCCCGCCGCGCGATCGCTGGCGAGCGCGTGGCTGCACGCGATCGCGGTCGATCGCATGCGCAGCGGCTTCAACGCGCGGTACGACCTGCTGCCGCCGGGGCCGGCCGACGCGCCGCCGCCGGACGCGCGGTTCCCCGGCCTGGCCTGGCATGCGACCGGCGTCGGCCACCTGTTCGCGCGCACCGACTGGGGCCGCGACGCGCTGTGGCTTGCGTTCGTCGCAGGGCCCTACGACCAGAGCCACGCGCACCAGGAGCAGGGCGGCTTCACCCTGTTCGGCGGCGACTGGCTGACCGCGCCCGAGAACCTGTGGACCCACAGCGGCCTGCAGCAGGGCACCGACAGCCACAACGTGCTGCGCTTCGAGCGCGACGCGCCGATCGGCCGGCAGTGTCAGGGGCCGACCGGCGACCGCGTGCTGCACCAGTGCCCGGAGACGACCTCGACCATGACCGTCGCGCCCGGGGCCGACGGCGCGCTGCGGATCGACGCCGATCTCGCCCCGGCGTACGGCGACGCGTCGCCGGTGCGGCGCTGGACCCGCCGCCTCGACTTCGGCGGGCGGCGACTGCGCGTCGAGGACCGCTACGAGACCGCGCCGGGCGTCCGCGCGGTGTTCCAGGCGCAACTGCCGACCGAACCGCGGATCGCCGGCAACGTCGCCATCGCCGGCCGCCTGCGGGTGACGGTGCTGGCTCCGAAGGACGCCCGCCTGACCGTCCTGGACTGGCGGACCGTCGACCCGGGGGAATTCCGCGGCGGCTGGCGCCTGGACATCGCCGGCGGCGGCGACCGCGGCCCCGACCGCGAATCCGGCACTTACGTCGTCGAGTTCGAACGCCTCCCGAACTGAAGCGCGCAAGTCCAACCGCGACCGCATTCACAGTTCCATCGCACGGCCTGCGCGAGTGATCGCTCGGTCACAGTTCCGCGCCCGGCGCTCCCCCCACACTGCGTCCAGGCCGTCCCCGTGGCGACCGACCGCGCTGCGCCCCGACCCGGACGGGGGCGCACCAGGGGGCGCGGATCGACGACCCGATCGCCAGGATGCGAGACCGAGTGACCGCCATGCCCCCCCGCCAGAGCGCCCCCACCTCTCCCCGCCGTCCGCTTCCGCTGCGCACCGTCGCGATCGCCGCGGCCGTCGCCGCCGCCACCGGACTCGCCGCCGCCGCCCCGCTGAAGGCCTACCTGGCCCGGCGCAGCGCGCAGGCCGAAGCCGTGCGCACCCCGCTGGCCGACGCGCTGCTGCGCAACGGCCGCACCGCCTTGCGCCGCGCGCCGCGCGACACCGGCAACATGAATTCCGCGCAGGTCGCGGAAGTGCCGATGAACCTCACCTTCGTCGACACCGCGCGCACGCCCTATGCCCGCTTCAAGACCTGGGTCGACGCCGCCGTCGCCGGAAGCCCCGGTTACGCCTACCAGGCGCGCGACTCGGCGCTGATGTACCGCATCACCCGCGACGGCAAGTACTGCACGCACGCGGTCGGCATGGTCGAACAGCAGGTGTCGAAGGCCGAGACCGCGATCGCCGCCGGGCAGAACCCGGAAGTGGCGTACGACTCGTATCTCGACGTCGGCCCGATGATCGGCGACCTCGCGATCACCTACGACACCTGCTCGGCCTTCCTCACCGCCAGCCAGCGCACGCGCTGGTCGGCCTATGCCGAGCAGGCGGTGTGGAACGTCTGGAACTACCAGAACGCCAAGTGGGGCAGCCGCGCCGCGCCGTGGAGCGGCTGGTCGGTGGACAATCCGGGCAACAACTACCACTACAGCTTCCTCGAAGCGACCATGAACTGGGCGCTGGCCTCGCGCAATCCGACCTGGATGGGCCTGCTGCAGAGCGACAAGCTGCCGAAGCTGGAGGCCTACTACCGCGCGCTCGCCACCGGCGGCAGCCAGGAAGGCACCGGCTACGGCACCGCGCAGATGCGGCTGTTCGAGATCTACCGGCTGTGGCGCGACGCCACCGGCATCGACCTGGCCAACGCCAATCCGCACGAGAGCAACACCATCCGCTGGTGGGTCCACGCGACCGTGCCGATGCTGGACCGCTTCGCGCCGCTGGGCGACCAGTCGCGCAGTTCGACCCCGGACATCTACGACTACCACCGCCGGCTGGTGCTGGAAGCGCGCCACCTCACCCAGGACGCGAACGCGCAGCGCATCGCGAGCTGGTGGCTCAACAACATCAGCGTGCAGCAGATGGGCTCGGGCATGAACTTCCGCTACGACCTGCTGCCCGCCGGCGCCGGCGGCACTCCGCCGAGCGAGCTGTACTACCTCGGCAGCGGCACCGGCCACCTGTTCGCGCGCACCGGCTGGGACAAAGCCGCGATGTGGATGTCCTACGTCGCCGGCCCGTACATGGAAAGCCACGCCCACCAGGACCAGGGCGCGTTCACCCTGTTCGCCAACGACTGGCTGTCGGTGACCGAGAACATCTGGACCCACAGCGGCATCCAGCAGGGCAGCGAGGTGCACAACACGCTGCGCTTCGAGCGCACCAACACCACGGCGGCGCAGTGCGGCAGCCCGGCCAACGACAAGATCGTCCACCAGTGCTACGGCACCACCTCGACGATGACCGTCACCCCCGGCGCCGCCGGCGCGCTGACCGTCAGCTCCAACCTCACGCCCGCCTACGCCGGCACCACGTACGTGAAAAGCTGGACCCGCGCGCTCGATTTCTCGAACCGCAAGCTCACCGTGCGCGACAACTTCACCCTCGGCAGCGGCACGACCGCGATTTTCCAGGTGCAGACGCCGGTGCAGCCGACGATCAGCGGCAGCACCGTCACCGCCGGCAAGCTGAAGGTGCGGGTGCTGGAGCCGGCCAACGCGACGATCGCCCTGCGCAACTGGAACAGCGTCGACGCCGCCGAATACAACAAGGGCTGGCGGATCGACATCGGCGGCGGCACCACCACCTACCTGGTCGAGCTGAGCGAGGCGCCGTGAGCGGGACGGCGGCCTCGCACCCGGCTGCCCGCGGCTTCGCGCGCGCGGCCATCGCGGTCCGTCGCGCCGGCCTGGACGACCTCGGCGACCTCGTCCCGCTGTTCTCCGACTACCGCGTGTTCTACGGCCAGCCGCGCGATCCCGAGACCGCGCGCCAGTTCCTGCACGCACGCCTGGGCCGCGGCGAATCCACCGTGTTCCTCGCCCGCGTCGAAGGCGTGCAGCACGCGCCGCCGGTCGGCTTCGTGCAGTTGTATCCGATGTTCTCCTCGGTGCGCGCCGCCAAGCTCTACATCCTCAACGACCTGTACGTCGCCGAGCACGCGCGGCGCAGCGGCGTCGCGCTGGCGCTGCTGTCGGCGGCGGCCGAGTTCGGCCAGCGCGAGGGCGCGATCCGGCTCGAACTGGAAACCGCGCACGACAACCACGGCGCGCAGGCGCTGTACCGCCGCCAGGGCTGGCGCGACTACGACGGCACGAAGCGATTCCACCTGCCGCTGGCGTGAGCCGCGGCCGGCGACAGCCTCAGTTGGTGTAGGCCGAGCTGTGGGTGATGCTGAGGTACGAGCACACGCCGCTGGCGTCCCACATGAAGAAGACCGCCGAACTGGGGCCGACGGACTGCATCATGTCGATCGCCAGCGGATCGGTCGTGGTGCAACTTGCGCTCACCCCATTGCGATCGCGCGCATTGCAACTGCCGAGCGTGCCGCCGAACGGACCGCGGTTGGTGTTGCAGTTGATGTACTGCACCGCGTCGCTGGAACGACGCGCGGAATTCAGCCCGCCGTAGGCGTAGGACGACGCCGGGTAGACGCGCACCTCCATGCCGGTGTCGTAGCTGTAGCCGGCGAACGCCGGCGCGGCGAACACGGCGGTGGCGATGGCGCCGAAGCGAATGGCGGAACGGAGGATCGCGAAACGCGGCCTGGACGGCATGAACGGCATGAACGGCATGGCGTGGACTCCCGGTGGTGGCCGTCGATCGGCCGGAATGGAATGGCGGGGCCGGCGAGGACCGGCCGGCGCGGTCATGGCGTCACCCGCACCGCACCGCGATTGATCGCGCGCGACAGCGCCAGCGACACCGGCAGGCGTTCGGCTTCGGGCAGGGCGAGGATCCGCGCCCGCAGCGCATCCAGTTCAGCGTCGCGCAAGACGCCGCCCGCGGGCAGCAGCGCGGCGAGCCGCGCATCGGCGGCGGCCAGCGGCATCGCGGCGGCAGTCGCCTGCGCGGACGCCGGCGGCGCGCCCGCCCCCCGCACCGCGCCGACCGCGGTGTCGGCGGCGGCGAGCCGGGATTCGATCCGGGCCAGCGAGGCCGCCATCGCGGCGTCGAAAGCGGTCCGCGGCGGCGCGGCGGCGGCGATGCCCGGCGCGCTGCGCAGCGCGTCGATCGTCGCCTGCAGTCGCGCCATGCGCTGCAGCGACCAGGCCTGCAGCCCGATCAGCGCCAGCAGCGCCATGCCTTGCCAGCCGATCCGTCCGATCATGCGTCTCCGCGTCCGCTCGGCCGCGACGCGGCCCCCAGCCGGGAACAACGCGCCGCTGTGCGGGCAGCGGCCAGCCGCTCGATTCCCCGGCCACCGGTTTCGGGCTACCCTGCCGGCCATGACCGCAGCGCCCGACTTCCTCCCGCTTTCGCTGTGCGTGCTGACCGTCTCGGACACCCGCACCCTCGCCGACGACAGCTCCGGCGCCTACCTGGCCGAAGCCCTGGCCGCCGCCGGCCACCGCCTCCACGCCCGCGCCCTGCTCCCCGACGATCGCTACAAGCTGCGCGCGCTGGTGTCGCAGTGGATCGCCGACGACGCGGTCGACGGCATCCTGGTCACCGGCGGCACCGGCTTCACCGGCCGCGACTCCACGCCCGAGGCGCTGCTGCCGCTGCTCGACAAGCCGATGCCCGGCTTCGGCGAACTGTTCCGCGCACTGAGTTTCGAGGAGATCGGCACCAGCACGCTGCAGTCCCGCGCCTTCGCCGGCCTCGCCAACGCCACCTTCCTGTTCGCCCTGCCCGGCTCCACCTCCGCCTGCCGCACCGCCTGGGAAAAGATCGTCCGCGCCCAGCTCGACGCCCGCACCCGACCGTGCAATCTCGCCACGCTGCGGCCTCGCCTCAAGGAGTGATCCCATGTCCATCGGCAACACCCTTCGCCTGCTGACCAAGGCCACCGGCCTGAGCGTGACCGACCTGGCGACCGCGATCCCGCGCGCCGGCGTGAACACCGTCAGCGCCTGGCTGAAGGACGAGAAGATGCCCGGGCGCGACCAGATCGACGCCCTCGCGCGCGCCTTCGGCGTGCCCACCGGCGCGCTGCTGGCCGAACTCGCCAGCACCTTCGACCCGACCCGCACCAAGGGCGAACACAGCCTGCTCGCGGCCTATCGCGCGCTCAACACCCGGCAGCAGGGCGCGCTGCTGGAGGTCGCGAAAAGCATGGCCGCCGGCGCCGGCGACGAAGACGACGCCCCCGCGCGTCCCGCCCGCAAGCGCGCGCCCGCGAAGCGCACGCGCCGCGCCTGAAGCGACGACCTGCCGACGGCGACGACATGAACATCGCCCCGCGCGCGCACGCTCATCCCTTCTCCCCTCGCGGGAGAGCGGTTGGGGAGCGGGGGCCGCACGGTCATCGATCACAACCGCTGCTGCAACGCCTTTCCCCTCTCCCGCAAGGGGAGAGGTGACCCCGACCCAGACGACGCGACCACGATGCGCAAACCCGACAAACTCAAACGCCGCGATCGCGCCACGTGAACCGCCGCCCGATACGGGCGCACGTTCATCCCCTCTCCCCTCGCGGGAGCGGGGTTGGGGAGAGGGGGCCGCACCATCGACCGCGCCCCCGCCTCGCACGCGTTTCCCCTCTCCCGCACGGTGAGAGGCGACCCCGACCCACACGAGACGGCCACGATGAGCAAACCCGACAAACTCAAGCGCAAGGACTACGAAGCCCTGCTCGAACCGATGCAGCGCGAGCTCGCCGACATGGCGCGCTGGGCGGCGCACACCGGCCAGCGCATCCTGGTGCTGATCGAAGGCCGCGACACCGCCGGCAAGGGCGGCGTGATCGGCGCGATCCACGAACACATCAACCCGCGCCAGTGCCGCGTGGTCGCGCTGCCCAAGCCCAACGACCGCGAGCGCACGCAGTGGTACTTCCAGCGCTACGCCGAACACCTGCCCGCCGCCGGCGAGATCGTGCTGTTCGACCGCAGTTGGTACAACCGCGCCGGCGTCGAGAAGGTGATGGGCTTCGCCAACGACAAGCAGGTCAAGGCCTTCCTGAAGCAGACGCCGGTGTTCGAGCAGATGCTGATCGACGACGGCATCCTGCTGTTCAAGTACTGGCTGTGCTGCGACCAGGCCGAACAGGAAAAGCGCTTCGCCGAACGCCGCGAGGACCCGCTCAAGGGCTGGAAGCTCTCGCCGATCGATCTTGAAGCCCGCACGAAATACGCCGAGTACACCAAGGCCCGCGAGGCGATGCTCGAGGCCACGCACACGAAGCACGCGCCGTGGACGCTGGTCGACTTCAACGACCAGAAGCGCGGCCGCCTCACCCTGATCCGCGACCTCCTCGACCGCCTCCCCGACACCGCGATCCCGGCCGAAACCATCGACTTCCCGCCGCTGGAAGGCAAGCCGAAGAAGGAGAAGTATTCGGTGGTGACGCCGTTGGCGGGGTTCGGGGCGGGATGACGTCGACAGCGCTGCCGACGGGGCACTGGCTTCGGATCGTCGCCCATGCCGATTTCCATGACATCCCGCGCTGCGTACTGTTCATCGACCGCGATTTCGTCTTCTGGCTGCTGACCTGTCCGTTCGACCCGTCTCTCGACGACTACGCCGGGGCGTTTTCGCTGTTCCGGCTCGGCCACGACGGACGGATCGCCGGCGAACGCTTCCGCACTGGCTGGCCGCAGCAGGAAGCGCCGCATCCCGACGCCACGTTTCCGATTGCACGCGTCGAATTCGACGACACACGACGGGAGCGGGTATTCCTGCACTCCCGTTCGCCGTGAACGGGCGCATGGTGGGGTTCGCTGCGCTCACCGCCACCCGCGGCGGGCGTTTCGATCGACGTTCGCCGACACGGATGCGCCGCAATGGCGGGCCAGGGCCCGCCCTGCGGGCGCGAGCGGGCATGCGGGCCCGCGGTTCGCGCCTCACATCGCGCGGAACACCAGCGCGGCGTTGGTGCCGCCGAAACCGAAGCTGTTGGACATCACCGTCCGCAGCGGGGCCTCGCGGGTCTCGCGAAGGATCGGCGCATCGCCCACGCGCGGATCGAGCGTTTCGATGTTGGCCGAGGCCGCCATGAAGCCGTCGCGCAGCATCAACAGACTGTAGATCGCCTCGTGCACGCTCGCCGCGCCCAGCGCGTGCCCGGTCAGCGCCTTGGTCGAGGACATGGGCGGCATCGCGTCGCCGAAGACCGTGCGGACCGCGTCGACCTCGGTGACGTCGCCCAGCGGCGTCGAGGTGCCGTGGGTGTTGAGGTAATCGATCGCGCCGACCGGCTCGCCGCCGGGCACGCCGCGCAGCGCCATGCGCATGCAGCGCACCGCGCCCTCGCCGTTGGGCGCGACCATGTCGGCGCCGTCGGAGGTCACACCGTAGCCGGCCAGTTCGGCATGGATGCGCGCGCCGCGTGCCTTCGCGTGGTCGTAGTCCTCGAGCACCAGCATGCCGCCACCGCCGGCGATCACGAAACCGTCGCGATCGCGGTCGTAGGGCCGCGAGGCGCGCTGCGGCGCGTCGTTGTGCGCACTGGACAGGGCGCCCATGCCATCGAACTGCACGGTCATGCCCCAGTGCAGTTCCTCGCCGCCGCCGGCGAACACGATGTCCTGCGCGCCGCTGCGGATCTGGTCGGCGGCGGCGCCGATGCAGTGCGCCGACGTGGCGCAGGCGGCCGAGATCGAATAGCTCACGCCCTGGAGGCCGAACGCCGTCGCCAGCGAGGCCGACACGGTGGAGCACATCGTCCGCGGCACCATGAACGCGCCGACCTTGCGCGCGCCCTTGCGCCGCAGCAGGTCGCCGGTCTCGATCTGCCACTGCGGGGAAGCGCCGCCGGAACCGGCGATCACCCCGGTGCGCGGACTGCGCACCTGCGCATCGTCGAGCCCGGCGTCCGCGATCGCATCGCGCATCGCCACGTAGGCATAGGCGGCGGCGTCGCCCATGAACCGCTTGAGCTTGCGATCGATCGTCGCCTCGAGGTCGATCCGCGGGACGCCGGCGACCTGGCTGCGGAAGCCGAGCTCGGCGTATTCCGGCATCGCCGAGAGGCCGCTGACGCCATCGCGCAGCGCGCCGGCGACGACGTCGAGCGCATTGCCGATCGGCGAGACGATGCCCATGCCGGTGATCACGACCCGGCGCATCAGAAGCCTTCCGTCGAACGGAACAGCCCCACGCGCAGGCCCTCGGCCTCGTAGATCAGGCGGTCGTCGACGAAGGTGCGACCGTCGGCGATGATCATCGCGAGCTTGCCGCGCACGACCCGGCGCACATCGACCAGATAGCGCACGAGCCGCGCCGTCGGCAGCACCTGCCCAGTGAACTTCACCTGCCCCACGCCGAGCGCGCGACCGCGACCGGGTTCGCCCAGCCACGGCAGGAAGAAACCGGCGAGCTGCCACATCGCATCCAGGCCGAGGCAGCCGGGCATGACCTGGTCGCCCTTGAAGTGACAGTCGAAGAACCACAGGTCCGGGCGGATTTCGAGTTCCGCTTCGAGCACGCCCTTGCCGTGGCGCCCGCCCGTCGCTTCGACGCGCGTGATGCGGTCGAACATCAGCATCGGCGGCGCGGGAAGACGCGCATTGCCGGGCCCGAAGACATCGCCCTGTGAACAGGCGAGGAGTTGGGAGCGATCGAACGTGGAAGCGTGCGGCATGGTCGTGACTGCTGGAAAACGGTCCGCGATTGTCACCCGAATCGCGGCATCGACGAACCATCTGGATCAAATTCCGCGCGCTTTTTTCAGGCGTTTCGCATGCGCCTGCGTATGGATACGCAGGCGCATTGTCGAGACCATACTCGTGCGAATGCATCGCGCGCATCGCCGCGGCGCGCGCTGCACGATCGCGATGAAGCCTTGAAACCGGGATGCCAACGATGCGATCGCGATCCACCGCGCGCCGCGCGGCATTGGGATCGACGTCGAGGTTGCGTTCGATTGCGATCCGCATCCGCGATCGACCCGCGCCGGCGGATGCATGCCGCCAGTCAACGCGCGTTTATGAAAGCCGGGATCGCGGCGTCGCCCAGGGCGGCGGACGCCAGCGACCGCGACCGTCGTCTGCGTATCGCCCCGTTGACCGCCCGAATCACCGGGCTTCGTGCAATGCGCATCGGCCTCGACCATGCGAAGCGCATCCGTCAGCCACCGTCCGGTCCGGAAGGACTATGCTCCGCGCGCCATGTCGGCAAGGCGCGGGACATACGCGATGGACCTCAAGAGCGGTTATCCCTTCTGGGCGATCAGGAACGGCCTCATGTCGGCGTTCCCGCGACTCGAACGCGACCTGCGCTGCGACGTGGCGATCGTGGGCGGCGGCATCACCGGCGCGCTGATCGCACGGGAACTGGTCGATCGCGGCCACGCCGTGGCGCTGGTCGAACGGCGCGACATCGGCTGGGGCAGCACCGCCGCGAGCACCGCGCTGCTGCAGTACGAGATCGACACCCACATGATCGACCTCGCGAAGCGTTACGGCGAGGACGACGCCGTGCGCGCGTACCGCGCCTGCGCCGACGCCATCCCCGCGCTGCAGGCGCTCGCGCGCGAAGTCCGCGACGTCGATTTCGCGCCGATGCGCAGCCTCTACTACGCCAGCCGCCGCCGGCACGTGCGCGACATGCGCGAGGAATGCGCGCTGCGCGCGCGGCATGGATTCGACGTGGACTGGCTGGAACGGCCCGCGCTGCGCGAGGCCTTCGGCATCGATGCGCCCGGCGCCATCCTCAGCGCCCTCGCCGCCCGCGTCGATCCGTATCGGCTCGCGCACAGGCTGCTGGCGCGACTGCAGCGCCAGGGGGCCGCGATCCACGACCGCACCACCATCGTCGACCTGCGCACGACGTCGCGGCAGGTCGAACTGCGCACCGCCGACGGCGCGACCCTGCGCGCCGGCCATGTCGTGATCGCGGCGGGTTACGCCTCGCAGCACTGGCTGGATCGGCGCTATGCCCGCAACCGCAGCAGTTACGCCTTCATCAGCGATCCGATCGACGCCGACGCGCTGGGGCCGCTGGCGGACACGATGGTCTGGGAATCGGCCCGCCCCTACCTCTACCTGCGGACCACCGGCGACGGCCGGCTTCTGGTCGGCGGCGAGGACGATGCGATCGACATCCCCGCGCGCCGCGATCGCCGTGTCGAGGGCAAGGCCCGCACGCTGCAGAAGAAGGTGCAGGCGCTGTTCCCCGATCTCGAATTCGTCCCGGCCTTCAGTTGGGCCGGCACCTTCGCCGAAACCGGGGACGGACTGCCGTTCTTCGGCGCGCATCGCCAGCACGGGCCGCGCGTGCTGTTCGCGATGGCGTACGGCGGCAACGGCATCACCTACTCGGCGATCGGCGCCGGTCTGCTGCGCTGCCTGATCGAACGGCGCGCGCATCCGCTCGCGT
Source organism: Lysobacterales bacterium (assembly GCA_019510125.1). Lineage (GTDB taxonomy): Bacteria > Pseudomonadota > Gammaproteobacteria > Xanthomonadales > Xanthomonadaceae > Lysobacter_I. The sequence goes on from JAEKKX010000018.1 coordinate 38,770, forward strand.
CGCTGTTCGGGTTTTCGCGGGTGGATTGAGGGGCGAGGCCCGATCGCGGACGCCCGATCCGCTTCGATCATCGTTCGCCGCGACGGATGCGCCGCGACGATGGGCCAGGGCCCACCCTAGCGGGGCCCGGCGTCGAGGGCGCGGCGATAGCCCTGGAACAGTTGCAGCAGCCACGGCTTCTGGGCGAGGACGAGGCTGACGCCGATGCGCTCCTTGGCCGGCAGCGTGGCGTCGCGGGCGAGCAGCGTGTCGAACTCGCGGACCACGTCCTCCAGGCGCTGGCGCATGTGGCGGATGCCGTCGATGCTGAGGCTGCCGGTGAGCAGGAACAGGCCGTCCTGCTCGCCGTCGAAGGCGTCGGCGAAATAGTCGGTGAGCAGCTTCTCGCGGAAGTAGCGCTCCATCGGGCCGCCGCGGCGCCAGCGGAAGTTGCGCGCGGTGAGCGCGCGGGCGCGATTGCCCGGCAGCAGCTCGATGATGCCCAGCCGGTCGAGTTTGACCAGCAGCCCGGTCCACTGCGGTTCGGTGAAGGCGAACTGCGCCAGCACGTCCTGCTGGCGCCAGCGATTGAGGCTGAGGAACAGCGCCAGCAGCAGCGCCGGATCGGACACCAGCGCCTTCTCCTGCGCCTCGGTCAGCTCGGCCATGCTCGCGCGTCCGCGCGCGGATTCGGCGGCGAGTTCGGCCAGGCCGATGTCGAGCACATCGCAGATCTGCTCGAGCCGCTGCAGGCTCATCGCGCGCAGCGAGAACATCCGCTTGACCGCGGCCTCGCTCATCTTGATCCGCGAGGCCAACTCGCGGTAAGTCAGGCCCTGGCCGCGCAGCAGGCGCTTGAGGGCGTCGATCAGTTCGACGGAGACGGCCATGGGTCGAGGATTCCGATACCGGGCAGCCCCGCTATCTACACTCGGTAGCGGCCGATTGCAACGGCGGCGGTGACCGGTGTCTGCTCGGTCGTGGCCGCGACCGCGGCCGATCCGGGGATGTCCATGCACCTTGCGCCCGCCCTGCCCCGCGTCCGCCGCGCCGGCCTCGCGCTCCTGCTTGTGCTGCTGCCGACGCTTTCGGGCGGCGCGCGGGCGCAGGCCACGTCCGGCATCAGCCTGCGGATCAGCGGCGCACCGGTCGAGGCGGGGATCGCGGTCGGCGGCGACGCCCGCCGGATGGTCTTCGGCACGCTGCGCTCGACCGCGCCGCTGGCCAAGATCGAACTGATCGATCCCGCGGGCCGCACGGTCCGCAGCGACACCGGCGCCGCGCTCAAGCGCATGCCCGCCGCAGAGGCGGTGCGTCCGGAACTCGGCGACGTCTATTTCCTGCCCGAACTGCGCGACGCCGCGCCCGGCGCGTGGCGCCTGCGCTTCGTGCCCGCGGGCGCCGGCACGGGGCGGATCGTCGGCGCGGTGTCGCTGCGACCGCGCTACGAGCTGATGCTGCCGATGGTGGAATCCGGCTGGCGCGCCGGCGCGCCGACGCTGATCGAAGTGCTGGCGAGCGACAACGGCGAGGCGCTGGCGAACCTCGGCGGCATCCGCGTGTGGATCGAGGACGCGCGCGGCCGTCGCGTGTTCGAGGGGATGGCGCAGGCGAACCTGCGCAACGCGCGCGGCATCCTCGTCAGCGACGACCCGCGCAATTACCTGATCGTCGCCACGGCGCCGGCCCCGGGCCGCTACCGCCTCGTGGCGACGCACGCGCTCGGCGGCCGCGCACTGCGCGCCGAGCGCGCCATCGACGTGCACTGACCGCCACGCGGGCGGCCGAGGAGGACGCGCATGTTCATCCACCTGCCCCGCCGCCGGCGTCGTCCGGTCGTGAACACCCTGCGCCACCGCCTCGCCGGCCTCGTTATCGCGCTCGGCTGCGCGCTCATTCCGCCTGCGGACGCGCAGCCCGGCGTCCCGGCGACGCCGTCCCCGGCCGGCGTCGTCGCGTCGGTCGCGACGACGGGCCCGGGCTGAAGCCGTCGCGGCGGCTCAACCCTCGCGCGGCAGGAACCGCGCGCGCAGCGGCTGCAGGCGCAGGGTGTCGCCGGGCGCGGGCAGCGGGCCATCGGTCGCATCGACCATGTCCCATTCGAACGGCGCGGCCGCGGCGCCGACGCCGAGTTCGACCGTGGTGCGGTCGGCGCGACGCCGGGTCGCCAGCACGGTCCCGGCGATGCCGTCGACGCCGCCGTCTCCGGCCGTCGCGCGGCGCAGTTCCTGCGGGCGCAGCAGCGCGACGGCATCGCCCGCCGCCGCGTCGGGCGCAGGCAGCGAGACCGCGCCGTCCGCGGTCGAGAACACGCCGTCGCGGACCTGTCCTTCCAGGGTGTTGCCGCGACCGACGAACCCGAACACGTAGGCCGAGGCCGGCGACGTGTAGATCTCGTCGGGGGTGCCGACCTGCTCGATCCGGCCCTGCCGCATCACCACGACCCGGTCGGCGAGTTCGAGCGCTTCTTCCTGGTCGTGGGTCACGAACAGCGTGGTCTGCCCGGTGCGTTCGTGCAGCTTGCGCAGCCAGCGCCGCAGTTCGACGCGGACCTTGGCGTCGAGCGCGCCGAACGGCTCGTCCAGCAGCAGCACGCCCGGATCGATCGCCAGCGCACGGGCCAGCGCGACGCGCTGCTTCTGGCCGCCGGACAACTGGTCGGGATAGCGGCCGCCGAGGTCGGGCAACTGGATCAGGCCGAGCAGCTCCTCGACCCGCTTCGCGATCTCCGCCCGCGTCGGGCGCTTCGCGCGCGGCCGGCAGCGCAGGCCGAAGGCGATGTTCTCGGCCACGGTCATGTGCCGGAACAGGGCGTAGTGCTGGAACACGAAGCCGACGTTGCGCTCGCGCAGGCTCAGCCGGGTGGCGTCGCGCTGGTCGAAGAAGACGCTGCCCGCGTCCGGCGACAGCAGGCCGCCGACGATCCGCAGCAGCGTGGTCTTGCCCGAACCGGACGGCCCGAGCAGCGCGATGAGTTCGCCCGAGGCGATGTCCAGGTCGACGCCGTCGAGGGCGATCGCGCCGGGGTAGCGCTTGCCGAGGCGGTGGAGACGCAGTTGCATGTTCAGTGTTTCCCGTGGGAAGCGGCGATGGCGTCGCCGTGCGCGCGCTCCAGCCGCGCCGGGACGCACCTGGGCAATGGCAGTCGCGTCACCGGCGCCCCGGGCGCCGAGCTCGAAATCCGCGAGCGTTGCATGTCGACTCGATGCATCAATGCTTCCCGTGGGAAGCGGCGATGGCGTCGCCGTGCGCGCGCTCCAGCCAGAACTTGGCGACGAGCGTCACCAGCGCCATCCCGGACAGCAGCGAGGCGGCGGCGAACGCGGCGGTGGTGTCGAATTCGTTGTAGAGGATCTCGATGTGCAGCGGCAGGGTGTTGGTCAGGCCGCGGATGTGGCCGGAGACCACCGACACCGCGCCGAACTCGCCCATCGCGCGCGCGCCGCACAGCAGCACGCCGTAGAGCAGGCCCCAGCGGATCTTCGGCAGCGTCACCCGGAAGAACATCGTCCACGCGCCGGCCCCGAGCGAACGCGCGGCGAGTTCTTCCTCGGCGCCCTGCTGCTGCATCAGCGGGATCAGTTCGCGGACCACGAACGGGAAGGTGATGAACAGCGTCGCCAGCACGATGCCCGGCCGCGCGAACAGGATCTTGACCTCGTGCGCGGCCAGCCATTGCGCGAACCAGCCGTGCGAACCGAACAGCAGCACCAGGCACAGGCCGGCGACCACCGGCGACACCGCGAACGGCAGGTCGAGCACCGCGAGCAGCAGGCGCTTGCCGCGGAACTCGAAGCGGGTCACGGCCCAGGCGGTCAGCAGGCCGAAGACGGCGTTGATCGGCAGCACGATGGCGACGGTGAACAGGGTGAGCCGGAGCGCCGCGCGGGCGTCGGGCTCGGCCAGTGCGGACCACCACGCGCGGAAGCCGTCGCCGAACGCGGCGACCAGCACCATGCCCAGCGGCAGCACGACCAGCACGCCCATCACCAGCACCGCCAGCGCGATCAGCAGCCAGCGCAGCCAGCGCGGTTCGGTCAGGGAAGACGGATCATTCGCCACGGCGCAGCCTCCTGCGCTCGTGCGCGAACAGCAGCGGGATCGCGTTGATCGCGACCAGGCACGCGAAGGAGGCGGCCAGCAGCAGCGCCGCGATCGCGATCGCGCCGTTGTAGTCGTATTCCTCCAGGCGGATCGTCACCAGCAGCGGCGCGATCTCGGTCTTGTACGGCAGGTTGCCGGCGATGAAGATCACCGAGCCGTATTCGCCGAGCCCGCGCGCGAAGGCCAGCGAGAAGCCGGTCAGCAGGCCCGGCAGCAGTTCCGGGAACACCACGCGCCGCAGCGCGGTGAAGCGGGAGGCGCCGAGCGAGGCGGCGGCCTCCTCCGATTCGCGGCCCATGGCCTCGAGGATCGGCTGCACCGTGCGCACCGCGAACGGCAGGCCGATGAACACCAGCGCCAACACGATGCCGACCGGGGTGTAGGCGATCTTCAGCCCCATCGGCTCGACGATGCGGCCGATCCAGCCGTTCGCCGAATAGATCGCGGTCAGCGCGATGCCGGCGACCGCGGTGGGCAGTGCGAACGGCAGGTCGACCAGCGCGTCGAGCAGGCGCCGGCCGGGAAAGCGGTAGCGCACCAGCACCCAGGCGATCAGCGTGCCGGCCAGCAGCGCCACCAGCGCCGCGACCAGCGCGGCGCCGAAGCTGAGCTTCAGCGACTGCAGCACGCGGGCGTCGCGCAGGACCCGCAGCCAGCCGTCGCCGCCGAGCTGCGCCGCGCGCACGCTGAGCGCGAGCAGCGGCAGCAGCACCACCGCGCCCAGCCAGGCCATGCCGAGGCCGAGGCCGAGGCCGAACCCCGGCAGCGGATTCGGCGTCGGCCTGTGGACCGGCGCGGCGATGTCGGCGGCGGTTTCGGTCATCGCGCCGCCTGCTGGATGCGGTCGAAGAAGCCGCCGTCGCCGAAGTGCTCGGCCTGCGCCTTCTTCCAGCCGCCGAACGCGCTGTCGATGGTCACCGTCGTCACCTTCGGGAAGCGCGCGAGTTCCGCCGCCGGCACCTTGTCGGGCTCGGCCGGGCGGTAGAAATGCTTCGCGGCGAGGCGCTGGCCCTCGGGGGTGTAGAGGAAGCGCAGGTAGGCTTCGGCCTGCTTGCGGGTGCCGTGCTTGGCGACGTTCTTGTCGACCCACGCCACCGGCGGCTCGGCCTTGATGCTCAGGCTGGGCACCACGATCTCGAACTTGCCGCGGGTGTCGGGTTCGTTGAGCGTCAGCAGCGCCTCGTTCTCCCACGCGATCAGCACGTCGCCGATGCCGCGCTCGACGAAGGTGGTGGTCGCGCCGCGCGCACCGGTGTCGAGCACCGGGACGTTGCGGAACAGCCGGGTCATGTAGTCGAGCACCTTGCCGCCGTCGCGGTATTCCTTCGACGCCCAGGCCCAGGCGCCGAGGTAGTTCCAGCGCGCGCCGCCGGAGGTCTTGGGATTGGGCGTGATCACCGCGACGCCGGGACGCGCGAGGTCGCCCCAGTCGGCGATCTTCTTCGGATTGCCCTTGCGCACCAGGAACACGATGGTCGAGGTGTACGGCGACGAATTGTACGGCAGCCGGGTCTGCCAGTTGGCCGGCAGCAGTTTCGCGTTCTGCACGATCGCGTCGATGTCGGCCGACAGCGCCAGGGTGACGACGTCGGCCTCGAGGCCGTCGATCACCGCGCGCGCCTGCTTGCCGGAACCGCCGTGCGAGGCGCGGACCTTCAAGGTCTCGCCGGTCTGCTGCTTCCACACCTCGGCGAAGCGCGCATCGACGTCGGCGTAGAACTCGCGCGTCGGGTCGTAGGACACGTTGAGCAGTTCCTTGTCGGCGGCGTGCGCGGACGGCGCGGCCGCCGCCAGGGCGACGGCGAAGCCGAGGAGGACGTTGCGAAAAGTGGTGGTCATGGTCATGGCTCCGGGATCAGAACGAAAATTGCGCGCGGGTGAAGACGGCCTTCTCGTCCTCGCGGTCGGCGCCGCCGGCGGCCCCGCCGTCGAACGAAGCCTGGGTGTAGTTCGTGACAAGCTTGAGGTTGGCGTTGAGGTACCAGTTCAGGCCGATGGTCCAGGCGCGGACTTCGCTGGCGGACGCGGACGCGCTGGCGAACAGCGGGAAGGAGTCGTCGTCGATGTCGAGCACGCCGTAGCGGCCGACCACCTCGAAGGCGCCCCAGCCGGCCTCGTCGAGCGTGAACGGATGGTTGGGCTTGGCCACGCCGCGGTAGCCCGCGTCCTCGCCGGTCAGCACCCAGCTTCCGGTCACCTGCCAGGCCTTGTGCTCCAGGTGGTCGCGGCGGCCGAGGTTGGCGCCGCTGGTCACGCGCACGGTCTGTTCGGAGGTCACGTATTCGCCGAGCAGGCCGCCGCGGCCGCGATAGAAGTACGCCTGCGGCGAGAAGCGGCGATGCAGGCCGTCGGCGGCGACGTTCGACGCGTAGCCGAAGAACTGCGCCTGCCCCGGCGTGCGATAGCGCGGCAGCAGGTTGTTGCCGGCGCCGTAGACGTCGCCGACGCTGGCGGCGACCCCGAGGCCCAGCCCGGACCAGGCGTTGGCGGCGTTGCGGAACGGTTCCCAGAACACGCGGCCGGCGTATTCGAACTCGTTGTCGGCGTTCGACGTCGCGGTGTCGCGGCCGTCCGGCGTGCCGTTGAACACGCCGACGGCGTAGTTCACGCGGCCCTGGGACAGCTCGCCCTGCACCTGCACGCCGAGATCGCGCGCCGGCGTCAGCTCGGTCGGCAGGCCGCGTTCGATCGCGGCCAGGCTCGCGCTCGGCTGCAACTGCTCCAGGCCGAACGGCGCCTTGAACTTGCCCAGGCGCACGGTCGCGCGCGGGTCGAACTTCAGGTCGACGTAGGCGTCGTTGAGTGTCGCGGTGTCGCCGGCGAGCTGCGCCTGCACGCGGAAGCCGATCAGCGGCCCCCACGTGCCTTCGAGCGTGGGCTCGACGCGTCGGAACAGGAAGGTGTCGTTCTGCGGGATCTTGTCGTCGCCGATGAAATGGCGGCCGTCGGCCTGCACCAGGCCGCGGACCTTCACCTCCAGGCCGTCGGGCGACTTCACCGACAGCCCCTTGGCGGCGGTCAGCGAGATCACCGGGTCGCGCGCGGCCCTGGTCGCGGCCTCCTCGGCCTGCAGTTCGAGCTTGCGCTCGATCACGCGCAGGCGCTGGTCGAGGTCGGCGAGCGCGGTGGCATCGCCTTCGGCGGGCGGCGCCAGGCCGAGCCGGCGTTCGATCGCCTCCAGCCGCTGCAGCAGCGCCTGATCGGTGGTGGACTGCGCCTGCGCGGACAGCGCGACGAGGAGCAGCGGGAAGGCCAGCAGCGCCGACCGCAGGCGGGGCGCATGTCGTGGGGAAAGCGGGGACATCGTCGACTCCTTGATGAACTGTTCGAGGGGTCGCGCGTCCGGTGGTCCGGTCGGCGCGTCTGTGGCGAGGGCGGGGCGGGAAGCCGCGACGAACGGGGTCAGCCTTCGTCGAAGCGGAATTTCTGGCTGCGGGTGATCTGCACGATGCGGGCGTTGTGGATGGCGACCTCGATCGTGCCGAACTCGATGTCGCGGAGCGCATCGATCACGGCGCGTTCGCGGTCGGCGAGCGCAGGGGCGGCGGCGGTTTCCGGCGCGGTGGCGGGCGATCGCGTCACGGGGCGGACCTCGGATCGGGAAGGGGCGGAAGGGGCGCGGCGTCGGTCCGGGCGAAACTGCGCAGGCTGTGGCGGTCGAGCACCTGCGACATCGCGTCCCGCGACTCGCGCATCAGCGCGCGCAGCGCACAGCCCTCCGGGTCGGCGCAGTCGCGGCAGGGTTCGTAGGCGGTGACGCTGGCGCAGCGGACCGGCGCCAGCGGGCCGTCGATGGTGCGGAGGATGTCGCCGACCATGATCTCCTCGGAGGTGCGCGCCAGCGCATGGCCGCCGCGCTGGCCCCGCCGGCTCTCGATCAGGCCGGCCGCCCGCAGCTCGACGAGGATCGTCTCCAGGAACTTCACCGGCACCCGGGAGCGCTGGGCGATCTCGTGCGCCTGCAGCCGGACGTCGCCGGCCCGCGCCAGTTCGCTCATGGCGCGCAGGGCGTATTTGGCCTTCATGGTGAGCACGGATGCGATCAATTCCCAGCGGGTCGGTAGGAATTCATCCCATGGTGCCACGCCCGGTGGCAAATGCTCCGAAGGCATCACGTCATGCCATGCGCCACGGCCGGGCGCCGGCGGTCGGGCGGCGCCTGCCCGGGGCGGCGTCAGCCGACGCCGAAATCCGCGACGGCCGGGTCCGAAGACGCTGCGCTGCGTTCGACCGCCGCCACCCGGGCCATCGGCGAGCCGGTGCGCAGCCAGTCGGCGAGGCGTTCGATCGCGTCGGCGTCGCCGATCGCCAGCACCTCGACGCGGCCGTCGGCGAGATTGCGCGCGTGCCCGCGCAGGCCCAGCGCCTGCGCCTGCGCGCGGGTGTACGCGCGGAACGCGACGCCCTGCACGCGGCCGGAGACGAGAAAGCGGGCGGCGGCCGCCGTGGTCATTCGCCTGTCTTGACGCCGGCCTTGGCGGCTGCGCCGGCGCCGGCCGCATCGGCGGCGGGATCGGCGATGGCGGCGGTCAGCGCGTCGGGGGTCACCGGGCCGAGGAACTCCCGGGCGACGCGGCCGTCCGGCGCGATGAGATAGGTCATCGGCAGACCGCGCGGGGTCGGGAAATCGGCGGGCGGGTCGTAGGTGTCGACGATCGCGATCGGATAATGCACGGGATGCCTGGCCAGGAACGCGCGCATCGCCTGCGGCTCGATCTCCTCGTAGGCCAGGCCGACCACTTCGACGTCGTCGCGCGCAGCGTCGAAGGCATCGAGATCGGGCATTTCCTTGAGGCACGGGCCGCACCAGGTCGCCCAGAAATTCACCACGACCCAGTGCCCGCGGCGCGCCGCGAGGTCGAAGGTCTTGCCGTCGACGGTGGCGATCTTGAGCGCAGGACGGTCGGGGGCGGCGGGGGCGGCATCGGTCGTGGCGGCAGGCGGCGCGGCGGGCGCGTCCGCCGGCTTGGCGACGGCGGACGGCGCAGGCGGCGGCACGCCGTCGGATGCGCCGGAGCAGGCGCCGAGCGCCGCGGCGAGCGCGACCGCGGACAGCGCCGCGGCCAGCCGCGAAGCGCGCTTCGGAACCGACGCGGGGAAAGGGCAATACGTCATTCGGACTCCTCTCGATAGATCGACGCCACCGAACGGCCCAGCAGTTCGCGCAGCGGCACGCGCAGCGTGTCCAGCGCATCCAGCGACGCGCGGCCGAGCGCATCGTCGTGCGCCGGCACCCACGCCTCGGCGGTCGGGATGCGCAACTGGCAGGCTTCGTAGAGTTCGCCGAGGGTGAGCCCGTCGAGATCGCGCGCCAGCAGCCATTCGCCGCTCTCGGCGCGGGCGATCAGGCCGATGGCCTGGAGCTTGCCCAGCATCTGCTGCACCAGCGCGTCGGTGAGGATCGGTTCGCGCTCGCGGAGGTCGTCCAGGTGCAGCCCGCGACCGCTGCGCCGGGCCTCGTCGAAGCGCCCGATCAGGCGCAGCAGGCCGTGGATCTCGTAGCCGGGCGGCAGCCGCTGCGACGCCGGCTGGTAGCGGAACGCCGACAGCGACGAGGCCAGCGAGGCGCCGAGCAGCACCGCGACCCAACTGAAGTAGATCCAGCCGAGGAAGATCGGGACCACGGCGATCGCGCCGTAGAGTTTCTCGTAGGTGCCGAAGCTGCCGAGGTAGGAGCCGGCGGCGATCTTCACCGCCTCGATCATCAGCACCGCCGGCACCGCGCCCAGCGCGGCGTGGCGCCAGCGGATCGTGCGATGCGGCACCACCCGGTAGATCACCACGATCGCGACGAATTCGATCAGCAGCGGCGCGATCCGCAGCATGCCGGTCTCCAGCGCCTGGCCGGGGGTGGTCTGGAACATCGACAGCGCGAAGAACCGCGCCGACACCGCGAGGCTGGCGGCGGCGAGCAGGCCGCCGAAGCTCATCACCGTCCAGTACATCATCAGCCGCCCCAACTGCAGCCGGGCCGTGGGCACGCGCCAGATCCGGTTGAACGTCGCCTCGATGCTGGTGAGCGTGATCAGCAGCGAGATGACCAGCGCGACCACGCCGACCACGGTCAGCTTGCCGGCGTTGGCGGTCAGCTCGAACAGGCGCTGGCGCACCGTCCACGCCGAACTGGGCACGAAATTGGAGAAGATGTACTCGCTGAGCTTGCTGCTCCAGTCCTCGTAGAACGGGAACGCGGAGAGGATGCCGAACACCACCATGCTCAGCGGCACGATCGAGAACGCGGTGGTGAACGCCAGCGCGCCCGCCGCCTGGAACAGGCGGTCGTCGAGGAAGCGCTTCCACAGGAAACGGGCGAACGTGCCGGCGCGGGCATGATCCCAGCCGGGCGGCCGCCATCCGAGCAGTCCGTCGAAGAATGCCATCGCGCAAGGGTAGCAGCCGGCGTCGCGGCGCGCGCGGGTGCTGGTGGGGCCCGGGCGCTTGGCTTACCCTTCGCGCCATCCGCCCGACCGCGACGCCGCGCCGACCGACATGACCGAAATCCTCGTCCTCTACTACAGCCGCGGCGGTTCCGTGGCGCGGCTCGCGCGGCAGATCGCGCGCGGCGTCGGCGAGGTCGACGGGGTGAGCGCGCGCCTGCGCAGCGTGCCGCCGGTGGCGCCGGTGACCGAGGCGGCCGCGCCGCCGGAGCCGGAGGACGGCGCGCCCTACGTCGAGAAACGCGATCTGGCCGAATGCGCCGGGCTGGTCCTCGGCAGCCCCACCCGGTTCGGCAACATGGCCGCGCCGATGAAGCATTTCATCGACACCCTGGGCGCGGAGTGGGCCAGCGGCACGCTGGTCGGCAAGCCGGCGGCGGTGTTCACTTCGACCGCGACGATGCACGGCGGCCAGGAAAGCACGCTGCTGACCATGCTGGTGCCGCTGCTGCACCACGGCTGCGTGATCGCCGGCATTCCCTTCAGCGAACCGCAGCTCAACACCACCCGCAGCGGCGGCACGCCGTACGGGGCCAGCCACGTCGCCGGCGCGAAGGACGACCCGCAGCCGAGCGACGAGGAAGCCGCGCTCGCCCGCGCGCTGGGCCGGCGCATCGCCACGCTCGCCGTGAAGCTGCGCTGAGACCGCCGCGATGAGCGCGAAGGACACCGCCGCCAGCCCCGCCGACCGCCGCGCGCTCGCGGCCGCACTGTTCGGGCTGGTCGCCCTGTACGCCGTGTGGTTCCGCGACGACCCGCATCGCGTCGCCGCCTGGCTGGTGTTCGGGGCGCCGCCGCTGCTGCTCGGGCTCGGCGTGGTCGCGCGCCGCGCCACCGCCCGGTTCTGGGCCGGGGTGTTCGCGCTGGCCTGGTTCTCGCACGGCGTGATGGCCCTGTGGGCGCACGCCGACGTCCGCGCCTACGGGGCGATCGAAACCGCGCTCGCGCTGGTCGTGATCTTCGCCGGCAACGCCCCCGGCCTGCGCGCGCGCTTCGGCCGGCGTCGCGATTGACGGCGCCGCCCCGCCAACCTCCCACCCGCTCCACGTCCACCCCGCAGGCCTCGCGATGACGCCTCCGTCGTACCCGCCGCCCCGCCCCGCCACCGCCGCGAACGGCGGCGACCCGCGCCTGACCGGCGTGTCGGCGGACGACGTCCCCGACCTGGTCGCCGCGGCGCGCGCGCTGCGCGACGGCCGCTTCGCGCAGGCCGAGTCGCTGCTCCAGGCCGCGCTGGCGCGCTATCCGGCGCATCCCGAGCTCCTGCGCCGGCTGGGCTTCGTGCGGCTGGGCACGCGCGGCCGCCACGGCGAGGCGGTCGAGCTGCTGCAGCGCGCGCTGGCGCAGTGGCCGGACGACGCCGCGCTGTGGTCGGACCTCGGCATCGCGCACAGCGCCTGCCGCCAGCGCGGCGAGGCGATCGCCGCCTGGCGCCGCGCCTGCGCCCTGGACGCGTCGCAGCCGATGCCGTGGTTCAACCTCGGGCGGGCGCTGCAGTTCCAGGGCGAGACCGCGGCCGCGGTCGAGGCGCTGGAGCGCGCGCTGGCGCTGGCGCCGGACCTGCTGCCGGCGCGGATCCTCGCCGGCGATGCGCGCGCCCATCTCGGCGATTTCGACCGCGCCGCGGCGCACTACCGCGAGGCCCTGCGGGTCGCGCCCGGCTGCGGCGACGCCTGGCGCGGCCTCGCCAACATCAAGACCCGGCCGCTGGCGGATGCCGACGTCGCGACCCTGCGCGCGCAGCTCGCGCGCCCCGGCGTGCGCGAGGACGACTGGATCGCGATGTCCTACGCGCTGGGCAAGGCCGAGGAGGACCGCGGCCGCTATCCCGACGCCTTCGCCGCGATCGCCGCGGCCAACGCGCGCATGCGGGCGAAGGCGCCGTGGCGCGCGGACGCGCTGCGCGGCTACGTGCGCGCGGCGCTGCGCGCGACCGAGGCCCTGCCCGCCCCGCTCGATCCCGACCTGGGCCGCGAGGTCGTGTTCATCGTCGGCATGCCGCGCTCGGGCTCGACCCTGATCGAGCAGATCCTCAGCGCGCATCCCGAGGTCGCCGGCGCCAGCGAGCTGCCGGACCTCGCGGAGATCGTGCAGGAGGAATCGGTCCGCCGCGGGCGGCCGTACCCGGAGTGGGTGGCGGACGCGACCGCCGCGGACTGGCACCGGCTCGGCCGCGAGTACCTCGACCGCACCGCGCGCTGGCGCGGCGAGCGGCCGCGCTTCACCGACAAGATGCCCGAGAACTGGAAGCACGCCGGCGTGCTGCGCGCGATGCTGCCGGGGGCGACCGTGATCGAGGCGCGGCGCGACGCGCTGGAGACGGGCTGGTCCTGCTACCGGCAGCAGTTCTACCAGTTGCCGCACTTCGCCTGCGACCTGCGCGACATCGGCCTCTACATCCGCACCTGCGAGGCGGCGATGGACCAGTGGCGCGCGCGCGATCCGGCGCGGCAGCGGCTGCAGCACTACGAGCGCCTGCTCGCCGATTTCGAGAACGAGGTCCGCGCCCTGCTGGCCGCCTGCGGGCTGGAGTTCGACGAACGCTGCCTGGCGTTCCACCGCGCACAGCGCAGCGTGCGGACCGCGAGCGCGGCGCAGGTGCGGCAGCCGCTGATGCGCGACACCGCACGTGCGGCGGCGTACGGCATGCTGCTCAACCCGCTGGTGCAGGCCCTGTCGGACGCGATGTTCGCGGGGCCGTGGTAGCCGCGGTACCATTTGCGCCCGCCCGTCTTTCCGGATCGCGCCCATGGATCACCTGCTCATCGTCACCACCGGCGGCACGATCGACAAGATCTACTTCGACGACAAGTCGGACTACCAGGTCGGCGACCCGCAGATCGGGCGCATCCTCGAGGAGCTGGGCGTCGCGTTCCGCTTCACCGTCATCCCGATCATCCGCAAGGACTCGCTGCACATCACCGAGGCCGACCGCGAGCTGCTGCGCGCGACCATCGCCGCGCAGTCGACCCGGCACGTGCTGGTCACCCACGGCACCGACACGATGGTCGACACCGCGAAGGTGCTGGCCGGCCTCGACGACAAGACCATCGTGATGACCGGCGCGCTGAACCCGGCGCGCTTCCGCGGCTCGGATGCCGAGTTCAACATCGGCACCGCCGTCGGCGCGGTGCAGTCGCTGCCGGCGGGCGTCTACATCGCCATGAACGGCCGCATCTGGAACCCGCTCAAGGTCCGCAAGAACGTCGCCGCCAACCGCTTCGAATCCGCGGACTGAGCCGGGCCGCCTTCGCCTCGCGAAAAAAAGCCCCGGCATCGACCGGGGCTTTTTTTGCGTTGCCGGGGTCGCGGCGCGATCGCCGCGACCCCGGTGCGGCCGGTCGGCCGCGCGCGCGGATCACGGCGAGATCGTCGCCTTCAGGCTGACGCCCGAGTACGCCGAGTAGGCGCGGACGCCCACGTAGTACGTGCCCGCGGTCGGCGCGTTGAAGGTGCAGGTCTCGGTGTTGCCGCTGAGGTACGGACGGCAGTTGTACGCGGTGGTGGTCGGCGCGCTGCCGATGCGCACGTACAGGTCCGCGTCGCCGGTGCCGCCGGAGAGGTTGAACACGACGCTGGTCTTGCCCGCCGGGACGGCGATCGTGTAGATCGACGACCAGGCGCCGGTCGCCACCGACGGCAGCGCCACCGCCGTGCCGCTGCACAGCACCGTGCCGCCGCAGCTCGTGCTCGACACCGTCACCGAGGCCGTCTTCGTGCTGCTCAGGCCGCCCGCGTCCGTCACCGTCTCGGTCACCGTGTAGGTGCCCGCGGCGGCGTAGGTCCTGGTCGGATTGGTCGCGGTCGAAGTCGTGCCGTCGCCGAAGTTCCAGCTACGGCTGGTGATGTTGTTCTGCGCGTCGGTCGAGGTGTCGGTGAACGTCGCGGTCAGGCCGCTGGTGGTGAAGCTGAAGTTCGCGACCGGGGCGGTGTTGCTGCCGCCGCCACCGCCGCCGCTGGTCTTCGCGGCCTCGCCGAGGAAGGCCAGGCCCAGCTTGGCGAACTTGGCGCTGTTCGCGGCCGAGTTGCCCATGTTGGCGAGGGTGTCGTTCGCGGTGTGGATGTTCGAGAAGTAGCTGCTGGTGCCGCCCTCGAACATGATCGCCGCCGGATAGCCCGCGCTGGTCCACGACGCGTGGTCGGAACAGCCGTAGCCGCAGGTGTAGGTGCCGCGGGTGAGGCCCAGCGGGGCCAGGTAGGTGTCGAACAGGCTGGTCAGGAAGTTCTGGACGCCGGTGTTGGAGTAGTCGGTGACCAGGCGCATGTCGCTGCCGGAGGACGGCTTGTAGTTGGTCATGTCCAGTTGCAGCACGGCGTACACGTTGGTGCCCGCCGCCAGGTACGACTGGGCGATCGCGTTGGAGCCGCGCAGGCCGACCTCCTCCGCCGCGTAGCCCATGAACTTCACGGTGCGCTTGGGCTTCCAGCCGCTGGCCAGCGCCACCCGCAGGACTTCGGTGAGGGTGGCGATGCCCGAGGCGTCGTCGTCCGCGCCCGGGGCGACCTGGGTGGTGCTGCCGCCGCCGCTGACGTTGATCGAATCCAGGTGCGCGCCGAGCACGACCACCTCGTTCGGCAGTTCGTTGCCCTGGATGGTGAGGATCACCGACGGCTGGGTGGAACAGTTGGTGCACCCGGTGAACAGCTCCGAGGTCACGTCCGTGCGGCTGCCGGCCAGGCCCTGCCAGGTGGTGCGGATCCACTCGGCCGAGGTCTTGCCGGTGGTGCTGGTGTAGTAGCGGTTCTGGTACGACGACAGGGTCGAGATCGTGCTGTAGATGTTGCTCGCCGAACTCTGCGGCAGCCAGGGATCGACCGTCGCCTGGTTGTCGATGGTGTAGGTCGCGAGCGCCGCCTTGCGCACGATCTGCGCGGCGCGGTCCTTGCGGACGAACGCGTCGGCCTCGGCGCGGCTGGCGAAGGCGAAGAAACCGCCGCAGCGCAGTTGCTTGGTGTGGATGCGCGCGCTCACCGTGCCGAGGTCGCGCGCCTGGATGCGCGAGACCACCAGCGCGGTGCCGATGCTGTCGAAGGCCGGCGCGGCGTCGACGGCCACGTCCTTCATCAGCGGGTAGGTGTCGCGCGAGGTGACGATGTACACCGGCGCGGTCGGGTCGCGCTCGCGGCGGATCGCGGCCAGCGCGGCGTCGGCTTCGGCGCGGGCGTGGTTGCCGGCGGCGAGGCGCGGCGCGCGCTGCGCCCAGGCGCTCGCGGCGAGGCCGAGGCACACCAGGGCCAGCAGGCCCTGCAGTCGTTTCGGGTTCATTGGCTCTGCTCCATGAGATGTCGGGGAATGGCGGGCAGGACCGGACCGCCCCCCTGACGGGCCGCGTCCCTGCCAAAAAAAGACCCCGGCCGAAGCCGGGGTCTGTCATGCCGGGTCTTCATCCAGCCATCGAATCGACGGGTCGAACGGGTCAACGGTCGACGCGATGGCCGGAATCCTCCCTCAGTTCGAGGTGCCCTTCAGGCTGACGCCCGAGTAGGCGCTGTACGCACGCACCGCGACGTAGTACGTCGTGTTCGCGGTCGGCGTGAAGGTGCAGGTCTCGGAATTGCCGGCGGTGTACGGACGGCAGTTGTACGAGGTGGTGGTCGGCGCAGCGCCGGCCCGCACGTACAGGTCCGCGTCACCGGTGCCGCCCGAGATCGTGAAGGTCACGGTACGACCGGCCAGGACCGGCATCGTGTAGGTCGACGACCACGAACCGGTCGCCACCGACGGCAGCGCCACCGCCGTGCCGCTGCACAGCACCGTGCCGCCACAGCTCGTGCTCGACACCGTCACCGAGGCCGTCTTCGTGCTGCTCAGGCCGCCCGCGTCCGTCACCGTCTCGGTCACCGTGTAGGTGCCCGCGGCGGCGTAGGTCTTGGTCGGATTGGTCGCGGTCGAAGTGGTGCCGTCGCCGAAGTTCCAGCTACGGCTGGTGATGTTGTTCTGCGCGTCGGTCGAGGTGTCGGTGAACGTCGCGGTCAGGCCGCTGGTGGTGAAGCTGAAGTTCGCGACCGGGGCGGTGTTGCTGCCCGCGCCGGTGTAGCTGCCGACCAGGCTGACGCCCGAGAAGGTCGAGTAGGCCTTCAGGGTGACGTAGTAGGTCCCGGCCGACGGCGCGGCGAACGAGCAGGTCTCGGTGTTGCCGCCGACGTACGGACGGCAGTCGTAGACGCTGTCGCTCGGCGCGGAGCCGAACTTGACGTACATGTCGGCGTCGCCGGTGCCGCCGGAGAGGTTGAAGCTCAGGTTGGTGGCGCCGGCCGGCACATCGAGCTTGTAGTACAGGTAGTTGCCGGTGGAAGCGCCCAGGCCGGTGACCGGCACGCCGTTGGTCAGCGGGTTGGTGGTCGGCGGCGGGGTGGTGCCGCCGCAGCTCACGCCCACGCCGGTGAACGCCGCGGTGACGTCGGCCTTGGTGAAGCCGAGGTCGGTCGCGGCCGTCTCGACGCCGCAGGCGCCCTGGTTGAAGTTGGTGCTGGCCGTCCAGTAGTTGGCGTTGGCGCGCGCGAACACCTGGAACGCCTTCTGCGTGCTCCAGCCCGCGGTCTTGGCCAGGGTGCAGAACGCCTTGTTGTACACGCCCGAGCTGTAGTGCACGTCGAGGCCGTTGTAGTAGTTCGCGGCGTTGTCGATCGAGCTGCCGTCCTGGGTCGGGTTGCACATGTAGCGCAGCGCGCCGGTGGCCTTGAAGATCTCGGCGCCGACCAGGAAGTCGTTGGAGCCCTTCCAGTAGTACTCGGTCGCCTCGCCGCCCATGTCGGAGAAGGCCTCGTTGATGCCGCCGGACTGGCCGGAGTAGGTCAGGTTCGAGTGCTGCTCGGTGTAGCCGTGCGAGACCTCGTGGCCGGACACGTCGGCGTTGACCAGCGGATAGAACGTGCTGGCGCCGTCGCCGAAGGTCATCTGGGTGCCGTCCCAGTACGCGTTCTCGTAGCTGGTGCTGTAGTGCACGCGCATCACGAGCTGGAAGGTCAGCGCGTTGCTGCCGGTCCAGGCGTTGTACATGTTCTGGATCACGCCGCCGAAGTAGTGGGCGTCGTTCAGCGGCGAGTAGGCGCCGTTGATCGTCTTCACCGTGTTGCGCGGGCAGGTGTACGAGAACGCGGTCGAGCCGGACGTGCCGCCGTTGAGGTTCACGGTCTTCACGTTGGCGTTGTTCATCGTGCACGTGGTGCCCGACTGGGTGACGTCCAGGTAGCCGTAGATGCCGCCCGAACCCCACTCGTACTGGCCGGTCTTGGCGTTGCCGCCGGGGCCGGTGCCGATCAGGGCGTGCTGCAGGTTGTCGAACTGCTTCAGGACGCGGCCGGTGTTGGCGTCGACGATGACGGTCGGACGGGCCGGCGAGCCCATGTTCGGCGTGTCGGCGAAGTACGACACGACGTAGGCCTTGCTGGCGCGGCCGGCGTCGTCGACGTAGATCATCAACTGCGACTTCTCGTTGCTGGTGCGCATGAAGCCGAGGCGGTTGCCCAGGCCGGCGCTCTTGCCGATCTGCAGCGCCGCGTTGGCGGTCAGGCGGGTGCGGCCGGCCGGGATCTGGCTGGCGAGGTCGGTGACCTTCTGGCCGAACAGGGTGCGGACGTTGCCGGCGGTGTCCTCGCTGACGACGATGCCTTCGCCGTACACCGGGATGCCGCGGAAGGTCTGCTGGTAGCGGGTGTTCTTGACGCCGGCGCTGGTCTTGCGATCGAGCATGAACAGGCGCGTGTCGGCGTCCAGGCCGAGGGCGCGCTCGTGGCGGGTGTGGGCCATGTCGGCGGTGCCGGACGCGGCGATCGCCGCGTTGGCGCGCTTGATCTGCCCCATGTCCTCGCGGTGCAGGTCGGCACGGTTCGCGGCGGAAGCGCCGGTGGCGAACAGCGCCATCGCGGTCGCGACGGCCAGGGTGTTCAGGTGACGGTATCGATTCACAGCTTTTCCTCTCCGTTGACGCATTCGTGAATGGAAGGCCGCTTGCGCGGCAAGCCCGCACCGCATGGACGCACGCCCCTCTGCCCGCCCGTTCCTGATGGCGACGGAGTGGAAATGCGACTGCGGAGTCGACCGCCCAGCCCCCTGTCGATCGACTGAACGGACCCTAAGCGGAACTGACGCGAAACGTCAACTCCTGACGCACATTTGCAGTAGGCGTCGATCAGGGCAGGACAAATCGTCAAAAAAATTGAGAATTCCGTCCGGGGAACTGAGATGAATGTCACCGGCGCAAGGGGCTTCGATCGGACTGAATACGATTTCTATTGCGCCGCAACATGATTCCGCGCGGCCCCGCGGCGCCCGGGTCGGCTCGTTTTGCGCGGGACTGCGCCCCGGCCTGCGCCGGGCGCAAAAAAACCCCGGCCGCAAGGCCGGGGTCCTGGTGCAGGCGTCTCGTGCCGGGGTCGGCGCCGCGACGGATCGACCGCCGCGACGCCGGGCCGGACGCGGCCTTACGGCGACTTGGTCGCCTTCAGGTTGACGCCCGAGTAGGCGCTGTAGGCGCGCACGTTCCAGTAGTACGTGGTGCCGGCGACCGGGCTGTTGATGGTGCAGGTCTCGGTGTTGCCGCTGAGGTACGGACGGCAGGTGTAGGACGTCGTGGTCGGCGCGGCGCCGGCGCGGACGTACAGGTCGGCGTCGCCGGTGCCGCCCGAGATGGCGACGACGAGCTGCGTCGTGCCGGACGGGATGGTGTACGAGTACGTCGAGGACACGCCACCGGTGGCGACCGACGGCAGGGTGATGTTCTGCACCACCGTGCCGCCGCCACCGCCACCGCCGCCGGCGCAGCTCACGCCCACCGCGGTGAAGGCCGCGGTCACGTCGGCGACCGTGTAGCCGAGGTCGCTGGCCGCCGTCTGCACGCCGCAGGCGCCCTGGTTGAACGTCGAGCTGGCGGTCCAGTACGCGGCGTTCGCGCGGGCGAACACCTGGAACGCCTTCTGCGTGCTCCAGCCGGCCTTCTTCGCCAGGGTGCAGAACGCCTTGTTGTACACGCCCGAGCTGTAGTGCACGTCGAGACCGCTGGTGTAGTTCGCGGCGTTGTCGATCGAACGGCCGTCCTGGGTCGGGTTGCACATGTAGCGCAGCGCGCCGGTGGACTTGAAGATCTCGGCGCCGACCAGGAAGTCGTTGGAACCCTTCCAGTAGGCTTCGGTCGCTTCGCCGCCCATGTCGGAGAAGGCTTCGTTCATGCCGCCGGACTGACCGGAGTAGGTCAGGTTCGAGTGCTGCTCGGTGAAGCCGTGCGAGACCTCGTGGCCGGACACGTCGGCGTTGACCAGCGGGTAGAACGTGCTGGCGCCGTCGCCGAACGACATGTTCGAGCCGTTCCAGAACGCGTTCTCGTAGCTGGTGCTGTAGTGCACGCGCATCACGAGCTGGAAGCTCAGGGCGTTGTAGCCGGTCCAGGCCGGGTACATGTTGGTGATCACGCCGCCGAACTGCAGCGCATCGTTGATCGGCGAGTAGCCGCCGTTGATGGTCTTGTAGGTGTTGCGCGGGCAGGTGTAGCTGTACGCGGTGGTGCTGGTGCCGGTGCTGCCGTTGAGGTTGACGGCCTTCACCTTGGCGTTGTTCATCGTGCACGTGGTGCCCGACTGGGTCACGTCCATGAAGCCGTAGATGCCGCCCGAACCCCACTCGTACTGGCCGGTCTTGGCGTTGCCGCCGGGGCCGGTGCCGACCAGGGCGTGCTGCAGGTTGTCCCACTGCTTCAGGACGCGGCCGGTGTTGGCGTCGACGATGACGGTCGGACGGGTCGGCATGCCGAGGTTCGCCGAGTCGGCGAAGTACGACACGACGTAGGCCTTGCTGGCGCGGCCGGCGTCGTCGACGTAGATCATCAACTGCGACTTCTCGTTGCTGGTGCGCATGAAGCCGACGCGGTTGCCCAGGCCGGCGCTCTTGCCGATCTGCAGCGCCGCATTGGCGGTCAGGCGGGTGCGGCCGGCCGGGATCTGGCTGGCGAGGCCGGTGAGCTTCTGGCCGAACAGGGTGCGGACGTTGCCGGCGGTGTCCTCGCTGACGACGACGCTCTCGCCGAACACCGGGATGCCGCGGAAGGTCTGCAGGTAGCGGGTGTTCTTGACGCCGGCGCTGGTCTGGCGGTCGATCAGGAACAGGCGCGAATCGGCATCCAGGCCGAGGGCGCGCTCATGGCGGGTGTGGGCGGTGTCGGCGGTGCCGGACGCGGCGATCGCCGCGTTCGCGCGCTTGACCTGGACCATGTCCGACAGGTGCAGGTCGCCGCGCTCGGCGGCGGAAGCACCCATGGACAGCAGGGCCAGCGCGGTCGCGCCGGCCAACACGCTCAACTGACGATGACGATTCACAACTCTCTCCCTGGACGATTGTGTGATGGATGGTCGGGTGCGCCGCAAGCGCGGCGGAAAACCCGTTGTCCCGACACACCGAGAACCGTTCCGGGCGCCAATGGCGGAAATTCGGAACGGTCTGATCGGGATCGGGGGCCGCGCCGCAGGACTTGCGGCTGGCTGAACCGACGCTAAGCGGAAGCTCCGCAGGCCGTCAACATCCCCCCGGCGCGTTGCGTCCGGGCAGGTCACCCGTTGAACGAAACGCCACACCGGCGGGCGTGTACTGAGATATGTCTCTCACAATTCCGGAGGGGTCGCCCCGGGCCGCAGAACCCGGTTGCGGCGGCACAGCAACCGATTGCGCAAACCCTCGTGCGCGGGCGCGCGAGCGCATGCGCACGCGCGATCTCTAGATGTGGCTGCGCGCACACAGGTGCGCGGGCGCGCGACGTGCGGGCGCACGCGTCGGGCGCCCCGGCCATCGCACGGGCGGGCCATCGCACGGGCGGGCAGTCGCGTGAAAGGGGAAGCGGCCGGGCGCGCGCCGGCGCTCAGAGCATGCCGGTCTCGAGCCGGGCGGCCTCGGACATCATGTCGCGGCTCCACGGTGGGTCGAACACCAGTTCGACGTCGACGTCGGCGACGGTCGGGATGCGCTCCAGCTTGTCGCGCACGTCGTCGACCAGGACCTCGCCCATCCCGCAGGCCGGGGCGGTCAGGGTCATGCGCACCACGATCCTGCGGGCCCCGTCCTCACGGCGCACCACGCTCGCCTCGTACACCAGCCCCAGGTCGACGATGTTGATCGGGATCTCCGGGTCGAAGCAGGTGCGCAGCAGGCTCCACACCAGGGTCTCGACCTCGTCGTCCGAGGCGCCCTCGGGCAGTTCGATCGGCGCGGGCGGTTCCTTGCCGATGGCGTCGGCGTCCTTGCCCGCGATCCGCATGAGGTTGCCCTCGACGAACACCGTCCAGCTCCCGCCGAGCGCCTGGGTGATGTAGCCCATGCTGCCGGCGGGCAGGGTCACGGCGTCGCCCTGCGGCACCAGGACGGCATCGCAGTCGCGTTCGAAACGGACGGGTTCGCTGCTGCGGGAATACACGGCGGTCGCGGCGGGCTGCGGCGGGGCCGCGGCATCGTGGAAGCGGATAGGACGGTCATTGTACCGGAGCGGCGACCGGTCATGCCCGTGCGGTATAAAGGGCGACCGTCACCGGCCAGGCCCGGCGGCGCCCGGGCGGGGGAGGCCCGGCGCCGATTCTCCAGCCCTCCTCATGGAGCCTCATCCGCATGTCCACGAAGATCAACGCGCCGATCGATGCGCCGATTCGCGCGCCGCGCCGCGACCGCCTCTCGCTGGCGCTGCTGGCGGCGATCGCCGCCGTCGCCCTGCCCGCCTTCGCCCAGGAGGCCGCGCCCGACGGCGCCGACGCCGGCGAGCTCGACCGCATCGTCGTCACCGCCCAGAAGCGCGAGCAGCAGATCAGCGACGTGCCGATCTCGATCAACGCCTATTCCGGCGACTTCCTGCAGGCGCAGGGGATCGAGGACTACGGCGACCTCGGCACCCTGGTGCCGGGCCTGGAAGTGCAGACCCAGAGCGTCACCAATCCGAGCATCTCGATCCGCGGCATCACCGCCGACCTCGACGACCCGACCCAGGAACCGCGCATCTCGGTGTTCCAGGACGGCGTGTCGATCAGCCGCGCCCGCGGCTCCTCGGTCGAGATGTTCGACCTGCAGCGCGTGGAAGTGCTGCGCGGCCCGCAGGGCACGCTGTTCGGCCGAGCCGCCGAGACCGGCGCCATCCACCTGATCCAGAACAAGGCCCGCGCCGGCACCGCGTCGGGCTTCGAGCTGGGCCTGGGCAGCGACGACCAGCGCCGGTTCACCGGGTTCTACAACACCGACCTCGGCGACAACGTGCAGGGTCGCATCGCCGCGTTCTACGAGACCCGCGACGGCTACGTGCAGAACCTCGACGGCGGCACCCTGCAGGGCAAGGACACCCGCGCCATCCGCGGCGCCCTGCACTTCGGCGTCGGCGAACGCGGCGGCTTCGACCTGATCCTCAACTACCAGAAGGACACCCCGCCGGGCACCGGCTTCCGCAGCCAGGTCATCCCGAACACCCGCGGCAGCCTCGATCCGTTCGTCGCCAACTCGCAGCGCGGCAACGACCTGGGCACCGACCGCGAGGTCTACGGCGCGACCCTGCTCGGCGACTTCCGGCTCAACGACAACTGGTCGCTGTCGAGCATCTCCGGCTGGCGCCGCTACGACAGCCTCGACAAGTTCGACTCCGACGGTTCGCAGGCCGACCTGATCGAATTCGACGAGCACGCCTGGGGCCACCAGTTCAGCCAGGAACTGCGCTTCAACTTCGACGCCGGCGGCAAGTTCACCGGCTTCGTCGGCGGCTCGTTCTTCAAGGAGACCGCGAACCGCGACCTCGCCTACCAGACCGACGAGCGCCAGATGTACGCGCTGCTGTCGCCGCAGATCAACGCGAACCTGACCCCGCTCATCGGCGGCGCGCTCGCGAACTACTACTACCCGCTGCAGTCGGTGCTCAACCCCAACCTCTCGCCGAACACCTCCAACGCCACGCTGTGGCTGCCGGTGCCCGGCACGGTGCCGCCGACCGCGTCGAATCCGGCGGGGTTCCCGCAGATTCCGCTCAACCCCGACCATCGCGAGACCTTCGGCAACGACGTCGACATCAAGGCCTTCGACCTGTTCGCCGACGGCACCTGGCGCTTCAACGACGCCTGGTCGCTGACCCTGGGCCTGCGCGGTTCGCACGAATCGGTGAAGTACGGGGCCTTCTACGGCACCGGCAACGGCTCCGCCCTCGGCTACCTGCTGTCCGCGAGCGGCGACCCCGCGTGCGCGCCGACCGTCGTGTGCACCAACTTCCTGTTCCCGGCGACGGGCGCGCGCAGCGCGAGCGGCAACTACACCTCGTGGGTCGGTCGCGCCGTGCTGGGCTGGAAGGTGGGCGAAAACCTCAACACCTACGCCAGCATCGCCCGCGGCCGCCGTCCCGACATGATCAACGTCAGCCCCCAGGGCGACGCGCACATCCCGGCCGAGATCGTGTGGAGCTACGAGGTCGGCATGAAGGGCAACACCGCCGGCAACCGTTTCCTCTACGACCTGTCGCTGTTCTACTACGACTACACCAACTTCCAGGCCTCGGTGCAGAACGACACCCCGCCGCCGTTCTTCGTCACCACCAACGCCGGCAAGGCGCACGCCATCGGCTTCGAGGCCTCGCTGTTCGCCAAGCTCGGCGACAACGTCAACGGCTGGCTCAACTACGGCTACATCGACGGCGGCTTCAACGCCTTCGACGACGACGGCACCTACCAGCAACTGGCCGGCAACGAGTTCCGCATGACCCCGAAGCAGTCGGTGTCGGTGGGCCTGGACTGGACGATCCCGCTGGGCGACGGCGACGACCTCTACGTCCGCCCGCAGTACAGCTACCGCTCGCACGTGTACTTCGAGGACGAGAACCAGCCGGGCATCGAGCAGGGCGGCTACGGCCTGTTCGGCCTGCGCGCCGGCTGGCGGTTCGCCGACCACTGGGACCTGACCCTGTGGGGCGACAACCTCACCAACCGCAAGTACCTCGCCGACGCCGGCAACACCGGCCTGCTGTTCGGCATCCCGACCGTCATCCCGGGCCGCGACCGCAGCTACGGCGTGACCCTCAAGGCGAAGTTCTGAACCTCGCGCCGCGGGGCCCGCGCGATGCGGGCCCCGCGCTCGCCCGGCCGGGCGACGGGACGACGCGCCGCGACGCGGTCGTCGCCAGTGCCGCCGCGCTCCGCTACCCTTGGCGGATGTCTTCGTCCCCCGACTCCCCCGCCGCCGCGCCGGCGCCCCGCCGCCTCGTCGCGCCGCTGATCTTCCTCCTGCTCGGCATCTTCGGCATGGCCGCGGTCTGGACCCTGACCGCGCTGATCGTGGACCGCCAGTGCGCGTGGATGGCCGCGATCGCCGCCGCCGACCTCACCCTGCTGCTGCGCATCGGCCGCGCCGCGCCGGGCCTGCCGCGCGCGGTCGCCAACGTCACTGCGACCGCGCTCACCATCGCCGTCGCCAACTGGTGCATCGCCGCCGCGCAGATGGGCGGGCCGATGGGCCTGCCGATGACCGAGTCGCTGCAGCGCATCGGCCCCGATTTCGCGCAGACGCTGCTGCTCATCGCCAACCAGCCGACCGACTGGGCCTGGTACGCCGTCGCCGCCGTGCTGGCGCTGTGGCTGGGGCGCTGACGACGACGCCTCAAGGCCGATCGATCAGCCCGGCGCGCGCGTAGTCTTCCCAGATCGTCTTCATCAGCACGAAGCCGGGGGACAGCGCGGCGTCGCGGTCGAGGGCGCCGATCGCGGCGTCCCATTCGTCGCGGATGCGCGCCAGGACCCTGAAATCGTGGACCCGGGCGCAGCCCATCCACCACGCGCCGAAATGGCGTCGCGCGACCGGCAGCGCATGCAGCAGCACCACGTCCCCGTGCCGCGGATCCCGTTCGATCCGCGCGAACAGCGCGTCCACCGCGGCGGACGGCCCTTCCAGGCACTGCACGAACGCCCCGTTGGCGTACAGCAGCACGCCGGTGATGCCCTGCGCGGCGTTGCGGGCGCGCGCGTGCGAGAGCAGCGAAACCAGCGCGAGCCCCTCGAACGGGAACCGCTCATGGCTGGCGTAGACCACCTGCCGAAGTGCCACCGTCCGCCTCCGCCGGCGAAACGCCGGCCCCGTGCGCCGCGCCGGCATCGTAGCCGATGTCCCGGACAACCGCGCGGGCGGCAGGCACAATGCCCCCTTCGGACCGGAACCCGACCATGCGCGACCCCCGCCACGACCTCCTGTTCACCCCGGTGCAGATCGGCCCGGTGACGGCGAAGAACCGCTTCTTCCAGGTGCCGCACTGCAACGGCATGGGCCACGGCATGCCGCTGGCGCACGCGGCGATGCGCGAGGTGAAGGCCGAGGGCGGCTGGGCGGTGATCGCGACCGAGGAATGCGAGATCCATCCCTCCGGCGACGTCTCGCCCTACGTCGAGGCGCGGCTGTGGGACGACCGCGACATCCCGGCCCTCGCCCTGATGTGCGACAAGGTCCACGCCCACGGCGCGCTGGCCGCGGTCGAGCTGACCCACAACGGGCCGACGGCGTCGAACCTGTATTCGCGCGAGGTGCTGATCGCGCCGTCGCACCAGCCGGCGAAGTACGGCTATCCGGCGCAGGCGCGGGCGATGGACAGGACCGACATCGCCAACTATCGGCGCTGGCACCGCGAGGCCGCGCTGCGCGGGATGCGCGCGGGCATGGACATCATCTACGTCTACGCCGGCCACGACCTGTCGCTGGCGATGCACTTCCTGCAGCGCCGCCGCAACCATCGCACCGACGAATACGGCGGCTCGCTGGAGAACCGCGTGCGCCTGCTGCGCGAGGTGCTGGAGGACACGAAGGAGGCCGTCGGCCACCGCTGCGGCGTGGCCCTGCGGTTCGCGACCGAGGAACTGCTCGGCCCCGGCGGCATCGAGCGCGCCGAAGCGCAGGACATCGTCGGCATGCTCGCCGAGCTGCCCGACCTGTGGGACGTGAACGTCGCCGCCTGGTACAACGACTCGGTGCCGTCGCGGTTCGCGCGCGAGGGCGCGCAGGAGCCCTTCATCGACTTCGTGAAGAAGACCACCACGAAGCCGGTGGTCGGCGTCGGCCGCTTCACCTCGCCCGACACGATGGTGTCGCAGATCCGCCGCGGCGTGCTCGACATCATCGGCGCCGCGCGGCCGTCGATCGCGGATCCCTTCTTGCCGAAGAAGATCGAGGAAGGCCGGATCGACGACATCCGCGAATGCATCGGCTGCAACCTGTGCGTCAGCGGCGACATGACGATCACCCCGATCCGCTGCACCCAGAACCCGACGATGGGCGAGGAGTGGCGCAAGGGCTGGCATCCGGAACGGATCGCCCCGGCCGCGTCGGCGGCGAAGGTTCTGGTCGTCGGCGGCGGCCCCGCGGGGCTGGAAGCCGCGCGCGCGCTCGGCCAGCGCGGTTACGAGGTGCATCTGGCCGAGGCCCGGCGCGAACTCGGCGGCCGCGTCACCCGCGAGGCGCGCCTGCCCGGGCTCGCCGAGTGGGCGCGGGTGCGCGACTGGCGGCTGGGCCAGATCCGCCGCATGCAGAACGTCGCAACGTACCTCGATTCGCCGCTCACCGCGCAGGACGTGCTCGACTTCGGCGCCGAGCACGTGGTGATCGCCACCGGCGCGCACTGGCGCCGCGACGGCTACGGCCGCACCCACGGCGAGCCGATCCCCGGCTTCGTCGAGCACCCGGCGGTGTTCACGCCCGACGACCTGCTGGGCGGCACGCTGCCCGAAGGCCCGGTCGCGATCTACGACGACGACGATTTCTACCTCGGCAGCGTGCTCGCCGAACTGCTGCGCAGGGCCGGCCGCGAGGTGTTCCACGTCACCCCCGACGACACCATCGCCTCGTGGAGCGCGAACACGCTCGACTACCGCCACATCCAGTGGCGCATGGCCGAACTGGGGATCGAACCGGTGACCTCGCACGAAGTCGTGGACTTCCCGCCGGGCGCGCTGCGCCTGCGCCACGTCTGGAACGCGCGCGAACGCACCCTGCCCTGCGCCTCGGTGGTCGTCGTCACCTCGCGCCTGCCCGACGACGCGCTGCACCAGGCCCTGCTCGCCCGCGCGGACGACTGGGCCGACGCCGGCGTCCGCGACGTGCGCTGCATCGGCGACGCCCTGGCCCCGGGCCTGATCGCCCACGCCGTCTACGCCGGCCACCGCTACGCCCGCGAACTCGACGCCCCGCCCGCCGGCGAGGTGCCGTTCAAGCGCCACTTCCACAGCCCGCGCGAGACCGACCTGCGACGCGAGGACTGACGGTCCCAACGCCGGCCGCCCCCGATGCCGTGCCCGCGCGGCCGGCGGCAGCGGCCCCGGCATCGTCCGAAAGCCGCATTTGCGGCAGTGCAGCACGAGTCGCATAATCCGGGCGGTCTCCGGCCCGCCCTGCGGCCGGCCACCCTCTTTCGCGCAGCGGGACTGCGCGACCGCCACGGAGCCCTACCCATGTCCGACATCGTCATCGTCGGTGCCAAGCGCACCGCCATCGGGTCTTTCCTCGGCCAGTTCACCGGCGTCCCCACCCCCACCCTCGGCGCGGCCGCGATCGCCGGCGCGCTGGACCAGGCGGGCCTCGCCGCCGACCAGGTCGACGAGGTGATCATGGGCTGCGTGCTGCCCGCCGGCCTCGGCCAGGCCCCGGCCCGCCAGGCGTCGCTGGCGGCGAAGATCCCGACCTCGGCCGGATGCACCACTATTAATAAGGTGTGCGGCTCGGGCATGAAGGCGATCATGCTGGCCCACGACCTGATCAAGGCCGGCTCGGCCTCGGTGGTGGTCGCCGGCGGCATGGAATCGATGACCAACGCCCCGCACCTGCTCAACGGCTCGCGCACCGGCATCCGCTACGGCAGCGGCGAGCTGCTCGACCACATGGCGTGGGACGGCCTGACCAACCCCTACGACAAGCAGGCCATGGGCGTGTTCGGCGACGCCACCTGCGCCAGCTACGGCATGGGCCGCGCCGCGGTCGACGCGTTCTCCGCGGAAAGCGCGGTCCGCGCCCAGAAAGCGATCGCCGAGGGGGCGTTCAGGGACGAAATCGCCCCGGTTACAGTGGTGACGAGGAAGGGCGAATCGGTGGTCGACACCGACGAGGAGCCCGGCA
This sequence comes from Lysobacterales bacterium, assembly GCA_019510125.1. Taxonomy (GTDB): domain Bacteria; phylum Pseudomonadota; class Gammaproteobacteria; order Xanthomonadales; family Xanthomonadaceae; genus Lysobacter_I. Next base: position 67,372 of record JAEKKX010000018.1, read on the forward strand.
AGATCGACCCCGCGAAGATCCCGACCCTGCGTCCGGCGTTCGGCAAGGACGGCGTGCTCACCGCCGCATCGTCGTCGAAGATCTCCGATGGCGCGGCCGCCACGATCGTGATGTCGTCCGACGAAGCGCAGCGGCGCGGACTGCAGCCGCTCGCGCGCATCGTCGCGCACGCGACGCACGCGCAGGCGCCGGAATGGTTCACCACCGCGCCGGTGAAGGCGATCGCGAATGTGCTTGAAAAAGCGGGCTGGCGCGTGGAAGACGTCGATCTGTTCGAGATCAACGAAGCGTTCGCGTGCGTCGCGATGGCGCCGATGAAGGACCTCGGCATCGCGCACGACAAACTCAACATCCGCGGCGGCGCGTGCGCGCTCGGACATCCGATCGGCGCCAGCGGCGCGCGCCTGGTGGTGACCCTCATCGCGGCGCTGCGCGCCACCGGCGGCAAGCGCGGCGTGGCCTCGCTGTGCATCGGCGGCGGCGAGGCCACCGCCATCGCGGTGGAGCTGCCATAAGGGGTACAAACGGAAGAACCGGACGAAACCGGCCACGACCGCTTGACACCGGTTCCGCGCGCGTCATCATGGACACCAGACGCCCCCCGGCGTCGTGTCCATCGAACCACACCCCGCATTCCGAGGAATCCTTCATGACCCTGAACAAGGCTCTGATCGCCCTTGCCATCGGCCTCGCCCTGAGCGCCTGCTCGAACAAGGAACAGGCCGCCGACGCCGCCGCCGACGCCAACCAGGCCGCCGCCGAAGCGACCCAGTCGGCCGACGCCGCTGCCGCCACCGGCGACACCGCCGCCGCCGACACCGCGCAGGCCGCCGCCGAGACCGCCGCCGCCGCTGCCGACGCCGCCGCCCAGAAGTCGGCCGAAGCCGCCGCCGCCGGCAGCACCCAGATGGGTGAAGCCGCCGCCGACGCCGCCGAGAAGGCCGCCGACGCCGCCGAAGCCGCCAGCGCCGCCGCCGACGCCGCGAAGGACTCCGGCGAAGCCGCCAAGAAGTGATCCACCCGCGGTGATCCATCCGCGGTGATCCAGCGACCGGTTCAGCGGGGCTTCATTTCGCTGAATTGGTTGATACAATGAGGAAGCCGCAGGACCCCTTGCGGCTTTTTCATGGCACCGACAGGTGCCGACCGTAAGTCAGTGAACGAACACATGCCGGCCATTACCGGACTGCCACGCGCACTGGCGTTGCCTGACCCGCAAGTACCCTTCAGACAACTCCTTTGGAGAAAAGCATGAACACGAAGCTTTACGTCCTCCTCGCCGCCGGCGTCCTCGCTCTGTCGGCCTGCAACAAGGCCGAAGAGACCACCGAGGCCACCACCGACGCCGCCACCCAGGCCGCCGACGCCGCCGGCCAGGCCGCTGACGCCGCTGGCCAGGCTGCCGACGCCACCGCCGACGCCGCCCAGGCCGCCGGCGCTGCCGCCGACGCCGCTGGCGCCGCTGCCGGCGACGCCGCCAACGCCGCTGCCGGCGACGCCGCCGCTGCCGCCGCCGGCGCTGCTGCCGACGCCGCCAACGCGACCGCCGACGCCGCCAACGCCGCTGCCGACAAGGCTGCCGAAACGGCCGACAAGGCTGCCGACGCCGCTGCCGAAGCCAAGAAGTAATCTTCCTGCTTCGGGCGCGAGCTCGATCGCTGTACCGGAAGACCCGCTTCGGCGGGTCTTCTTTTTTTTTGGTGCGCCACCCGCCGTCTCCCACGCCAGGACCCGCCGGTCCCGCCGGCATGCAATTCGCCCGAAGGCCGTGCCGTCGGCATCCGCCTGCGCGACGGCCTTTTTCCGCCGCGAACCGTTGCTACAATCCGCCGTCCATCGCGCTCGACGTCCGCGACGCCTGTCGAACGGTCGTCGACGATGGTCCGCCCGTGGCGCGACGCGCTCAGGACGAGCCCGATCCACGAGCCCGCCCGCGCCGGCGCAGATGGCGTCCCATCCCTTCAACGGAGAATCTCCATGAACCAGAAGCTGCTCGTCATGCTCGCCGCCGGCGCCCTCGCCCTGTCGCTGAGCGCCTGCAAGAACGAAACCGACACCGCCAAGACCGAAGCCGCCGAAGCCTCGGCCGCCATGGACCAGGCCGGCGACAAGATGGCCGACGCCGCCGACGCCGCCGGCAACGCTGCCGCCCAGAGCGTCGATGCCGCCGCCGCCGCGACCGGTGAAGCCGCGGGCGAAGCCGCCGCCAAGGTCGAAGGCGCCGCCGATGCCGCCGCCGCGGCCACCGCCGACGCTGCCGCCAAGGCCGCCGACGCCACCGCCAACGCCGCGAACGCGGTCGCCGACAAGGCCAATGCCGTCGCCGACAAGGCGAACGACGCCGCCGCCGAAGCCAAGAAGTGATCCGGGCCCGGACGCCTCCAGGCGTCCAGGGCACCATGCGAAGGCCCGCTCCGGCGGGCCTTCGTCTTTTCCGCGATCCGCGCGGGGACGGCTGCGCGGGAACGCACGGTATCCTTGTCGGCCTCGTCGTCGAGCCAGACCGCGCCATGCCCGCATTGAGCACCCGCCTCGATCCGCAGTCCCAGGACTTCCGCAACAACGCGGCCTACCACCGCGCGCTGGTCGCCGAACTCGATGCGCGCCTGGCGCGCGTGGCGCAGGGCGGCGGCGACAAGGCGCGGGCGAAGCACACCGAACGCGGCAAGCTGCTGGCGCGGGACCGCATCGACGCGGTGCTCGATCCCGGCTCGCCGTTCCTCGAAGTCGCCCCGCTCGCGGCCGAAGGCATGTACGACGACGCCGCGCCCGCCGCGGGCATGGTCTGCGGCATCGGCCGGGTGATGGGCACCGAGGTGATGATCGTGGCCAACGACGCCACGGTGAAGGGCGGCACCTACTTCCCGATGACGGTCAAGAAGCACCTGCGCGCGCAGGAGATCGCGCGCGAGAACCGGCTGCCGTGCATCTACCTGGTCGACTCCGGCGGCGCGTTCCTGCCGCTGCAGGACGAGGTGTTCCCCGATCGCGAGCACTTCGGCCGGATCTTCTACAACCAGGCGCGGATGAGCGCGGAGAACATCCCGCAGATCGCGGTCGTCATGGGCAGTTGCACCGCCGGCGGCGCCTACGTGCCGGCGATGAGCGACGAAAGCGTCATCGTGAAGGAACAGGGCACGATCTTCCTCGGCGGCCCGCCGCTGGTGAAGGCGGCGACCGGCGAAGTGGTCGACGCCGAGGCGCTCGGCGGCGCCGACGTGCACACCAGCGTCTCGGGGGTCGCCGACCATTTCGCCGAGGACGACCGCCATGCGCTGCAGATCGCGCGCAACCTGGTCGGCAACCTCAACCGCCGCAAGACCGTGCCGCTGGCGTTGCGCGAAGCGCGCGAACCGCTGTATCCGGCCGAGGAGCTGTACGGCATCGTGCCCAAGGACACGCGGCGTCCGTTCGACATCCGCGAGGTGATCGCGCGGGTCGTCGACGGCTCGGACTTCGACGAGTTCAAGGCGCGCTACGGCAAGACCCTGGTGACCGGCTTCGCGCACCTGCACGGCTATCCGGTCGGCATCGTCGCCAACAACGGCATCCTGTTCGCCGAGAGCGCGCTCAAGGGCGCGCACTTCATCGAACTGTGCAACCAGCGCGGCATCCCGCTGGTGTTCCTGCAGAACATCACCGGCTTCATGGTCGGCCGCAAGTACGAGAACGCCGGCATCGCCAAGGACGGGGCCAAGATGGTCACCGCGGTGGCGTGTTCGAGCGTGCCGAAGTTCACCGTGGTGATCGGCGGCAGCTTCGGCGCCGGCAACTACGCGATGTGCGGCCGCGCCTACGGCGCGCGGTTCCTGTGGATGTGGCCGAACGCGCGGATCAGCGTGATGGGCGGCGAACAGGCCGCCAGCGTGCTGGCCACCGTGCGCCGCGACGGCATCGAAGCCGCGGGCAAGGCCTGGAGCGCCGAGGACGAGGAGACGTTCAAGGCGCCGATCCGCGAGCAGTACGAAACCCAGGGCAACCCCTACTACGCCACCGCGCGTCTGTGGGACGACGGCGTGATCGACCCCGCCGACACCCGCCGCGTGCTCGGTCTCGGCATCTCCGCGTCGCTGAACGCGCCGATCGAACCGGCCCGCTTCGGTGTGTTCCGGATGTGACCCGGCGGGCGTGACGCATGGGGCCGTGGAGCACACTCGAACGCAGGCTGCGCGACCTGCCCGACCCGGCGCTCGGCGTGCGCGCAGACCGCGCCGATGCAGGGCCGCGCCTGTCCGCGGCCAGGCCCGATCGCGCCGCGCCGCACGCCCCGGACTGACGCCGCTTCCGCTCCCCTCCTTTCCCCGGACCTTTCGCAACGCATGATCGTCGGCATCGACCTCGGCACCACCCATTCGCTGATCGGCGCGTACCGCGACGATGGCCCCGTCCTGTTTCCCAATGCGCTCGGCGAGTTGCTGACGCCGTCGGTGGTCAGCCTCGACGGCGACCGCATCCTGGTCGGCCAGGCCGCGCGCGAGCGGCTGATCAGCCATCCCGAGCACACCGTGGCCGCGTTCAAGCGCTGGATGGGCACGCCGCGCGAGACCCGGCTGGGCGATCGCACCTTCCGGCCCGAGGATCTGTCGGCGCTGGTGCTGCGGGCGCTGATCGCCGACGCCGAAGCCGCGCTGGGCGAAAAGATCGAGGAGGTGGTGATCAGCGTGCCGGCCTACTTCTCCGACGCGCAGCGCAAGGCGACCCGCGCCGCGGGCGAGATCGCCGGCGTGCGGGTCGAACGGCTGATCAACGAACCGACCGCCGCGGCGCTGGCCTACGGCCTGCAGGACCGCGCCGGCGAGAGCCGCTTCCTGGTGTTCGACCTCGGCGGCGGCACGTTCGACGTGTCGATCCTGGAGTGCTTCGACAACGTGTTCGAGGTGCACGCCAGCGCCGGCGACAATTTCCTCGGCGGCGAGGACTTCCTCGACGTGCTGGTGGAGGCGTTCCTCGCCGACGCCGCGCTCGGCCCGCGTGCGCTGAAGACCACGGAGATGGCGCAGGTGCGCCGGCGCATGGAGAAGCTCAAGCGCGAACTGGGCACCGGCGAAGGCGTGTTCCAGGTGCAGATCGGCGACCGGCAGTACGACTGGACCGTCGACGAGGCGCGCTTCGCTTCGCTCAGCGAACCGCTGGTGCAGCGCATGCGCACGCCGATCGAGCGCGCGATGCGCGACGCGCGGCTGCTGCCGGACCAGCTCGACGAGATCGTGCTGGTCGGCGGCGCCAGCCGCATGCCGCTGGTCTCGCGGCTGGTGTCGCGCATGTTCGGCCGGCTGCCGCTGCGCCACATCAATCCCGACCAGGCGATCGCGCTGGGCGCGGTGGTGGCCTCCGGCCTGAAACGCCGCGACGCCAGGCTGGAGGAGATCATCCTCACCGACGTCTGCCCGTACACGCTCGGGACCAGCGTCGCCAAGCGCGACGCCGGCGGCCAGGCGCAGACCGGCTTCTTCCATCCGATCATCCTGCGCAACAGCACCGTGCCGGTGAGCCGCGAGGACACCTTCTCGCCGATGCTCGATCGCCAGGAGCGGCTGACGATCGACATCTACCAGGGCGAGAACCCGCTGGTCGCCAACAACATCAAGCTCGGCGAGATCGACATCCGGCTCGACCCGCGGCGCGCGCGCGAAGAGAACAACGTGACCGTGCGCTTCACCTACGACATCAACGGCCTGCTGCAGGTGGAAGTGACCGAGCACGCCACCGGGCGCAGGCACGAACTGGTGCTGGAGCAGAACCCGGGCCTGCTGACGCCGGAGCAGATCCGTGCGCGCCTCGCGGCGCTGGCCGACCTCAAGGTCCATCCGCGCGACCAGCAGGAGAACATCGCGCTGCTGACCCGCGCCGAACGGATGTACGAGGAATACCTGCACGAGCGCGACCGCCTGCAGGAGTGGATCATGCACTTCCGCTCGGCGCTGGAGACCCAGGACAACGCGCTGATCGCGAAGCAGCGGCAGGCGTTCACCGACGCGCTCGATCAACTGGACGCCATGATGTGAGCGGGCCGTTCCCGGCCCTCGGCCTGGCCCCGGACGCCGACGAACGCACGATCAAGCGCGCCTACGCCGCGAAGCTGAAGACCGTGCGTCCGGACGAGGATCCGGAGGGCTTCCAGCGGCTCAACGAAGCGTACCGGGCGGCGCTGCAGTGGGCGCAGTCGCGAGCGGCGCGTCCGACGCCGCCGTCGGTGATCGACATCGATGACGCCGTCGAAGCGACGGTCGAAGCCACCGTCGAGGCGACGGTCAAGGCCACCCGGGAACCGCGGACCCAGGCGCCGCCGCACGCCGGCGAAGCGCAGCCGCCGACGCCCACGGAAGCGCCCGCACCCTTGCCGACGGACGCCCTGCCAACGGATGCCGGGCCGACGCCGCCAGCGTCCGCGCCCTTCGACGCGGCGCGCTTCCACTATGCGTTCGCCCTCGCCGCCGCGAATGCGAGCCCGCGCGGGTTCCGCCAGTGGCTGGACGCACAACCGGAACTGCTGTCGCTGCAGCTCAAGCCGCAGCTCGGCCGGTCGCTGCTGGCGTTCCTGGCCCAGGAACAGCCGCCGATGCGCGAGGAGAATTTCGAGGCGTTCTGCGCCTGCTTCGGTTACGACGATGTCGCCAGCGGCCAGGATGCGCTGCAACTGCAGGCGCTGGCCCGCCGCCTGCACCTGGTCTGGCAGGCGGAAGGCGGCGAACGCCACGGCGTGACGATCGCCATCGGCTGCGACGAGGAAGGCTGGCCGGCCTACGGCGTCGAACGTGGCGAAGCGCAGGTCGCCGAGGTCGAACGGCGCCAGCGCGAGCAGACGCTGGCGTTGGCCGCATGGACCCACTTCCCGGAACTGCGGCGGCCCTGGTCCTGGATCGAGATGACGCTGCTGTGCCTGGTCTTCGGCCGCGAACGCAGGATCGCCGAACTGCTCCGCCGGCATGGCCTGGACAACTGGCCCGCCGGAACCAACCCGCGCGTGGCGGACTTCTGGCGCGACGCCGGCGACCGCACGCGCGCATCGTTCGCGCGCCGTTTCATGCACGCGGTCCGCGTGCTGGGCTACGGCGGCACTGCCGTGGGCCTGGCCGCGTTCGGCCTGCTGGGCGATGGCGGCTCGCCGCTGCTGCAGGCGACGTCGATCGTGCTGGGCGTCATCGCCGTACCGCTTTCGATCCTGCTGATCGGCGGACTCATGGATTGGCAGAGCCTGCCGGATCCGCCCGGCCGGTTCAGGCGCCTGCTGCGCTACGCCACGATCCCGGGACTGCTGCTGGCAGCCCTCGTGCTCGGGGAAACCCCGCCCTACACCTGGTCCGCGCTGCCTGCCGCACTCGCACTGTTGACCGCGCTCCTGCGCTATCGCGCCCGCAACGGCCGCCTCGGCTGGATGGCGCTGTTCCGCAGGCTGTTCCCGTGGAACTGGCTGCAGGTGGTCGCGATGCTGGGCATGATCATCGGGCTGGTGCCGACGATGACGTTCGTGAACGACTCTCCCTGGGGCATTCCCGCGCTCGCCTGGACCTGCGCGGCATTCGCGCTGGGCTTCTGGGCGAAGGACGCGGCGACCCACCTGCGCGGCGCACGACAGGGATGACGATGCCGCGTCCGGCCACGCCCCGCGCATCGGCCGCGGACCTGCCACGCAAACGGACCGGGCGGGATCGTCGATGACTTCGCCGCTGACCCTGCTCGGCCTCGACGCCGACGCCGACGAACGCGCGATCAAGCGCGCCTACGCCGCGAAGCTGAAGACCGTGCGCCCGGACGAGGATGCGGAAGGCTTCCAGCGGCTCAACGAGGCCTACCGGGCGGCGTTGCAGTGGCTGCGGTCACAGCGAACGCACGAGGACGAACACGCCGCACCGGCGGACGACACGGCGTCCGCGGACGTCGCCGCAGGCCCGGGCGACGGCACCGTGCGGCCGGCTCCGCCCGTGGCGGCGCATGCGGACACGGCCTCGCCGCCGGCCATCGATGCGGACCTCGGCAGCGTCCTGGCTCCGCACGACGTCGGCGAACCGCTGCCGCGCTTCCTGCACGCCTGCCTGGGCGTCGCCGCGAATGCGTCCCGCGCGGACTTCGAGGCCTGGCTGCAGGCGCAGCCCGCGCTGTGGTCGCTGTCCGCCAAGGCGGCGATCGGGCACGAACTCGTCCACCTGCTGCAGGCGGAATCGCCGCCGGTCCCGGACCGGAATTTCGAGGCGATCGTCGACTGCTTCGGGATCGACGACCTGCACAGCGGCTACGACGCGCTGCTCGTCGGCCGACTGCGGCAAACGCTGCACGCGGCGTGGGTCGCGGCGCACGCGCTCGGGCAGGGCGCGCCGATCCCGATCCCGGTCGACGGGAACGGCTGGCCGGTGTACGGCGCGCAGCGCACGGAAGAAGCCGAAGCGGAGATCGCACGCCGGCGGCGCGAGGAGACGCTCCGCGAGCTGACCGACCTGCTGCACCCGGAGCTGGCGGGTACGCGGTCCTGGCCGAAGTTGCTGTCGAGCCTCCTGGTGCCGGGCAGGACGAAGGAGATCGTGGCCACGATCGAGGCGTTCGGCGCGTCCGCGGAAGCCCGCTTCGATGCGAGGAGGATGCGCTTCTGGCGCGGCGCGAACGATCTGCGCCGCTTGTCGCGAGGCAGCGCCGCGGCGGTCTTCACGCGCAGCCTGGCCGCCGGGCTCGCCTGCGCCGTCGTGCTGCTGTCGATCATCTTTTCATCATGGGGGTTTTCCCGCCTCGGGGAGATGATCTTCGGCATCTTCGTGCTGGGCCTGGCGATCGCGCTGATCACCACGTCCTGCTGGCTGATGCTGGTGCTGGCGCGGGCGCTGGTGGAATGGCAGGCGCAACCGGACCCGCCGCCGGGGCCCGCGCGATACGCCCATCGCATCGCGATCCCGCTGCTGGTGGCCCTCGGACTGGCGCCGCTCGCCACGGCGGCCTCCGCCGGCTTCGGGCTGCCGGTGCTCGCGTTCGCCGCGATCACGGCGTGGCGCGGCCTGAGCGCCCGTCACGGTGTCCCGCGGTTCCTCGACGACCGCGACACCGGCGCACGCCCGGTGCTGATCCGGGTCGCGCTCGGCATCGGGCTGGTCGCACTGTGCGGGGAGATCGCGACGTCCGACCACGCGATCGTCCTCATCGACCTCGCACTCGCCGCGACCGCGACCGCCTTCTGGGCCATCGATCTGGTCCGCACGCGCAGGCCGTCGCCGCGCTGAACGCGCGGCAACGGCCGTTCTGCTGCGCCAGTCACAGCGGTACAGCTTCGCCACCGCTAAGGTGAGGCCCCCGCCGCGCGTCGTCGGCATGACCGGAGCCTCCCCCCATGGCCATCTTCAACCAGTCCAGCAACGGCAAGAAGGACGCCGACACGCCCAGCTTCGCCGCGCGCGAACCGGCGACGCCGCCGGCCAACACCGACTTCGCACCGGCCACCTTCCCGCGCAGCAGCGCCGCGCCCGCCGCGGAGCCGGCGCAGGCGCAGGCGCCGGTCGGCAAGGAGTCGCTGATCGCGGCCGACCTCACCATCGAAGGCAAGATCGAGGGCTCCGGCCACGTCCGCATCGCCGGCCGCTTCAAGGGCGACGTCAACGTGCAGGGCGACCTCTCGCTGGAGCGCGGCGCCAAGTTGAACGGCGGCGTGCGCGCCAAGAAGGTGGTGGTCGCCGGCGAACTGGAAGGCAACATCGAATCCGCCGCACGGGTCGAACTGCTCGACACCGCGGTGATGATCGGCGACCTCAAGGCCGGCACCCTGACCGTCGCCGCCGGCTCCAAGATCCGCGGCCACGTCGACTGCGGCTGGGAGGCAGGCGCCACGCCGAAGCCGGCCGCGAAGGGCGACACCGCCGAAAGCTGACGGCCCGGCCGTGAGCCAGCCCTCCCGTCCCGGCACCGCGGGCGCCACCCGCGAGTGCCCGCATTGCAAGGCGACGATCCTCGAATCCTCGGTGGTCTGTCCGGCCTGCAAGCACTACCTGCGCTACGACTCCGACGCGCGCCCGGCGACGCCCGCGCAGGTGCCGCTGCAGGTCGAGGGCACGATCCGCCACCCGGCGACCGGCGAGGCCTGGGAATACTCGGTCGTCGTGGTGATCCGCGACGCCCGCGGCCAGGAGATCGCACGCAAGGTCGTCGGGGTCGGCGCGATGCTGCCCGGCGACGAGCGCAGCTTCAGCCTCGCGGTGGAGGTGTTCGAGGCGAAGGGGACGAAGGCGCGGAAGCATTGAGCCCGAAGGACGCCTGCGCACTGCGCAGCCATCGTTCGCAGGCACCGGCTTCGCGTTGACAGCTTCGCGCCGCGGCGCGAGAGTGCGGACGGGTACGTGACGGCCCTGGCGCCGCACCGGCCCATCATCCGCAGGCCATCACCACAAGGAGAGACCGCCGACATGGCCAAATCGTTGATCGAGGAAATCGGGCGCGAACGCGCCGAAACGCTGATGGGCGACGCCATCGCCCAGGCGGCCGCCGAAGCCGACGCGCTCGGGCTGCCGCAGATCGTGAACGTGGACGGCAAATGGTGCCGCAAATACCCCGACGGACGCATCGAGCCCATCAACAAGGAGGCGTGAACCATGGAAGATTTCCCGCAGCCACGGATGGTGGTGCTGGCCGGACCCAACGGGTCGGGCAAGAGCACCGTCACCAAGGGCCTGGAGCAGGACGAGCGTTTCCCCAAGCTGTACCTCAACGCCGACGTGATCGCCAAGGAGCTCGAGAAGCCGGTCGCGCCGGAGAAGCTCGACGCATACGCCAAGGCGATCTCCGACACCCTCCACCAGCCGCGCGAAGCGGTGGCCGAGCAGCTCCGCACCGGGATCGAGAACAGCCAGCAGCGCAACCTCTACGCCGCGACCCTGGCCGAGACTGGCCGCCAGAAGGCGGTGGGCGGCACCGAACCGTTCGCGTTCGAGACGGTGATGTCCACGCCCGCGAAGATGGGCCTGTTCGACGAGGCCCGGCGCAACGGGTTCCAGGTGGACATGGTGTTCGTGACCACCGAAAGCGCCGACATCAACGTCGCGCGCGTGAGCAACCGGGTGAGCCAGGGCGGCCACGACGTGCCCGAGGCCTCGATCCGGCAACGCTACGAACGCGCGATGGAGCTGCTGCCCGCGGCGCTGCAGAAAGCGGACACCGCGGCGGTCTACGACAACTCCGTGCAGGGCGTGCAGCCGACGCTGGTGGCGCAGAAGATCGACGGCAAGCTGGTGTTCCCCGAGCTGACCAAGCCCGACAAGATGTCGACCGAGGACTTCGAGCGCATGAAGACCTGGGTCGACGAACGGATCAAGGGGCCGCTGCTGGCGAACGAGCAATCCCGCGAGGCGCTGACCGATTCGGTCAAGGGCATGCAGGGCGCGAGCGTCGTCCCGGCGGACGTGACCAACGGCGCCTCCTACACCGGCCGCATCGTCGGCGTCACCGACCGCCACGTCATGCAGCACCTCGACGGCACCACGCAGTTCGTGCTGCACGATCGCAACAGCCCGCTGACGCCGCCGTCGCTGCGCGGCGTGAACGAGCCGACCGAACTGTCGGTCACGACCGCCTACAATTTCGGGCCCGACGGCAAGTTCGCCCAGCCGCAGCAGGTCCAGGCGCAGGCGCAGGTCCAGACGCAGGGACCGCAGGACCCTGGGCAGCAGGACGGCCACAAGTTCGTGTCCAAGCTCTGAGGCGTCGCCGACGCGCGCACCCTGCCGGCCGCTGCGCCGGCGGGGTGCGTCGTCCTTGACAGGGGCGGCGACCGCTGGCGTCATGCCGGCATGCGCAATCCGCTGGTCCGCAACCGCCGCATCGCAAGCCCGCCCGGCTACGCCGAGCGCGAGTGCAGGCTCGTCTCGTACGCGATGCCGGGCCTGCGCCATTGCTTCGTGCTGTGCCACGAACCGACCGATCCCGCGCATCCCGCGATCGACTACTCGGTGATGGATTTCTTCATGGGCGAGGCGCACGCGCTGTCGCGCGGGATCACCGGCAATCCGCATTCGTTCGTGGTGATCCACAGCGGCGGCCTCGTGCGCAAGCGCCCGAACCTGCACATGCACGTGTTCGTGATCCGCCGGCGCTGGCAGAAGGCGTGGCTGTACCTGCTGCTGGCGGGCATCCATTCGGTGTCGGCGCTGCGCCGCGCGCTGCTGCGGCCGCTGCGGCGGGCGCGGACCGGACCGGCCGCCATCGGCGACCGCGCCGATGCCCGGTAGCGCGGCCTTCAGGCCGCTTGATCACCGCAAGGGAATGCGTGAAGCGGCCTGAAGGCCGCTCTCCCTGACCTCCAGCCTGAGAAGGCCGATCTCCCTGTCGTGAAGCCTGGAGTCCCGGCAGCAGATCCCGTGGCGCTCAGCCCTTGCCGTCGTCGCAGCCGTCGCAGCCGTTGCAGCCGCCCGCGGCCTTCGGCGCCGGCGCGATGCGCTTGCCCAGCGCGCGCAGCCACGCCGGCCTGCCGTCGCGCACCAGCGGCAGCGCGAGCGCGATGCGCAGGCGGCGCGCGGCGCCCGGCGCCTGCTTGCGGAACACCACCCACGCGCTGGCCAGCACCGCGGCGGCGACGATCGCATACTGCAGCGCGAGCGAGGTGGTCATCGCGCTCAGCCCGCGCCCAGCGCCACCGCGGCCTGGTAGGTCAGCAGCGACATCAGGTACGCCAGCCCGAACAGGTAGCCGGCGGCGATGCCGACCTGCCTCCACGAATGGGTCTCGCGGCGGATCGTCGCCAGCGTGGACACGCACATCGGTGCGTAGATGTACCAGACCAGCAGCGACAGCGCGGTCGCCAGCGACCAGTCCTGGGCGATCAGCGGCGACAGCGCGCTGGCGGCGGCGGCATCGTCGGCCGCCGACAGCGCATACACCGTCGCCAGCGAGGACACCGCGACTTCGCGCGCGGCCAGGCCGGGGATCAGCGCGATGCAGATGCGCCAGTCGAAGCCCAGCGGCGAGAACACCGCGGTCATGGCGTGGCCGATGCGGCCGGCGAAGCTGTAGTCGATGGCCGGGCCGGCCGCGCCCGCCGGCGCGGCCGGGAACGACAGCAGGAACCACAGCAGGATGGTCAGCGCGAGGATGATGCCGCCGACCCGCTTGAGGAAGATCGCCGCGCGCTCCCACAGGCCGATCGCGAGGTCGCGCAGGTGCGGCATGCGGTAGGACGGCAGTTCCAGCAGCAGCGCGTGCTCGCTGCGATCGCGGCGCCAGCGTTTCATCACCCACGACACCAGCAGCGCGCTGGCGACGCCGGCGGCGTACAGGCCGAACAGCACCAGCCCCTGCAGGTTGAGCACGCCCGCGACCTGCCGCTGCGGGATGAACGCGCCGATCAGCAGCGCGTACACCGGCAACCGCGCCGAGCAGGTCATCAGCGGCGCGACCAGGATCGTCGCCAGCCGGTCGCGCGGGTCCTGGATGCTGCGCGTGGCCATGATCCCGGGCACCGCGCAGGCGAAGCTCGACAGCAGCGGGATGAAGCTGCGCCCGGACAGGCCGGCCCTGAACATCATCCGGTCGAGCAGGAACGCGGCGCGCGGCAGGTAGCCCGACTCCTCCAGCGCGAGGATGAACGCGAACAGGATCAGGATCTGCGGCAGGAACACCACGACGCCGCCGAGGCCGGCGATCACGCCATCGACCACCAGGCTCTTCAGCGGTCCGGCCGGCATCGCCGCACCGACCGCGTCGCCCAGCCACGCGGTCGCCGCATCGATCCCGTCCATCAGCGGCGTCGCCCAGGCGTAGACGGCCTGGAAGATCAGGAACATCACCACCGCCAGCGCCAGCAGCCCGAACACCGGATGCAGCAGCCAGCGGTCGAGGGCGTCGTCCACGCGCGCGGTGCGGGTGGGCATGCGCACCGCGAGTTCGAGCAGGCGCCGGGTTTCGGCGTGCGGATCGACGCCTTCGGCCAGCCGCGCCGCGGGCGGATGCGGACGCTCGGCGATCGCGTCGAGCTGCGCCACCAGCGCGCGGCCGCCGTCGCGGCGCACGGCCACGGTCTCGACCACCGGCACGCCCAGCGCCTGCTGCAGCGCCTGCAGATCGATCTCGATGTCGCGACGGCGCGCCGCGTCCATCATGTTGACCGCGAGCACCATCGGCCGCCCGAGTTCGCGCACTTCCAGCGCGAAGCGCAGGTGCAGGCGCAGGTTGGTCGCATCGACCACGCAGACCAGCACGTCGGGCGCGGGCTCGCCGGGATAGAAGCCGCGGCAGACGTCGCGGGTGACGGCTTCGTCGAGGCTGGCGGCGTTGAGGCTGTAGGCGCCGGGCAGGTCCAGCAGCACGTAGCTGCGCCCCGCGGGCGACTGCATCCGGCCTTCCTTGCGCTCGACCGTGACCCCGGCGTAGTTCGCGACCTTCTGCCGGCTGCCGGTGAGCAGGTTGAACAGCGCGGTCTTGCCGCAGTTGGGGTTCCCGACCAGGGCCAGGCGCAGCGGCGCGGCGGCGGCCGGGCTCACCGCGTCTCCCCGCGCAGGCGGACCCGCGCGGCCTCGGTGCGACGCAGCGCGAAGCGGGTGAACCCGACCTGCACCAGCAGCGGTTCGGCCCCGAACGGGCCGGCGGCGACCACCGACACCGCTTCGCCGGCGACGAAGCCCAGCTCGCGCAGGCGGCGCGCGATCGCGTCGTTCTCGCCCGCATCCTGCACTGCGTCGATCACCGCGACGGTGCGGGGCGGCAGTTCGGTCAGGATCACGGACGGCCCTTAAATAGGAATTGTTCTCATTCTATACCAGAGCACCGGGGGGCCAATACCGACCCGGGTCAAATTCCGGCCGTATCGCGGGGCCACCGGGCCGACCCGGTCCGGCCGCCCCCGGCGCCCCCGTCCCTCCCCCGGACCAGCCGACGCGCCGCAGCGGATATCATGCGACGCATCGCCGAGGAGAGCCGCGACGCATGTCCGATTCGCTGCAGCACCACCGCAATGGCCCGATCGTCCGGCTCCGGCTGCATCGCCCGGACCTGCACAACGCCTTCGACGCCGACCTGATCGGCGCCCTGACCGCCGCCCTGATCGCCCTGGGCGAGGACCGGACGGTGCGCGCGGTGGTGCTGGAAGCCGCCGGCGCCAGCTTCTCGGCCGGCGCCGACCTGAACTGGATGCGGGCCATGGCCACGGCCACCGAGGACGAGAACCGCGACGACGCGCTCGCCCTCGCCCGGCTGATGCGGGTGCTGGACGAACTGCCGCACCCGACCATCGCCCGGGTGCACGGCGCGGCGTTCGGCGGCGGCGTGGGCCTGGTCGCCTGCTGCGACATCGCCATCGGCGTGCCGGAGGCGAAGTTCGGCCTGACCGAGACCCGGCTGGGGCTGCTGCCGGCGGTGATCTCGCCCTACGTGATCGCGGCGATCGGCGCGCGCCAGGCGCGGCGCTGGTTCGCCACCGCGGAGGTGTTCGACGCCGCCGAGGCGCTGCGCATCGGCCTGCTCCACGCGGTGGTCCCGGCCGACGCGCTGGATGCGGCGGTCAATCGCCAGATCGACCTGCTGCTGCGCGCCGGCCCCTACGCCGCCAGCCAGGCCAAGGTGCTGGTGCGGCGGGTGGGCGCGGAAACCGATCGCGACCGGCTCGGCCGCGACAACGCCGACCTCATCGCCCGCCTGCGCGTCTCCCGCGAAGGCCAGGAAGGCCTCGCCGCCTTCCTCGACAAGCGCGACCCGGCCTGGCTGCCGTAGACCCGACGGCGCGCCCGGCCGCCACTCCCTTCCCCGGCACGCGAGGTCCGCATGCTCGATCATCTCGGTTTCACCGTCGCCGACTACCCGCGCAGCCGTGCGTTCTACGAACGCGCGCTGGCGCCGCTGGGCTACGGCGTGGTCATGGAAGTCACCCGGGCCATGAGCGGCGGCTACGAAGGCTGCGGCTTCGGCCCGCCGGGCAAGCCGGCGTTCTGGGTCGGCGTCGGCACCGGCCAGGCCGGGCGCGGCATGCACATCGCCTTCGCCGCGAAGACCCGCGCCGAGGTCGACGCCTTCCACGCCGCGGCGCTCGCCGCCGGCGGCGTCGACAACGGCGCGCCCGGCCTGCGCCCGCACTACCACCCGCACTACTACGGCGCGTTCGTGTTCGATCCGGACGGCCACAACGTCGAAGCCGTCTGCCACGCCCCGGAAGGACCATGACCGCGCCCATCCTCAACATCGCCGACGTCGAGACCATCGACCTGGCCGAACGCTCCCGCCAGCGCGGCAGCGACCGCATGCCGACCGACCGCTTCGGCGGCCGCATCGGACCGATCGGCCCGAAGGTCGGCGCGCGCCGGCTCGGCTACAACCTCACCGTGGTCGCGCCGGGCAAGGCCGCGTTCCCGAAGCACTCGCACCATGTCAACGAGGAGATGTTCTTCGTGCTCGACGGCGCCGGCGAACTGCGGATCGGCGACGCCGTGCATCCGGTGCGCGCCGGAGACGTCATCGCCTGCCCGCCCGGCGGCCCCGACACCGCGCACCAGTTGTTCAACACCGGCAGCGTCGAGCTGCGCTACCTCGCGGTCAGCACCATGGACTTCCCCGAAGTCTGCGAATACCCCGATTCGGGCAAGTTCCTCGCCATGACCGGCATGCAGCCCGGCGCCTTCCGCAGCATCGGCCGCGCCGCCGACGGCCTCGACTACTGGGACGGCGAAGCGTGATGCCCTCGAACATGCAGCAGCGCAGCGGGATGTTCTCCAAGATCCTCATCGCCAATCGCGGCGAGATCGCGTGTCGCGTCATCCGCACCTGCCGCCGGCTGGGCATCCGCACGGTCGCGGTGTACTCCGACGCCGACGCCGACGCGCAGCACGTGCGCCAGGCCGACGAGGCGTTCCACATCGGCGGCGCGCGTCCGCAGGACAGCTACCTGCGCGGCGACGCCATCCTCGAGGTCGCGCTGAGGTCCGGCGCGCAGGCGATCCATCCCGGCTACGGCTTCCTCAGCGAGAACGCCGACTTCGCCGACGCGGTGGAGGCCGCCGGCGTGGTGTTCATCGGCCCGAAGGCCGCGTCGATGCGCAAGATGGGCAGCAAGGCCGGCGCCAAGCAGTTGATGCAGGCCGCCGGCGTGCCGGTGGTGCCCGGCTACACCGGCGAGGACCAGTCGCCGGATCTGCTGCAGCGCCAGGCCGACGCGATCGGCTATCCGCTGATGATCAAGGCCGCGCACGGCGGCGGCGGCAAGGGCATGCGCATCGTGCGCGGCAGCGCGGAGTTCCTGCCCAACCTCGAAAGCTGCCAGCGCGAGGCGCGCAACGCCTTCGGCCGCGACCGCGTGCTGCTGGAGCGCTACGTCGAGCAGCCGCGCCACATCGAGATCCAGATCTTCGGCGACGCCTTCGGCCGCGTCATCCACCTCAACGAGCGCGAATGCTCGGCCCAGCGCCGCTACCAGAAGGTGCTGGAGGAATCGCCCTCGCCGTTCCTCACCCCCGAACTGCGCGCGGCGATGGGCGCGGCGGCGGTGCAGGCCGGCCACGCGATCGACTACCAGAACGCCGGCACCGTCGAATTCATCGTCGGCCAGGACGGCGGCTTCTATTTCATGGAGATCAACACCCGCCTGCAGGTCGAGCACCCGGTCACCGAGTACGTCACCGGGCTGGACCTCGTGGAATGGCAGTTGCGCGTCGCCGCCGGCGAGCCGCTGCCGCTGGCGCAGGACGCCATCCCGCAGCGCGGCCACGCCATCGAAGTGCGGCTGTACGCCGAGGACCCCGAAGCCGGCTTCCTGCCGGGCTCGGGCAGGCTCGTCCGGCTGCGCCTGCCCGACCCCGACGCCCACGTGCGCCTCGACGGCGGCGTGGTCGAGGGCGACACGGTGACGATCTTCTACGACCCGATGATCGCCAAGCTGATCGTGTGGGACGCCGATCGCCCGCGCGCGCTGGCCCGCCTGCGCGAGGCGCTGGCGCAGTGCGCGATCGAGGGCCCGAAGTCGAACGTCGCCTTCCTCGAACGCCTGGTCCGCCATCCGGCCGTGGTCGAGGCGACCATCGACACCGGCACCCTGGATCGCGCGCTCGAGGAATTCATGCCGACCACGCCCGCGCCGGCGCAGGCGCGCCGGGCCCGGGTCGCCGCGGCCACCGCCGTGCTGCTGCGCGAGGAAGCGCAGAGCCGGTCACGGGCGGCCACCGGCGCCGACCCGACCTCGCCGTGGGCGCTGGCCGACGGCTGGCGCCTCGGCCACGCCGGGCAGCGCCGGCTGGTGCTGGACGACGGCGCGCAGGCGCACACCCTCGTCGCCCACGGCAGCGCCGGCGACTACGTCTTCGACGACGCCGAAGGCGGCATCGTGGTGCAGGGCGCGCGGCTGGCGGCCGACGGCACGCTGTCGGCGCGCTTCGACGGCGAGGGCCAGCGCCTGCGGCTGGACGCAGACGGCGGTTCCGGCGCATCCTCGCGGGTGGACGTGCACGACGGCGAACGCCGCTGGCGCTTCGTCCGGGTGCCGGCCTACCGTCCGGCCGATGCGGACGCCGGGGGAGCCGGCGATCGTGTCCTCGCGCCGATGCCCGGGCGCATCGTGCTGATCCGCGCCAAGGTGGGGGACCATGTCGACGCAGGCCAGGAATTGCTGGTGATGGAAGCGATGAAGATGGAGCTGACCCTCAAGGCGCCGCGTGCGGGCGAGGTCGCGGAGGTCCGCGTCGCGGACGGCGATTTCGTCGAAGCGGACGCGGCGCTGGTGGTGCTGGCCTCGTGATGCGGGTCCGGCTCGCGCTGGCCGCGCTGCTCACACTGGGCACGTCGGCCTGCGTGTCGTTCGAGGTCGCGCCGGTGGAGACGCTCGGCTGCGACGCGACCCTCGCCGGCGCCTGGCTGCCCGCGGACGCGGGCCCGGACGACACGCCGGCCATGGTCACCGCCGATTGCGGCGTCACCGGACTGCGCGGCGCGAAGCCCGACGAACGCCAATCCTTCGGCACCTTCGAGTTCGAGGGCCAGCGCTACATCGCCGTGCAGGCCGACGACGCCGAGCGCGTTCTCGACGGCGCCGGCAAGGTCGTCGAGACCTGGCCGGCGAACCGGGTCGAGCTCTATCGCTACCGACTCGACGGCGACCGCCTGCTGCTGTGGGCGGCCGATCCCGGCACGGCGCGCACGCTCGGCGGCGCCGGCCTGACCGTGCACACCGACGACACCCGCGATGCCGCGACCGGCAAACCGCTCCCGCGCGCGATCGCCGGCGACGTCTACCTCGGCGGTTCCCGCGAAGCCATCGCCGAGGCGCTGCGCCGGCACGGCGACGCGCTGTACCGCGACATGCGGCCGGAACTCGCCACGACGCTGCACCGCGCCGCGACCGGAGACGCCTCGCCATGACCGACCGCGTCCGCATCGTCGAGGTCGGTCCCCGCGACGGCCTGCAGAACGAGAAGACCCTGGTGCCGGCCGCGGCCAAGATCGAACTGATCGACCGGCTGTCCGCGACCGGTCTGCGCAGCATCGAGGCCACCAGCTTCGTCAGCCCGAAATGGGTGCCGCAGCTCGCCGACGCCGCCGAGGTCTACGTCGGCATCGCCAAGCGGCCCGGCGTGCGCTACCCGGTGCTGGTGCCCAACGAACAGGGCTACGAACGCGCCCGCGCCGTGGGCGTGGACGAGATCGCGGTGTTCACCGCGGCGTCGGAGGCGTTCAACCGGCGCAACATCAACGCATCCATCGAAGAATCGCTGCAGCGATTCATGCCGGTGATCGAACGCGCCAAGGCCGACGGGGTCGCCGTGCGCGGCTACGTCTCGACCGTGCTCGGGTGCCCCTACCAGGGCGAGGTGCCGGTGGCCGACGTGGTCCGCGTCGCGCGTGAACTCCATGCGATGGGCTGCTACGAAATCTCCCTCGGCGACACGATCGGCGTCGGCACCCCCGGCAAGGCCGCCGCGATGCTGCGCGCGGTCGCTGGCGAGGTGCCGATGGCCGCGCTCGCCGTGCATTTCCACGACACCTACGGCCAGGCGCTGGCCAACCTCCACGCCTGCCTGGAGGTCGGCGTGCGCGTGGTCGACGCCGCGGTCTCCGGCACCGGCGGCTGCCCCTACGCCCGCGGCGCCAGCGGCAACGTCGCCACCGAGGACGTGGTCTACATGCTCGAGGGCATGGGCCTGGCCACCGGCGTCGATCTCGACGGTCTGGCCGACACCGGCCGCTGGCTGTCGCAGTTGCTGGGGCGGGACAGCGGCAGCAAGGTCGCACGCGCACGGAGCGCGGTCGCGTGAGCGCGGCCCGGGACGCCCCGCCGCCGCCACCGGCCGCCGACCAGGCGGACACACTGGCCGCGCTGGACCGCGCCCGCCACGATCCCGCCCTCGACACCGGCACCCGCGCCCTGCTCGAACGCGCCCACGCCGCGCTGCGCGGCGCGATCGACGAAACCGAATCCGAGCGCCTGCGCTACACCGCATTGTTCGACGCCGTGCCCGACCCGGTCAGCATCCTCGACTGGGACGGCACCGTGCTCGATCTGAACAAGGCCGGCCTCGCCGCCTACCGCCGGCCGCGCGCGGAGATCGTCGGCAAGCCGATCGAGGTGCTGAATCCCGACCTGCCCAAGGACCACCTCGAGCCGGTCTGGGACGCGCTGCGCCGCGGCGAGACCTACGTCGTCGAAGTGGCGAACATGCGCGGCGACGGCAGCCGCTTCCCGGTGGAAGTCCACACCGCGGGCTTCGAATACAAGGGCGCGACGCGGATGGTCGCGGTGGCGCGCGACCTCAGCGCGCGCTGGCAGGCCGAAAGCCGCTACCGGCTGCTGCTGGAGTCGATCGACGTCGGCGTGATCCTGTTCGACCGCGACATGCGGGTGATGTCGGCCAATCCCGCCGCGCACCGCGCGATCGGGGTGGAGACCGGGCAGAGCGTGCACGCGCTGCTGCGCCCGGAGCACTGGAAGGTGGTCGACGCGCGTGGCCGGCCGCTCACCTTCCCCGACTGGCCGACCACCCGCGCGCTCGAACGCGCCCAGGTCATCAGCAACACCGTGGTCGGCCTCTACAACGTGCAGCTCCAGCGGATGTCGTGGATCTCGGTGACCAGCGTGCCGGTGTTCGAGGCCGACGGCACCTCGCCGCAGTACGTGTTCGCGGTGTTCAGCGACGTGACCACGCTCAAGCGCGACAACGTGCTGTTCGACCGCGCCCAGGGACTGGCCCACATCGGCGGCTGGGAGTGGGACCGCGGCCGCCAACGGCTGTATCTGACCAAGGAGGCGCAGCGCATCCTCGGCCGCAGCCCCGCGCCGCAGACCATCGGCGACATGATCGCCGGGGTGGCGCCGGCCGACCGCGGGCGCCTGCGCATGGCGGTGGACCGGCTGACCGAGAGCGGCGGCAGTTTCGACCTCGAACTGCAGTGCCTGCGCAGCGACCATCGCGGTTGCTGGGTGCGGGTGATCGGCGAGGCCGACAGCGGCGATCCCGGCGCCTCGCGCATCGTCGGCACGCTGCAGGACATCACCGAGCGCAAGCACGCGGAGGAGACCCTGCGCGTGCAGGCGCGCACCGACCCTCTGAGCGGGCTGCTCAACCGCGACGCGATCCTCGCCGAACTCGACCTGCGGATGCTCGATCCGGCCACCGCCCGGGTCGCGGTGCTCTACGTCGATCTCGACCGCTTCAAGGTCATCAACGACGTGCTCGGCCACGCCGCCGGCGACGAACTGCTGGCCTCGGCCGCGCAGCGCATCTCGCGGGCGGTGGACGGCGAAGGGCTGGTCGCGCGCTTCGGCGGCGACGAATTCCTGGTGCTGTGCGACCTCGCCGACGACGCGAAGCGGCCGGAACGCATCGCAGAGGCCATCCTGCGCGAACTGGCCGACACCTTCCGCTTCGACAACGAGGAATTCGCGATCACCGCCAGCATCGGCATCGCCCGCTCGCCCGACGACGGCGAACGCCCGCAGACGCTGATCCAGAACGCCGACGCGGCGATGTACGACAGCAAGCGCCGCTCGCACAACGCGTGGCAGGCGTTCACCCCGGCGCTGGCGAAGAGCCAGGCCGACCGGCTGTGGATGGAGACCCATCTGCGCCGCGCCGCCGACAACGGCGAATTCCACCTCGCCTACCAGCCGCAGGTCGATCTCGAGACCGGCCGCATCATCGCCGCCGAGGCCCTGATCCGCTGGCAGAACCACCTCCTCGGCGAACTGCGGCCCGACCGCTTCATCAGCCATGCCGAGACCACCGGCGACATCGTCCGCATCGGCCACTGGGTGCTGCGCGAGGCCTGCCGCCAGGTCGCCGCCTGGCGCGACGCGGGCCTGGGCATCGTGCGGGTCGCGGTCAACGTCTCCTATCGCCAGTTCGTCGGCGAGGACCTCGCCGGCGCCGTGCGCCGCCTGCTGGACGAGTTCGCGCTGCCGGGCGCGGCGATCGAACTGGAGTTCACCGAGCGGGTGCTGATCGAGGACGCGCCGGACACCCTGCGCACCTTCGCCGACCTGCGCGAGATGGGCGTGATGCTGACCATCGACGACTTCGGCGAAGGCTACAGCGCGCTCAACTACCTGCGCCGGCTGCCGATCCAGGGCCTGAAACTGAGCCAGTTGTTCGTCGGCGGCGTGCCGGCGAACCAGTCCGACGTCGCGGTCTGCCAGGCGGTGGCCGGCATCGCCCGCAGCCTCAACCTCGGCCTGGTCGCCGAGGGCGTGGAATCCGAGGCCCAGCGCCAGTTCCTGCTGCGCCTCGGCGTGCCGATCGCGCAGGGTTTCCTGTTCGCGCCCGGGCTGAAGCCCGAGGAGTTCGCGCGCCGGATCGCGCAATCGGGCGCGCGCACGCCCGACGCGCATTGAAACCACGACGCAGCCGCCCCACCCCACCCGCATTCCCGACCCCCAGCGCCGACGCCATGTCCCGCATCGCCCCGCCCCACCCCATCGCGATCCACGCCATCGAAATCCGCCCCATCGAAGCCCGGGACGATGCCGCCATCGCCGCCATCATCCGCACCGTGATGCCGGAGTTCGGCGCGACCGGCTGCGGCTTCGCGATCAGCGATCCGGAAGTCGACTGGATGACCCGCGCCTACGCCGCACCGCGCTCCGCGTATTTCGTGGTCGAACGCGACGGCGTCGTCGAAGGCGGCGGCGGCATCGCCCCGCTGGCCGGCGGCGACGCGGACACCTGCGAACTGCGCAAGATGTATTTCCTGCCGACGTTGCGCGGGCTGGGCGCCGGCACGGCGCTGATGGCGCGGTGCCTGGACGCGGCGCGCGGCTTCGGATTCGGTCGGTGCTACCTGGAGACGCTCACCGGCATGGACGCGGCGATGGGGCTGTACGAACGCAGCGGGTTCCGCCGGATCGAGGCCGCGCTCGGTGACACCGGCCACGGCGGCTGCAACACGTTCTACGCGATCGACCTCGCGGATCGCTGAGTCCCGGCACGCACGATGCGCATCCAGGGCACCTTGCTCAAATGGGACGACGAACGCGGGTTCGGCTACATCCGCACGCGCGAGAGCCGCGTCGTGCTGCCGGTCCACCGCTCGGAATTCCCGCACGGCCAGCGACGGCCGCAGATCGGCGACCCGCTGTCGTTCGATATCCGCACCAGCGCCGACGGCCGCAAGGAAGCCTGCGCCGTGCGATGGGACGTGTCCCCGCCACCGGCGGACTTCACCCGGCCACCGCCGACGGCCGGCACGCGCCCGGCCACTGCGCGCCCGTCCACGCGGCCATCTGGCGCGCAAGGGCATGGCGCACGCGCGCGCAGGTCAGCGCACGAGTCCGAACCGTCGCCCGGGACGCTCCGCCTGCTGCTGGCCGTGCTGGTGCTCGGCGCGCTGATCTCCGCCGTCTGGTACGGCTCGGAAGGCAACGCCCCGGCCCCGGAACGACCGGCCGGCGCGGGCGCGACCGAGGCGGCGTCCCCGCCGCGGCCGCTGGGCTGCGATGGCCGCAGCTACTGCTCCGAGATGAAGTCCTGCGAAGACGCGAAGTGGCTGCTCCAGCACTGCCCCGACACCGAACTGGACTACGACGGCGACGGCATCCCCTGCGAAGAGCAACTGTGCCGCGGCGGCTGACGCGCCTGCAGGCGTAGCCTTCCCCGTCAAGTGGACAGTGCAAAAGGAGAATTCCCCCGCTCGCGGGATGCGCGATAGACACTCGGCGGCAGGTTCCCGAGCGACTCGTGCGGGTGTTCGTCTTTGTAGTGTTGCAGCGACTCCTCCGTGATCTCCCGCAACTGATCCAGGTCCTCGAACAGGTGCGCGTTCAAAACCTCCGTCCGGTATGTCTTGTCGAATCGCTCGATGTGCGCGTTCTGGTTTGGCTTGCCCGGCTGGATGTAGCGCAACTCGATCCCGTGCGCCTGGCACCAGTCGACGACCGGTTGTGCGGTGTACTCCGGGCCATCGGGGAAGGCCAAGAGCACGCGGCCCCTAGTGCGCGTCAGCCTGCCTCCAAGAATCATTTGAAATATACCTTTTGAATACGCGAAAACCATCGACCTTATCTCCCGTCATGTCCAGGGAGCCGATGCAAATGAAAATTGGCGGCCTTTCGGCATACGTATCGCACCCCACTTCAAACCACAAAGAGTAGGCATAACCATTTGATCCGCGATCGCGCATCAAGGCCGCCTGCGATGGCAATATCGCAATCCCCTTCCCCAAATCATCCGAAGTGATCTTGAATTTTCTTCTATTTACAAGGACAAATATTTGACATTCTTCGTTTTTATTGCATGAAACCTCCACCCTGGAGCCATCGTTATAGGACACCACTTGGCCAATTCTGTTCCCTTCTGTTAGCGCGACGGCATGAGCCGTCGCACAAGCAAAAAAGAACAAGAGAAAGATCATCGTCTTGCGAAGAGAATTTCGCATGCCGCCTCCTTCATGCACCCAGTCCACGATCCTCACGCGCCATGTTTCCATGGCCATGGGTCAATGCTCTTTCCGCCATCCCGGCTCAGGCGTCAACAATTCATAGGACAGCCATAGTCCAAATTTCCGGGAATCGTCTCGCACTTCAATCGGCGCTTCCGCAAGCAAGGATGCCATGACGTTTTCCGGAATAACGCCGGTAGGCTCAACTAGCAAAGCCTGTAGCCAAATGATCGAACTGCATTCCTCCGTCATTTCACGCGAAGCAACGGTATCGAATATCAGGGCAGTCTTTCTGTGATCGACAGATACCGAACGAGATTGCCTTTTCCAGACCTGTCTGATGATCAACGCCAACTTCGATCTCTCATCTCTAGCGATCGCTTGTCGCGTCTCAGACACTGTACTGCGGATACCGCCACCGTTTTCGACCCAATCGTCAATCACCGAACGCCATGCGCTGACACATCGTTTTTGCTCGGAAAGATAACCAACCAACCCGTCCGCCTGACCCTCTTCGGCAAGAACCGCATCATGCTTGACCATGCATCCGCATAGAAAAACCGCACAAAAAAAGAGTAGATACTTATTCACAATTGATCTCCTGGCAAACCCGATTCAGCATAGTTCTGCCGCAATCCTTGCAGCCCTCGCCTCCTGGAATGAAATGGCAAATCGTTCAGCACCGATTGAAGATACTCGTTGCTAAGCATTCGAACCTGCCCTTGGCTATTCACCAAGAATGTCGGGTAATTTTGACGCCATACAAGCGAAAAATCAGTCGCTGAAAAGTTGAGCTGACTATCAAAATGGCCATGCATCCACGCGTCAACGCTGAAACCGGCTTTAATATAGGCTTTACGCAATTCGGAAAAATCAACCACCCTAAATCCTTTCGGCCCCCACCCTGGCGTCAAATAGCCCCAATTTCCGTCGCGGATCTTTGTTATGGCTAGTTGCACCTCGCTCCCTTTTTCAACCCCTAAAGAACCGTATGCCTTACCAGCAGCTACGGCTGCCGATGCTGCGCTATCGAAGCCACTGGCTTCAATTTTGATAGACTCCGGAACAGATGCCTCATTCGCGCTCGCCCCACTCCCGCTAGCCGCAACAGTTACACGAGCTGTAGTATTTGCGGTGGTGAACTGCCCAGTCCCCTTGCATGTTCCATCGCCATTTTTAATCCTAGACCCGGTACATCGGCCATCGGGATCGTAGAAACGATAAGGGTTGTTGTTGGCATACCAATACCGACTGAAGTTCGCGCCAGTGCCGCTGTTGGCCGTCACCGGATCAACGCTCAAGAACCTCCCGATCGACTGATCGTAATACCGCTGCTGCATGTACGTCAGCCCGGTCCCGCCGTCCATCACGTGCCCGGTGTAGCCGATCCCGCTGTACGCCGGCTTGCCGATCACCGCGCCGTAGGGCTCGTAGTCGTTG
>JAEKKX010000028.1 GCA_019510125.1 Lysobacterales bacterium
ACGCGGACCAATTTGACGATGCTGTTGTTCGACCGCCGCGGGTCGCTGCCCAAGCCGGGCGAGGGGGCGCCGCCGCAGTCGCTCGGCGCCTTGTTCGACTGGCGCACCTTGTCGGGCTGGCTGGCGGTGCGACCGGACAATAGCGACAGCGATTATTCGTCGGGCGAAGGATCGCGTTGCCGGACCAATGGCAGCGGCGCGGCGGCATTCGAGGAAGCGGTCAACGCAGCCAGGCTGCCGGGTGGCGAGGGCGCCGCGCTGATCGCGTCGCGCAAGGCGCTCAGCCCCGATTGCGCCAAGTCCGGCGCGAGTGCGGGCGCGGCACTCGACGGGCAGGTCAAGTCGCCCGCGGGCAAGGCGTTCGCCGCCTATGTCGCCGGCGCGCAGGCATTTTACGACGGCGATTTCGATGCCGCGGGGACGCGGTTCGCCAGCCTGGGCAGCGCGCGTGACGGCTGGCTGCGTGAGACCGCGCGCTACATGGTGGCACGGGTCGAGGTGAACCGCATCCAGGTCGGCCTGTTCGACGAATATGGCAATCCCAAGGACTTCAAGACGGTCGACCAGAAGGCCGTTGCCGCCGCCGACGCGGGGCTGCGCGCCTATCTGAAGGACTATCCCAAGGGCCTCTATGCGGCGTCGGCGCGCGGATTGCTGCGGCGGGTCTATTGGTTCGGCAGCAAGCGCGATCTGCTCGCGCAGCAATATGTCGCCTTGTTCACGCAGCCGGCGGCTGTGCGCGGGATCAATGATGTCGACCTCGCCGAGGAGATGGACACCAAGTTGCTGCCCGATCTGACGATCGGCGATACGCGCGATCCGACCCTGCTCGCGGTGCTCGACCTGCGGCGGATGCGGACGGCGGACGACGAGGTCAGCGCGGGATGTTGCACCAATCCGATCACGCTCGACGAGATCAACGGCCAGCGCGCGGCGTTCGCCGGCAATCAGCCGCTGTTCGACTATCTGGTCGCCGCGCACCAATTCTATATCGGCAGGAAGCCGGCCGAGGTGCTCAAGCTGATCCCCGACGCGGCGCGGCAGTCGAGCTTCAACGAAGTGCAGTTCAGCCGTCAGATGTTGCGCGGCATGGCGTTGGAGGCGGTCGGCGACCGCAATGCGCGCGGTTTCTGGCTGGAGATGCTGCCGGGGGCGAAGCTCGATGCGCAGCATTCGGCGCTCGAACTCGCGCTCGCCTGGCATGACGAGCGCACCGGCGGACTGGCGCGGGTGTTCGCGCCCGACTCGCCAGTCGACGACCCGATGTTGCGCGGCATCCTGCTGACGAACGTCGCCGATGCGGGGTTGCTGCGCAAACAGGCGACTGGCGCGAAGGCGGCGCACGAACGCCAGCTTGCCTTGTTCACCTTGCTCTACAAAGAACTGAGCCGCGGCGCGTATCGCGATTTCGGCACCGACCTCGCGCTGGTGCCGGCGGGGGCGGCGACCGACACCAATTTCTACGACTTGCTTGGATCGGAGGCGTTGCCGCTCGGCCTGTTCCTCAAACCGACGCAAGCCACCGACATCGACTGTCCGACGCTGAGGCGCGTCGCGGCCGATCTCGCCGCGGCGCCCGGCAGTTCGCATTCGAAGCTCTGCCTGGCCGACTTCTTCCGCGCCAATGGCTTCGATCAGTTCGTGCTCGATACCCAGCCGCCGAAACAGGATCTCGGCGGGACCAAGACGTTGTTCGCCGGCCCGGTCTATTCGCGGCTGGAGGTGTACAAGTCGATCGCCGCCGACCCCAAGGCGCCCGGCGAAGACAAGGCCTATGCCTTGTTCCGCGCGGTCAATTGCTATGCGCCGTCGGGCAACAATTCGTGCGGCGGGGCCGATGTCGACAAGAACGTGCGCAAGGCGTGGTTCACGCGGCTGAAGAGCGATTATCCCAAATCGCGCTGGACGAGCGGGCTGCGTTATTATTGGTAGGCGGTGATCCGCGCCGTTCTCGCCGTCGCCGCATTGGCTGTCGCGCTGCTGCCGGTGCCGATCGCGCGCGATCGGGCGGTGGCGCCGGCTTATGACGCGGTGTGGCTATGGGCGGGGGTGAGGGCGCAGCCCGCGCTGGCGACGGCCAGGCGGCTGTATCTGTTGCAGGGGCAGGTCGAAGCGACCGAGCCGGTCCGCTATGCGGCGCAACGCGCGGCGATTCCGCGGCTGGGCAATCGGGAGGTCTGGATGGTGGTGCGG
>JAEKKX010000019.1 GCA_019510125.1 Lysobacterales bacterium
GGAATCCCGGCATCCGCTTCCTTAAGAATCTCGACGATCTGTGACTCCGTAAACCGACTCTTGCGCATGTGAACCTCCGTCAGGTCTATCCTGCCAGATGTTCTCCTCTCGAACTGTCTCAGATCAGGGGAAGGCTACGAGGCAGTACGCGAATCCGCTGTACCGGATGCCGATCACCTTCACCGAGATCTTCCCGGTGGGCGTCCTGGTCTCGCTGGTGTCGGCCGCGCTGCTGCGCAACCCGCGCTTCCTGCCTGCGCGTGCGGACTGAGGTCCGGACTCAGCGCTGCGGGGCGTCGAACACCACGTCGGCGGTGTCCGACTTGCTGCGCACCTTGAACCAGTCGGCGACGCGGGCGCGCTCGGCGTCGGGCACCGGGCGCGAGGCGTGGACCAGCATCTGCAGCACCGGGGTCTTGTCCGCGCCTTCGGCGATCCGGTAGCCCTGGCTCAGGGTCACCGAATCGACCTGCGGGAGCTGCGCGCGCAGTTCGGCGGCGATGTCCTGCGACTGGTCCATCAGCGCGTCGCGCGCGGCCATGCGGTTGCGCAGATCGGCCAGTTCGGCGTCCTTCTTCTGCAGCGCCTCCTGGCTGTCCTTGTAGAGGTCGCTGAGCAGGCTGGACTTCAGCGCGGTGACGTCGACCTTGTCGTTCTGCCCGGCCTGGTGGACCAGGATGCGGGCGCCCTTGAGCCCGGCGGTCGCCAGCCGGCCCTCGATGGCCTTCAGCGTCGGCGTGTCCAGCGGCAGGCCGATCAGTGAGACCTCGATCAGCCCGGTCGCCGGATCGACCCGGGTGTCGGCGACGTGCGCGCTGTCGAACCGGAATTCGTCGCGCACGAACGCGTAGGCGCGCGACTTGAACACTTCCTCCTGCACCAGCCGGTAGGCCAGCCAGGTGCTGGGCAGCGCGGTGGCCAGCGCCACCACCAGCAGCCAGTTGCGCATCCGCCGCTCGGTGCGCGCGTCGACGAAGGCGTGGACCGGCACCCGGACCAGGCGCAGGCCGAGGATCGTCGCCAGCGCGATGAACACGCAGTTGATCGAGTACAGGTACAGCGCGCCGCCGAAATAGCCCCACTGCCCGGTCGCCAGGCCGTAGCCGGCGGTGCACAGCGGCGGCATCAGCGCGGTGGCGATCGCCACGCCCGGGATGACGTTGGACTTTTCTTCGCGGGTGGCGCCGATCACGCCGGCGAAGCCGCCGAACACCGCGATCAGCACGTCCCACAGGGTCGGCGAGGTGCGTGCCAGCAGCTCCGACTGCGCCTCCGCCAGCGGGGTGATCGCGAAGTACAGGGTGGAGACGGTCAGGCTGATCGCGGAGGCGATGGCGAGGTTGAGGAACGACTTGCGGATCAGCGGGAAGTCGTACACCGCCACGCCCAGGCCGACGCCCATGATCGGCCCCATCAGCGGCGAGATCAGCATCGCGCCGATGATCACCGCGGTGGAATTGACGTTCAGGCCGATCGAGGCGATGAAGATCGCCGCCATCAGGATCCACGGCGTCGCGCCGTGCAGCTCGACGCCCTCGCGCAGGCGGCGTTCGATGACCGGGTCCTCGGCCTTGTCCGTCAGCAGGCTGAAGCGCTGCGCCAGCGAATGGCGCAGTTGCCGCAGATCGTGGGCGTGGCCGGAGCTGGCGCCTGCGTCGTCGTTCGGGGGTTGCGTCATCGAAATCGGCGGCGGCCGCGATGGGAAGGTCGGGCTATGGTGCCGCCAATCGCCGGCGCTGGCGAGCCGAAGCCGCCGCCGGACGGGCGGCGAAAGGGCCGGCGGCGGTCGAGGCGGCGTCTGATTGAAATCGATTGCATGATTGATCTGCTTGATCCCGGTCATGCCCGGAATCGGGGCCCGCGCCTAACGTCGGCGTGAGGGGGCGGGGGCCCCGGCGCATGCGAGGCATCCGATGTCGACGATCCTGTTCCAGAACGAAACGCACCGCTGCATCGCCTTCAGTGACCTCGTGCCGGGCGACGACGGCGTCCAGGCCAACCAGTTCCTGATCATCGATCACGGCGAGGCCGCGCTGATCGATCCGGGCGGCGACCTGCTGTACACGCCGCTGTGGCTGGGGATCACCGTCCACGTCCGGCTGCCGCAGGTGCGGCTGATCCTCGCCTCGCACCAGGACCCGGACATCATCGGCGCCGCCGACCGCTGGCTGGCGAACACGCCGGCGCGGATCGCGTGTTCGCGGCTGTGGGGCCGGTTCGTGCCGCACAGCGTCTCGCACGTGCAGGCCGGGAAGCTCGGCGAGGACCGCTACGTGCTGCTGCCGGACGAGGGCGGCGCGCTGGCGCTCGGGCGCAGCGCGCTGCACGCGCTGCCGGCGCATTTCCTGCATTCGGTCGGCAATTTCAGCTTCTGGGACCCGGTGAGCCGGATCCTGTTCTCCGGCGACGTCGGCAGCTCGCTGGTGCCGTCGGGCACGCCCTATCTCGCAGTCGAGGACTTCGCCGCGCACGTGTCGCGGATGGAGGGTTTCCATCGGCGCTACATGGGCTCCCGGCGCGTGGCGCGGCTGTGGGCGGACATGGTGCGCGGGCTGGATCCGGCGCTGATCGTCCCGCAGCACGGCCTGCCGATGGACGCCCGCAGCATTCCGGCGTTCCTCGACTGGCTGTCGGACCTGCCCTGCGGCATCGACGTGCTGGACGAGGCGCTGTTCCGCGCGCCGCTGCTGCGCCTCGCCGCGGTCTGAGACGCGAAACCGCCATGGGTCTGCGGTAGGCTGCGCGCCGGATCACGGACGCCGTTCGGCACGGCGGGAGCGACGACATGCGATGGAGGCGGGGAGGCGCGCTGGCCTGGCTGCTCGCCGGAGGCGCGCTGTGCGCGGGCGCGTGGACGTCGCCGGCGTGCGCGCAGGCGGCGGCGACCCTGGAGGAGCGCTTCGCCGCCGGCTGCGCCGACACGCCGCTGCCGATGCGGCCCGGCTGCATCGATGCCGCCCGCCGCGCCGACGCGGCCGAGCGCGCCTACGCGCTGTGGCTGGCCGACCGCCTCGCCGAGGACGGCGGCGCCCGCAACCTCGCGTTCGCGCTGTTCGTCCGCCGCGGCGCGCTGCTCACCCCCGAAACCCTGGCCCGGGCCGCCGCCGGCGCCGCCGTGCCCGACGCCGCGCTGGACGGCTGGTACCGCCGCGCCCGGGCCGCGGCCGGCGACGACGGCGTGGTCTGGTCGCTGCTCGCCTCCGCGCAGGGCCAGCCGCTGATGCCGGCCCCGGCCGGCGACGACGCCGTCGCCGCGTGGGCCGAGGCCCAGCCCGACAATCTCGCGCCGCTGCTGCTGGCGCGCCGGGCCGATGCGCCGCTCGACGCGCTGTTCGCCGCGCTCGACGCACGTCCGCGCAACGCCGTGTACTGGGATCCGGTGCAGGCGCTGGCGATGGACGCGGTGCGCCGGCATCCGCCGAAGGCCGAATGGCGCGACGCGGTCCCGGCGCTGCGCGACGGCGCGCTCGACGCCTACGCCCTGGAGCTGGGCGCCGCGGTGGAACTGCCCCCGTATCGCAGCCTGATCGAGGCCTGCAGCCCGCCCGCCCGCGACGCCGTGCCCGAACGGCGCGCGCAGTGCCGCCGGCTCGGCGCGATCCTGCAGGACGCCTCGGACGTGATGGTCGCGCGCATGATCGGCAACCTGCTGCTGCGCCTGAGCGCCGACGACGACGCTTCCCGGGCCGCCGCCCACGCCGCCTGGCGCCCGCTGTTCTGGCGCCAGCGCCTGATCGGCGAACACGGCGACGCCCGTTACCAGTCGGCGTACCGCGACGCCCTGCGCGCCGACCCGGCGCAGGACGAAGTGACCCTGATCGATCGCGCCCTGCGCGCGGTGGGCGTGGACCCGGCGCCGCCGGCGGACTGGGAAACGACGGCGCCCTGAAGCGCCATCCCCGGGCCGCCGCGGGCTTGCCTGCCCGCGCCGACCGGCCTACCTTGGGGACGGCCGTCGCCCGTCGACGCCCGGGACGCGCCGCACGATGCGGCGCATGCAGACCAGGGAGCAGGCCCATGCACATGCAACCCCGCCGCGGCATCGCGGCTCGACGCTTCACCCTCGCGATCGCGTTCGTCCTCGCCGGCGCCGCCCACGCGACCGACCGCCCCGTTGCCACGCCCGCCGTCGACCGCGGCGCTCCGGTGCGCATCGTCCGCACCAGCGGCAACCAGACACCGCAGATCGCGATCTACTTCGCCATGAGCAACTACACCGTCGACACGACCGTCTACGCCTACGACCCGGACGGCCAGACCGTCTACATGGTCATCGACTTCGGCGACGGCGCCACCGCCAACGTCGCCGGCGGCGCGGCCCAGGTCAGCCACACCTACGCCGCGCCCGGCACCTACACTGTGTCGGTCACCGCGATCGACAACGACAGCGGGGTGGGCTTCGGCAGCCGTTCGATCTGGGTGAGCGGCGGCGATTCGATCTGACGCCATCGCCGCGAACGCGCGGCATCGCGGGAGCGCGGCTGCGCGCGGATCGGATCGGGCGGCGACTTCCGTGAGGCATCGCGAACCTGCGGTGAGGGATCTGCGCTTGCCGAAGCAAGCTTCCGCGCAACGGCAAGGTTCCCCGCAAGCGATCGGTCGTCCGGACGAGGCCCTTGCAAAGCGCTCGCCGATTCGCGCGGCGCTTTTTTTGCCGTCATCCTCGCGCAGGCGAGGACCCACGTCCCAGCGGCGATCACGCATGGGTCCTCGCTTGCGCGAGGATGACGTGAGTGCGGGTGAACTTGCTGCCGGCCGACATCGGTGCGGGGGCGTTCCGAATCCGCGGCCGCCATCGCTGCGGGGCCCGCTGCGACTCCGCGGTCGGCGTCGCGCCGCGCTTTTTTGCCGTCATCCTCGCGTCAGCGAGGACCCATGCCACAGTGGCGATTACGCATGGGTCCTCGCATGCGCGAGGATGACGGGACTTGGGGTGAACTTGCTGTCGGCCGCCATCGCTGCGGGGGCGTTCCGAATCCGTGGCCGCCATCGGCGCGGGTCCCGTTCCGAATCCGTGGCCGGCATCGCTGCGGGAGCCGCTCCGAATCTGTGGCCGGCATTCCGTCGCAGTGGAAATCCGGGTCGTTCCTGACCTGCGCCCAGGCGTGC
Organism: Lysobacterales bacterium; assembly: GCA_019510125.1. Taxonomy (GTDB): domain Bacteria; phylum Pseudomonadota; class Gammaproteobacteria; order Xanthomonadales; family Xanthomonadaceae; genus Lysobacter_I. The sequence goes on from JAEKKX010000019.1 coordinate 5,110, forward strand.
CTCAAGCGCGTGCCTCAGGCGTACGTATGCACACCGACGTGGCGGTCGAAGGCGTCCCGTTCCGCAGGCGGCAGGCGCGAGCGGGCGAGGCGCAGCGAAAAACCGCCGTGCAGCGTCCCCGCGTCGTTGACCATCCAGTCCATCACGTCCGCATTCGCCACCGTCACCCGGTCCTGCAGCGCGTACTCGGTGAAGTCGCCCGGCAGTTCGAAGATCTCGCCGACGAAACCGTCGGCGTCGGCATCGACCACGATCAGCCACAGGTAGGCGCGGTAGCCCGGATCCTGCAGCAGGGCCTTCACCAGCGGCGTCGCGGGGTCCTCGCGGGGGCGCGACAGCAGGCCGCGGAACGCGCCGAGCGTCTGCTGCGCCCGTTCGATCGTTTCCAGGAACTCGGGATCGGCGTCGTCGACGAACGTGAACCGCGCGCCGGGATCGAGATCCGGCTTCCTGCCCAGTTCGCGCCGCAGCATCTGCCAGTCGTACCAGCAGTTGGCGGGGTCGATGTCCGCATAGCCCCGGCGCTCGGCCATCTTCGCGATCGCATCGGGCGGAAGCATCATCACCGCCGCCCCGTCGCGGATCGCAAGCACTTCGGCCTCGTCCAGCGGCTGGCCTTTCGCGTCTTCCGCCGCGACCAGCAGCGTGCACAGCGCGGGCACGAACAGCGGCACGAGCGCGTCGTCCTGCACGCCGCCTCCGCGCTCAGTCGGCCGACACGGTGCGCGCCGCCGCCCACTCGCGCAACGCCGCGACCTGTTCGGCCATCAGCACCGAAAGCGGGCGGGTCGTCTTCAGTTCGGCGCGCAACTGGAAGTCGCTCAGCGGCAAGTTCGCGGCGTGCGCGGCGTACAGCGCGGCGACCACGGCCTGTTCGATCTCGGCGCCGGAGAATCCGTCCGACGCGGCGGCGAGCGCGGGCAGGTCGAAGCCGGCCGGGTCCACGCCGCGACGCTGCAGGTGCAGCGCGAAGAGTTCGGCGCGGGCCTCGGGCGAGGGCAGGTCGACGAAGAAGATCTCGTCGAAGCGGCCCTTGCGCAGCAGTTCGGCCGGCAGGTCCTGCACCTGGTTCGCGGTGGCGACGAGGAACACCTGCGCCTTGCGTTCGGCCATCCAGGTCAGGAAGGTGCCGAGCACGCGCCGCGAGACGCCCCCGTCCTCGCTGCCGGTGCTGGCGAGGCCCTTCTCGACCTCGTCGATCCACAGCACGCACGGCGCGAGCTGTTCGGCCGATTCGAGCGCCTCGCGCAGGTTCTTCTCGGTCTCGCCGTGGTACTTGTTGTACAGCGCGCCGAAATCCAGGCGCAGCAGCGGCACGCCGAAGCCGCCGGCGATGGCCTTGGCCAGCATCGACTTGCCGCAGCCCTGCACGCCGAGCAGCAGCAGCCCGCGCGGCGGGTCGAGCCCCGGCGGCACGTTGCCGTCGACGAACGCGGCGCGGCGCATGTCGATCCAGCGCTTGACCCGCTTCGCGCCGATCACCTGGTCCAGCTTCACCGGATCGAACGCGTAGTGCAGGTGGCCGCTGCGGTTGACCAGCTCGAACTTCAGTTTCGCCAGTTCCGGCAGGTCGTCGGCGTTGAGCACGCCGTCGCGGAAGATCAGGTGCCGGGCGATGCGGCGGGCGTCGGTCTCCGACAGCCCGCGCAGGTTGCGCACGATCTGCTTGGCGGCCTCGGCATCGACTTCCACCCGCTTGCCGCCGTGCTCGCGGGCGTAGGCGACGGCTTCCTCCTTGACCATGCGCAGCAGCGCGTCGCTGGTGGGCAGGTGCGGGCGGTAGCGCACCGCATAGGCCTCGAGGTCCTCGGGCAGCTCGATCTTCTGGCCGACCAGCACCAGCACGTGCGGCAGGCAGTTGCGGCGCTGCAGGATGTCGCGCACCTGGCGCAGGGTGCCGGCGTACTTGAGGTACGGGGCGAAATCCAGCAGCAGGTACACGCCGCGCTGTTCGGCGCGATAGATCGCCTGCAGCGTCGCCCCGGCGTCGGGCGCGACGTGGGCCTCGTCCTCGCGATCCATGTCGATCCGGCGCAGGCCCTCGGTGATCGACCAGCGGAACAGCGCCCGCCAGACGTGCATCAGCGACTGGCGGAACAGTTCGACCACCCGCGGTTCGTCCGGGGTCTCGATGACGATCAGGGGGGTGTCGGCGCGGATCAGCGCCACGAGGTCCTGCAAGCCGCTCATGGGGTGTGGTCGGGGTCCTGGGCCGAGGGGAAGGCTCCCCCGAAGCCGCGAAACGATAGCAAAGCGGGGCCGTTCCGGGGGGCGGACGACGGCAAGTGCCTGATCCGGCAGGGATGCCGCCTTGCACGGTTGCCCGCGGCGGCCGGTTCCGGGCTAAGCTGCCGTCACTTCACTGCGGAGGTGCCGATGAAAACGGTTCTGGTCGCCAGTTCGAAGGGCGGGGTGGGCAAGACCACCATCGCCACCCATCTCGCCGCGCATGCCGCCCTCGACGGCCATCGCACGGTGCTGGTGGACGCCGATCCGCAGCATTCCTCCACCCGCTGGGCCGAACGCCGGGCCGAGCTGGAGAGCGCCGTCCTGCCGCTGGACGGCACGAAGAAGAGCTGGGCCAGGCACCTGCCAGAGGACACCCAGCGGGTCGTGATCGACGCCCCGGCCGGGGCCACGGCCGACAGCCTCGAGGGCTTCCTGGAGGAGGCCGAGGCGCTGGTGGTGCCGGTGCTGCCGTCGACGCTCGACATCGACGCCACCGTCGGTTTCCTCAACGGCATCGCGAAACATCCCCGGGTCCGCCGCGGCCAACTGCGCGTGGGCCTGGTCGGCAACCGCCTGCGGCCGTGGACCAACGCGTCCCAGCAGGCGCTGGAACTGCTCCGGCAGTGGCCCTACCCGATCGTCGCCGAACTGCGCGACAGCCAGGCCTACGTGGTGCTGGTCGGCCTCGGCCGCAGCCTGTTCGACTACCACTCGCAGAACGTCCGCGAGCACCAGGAAGACTGGGCGTCGCTGCTGAAGTGGGTGAAGAAGGCGTAGCGCGCCGCGATGGCGGGACCGAGCGCGATCCTGCTGCCGCCGTCGCGAAGGGCATGGCGGTTCCCCTCGCCCGGGCGCGCGCGCCCATGACCTCGCGCCCATGGCTTCAACACCCATGACTTCAGCACCGATGACTTCAGCGCCGATGACCTCGAAGCGCGCCCTGCCGGTCGCGCTCGGCATCGGCCTTGTCGTCGCGGTCGCAGGCTATGCCCTGGGCTGGCGCCATGGCCTCGCCCGCGGCGCCGAGACGATCGCGACCCTGTCCGATCAGGTCGCAGCGGGCCGGGTGTTCTCGCAGGCGGAGCTCGCGCTGGCCGGGCTGGAGGACGCCGCCGCCCCGGCGTCCGCACACCGGCGCGACGTCGCGCAACTGCGCATGGCGCTGGACGCGCTCGGCGGCATCGTGTTGTCCGGCCATCGGCCTCCGCCGTGCCTGCCGCGCGACGAAGCCACGCAGGCGGCGATCGTGCGGCATTTCGCGTCGCACCCGATCGCCGCGGACGATCCGGCGCGGCCGATCCTGCAGGCCGCGCAGCGCTACTGCGCGAACGCCCCGGCACCCCGGTAGAGCGGCCTTCAGGCCGCTGCTTTTCTGCCCGCGCGCACAACACGAGCCAGGCAGCGGCCTGAAGGCCGCTCCACCGGGCGTGGAGGGCTCACCGTTTCGGCAGCAGCCCCGCATCGGCCAGCAGCGCCTTGCCCAGGGCGATGCGCTTCGCGCGGTCGTCGGGCGTCTTCGGGGTGGCGCCGAGCGTGAAGCTCGCGCTGCCGCGCGGACCTTCCACCCAGCCGATCCACCACACGTTGCCGCTGCGGTCGTCGGCGACGTGGGTGCCGGTCTTGCCGTAGACGCGCATTCCGCCGATGTCCTCGTCGCGCATCGCCGCCTTCACCGCGGCGAGGGTCTTCGCCGGGAACGGCAGGTCGCCGCGACGCAGCCGATCGACGAACGCGAGCTGCTGGCGCGCGGTGACGGTCAGCACGCCGTCGTGCCAGGCGCGCGTCGCGTCGCTGCCGATGCGGCCGTTGCCGTAGCCGACCTTGCGCACCCACGCCACCAGCCGCTCGCGGCCGATGCGCGCGGCGACGGTGCGGAAGAACGCTTCGCTGGAGGTATGCATCGCCTCGCGCAACGCCATGTCGCGCTGCCATTCGGGATGGTCGCGATACGGCGTGCCGTCCCAGCGCACGACCTCGTCCGCGCCCTTCAGCGCGCCGGTCTCCAGCGCGATCAGGCCCAGCATCACCTTGAAGGTGGACGCCGGCCGCAGCGGCACGTCGGCCAGCGCGGCGCCGTGGACGACCCGCGGCGCTTCGCCGTCGCGCTGCAGCAGGAACGTGCCGGGCGAACCGTACGCCGCGAAACGTGCGTCGGCGGTGGAGGCCATCGCCGCGGGCGTGGGCGCAGGCGTCGCCGCGGACAGCGGCAGGGCGAGGCCGGCGGCGAGCGCGGCGAAGAGGAACGACATGCAGGACAACGGCATCCGGGACAGCGACATTCGACCACTCCAGCGACGGGTGAGCCCGCAGTCTGGTGCGCATCGCGGCGGAACCGAAGGCGCGCCGGCGTCGCCCGCGTCACGTCCGTCACCGCCGTCACCTTCGACCGCGCGCGCATGCCAGACTGTGGCCATGACCACGACTGCGACGCCACGGAAGCGTGCGTCGGCGAAATCGCCGGCCGCGCGCGAGATCGAGATCGAACTGGGCACGCCGGCGCGGGTGCGGGGCGAGCCGGCGCGGCACCAGTCGCTGTGGCTGCTGCTGCGGCTGTGGCTGGCGGCGCAGACCGGCGAAGGCTGGGTGCGCGAGGCGCAGGTGCGCGAGCGTTTCCCGAACGCGCGCAACCTGCGGATGATCGTCAGCCGCGCCTACACCGACTTCGCGCGCTGGGGCCTGCGCGTGGGCTGGGGCACCGATCGCACCCGCGCGCCCGACCTGCTGCCGCTGGCCGGCCGCAATCGCGGCCCGTACTGGCTGGCCGACGGCGAGGCCGCGCGCCTGCGCCTGCGCCTGCACGGTGAACCGGCCGATGCGCAGGCGGTCAGCGCCTGGCTGGGCGCGACCGCGGCCGCGCAGGCGGCGTCGGCGCCGGAAACCGCGAGCCGGGCCTCGCCCGCGTACTGGCATGCCTGGGCCGGCGCGCGCCGCGACATGCTCGACGGCCGGCTGATCCTCGATCGCGAACACGGCGCGCTGGCCGGGTACCGGCGCGCCCAGCAGCTCACCGACGACCCGTGGCTGCAGGCGCTGGCGCTGCTGCAGCAGGCGATGGTCTGGCGTCGCGCCGGCAACGCCGACGCCGCGCGCGCGGTGCTGGCCGAGCTCGACCGCCACTGGCACGACGAGCAGGCGCCGGAGCACGCCTGGCTCGGCGCGATGGCCGCGATCGTGCGCGCCTGGTGCGCCTACGCCGGCCGCGACGCGCAGGCGGCGAAGCAGATCCTGCGCCAGGCCACCGAGGACCCGCGCTGGACCGGGCTGTTCCAGTACCACCCGCGGGTGCGCAGCGAGCACGCCAACCTGCAGGCGCTGATCCACCGCGCGCTGGCGCTGGACGAATCGGCCGAACGCGACGCCCGCGCCGCCGCCGCGCGCACCGCGGTGCAGTACTACCGCGCCGCGCTGGCGCTGGCGAACGAGGCCGAACTGTTCGACGCCGCCGCCTCCACCGCCAGCAACCTCGGCTGGTCGCTGTGGCTGTTCCAGCGCTGCGGCCTCGATGCGACCGGCGCCGGCGTGCCCGGCGACGAGGGCGAACCGCTGCGCTGGATCGGCCTGGCGGCCTGGCTCAGCGGCCGCCACGGCGTCGGCGGCGGCTGCTGGAACACCATCTACCTGCTGCGCATGGTCCGCCGCGGCGGGTCGGAGGCGGTGCATCCGCGGCTGGAGGTCTTCCGCCGCTGGCCGGTGCTGTCGCCGGAGGCGTTCCGGGCGCTGGTCGCGCCGATGACCCTGCACGTCGAATGGCCGTCGTGGCGCGAACTGGCCGCGACCATGCAGGCCGACGTCGACGCCGGCCGGGTCCAGGTCGATGCGCTGCAGCGCGCCAACGTGCTGCTGGAAGTGGCCTGGTACGAGGCGCACGACGGCGATCCGGCGCGCGCCGCGGAAGCGGTGGCGCGGCTGCGCCGGCGGCTGCGCGAACTGACCCCGGCCGATCGGCTGTTCTTCCGCGATGCGCTGCGGCGGTTGCCCGAAACCGTGGCCTGACCCGATGAACCGATCGCGTGAACGGCCGTCCGCGCCGCGGCGCGCGCGCATGCGGTGCGGGACCGGTTCGCGCTAAGCTGCCTGTCCGTCCCTGCCAGAGCCGACGCGCGCCCGCGAGCCCATGAGAACCCTCATCCTGCTGCGCCATGCCCATGCCGAACCCGCCGCGCCCGGCCAGGCCGATGCCGACCGCGCGCTCTCCGCGGAAGGTCTGGCGGAGGCCGACGCCGCCGGACGCTGGCTCGCCGAACACGCGCTGGTGCCCGATCGCGTGCTGTGCTCGCCGGCGCGGCGCACCCGCGAGACGCTGGAGGCGGTGCTGCGCGGGATCGGCTTCGTCGAACAGCGCCTGGCCGACGGCATCTACGAGGCCACCCCGGGCGCGCTGGCCGAGCTGATCGACGAACACCGCGAAATGGACCGGCTGATGCTGGTCGGCCACAACCCCGGGCTGGAGCGGCTGGCGGCGCTGCTGCACAGCGGCCAGTCCGGCGACTACCGGGGGATGCCGCCGGGCAGCATCGCGGTGCTCGAGTTCTCCGGCGAAGCCGTGATCGAACCCGGCGCGGCGCGACTGTCCGCGTTCTGGTGGCCGTGAGGGTCGCGCAGGCGTCCGCCGCCACGTTCGCGATGTGCGCGCTGCTCGCGGCGACGCACTGCGCGGCGGCGGCGGAGATCGACCCGGCGGCCACCCAGATCGGTTTCACCCTCAAGACCCGCTGGGGCCAGGTCCTGCGCGGGCGGTTCCCGGCCTATACCGGCCAGATCGAGACCCTCGGCGACGGCCGCCATCGCGTGCACCTGGTGCTGTCGACGCGCGACATCGAGATCGTCGACCACCCGGCCTACACCGGCATGACCCGCGGCGACGGCTTCTTCCAGGCGGATCGCTATCCCGAGGTCACCTTCGTCTCCGACCCCTATCCGCTGTCGCTGCTGACCGCCGGCGGGCGGCTCGGCGGCGAGCTGACCATCCGCGACGTGCGTCGCCGCGAGACCTTCCTGATCGCGCCGGCGACCTGCCGCCGCCCCGCGCACGATTGCGACGTCGTCGCCGGCGGCAGCGTCCGCCGCACCGACTACGGCGTCGACCGCTGGGTGCTGGCGGTGTCCAACATCGTGCGCTTCGACCTGCGGCTGCGCGTGCGCGAGGGCGAAGAGTGAGGGCAGGGATGCGTTGGCGTGCGGCGTTGCCGGTGCTGTGCCTGCTCGCGCTCGGCGCGTGCACGACGCTCTCGCCCGCCGACCAGGCGCGGGTGGAGGCGGTGATCTCGGCCGCGCGCAGCAGCGAGGTCGATTGCGCGCGCGACGACGCCTGCGCCCGGCCGTCGCCGCTGCGCGAGCTGGGCGTGCGCGCGGCCGGCCTGGCGGCGCCGTCCGCCGCCGCGCCGGACGGCGCCCCGGCATCCGCACCGGCGCCGGCATCCGCGCCGGATCCGTCCGTGTCCGTACCCGTGTCCGCGCCCGCGGCCGCGCCCGCGGCCGCCCCCGACGCCGCCCCCGCGCCGCTGCCGGCCGCCGCGCCGCAGCATTACGCGCTGATCCTCGACTACGGCCAGGACGCGCTGATCGCGCGGCTGGACCTGATCCGCGGCGCCCGGCGCAGCATCGACGTGCAGACCTACATCTTCGACGAGGACGATGCCGGCCACCTGATCCTCGACGAACTGCTGGCCGCGGCGCGGCGCGGGGTGAAGGTGCGCCTGCTCGTGGACCAGCTCGCCGCGCTCAAGCGGGTAGAGACGTTCGCGGCGCTCGCCGGCGCCCACGCCAACTTCGAGATGCGGGTCTACAACCCGGTGCTCGGCCGCGCCCACTTCGGCTACCCGATGTACGCCTGGGCCACGGTCTGCTGCTTCCGCAGGCTCAACCAGCGCATGCACACCAAGCTGATCGTGGTCGACGACCTGGTCGGCATCACCGGCGGCCGCAACTACCAGAACGACTACTACGACTGGGATCCGCGCTACAACTTCCGCGATCGCGACATCCTCGTCGCCGGCCCGGCGGTGGCCGACATGGCCGCCGAGTTCCAGACCTTCTGGAACGCGCCGCTGAGCACCCCGCTGAGCCGGCTGCGCGACGTCGGCCGCTACGTGCTGCGCCAGGGCGTGCCCGCGGTGTCGCATCCGCCGCCCGAGCTGCCCAGGCGCGTCGAGACGATCGGCCGCGACGCCGACGACACCGCGCTGGTGCGCAGCCGCCTCGCCGACGCCGCGATGCCGGTGCGCGCGCTGCGCTACATCGGCGACACCCCGGAGAAGCACGGCGACAGCGACGCCACGCCGTCGCCGTCCTCGAAGCTGCTGCGTTCGCTGATCGCCTCCGCCGACGAGCGCGTGCTGCTGCAGACGCCGTACCTGGTGCTGTCCAAGCGCGCGCAGGCGCTGTTCCTCGATCTGCAGCGGCGCGAAAAGCCGCCGAAGGTGCTGGTGTCCACCAACAGCCTGGCCGCGACCGACGCCTTCATCCCGTACGCGCTGTCGTACAAGTACAAGCGTCGCTACCTGCGCGACTTCAAGTTCCAGATCCACGAGTTCAAGCCGTTCCCGCAGGACGCGCCGATCGACGTGGAGGCCACCGGCACGGTCGAGATCGCCTGGGACGAGGACGGCAGGCCGATGGTGCTGCCCGGCCCGCTCGCGGACGCGCCTTCCCGTTCGGCCGCGGTCGCCGGCAGCGGCCGGGGCAGCGCGGGCGTCGGCGGCAGCGGCAGCCGCTCGCCCGACCGGCCCACGCCGCTGGCCCGCGAGTACTCGGCGCTGCGCTATTCCAAGCGCGGCAGCAACGAGCGCGTACCGCTGCTGCGCGGCGGCACCCGCTTCGGCCTGCACGCCAAGTCGCTGGTGATCGACGAGCGGGTGGCGGTGATCGGCAGCCACAACTTCGATCCCCGCGGCGACCACTACAACACCGAGGGCCTGGTGGTGATCGAGGACCCGGCCTTCGCGCGCGCGCTGGCCGCGAGCATCGAGCGCGACATGCGGCCCGAGAACGCGTGGACCATCGCGCGCCGCGACAAGCCGCCGATCTTCTCGGGCCTGGAATACTCGCTGGCGAAGGTGTCCGAGCACCTGCCGCTGTTCGACTTCTGGCCGGTCCGCTACGCCACCAGCTACGAATTCGTGCCCGGGCCCGAGTGCCCCGAGCCGCTGTCGCCGCGCGACCCGGAGTTCCGCCGCTGCTATCGCCCGGTCGGCGATTTCCCCGAGGTCGCGCCGGCGATCCGGCCGCTGACCCGCATCTTCACCGCGTTCGGGGCGGGGCTGGCGCCGATCCTGTAATCGGGGCGTGGCCTGCAGGGTGTGACCTGCAAGGCGTGACCTCCAAGGCGCGCGCTGTCGGGCGTGGCCCGACAGCGGGCTCAACCCACCTGGGCGATCCAGTCCTGCAGGTTGTAGTAGTTCGTCACCCGGGCGATCCTGCCGTCGCGCACCTCGAAGAACGCGCCGCCCGGCAGCGCGTAGCGCTGGCCCTTCGCCGGCGGCAGGCCCTCGTCGTCGGCGAGGTATTCGCCGTGGACCACGTACTCGGCCGCGACCCGGCCGCCGTCGGGCGAGGCCATCACCACGATGTCGCGCAACTGCTCGCGGTAGCTGCGGTCCATGCGCGCCATGAACGCGGCGAAGGCCTCGCGACCGGTTTCGCGCGCGCCCTGGTTGAGGTCGTGGACGACGTCGTCGGCGAGCAGCGCCAGCATCGCGGCGCGATCGCCGCGGTTGAAGGCGGCGTAGTAGTCGAGCACGAGCGTGGTCGCGCGGTCGTGCGCGCGGGTGCCGTCGATGATCATGGCGAACTCCTGGTGCCGTCGTCGTCGAGCATCCGCTCGACCGCGTCGCGGTGGAAGAAATAGACCTCGTTGAGCAGGAACCGCCAGCGCGTGGCGAAACTGCGGTAGCGGGTGGTCGGCGTCGGCGACCCCAGGCAGCGGATGCCGATGTCGCGGCAGATGCGCAGCGCGCGCGACAGATGCAGCGGGTCGCTGACCACGATCGCCCGGGTCAGCTTGCGCGGCGCCATCAGCGCCGCGGCCTGGCCGAGGTTCTCGCGGGTGTTGTGCGAGGCCGTCTCGATCAGGATCGCGCTGTCGGGCACGCCGTTGCGCAGCGCATAGCGACGCCCGACCTGCGATTCGGCGAAGCGTGCGCCGGCGCCGCCGAAGCCGCCGGTGAAGATCAGCGTCGGCGCCAGTCCGCGCTTGTACAGGTCGATGCCGTGGCGCAGGCGCTCCTCGAACACCGGCGACGGCCGCGCGTCGTAGGCGGCGGCGCCCAGCACGACGATGGCGTCGGCGCGCACGCCGTCCGCGGCGGCCTCGTCGCGGGCGCCGACCAGCATGATGTACGTCGCCACGCCGGCCAGCCACAGCAGCACCAGCAGGACCAGCCGGCGCAGCCAGCGCCAGCGGCTCCGCCTGCGCCGGCGGCGGCCCGACGCGCGCTGGATCAGCGGCGGCAGCGGCGCGCTCACGCCGTCGCCTGCCACGGCAGGGTGTCGAGATCGACGTTGCCGCCGGTGAGGACGATGCCGACCCGGCGGCCGGCGAAGCGCCCGGGCTCGCGCAGCACCGCAGCGAAGGCGATCGCCGACGAGGGTTCGACCACGATCTTCAGCCGCTCCCACAGCAGCCGCATCGCGGCCAGCGTGTCGGCGTCGTCGACGATGAGGATGCCGTCGGCGTGGCGCTGCAGCAGCGCCAGCGTGCGCGGCGCCAGATGCCCGCGCAGGCCGTCGCAGACGGTGCGCGCGGTGCGGTCGGTGATGCAGCGGCCTTCGCGCAGCGACGCCGCGGCGTCGTCCGCGCCCGCGGGCTCGGCGCCGAGCACTTCGATGCCCGGTCGCAGCGACTTCGCGGCCAGCGCGCAGCCGGACAGCAGGCCGCCGCCGCCGACCGGCGCCAGCAGCACGTCGAGGTCGGCGACCTCGTGCAGCAGCTCCAGCGCGGTCGTGCCCTGGCCGGCGATGACGTCGGCGTCGTCGAACGGATGCACGAGGTGGCCGCCGGTCTCGGCCAGCAGTTGCGCCGCGGCGGCCTCGCGCGCGGCCATCGTCGGCGCGCAGCGGACCACGCGCGCGCCGAAGCCGGCGATCCCGGCCAGCTTCACCGCCGGCGCGCCCTCGGGCACCACCACCGTCGCCGGCACGCCGCGCAGCCGGCTCGCCAGCGCCACCGCGGCGCCGTGGTTGCCCGAGCTCTGGGTGACGATGCCGCGGGCCGCGGTCGCCTCGGGCAGGGCGAAGATCGCGTTGCAGGCGCCGCGGAACTTGAACGCGCCGACCCGCTGCAAGTTCTCGCACTTGAAATGCAGGTCGCAGCCGGCGATCGCGTTCAGCGAATGCGAGCGCAGCACCGGCGTGCGCCGCGCGTGCGGCGCGATCCGGGCCGCGGCGGCGAGCACGTCGGCGAAGCGCGGCTCGTCCAAACCTCGCGGTGACGCGCCGGCCTGCGCATCGACGCGCCGCGTGGAATCGCGCCTGAAGGAATCGGCAGGGGTCATCGCCACATCGTATCAGGCCGTCGTGGACGGTCCGGGCGTCTTAAGGACGGGTTCAATCCCCGCGCCCGATGCTGTCGGAGGCGGCGGGGCACGCCCGCCGATGATCCACAGGGGTGACACGATGTCTCGTCTTGGTCTGGTTGCGACACTCTCCGCGCTGATTCTGACCGGCTGCGTCAGTCCGTACGCCTATCGCGGCGGCGGCGACGGCGGCGACTATTACTACGCCAGCCCCGAGGTCGAGTACTACGATCCCTACGGCATGCCCTACGGCACCCTGGGCTACGGCGCCCCGGGCGGCTGGTACGGCAGCTTCGGCTACGGGTTCGGCTCCGGCGGCCCGCTGCCCTATTCGCGCTACGGATTCCCCTACTGGGGCTACGGCGGCGCGTACTACGGGTATCCCTACGGCTACTACGGGTCGCCCTATCCGCCCTATGTGCGCCATCGTCCGCACCGTCCGCGTCCGCCGGGCAACGATCTGCCCCCGGGCACGCTGCCGCCGGGCGTGATCGTCGGCCAGGACCCGCCGGGCGGTGGCGGATACCACCCGCGGCAGCCCCCGCAGGACGGCCCGCGGCGGCGGATCATGGCGACCCAGCCCGGTTTTCCGGGCAGCGCCCCGCCGACGGTCGGCACGCCCGGCGAACCGGTGCGGGTGCAGCGTCCGCGAGTGATGATGTCGCAGCCCGGGCAGTCGATGGGCGGCCCGCCTCCGCAGGAACGCATGCGCCGTCCGACCCCGATGCAGGACGCCGCGCCGCCCGGCCCGCGGCGCATGGAGCGCATGGCCCCGCCCCCGCCTCCGGCGCCGCCGTCGGGCGGTCGAATGGAACGTCGGGAAAGAGAATCCCGTCTCAATCCGTGATGCGCAAAGTGCTTGTCACGGGCGAAAATTGACCGCAAGCTAACAGCCAATGACCGGCTGCGTCGCAATTCGACGTAGCAGGGTACGAATCGCCGACCCCGGCGGGGAAATCCGGATCCCCCCTGTTCCGCTCCCCGTCGGGCGTCGGCACCTTACCGAACGGCGCGATGCGCCGTTTTTTTGTGCCTGCAGTTCCATCCGGTGGGCCGAACGCGTCGGATCCCGCGTATCCGCGCGGCATGCGGGCGCGCGCCGCGCGTAAAAAACGCCCAAAAAAAAGGGGCCGAACGTCCCCCGACATTCGGCCCCTGGCTCCCTCGGCGCGCGCATGGCCAGCCCTGTTCCACCCCGGCCAGCGCTTTCGCGCTTGCCGCGCTGAGTGCCACTGGAGAGAAGCAGGGAGCGTGCCAACTTTCGCATCGGGAATGCCCGTGCGCGGCGACAACGCTAGACTTTCCCCCTGCGCCACCGTCCGACGACAGCGATTCATGCCATGAGCGACTTCCACTCCTACGACGTCATCGTGATCGGCGGCGGCCACGCCGGCACCGAGGCCGCGCTGGCGTCCGCGCGCGCCGGCGCGCGCACGCTGCTGCTGACCCACAACATCGAGACCGTGGGCGCGATGAGCTGCAACCCGGCCATCGGCGGCATCGGCAAGGGCCACCTGGTGAAGGAGATCGACGCGCTCGGCGGGATCATGGCGCGGGCCGCCGACGCCGCCGGCATCCAGTGGCGCCGGTTGAACGCGTCGAAGGGCCCCGCGGTGCGCGCGACCCGCTGCCAGGCCGACCGCGCGCTCTACCGCAGCTTCATCCGCCGCGCGGTCGAGACCCAGCCCAACCTGACCGTGTTCCAGTCGGCGGTCGACGACCTGGTTCTGGAAACTTCCCCCGAGGGGGAAGCGGTGCGCGGCGCGGTCACCAACACCGGCCTGCGCTTCCGCGCCGACGCGGTGGTGCTGACCGCCGGCACCTTCCTCGCCGGCAAGATCCACATCGGCGAGACCCAGTACGCCGCCGGGCGCATGGGCGACCCGCCGGCGGCCACGCTCGCCGCGCGCCTGCGCGAGCGGCCGTTCGCGATCGACCGCCTCAAGACCGGCACCCCGCCGCGCATCGACGGCCGCAGCCTCGACTACGCGGCGATGGAGGAGCAGCCCGGCGACGATCCGCGCCCGGTGTTCTCGTTCCTCGGCAGCGCCGCCGACCATCCGCCGCAGGTGTCGTGCTGGATCACCCACACCTCCGAGCGCACCCACGAGATCATCCGCGGCGCGCTGCACCGTTCGCCGCTGTACAGCGGGCAGATCGAGGGCATCGGCCCGCGCTACTGCCCGTCGATCGAGGACAAGGTGGTGCGCTTCGCCGAGAAGGCCAGCCACCAGATCTTCGTCGAGCCCGAGGGCCTCGACGTGTTCGAGATCTATCCCAACGGCATCTCGACCTCGCTGCCGTTCGACGTGCAGCTCGAACTGGTGCGCAGCATCCGCGGCTTCGAGCGGGCGCACATCACCCGCGCCGGCTACGCGATCGAGTACGACTTCTTCGACCCGCGCGGGCTGAAGACCTCGCTCGAGACGAAGCTCGTCTCCGGCCTGTTCTTCGCCGGCCAGATCAACGGCACCACCGGGTACGAGGAAGCCGCCGCGCAGGGCCTGATCGCCGGCCTCAACGCCGCGCGCCACGCGCAGTCGAAGGACGCCTGGTCGCCGCGTCGCGACGAGGCCTACATCGGCGTGCTGATCGACGATCTGATCACCCACGGCACCAACGAGCCGTACCGCATGTTCACCAGCCGCGCCGAATACCGGCTGCAACTGCGCGAGGACAACGCCGACCTGCGCCTGACCGAACGCGGCCGCGAACTCGGCCTGGTCGACGATGCGCGCTGGGAGCGGTTCTCGCGCAAGCGCGATGCGGTCGCGGCCGAAACCGCGCGCCTCGCCGCGGTGTGGGCGGCGCCGAACAACGCGCTCGGCCGCGAGGCGGTGGCGACGCTGGGCATCGAGCTCAGCCGCGAGACCCACGCGCTCGATCTGCTGCGCCGCCCGGAACTCGGCTACGCGACGCTGATGACGGTGCCGCTGCTCGGCCCGGGCGTGGACGACGCGAACGTGGCCGAACAGGTCGAGATCGAGGCGAAGTACGCCGGCTACCTCGCCCGCCAGCGCGAGGAGATCGCGCGCCAGCAGCGTCACGAACACACGCCGATCCCGGCCGCGTTCGATTACGCCAGGGTCCGCGGGCTGTCGAACGAAGTGCAGCAGAAGCTCGAACGCGTGCGCCCGCAGACCGTCGGCCAGGCGCAGCGCATCCCGGGCATGACCCCGGCGGCGATCTCGCTGCTGCTGGTGCATCTGACGAAACGGCGCGGCGCGGCGGCCTGAGCGCGTCGCGACGGCCACACACGGCAGGGGGAACGGCATGCCCAAGGCGAGCGAAATCGCACGATCGCGGGTGACCGCAGCCGACTGGAGCAAGTGGCTGGCCGGGATCCTCGGCTTTCTCGGGGCGATGCTGTGCGCGTGCGTCGCGGTGATCCTGGCGCCGGTGCACTGGGGCTTCTTCACGTTGCTCGCGGTAGGCGTCGCTGCGGTCGTCCTCCCGATGGCCATCGCGCTGCGCGCCATGCGCAGCGGGTCGGCCGAGTTCAAGACGGCGTGGCTGGCGCTGCTGGCCGTTGCGCTGCTGGCCTGGGTGGCGGTTGGCGGTTGGATCAAGCGAACGGTCGGCATGGAGATGGCGCTGCGCGAGGTCGTCGCGTCCGATCGTGCCGCGAATCTGCGGATGTGGGCGATGGACAAGGGCGATCGTCCGGCCGCGGCGCGCCCGCCGGAGGCCGTGGACAGTCGCAACGCCTTCGCGATCGCGGGAAACCGCTTCCGACAGTTCGACGCGCGGCGCGTTGAGCACTATCGCCGCTATCTGCAGGCACTGGACGACGTCGACTGGGAGGCGATGTCGGATCCGTGGACGACCGGCCCCGCCAGCGAACACAAGGCGAAGGAAGCGCGCTTCCAGGCCGGCTTCGATGCGCTCGATGCCTGGTATGCGGCCGAGGTCGACAGCCTGAAGACCCTGCGCGCCGACCTCGCCGCGCTGGCCCTGCCGGCGGCGCAGGCACAGCAGTTCGAGGGGCGGGTGGCCCGTCTCGAGCGCCAGTTGCGGACGCAGGGCTATTCCGAACGCCTGCTGCTGGATCGCGCGCATCAGGTGGCGATCACGCTTGACACGGTCCGCTGGTCGCACGACGCCGATGCGATCCGCTTCCGCTCGCGGGAGGACTCGCTGGCCTACGGCGAGGCGCAGACGCTGCTGGATCGCGCGATCAACAACCGGGAGTACGTGCGTCGGCAGTTGCACGGCGGCGTCGGTCGGTGAGCGGGCGGATGCACGCATGCGCCGCATCCTGCTGATCGGCCCCGGCGGCGCGGGCAAATCGACGCTCGCGCGGCGGCTCGCCGAACGGCTCGACCTGCCGCTGATCCATCTCGATGCGCTGTACTGGCGGCCCGGCTGGGTCGAAACCCCGAAGGACGCATGGCGGGCGACGCTCTCGGGCCTGCTGCAGGGCGAGGCCTGGGTGATGGACGGGAACTACGGCGGCACGCTCGACCTGCGCCTCGCCGCCTGCGACACCGCGATCCTGCTCGACCTGCCGCCGTGGCAGTGCCTGTGGCGCGTGCTGCGGCGACGATGGCGGCATCACGGCCGCGCGCGGCCGGACATGCCCCCGGGCTGCCCGGAGCGGCTGGACGCGGCGTTCCTGCTGTGGATCGCGACCTGGCGGCTGCGCCGCGGCGGCGACGTGCGGCGACGACTCGCGCGCGCGGCGCAGGCGGGCGTGGACACGCGCGTGCTGCGCTCGCAGGCGGCGGTGGAGGCCTTCCTCGCCGCGCTGCCGGCGCGGCGCTGACGACTCACGCCTCGAAGCGGTCGCCGCGCGCGTCGGGAGCGGCGTCGCCGTCGCCGTCGTCGGCATCGGCATCGGCATCGGCATCGCCGGTCGCGGTGCGATGCCACGGCAGCGGCAGTCCGAACAGCAGCCCGAACAGCAGCGCGAGCCGGCTCGACGGCGTCTCGCGATACGGCGGCGGCTGCCCGCCGGCCTCCGGCTCCAGCGAGAACGCGCCGCCGTCGAGTTCCGCGATCAGCGCGCGCGCCGCCTCGAACTGGTCCTCGGCCACGCGCACGCGGGTGCCGCCGATCGCCTGGCGCCACTCCCAGTTCGCGAGGTTGGTCTGGTCGTCGCTGACGATCGCGTCGATGCCTTCGGCCTGCAGCCGGCCGCAAACGATGTGGGCCTCGATCGGATCGAGATAGCTCGCGACGGTGCGGTGCATGCGGATGCCGGAGGGACGCGACAGGCGTACCCTAGCAGAATGACGCCTCTTCTCCGTCCGCTCGCCCTCTCCGCGCTCGTCCTGCTCGCCGGTTGCGGCGAGGAGGCGCCGGCCCCGAAACCGCTGCGCGTGGGCGACCTCGCGATCGAGGCCTGGCCGCTGCCGGCGATGCCCGGCTCGGCCCAGCCCGATCTGGTGGCCGCGCCCGACGGTCGCATCCTGCTGAGCTGGCTCAACGTCCAGGCCGGGCGCCGGCCGGCGCTGCAGATGGCCGAGCGCTTCGCCGACGGCCACTGGGAGGGCCCGCGCACGATCGCCGTCGGCAACGCGATGTTCGTGAACTGGGCGGACACGCCGCACCTGATGGTCACCGGCGACCGCGCGCTGTGGGCGCACTGGCTGCAGAAGTCGGCCGAGGCGCCGTACGCCTACGATGTGATGCTGGTGCGGTCGATGGACCACGGCATGAACTGGAGCGCGCCGGTGCGCGTCAACGACGACGGCACCGCGACCGAGCACGGCTTCGTCTCGTTCTGGCCGCAGGGCGAAGACCGCCTCGGCGTGGCCTGGCTCGACGGCCGCCGGACCGGCGGCGAGGCGAAGGCCGATGCCGGCGGCGACCACGCCGGACACGACGGCGGCGAGGGCGGCGGTCCGATGACGCTGCGCGCGGCGGTGTTCGACGGCAACCTGCGCGCGATCGGGGCGACCGAAATCGACGCCCGCACCTGCGACTGCTGCCAGACCGCCGCCGCCGCGACGGCGGACCGCGCGCTGCTGGTCTATCGCGACCGCAGCGACGACGAGATCCGCGACATCTTCGCCACCCGCTTCGACGGCAAGACCTGGTCGACGCCGGTGGCGGTGCATGCCGACGGCTGGAAGATGCCGGCGTGCCCGGTCAACGGCCCGTCGGTGGCCGCGCGCGGCGCGGACGCGGTGGTCGCCTGGTTCACCATGGCGGGCGACGCCCCGGCGGTGCAGCTCGCGCGTTCGACCGACGGCGGCGCGCGGTTCTCCGCGCCGGTGGTGGTGGATCGCGGCGCGCCGGTGCTGGGGCGGGTCGCGGTGGCGATCGACGCCGGCCAGGTCTGGCTGCTGTGGCTGCGCGAGGACGCCGGGAAACAGTCGCTGTGGCTGGCCCGCTACGCGCCCGACCTGTCGAAGGAACTGCAGCGCACCAAGCTCGCCGACCTGCACGGCACCGGCCACGCCACCGGCTTCCCGCGGATCGCGCTGGGCGCCGACGCCGCCTACGTCGTGTGGACCGATGTCGTCGACGGCGCGCCGCAGTTGAACGGCGCGCGGATCGCGCTCGCCGCGGCGCCCCCGCCGCGTTCCTGAACAGGCGCGCGACGCGCCCGCCGCCGGCGATGGCCGGCGGCGGCGAACGACGGCGTTATCCTCGGCATGGACGACCCCCGTCGGCGCTGCGCGATGTCGTTCCCGCGCCCGACGCGCACACCCGGAGGTGCCGTGCCCACGCGATCCGCCATTGCCCACCCGTGGCCCGCACCGGCCACCGCGGCCTGCGTCGCGCGGGCGCCGGCCGCCGCCCGCCGCGCCGCCGCGCCGCTGGTCCTGCTGCTCGCCAGCGCGCTGATCGCCGGCGCGGGCTGCGCCCCGACGGCCCCGCGGTCGCCGCCGCCGGCGGCCCTTCCGTCCCCCGTCCCCCCGTCTTCCCCGACCCCCGCTGCCCAGGAGTCCCCCATGACCGTCACCGACGTTTCCATGGACGCCGAGGAGATCGGCCGTCGCGTGCTGAAGCTGATCGCCAGCCTGCACGACGCGCGCGACCTCGCGCCCGACCGCATTGAACGCGAAACCGGCCTGCCGGTCGCGTTCAACGACCACGATCCGAACGTCTACGGCTTCGCCGGCGCGCTCGACGGGCGCTGGACCTACAGCCTGGTGTCGACGCCGGACCGCGAGGGCGCGCCGCCCACGAGCCTGCGCTTTTCCTTCGACCCGGCGCCCGGCGCCCGGCCCGATCCGGCGACCGTCTGCACGCCGTCGTTCGAGGCCTACGGCAAGGCGCTGGGCGACCTCGGTTTCACGTCGATCCCCATGCAGGCCTACCCCGGCAGCCACGCGCGCTACTTCAGTCGCGGCGACATCCGCGTCACCGCCTACGCCTCGGCCGATCCCGGCGACGCGACGGCGCGTGCCTGCCTGTCGCGGCTCATCATCAGCGCCGGCGCGTGAGGGCACCGCCATGACCAAGGAAGCCGAAAAACTGGAGAAGATGCTCTCCGACTTCGAGAAGGCGCATCCCGACGCGGGCAAGAATTTCCGCACCCTGCTCGGCGAGACCCCCGCGCTGAAGGCCAACCTGCTGTCGGCGATCGGCAAGGGCAACCTCGACAGCATCGACGTGATGCCGGCCGGCGCGCCGGCCGGGGCGATCGGCGCCTACCGGGCCACCGACAAGTCGCTGCGGATCTCCGAACCCATGCTCCAGGGCGTCGACAAGGACCCCAAGCTCGCCAACACCATGCGGATGGTGCTGACCCACGAGTCCGAGCATGCGATCAACAAGCAGGCGATCGAAAAGGCCGACGGCGATTTCAAGAAGAACCTGGAGGCGGTGTCCAAGGGCCCGTCGCCGCACGACTACACCGCCGTGCTGAAGGGCAAGGCCGACAGCGACCGCCTGCGCGAGGCGACCGACCAGATCGGCGGCTTCAACGCGATCGCTGCGCACGTGCGCAAGGCCAATCCGGGCGCGACGCCGGCGCAGTTGTACGACAAGCTCTACCACTCAAGCCCCGAGATGGAACCGTATTTCGACGTCAGCGGCACGGCGCCGAACCAGAAGTACGCGCCGAAGGCGGGGCTCGCCCTCGACAAGGACGGGCAGTTGGCGAAGACGCCCGCCAACATCGAGGCGATGGCCAAGCACTTCTACGATGCGCGGCCCTACCAGCAGATCTACGGCGTCCAGGCGCTGAAACAGGCGCTGGCGGTCGAAGGCGCGCAGCAGGCGCACGACGCCGCCGGGAACCCGAAGTACAAGGCGCCCGACGTGCAGGTCAATCTCAAGGCGCTGGGGCTGAACGGGCTCGGCATCGCCTTCGGCCCCGGCATCACCGACACCAGTCCCCGCGTCGCGCCCGCACCGACCACGCCGGCCCCGACCACGCCGACGCCGACGCCGACGGACCCCGCGCCTTCGGGGCAGGCGCCTTCGGGGCAGGCGCCGGGCGGGCAGTCCGCGCCCACCGACCGTGCCGCGTCGGCGCGCGAGCCCGAGAAGGCGGCGTTGTTCGTGCAATCGAACGCCGCGCTGGAGCAACTGGGCCTGCGCTCCGGGCTCGGCCTGCGCAGCGACTACGACGCGGTCGCCGCGGCGATGGCGGTCAAGGCGCAGCACGACGGCCTGGAGCGGATCGATGCGGTCATCGCGAGCCGCGACGGCAAGGGCCTGATCGCGGTCCAGGGCGACCCGTCGACGCCGCAGGCGAAGACCAGCTACGTCGACACCGCGATGGCCGCGCTGCAGCCGCCGGAGCAGAGCCTGGCGCAACTGCAGCGCGAACAGCCGCAGGCGGCGATCGCGCAGCCGGCCCAGCAGGCGAGCGCGCCGACGCGCTGAACGCGCTCAACCGCGGTGTTCGGCCGCGAGGTAGTCCTCGCTCTGCATCTCGATCAGGCGCGAGGCGGTGCGCTCGAACGCGCCGACCAAGCGTTCGCCGCGGTACAGCGCGGCGGGCGCGGCGTCGGCGGTGCAGACCAGGTTGACGTGGCGGTCGTAGAGTTCGTCGATCAGGGTGACGAACCGCCGCGCCGCGTCGTCGCTGCGCGCATCGAAGGTCGGCACCCCGCCGAGCAGCAGGGTGTGGAACTCGGTCGCGATCTGGATGTAGTCGGCGCTGCCGCGCGGCCCTTCGCACAGTGCGGCGAAGTCGAACCAGGCCATGCCGGGGCTGCGCGCGCGCACCTCGATGCGCCGGCCTTCGACCACGATGCCGGCGTCGCGATGGTCGTCGTCGCCGCCCAGCGCATGCCAGCGTTCGTCGAGCCAGGCGTCGCCGGCGGCGTCCAGCGGCGCGCGGTACACCGGCGAGCGCACCAGCGCGCGCAGCCGGTAGTCGTGGTCGCTGATCAGGTGCACGACCTCGCAGTGGCGTTCGATCAGCGCGATCGCCGGCAGGAAGCGCACCCGCTGCAGGCCGTCCTTGTACAGCTCGGACGGCGCCGCGTTGGAACTGGTCACCAGCGCCACGCCCTCGTCGAACAGGCGTTCGAGCAGCCGTCCCAGCAGCATCGCGTCGCCGATGTCGCTGACGAAGAATTCGTCGAGCACCAGCACCCGCAACTGCGCGCGCCATTCGCGGGCGATCGCCGCCAGCGGGTCGCGCTCGCCGGCGTGCGCGCGCAGGCGTTCGTGCACGTCGCGCATGAAGCGGTGGAAATGGGTGCGCCGCTTTTCCCGGATCGGCAGGCCGGCGTAGAACAGGTCGATGAGGAAGGTCTTGCCGCGGCCGACGCCGCCCCACAGGTACAGGCCGCGGGGCCCGGGCGTGACCGGCTTGCCGAACAGCGCGTCGAGCAGGCCCTTACGCGGCGGCGGCGCGGCGAGCGTCGCGTGCAGGCGGTCCAGCACCGCCAGCGCGGGATGCTGCGCCGGGTCGTCGTTCCAGTCGCCGCGGGCCACGCCTTCGGCGTAGCGCGCGGAGGGCAGCGCCGCGTCGCTCATGCCGCGGGGTCGGCGGGCGGTTCGGGCAGGTACGGCTGCGCGAAATGCTTGATCGCGCCGCGCAGGTCCATCAGCCGGCGATGGAAGAAGTGGCTGGTTTCGGGCATCCGCACCAGCTCGGCGTCGGGGTGGTGCGCGGCGACCTTGTCGAACCAGTCGTAGACCGCCTGCGGCTCGACCACCTCGTCTTCCTCGCCCTGCAGCACGCGCCACGGCATCGACGGGGTGACGATGCGGTCGAAGTCCCAGCGTCCGGCCGGCGGCGCGATCGACAGCAGCAGCGCCGGCTGCAGTTCCGCCGCGGCGCGCAGGCTGACGTAGGCGCCGAAGCTGAAGCCGGCCAGCCACAGCGCATCGGCCGGCCGCGTCGCGCGCACCCAGGCCACGACCGCGCGCAGGTCCTCGACCTCGCCGTCGCCGTGGTCGAACGCGCCGTCGGAGGCGCCGGCGCCGCGGAAGTTGAAGCGCACCGTGGTCACGCCCAGCTCGCGCAGGGCGCGGGCGGTCATGGTCACGACCTTGTTGTGCATGGTCCCGCCCTCGGTCGGCAGCGGGTGGCAGATCACCGCCACCACCGGCTGCGCCGGGACGTCGGCCTCGGGCGGATCGATCGCCGCCTCCAGCCCGCCGGCGGGGCCGGGCAGGGTGAGGGTGGTCGAGGTCTCGGGAAAGGCGGGCGACGTCATCGGGCCATGATACCGGGGAGGGCCGGCGGCGGCCCCGCCCGGTTCAGGGTGGCGCGGGTCAGGGGCGGCGCGGCTCAGGGCCGACGCAGGCGGAAGCCGACCACCAGCGGATCGTGGTCCGAACTGCGCCGCGGCGAGCGGTCCTCCGGATGCGCCTGGTAGCCGCGGCTGTCGGGCTCGTCGGCGTTGACGTGCCATTCCGCCGCGCCGGCCAGCCGCGCGGCCAGCGCCGGACTGAGCAGGGCGTGGTCGAGGCGGCCGTTCTGGCCGGCGAAGACGTAGCTGTAGGGCGTCCCGCGCTGCCCGGCGAAGGCGTCGCGCCAGCCGGCATCGACCAGCGCCTGCACCGGATCTTCCCTGGTGTAGGCGTTCAGATCGCCGACGATCATCGCCAGATCGCTGCCGGAACGGGTGGGATCGGTGCGCAGCCAGGCGTCCAGCCGGCGCGCGGACGCGGTGCGGGCGGCGTTCCAGCAGCCCTGGCCGTCGTGGCGGTCGGCATCGTCGCCGGTCGCGCCGCCGCAGCCCTTGGACTTGAAGTGGTTGGCGACCACGGTGAACACCGGGCCGTCGCCGGCGCGGAAGCTCTGCGCCAGCGGCGGCCGGCTGCGGCTGCCGAACAGGTCGTCGGCGAGGGTCGCCGCGGCGCCGACCGGCTGCACCCGCGACGCCCGATAGATCAGCCCGACCCGGATCGCGTCCGCGCCCTGGTCGGCGTCGGTGGCGACGAAGCGCCAGTCGCCGTCGCCGGCGTGGTTCAGCGCCGCGACCAGTTGCGCCAGCGCCGAATCCGGCCCGAAGCCGTCGTTCTCCAGCTCCATCAGCGCCGCGATGTCGGGCTTGAGCCCGCGGATGGTCGCCACCAGCCGCGCCTGCTGGGCCTGATGCTCGGCCTCGGTGCGCGCGCCGCGCGGGGTCGGGTAGCCGCCGCCGTGGCCGTCGCCGTTGAAGAAGTTCTCGAGGTTGAAGCCGGCCACGCGCAGGTCGCCGCCGACCCGCGGCGCGCGCGGCGGCGCGTTGCGGGCGAAGCGCGGGGCGGCGGCCGGGAGCAGCAGCACCGCGCCATGGCGAAGGTCGACCACGCCCTCGACCGCGCGCACCCGCGTGCCGGCGCGCGGCGCGCCGCCCGCTGGCAGCCAGGCCGGGGCGGCCGGCGATTCGGCGTCGCTGCCGTCCTCCAGCAGCAGGGTCCGCCGGGCATTGTCCGCCGCGATCGCCTGCAGGGCCTCGCCCGGACGCGCGGCGTCGCTCGGCGTGCGCAGGCGATCGCCGAAGTTCAGCGTCAGTTCGCCGTACTTGTCCAGACGATCGCTGCCGGCCACCGTCAGCGGCGCGGCGATGCGGACGCGCATCCCGGCGTGGCGGTTCCAATCGTCCGGCAGCGCGCGCAGCACGACCGGCTTCGGCAGCCGGCCGCGGCCGAGTTCGGCCACGTCCACCGCCTGCAGCGTGGTCCGGGTGCCGCGGCCGTTGTCCTGTTCGGCCACGGCGCCGTGGACCCGGACCCGCTCGCCGATCGCGGGCGCCGGCAGCCCGGTGACGAACAGCGCATCGGAGGTGGCGGGATCGCCGTCGCCGCCGTCCTGCACGAACCAGCCGTCGCTGCGGATCGCGGTAACCACGCCTTCGACCGTCGCCTCGCGTCCGGCCTGCGGGCTGCGCGCGTCGCGGCCCTGGACGGCGCCGATCGGCTGGGTCTGCGCCTGCGTGGTCGAGGCCAGCAGCAGCGCGGTGAGGAGGACGAGCGGGCGGGTGCGGCGGAACGGCATGGGGCACTCCGGGAGTCGGAAAGACGAACGCCGCCCGGAGGCGGCGTTGCGGAAACGGAAGGGTCGGCGTCCCGGCTCAGGACTTGCCGACTTCGCCCAGCATCCAGTCGACGGTGGCCTTGACCTGCTCGTCGGTCAGCGCCGGGTTGCCGCCCTTGGCGGGCATCACGCCGGCGGTGCCCTGGAAGCCTTCGATCGCATGCTTGTACAGCGTGTCCTTGCCCTTGGCAGCGCGGGCACCGAACCCGGCGGCGTCGAGCTTCGGCGCACCGCCGGCGCCCGACTTGTGGCAGCCGGCGCAGAGGTTGCCGAAGATCACGCTGCCGTCGGTGGTGCCGCCGTAGGCCACTTCGGCGCTGGCGGCGGCCTTGGCGGCCTCCTCGGCGGCGGCCTGCTGGGCCGCGCCGGTGGCGCCGGCGTAGACCTCGCCGGTGGGCGCGATGCGGGCCTCGGTGCGGGCGGCCTGGACCGGATTCGCGGTCTGCGGCACTTCCTTCTGCAGGTAGTGGGCGAACAGGATCAGGCCCAGCGTCAGCACCGCCAGGAAGGCGATGACCATGGAAAAGCGCTTGAGGAAATCCAGATCGTAGTTGCGCACGACTCACCCGCGGGAACGAAATAGGGAAACGGAAGACGGAGGCGGCGCCGTGGCGCCCGTACGCCGGGACCGGCGCACAACCGGCGCAGTATAAGGGATTCGCGCCCGGCGTCGCCCGGCCCCCCGGGGCGCCCCCCGGGGGCTGGGACGGAAGTCGGATTCGACCCGGGCCCCGCGCATGGCACACTAGCGCCCGCATGAGCGAATCTCCCGTCCTCGACCTGATCCAACTGCGCCGCGGCTGCACGTACTGCTCGGTCCGCCAGCTCTGCCTGCCGGGCGGCATCGGCGCCGACGAGATGCTGCGCCTGGACCAGATCGTCCAGCGCCGCCGGCCCATCGCCCGCGGCGAGCGCCTGTTCCGCCTCGGCGACGCGCTGACCGCGGTCTACGTCACCCGCGACGGCGCGTTCAAGTCGGTCAGCATCAGCGAAGACGGCGAGGAGCAGGTGCTCGGCTTCCACCTGCCCGGCGAACTGATCGGCCTCGACGCGCTGGGCAGCGGCGAGCATCGCTGCGAAGGCGTCGCCCTGACCGCGGGCAACGTCTGCGAGATCCCGTACGACCAGTTGTCCATGGTCGCCGCGCAGATCCCCAGCCTGCAGCAGCAGTTGCTGCGCGTGATCGGCCAGAGCGTCGGCCGCGACCACGACCATCTCGGCATCCTCGTCCGCCGCCAGGCCAACGAACGCATCGCGCTGTTCCTGCACAGCCTCGGCGAGCGCTACCGCAACGTCGGCCAGTCCGATCGCCAGTTCCAGTTGCCGATGAGCCGCGAGGACATCGCGCGGTTCCTCGGGCTCGCGCTGGAAACGGTCAGCCGCGGCTTCAGCCGGCTGCAGGACGACGGCGTCATCGCCGTCACCGGCCGCCGGGTCGAGATCCTCAACGTGGCCGAACTGATCCGCCTGGCCCACGGCGGGGATTCCGCCGGCGACAGCCGCCAGCGCCGGGCCTGAGCTGCCCGGGTCTGCGTTGCGCCGGGGCCGGGCCGCGCGGCCCTCAGCCGGCCGCGTCCCGCAGCGTCGCCCAGTCCAGCCCGAACTTCGCCAGGTACTTGCGCAGGCGGTCGGCGTCGTTGGTGCTGCTGCGCTGCGCGCGCGAGACGGCGAACAACTGGCGACCGGCCTCGGACAGCGACTTCGTGCGCAGGCAGACCCGGACCACCTCTTCGAGCTGCACGCGGTCGAAGCGATCGAGCGCGCCCGCGTCCACGCCCGGCAGCGCGTCGAGCACCGACGCCCGCGCCGGCGCGCGCCACAGTGCCGCGAGGCGCGCGATCTCCTCGTCCACCCGCGCGACGTCGATGCGACCGCCTTCGGCCAGCGTCGCCATCCGCATCACCGACGCGCCGAGGTCGCGGAAATTGCCCGGCCAGGCCGCATCGGGCGAGGTCGCGAAGCGCAGGTAACGCTCGCGCGCCTCGCGGTTGAACGCGACCCGCGCGCCGTGTTCGCGCGACCAGCGCTCCAGCTCGAAGTCGAGGTTGGGCTCGATGTCCTCCCTGCGCTCGGCCAGTCCGGGCAGGCGGTAGGTCCACAGGTTGAGCCGCGCCAGCAGGTCGTCGCGGAAGCGGCCGCGGGCCACCGCGTCGTGCAGGTCGCGGTTGGTCCCGGCGATCAATTGGAAGTCGCTTTCCACGTCGCGGTCGCCGCCGACCGGCGGGAAGCGCTTCTCCTCCAGCGCGCGCAGCAGCAGCGCCTGCTCGTCCGGCCCGAGTTCGCCGATCTCGTCGAGGAACAGCAGGCCCTTGTCGGCCGAGCGCAGCAGGCCGGCGCGATCGCCGCCGGCGCCGGTGTACGCGCCCTTGACGTGGCCGAACAGCGCGCTCATCGCGCCGTCGCCGCGCAGCGTGGCGCAGTTCACCTCGACGAACCGGCCGGGCAACTGGTGCTTGAGCTTCTTCAGCTCGAACACGCGCCTGGCCAACTGGCTCTTGCCGGCGCCGGTGGGGCCCATCAGCAGCATCGGCGCCTTCGAGCGCGTGGCCACGGTCTCGATCTGCTCGATCATCCGGTTGAACGCCGGATTGCGGGTGGCGATGCCGCCCTTGAGCAGGTCGCGATCCTGCAGCCGCTGCTGCGCGAAGCGCTGGGCGATCAGGTCGTAGCGCGAGAGGTCGAGATCGATCACGGTGAAGCTGCCCGGATCGCCGCCGCCCTGCTTGCGCGGCGGCGAGGTCTGCAGCAGACGACCGGGGAACCGCCGGCTCTCGGCCAGCAGGAACCAGCAGATCTGCGCGACGTGGGTGCCGGTGGTGATGTGGATGTAGTAGTCCTCGTCGTCCGGACGGAACGCGTAGTCGTGCACGAAGTCGTGCAGCGTCGCGTAGACGCCCTCGAAATCCCAGGGATCGGCGAGGTAGGTGTCGTGGCGATGCAGCGCGGTCTCCGGCGAGATCTGCGCGAAGTCGTCCTGCACCTGCTGCGCGAGCCGGTTGTAGCGACGCTCGTCGACCAGCAGTTCCAGCCGGTCGACCACGAAGTCCTCGTGCTGGCCGAGCGAGATCGTCGGCCGCCATTTTTCCCAGCGTCCCGGCCCCGTGCCGGCGTCGATCTGGGTGCCGAGCATGCCGAACACCACCTGCGGTCTGCGCATGATCCGATCCGATAAAAAACGATCCGATCATATACGCAACCAACGATGCGGTCGGTCGGGCTGTCGCGCCTGAAAATCAGGAAAATCCTTTTCAGGCAATGGGATACGGAGATTCTCCGCGTGTTGGCACGATGATTGCCTTGTTGCTGTCGTCCCGACGACACGAGGGTGGCGCATCAGGCGCGGCCCACGCCGGCGGGACCGTTTCGATCGAGGCGAGGCCAGGGCGCAGTCCCGGCCGGCAATGGGGCCGGCCGGGCGCAGCCGCCACCGGCGACGGGACGCGTCGTTCGCGACGCCCGCTCCCGACGCCCGTCCCGCCTCCACTTTTTTCGCCATGCGAGGATTCCGACATGCAACCGTTGACCCACGACATCATCCACGAGCCGGGTTCGGCGCCGATCAAGCTGTGGACCCGCGGGGTGCCGCTGGAGGACGAGGCGCGCAAGCAGTTGCAGAACATCGCGAAGCTGCCCTTCATCCATCGCTGGATCGCGGTGATGCCCGACGTGCACCTGGGCAAGGGCGCGACCGTGGGCTCGGTGGTGCCGACGATCGGCGCGATCGTGCCGGCGGCGGTCGGCGTGGACATCGGCTGCGGCATGATCGCCGCGCGCACCACGCTGGTCGCCAGCGACCTGCCGGACAATCTGTCCGGTATCCGCAGCGCGATCGAGCGCGCGGCCCCGCACGGCCGCAGTCCGTCCCGCGGCGGCCGCGACAAGGGCGCGTGGGACACGCCGCCGGCGCTGGCGGTCGAGGGCTGGTCGCAGTTGGTCGCGGACTTCGAGAAGATCTGCGAGCGTCACCCGCGCTTGAAGAACACCAACCAGTTCAAGCACCTCGGCACGCTCGGCACCGGCAACCACTTCATCGAGCTGTGCCTGGACGAGGCGGATCGCGTGTGGGTGATGCTGCACTCGGGATCGCGCGGCGTCGGCAACGCCATCGGCACGCACTTCATCGAGCTGGCGAAGCAGGAGATGCGCCGCTGGATGATCAACCTGCCCGACCAGGACCTCGCCTACCTGCCGGAAGGCAGCCAGTACTACGCGGACTACGTGTTCGCGGTGGACTGGGCGCAGCGCTACGCACGCATGAACCGCGAGATCATGATGCGGCACGTGGTCGAGGCGCTGCGCACGGTGATCACGAAGCCGTTCGAGGCCCAGGCCGAGGCGGTGAACTGCCACCACAACTACGTGCAGCGCGAGCACCACTTCGGCAAGGACGTCCACGTCACCCGCAAGGGCGCGGTGAGCGCGCGCAAGGGCGAGCTGGGCATCATCCCGGGCAGCATGGGCGCGAAGAGCTTCATCGTGCGCGGCCTCGGCAACGAGGACAGCTTCTGCAGTTGCAGCCACGGCGCCGGCCGCGTGATGAGCCGCACCCAGGCGAAGAAGCTGATCTCGCTGGACGACCACATCGCCGCGACCGCGCACGTGGAATGCCGCAAGGACGCCGACGTGGTCGACGAGTCGCCGGCCGCGTACAAGCCGATCGACGCGGTGATGGCGGCGCAGGCCGACCTCGTCGAGATCGTGCATACGCTGCGACAGGTGGTGTGCGTGAAGGGGTGAGTGTTGTCCGCGCCGGGCATCGGCGCGGACAATGTGTCCTGCATGGGGAGTGAGGCGATGAAGCGGATCGAAGATCCAGAATTCGACAGCCTGATGGCGCGCTGGAAGGCGTTGGGTGTGGTGCTCGAATGCGTGCCGTTCGCGCTGGAAGGCGCGGATGGGGGCGACCGTGGCGTGCATCGTGCCGTGGCGCTGGCGACACTCGAATGCGTCAAGGAACACTACAATGCCTGGTGGGACAGGGTTGTGGCACTCTCCCGATCCGGCAAACGACCACGCTGGAGTTTGCCGAGAATGGAAGTCGACCCGGACGCGTTGGGCGAGGGTGAGTCGATCGACAAGGCCGGGTTTCTGGGGTGCGGAATCGACCTTGTCGGTCGCCGCCTGCTGGTTCGAGGCAGAACGACGGCTCACCTGAACCACATGTTCTGGTCGGGTGACAGGGAAGCCCCTGAAAACTGCGTGCCGTTCCCCCTGGATGGACAATGGCGCGCGACGTTGTCCCACGCCTTCCTGGATCCTCCGTATCCGCTGTCTGGCACATCCAACGAGCAGAGCGCCGCATTCTTCACGTGGCTCGACATGTTGTTCGACGGGTTGCAGGGCGATTGCGTCATTTTCCGCTGGAGCGATGCCTCGTCGAATTACTTCGAAGAAGGCCGGGATTGGTGGGGCACTTATTTCTGGACCGTGCATGCGGCCGGTACCGACCGGATCGTCGGGCTCGTCGCCTCGACGAGCGACTGAATCGAAAATCCGACGATTCCGCAAACACGCAAGACGATACGACCCATGGACATGATCGAACTCGACGGGGCGGCCGGCGGCGGGCAACTGCTGCGGACCGCGCTCAGCCTGAGCCTGTGCACCGGCACCGGCTTCGCGATGACGCGCATCCGCGCCAAGCGCTCGAAGCCGGGGCTGATGCGCCAGCACCTGACCGCGGTCAACGCCGCGGCGAAGATCGGCAACGCCTATGTGGAAGGCGCCGAACTCGGCGCGACCACGCTGCGCTTCACGCCCGGCCCGGTGACGGCCGGCGACTACGCGTTCGCCACCGGCAGCGCCGGGTCGGCGATGCTGGTGCTGCAGACCGTGCTGCCGCCGCTGTGGCGCTGCGACCGGCCGTCGCGGCTGCGGCTGGAGGGCGGCACCCACAACCCGCTGGCGCCGAGCGCGGACTTCCTCGTCGACACCTACCTGCCGTCGCTGCGCCGGTTCGGGATCGAGGCGACGCTGGAGATCGAGCGCCCGGGCTTCTTTCCCGCCGGCGGCGGCATCGCGCACGCGACCGTGCAGCCGGCGCCGTCGCTGGCACGGCTCGACTTCGGCGCGCGCGGCGCACTCGAATCGATCGAGGCGACGGCGCTGCTGTCGGGCCTCGCCGCCGGCATCGGCACGCGCGAACTGGAGACGCTGGCGCGGCGGCTGAAGCTGCCGACGACCGCGCTGCACCAGCGCCAGGTGCGGCCGTCGATCGGTCCGGGCAACGCGCTGCTGGTGCACGTGCGCCATGCGCATCACCTCGAGGTGTTCACCGGTCACGGCGAGCGCGGGCGGTCGGCGGAGTCGGTCGCGGAGCGGCTGGCGACCGAGGTAAGGGCCTATCTCGACGCCCGCGCCTGCGTCGGCGAACACCTGTCCGACCAGTTGCTGCTGCCGATGGCGCTGGCCGGCGGCGGCACGTTCACGACCGCGGCGATCAGCGACCACCTGTCGAGCAACGCGCGGCTGATCGAGACATTCCTGCCGGTGCAGATCGACTGGGCCGAGACCGGCGACGGCTGGCGGGTGACGGTCGCGGGCTGACGGGCCGGCGGCGGGGAGGCGCGAACCGCGCCCGGCTTGCGCATGATCAAGGCGCGGGGTCGCCGGGCTGCCTAGGCTGGCGCCCTCGTTCCTGTGCAGGGATCCGCCGTCGTGTCCATGTCTCCGTCCGCCGCGCTCGCCGCGCGCCTGCTGCCGCTGCTCGACCTCACCAGCCTCGGCGAAGACGACACGCCCGCGGCGATCCGCGCCCTGTGCGACGCCGCGCGCCTGCCCGCCGGGCTGCCGGCGGCGCTGTGCGTGTATCCGGAATACGTGCTGGCGGTGCGCGAGGCGATGGCCGGCGCCGGGGTGAAAGTCGCGACGGTGGTGAACTTCCCCGACGGCGGCGACGATGCCGCGCGCATCGCCCGCGAGACCCGGCGCGCGATCGCCGCCGGCGCCGACGAGATCGACCTGGTGCTGCCCTACCACGCGTTGATCGAAGGCCGCACCGATGCGGCGCGGCGCGGGGTCGACGCCTGCCGCGAGGTCTGCGACGGACGCGCGTCGCTGAAGCTGATCCTGGAGACCGGCGAACTGGGGTCGCCGGCGCGGATCCGCGCCGCCTGCCGGATCGGCCTGACCGCGGGCGTGGATTTCCTGAAGACCTCGACCGGCAAGGTCGCGGTCAACGCCACCCTCGACGCCGCGACGATCATGCTCGACGAGATCGCGGCCGGCGGCGGCCTGTGCGGTTTCAAGGCGGCCGGCGGTCTCCGCACGCTGGCCGCGGCGCAGGCCTACGTCGCGCTGGCCGAGGCCCGGTTGGGCGTCGAATGGGTGACGCCGGCGCGCTTCCGCATCGGCGCCAGCGGCCTGTTCACCGAGATCGCCGCCGCGCTCGCCGCGCCGGCCGCCTGAGCGGGGCCGGGCCGTCATGCCGCGCGCCGTGTGGGTGGTGCTCGATTCGCTGGGCCTGGGCGCGGCGCCGGACGCCGACGCCTACGGCGACGCCGGCGCCGACACGTTCGGCCATATCGCCGCCGCCTGCGCCGAAGCGCCGCGCGGCCCGCTGCGGCTGCCCGCGCTGACCCGCCTGGGCCTGCCGCAGGCGCACGCGCAGGCGCGCGGCCGCGCGGCGGCCGGGTTCCTCGATCTGCCGCTGCCGCAGGCGAGCTGGGGCTTCATGGTCGAACGCGCCTGCGGCAAGGACACGCCGTCCGGCCACTGGGAAAGCATGGGCGTGGTGCTGGATCGCCCGTTCGGGCTGTTCCCGGCGCACGAACGCTCGTTCCCGCCCGAACTGCTGCGCGCCTTGATCGAGCAGGGCGACCTGCCCGGCGTGCTCGGCGACTGCCACGCCTCCGGCACCGAGATCATCGCCCGGCTCGGCGCCGAGCACATGGCCAGCGACAAGCCCATCGTCTACACCTCCGCCGACTCGGTGCTGCAGATCGCCGCGCACGAGGAGACCTTCGGCCTGCAGCGGCTGCACGCGCTGTGCGAGCTCGCGCGGCTGCTGCTGGCGCCCTACGACATCGGCCGGGTGATCGCGCGGCCCTTCACCGGCACCCCGGAGACCGGCTTCGCGCGCACCGGCCATCGTCGCGACTACGCGCTGCCGCCGCCGGCGCCGACGCTGTTCGACGCCGTGGACGCGGCCGGTGGCGCGGTGATCGCGGTCGGCAAGATCGGCGACATCTTCGCCCACCGCGGCGTGGCGTCGGTGCGCCCGGCCAGCGGCCACGACGCGCTGTTCGACGCGGCCCTGGCCGCGCTCGCGGGCGCGGGCGACGGCGCGCTGGTCGCGGTCAACTTCGTCGATTTCGACAGCGTGTACGGCCACCGCCGCGATCCGCTGGGTTACGGCGCCGCGCTCGAAGCCTTCGACGCGCGCCTGCCGGCGCTGCTCGCCGCGCTGCGTCCGGACGACCTGCTGGTGCTCAGCGCCGACCACGGCTGCGACCCGACCTGGCCCGGCAGCGACCACACCCGCGAGGCCGTGCCGCTGCTGGCGTACGCGCCGGGGCTGGCGCCGCGCGCGCTGGGCCGCCGCGACTCGTTCGCCGACCTCGGCCAGGGCCTCGCCACCCATCTGCGCCTGCCGCCGCTGGCGGCGGGCCGCTGTTTCCTCACCGAACGCGCTCCGGCGCAGGCGTCTTCCGCATGAGCACACCGCACCTCGACGCCGATCCCGGCGCCATCGCCGACACCGTCCTGTTCCCGGGCGACCCGCTGCGCGCGCGCCACATCGCCCGCGAATTCCTCGACGGCGCGGTCGAATTCAACGCCCGCCGCAACATGCTCGGCTACACCGGCACGTGGTGCGGGCGGCCGGTGTCGGTGCTGGGCAGCGGCATGGGCATCCCGTCGTCGGCGATCTACGCCACCGAACTCGCGCGCGTCTACGGCGTGCGCCGGATCGTGCGCCTGGGCACCTGCGGCGGCGTCGGCGACGTGGCCCTGGGCGACCTGCTGGTCGCGCAGGGCGCCAGCACCGACTCGCGCTTCAACCGCCTGCACTTCGGCGACCACGACCTCGCCGCGTGCGCCGATTTCGCGCTGCTGCGCGCGGTCGCCGACACCGCCGGCCGGCAATCGCTGCCGGTGCGCGTCGCCCACGTCTTCAGCACCGACTGCTTCTACGACGGCGATCCGGACCTCGTCGCGCGGCTGCGCCGGCACCGCATCCTCGGCATCGACATGGAATCGGCCGGGCTGTACGGACTGGCGATGCGCGAGGGCGTCGCCGCGCTGGCGCTGCTGACCGTCAGCGACCATCTCGAACGCGACGAGCACATGCCCGCGGACGAACGCGAACGCGGGCTCGCGCGGATGACCGCGCTGGCGCTCGACAGCCTCTGCGGAGCGCCGGCATGAGCGCCGATCCCGCGCTGTACCCGTGCTTCCTCGGTCCGTACGCCGAGAACGACGACCTGCTGGAATCGCTGGTCGTCGGCTTCCTGCGCGACCACGTCTACTGGCGCCGCAATCTGCATCCCGAGGACGCGCCGGCGATCCCCACCGGCGCCAACCGCCGCGCGGACTACACCGACTTCGAATCGCGGCTGCGGCACGAGCTGCACCAGTTGTCGGCGGCGCTCAAGCGCAGCGTGCCGTTCCACAGTCCGCGCTACATCGGCCACATGGTCAGCGACCTGCTGCTGCCCGGGCTGGTCGCGCAGATGCTGGCGCTGCCGTACAACCCCAACAACGTCAGCGCCGACGCCGCGCCGGTCACCATCGACCTGGAGCTGAAGGCCGGCCTGCAGCTTGCGGCGATGGTCGGCTACGCCAGCGATCCCGCCCGGCCCGACTGTGCGTTCGGCCATCTCACCTCCGGCGGCACGCTGGCGAACGTGCAGGGCCTGCGCCTGGCGCTGGCGCTGAAGGCGTTCCCGGTGGCGCTGCGCGCGGCGGGCGCGCCGCTGCCGGAGCTGCCCGACGACGACTGGGCCGCGTTCAACCTGCTGCCGGCCGAGGCGACCGCGCTGTACGCGCGCTGGGGCGATGCGCTGGCCGCTATGCCCGCCGACGAACGCGCGCGCTGGTCGCGCCGGGTCGAGGACGCGCGGCTGGAGACGCTGGGGCTCGCGGCGTTTCTCGCGCGGCATCCGGCGCTGTCGACGCCGCTGGTGTTCGCGCCGGCCACCGCGCACTACTCGTGGAGCAAGGGCGCGAAGCTGCTCGGGCTCGGCCGCGCCCAGTTGCGGTTGATCCCCGGCAAGGCGATGCGGCTGGACCTCGACGCGCTGGCCGATGCGCTCGACGCCTGCCGCCGCGCGCGCCAGCCGGTGCTGATGACCGTCGGTGTGCTCGGCAGCACCGAGTTCGGCACGATCGATCCGCTCGACGGCCTCGCCGACCTGCGCGACCGCCTGCGCCGCGAGGGGCTGGGCATGGCGCTGCACCTGGACGCCGCCTGGGGCGGCTATCTGGCGACCCTGTTCCGCGGCCCCGGCGGCGGCCTGCGCAGCGCCGACGCGGTCGGCGCCGAGTTCGCGTCGTTCCCGAGTCCCGCGGTCCACGCCGCAGTCGGCGCGATGCCGCGCATGGACGCGATCACCATCGACCCGCACAAGCTCGGCTACCTGCCGTACGGCGCCGGCGCGTTCCTGTGCCGCGACCAGCGCGCGATCGGGCTGCTGTCCGAAGGTGCGGACTACGTGTTCGACCGTGTCGCCGACGGCGACTACTTCCAGCGCCACCGCCAGCTCGGCCGCTACATTCCCGAAGGCTCCAAGCCCGGCGCGATGGCCGCGGCGGTGTACGTCACCCACCGGGTGATGCCGCTGGACCACGCCCATTTCGGCCGCCTGCCGGCGCAGAGCATCCGCAACACCGAGGCGTTCCTCGCCGCCGCCGACCGCTTCATCGCGCGGATCGCGCCGCGGGCGACGGCAGTGGTGCCGTTCGCGCCGGACAGCAACCTCGTCTGCCTCGCGATCAATCCGCACGGCAACCGCGACGTGGCGGCGATGAACCGTTTCGTGCGCGGCCTGCATCGCGCGCTCAGCGCCGATCCGACCAAGCCGCTGCAGCTCGGCGAGCACTTCGGCTCGATCACCACGCTGCGCCGCGAGACCATGGGCGAGGCCGACACCGCGCGCGTGCTGGCGGCGCTCGGCCTGCCCGCGGACGCGCTCGACGACGCCGATCCCGACCGCGACCGGCTGGTGATCCTGCGCCACACGCTGATGAATCCGTTCCTGCTCGACGGCAACGGCGAGAGCGTCTACATCGAGGGCTATTTCGACTTCCTGGCGCGGCTGATCGCGGCGCCGCCGGTCGACGTTTGATCGCTCGCCGCGCGGTCGCCCGTTGCGGGGTCGCCCGTCGCGGGATCGCTCGCGGCGTCGTCGCGGCGGCGCGACGGCTCAGCGCCGCAGCCGCGCCGCCAGCGCCGGGTCGAGGCTCGCCAGGAATGCCTCGACGGCGCGGGTGTAGGCGTTGTCCTCGCCGAGCTCCTTGTTGATCGCGCCGTGGCCCATCGGCTCGGGCAGCACCTCGGCGCGCAGGCCGAGAGCGCGGCTCTTGCGGGCGTAGGCGTCGGCTTGGCCGCAGGGATCGTCCTTGCGCTGGGTCGAGCACACGCCCAGCCACGGCGCCGCGGTGCGATCGAGCCGGTGGTACGGCGACGCCGCCTTCCAGCCGGCCTCGTCGTCGCCGAAGGCTTCCAGGTAGCGCTGCTTGAGGAAGGGATAGACGTTCGGCATCTGGGTCACGACGTCGATCGCGCCGGCATCCAGCGACACCGTGCCCAGCAGCGGGCGCACCCCGGCCTGCCGCCGCAGCGCGTCGTCGGCGTTGACCAGCGACACCAGGTGGGCGCCGGCCGAATGGCCCATCAGCACGACCTTCGCCGGATCGCCGCCCCACTCGGCGGCGTGCGCCTGCACGTAGGCGGTCGCGCGCGCGATTTCGCCGCCCTGCGCGCGCGCGTCGGCGCCGTCGTTGACCATCGGGTAGTTCGCCGACACGAACACGACGCCCTGCGAGACCCAGCGCGCGACCTTGTTGGCGGTGACGCCCGCCATCGCCTTGTCGCCGACGCACCAGCCGCCGCCGTGGACCATGACGATCACCGGCGCGCCGCCGCGCGCGGCCGGTTTCGGCAGATACACGTCGAGCCGCTCGCGCGGCGCCGGCCCGTAGGCGATGTCGGCGCGATCCGGCGCCGGCCCGTGTTCGCGCCCCTGCATGCGCTCGCCCAGCCGGTCCACCCGCTTCGCCCAGTCGGCGCAGCTCATCGCCCCGCCGAAGGCGCTGCCCATGCCGTCGTCGCCGCCCGCGCGCTGCTGCATGCGCTCGCGCATGCGTTCGCGCAGCGGCCCGGCGCGCAGGTCGGACGCGGACACCGCGGCCAGTGCGGCGAGGGTGGCGACGGAGACGAAGACGGCGGCTTTCATGGCGGGCGCTCCCGGGGCGCGGATCGAGGTAGGCGCCAGCCTAGCGCGGGGCCCCGGGGAAAGGATGTCGAAATGTGTCCGGCGCGAGGCCGGCGCGTCCATGTCGTCGGACGCTGGCGATAGTGCCGCCGCTCGCCGAGGCCACGCGCCTTCACGGCAGAGCCGGTGCGCAGGTGGAATGCGGGCGTTCTCGCGGCTTTTTGAGAGCAAAAAAAACCTGCACGCATACCCTCCCGGTGCGCCTGCAACGAAGGATCGACATGCTCTTCCATCGACTCGCTTCCCACTTCTTTCCGGCGTGCCTCCTGCTGTTCCTGGCACTGGGTGCGTCCGCGTGTTCCAGACTGGAGTCCCTGTTCATGACCGACGACAACGCATCCACGATCCCTGTTCGCGAGCAGCCGCATCCGCAGCAGGCGTATCAACTGACGATGACCATCGAGAATGCACCGGGGCCGTTCGGCGTGATCACGGGCAATGCGCAGTACGACGTCTCGAACGAGGACGAATGCGGCAAGGTCGATCCAGTGGCGGGTGTTGCCGGCCGCATCACCCATCTGCCCGATCTGACCTGGACGCCGGTCGGCGCCAATACCTACGAAGCCATCGTTTACGCGGATCGCCTGCTCGATGAGGATTACTACGGCAAGGGCGTCTGCCATTGGGCGTTCAAGGGGGCGGCCGGCATCCTGCGCGCAACGGGCGACGAGCGCGAGACGCGGTTCATGCCGGCGATGGACTACGACGAAATCTTCGCCGGGAAGACGAAGGTGCTGTATTTCTGGGGCGGATACTACCCAAACGCAAAATATGCGAATTACGCCGATTACGGAGACGCAGACCTCTCGAAAGTGCCCGAAGCGGATAGAAGCGAATTCTTCGTTGTCACCCTTGCTGCCAGGAAGTTGCAAACATGAGCATGGCTTCCCAGCAGTAGGCCGATCTATCCAGAGATGCTTACGTCAATCGGGAGATCGGTACGCGGTCACCGGCCAGTCGCGAATTCGATACCTTCGATGGCGTCAAATACGATATCCTCGAGCACTACCGCGACGGCTCGAACGGCTGCGCCGGTACCATCTACCAGCGCATGGATACCGGCGACATCGTGCGCCTGACGATCCGATCCAAGCTGCACAATCACTACACGGTGGCGATCGCCGCCCCGGATCACATCGCGATCCTCGACGAGGCCGATGCGGTCGTCCCGCCGCTCCATCGCAGGCCACATCGCAAGCACTGCTACCTGGTGTCGATGCTGTCCGGCGAGTCCTTGCGGATCGGCGAGGACGTGACGGTGTCGTTCGGCGAGGACCGCTACAGAGGCCCGCAGCGGGCACGGTTCGGCAACCAGGTGCGCATCGGCATCCATGCACCGCGGGAGGTGCCCGTGCATCGCGAGGAGATCTGCTGGCGTATCCGATACGAGGCGCATGACCGGCCCGGGATGGCGGCTTGATTGGGGCGTCAAAAATGCTGGATACCGCTTCAGCGTCGCAGGCCTTGAGCGCGTCCAATTGGAAGATGTCATCTCTGGTCACTGCCGCGCCGCCAGCGCATGACCACTCACGATCGAAGAGGGAAGAGGCTCGATGAAGACAGAATCAGGTGGTTTTCGCACGCATGGGCGTGTGTCCCGTCATCGGAGACTCGGTGCGCTGTTGATCGTCGTGCTTGCGACGCTGGCCGTCGTCGGCGCCGTGGCCCAGGTCGCACCGACCACGCCCCCGCCGACCTACTGCACGTCCAGCCATTGCTACGACACGATCGACCAGGCCGAGACGGGCTTGCGCAGCGGCAATCTCTACTACGGCGTGGATTCGCTGCTGGAACACATGGCGACGGTGCAGATGACCGCCACCACGTTGCGGATGCAGTACTGGATTCGCAGGCGTCCGGCGACGACGTTCTACGGGCCGATGTATTACGCCGATATCGGCCTGTACGGGCAGGGCAAGGGCAGTTGCGCCACGTTGCCGCCCGACCCCAAGTATGCGACCGCCGACTGGTGCGGCGATGAAGCGGCGTTGATCGCATCCGTCGAGCAGCGGCTGGCGTCGAGCTGGACCGGCTGCACGATCACCGGCAGCACGCCGTTCCAGGACTACGCGGACCCCGTGATCAACCCCACGCTCAACCCGATCACGCACGCCGATGTCCTCTACGACCAGTCGAAGCGGTTGACGACACAGGCGACCTGCACCAGCGGGGCCACCAAGTCCTGGAACTGGGTCATCACCAAGAAGGAAACGCTGTACTGCCAGGACGGCTTCAGGCCGGTCGGCATGATCGTGGATGAGGCCACGTACAAGCAGGCCAACGTCTGTCGCCCCCGCAATACCGACATCGCCTACATCACGGTGCCGATCCAGCAGTGCGCGAGCTGTGCGGGCAGCCCCCACCCCGTCTACCCGGCGACCGGCGAGAAGCAGCGTCAGGAACCGGATTTCGTGTTCGCCGGCACCACCTTCACCCGCTACTACCGCTCGCTGCGCCAGTTCCGCAACAACCCCGGCTTCGCGGTGGCATGGAACCATACCTGGAGCGATCGCGTCATCTTCGGCGTCAGTGCGGGCCAGCAATTCGATCACATCGATGAGCAGGGGAATTTCGAGGGCTACTCGCTCGTCAGCGGTAACCGATACCGTGGGCAGACTTCCACCGACCGCGTCCTGGAATACCTGCACAGCAATGGCGTCGGCTGGCGTCTGCGGATGCCGGACGGCGAGGTCCGGGAATTCGATTACGACGGCTACCTGATTGCGGTGCGCCATCCCGAAGATCCGCTCAACGACGTGACGATCGCTTACGTCGACAAGCTGATCTCGACGGTGACGGATGGGCAGGGGCGGGTGCTGCGCTTCGGCTACCACGACAACCTCCTGCAGACGATCACGCTGCCGGATGGCAGTCAGTACCTTTACACCTACGATGCCGACAACAACCTGGCCAGCGTCCTCAATCCGGACTGGTCGATGCGGTTCTACTACTACAACGAGTCGGGACTGGCAGGCGCCACGGACCAGAAACACCTGCTGACCGGCATCGTGAACGAGTTCAGCCAGCGCATCGGTTCGTTCTCGTATGGCGCCCGCGGCCGGGTGACCGCAAGCCGGATGCTGGGCAATCCCAACGAACTGACCCAGGTCAGCTATCCGAACGAGGATGTTGCTGTCGTGCAGACAGCGTCCGGCGGTACAAGCAGCTATGATATTCAGTCGGGAAACTATCGCAGAATATTGAACAAAACCGATAGTGCGGGTGCTCGCTCGTACACTTATGGCGCTGATGGCCGGATACAGTCGATGCTCGATGGCCGCGGCGTGGAGACGCGTTACGAGTACGCCGGCGCGTATCGGACCGCCACCATCGAGGCCTACGGCACGCCCGAGCAGCGGCGGACCGAGGTCGATCGCGATCCGGTTAGCGGGCGCATCCTCCAGCAGCGTGTCTTCGATGCATCGGGCACCTTGCGTGCGAAGATGGTCTGGACCTACAACGCCCGCAACCAGCTCGCCACGGTCAGCCGGATCGATCCGGCGACGCTGGCATCGAGGACGGTGGCCTATATCTACTGCGAGTCGGCCGACGTCACCGGGGGCGTCTGCCCGACGGTCGGGTTGCTGATCTCCGTCGATGGTCCGCGGACGGACGTGCAGGACATCGTGACGTACACCTACCGCATGACCGACGAAGCGACCTGTGCGACGGCGCCGACGACCTGCCCATGGCGCAAGGGCGACCTGTGGAAGACCACCAACGCGCTGAACCAGGTCGTGGAAGTCGCCAGTCGCGACGGTGCCGGTCGTCCGATGTCGATCATCGATGCGAACGGCGTGACCACGGACGTGGAGTACAACATCCGCGGCTGGACTGCGGCACGCAAGGTCCGGGGCACGAACGGCGCCAGCGAGAGCGACGACCGGATCACGCGCTTCTGGTACTACCCGTTCGGCGCGATCAAGCGTGTCCTGCAATCGGATGGCATGGATGCGGCATTCACCTATGATGCGGCAGAACGGTTGATCGCGGTCGGCGACAACCGCGGCAACACGATCCAGTACAGCCTGAACGCTGCGGGCGACCGGACCGGCGAGAACGTCGTCGATGCCAGCGGCACAATCCGCCGCACCTTGAGCAGGACCTACGACACGCTCGGTCGCCTGCAAAGCCAGGTCGACGCCTACAGCCACGCGACGACGTTCGAGTACGACGCGGAGGGCCTGCCGACGCGCACGACCGATGCGCTGCTGCGCAAGACCGACACCACGAACGACCCATTGGGGCGGACCACGCTGACGGTGGCCGATGTGGGCGGCATTGCCGCACAGACCCACGTCCAGTACGACGCCCTCGACCGGGTCGTGCGCGTGACCGACCCGAAGGGGCTGGACACGGTCTACACCTACAACGGCTTCGACGATCTGGTGCAGTTGCAGAGCCCGGATACCGGCGTCGCGACCAGCGACTACGACATCGCCGGCAATCGCACGTCGACGACCGACGCCCGTGGCGTGACGACCGCCATCCTGTACGACGTGCTGAGCAGGCCGACGGCCATGGATTATCCAGGCACGGGAGAGGACGTGGCCTATCTGTACGACACGGCTACGACCGACTGCGCAGCGGGCGAGACGTTCCTGACCGGACGCCTGTCGAGGATGAGCGATGGTAGCGGCAGCACCAGCTATTGCTACAACCGCTTCGGGGATCTGGTCCGGAAGGTCCAGCGCACGAACGGGCAGGCGCTGACGCTCCAGTGGTCCGTCCTCGCCAACGGGCGGCTGGCGTCGATGACCTATCCGGACGGCACCGTTATCGACTTCGTGCGCGACTACCAGGGACGGATGACCGGCCTCGGCGTCACGCCGCTGAGCGGCACGCGCCAGTCGTTGCTGGTATCAGCGACCTATCACCCGTTCGGCCCGGTGGCGCAGTGGACGTGGGGCAACGCGCGGGTGATGAACCGCACCCTGAACCTCAACGGCCAGCCGGGCATCGTGCAGGACACGGCAGTGGGTGGTCTGAGCCTGGGCTATCAGTTCGACGAGGTCGGCAATCTGAAGTGGCTGCGCGATGGCGACCAGGCCGATCCGCCGCTGCGGGTGTACGGCTACGATGCCTTGAGCCGACTGACCAGCGCGCAGGACGGAATGACGAACGCCGTGCTGCAAGCCTACGCCTACGACGCGACCGGCAACCGCACCAGCCGCACGCAGGGCGCGTCAGCACAGATCTATACCTACGGTGCGACGGACCACAAGCTGCAGGGCGTGGCGGGCATCGCACGCGCCTACGACGCGATGGGCAACACCACGTCGATCGGCGGCACCACCAAGGAATTCGTCTACAACCAGGCGGGGCGGATGGTGGCGGTGAAGGCCGGTGGCGTGCAGACCGCGGCCTACGGCTACAACGGCCGTGGTGAGCGCGTGAGCAAGACGGTGAGCGGTCAGACGGTGCTGACGCTCTACGCCCCGGACGGTCGTTGGCTGGGTGATTACGATGCCGCCGGAAAGCCGCTCCAGCAGGTCGTGTGGTTGAGCGATCTGCCGGTGGGCCTGTTGACGGGCGCTGGCGCCGGGCAGAAGCTGCACTACGTCGAGCCCGATGCGCTCGGGAGTCCGCGGGTCGTGATCGACCCGGTGCGCGACGTGACGGTGTGGCACTGGGATCTTACGGGCGAGGCGTTCGGCGACACGACGCCGGTGCAGGACCCGGACGGCGACGGCATCGCGTTCGTGTTCGACATGCGGTTCCCCGGGCAGCGGTACGACAGCGCGACGGGGATGAACTACAACTACTTCCGGGACTATGATCCAGCGACAGGGAGGTACGTTGAGAGCGACCCGATTGGGTTGAGCGGGGGCATTGCAACTTATGTCTATGCAGAAAGCATGCCAAACAATTCTATGGACAGACTTGGCCTAAGCCCCCTGGATGGCGTTGGTGTAACTAACGCAAAGGATTCGTGCGATCTGTGCGCGCCTGGTAGAAAGCGCTTTGACAATAGAACAAGTGCTGCTCAGACAGTGTTGGCGGCCGTATATTTGATGTCCAAGAACAAAAATATTGAGATTTGCGGGCAGCTTTGCCGCGATAACAAAACAAGAAAATTTTTCATAGGGCAAGCGACCCTTGGAAACGGAACAACATGCAATCCATGGGACAAGATGTGCCCGTCATGCTCAAAGTCGGCTGGGTGGTGGCATACTCACGGTGCTCCAGATGGTCCTTATTCAGAGCAATTTAGTGTTGGCAGAGAAAGCGACGTTTCCATCACGAACTGGGCGGCAGGAATAGTAAAAGACCCAGATTTTACTGGATTTCTTGGGACGCCGAATGGATTCTTAATCAGCTACAGCGCAAATAGCGTTATTGGACCTATTAACCGAGGGGCGTTGAAATGAAGATGGACATGGTTATTTCGGTAATTTTCTTCGCGTTGCTATGCGCTGGATGTAAGGTTGATGGTGGTAAAGAGGGTGAAACGATTTCCTTGGTGGCAAGCAAGGCTTTTCGCGCTGCAGAAGCAGACTCGGTGGATTTCAATCAATATTCTCTCAAGTCGATCCAGATGCTAAGAGATGGGGAAATGGGGACGATTGATGACTCTGAAAGCGATGAATATATTTCTTCAGTCAGAAAAAAACTGAGAGGAAAAAAATACTGGGAAGCGTGCTACATGGTTTCTGCCGACATGGTTGCGGGGGCAAAATACTGTTATTACTTCAAAAGCGATGACTTGAGCTATTTTGCAACGTATAGCGTAAAATAATTCCGCGACCCTGCGCGCCACCGGTGTCGCGGGGGTGTGCAATATT
Organism: Lysobacterales bacterium; assembly: GCA_019510125.1. Classification (GTDB taxonomy): domain Bacteria; phylum Pseudomonadota; class Gammaproteobacteria; order Xanthomonadales; family Xanthomonadaceae; genus Lysobacter_I. The sequence continues at coordinate 48,455 of JAEKKX010000019.1, forward strand.
TCCCACGTTTTCCAATTTTTAGGGCCACCGGATCGGCGCGCCGCGCACCTTGCCCGCGCGGCCTGTCGCAAGCCATATACGCGCTGCACTGCGCGCGCACCCAACGCGGCGCGCAAGGGCGAGGTGAGGCCCGGATGCTGGTCGAGGGAGGCGCTGGAAGGCCGATCATGGGCGGGTGCGCTGCAACCCGCGACGGGATGAGTTGCGTACAACGGGCGCAGCACGGGCGGACTGTAAGGGACTCTTACGGCAGCGGGATAGCGGGCATCCAGCGACGAGCAAACCAGATGAGGTTATCGACCCGTCATCTCAGTCCATGACCGAGAACGGCACGATGACCACCATCGGTTGCCGGCGCAAGGCGATCGGCCCGACGGGTGCGGGATCACAGCAATCCGCTGCGCTTGATCGTCAGGTACTGCTCCACCAGCGCGGCGGGGAGTTGTTCGCAGGTCACGTCGAGCACGCTCACCCGGTGGTTGCGGAGCAGGTCGTGGGCGGCGGCGCGCTGGGCGATGTAGCGGGCGGCGGCGGCGGCGCGGACGGCGCTGCGGACGTCGGCGACGGGCTGGTCGAGCGCTTCGTCGAGGTCGCGTTCGCGCAGGCTGGCGACGACCACCAGGTGGCGGCGCTGGAGCAGGCGCACGGCGCCGAGCACGTCCTCGATGTCCTCGTCGCGCAGGTTGGTCACCAGCATCACCAGCGCGCGGCGGCGCTGGCGCAGCGCCAGTTCGGTGGCGGCGGACAGGTAGTCGGTGGCGACCGGCACCGGCTGCAGGTCGTAGCTGGCGCGCAGCAGGGTGTCGATCGCGCCCATCCCGCGCTGCGGTTGCACCCAGCGCTGTTCGCCGCCGGCGGTGAACAGGCCGACCGCGTCGCCGCGCTTGAGCGCGATGTAGGACACGACCAGGGTGGCGTCCAGCGCGCGGTCGAAGTGCGACAGGCCGCCCTCGTGCGCGAGCATGCGCCGGCCGGTGTCGACGACCATCAGCAACTGCTGGTTTTTCTCGTCCTGGTATTCGCGCGAGATCAGCTTGCGCGCGCGGGCGGTGGCCTTCCAGTCGATCTGGCGCAGGCTGTCGCCGACCCGGTATTCGCGCATCTGGTGGAAATCGGTGCCTTCGCCGCGGCGGCGCTTGATATGCGCGCCGACCAGGCGCGAGGCCTGTTCGGCGCTGAACAGCGCGAAGCCGGCCAGCGGCGCGAAGTTCGGGAACACGCGCACGTCCTGCGGCGCGCCGACGATGCGCGACTGCCGCCACAGCCGCAGCGGCGAGGCCAGCCGCAACTGGGTGCCGGCGAAGGTGAAGTTGCCGCGGACCTCCGGCTTCAGCCGATAGCGCAGCACGCTGACGCTGTCGCGGCCGAGGGTGAGGCTGCGCGGCATCTCGCCGTCGCCGGGATCGCGGTGCGCGTCCCAGTCGCCGGGATGCAGGTCGTGGACGGTGACGCGCTGGGCGCGGCCGTAGTGCTCGATCCGCAGCTCGACCTCGCGCTCGACGCCGATCGGCCAGGCTTCGGGCAGCGCGCGCGCGACTTCCGGGGTGGGCGCGACCCGCAGCCGCCACAGATCGAACAGCGCCAGCGCCGCCAGCGTCGCGAACGCGCCGAGCCACGCCGTCGCCGACAGCCAGCCGATGTGGACCGCCAGGCCCAGCGCGGCGACAACGGCCAGCGCCGCGACCAGCATCGGCGCCGGGCGCGGCCACGCGCGCGCGATGCGCGTGGGCGCAGCCGCGGGCAGCGGCGGGCGGGCGCCGGAGGCGACGGGCGGCAGGGGCGGGGCGGCGCTGTTCACGGCGCGATCACTGCCTCGGCGCTTCGACCTTGGCGAGCAGCGCTTCGAGCACCTGGTCGGGCGTCTGGCCTTCGATCTGCATCTCCGGCGAGAGCGCGATGCGGTGGCGCAGCGCGGGCCTGGCGATCGTGCGGATGTCGTCCGGGGTGACGAAGTCGCGGCCGGACAGCACCGCCTGCGCGCGCGCGGCGCGGACCAGCGCGAGGCTGCCGCGCGGGCCGGCGCCGAGCGCGATGCCCGGCCACTTGCGGGTGGCGGACACGATGCGCACGGCGTAGTCGACCACCGCCGGGTCCACCGTCACCAGCGCGGTGCCGAGCTGCATCGCGACGATGTCCTCGGCGGCGAGCACCGGGCCGACCTTCGACAGGTCGAAATGCGCCGCGGCGCGGCCGCCGGCGACCGCCGCGACCATCGCCACTTCGTCGGCGTGCGAGGGGTAGTCGATCAGCACCTTGAGCAGGAAGCGGTCGAGCTGGGCCTCGGGCAGCGGATAGGTGCCTTCCTGCTCGACCGGATTCTGCGTCGCCAGGGTCATGAACGGCGCCGGCAGCGGGTGGCTGGTGCCCTCGATGGTGACCTGCTGTTCCTGCATCGCCTCGAGCAGCGCCGACTGGGTCTTGGCCGGCGCGCGGTTGATCTCGTCGGCGAGCAGCAGGTTGGTGAAGATCGGGCCGCGGCGGATCGCGAAACGCTCGGTCTTGGGGTCGTACACGGCGTGGCCGCAGACGTCGCTTGGCATCAGGTCCGGGGTGAACTGCACGCGGCCGTGGCCGCAGCCCAGCGCCTGGCCCAGCGCCCGCACCAGCAGGGTCTTGCCGAGGCCCGGCACGCCCTCGATCAGCACGTGGCCGCCGGCCAGCAGCACGATCAGGATCTGCTCGAGCACGTCGTCCTGGCCGATGAAGGCCTTGGCGACTTCGTCGCGCACGGCGGCGGCGCGGGCGACCAGCGCCTCGCCGACGATCGGCTGCGGTGCGGACGCGGAGGTGGTCGGATCGGTCATAGTCGGTTCCTCAACTGCAGGAGGCGGGCGATGCGGTGCACGAAGTCGCGGGCATCGCCGGGGCGGGGATAACGGAGGGCGGCCTCGATTTCGGCGGCGGGCAGGCCGGTGCGCCGGGCGAGTGCGTCGATCTGCGCCGCGCCTTCCAGCGCCGCGGCATAGGGGTCGCGCTGGCGCAGCCGGCGCATGAAGGCGTCGTGGACCGCGCCGTACAGCAGATTGCGGCGGCCGTAGCGCCAGAGGTGGTCGCCGCTGGCCTGCACGTGCTCGACCAGCGAACGCCGGTCCGGCGCCGGCGCCGGCCGCAGCGGGCCCAGCCGCTCCGCGCGCATCCACAGCCACAGCAGCAGCGCGAGCGCGGCCGGCACGATCGCGCGCCAGCCGTGGCGCCACAGCAGTTGCAGCAGCGAGGGCATGTCGGCGCGGTAGATCAACTGGAAGGTGCCGCCGGCGTCCCAGTTCGGCTGCAGGAGCTGGCGCGCGAGCGCGGCGTGGGTGACGCTCTCGAAGCGGTCGTTGTCGAGGAAGTCCAGGTCGGCCAGCAGGTCGACGCTGCCCTTGCCGCGGAGGATGCGGGCGTAGGCGTACTCGCCGCTGTCGTCGTCGCCCCACAGCGCGGCGACGTCCGGATCGGCGTCCTCGTCGGCGAAATAGAAGCGGCGGCCGTGGCAGAACTCGTGATGGGGTTTTTCCTTGCCCACCTGCAGGCCGTGGCACACCGGGTCGCCGTCCATCGCGACGACGCCCAGCTCCGACAGCAGCGGCACCTCGGCGGCGTTGAGCACGTTGCCCGGCGGCGGCGTGGCGAGGATCAGGTGGCCGCCGCGTTCGACCCAGCCGAGCAGGCGCGCGGCGTCCTCGTTCGACAGCGTGCGCGGGTCGCTGAGCATCAGCAGGGTGTCGGCGGGCCGCAGCGGGTGGCTGTCGAGGTCCAGCCGCTGGCGCGCATCGACCTTGCGGCCGTCGGCGACCAGCGCCTGCTTGAGCGCGTACAGCGGGTTGTAGGCCGCTTCGCCCTGCGGCGGCAGGTCGATGGTCTCGGTGACCCGCTCGTAGGTGCGCAGCCACCACCACACGAACAGCGCGACCAGGCCCGCGCCGAGCAGCGCGAGCAGGCCGATGCGCAGGCCGTTGCCGCCGCGGGTCGCGCCCATCCGGTTCACGCCGCCGCTCATGCCGACCACCGGAAGCGCTGCGCGAGCAGGCCGACCAGCGCCTCGAAATCGTCGCCGCCGGGCAGGGTGTGGCCGTAGGCGGCGTACTGCCAGACCCGGACCATGCGCTGGAAGGCGTCGCGGTCCTCGGCTTCGGGCAGACGTCGCGACAGGCGCAGGCAGTCGGCCTCGGTGGCGCCCGGCGGCGGATGCGCGTCGAGCCGCGCGACCATCGCCTCGACGCTGGCGCGATACAGCAGCGCCAATGCGCGACGCGGCTGGCCCTCGGCCCACAGGCGGCGGGCGACGGTCGCCACGTCCGGCGGCAGCGGCTCGGCCTGGGCCAGCGCGGTGGTGTCGACCGGCGGCGGTTCGGGCGCCGGCATCGCGGTGACCGCGGCCAGCCACGGCAGCCAGTGGCGGCGGGTCGCGAACACCACCACCACCAGCACGCCGAGCAGCAGCCACAGCAGGTTCTCGACCAGGAATCCGGCGATCTTCGACAGCAGCCCCAGCCAGCCCGGCGGTTCGATGTCGTCCGGGGTGCGCTCCTCCTGCTGGCGCGGCTGCCAGGTGGTGCGCTGGAGCTTGGGCCGCAGCAGCGGGTCCTGGTAGGCGCGGGCCATCGCCTTGGCGAAAGGACGGTGATCGACGGCGTCGTCCTCGAAGATCTCCGCCAGCCGGCGGGTCGCGACCTGGGGCGCGTCCTCGTCGACCTGTTCGTAGTAGTCGACGTATTCATCGTCGGACGGCGCCGCATCCGGCGCCGTCGTCGCCGGCAGGCCGCTGGGCTGTCCCGGCGTCACCGGGCAGGAGACGTCCGGGTCGCGCGTGGACTGCGCGGACGCCGGCGACGCGGCCGGCAGCCACAGCGTCAGCGCCAGCAGCACCGCGGCCGCAGGCGCGGCCATCGCGTCCAGCCGCCGGCGCATGCGCCGGAAGGCGATTTCCAGGTCCCAGGCCTCGAGCTGGGTGCGGCGATTGAGGTACAGGCCGAAACCGGCGCCGATGTAGAACGGCTCGATGAAGGCCACCGCAATCCAGTCCGCCGCGTTGAAGGTCGCCTCCGCCCAGTCGGGCACGCCCTTGCCGAACTGCCCGGTGAGCGACTCGAACAGGTCCGGCAGCAGTTCGTTCGGCACGAACAGGAACACCGCCAGCATCAGCAGCGACAGTTCCAGCGCCAGCAGGAACAGCGAGCAGGCGGTGATCAACAGCACCGCCGGGCCGCCCACGCCGCCGCCGATCACTCGCCGGCGTTCGCCGATCCGCGCCTTGTCGCCGCCTTCCAGCAGATCGACCGGCAGCATCGCCGCGCGGAACGGGCTGAGCCGGCGGAAGGTGAGGTGGCCCAGCATCGGTCGCCAGCCCCAGCGCAACTGCGCGCGCAGGGTTTCGCCGACGCGCGGCACGTTGCCGAACACCGCGCGCGACAGCACGTACAGCGGGATGCGGTCGAACACCGGGCGCAGCCACCACATCAGCAGCCACGCCAGCCACGGCATCTCCAGCGCCCACGCCGCGAGGTTCAGCAGCGCGAAGCAGGTGCCGGTGACCAGCAGCCACGGCACCCAGACCGCCGCCGCGTGGCGGCGCACCAGCGCCGAACCCAGCTCCATCGCCTCCCACGACGACCGCGGGCGCAGTTCGACGGTGAGGGTGTCAAGGCGCATCGGGCGCCCCCGCCGGCCGGTGCGCCGCGGCGTTGCGTCCGCCCAGCCCCAGCCACAGCAGCACCAGGCTCCACATCGTCGCGCCGACGGCGTATTTCACCAGCGCCGGGATCCAGCCGATCGACGACCAGAACGCCTCGATGAACGCGGCCAGCACCAGCATCGCGAAGATGCCCAGGCACAGCTTCGCGCCGATCCGGCCCGCTTCGATCAGCGCATCCACGCGGCGCCGGCGCCCCGGCGCGACCAGCGCCAGCCCCAGGCGCAGGCCGGCGCCGCCGGCGAGCACCACGGCGGTCAGTTCCGGCGCCGAGTGCCCGGCGACGAAACGCCAGAACGGCGCGCCGTGGCCGACCGCCTGCAGGTGTCCGGCGACGCCGCCGATCATCAGCCCGTTCTGGATCAGCACGTAGATCGTGCCGACCGCGAACAGCAGCCCCGCGGCGAAGGTGCGCAGCGCGATGCTGACGTTGTTCCAGATGTAGACGCCGAACATCTGCAGGTCGTCGCCGCTCTCGCGGCCGATCCGGTGGCGGTCGTCGTCGGGGTCGTACATCTGTTCCATCTGCGCCGCCTGTTCGGGCGACATCACGGTGTAGACCAGTTCCGGCTGTACCTGCACCGCCACGAACGATCCGACCAGCGGCACCGTGAACAGCAGGAACGCCGCCAGCAGGCAGCCGCGCAGGCCGCGCACCAGGCGCGGGAAATCGGACAGGAAGAATTCCAGCGCGCGTCGCCACTGCGGCGGCGCGGCGCGGTAGAACACGGCGTGGCCGCGCTGGGTCAGCGCCTGCAGGCGCTCCACCACCAGCGGGCTGTAGCCGCGGCTGCGCGCCAGCGCCAGTTGCTGGCAGAGGCGGCGGTAGCGCGCGGGCATGTCCTCGTCGGCCAGGCCCTGCCAGCGGTCGCGCGACGCCCGGGCCTCGCGCGGACTGTCGCCGCGGGCGACCAGCCAGGCCTCGAAGGCGTCCCATTCGTCCTTGTGGCGGGCGATGAACGCCTCCTGCCGCATCACCGCCTGCCTCATGCGCGCCCCAGCAGCCAGTTGGCCACGGCCTGCAGGCGCAGCACGCCGAGCGCGCCGCCGGCCCCGACCGCCGGCGCGGCGATGTCGGCCAGTTCCTCGCGGCGCTCCTGGGTCAGTTGCGGCGCGCGCTCGGAGAACGCGATCACCGCGGCCTGCTCCTGCGCCTGCAGCGGCTGCTGCGGCGCCTGCGCGCCTTCCACCGGCGGCCGGAGGTCGCGGCGTTCGCGCGGCGCATGCACCACCATCGTCCGCGCGACCATGTCGCCGAGCCGCCGGCCCCAGGGATCGGAATAGCTCGCCACCAGGCCGACGCCGTAGCCGATCGGCAGGAAGTCCACGGTGCGCAGCAGGTTGCGGACGATCGACGCCAGCCAGCCGACCGGCGCGCCGTCCTCGGAAATGACCCGCAGCTCGAGCGCGCGCTTGCCCGGGGTCTGGCCGTCCCACAGCACCTCGAGCAGGATCGGATAGCCCCAGAACACGATGAAGTAGGCGATCAGGTACAGGCCCATCCCGGCCGCGCCGAACGCGCGCACCACGATCGAGACCGCGATCAGGATCGTCCAGCGCGCCGCGCAGTCGATCAGCCAGGCGATGGCGCGCGGCACCGGGCCGGCGGCGGGCAGGCGCAGGGCCACGCCCTCGGGCGTGTAGACCGGACGCGCGGTGTCCAGCAGCGGCGCGACGACGCTCACCCGGCGTGCGGCGCCTCCGCGCGCGCCACGTCTTCCCCTCGTCCTGCCGCCATCCGGTCTGTCCCCGATCCCGTCGTCTGTCTGCGCATGCGGCGCCTACTGTACCGTGCCCGGCCGCGACTGCGGTCGGTCCACGGTGTGTTCATCGCACGGGTCGGTCACACTGGCCGCCGATCCCGCACGGACTCCCCATGGACTGCCGACCCGGCTGCGGCGCCTGCTGCATCGCGCCTTCCATCGCCAGCCCGATCCCCGGCATGCCCCACGGCAAGCCGGCCGGCCTCACGTGCGTGCAACTGGACGACGCCTTCGGCTGCCGCCTGTTCGGTCGCCCCGAACGCCCCGGCTTCTGCGCCACCCTGCAGCCGGAACCGGGCATGTGCGGCGGCTCCCGCGAGGAAGCGCTGTCGCTGCTCGACCTGCTGGAGATCGCGACGCGGCCGTGAGCCTGCGCCGCCGATCAGGGCGGCTGGCGTGCAGCAACGTGCGCCGCGTCGCGATCGATCACGGCAGTGGCGTCATGCCGACGGATTCAGGTACTGGTCCTTCAGCCGCACGTAGTGCTGGGCGGAGTAGTACAGCGCCTCGATCTCGGCGTCGCTGAGCTTGCGGGCGAACTTCGCCGGGCTGCCCAGCCACATTTCGCCCTCGCCGACGACCTTGCCCGGGGGCACCAGTGCGCCGGCGCCGACGAAGGCGTGCTGCTTCACCACCGCGCCGTCGAGCACGATCGCGCCCATGCCGATCAGCACCGCGTCCTCGATGGTGCAGGCGTGGATGATCGCCTTGTGGCCGATGGTGACGTCGCTGCCGATGCGGGTGGCGAAGCCGCCGAGCTTGGCGTGCGGGCCGTCGTGGCTGACGTGGACGACGCTGCCGTCCTGGAGGTTGGTGCGGTCGCCGATGCGGATGAAGTTCACGTCGCCGCGGATCACCGTCATCGGCCACACCGAGACGTCGTCGCCCAGCACCGCGTCGCCGATGACGACGGCGGCGGGGTCGACGTAGGCGCGGGCGCCGAGGGTCGGGACGTGGTGGAGGTAGGGGCGGACGGCGGGCGTGTCGGAAGCGGTCATGCCGGCATTGAACCATGCGTCCGGCGGACGCGCACGCCGGGCGCGCGTCGCGCCCGTGCGGGGCAGGGACGTGGTGGGGACGTGGCGGGGATGGCGTCCGCGCGGCGGCATCGCGCGACCGCTGCCGCCGAATCGCCGCGCCGGGCGGCGCACGGTCGTGCCCGCCCGGCGGCGGGGCCGGTTTCCGCGCCGAAACCCACTACACTCCGCCGTATGGAAACCACCGCCGCCGACCTCGCCCCGACCCTCGATCGCCTCCGTGCCGCCTGGCGCGCACAGCGTCCCGACCGCGCGCAGCGGATGGCGGACCTCGACCGGCTCAAGGCCGCGTTCAAGGCGCGGATGGGCGAGATGACCGCCGCGGTGCGCGCCGACTTCGGACATCGCTCGGAACACGAGACGCTGGTCGCCGACGGCATGACCGTGCTCGCCGAGATCGACCACCTGCGCCGGCACCTGCGCGGCTGGATGCGGCCGCAGCGCGCGGCGGTCGGCTGGCGGCTGTGGCCCGCGCGCGCGCAGGTGCGGCGCGAGGCGGTCGGCGTGGTCGGGGTCATGTCGCCGTGGAACTATCCGGTGAACCTCGCGCTGGTGCCGCTGGCGACCGCGATCGCGGCCGGCAACCACGTGTTCCTGAAGCCGTCCGAGCACACGCCGCGCACCAGCGAATGGCTGCGCGCCCTGCTCGCCGACGTGTTCCCGGCCGATCGCGTCGCGGTCGCGCTCGGCGGGCCGGAGGTGGGCGCGGCGTTCTCCGGGCTGCCGTTCGACCACCTGGTGTTCACCGGCTCGACCGCGGTCGGGCGCAAGGTGATGGCCGCGGCCGCGCCGCACCTCACCCCGCTGACGCTGGAACTCGGCGGCAAGTCGCCGGCGATCGTCGCCGCGGATTTTCCGATCGACCAGGCCGCCGCGCGGCTGGCGACCGGCAAGTGGTTCAACGGCGGCCAGACCTGCATCGCGCCGGACTACGTGCTGGTCGACGCCGCGCGCCGCGATGCGCTGGTCGAGGCGCTGCGCGCGCAGGTGCGCGAACGCTACGGCGCCGAGCTCGGCAACGCCGGCGATTACACCCGCGTGGTCAACGACGGCCAGTACCGCCGCCTGCGCGGCTACCTCGACGACGCCCGCGCGCGCGGCCTGGACGTGATCGAACTGGCGGCCGTCGATGCGCAGCGCGCCGACGCCGAACGCCTGCTGCCGCCGACGCTGGTCCTCGAACCCGGCGACGACGCGACGGTGATGCAGGAGGAGATCTTCGGCCCGATCCTGCCGATCCGCGGCTACGCCTCGCTGGACGAGGCGATGGCCTACGTCGAAGCGCACGACCGGCCGCTGGCGCTGTATCCCTTCAGCCGCGATCGCGGCACGGTCGAACGCATCCTCGGCCGGCTCGTCGCCGGCGGCGTCACCGTCAACGACACGCTGCTGCATTTCGCCGCCGCCGACCTGCCGTTCGGCGGCATCGGCCCCAGCGGCATGGGCCAGTACCACGGCCGCGCCGGCTTCGACGCCTTCACCAAACCGATGCCGGTGCTGTGGCAGGCGCGCTGGAACGCGACCGACCTGATCAAGCCGCCTTATCGCGGCAGGATCGACCGACTGGTGCGCTGGCTCGCGGGCGCGAAGTGACGACGGCGTGACCGGCCTGCGCGCGGCGCGCCGGGCTTCGCCATGTCCGTCGCCCACGACAGCGCTGCGAACGTGATAGCTGCGAACGTGATATAAGTCGCAGCGCCGGGGGACGCGGATCGCGTTTTTTCTCGCGCCCGCGGATGCGGGCCGGGCCGGCCCGTCGATGGCTGCGGCTCAGGGGCGAACGCAGGCGACGGCAGCGAGGGAATGCGGGAGGGTTCCCGAGCGTCGAGCAACGCGCCGGCCGCGTTTCCGCTCGCCCCGTGGACAAGGAGTCCGTGGCCCATGAGCGCACTTCACGACATCATCCTGCCGGTGCTGGAAAGCATGCCGGCATCGCATCTGCGACAGGAACTGATCCGCGGCTTCCGCGGACAGTCGCAACGCTTCGCGACGATCGAGGGCGCGTTCGTGCGCCTGACCGCGGGCCGTCACGATCCCGAGGTCCTCCGCGACTTCTTCCATAGCTGGAGCCAGACCAACAACAGCGCGATGACCGTGGCCGGCATCGGCAACCGGCTGTCGCTGCTGGCGCGCGAGGGCCGCGACAACGTCGACGACGATGCGCTGCTGCGGGTGATCGTCAGTCTCGACCGGATCGTCGACGAGGACCTGGCGGTCACCCACCGCATCCTGCATTCGCAGTTGTTCTACGAGATGGCGACCGGCATCGTCGGCGACGACCTGTGGCTGTCGCACCGGCACAACCGGCCCGAGGCCAAAGCGTTCAAGGCCTGGAAGGACGCCAATTCGCTGCGCGAGGACGATCTGTTCACGGCGCTGCTGACCACCCTGGTGCACGAGATCTACACCCACGGCGAGGTCGAGTTCATCCTGCCGCTGTTCCGGCGCTGGCTGTGCGAGGACCTCGGCTTCGGCGAGCGCGACTGCACCCGCACGCTGGCCTGGATCAGCGTCCACTGCGGGCCGACCGAGAAGAACCATTTCTTCCACGCCCGCGACGCCATCGGCCACTACGTCGCCGCGACCGGCGTGCGCGTCGAGGACTATCCGCTGGCGGAGATCGTCGCCGCCTACCTGCAGCGCAAGGCCGCGGTGATGGCCGCGCTGTTCCCGGCGCCGCTGGAAAGCGCGGCCTGAGGCCGCGGCACGGGTCCGGGCAATGAGCGCATCGCTCGCGTTCGGCACCATCGCGCTGGCCTGTGCGGACGACGCGCAGGCCGAGGCGCCCCTCCCGCTGTCGCGCTTCTCGCGGCTGCCGGTGACGGTTGCGGCGTCGTATCCGGCGGAACTGCGCCGCCTCGCGCGGCTGCTGGACGCCGCGTTCCGCGCGATCGTCGCCCGCTATTTCGACGATCCGCGGATCCGCGCGCTCTACCGGTTGCCCGCGGCGCTGGAGCGCGTCCTGTCGCTGGCGCGCGCGGCGCCCTACCGCGTCGGCTGCACCCGGCCGGATTTCGTCTACGACCGCGACGGCCATCCGCGAATCTGCGAGGTCGGCGCGCGCTATCCGCTCAACGGTTGGATGGTCAGCGCGTTCGCGGCGCGCGCGTTCGCCGCCGACGGCGCGCGCCACGGGCTGCATCCGCCGCCGGAAACGACCGACTTCCTGCCCGCGCTGCTGCACGGGCTCGCGCCCGGCGACACCGTGGCCGTGATCCACGACCGCGAGCCGGGCACCGAGATCTTCGGCCTGCGCGCGCCGCTGGCGGCCCGCGGCGTCGATTTCGTCGATGCGCCGCCGTTGCGGCTGGGCGTGGTCGCGGGCCGGCCGGCGATCGACGGCGTCCCGCTGCGGCGGGTCTTCCTCGAACTCGATCGCAGCGAACTGCCCGGCATCCGGGAGGACGCGCTCGCCGCGCTGATCGCCGCCGGCGGCTGCGTCAACGACGTGCGCACGGTCGTGCTGGTCCACGACAAGCGCGTGCTCGCGGTGCTGCACGACCCGGCGATCATGCGCGACTGCCTGCCCGCGGACGACTACGCCGCGCTGCGGCCGTACCTGATCCCGACCTGGGCGCCGACCTGCGAGGCCGACGCCGAGGCGCTGCTGGCGCGGCCGGAGAACCTCATCGCCAAGCGCAACAGCGGCGGCCGCGGCGTCGACGCCTGCGTGCGCGAGGCCTGCGACGAGGCGACCTGGCGCGACTTCGTGCGGTCGCAGTGGCCGGACTACGTGTTCCAGCCCTATCTGGAGCAGCGTGCGTTCACCGCGCCGGACACCGGCGAGGCCGTGCACCTGGTCGGCATGCAGCTCTGCCGCGACGGCGAAAGCCACGGTCCCGGCGTGTTCCGCAGCTCGACCGAGCACGTGATCAATCTCCACCAGCAGCGCGGCCGGCTGCATCCGGCGCTGGTGCGGGCATGAGCGCACCGGCGCCGCTGCGGCACACCGTGGTCATCCCGCTGCACGACAAGCGCGAGTACATCGCCGACACGCTGGCGTCGCTGGCCGCGCAGGAGCGGCCGCCGGACCAGTTGATCGTGGTCGACGACGCCAGCACCGACGACAGCCTCGCGGTCGCGCGCGCCGCGCTCGCGGCCCATGCGCACGCGCTGCGCGGCTGCGCGACCGAGGTGCTGGCGCTGCCGCGCAACGTCGGCCCCGGCGGCGCGCGCAACGCCGGGCTGGCGCGCGCGCGCGGCGAGATCGTCAGCTTCCTCGACGCCGACGACCGCTACCGGCCGGACGCGCTGCGCACGATCGGCGAGCGGATGCGCAGCCACGCGCTGGAACTCGCGGTGCTCGGCTTCGACAGCGATCCGGCGGGCGAGCGCTTCCCGGAACCGGGCACGCTCGACGCGGAGCTGCGCGCGCTGGCCGACGACACCCACCTGCTGCCCGCGCCGCTGCGCGCCGCCGGCCATCCCGCGTTCCTGATGGGCCGCGCCAGCAATGTCGCGGTGCGCCGCCGCTGGCTCGACGGCCTGCGCTACCACACCGGGGCGCGGCTCAACGAGGGCATCGACTTCTGGTACCGGGCGCTGCGCGCGATCGTGGCGCAGGGCGGGCGGGTCGGCCTGATCGAAGCGCCGCTGATCCGCTTCCGGATCGTCGCCGACAGCCTGTCGCATCGTCCGCCGGCGGACTGGCGCGCGTTGCCGCCGCCGCCGAGCGTGCTGCGCTACCTCGACAGCGACGACGTCGACGACCGCCGGCTGGCGACGATGCTGGCCGCGCGCTGGCGCGAGCACGCCATGGCGGCGCTGGCCGACGACGCGCAGCGGCACGCGTTCCTCGCCCACCACGCGACGCTGTTCGCCCGCGTCGGCGTGCCCGCATGACCGTCGACGCCACCGCGCCCGCCGCCGAGCGAGAGCTGCTGCAAGCCTGCTTCGAGGCCGCGCGCGCGCATCCGTTCTATCGCGCGCGCTACCGCGACTGCCGCGGCATCGACGACGCCCCCGCGATCGACAAGCGCGACCTGCTGCCGGCGCTGCAGGCGTTCTCGCTGCGCGACGAACCGCGCGGCGTCTACCTGGTGCGTTCCGGCGGCAGCACCCAGGCGCCGCTGATCTTCCCGGTCGACATCGCCGAGAACCACGCCCAGCGCGCGGCGCTCGCCGAACGGCTGCGCGCGGCCGGCGTGTTCGGCCCGGGCACGATCGCGCTCAACGTGTTCGGCTATTCGGACCTGTACCGCACCGCGGCCATCCTCGACGACCTGCTCGAACGCTGCGACGCCACCTCGCTGCCGCTCAGCGCGCATGCGCCGTACGCCGACATGCATGCCGCCGCGCAGCGCTTCGCCCCCACCCACGTGCTGGGCACGCCGTCGAAGCTGGCGCTGCTGGCGCACCACCTCGCCGAGCGCGACGCGACGCTGGACATCCCGCAGCTCGTGTACGGCGGCGAGGTCCTGCGCGCGGGCACGCTGGCGCTGCTGCGCGACGTGCTCGGCACGCGCCAGGTGTGGTCGCTGTACGGCGGCGCCGAGAGCGGCATCTGGGCCTGGTCCGATGCGACCCGGCGGCCGGGGCTGTTCGAGGCGCTGCCGGGCATCGTCGTCGAAGTGCTCGACGCCGACGCCGACGGCTACGGCGCGCTGGCGATCAGCAACGGCTACCGCCGGCGCTTCCCGCTGTTCCGCTACCGTCCGGGCGACGTCGGCCGGCGGGTCGAGATCGACGGCGTGCGCTACCTGGAATTGCGCGGACGCGACGGCCGCTCGTTCCACTTCGACGAACTGGCCTACGACCTCGACACCGTCGCCGCGTTGCTGGAGGGCGCGGACGACTGGCAGCTCGAACTGCGCACCGACGGCGGCGGCCGCGACTGCGCGACGGTGCTGCTGACCCATGGCGACGACGCCCTGCGCGCCCGCATCGCCGCGCGGCTGGAGCGCCTGTTCCGGCGCAGCGCCGACGCCGGCGCGATCGCGGTCCGCATCGTCGCGCCGGACGCGCTGCACCTCGATCCGGCGACCGCCAAGACCCCGGCGATCGTCGACCTGCGGCGCTGAGCGGCGGCGTTGAACGGCGAGCAGTCGCGCGCGCCGGCCGACCTTGCCCGGGCGCCGGACGATCCGGCTACACTGCCGCGCATGAAGATCGCCAGTTGGAACGTCAATTCGCTCAACGTGCGCCTGCCGCACCTGGAACAGTGGCTGGCGGAGGCGCGGCCGGACGTGGTCGGGCTGCAGGAAACCAAGCTCGAGGACCACAAGTTCCCCGACGCGGTGCTCGCCGGACTCGGCTATCGCAGCGTGTTCGCCGGGCAGAAGACCTACAACGGCGTCGCGCTGCTGGCGCGCGACCGCGCGCTGGAGGACGTGGCCATCGGCATCCCAGGCTTCGACGACGCGCAGCGGCGCGCGATCGCCGCGACCGTCGACGGCGTGCGCATCGTCAATCTGTACGTGGTCAACGGCCAGGACGTGGGCACCGAGAAGTACGACTACAAGCTGCGCTGGCTCGACGCCGTCCACGGCTGGCTGGCGGACGAACTGAAGGCGCATCCGAAGCTGGTGGTGCTGGGCGACTTCAACATCGCGCCCGACGATCGCGACGTCCACGATCCGGCGATCTGGAACGACGCCAGCATCCTGACCTCCACCGCCGAGCGCGCCGCGCTCGGGCGCCTGCTCGACCTCGGCCTGCACGACGCCTACCGGCTGCACCACGCCGAGGGCGGCTTCTTCAGTTGGTGGGACTACCGCCAGGCCGGCTTCCGCCGCAACCTCGGCCTGCGCATCGACCTCGCGCTGGTCTCCGACGCGCTGCGCGTGCAGGCCGTCGCCGCCGACATCGATCGCACCCCGCGCACCTGGGACCGGCCCAGCGACCATGCGCCGGTGTGGGTGGAACTGGCGGACTGACGGCGCCGGAGCGGCGCATGAAAAAGCCCGGCCTGCGCCGGGCTTTTTCGTTCGCGTCCGAAAGTGCGCTCAGCGCGCGCGGCCGCGGGTGATCAGGTTGACGATCAGCAGCAGGACGACCGCGCCGCCGAGCGAAGCGAGCAGGCCCGGGATCGAGAAGTCGCCGGTGTTGGCGGTGCCCGAGCCGAGCATCGGCGCGATCAGGAAACCACCGAGGAACGAGCCGACGATGCCGACGACGATGTTCAGCAGGATGCCCTGCTGGGCGTCGCGTCGCATGATGAGGCTGGCCAGCCAGCCGATGACGCCGCCGACGATCAGCCAGATGATGATGCCCATGGGCGTGCTCCGATGCGTTGTGAAGGTGGGCACGTTGTAACCCCGTCGCCGCGATCGCGCCGGATTGGCGGCGACGCGTTCAGCTTCGCGTCGAAAAACCCGGAAAACGGCGCTTTTTCCGCCGATTTCGCCGATCGGTCCATGCGTCGCGCATGACCGCCCGGGCGTCGCGCACGACCCGTGCGTCCGCGGTCCGCGGGCGTCCGCGCCACTGCGCGGGAGTTGCGCGGGGATTGCCGGGAAATGCGACGCGGACAATCCCGCCGGAAAGCCCGCGGCCGCCGGCCGGCTCAGGCCAGCAGCCGCAGCAGCTCCGCGCGCGGCAGCTTGCCGGTGTCGTTGCGGGGCAGGGCGTCGACCAGGCGCAGCTTGCGCGGCAGGAAGATCGGGTCGACCGACTCGCGCAGCGCGGCGAGGATCGCGGCCTCGTCGAGCCCGGGCGCGACCGCGAGCGCGCCGATCCGGCGCACGCCGGTGACCTCGCAGGGGTCGAGCTGCAGGACCACGCCGTCGATCACGCCGGGGATGGTCTGCAGGCGCCGGGTGAGATCGCCGAGGGAGGCGCGCTTGCCGGCGATCTCCAGCAGGTCGGACTGGCGGCCGCAGAGGGTGAAGCGGCCTTCGGGCCCGAGTTCGACCAGGTCGGCCAGCGCGATCGGCGCGGGCAGGTGCGCGGCGTGGACGAGGGTGCCGTCGGGCTGCGGCTGCAGGCGCACCCCGGGCAGGCACTGCCAGGCATCCTCGCGCGCGGTGCGGCGGGCGGCGATGACGCAGGTCTCGGTGGAGCCGAACAGTTCGCGCACTTCGCAGGCGAAGCGCTGCTCGGCGGCGGCGGCCAGCGACTGCGGCAGCGGCGCGGTGGCGGTGACGATGCCGGCCAGCGGCGGCAGGGCGATGCCGGATTCGACCAGCGCGCGCAGGTGGACCGGGGTGGTGACCAGCAGCGGCGGATCGACCGCGGTGGCGACCGCGCGGGCCACGTCGTCGGGGAAGAACGGCCGGCCGCCGTGGACCGAGGCCGACGTCAGCAGCGGCAGCAGGACCGACAGCTCCATGCCGTACATGTGCTGCGGCGGCACCGTGGCGACCAGCGGCAGCACGCCGCGCGCGGGCCACAGGTGGCGCAGCGCCCCGGCGTTCTGCGCGGTGCTGATGCGCAGCGCGGCCCAGGTCTTGGGGTTGGCCTTGGGCGTGCCGGTGCTGCCCGAGGTGAAGGCGACCAGCGCGACGGCGCCGGCGGCGACCCTGGGCATCTCGCCGGCGACCCGCGGCAGGCGCTCGGGCAGCGCGTGCAGGCGCGGCGGCGCGGGCGAGAGCCGCACGTCGGAGACGCAGACGCTGTCGGGATACTGGCGCAGCACGTCGTCGATCGCGGCCGGCGTGCGCGAGGGCGGCAGCAGGGTGGTCATGCCGCGGACGGCGGCGGCGCAGAAGGCGACGAGGAAGCGGTAGCGGTCCTCGCACAGGTTCACCGCGCAGGCGGCGTCCGGCAGGCCGGCGGCGACGCCGCGGACTTCGGCGAGGAAGACCTCGAGCGGAATCCGGCCGTGGCCGTCGAACACCAGGTCACGGGTGCCCGGCCCTTCGGCCAGCGCCAGGCGCATGCCCGTCGCCGCGCCCGCGGCGTTGCTTTCGATCGCTGCCCACATCGGTCTTGACTGCTCCACCCGCCACGCGGGATTCCGGTTCCCCTCCGGCGCGGACGCCGGCCCCGCGGTAGCTTACGCTGTGCGCCGTGACCCCCTCAAACCCGCCGCATTCGCTGAACGCCGCACGTTTCGGTCCCGTCCGCTGCGCCTGGTGGCCCTACCGCCCCGGCGAGGACGCCGAGGCGCGGGTCCGGACCTGGCTCGGCGACCTCTGGGCGCTGCCGCCGGCGGCGCTGGTCATCGCCCGCGACGGGCACGGGCGGCCCTACCTGGAAGCGGGAATCCACCGCGTCGACCTCAACTGGAGCCACAGCGGCGAGCGCCTGTTCGCGGCCTGCGCCGACCGGGTGCGGCTGGGGGTGGACATCGAACTGCTGCGGCCGCGGCCCAAGGCGCTGGCGCTGGCGCGGCGGTTCTTCGCCCCGGAGGAAACCGCCGTGCTCGCCGCGCTGGCGGACGACCCGGCCGCGCTGCAGCAGGCCTTCACCCGGCTGTGGTGCGCCAAGGAAGCGGTGCTCAAGGCCCACGGCCGCGGGCTGTCGTTCGGGCTGGAGAAGGTGCGGTTCGCGCTGGACGCCAGCGGTCTGCCGCACCTGGCCGCCTGCGACCCGGCGCTGGGCGCGGCGCAGGACTGGCGGCTGGATGCGTGGGCGCCGGAGCCGGGCTACTGGGCGACGCTGGCCTGGCGGCCGCGGTAGGCGGGCCCGCGCGCCGCGCTCGGCGATAATGCCGGCGATGACCGACACCCCGCTCTCCGCCGCCGCCCGCGACGACCTCGCCGCCGGCCTCGCCGCCCTCGGCCTGGACGCCGCGCTGGCCGAACCGCTGGCGCGCTACCTCGCGCTGATGCTGCGCTGGAACGCCGCCTACAACCTCACCGCCATCCGCGATCCGCGGGAAATGGTGACCAAGCACCTGCTCGACTCGCTGGCGATGGCGCCGGCGGTGGCCGGCGTGCCGACCCTGGCCGACCTGGGCACCGGCCCGGGGCTGCCGGGCATCCCGCTGGCGATCGCCACCCCCGGGCTGCGGGTGACGCTGGTGGAGTCCAACGGCAAGAAGGCCCGGTTCATGCGCGAGGCGCTGCGCCGGCTCGGGCTGGACAACGCCGAGGTCGCCGAATCGCGGATCGAGGCCCTCGACCGCCCCGGCCAGTTCGCCGCGATCACCGCCCGCGCCCTGGCCACGCTGCCGCAGATCCTGGCGCTGGGCGGGCACCTGCCGGCCGCCGACGGGGTGCTGCTGGCGATGAAGGGGGCGCGCCCGGACGACGAGATCGCCGCGCTGCCGACCGGCTGGACGGTGCGCGGGGTCCAGGCGCTGACCGTGCCCGGACTGGACGCGGAGCGGCATCTGGTGACGGTCGCACGGGTCCCGGCGGTCGCCGGATGAGCCGCCGCGCCGGCAGCCGCCGCCGGCAACAGGCATAATCCCCGGTTCGGCCCGGGCCGCCCGGCCCCCGGGTTCTGCGCCTCCCGCCCGTCCCTCCGCCGCACACGAGACCACCGGACGCCTCCATGGCCCGCATCATCGCCATCGCCAACCAGAAAGGCGGGGTCGGCAAGACCACGACCTCGGTGAATCTCGCCGCCGCCCTGGCGCAGGCGCCGAAGCGCGTGCTGCTGGTGGACCTGGACGCCCAGGGCAACGCGACCATGGGCAGCGGCGTCGACAAGCGCGAGGTCGCCGGCTCGACCTGCGACGTGATGCTCGAGGAGATGCACGCGGCCGACGTCGTGGTGCGCACGCCCGAGGGCTTCGACCTGCTGCCGGGCAACAACGACCTGACCGCGGCCGAGATCGAGCTGATGGACGAGCCCGGCCGCGAGCAGCGCCTGCGCCGCGCGCTGGAGCCGCTGCGCGAGCGCTACGACTTCATCCTGATCGACTGCCCCCCGGCGCTGTCGCTGCTGACCCTCAACGCGCTGACCGCCGCCGACTCGGTGCTGGTGCCGATGCAGTGCGAGTACTACGCGCTGGAAGGCCTCACCGCGCTGCTGCAGACCATCGACGCGCTCAAGGGCCGGCT
This sequence comes from Lysobacterales bacterium, assembly GCA_019510125.1. Lineage (GTDB taxonomy): Bacteria > Pseudomonadota > Gammaproteobacteria > Xanthomonadales > Xanthomonadaceae > Lysobacter_I. The sequence goes on from JAEKKX010000019.1 coordinate 67,818, forward strand.
CAACCCGGCGCTGGAGATCGAGGGCGTGCTGCGGACCATGTTCGACGTGCGCAACAATCTCGCCAACGCGGTGTCGGCCGACCTCACCGCCCACTTCGGCGACAAGGTCTTCCGCACCATCGTGCCGCGCAACGTCCGCCTGGCCGAGGCGCCCAGCCACGGCCAGAGCATCGTCGCCTACGACAAGGGTTCGCGCGGCGCCATCGCCTACCTCGGCCTGGCCGGCGAAGTGATCCGCCGCCAGCGCGAACGCACCCAGCAAGCCGCCGCCGGCGCCCGCGGCACCACCCCGGAGACCCGCGCATGAGCGCCCCCAAGAAGCGCGGCCTCGGTCGCGGCCTCGAAGCCCTGCTCGGCCCCAAGGCCGCGGCGGAAGCGCCCGCCCTCGAAGCCACGCCCGGCGACACGCTCAAGGTGCTGCCGATCGACGCGCTCACCCCCGGCAAGTACCAGCCGCGGCGGGCGATGGACCCGGCCAAGCTCACCGAGCTGGCCGAGTCGATCAAGGCCCAGGGCGTGATCCAGCCGGTGGTGGTGCGCGAGATCGCGCGCGACCGCGGCGGCAAGGTCTACGAGATCATCGCCGGCGAACGCCGCTGGCGCGCCTCGCAGCAGGCCGGGCTCAAGGAGATCCCGGTCGTGCTGCGCGAAGTCGACGACCGCACCGTGGTCGCGATGGCGCTGATCGAGAACATCCAGCGCGAAGACCTCAACCCGCTGGAAGAGGCGCAGGCCCTGCAGCGGCTGATCGACGAGTTCGACCTCACCCACGCCCAGGCCGCCGAAGCGGTGGGCCGCTCGCGCGCGGCGGTGTCCAACCTGCTGCGCCTGCTGGAACTGCCGCCGGACATCCGCGCGCTGGTCGAGACCCGCGCGATCGAGATGGGCCACGCGCGCGCGCTGCTGTCGCTGGCGCCGCAGGCCGCGATCGCCCTGGCCCGCCAGGCGGTCGAACACGGCTGGTCGGTGCGCGAGGTCGAGCACCGCGTGCAGCAGCTCAGCGCCGGCCAGGTGCCGGCCGCGGTCAAGGGCAAGCCGGTGAAGGCCGCGAAGGCCAAGCCGCAGGCCGACCTCGTCGCGCTGGAGCGCGACCTCAGCGAATCGCTGGCGACCAAGGTCGACATCCTCCACGGCCGCGGCGGCAAGGGCCGGCTGGTGATCCACTACACCGACCTCGACACCCTCGACGGGATCCTCGAGCGGCTGAAGACGCGCGGCTGAGCCGGATCGGCCGCTGCGCGCGGTCGGCGTTGGCGCGGCGGTCGGCCTTGGCGCGGCGGTCGGCCTTGGCGCTAATGTGGGCGACCATTCGCCCACCACGACAGGGATGCCCCATGCGCCGTTTCGCCTTGCTCTGCCCGCTCGTCCTTGCGTCGCTGCTCTCGGCCGTCGCGCCGGCCGAGGCCGCCAAGGCCCCGTCCTACACCTACGTCCGCGTCGGTAACGCCGCCGACGTCGCGCCCACGCCCGTCCCCGGCGTGGTGCTGATGGGCGGCGGCACCGACGTCGACGCCGCGTTCCAGTGGCTGTGCCAACGCGCCGGCAACGGCGATTTCCTGGTGATCCGCGCCACCGGCACCGACGCCTACAACCCCTACGTCCGCGCGCTCTGCCCGAACCTCAATTCGGTCGCGACCCTGATCATCCCCGACCTCGCCGCCGCAAACGCCCCGGCGGTGGCGGACCTGCTGTCGCGGGCCGAGGCGGTGTGGATCGCCGGCGGCGACCAGTCGAACTACATCAATGTCTGGACCGGCACGCCGGTGCAGGCCACGCTCAACGCGCTGATCGCCAGCAACACCCCGGTCGGCGGCACCAGCGCCGGCCTCAACGTGCTGACCCAGTTCGTCTACACCGCGCAGGGCAGCAGCACCACGTCGACCCAGGCGCTGGCCGATCCGTTCAACCGCACGCTGACCTTCGGTCGCGATTTCGCGAACGTGCCGGCGTTGCAGGGCCTCCTCGGCGACCCGCACTTCGCCGCCCGGGACCGCATGGGCCGCGAGCTCGCCTTCCTCTGCCGCGTGGCCGCCAACGGCTGGAGCGCCGCGCCGCGCGGCATCGCCGTGGACGAGCAGACCGCGCTGCTGATCGACGCGCAGGGCGCCGCCAGCGTGGTCGGCAACGGCCGGGCGTATTTCCTGCGCGCGCCGGGCCTGCCGGAAGTGTGCAAGGCGAAGACGCCGCTCACCTATCGCAACATCGCCGTGGACCGCGTCGCCGCCGGCGACGGTTTCAACCTCGCCACCTGGCAGCGCACCGGCGGCACGGGTTACACCGTCTCGGCCGAGGCGGGCACGCTGCGATCGACCCAGGCCGGCGGCGCGATCTACTGACCGCGCCGCGCTTCCATGCCGGGCCGGCGGGCCCGGCATGGCGACATTCCGGAGGAGATCAACGCCCATCCAGGACGTTTCGTCGTCGTGCCGGTCTTCGCCGAACGCGATGACGTCCGGGCTGTCCGCGACATCGTCGCCGAGATCCTGGTCGCATCGCGGCCCATCCCCCGCCGGAGACGGCGATGGCGGATCGTCCGCGCCGTAAGGCCCACCGCCGTGCTCGCGGGCCCGAAGCCGACGATCCCGGCGCCGCGGGGCCTGCATCGCGCCCACCCCGGGGCAGCGCACCGTCGTGCTCGATGCCCGGGGAAGGGCGCCCGGAGGAAGGATGCCCGGCGGAAGCATGCTCGGGTGAAGAGGGGGCAATGGCGCATTCCGGCGGTCTCGGCGCGAGGGTGCGTGGCCCTGCAGGCGACCGTTCGTCGGCTGGAATTTCGCCGGATTCATTGAAAATCAATGGCTTGGCCATGCCCCCTCGGTTGGGTGACTTCCGGCACAGGTGATTCGCTGGATAGGTGTTGTACTTTACCAGCACACCGAAGCACACACCCCAACCCGGAGCCCGCCATGAACCGCCTCGACACCCCCGTCCGTCCCTCGACCTCCGCCGCGGTCGCCGGCGCCCGGGTCGTCCCCTTCACCGCAGCCCGCCGCGAACGCGATTTCGGCGTGGGTTACGGCCGGAGCAGCGGTTACGCGACGGATCGCCGCTACACCAGCGACTGGGGCACGCCGCGCTTCCGCTGCGCCTGACCCGCGATCGCAGCTTCCCTCCCCACGACCTCCCCCCGCAACGCCCGGACGTCACGTCCACTTCCCACCGGATTCCGCCATGAACGCCCCCCGCCTTCCCGCCCCGTCCCCCCTGCCGCGCCCGGGCCTGGCCGCCGCCCCGGTCATCCGCTATCGCGAACGCGATTTCGGCATCGGCTACGGCAGCAGCAGCGGCTACGCCGCCGACCGCCGCTACGCCAGCGACTGGGCCGCCGCGCCATTCCGCTGCCGCTGACCGCGCGGCCGCTCCCCGGCCGTCCCCACCCGACCGCGGCGCGCGTCCTCCCTCCGCGTCGCCGCGGTCGGGTCCGGCAGGGGCTCGGGTATCCTTGACCGGATGAATGCCCCCGCCCCCGCCGTCTTCCGACGCAGCGTCACCCTCGAACAGCTCAACGCGCTCAGCGCCGGCACGGCGATGGCCTCGCTGGGCATCGTCTTCACCGAGATCGGCCCCGACTACCTGCGCGGCACGATGCCGGTCGACGCGCGCACCCACCAGCCCTACGGCCTGCTGCACGGCGGCGCCTCGGTGCTGCTGGCCGAGACCCTCGGCAGTTCCGCGGGCAACCTGTGCACCGTGCCGGGCCGGCGCTGCGTGGGCATGGAGATCAACGCCAACCATGTCGGCGCGATCCGCCAGGGCCACGTCGTCGGCACCGCGCGGCCGCTGCACATCGGCCACAGCTCACAGGTCTGGGAGATCCGGATCGAGGACGCCGCCGACGGCCGGCTGGTGTGCATCTCGCGCCTGACCCTCGCCGTCGTCCACGACCCGGGCGCGGCGCAGGGTGAAAAGCTCTAGACGAGCGGGCTATGGTGCCGGCATGACCCGTTCCCCCGCCTCGCGCGCGGCGCGCCTGCCGCGCTACCTGATCCGCTGGCCGATGCTGGCCTGGCACGTGCTGGTCCACCTGCCGATCACCCTGATCCTGATGTCGCCGCCGCTGGGCGGCATCCGCATCGGCGGCGACCCGCTCAAGCACCGCGCCGTGCGCCTGTGGCAGCGCGGGCTGATGCGGGTGTTCGGCTTCCGCATGCGTCGCGTCGGCACCCCGCTGCCGGGCGCGGTGATGTTCGTCGCCAACCACGTGAGCTGGATCGACATCGTCGCCCTGCACGGGTTCCGGATGATGGGCTTCGTCGCCAAGCGCGAGATCGCCTCGTGGCCGGTGGTCGGCTGGCTGGCGACGATGGGCGAGACCATCTACCACCAGCGAGGCAGCCAGGAGTCGCTGGGCGGCGTGCTCCACGAAATGCTCGCGCGGCTGCGCGACGGCCGCGCGGTCGGCGTGTTCCCCGAAGGCCGCACCCGCGGCGGCGACGCGGTCGGGCCGTTCCACGCGCGCATCTTCCTCGCCGCGGTGGAGGCCAACGTGCCGGTGCAGCCGGTCGCCCTGCGCTACGGCGAAGGCGGCGACGCGCAGACCGTGGTCGCGTTCGGCCCGACCGAGAATTTCGCGCAGAATTTCCTGCGCCTGCTCGGCGAGCCGGCGCGGGTCGCCGACGTGGTGTTCCTCGAACCGATCCTGCCCGGCGACGCCGAAGGCCGGCGTCGCCTCGCCGAAACCGCGCGCAGCCGGATCGTCGCGGCGATGGGCCAGGCCGACTGACGCAGCCCGCGCTTTTCGCAGGAGCGATTCGTAGGAGCGACGTGAGTCGCGACCACGGGCTTTCCGGACGCGCTGCAGGGTCTTCGGGTCGCGACTCACGTCGCTCCTACGAGAGCAGGGAGGGGCGTTTCCGCGGGCGCCGTCGAATCCTTTTGCGCACCCGCAGCGTATCCTCACCGGCATGCCCCCGCCGACGATCCTCCAGTCCCCCTATCGCCCGCCGCTGTGGCTGCGCAGTCCGCACGTCCAGTCGATCCTGGCGACCAGTCCGCTGCGCCGCGCGCGCGGCGCGCTGCTGCTCAGGCGCTGCGGCGCGGTGCACGCGCCGTACATCGTCGACGGCGGCGACGGCGTGCGCCTGGAGGGGGTGCACAGCCGCATGCCCGACGCGGAACCGCGCGGACTGGCGCTGCTGCTGCACGGCTGGGAAGGCAGCATCGAATCGAGCTACATGCGGATGACCGCGGCGCACCTGCTGCGCGCGGGCTTCGAGGTGTTCCGGCTCAACTTCCGCGACCACGGCGACACCCACCACCTCAACCAGGCGCTGTTCCACTCCAACCGCATCGACGAAGTGGTGCACGCCGCGGTCGACATCGCCGACCGCTTCCTGGCCGGCGCCGCGCGGCCGATGGTGGTCGCGGGCTATTCGCTGGGCGGCAACTTCGCGCTCCGCGTCGCTCTGCGCGCCCCGGCGGCGGGCCTGCCGCTGGCACGGGTGGCGGCGGTCTGCCCGCTGCTGGACCCGGGCGTGACCATGACCCGCATGGAACAGGTGATGCCGTTCTACATGCGCTACTTCGAGCGGAGCTGGCGGCAGTCGCTGCGGCGCAAGCGCGACACCTTCCCCGAGTACTACGACTTCGACGACCGCATCCTGCGCCTGCGCATGCGCGAGCTCACCCGCTGGCTGGTCGAGCGGCACACCGACTTCGACACGCTCGACGACTATTTCAACGGCTACTCGATCGCCGGCGACCGCCTCGCCTCGCTGCGGATGCCGGCCGACCTGCTGACCGCGGCCGACGACCCGGTGATCCCGGTCGAGGAGTTCCACGCGCTGCGGATGCCGGCCCACGCGGCGATCGAGATCGCCGACCACGGCGGCCACTGCGGGTTCCTCGACGGCGTGCGCCTGGACGGGTACGCCGAGCGCTGGGTGACGGCGCGGCTGTCGGCGGCGCTGGCGCCGGCCTGAGGCCGGGCGCGCGGCGTCGCGGCCGTTCGGCAGTAGAATACGGGCGTTCCCGGATCAAGCCTGATCCGCACGTGACGATCATGCATAACCAGATTACCGACGCGCTCCAGCGCGGCGACCATGAGGAGGCGCTGCGCCTCGCGCGGCAATTCGTGGCGGATGCGCCCCACGACGGCAAGGCCCACGTGATGCTCGCCCGCGTCGAGCGCGCGGCCGGCGAATACGAAGAAGCGCTGGCGTCGATCAATCGCGCCGCGCTGCTGATCCCGGAAGATCCCCGCGTCCACTTCGAGCGCGCCTGGCACCTGCTGCGCAAGCGCAGCTTCACCGCCGCCGAAGCCGCGCTCAAGCGCAGCACCGACCTCGATCCCAATTCGTTCGAGGCCTACGTGCTGCGCGCGCAGCTTGCGCTGGACCACGACGATTTCGACGAGGCCGAGCGGCTGTGCCGGCTGGCCTCGCGGGTGTCGCCGGACCATGCCTGGGTGTCGGTGCTGGAAGGCATGATCGCGCTGCATCGCGGCGACGGCGCGCGCGCGCAGACGCTGCTGACGTTCGCCTCGAAGGAGCTCAAGAACGACCCGCAGGTGCTGCACGCGCTGGCGTTCGCGCACCTGCAGCAGGGCCAGGTCGCGTTCGCCGAACAGGCGCTGACGCGGATCGTCGAGATGGCGCCGACCGTCGAGGGCGTGCGCGGGCTGCTGTCGAGCGTGCAGATCCGCCAGGGCCGCTACGAGGATGCGCGGGCGAGCCTGCAGCGGCTGCTCGACGACCCGGCGGCGTCGACCCCGGCGATCGTGCGCCTGGCGGCGCGCATGGACATCGCGCTCAAGCGCAACGACAGCGCGATGGCGCTGCTGCGCCAGCGCCTGGCCGAGGACCCGCGCGACGGCGAGGCGTGGCAGCTCATCACCGACCTGTGGCGCCGCGCCGGCGACCTCGACGATGCGCGCAGGACCATCGACCAGGCGCTGCCGCGCTGCCCGGACTTCGCCGACCTGTGGCGCCTGCGCCTGGCGATCGAACAGGACGTCGGCGATGCGACCCGGGCGATCGTCGAGCGCTGGCTCGTCGCCGCGCCGAACGACCGCGCCGCGCTCGAGGCGGCGATGAATTTCCACGAGGCGCACCGCGACGAGGAAGCCACGCTGGCGCTGGCGCGGCGGCTGCTGGAGGTCGATCCCGGCCACGCGGACGCGAAGAAGCGCCTGCTCGATCGGCTGATCCGCGATCGTCCGGACGCGGCCCACCTCAGCATCCGCGCGATGGTCGAGAACGCGCCCGACGAGATGACGAAGCAGGAGCTGCTGCCGTGGCTGGGCTACGCCCAGGACCGCGCCGAGCTGTACCCGGAGGCGGTGGCGACCTGGACCGCGTTCAACGCGGCGGAAGCGTCGTCGCGCTGGCCGCTGACCGAACCCGGCCCGGCCGCCGGCCCGTGGCCCGCGCCGGCGGCGGCCGCGCCCGACGCCCCGGGCGTGGCGTTCCTCTCGGGCCTGCCCGGCTCGGGCGTCGAGAAGGTCGCCTCGGTGATCGGCTACGCGGGCCTGCCGCTGCGCGCCGACCGCTTCGAGCCGGATCCGCCCAAGGACGCCCTGCAGCGGCCCGACGCGTTTTCCGAACTGCGCCGCGGCGCGATCGCGCCCGAGCAGGTGCTGGCCGAGTGGCGCACCGCGCTGCCCGGCCGCCACGTCGTCAACGGCAGCGTGATCGACTGGCTGCCGTTCTGGGACAACGGCCTGCTCAAGGTGCTCGGGCCGCTGCTGCCGCAGGCCATGGTCCTGATCGCCGTCCGCGACCCGCGCGACATGCTGATCGACTGGCTGGCGTTCGGCAGCGTGGTGCCGTACTGCCTGCCGTCCCCCGCGGAAGCCGCGCGCTGGATGGCGGCCATGCTGCAGCACGCCGTCGTGCTCAAGGACGATCCCGCGCGGCCCTACGCGATCATCCGCACCGACCATGCCGCGAGCGATCCGTCGGCGTTCGCGCTGCAGATCGGGCGCGCGCTCGGCCTGAGCGAGATCCGGGCGCCGCTGGCCTCGGTGCTCGGCGGCGAGCGCGTCCCGGCCGGCCATTGGCGGCTGTATGCGTCGGCGCTGGCCGAACCGTTCGCGCTGCTGCAGGATGTGGCGGTCGCGCTGGGCTATCCGGCGGACTGACTGCGGACCTTCCTTCCGGAACACGACCATGAAGATCGCCAGCGACAGCTTCGAGCACGGCAAGCGCATCCCCGCCGAATTCGCCATGGGCACGCCCGAAGGCTTCGGCGGCAACCGCAATCCGCACCTGCGCTGGGACGACGCGCCGGCCGGCACGCGGTCGTTCGCGCTGCTGTGCATCGACACCGACGCGCCGACCGACGGCGCGCTGGTCGCCGACGCGGCGACGCCCATCCCGGTGGACCACCCGCGCGGCGACTTCGTCCACTGGGCGATGGTCGACATCCCCGCCGACGTGCGCGAGATCGCCGCCGGCAGCGCCAGCGACGGCGTCAGCGCGAAGGGCAATCCGGCGCCCGGCGGCCCGGCGGGCGCGCGCCACGGCCTGAACGACTACACCGGCTGGTTCGCCGGCGACGCGGACATGGGCGGCGACTATCGCGGCTACGACGGCCCGTACCCGCCGGCCCACGACCTGCGCCTGCACCGCTATTTCTTCCGCGTGTTCGCGCTGGACGCGGCCCGCCTGGACCTGCCCGCGCGCTTCACCGCCGGCGACGTGTTCCGCGCCATGCACGGCCACGTCCTGGCCGAGGCGGCGACCTACGGCACCTACGCGCTCAACGCGTCGGTCGCCGGCTGAAACGGGCGGCGCGTCGATGGAGCCCCAGGATCCCTACCGTGCCCCGCAATCGCGGGTCGATGCGGCGCTGCCGCAGGAGCGTCTGGCGATCGAGGCCGCCGGCCGCTGGCGCCGGTTCTTCAACTGGGCGATCGACTACGCCTGCTTCACCCTGCTGGCGATCGCCCTGCTGATACCCTACACGGTGTGGCTGGCCGTCAACGGCGACGAGGCCGGGCTGGCGGCGATGGAGCAGCCCAACCTCCTGCGCGACTACGGCATCGGCATCCTCGCCATGCTGCTGTACTACGTGCCGATGGAGGGGCTGTTCGGGTTCACCGTCGGCAAACTGGTCACCGGCACCCGCGTCGTGAACGCGCAGGGCGGACGCCCGAGCTGGGGACAGGTGTTCGGCCGCACCCTCTGCCGGCTGATCCCGTTCGAGCCGTTCTCGCTGTTCTTCTCGAAGGACGGCGAAGTCCGCGGCTGGCACGACGGCATCCCGAAGACCTGGGTGGTCCGCCGGCGCCGCTGAGCCGGCCGGGCGGCGGGCTCGCCGTCGGCGGCCGGTCGTCCGCGCCCCCTGTCGTCCCGGCCACGCGCCGGTCGCGCGGGGGCCTGTGCGCGCATCTCTCGAAATTCTCTCGCCCCCGTCTCGCGTGATGGAAGTCACGATTCGCGGGTGACCCGCTCCCCTAGGCTCGCCGCGTGTTTCCCCCGCCGCGCGGTCGGTCCGCGGCCAGCCCCGTCCGGCGTGGCCCGCGCATCCCCGGTCGTCGCGCGCACGACGCAAGGATGTCATGAGCGAATCCCCCACGCTGGTCGCCCAGAACGCACCGCCGCCGCGCAGCACCGCCCCGAGCCTGGTCCCCGACGAGTGGGGCGGCAGCGACCTCGACAACCCCGAATGGTCGCGGCTCGACTTCCAGGCCGCGCGGGCCAACGTCCAACTGATCCGCCAGGTCGTGCAGTCGCGCGGCGGCGATCCCGACGAGACCGGCGCCCTCGTCGGCGGCGCGCTGCGGCAACTGGCCGACCGCGCTCCGTTCGGCCACGTCGGCAACGCCTTCCTCTACGGCGCGACCGGGGTCCTGCTCGAACGCGCCAACGCGATGTCGCCGGGCGATTTCAACCAGTACCTGCGCACCCTCGACCATCGCCAGAACCCGATCAACCTGTTCGAGCGCACGCCGCTGGACCGGCTGACCGACGACGCCAAGCAGGCGACGGCGCGCCACATCCAGCAGACCGGCGGGCAGCAGTCCTTCCGGCTGTTCGGCGCGATGGAAGGCCAGAACGGCCCGCTGGCCTTTTCCGCCGGCGCGGCCGACGCGGTGGCCGAGAACTACGGCCGCGGTGCCCGCGACCTGCTGGCCATCGCCGCCAATCCGCTGGAGGCCGGCCGCCAGTTCACCAATCTCGCCACTTCCGTCGACCGCCTGCCGCAGGCGGTGCAGGAGGCGTATCGCCAACTGCAGACCGAGATCGGCCGCTGGAACGAATCGGACTACCGCAAGGGCTACATCAGCGGCCAGGCGGTGATCACCGCGATCGACGTGCGCGATACGGTCGAGTCCGTCGGCCGGCTGGGCGCGCTCGCCGCGGAAATGCGCGCCGGGCGCATCCACGGCATCGCCGACGCGATGGAGGTGCTCGAGCACGGCCGCCCGCGCAACCGCAGCGACGGCGAGGCCCCGGCGTCGTCGCGTCCGGGGCGCGAGCCGGAGCTTTCGCCGGGTGCGCGCAACCGCGTGCCCGACGCGCCGCCGACGGTCGACCCGGTGGCGACGCCGGCCGGCCGCCAGCGCCTGCCCGACGCCGACCAGGCACGCCTGATCACCAACGCCTTCGGTTTCGACGGCGCGCTGGGCCGCGCGCTCGACGGCGAGATCGTCCGCTGGGCGCAGGGCCGCCCCGGCAACGCGATCGAGAACCTGCGCAACAGCCCGGAGCTGCTCTACGGCCGCGGCAACGGCGACATCGGCCTGATCGGCAACGCCTACCTGCGCGCGGCGGACATCCCCGACGCGGACCTGCCGGCCGCCCGGCGCGCGCTCGGCGAGATCCGCGACGCCATGGGCGGCCGCAGCGGCGCCGACTACGCGCGGCTGTACGACGACCTGATGGTGCCGGGCAGCCAGAGTCGCCGCTATTTCGACGGCCTGGTCGAGCACGCCCGCGGCGAACTCCGGATCGAGGGCCTGCGCGAGCGTTCGGTCGCCAACGCGGTGGTGATCGACGCCGCCGGACAGCCGCAGCAGGTGTTCGCGACCGCGCGGCGCCCCGAGACGGTCGAACTGCAGGCCGGCAACGAGCGCTTCGTCGCCGAGATCCGCACCGCGACCGCCGGCGGCGGGCAGACCTACGTCGGCTGGGGCACCAATGAACGCTGGTATCCGTTCCAGGACGGCGACCGGGTGTTCAACGCCGACGGCTCGATCAATCGCGAGCGCGCGGCGCAGGCGATCATGAACGACCTCAACACCGGCAGCGCCCAGCGCGACGCGCTGCTGCCCTACGACGCCTGGCAGCAACGCCGGATCGAGGAGCAGCGGCTGGGCTCGGTCGGCAATGCGGTGGTGATCGACGGCAACGGCGATCCGCGCCGGATCGTCGCCACCGCGGGCAGCGGCGAGGCGGTGGAGATCGTCGGCGCCGACCGGCAGCGGCGGATGATCGAGATCCGCGACGGCCAGACCGCCGACGGCCAGCGCTACCTCGGCTTCGGCACCAACGACCAGTGGTATCCGTTCCCCGGCGACCGCGGCATCACCCGGCCCGACGGCAGCCTCGACGCCGAGGCCGCGCGCGCATACATCACCGCCCAGGCCCGGGCCGGCAACATCAACCGCGCGGCGATGGTGCCGGGCGACCAGTGGGACGCGACCCATGGCCGGATCGGCAACGACGGCCTCGACCAGGCGCTGCAGCCGGTGCCGCAGGGCGCCTCGCGCGATCGCGTGCAGGAAGCGCCGACGCCCGGGCAGCGCAACGAGACCCCGACGTCGACGCCCGATCGCACGCCGCCGGTCGAGACGCCGCCGCAGCGCACGCCGGACGGGACACCGCAGACGCCGCAGCAGCAGCGCACGCCCCCCCCGGACGCCACGGACCGGACGCCCCGCGAAACCGCCGAAGGCGGCCAGCGCCAGCTCCCGCCGTCCTCGCAGCCGAACGATCCGCTGCTGCCGTTCCACGCCATCGAGCGCGAGCAGCGCATGCGCGCGCCCGAGCCGCTGGTCGCGCCCGGCGGCCAGCGCTTCGACGTGATGGGCGTGGACGAGTCCGGCCGCCTGCGGCTGCGCCCGGAGGGCCAGCGCGTGGACGCGCTGCCGGCCGAGGCGATGTTCGAGATGCGGCCGAGCACGCCGCAGACGCTCGCGCAGCCGGGCAACGCGGTGCGCTACGAACGCGAGCCGTGGATCACTGCCGGCCGCAACGACCAGGGCGTCGTGCTGCGCGATCCGCAGAACGCCGAACGCACGGTCGTCGTGCCCGATGCGCGCGCCGGGGAGATCGCCACCCCGGTCGGCCGCGAGGTCAGCTATCAGGGCGAGACGTGGCGCTTCCAGGCGCTGCAGTCGCCCGGCTGGCAGCCGGGCGTGGACCGGCGCGGCTTCCAGTTGGTCGATCCGGCGAATCCCGAGCGCAGCGTCTTCGTGCCGGAGAACCGCGCCGTCGACATCCGCATGCGCCTGGGCGAGGACGGCGAGTACCGCTTCGGAGACGTGCGCCACGGCGTCATCCGGCTCAACCCGATGGACGGCGGGCGCGAGATCGCGATGCCGCTGACGCCGGGCATGACCTTCGAGGCGCGCCTGCGCGATCGCGAACTCGAGGGCCCGTACCGCATCACCGTCGGCAACGACGGCGAGCTCACCGCCACCGGCCGCATCCGCAACGGCGCCGAAGTCACCCAGCGCATCGAACCGTCGGACATCGCGCCGCGCTACGTGCAGGTGCGCTCGCCGGACTTCAACGACCGTTTCGAGGTCGACAGCTTCATCGCGCGCGAAGCGAACCTGCGCAACCGCGCGATCGCCACCGAACCGACCGGGCTGCCGCTGCGCGATCCGGCGTTCGGCAACCTCGACGGCACGCCCGCGCCGCAGCTCGCGCTGGGCGCGCAGTCGCTGGAAACGCAGGCCGACTTCATCCGCCGCAACGCCGGCAACCTCGCGCCCGGGCAGCAGCCGAGCCTTACGGTCTTCAACATCGCCTTCAGCAACGAGGGCGAGGCGCGCCAGGTGCTGGAGGCGATCGGCGACTTCCGGCGCATGCATGCCGACGCGCCGATCCGGATCGTCGCCTACGAGCCGAGCTTCCGCTCCTTCGAGGGCACGCCGGCCTACCGCGAACTGCAGGAGGTCATCCGCCGCGACCGGATCGAGGTCGATTTCTTCGGCAACGACCCGTCGCAGCGCGAGGTCATCCACGCCAAGGGCGTCGCGGTCAACGACCAGGTGCTGTTCAGCACCGGCGCGGTGATCGACGGCTCGCGCAACAAGGCCGACATCAGCGTGCAACTGCCGCCGGACGCGGCGCGCGCCTTCAACGCGTATCTCCAGGAGGCGGTGATCGGCAACGCCGGCGTCGATCGCCGCCAGCAGCTCGCCGCCGACGCGGCCCGCGAAGGGGTGCTGGTCAACGATCCCGAAGCGCGCCTGCCCTACATCGCCCGCGCCCAGGATGGCCTGATCCGCGGCGCCGAGCGCGAACTCACGGTCAGCGTCAGCGAACTGCGCAACCCGGACACGACGCGCGCGATCATCGAGCGCGCCGAGGCCGGGGTGAACGTGCAGGTGCAGTTCCGCGAGATGGATCCGGAATCGCGCCGGCTGTTCGCCGAGGCGCAGCAGCGCCTGCCGAACCTCGCGGTCGAGGACGTGTCCGCGTGGCAGCCGCGTCCGCACTACAACGTCATCGTCGCCGATCGCGAGCAGGCCTACGTCGGCACCGCCTACCTGTGGCAGAACCAGCAGGACATGCTCCAGCACGGGCGCTCGTTCGAGAACGGCGTGCTGCTGCAGGGCGAACCGGTGCAGCGGCTGCAGGCGCAGATGGAGGCGCTGCGCGCGCTGCAGCCGGCGCACCCGGGCCAGCGCCTGCTCAACCCCGCGCCGGACGACGCGCCGGACGTGGGCGTGCGCGTGCGCAACCAGACCACCGGTTCGATCTCGATCAGCGCGCCGGCCGGCAGCAGCATCGGCGTGGACGTGCACGACAGCACCACCGGAGCGATCCAGACCGTGTCGGGCAGCGGCAACCTGCAGGTCAGCGGCCATCGCGGCACGCTGGGAACGGCCGCGACCACCGCGCCCGACCGCAACGGCAACGTGCAGGTCACCGACACCCCGGGCCTGCGCATCGAGCTGCAGCAGCCCGGCGCCTCCGGCCGCGGCGGCACCGACGTGCGCATCGACAACAGCACCGTGAACGGCGGCGTGCAGTCGATCGTCGGCAACGACAACGTGCAGGTGAACGTCAACGACGCGCGCGTGCGGGGCGAGAACCGCCAGACCGCGACCGGCGACGACAACCGCCAGACCCAGAACCTCGGCGGCAACGTCACCACCGGCGGCATCACCCAGACCATCGAGGGCCGCACCGGCGCGCGCCAGCAGATCGGCGACGACGTGCCGTCGCCGCGCCCGCCGGATGCCGACGACCAGCGCCGCTCGGCGCTGCCGCCGGGGCCGCCGCAACCGGGCGATCCGGCGTTCGCCGCCTATGCGCAGAGCCGCGGTGCGGTCGAGCGCCTCAACGCCGGGTTGAACCTGGCCTACGGCGAGCCGAGCGAGAAGCTCACGGTGGCCGCCGCGACGGTGGCGATCGAGCAGCGCCTGCGGGTGGACGAGGTCGCGCTCAATCCGCCGAGCGCCACCCTCGCCGGTGGCACGACGGCGTTCGTGATCGAGCGCGGATCGAATCGCGAAAGCGACCGCTACGGCGCGGTGCCGATGCAGGTCGCGATGCAGACGCCGCTGGAGCAGGGCTACCAGCGCCTGGGCGAGGCCGCGGCGCAGCAGCAAGCGCAGGCGATCGCGTCGCCGTCGCCGCAGCAGGCACAGGAACTGCGCGAAGCGCCGCGGCGCCAGGCGTGAGCGGGCGCGCCGGGCCGATGCGGCTCAGAACCGCATCGGCTGCGCCTGGAACTCCAGCACCGTGCCGTCCTCGCCGGTGAGGCGCAGGCGGTACGGGTACGGTTCGACCAGTTCGGCCTCGAAGCGGTGGTTCAGCGTCGCCAGGAACGCCGCGCCGGCCTGCGCGGCGTCGCCGGCGCAGGCCTGGCCGACCGCCGCTTCGACGGTGAAGGTCATTCGCTTGCCGGTCACCGCATAGTCGCCGCGCAGCGTGGGGCAGCCGTCCTCGACGGCGACCGAGTCGAGCTCGAACGTCAGCCGGAACGGGACCTCGGCGGCCACAGGCGCCGCGCCCGGGGCGGTCGTCGTGGCCAGCGTCCAGCCGCCGGTGTTGATCAGCTCGTTGCGGTCGACGCGCAGCGTGCGTTCGCGCGCATCGGCGGGCGCGGCTGCGGCGAACGCGGCGAACAGCAGGGCGAAGGACAGGGCGATGCGGTGCATGGCGGACTCCGGGAGGACGGAAGGACTCTGCGATCCGCCGCGTGCGGCCGGCGGGGTTCAGCGATCGATCGCGGCGGACTCGATCACCTGGTCGAGTACCCAGGCGATCGACGAGGCGTCTGCGGGCGGATTCGGGATGTCGTAGCGACGCACGCGCAGCACGTTGCGGAAGCCCGGCTCGTGGGTGTAACCCTGGATCGCGGGCGGCATCGTCTTCCATGCGCCGGGCGCGCCGGTGCGCAGACCGGCGGCGTCGTAATGCACTTCGCGCACGCGCAGGCAGGGGACGAGGGCGGGCGACAGCGAGGCGCGGCAGAGCACGGTGGGCCCGTCGACCTCCAGGAAGACGAGCTCGCCGGGGCCGCCGTAGCGGGTCTCCGGCGTCGGTTCGCCGACGAAGGTGAGGACGTCGCCGTTGTCCGCGGTCCAGACCAGCCGCGGCGGCATGCTTTCCTGCACCGCGAAGCTCGGCGCGCCTTCGAGCCGGCGCGTGATCGCCGCGTCCAGCGCCATCACCGCCGGGTCGGCGCAGGCCATCTTGGTCGAGAACAGCGGACCGACGCGGAGGCGGTCGCCCGCGCTGCGCACCGGGCCGGAGATGCGGTTGCAGGCGTTGGACACCGCGATGCGGCCGTCGGCGAAATCGAGCTGGAGCGGGGCGTCCGGGCGGACCAGCAGCGCCGCGATGGGCTGGCCGCGGGCGTCACGCGCAGCCTCCAGCCGCCAATGGTAGCCGCCGAGCGCGGCGGCGACCGCGGAAGCGGCGTCGACGCGATCCGTGGTCGGGGAGGTCGGCGGCGCAGACGGGAGGGGCGTGCGCGCGCAGGCGACGAGGCTCAGGCCGAGACAGCAGGACAGCAGCGACAGGCGGCGGAAGGACATCGTGGGCTCCGTGGGGGCATCGTGTGGGGGCGTGAACGCATCCCGTGAACGCATCGCACGGGCCTGCGGGGTCGACGCCCCGGTCCGGCCTTCACCCTACACCCATCTCCCGGACGGGGTCGGCGCCGTCGTTCAGCCGCCGGCAGGCACCAGCGCCAGCAGCGCCGCGCCCAGCACCAGTCGATAGACTGCGAAGGCGGTGAAACGGTGGCTCTGGATGTAGCGCAGCAGCCACTTCACCGCGACGAAGGCGGTGATCGCCGATGCGACGAAGGCCACCGCGAGCGCGGTCCACTCCTCGTCCGCGGCGCCGCCGTCCTTCCACACGCCCAGCAGCTCGTAGCCGGTGGCGGCGAACATCGTCGGGATCCCGACCAGGAAGGCGAATTCGGTCGCGGCCACGCGCGAGGTGGTGCCGGCGAGCAGCGCGACGAAGATGGTCGCGGCCGAACGCGAGGTGCCGGGGAACACGCCGGCCGCGATCTGCGCGAGGCCGACCAGGATCGCCACCGTCCAGGTGATGGTGGTGCGCTCGCCCAGCGCCGCCGCGCGCCGGGCCGCGAAGTGTTCGGCCGCCAGCATCCACCCGGCGCCGAGGATCAGCGCCCAGGCGATCGGCCGCACCGCGTCGGGCAGGGTCCAGCCGAGTTTCTTCACCAGCAGCCCGCCGACCGCGGTCACGCCGAAGGCGACGCCGAGCTTCAGCGCGTAGTCGAGGTTCTCGCGCTGGCGGAAGCCCAGCAGCAGGCTCCACAGCCGCTGCCGGTAGATCGCGACCACCGCGAGGATCGCGCCGGCCTGGATCGCGATGTTGAACAGGTCGCTGCGGTGGCCCAGCCAGCGCTCGGCGATCAGCAGGTGGCCGGTGCTGGAGATCGGCAGGAATTCGGTGATGCCCTCGATGATGCCGAGCAACAGGGCGGCGAGCAGGTCGTTCATGCGGGAAGCGGGGCCGGGCGGGGCGAAAGGGCGGCAGTGTACCGCTTCAGTCCGGCTGCCCCAGGCGCAGGAACACCGCTTCCTCGCCGTGCTCGGCCAGGCCGAGGCCGAAGTAGATCGGGCCCAGCGGCGTGTCCAGCGCGGTGTACAGGCTGCCGCCGAACAGGGTGCGCTCGGCCGACGGCGACTGCCCGCTCTGCCACACCTGCCCGGCCTCCAGCGAGCCGCCGAGGAACAGCGGGTACTCCAGCACCTGCGCCAGCGGCCGGCGGTACTGCAGCGTCGCCAGCGCCGCGCCGGTGCCGTGCAGGGTGTCGATGCCGTAGCCCGACAGCCGGAACGCCCCGCCGAGGTGCGCGATGTCCTCGTAGGCGTTGCCGCGGCGGTCCTGCGCGTGCGCGCTCGCCAGCCAGCGCCCGCCCAGCGCGGCGAACGCGTACGAGGCGTCGAGCCGCGAGGTGAAGCCGTGGGTGTCGCCGCCGAACGCCTGCAGGTAGCGGGCGTGGCGCGCCTGCAGGAACCACCCGTGCGCGGGGAATTCGGCGTCGTCCTGGGTGTCCAGGGTGAGCGCGAATTCGGCGCCGGTGCTGGTGCTGTTGCTGGGCAGCACGATCGGCAGCGATTCGGCGCGCGCGCGGAAGTGGTTGCGGCGCGCGAACGGCGTCACCGACGCCTCGCCCCAGTCGCCGAGGTCCAGGCCGAGCCCGGTGCGCAGCTCCCAGCGTTCGATCCGGAAGCTCGCGCCCAGCGCGTCGTCGTCGAGCAGCGTCTCGTTGTGCCCCAGCCACTCCAGCGACGACCGGAAGAAGGTGTGCCGGCGCGGATCCAGCGGCTGGTTCCATTCGGCGAAGGCGCGGTTGCGGTCGCCCAGCCGCGCTTCGAGCACCAGGTCGCCGCCGTAGCGGTTCAACTCGCGCTTGCCGAAGCGCGCGCCCAACTGGTAGTCCGCGTGGCCCTCGAAATCGTCCTGCAGGAACAGGCCGAACTTCAGCGTGCCGTCCTCTTCCCAGCGCCGGCTGCGGGTGACGTAGGTCAGCACGCTGCCGACGCTGCCGTCGTCGGTCCTGTCGCCGTCGGTCACCGTGTAGTAAGCGCGCGAGAATTCGCCGGTGCCGTAGAGGTGCGAGAGGTCGCGCTCGATCTTCTCCGGCGCGATCGTGTCGCCGGGCTTCATCGTCACCGCGGCGCGGATCACCGTGTCGTCGACCGCGGAGGTGTTGACCAGCGCGACCCGCTCGATCGGGCCGATCGGCCGCAGCCGCGCGACCCGGCCGGCGCGCCAGGCGGCATAGGCCTCCGGCGAGAGCTGGCGTTCGCGCAGCTTCGGAAGCGCGGCTTCCGCGGCCGCCTCGCCCAGCGGGATGCCCTGGTCGAGGCCCGCGCTCATGTCGGCCGAGCTCAGGTCGCCCAGCGCCGGCACGATCAGCACGTCGCCCGCGCCCAGCCGGTCGCGCTGGCGCTGGGTCTCGCGCAGCATCAGCGCGGTGACCATCTGGTCGGTGATGCTGAAGGGATCGAGCAACTGGTCGCGCTTCTTCAGCGTCGCGCCGATGTCGACCGCGATGATCCGGTGCGCGCCGAGCTTCTGCGCCTCCTCCACCGGCAGGTTCATCGATACCCCGCCGTCGATCAGCGAGCGCTCGCCGTAGCTCACCGGCGCGAACGCGCCGGGCACCGCCATGCTCGCGCGGATCGCGTTGACCAGGTCGCCGCGGTCCATCGCCACGGTCTCGCCGGTCTCCAGGTCGGTGCCGATCGCCCGGTACGGGATCGGCAGCGCGTCGAAATCGTCGATGTTGGCGCTGGGCAGCATCGCCGAGCGCAGCGCCACCGCGAGGCGCTGGCCCTCGAACAGCGACGGGGCGACGCCGAGCTTGCCGTCGCGCAGGCCGAAGCCGCCCTTGGCCAGGAAGCTGCGGTCCTCGGTCTTGCGCCGCGCCGGGAAATCGCGGCGGTCGACGCGGTCGGAGAACATCGTCTTCCAGTCCAGCGCGCGCATCTGGCGTTCGATCTCCTCCGCGCCCAAGCCGCTGGCGTACAGCCCGCCGATCACCGCGCCCATGCTGGTGCCGACGATGCAGTCCACCGGGATGCGTTCGCGCTCCAGCACCTTGATCACCCCGATGTGGGCCATGCCGCGGGCGCCGCCGCCGCTGAGCACCAGGCAGGTGTCGTACCCGGAAGACCCGGTCGACCCGGCCGATTGCGCGTGGGCGGGCGGGGCGAGGGCGATGGCGAGCAGCGACAGCAGGACGATCGGGTGGCGGCGCATGGAAGGCGGTTCTGGAATGTATCGAAATGGTGCGAACAAGGCGCCGGAATGCACCAAAGTGGTGCGTTCCGGTGATCGGTCGCGCGGTAATGCCCTTTCGGATCAATCGGTTGCATTCGATTGCGGGCTGGCACGCGGCTTGCGGAAGCCAACGCATCCATTCACCCATCGGAGCTTCCGAAGATGTCCCACGAGCACGTCGAAAAACTGGTCAAGGATCATAAGGTCGAATTCGTCGATCTGCGTTTCGCCGACATGCGCGGCACGCAGCATCACGTCACCTTCCCCGCCTCGATCATCGAGCCCGGCCTGTTCGAGGACGGCAAGATGTTCGACGGCTCGTCCATCAGCGGCTGGAAGGGCATCAACGAGTCCGACATGATCCTGCTGCCGGACCCGGGCACCGCCTTCCTCGATCCGTTCACCGCGGACCCGACCCTGGTGCTGACCTGCGACATCCTCGACCCGGCGACCATGCAGGCCTACTCGCGCGACCCGCGCGGCGTCGCCAAGCGCGCCGAGGCCTACCTCAAGGCCAGCGGCATCGCCGACCAGGCGTTCTTCGGCCCGGAACCCGAATTCTTCATCTTCGACAGCGTCCGCTTCGCCAACGACATGGGCCACACCTTCTTCCACGTCGATTCGGAAGAGGCGCACTGGAACTCCGGCCGCGAGTACGAAGGCGGCAACACCGGCTACCGGCCGATGGTCAAGGGCGGCTACTTCCCGGTCGCGCCGCTGGACTCGCTGCACGACCTGCGCGCCGAGATGTGCAAGACCCTGACCTCGCTGGGCATGGAAGTCGAGGTCCACCACCACGAAGTCGCCAACGCCGGCCAGTGCGAGATCGGCACCAAGTTCAACTCGCTGGTGGCCAAGGCCGACGAACTGCTGACGATGAAGTACGTCATCAAGAACGTCGCCTACCGCAACGGCAAGACCGCCACCTTCATGCCCAAGCCGCTGGTCGGCGACAACGGCAGCGGCATGCACGTCCACCAGTCGCTGGCCAAGGGCGGCGTGAACCTGTTCTCCGGCGACGGCTACGGCGGCCTGTCGCAGATGGCGCTGTGGTACATCGGCGGCATCTTCAAGCACGCGCGCGCGATCAACGCCTTCACCAACTCGACCACCAACAGCTACAAGCGCCTGGTGCCGGGCTACGAGGCGCCGGTGATGCTGGCCTACTCGGCGCGCAACCGCTCGGCGTCGTGCCGCATCCCGTACGTGGCGAACCCGAAGGCGCGCCGCATCGAGATCCGCTTCCCCGACCCGATGCAGACCGGCTACCTCACCTTCGCCGCGCTGATGATGGCCGGCCTGGACGGCATCAAGAACCAGATCGACCCGGGCTCGCCCAGCGACAAGGACCTGTACGACCTGCCGCCGGAGGAGGAGAAGAACATCCCGACCGTGTGCCATTCGCTGGACCAGGCGCTCGAGGCCCTCGACAAGGACCGCGAGTTCCTCAAGGCCGGCGGCGTGTTCACCGACGACTTCATCGACGGCTACATCGCGCTGAAGATGCAGGAAGTGACGCGTTTCCGCGCCGCGACCCATCCGCTCGAATACCAGATGTACTACACGATCTGATGTCGGACGGACGCGCCAGCAGCATCGCTTCGGGCCGGCGGATGTCCGGCCCGGCGCAGCGCGCCGGGCGTTCGGAGCGGGCGCGCGGCAGTGCCGCGCAAACACCCGCGCCTCACCCGCTCGAAGACCAGAGGTACGACACGATCTGATGTCGGAATCCGGACGGGATGCGCGCACACCCGCGCGCCCGTCCGGGGATCACCCGATCGATCGCCCGAGGGGACGCGGGCGTCGATCGACCGCCACCGGAGGCCCATGCACACGATCGTCATCCGCGATGCGCTCCAGACCGACGCGGCCGAAATCGCCGCGATCTACAACGCCTACGTGCTGGGGAGCACGGCGACGTTCGAGCTGGAGGCGGTGGATGCGGACGAGATGGCGCGCCGGATCGGTGCGGTGGAGGAAGCGGGGCTGCCATGGCTGGTGGCGACAGGCGACAGGGCGGCGTGCGGGTATGCGTACGCCGCGCCGTGGAAGGCCCGTGCGGCGTATGCGCGCACGGTGGAGACGTCGATCTACCTCGCCGAAGGCGCGCGCGGGACCGGGCTCGGCAAGCGGCTGTACGTCGCGCTGCTCGAACGCCTGCGCGGGATCGACCTCCATGTCGCGATCGGCGGGGTCGCGCTGCCCAATCCGGCGAGCGTGCGGTTGCACGAGGGGTTCGGCTTCGAGCCGGTGGGACGCTTCCGCGAAGTCGGACGCAAGTTCGGCGCGTGGGTGGACGTGGGCTACTGGCAGTTGCGGCTCGACGCGGCGCGGGTCGGGGCCGGGGCCGGATCGGGTGTCGGGACATGACTTGTTCGGAGGACGCATGCACATCCGGGAGGACGATCTGCGCGGGGCCGACGTCGTCGCGCTGCTGCAGGCCCACCTCGACGACATGCACCGGCATTCGCCGCCGGAGAGCGTGCATGCGCTGGACCTCGACGCCCTGCGTCGTCCGGAGATCACCTTCTGGACGATGCGCGACGAAGGCGGCGCGCTGATGGGCTGCGGTGCGCTGAAGCAACTGGACGCGGGGCACGGCGAGATCAAGTCGATGCGCACCGCCGCGGCGCATCTGCGCAGGGGCGTGGCGGCGACGCTGCTGCGGCACGTGCTGCGCACGGCGCGGGCGCGCGGTTACCGGCGACTGAGCCTGGAGACCGGCGCACCCGAGGCCTTCGCGCCGGCGCGTGCGCTGTACGCCCGGTTCGGGTTCGCCGAGTGCGGTCCGTTCGCGGACTACGCGGAGGATCCCTGGAGCGTGTTCATGACCCTCGAGCTGCGAGGC
This sequence comes from Lysobacterales bacterium, assembly GCA_019510125.1. Lineage (GTDB taxonomy): Bacteria > Pseudomonadota > Gammaproteobacteria > Xanthomonadales > Xanthomonadaceae > Lysobacter_I. The sequence continues at coordinate 90,066 of JAEKKX010000019.1, forward strand.
TCGGACTGACGAGGAGCGAAGCGGCAACGCCCCGGGCGGGGCGCGCGGGAGCGGTTGCGGCCGGGCGCGGGGCGCCGGCCGGGCATCAGGTGTATCCACAGGCGTCATCTACAGGTTTCAGCCGGGCGCGCCGCGTGCGCGCTGGCGCGTCCGGCCACGAGGTCGCGGACGACCCAACGCAACTCCTTCCCCCACGTCGGATGCGTTGCGGTCTCCGGGCACCGGCACCCGCCGCGGGTCGCTCCGCGGCGGGTGCCGGCGCCAGACAGAACGCCGGCGCCTCCGGTGCCGGCCCTTCCATCCACGGGGAGAGCGCATGAAACTGATCACCGCCATCATCCGGCCGTTCAAGCTCGACGAGGTGCGCGAAGCCTTGTCGGAGATGGGCGTCTCCGGCATCACCGTCACCGAAGTCAAGGGCTTCGGGCGACAGAAGGGACACACCGAGCTGTATCGCGGCGCGGAGTACGTCGTCGATTTCCTGCCGAAGATCAAGGTCGAGGTCGCCGTCCCCGGCGATCGGCTCGACGCCGCGATCGAGGCGATCCAGCAATCCGCAGGCACCGGCAAGATCGGCGACGGAAAGATCTTCGTCACCGCGCTGGAACAGGTCATCCGCATCCGCACCGGCGAAGTCGGCCCGGATGCGCTCTAACCCTCGCCTCGGAGACCGTCCCATGACGACTGGAACCCCCTTCGGGTCACGGACCCGCGCCTTCGCGCTCGCGCTGCTGCTCGGCATGAGTGCGTCCTTCCTCGCGTTCTCGGTCTCGGCGCAGTCCGAGCCCGGTGCGCCAGCCCCCGCCGCCGCTGCCGACGCCGCACCCGCGCCGGACGCCGCCGCCACGCCCGCGGCCACGCCCGCCGCCACGGACGCGGCGCCCGCAGCGGCGGACGCCGCACC
>JAEKKX010000029.1 GCA_019510125.1 Lysobacterales bacterium
CCTTCCTCCGCATGCAGCACCACGTCCGCATGCATCCCCAGCGACCACCCCGCGCCGATCCCGTGGCCCTGCATCGCCGCGATCACCGGCACCTCGCACTGCAGCGGCAGCCCGTAGATCGCGTAGTCCGTGAACTTCGCCTCCCCGGACTGGATCGCCAGCAGGCTCTCCCGCGTCCCGCCCGAGGCGAAGTAGCGACCCGTCCCGGTCACCACCACCACCCGGCAGCCGCTCGCCGGCACCTGCGCGAACGCCTCGCGCACCCCGGAGACCAGCGCCTCCGAGAACATGTTCTTCGCCTCGTGGTCCTGCAGCTCGACCAGCAGCACCCCGTCGGCCTGCAGCGTCGCGCTCACCACGGGGCTCTCCAGCGCCAGCCGGCCCGGGGCCGCCATCGCCACCTCGGCCGCCGGCGTCCACGCCGGACGCGACGACAGCGACGCCTCGCGCCACGCCGCACGCTCGCGCTTCCACGACGACGCCGCCGATCCGCTCGCCGACAGCGAGGCGCACAGCGCCTGCGCTTGCGACAACACTTGATCCGAAGCCATCGCCAGCACTGCACTACCGCTGCGCTGCGCGAGGGCAGCGCCCGTGAGCGCCTCGCCAGCCAGCAGCAGCTCGCGCCCCAACGCCACGCCCAGCCGTGCCGGAACCAACCACGCCGCCGTCTGCGCGAGCCGCGCGTCGGCGAACAGGTCTTCGCCCGTGCCGTAATGCTGATCCCCTGCGTAAGCGGCAGCATCGCAGTCCAGGCTCCACGCCCAGGCCGCGCCCTGCGCCGATGACGACAGCGCCGCCACCACCGGCACCGGCGCGTCCGCGATCCGCGCCGACAGCGCCAGCAGCGCATCGGCATCGATCGCACCGTCGAACGGCGTCGAGGCGCTCCACAGCACCACGCCGCGCTGATCGCCGCTCGCGGGCGAACCTTCTACCGCGACCACCGGCCACGCCGGCACCGCCGCCGCGCGCTGCGCCTGGGTCAGGTGCGCCTTCAGCAGCCGCAGCGCCTCCTCCGGCTTGTCCGACAACGCCTGCGTCCACTGCGCCACCTGCGACGGCAGCGACGCCCGCGGCGACACCGCGAACGCGCATCCCGCCTCGCGCCAGCGCGCACCCGACCACGCGCCGTCCAGCGCCGCCCGCAGCGCCACCGACGCGCCGTGGCGCGCCCGCATCAGCGCCGCCTGCGACGCCTGCAGACCCAGCGTCCCGGGACCATACCCGTAACGCCCTTCCTCGCTCGCGACCAACTGGTCGCCCAGCGACGCCAGCCACCAGCCGGCATCCACCGCATCGCCCGCGCACACCGACAGCACCGGCACCGGACACGCGACGATCGCCGCCACCAGCCCCGACGCCACCATCGCCGCGCACGCCTCGGCGTCGCCCTGCGCGAAGGTCTCGTCCGTGCCTTCCAGCACCACCGCACGCAGGCCCGCGCGCGCGGACACCGCGGCGAACGCCTCTGCCAGCGCCGCGCACAGCGCAGGCGTCAGCACGTTGCGCGCACCGTCCGCCGACACCGTCGACATCCGGATCGCCTGGATCCCGTCGCCGAGGTCGTGGACCTCGACGCCTTCCTCGATCGACCAGACCGGATCGCGTGCGCTGCTGTCTTCGACAGGCACAGTCGCTTGGATATCGACGAACGCCTCCACGCAGACCGTGCCGTGCGCGTCGCACAGCGTCCACGCCACCACGTCCGAGGCCTCCGTGGCTCGCACCCACGCCCAGCCCGTCGCGGCCAGCGGCGCGTGCACGCACAGCTCAGGCACGCCCACGGCTTCCACGGCGGCATCGCCGCCCAGCAGCGACGACGCATGCAGCGCCGCCTCCCACCACGGCTGCGGCAGCGCGTGGTCCGACCACGCGTCGGCCGCCGTCTGCACGCGGCGCAGGACCTCGCCCGCGCCACGGTAAGTCTCACCACCGTCCGCCGTCGCCAGCCGCGACTGCGCGTCCGCCAGATCGCACGACGGCCGTTCGGCCTCGACCAATGCGCCAATTGCACTGGCGTGGATCTCCACGTCCACCGCATCGTCGTCCGACGCCGCCAGCACCACGCACTGCACCGTGCCGTCGTCCTGTGCGGTCACCTCCACATCCAGCGCGCACGGCACAGGCACCTCGCCCGTCCACGCCACGTCCTGCAACTGCACCGCCTCGTCCGACGCCGCGCCCAGCGAACGCGCCACCGCCGCCCGCAGCATCTCCACCAGCACGCCGCCGTCCAGCACGCCCGCCGGCGCGAAGGCCTCGCGGCCGTCGAACCGCGAGCGATACCGCTGCCGGTACAGGTCCGACAGGTTCTGCTGCAGCAGCGGATGCAGCGCCGCGGCCGTTGTCGCCGTCGCCATCGCAGGCGCCGAACCGTCGATCTCCAGCCAGTGCCGCTCGCGCGCGAACGGGTATGTCGGCAGCGACATCCGTCGCGGCGACCGCGCCGGATACAGCCGAGACCACGTCACTTCGAGGCCCTTCGTCCACAGCCCCGCCACCTGCTCCAGACGCCCTTCCGACAGCCACCGGCCTACCGCCTCCTGCAGCGCCGCGTCCGTCGCGAACAACGACATCACCTCGCGGTACCGCTTCGCCTGGCCGACGTGAAGGTCCTCGACCTCCTCCGCGCCCTCGGCGAACGCCGACAGCCGCTCCACCAGCGTCGCCGCGTCCTCCACCACCAGCGCCAGCCGCTCCTCCATCGCCTCGCGGCCCACCTGCAGCGTGTACGCCAGCGACCCCAGGTCCACGTCCGCACGCTCCCGCACGAACGCCGCCAGATCGCGCGCCTTCTGCCGCAACTGCGCCTCGGTCCGCGCCGAC
>JAEKKX010000020.1 GCA_019510125.1 Lysobacterales bacterium
CATGATCTTTTCTCGGGGTCGGGTGCTGTGGCACAGTTTGTGGCAACACGGGTTCCTGCAACGGTCGCAGCTTCGGATTTACAGCTATTTGCTGTAACTCTGTCCGAAGCTGTGTTGCTACGGAATACCCAACTCCCATGGCCGGATATTTGGGATGCATGGAGAACGCGTGCGCTGCGTAGAATGAAAGCAATAGCGATCCCCGCAAAGCAGGGTACGGCGAAGCAGTACGTGATGGCTTCTCGAAAGTGGGCTGCAGAGCAAGTAGAACTTCCTATTACCGCGGCGTATGGCGGCCACTATTTCTCGCCCGAGCAAGCGGTTTGGATTGACTGCCTCCGAGTTACTGTGCCCAATTCTAGAGTTGAGCGTGCCGTGGCTCTAGCCGCGATGATTCAGGCGGCGAGTCGATGCGCTGCAGCGCCTGGGCACACAGCTCAGCCGTTTCAACCTACTGCTACTGCATTGCCATTTCTGATGGATGCTTGGTCGCGAAGTGTAGAGCAGGAGACACGGCGGTTCTTGCAAGAGCTTGCTCAGTGCCATGCCAGGCGGATTGGAATGGCCACCCAGTGTGATGCTGTTACCGCTCTGGATAAGGCCCGAAAAGGAGAGCTGGCTTTTGTAGATCCGCCCTATTCCGGAGTTCACTACAGTCGCTTTTATCACGTGCTTGAGACCATTGCTGTGGGTGGTTGTGGTGAAGTGTCAGGAGTGGGAAGGTATCCTGCTTCATCACATAGGCCTCGTTCCGATTACAGTGTGAAATCGCTTGCTGCTGCAGCGATTACGAAACTATTTGAAACGGCGGCGAAGAATCAAGTTCGATTGATTGTGACCTTTCCAGATCATCTTTGTTCGAACGGTCTATCGGGGGAGACATTGCGTGATATCGCGAAGGCTAATTTTTTAGTGAAGGAGAAGCTCGTTGAGAGTAGATTTAGTACTCTTGGCGGAACTTCAAGTGGAACCGGATTGGCAGGCTCCAGGGCTGCACGAATGAAGGCGCAAGAACTTATACTTCAATTGGATCCAATTTAGCAGCAGATAGCTCATAAGGCGGGTATTGACCCGCCTATATCGAAGCGTCGTGCCTAATCACGTGGCGATGTCGAAATGCTGGGGTGCCCACCGTTGTCGTCCCAGCATCGCACCGTGCTCGGCGCGTCAAGGTCGAGGCAAGTTGCTGCGCAAACCTTGACGCGCCTGCGCGCGATGCGGGTTGGACTCGCCAACGGCGTCCACTCTGGACGTCGGGCGAAACGGAGTGCCGTCATGTCCAAGCCCAAGTCGCCGCCTGCGTCCCGCGCCGCGGTGTCGAACGTCCTGCTGGTCGAAGTCCCGCCCCAGTTCATCGCCCTGTGCGAAGCCAGCGGCACCCGCCCGCAAGCCGCCCTGCGCGGCATGGCCGCCATGGTCTGCGGCCTGCGCTATGACGACGACAACCGCCTGGTGCCGCTGGAAGGCACCGCCCCGTGATCGTCGGCCGGGCGTGGGTTCGTCCCGCGCCCGACATTCCGTAGGGTGGTGGTGAGCGCAGCGAACCCCACCATGCCGCACCGGCGACGTCTCCGGGTGTGGGAGGCACTGATCGAAACGAGCGTCGCTGCCGTGCCCGGGACGATGTGGCGTCGGATCCGCGCGGATGGTGGGGTTCGCTGCGCTCACCGCCACCCTACTGCTGATTGACCTCGACGCAATCGGGTCCTAACTTCAGTGCATGGATATTCACTTCGAGTCGGGTTCTCGCATGTCGAAGGAACGCATGGTCTGCTGGGCGATAGCCATCGTTCTTGCGGTATTGCCTTTTGCCGTCAGCGCAGCCAGCGCGAAAGCAGGAGGCGCTTTCCAGGGAAGCTGGCGCGTCCAGTGGTGCCCGGCGGGCCGGTCCGATGGCGATTGCGGCGGGTTGTCGGTCGTCCTGTTCCAGTCGGGCGACACCCTCTGCGGAACGTATTCCGGCGCATCGCCAGGGCTCGATCAGGTGGACGATGGCGAGCCCGATGCGATCGTGGGCCAGGCCGTCGGGCGCGTGGCCGTCCTCGCGGTTCGCGGAGGACGGAGCGGGGAGGTCCGCCTCGTGCGCGCTCAGTTGAAGGGGGCCAAGCTGCATTGGCGCGTGCTGCACAGCGTCAGCCCGCCAATCGACGATGCCCGTCACGACGACACGATCATCATCGGATCGAACGACATGCTGGCCAAAGCGCCGCAGAAGTCCGAGTCTCCAAATGCGCAATGCCTGCGCCGCTTCGGAATAGAGGACTGAGGACGGAAGGAATCACATGGAATATCGACGTCTGGAAGACGAGGAATACCTGCGCAGACTCAAGGTCGTCATCACCGGCTCGGAAGGCCTCAGCGCAACGGTGGAGAACATCGGCGACGGCAAGGCCACGATCGGCTACGGCTATACGTTCAATCGCTCGGACAACGCAGCGATCTGGCGCGAATCCGGCATCACGTTGAGCGAACAGGACCGTCGCCTGCTCGCGACCGTCGATGCCGCGGCAGATGGCGACAGGACACGACTCGCGCTCGGTTTCTCCAAGTCGATGAGCGCCGCCGAGGGTGACGACCTGTTCCGCGCCACCGTTCGTCGCTACAACGGGCCGGCCGACAGTCTTGACATGCCGAACTCGGATGAGCGGATCGCGCTGGTGTCGCTCGCCTACAACCGCGGTGTCGGCAATGTGTCCAATCATCCGGTCATGCAGGCCATCCGCGATGGGGATCGCGCCGAGGCATGGTTCCAGATCCGCTACAACTGCTGGGGAAGCGACAGTCTCGACCACCAGTACCCGGATCGCCTGTCCAACGAAGGCGGACTGCGCAAACGGCGTTTCGCCGAGGCCGAAGTGTTTTCGCTCTACGACAATCCCGCGTCCGTCACGGCGGACGAGGCGAAAAGCGTGTACAGGATGTACCAACTGCACCGCGAGGAGATCGATCGGGTCGAATCGTCCTTCGGCGTGACCATCGACGGGCAGGCGGCAACGCGGAACCGGATCGCCGAGGCCAATCGCGACTATCACGGTCTCGTCGATACGTATGGCCGGGTGCAGGTCATTTCCGATGCGCTCGCGCCCGCCAGGGACGCTCTGCTGCAGGACTTGCGTCGGGAAAACCCGGACATCGCGGATCGGTTGACTGCGCAGCAGTTCAATGCGGGCAGGATATTCCTCGACCCGGGCCGGTCGCTTCAGGATCCGGCAGACGTCGAGCGGCAACATCCGCAGCAAACACGGACGCAGGCTGCCTTGCGTCGTGAGCAGGGCAACACGACGACGGAAACCGTCGACCCCGACCACGCCGCCACCCTCGATTCCAGACGCATGACCCGCGGCGCCAACCCCCGCGAGGTCGACAGCAACGACCTGCTGATCGGCGAGGGCGGGGACGATACATTGCGTGCGCATCGCGGCGACGACATCCTCATCGGCGGCGCGGGCCGCGACCGCATGGAGGGCGGGGTCGGGCAGGACACCTATGTCGTCGGGAACGGCGACACGATCCGCGACAGCGACGGACATGGGGAACTGCGCTGGAACCATGCGGCGTTGACGGGCGGTATCCGCAACGAAGGCGACCCGGTCAATACCTATCGCAGCGCCGACGGTGAATACACCTACACGCTCAGTGGCAACACGCTCGATATCGCGAATCGCCAAGGGGAGAAGATCCGGGTCGAAGACTATGCGCGGGGCGATCTCGGTTTGCGTCTGCAGGAGCCTGCGAATGCCGCCACGTCAACCCCGCCTGCGCAGGAGGGCAACGCGCAGGCGATCGAGCGACTGGGTCCGCAGGACCGGGCCATCTACGATCGGATGCTGACGGCCGTGCATGCACGCCCGGGCCAGTTCACGCAGGAGCAGCAGGAAAACATCGCAGCAGCGGGTCTCGCCGAATACAGGCGACGCGACGGTCTGGTGCAACAGCCGCAGGATATCGGCGTCTACGGCGATCGCTTGTTCGCCGCCTGGTTCCCGCACGGCCAGGACCGCGAGCCGAACTTCCACGCGAACGTGCGCATGGACGAGGCCGCGCGGACGCCTGCGCAGGACAGCCTGCAGCAGGTGGATGCGTTGGCCCGCGAGCGTGCGATGGCGCCTCCACAGCAGCAAATCGAATCGCCTGCACAGCAGCAAGGCGGGCCGAGCATCGGCGCACGGACGCTATAGCAGGCAGCCCCGGCAGGGCCGAAGGCTGCGCTCGGGAATTTCGCAGAGGTGTGCGCCGATCCTTCCCGCGTGCAGGTCGTGTCTGCCTGTACTTCGAGATCGCATGGATCAAGGTGCGGACGTTCGGCTCAAGCGAACGCCCCCATCGCCGCCGCGATCACGGCGGCCGCCACGATCACGGCCGCGATGACGGCCGGGATCACCCAGGGGACGCGGGCGGCGGCGGAGCGGGGTGTCGCCTCCGCAGTGGCCGGCGTCCGTTCGGCCGCCGCAGGCATGGGGTCGAGGTCCCGTCCGCGGCCCAGCAGGTCGAGCACGCGGGCGACCGTGGCCTCGTCGAAGCGGTAGGGGTCGAAGCTCGACAGCCCGAGCTCGCGCAGCAGGGCCTTCATCTCGGCATCGAGCGGGACGTACTTCATGGCCCAGGTCGCGAAACTGGTGCGCTCGATGGGCCGGCGGACCAGGACCTGCAGGTCGCTGTGCCGCGGGTCGCGCAGCAGGGCGGCGTAGAGCCGATCCACGTCCTCGGCGCGGCCTTCCAGGCACTGGAAGAAGCAGCCGTCGCCGAAATACAGCGCGCCGACCAGCCCGCGCCGCGCGTTGTTGATGCGCGACTGCGCCAGGATGCGGGCGACGCTGGGCTCGATCCCCAGTTCGGCGGGCATGGCGGTGAAGGTCGAGCGGCTCACGTACACGATCTGGACCAGGTCCGACACGGGTTGTCTCCCTTCTGTGGCTGCGTTTATGGGGGCGGCGCGCGGGGCGGCCTCGCCCTTGCGATCGCGCACAGGACATACGGCGGACCGGGGCGCCCGGATGCACGCGGGGGGCGTGCGCGGCTTACCGCCGGCCGCCTGTCGTGTGGCTGCCCGATTGACGCAGGCGGTGGGTCCGGGCCGCGCGTGGCCTGGCGGGGAGGGTCGCGGAGGCATGACACCCGCCGACTTGCCGTCGCGGGGCGACACGATGCGCTGTGCGGCGCCTTCCGTGCAAAGCGACGCGATCTCGGCCGCGGCCCGGCCGTTCAGGCCGCACTGCCGGACGCGGTTCGATCGCAAGTGGCGTGTAGCCCGGGTAAGGCCAAAGGCCGCACCCGGGAATCTCGGAGAGGCATGCATTCGTTCTTCCCGGGTGCGCGCGTTGCGCTTGCCCGGGCTACGGCGTATTGCCAGTCCGAGCGGCCGCTTGGTTTCACGCTCGCAGCCCGAGGCTGCCTACGACCTTTGATCCAGCTCGTGATGGATCAGGGTCACGCACTGCGAGGCGAACAGCATGGTCGGGCCGAGGGCGATGAGCTTCGCGCCCAGACGTTCGAGGCCGGGGATGGTCTTCTTCGGCATCGGGATGTGGTCGGTGAGCAGGAAACACGGATTGTCGGCGAACGCCTGTTCGCGGATCGGCGCGCCCTTGCGGTCCATGAGGAACAACTGGTGGTCCGCGGACAGCGTCTGCACCAGTTTCTCGAAGCTGATCGTCTGCACGGTGACGCCGGATTCGACGGCGCGGGTGTCTTCCTTGCCCATCCCGAGCGAGGCGTCCAGCGCGGCGGCGACCTTGGTCAGGAGCGAGCGTTCGTCGAAGCCGCCGATGTCGTGCATGGCGTTGATCTCGAAGCGCACGGTGCGGGAGAAATCGCGGGTGCTTTCCAGCACCAGGTAGACGACGACGTCGGGCCGGTGCGACTGGGCCACGAACAGCGCGTTCATCAGGGTGTGCGCGAGGATCTCGGTGTGGGCGTCCTTGCCGACCGAGTCCCACAGTTTCCGGCTGTCGGTCGGCGCCGCCCGCGCTCTGAGTACGAAGGTTCGCATGTGGGTTCGCCGCCGCCTGTGCCTGCGCGGCACCGCGCGTGCCGCGCGGTCATTGTCGCGTGAAACGGCGGTCCCGGTCATGCCCCGCCGCGGACGCTGCGGTCAACGCCGCCGGCCGCGCTTGTCGGGGGCGAATTCGCGGTCCCACAGGATCCTGCGCGCCAGCGGCAGCACGTCGGCGGCGCGCGGCAGGTCGGACAGCCACAGGAAGTCGTACTTCTTCGGGTTGGTCCTGGCGTCGGGCGTGCAGGCGAGCTTGAAGAGCTGGCCGAGCCAACTGTATTCCGGTACGGGCGTCCACGACTGGTCGCGCGGCGGGGCCCGTTCGATCCTGCCGCCGACCTGCTGGGCGTAGGCGCGCGGAATGCGCAGCTTGCGGGCCTTGCAGTCGAAGTCGAGGGTCGAGGCGACGTAGTTGTACTTGTCGGGCGCTTCGAAGAACTCGATGCCTTCGATCGAGACTTCGCCGCCCGGCAGGGTGCGGGTCTTGCCGTTGGCGACGTACATCGTCCGCGACGGCGCATCGCCTTTGCCGAAGATGATGTACCAGCATGCCGCCATGCCCTCCCGGCACGGTCCGGCGGGGGCGGCGGAGGCGGCATCGGCGTCCTGCGCACGGCCCTCCGCGGGCGCAGCCAGCAGCAGGACGGCGGCGATCGCCGCGGACGTCGCCGACGCCGTGAACCGGGCGACTGCGAGGCGTTGAAGGGCGTGAGGCATGCGGTGGGGCTCCGGAAAAGGTCGCGGGCGGGACGTTCAGCGGATGCGCTTGCTGCGCACGCGTCCCAGATCCAGCGACTGGTCCTCGGCCAGGGTCACGACCCGGACCGTGTTGAAATCCCTGACGTCGAAGACCGTCTCGATCTTGTCGCTGTAGACCGGCACCTGCTGGTCCTGCTGCGCGTAGACCGGCGAACAGACGCCGTGGCTGCACGTCTGGTCGACGACCGTGGACACGGTCTCGCTGTCGTAACCGACGATCGGACGGAAGCTCTGCGCCTTCACGTCCTGCTTCATGGTGATCAGGATGTAGTCGCCGGCCTGCAGGCTTTCGAAGGCGAAGCCGCCGTCCTTGTCGGTGAAGGTGCGGGCGAGGTGGGCGCTGACCTGTTCGTCCACCAGCAGTTGGGCCAGCGGCAGGTCGTTGTCGCCCTTCAGGCCGTCGCGCTCCGGCGTCATGTACAGCTTCGCCCATTCGCGGGCGTAGGCGGTCATCGGCACCAGCCAGACGAACTGGTGGCCCGAGTCGGTGCGGCGCAGCAGTGCGGTCTGGGTATAGAGGCGTCCGCGCAGCGCGCTGTTGCCCGGTTCGAGCAGGCGCATGGCTTCGTCGGGATCGAAGCGGGCCGGGACCGGCGGCAGTCGCTTGGCGCGTTCGCGCATGGCCTGGAACGCGCCGGCGGTGTCCTGCGCCGCTGCCGGCAGGCATGGCGCGACGATGCCCAGCGCCAGGCAGGCGGCGGCGAGGTGGCGACGCCACGGGCGGCGGGTGGCGGCGATCCGGGTGAGGGAAGGCGTCGATGGCATGACGGTGGGCTCCTGGCAGCGTGTCCCTGGCAGCGTGTTACTTGCAACGTGTCCTGGCGGCGGTGTACGCAAGCGTGCGACGCCGCGGGACGAGGATCGACGCGACCACAGGCCAGGCTCAAGCCAGTCCTACGATACCGGAAGCCGGTGCTTCATGTGTCCCGGATCCGCGCGACGCGCTTCCGGTACTCGGCCACGTTGTCGCCGGCGATGCGGCGTTCGCGGGTGCCGTTGTTTTCGCCGATCTTCTCGTCCTGGAGGCGTTCGATCGGCTTGGTTTCGACCTTCGTCTCGCGTTCGAAGCCGTGGGACTTGTCGGTGTTGCGGTAGTACCGGTACAGCGTCCAGTACAGCGCGGTCGCGCCGGCCGGGCCGGCGAGCAGGATCCAGAGACCGCCGTCGTCGCTCATTGGGAACCTGCCACGATCGCGATCGCGATGGTTTCGAGGATGGTGCCGACGGTGAGCGCGGCCAGCAGCAGTTTCCACTGCTGCACGGGCACGCTGCCCATGGTTTCGCCGGTGCGGCCGTTGACCGCGATGTAGTGCAGCATGCCGCCATTGGCGCCGGGCTGGTGGTACGAGTACAGCCACACCGGCAGGTACATCGACACCCAGCGCGAGCCGTGGACTTCGAGGCGCTCCTGCTCCCAGCGCACGCCGCGGTCGTAGCGGGCCACCGAGGCCTGGGCCTGGGCGCGGGCGATCGACAGCAACTGGTCTTCCAGCCGCGGCTTCATCTGCTCGACGTTGCTGTTGCGCTTCTCCGAACTGAAGCCGGCGAGGTAGGAAGCGTTCCACTTCACCGCGTTCTTGGTGTCGAACGGCAGGATGGTGTTGATGATGTTGTTGGTGTTGACCCGGGTGTCGAGGTTGCCGCGCTCGGTGGACGATTCCAGCGGCAGGTCATCGACGGTGAAGTCGATGTGGCGGCCGACGCTGTAGACGTCGGCGTCGTAGTAGGTCTTCTTGTCGTTGTCGCTGCCGCGGGTGTATTCGCGGGTCTTGATCTCGCCCTTGCCGAACAGGTCGGCGCTGGCGTTGCCGTCGACGATCATGTACGGCAGGTACACGCCGACGACGTTCTCGGGCGTGAACTGCTCCTTGAACGCCTTCAGCGCGAACAGCCGGCGCTTGTCGACGAACTGGCGGATGCGCGCGACCGCGTCGTCCTTCTTGATGTGGAAGGGCAGCACCGCGTCGGGCACCGCGCCGTTGTCCACCTGCTCGTTGACGCCGAAGACGTGCCGGCACCAGTGGCAGCGCGCGGTCATCGCGTTCTCGGTGTTGACCGTGACCTCGGCGCCGCAGCCGCTGCATTTGAAGCTCATCAGCACCTTGGCGTCGGCGGCGATGTCGCGCGCGCCGGAAGCGATCACGGTGCCCTGGAGCTGGTCGATGCCGTCGCCGAGCCCGAACAGTTCCTCGACCCGCGCGCCGTCCCACTCGTTGCGGCAGTACAGGCAGACCAGCAGGTCGGTGCCCGGCTTGTGGCGGATGTCGGTCGAACCGCACTTGGGGCAGCGGTTCATGCCGTCGGCGAGTTCGGCCGACGCGGTGTCGATCGCGACCGGGTCCGGCGCCTCGAGTTCCTTGCGGATCGGGTCGGGCAGGGTGGCCGGATCGATCGGCTGGCTGCCGGGCAGCGGCGGCACGTCCCGCGGCGACCCCGGGCCGTCGACGGGCGGCGGCATCGGGGGCGGCGAGGACGGCGGCAGCGGCGGCGGGACTTTCGGATCGGACATGGTCGCTGCGCCCGTGGCTCAGAGACCCAGCGCCTTGGCCTTCAGCGCGTCGTAGTCGGCCTGGGTGATCAGGCCGAGGTCGAGCATCTCCTTGGCCTTCTTCAGCTTGGCGACCGGGTCGTCCGCGGCGGGGGCGGGCGGGGCGACCGGCTGCTGCAGGCCGGCGAAGCCGCCGGTCATGCCGGTGGCCATGCCGATGCCCATCAGGCCGGCGGCGCCGCCGGTCTCGCCGGCGGACTGGATGCCCTGCGCGACGCTGGCCTGCAGGTTGGCGTTGCCGCGCGCGCCGGACAGCGCGTCGGCGCGCTGCACGGTCTTGAGCAGTTCGCGGGTGTTGGCGTCGTACTCGATCGAGACGATGGCGGTCTTGACGATCGCCAGGCCGCGGTCGGACTTCCACTGGTAGCCCTGCTCGACCGCGTCGGACAGGCTCCTGGCGAAGCCGACCGAGTCCTGCTGGATCTTGGTGATGCGGTTGCCCTTGCTCGGGTCGTTCGTGTACAGGCTGAACGCCGGCGCGAGCGAGCCGACCACTTCGTTGAACAACTGGCTGGCGGCCGCGTTGTCGAGGTCGGTGAAGTCGAACACCTTGCCCGGCTGCAGGTAGCTGGCGGGCACGAAGTTCTTCACGAACAGGATCGGGTCGACGATCTTCAGCGTGTATGAGCCGCGCGTGATCGCGCCGACCTGGGTGTTGAGGAAGCCGTCGTCCCAGTAGATCTCCGACTGGGTGCCGAAGCGGTTGTCGGGCAGTTCCTTCAGCGAGACGAAGAACGCTGCCTGCTGCGAGCCCGGCTGGCCGCCGAACTTGAAGCGCTCCCAGCTCTGGGTGATCAGCGAGGAGACGATGCCGTCGCCGGCGAAGATCGACTTGGAGTTCGGGTCGTCCGAGCGCCACTCGTAGCCGCCCGGCTCGGCGACGAAGGCGGTGATCTTGCCGTCCTGGAACAGCAGCAGGCCGTAGCCCTCGGGCACGATGATCTTCGAGCCGTTGGTGATGATGTTGGAGGAGCCGTGGGTGTTCGACCCGCGCCCGGCGTTGGTGCCCTGCGGCACCGCGGCGAACAGCGCCGCCGTCGAGGGCAGCCCGGCCGGCACCGTGTAGAAGTCCTTCCACTGGTCCGCGAGCGTGCCGCCGACCGCACCCACCACCGCCTGTACGAGACCCATGACCACTCTCCGCGTTTCTTGGTCGGGCGCCATGCCCGCCGTGTTCGCGAACTATACACGCGGAGATTGGCGGCGATCGGCCGCCGGAAGTCACGTTCGAAGGCCTTGGCGGCGCGAGCGGATCGGGCCCTCGCAGGCTGGCCTGCACGGCGCGTGGATCGCGTTCTGGCGCCCGCGATCGACGGGCGTGCGGCGCGCGGGCGCCGCTCGCCGGGAGACCTGCGGCCGGCGGTCAGCCCCGCACCGCCGCCTCGATGGTCGCGATGTCGATCTTGCGCATCGTCATCATCGCCTCGAACGCGCGCTTGGCGGCGGCGCGGTCGGGGGAGGTGTAGGCCTCGGTGAGGGCGCGCGGCGTGATCTGCCACGACAGGCCCCACTTGTCCCTGCACCAGCCGCAGCCGCTTTCCTGGCCGCCGTTGCCGACGATCGCGGCCCACAGCCGGTCGGTCTCGGCCTGGTCGTCTGTGGTCACCTGGAACGAGAACGCCTCGCTGTGCGACAGCTCGGGGCCGCCGTTGATGCCCAGGCACGGGATGCCCAGCACGGTGAACTCGACGGTCAGCACGTCGCCCTCGCGGCCGGCGGTGTAGTCGCCCGGCGCCAGGTGCACGGCGTCGACCGTGCTGTCGGCGAAGGTCGCGGCGTAGAAGGTGGCGGCTTCGAGCGCGTTGCCGTCGTACCAGAGGCAGATCCGGTTGCGGGGAAGCGTGGTGTTCCTGGTCATGGCGGTCTCCTGTGTCGTGGGTGCGCGGCCGGCGAGGGCGGCCCGTTCGATGGAACGACGAACCGGAAGGCCGGATTTCGACACGCCCGGCCCGGGACGACGGGGACACGTCCCGCCGTCCCGGGTGCCCGGGTCGATCAGAAGCTGTTGTCGCCGTCGAGGATCCGGCCGAGGCCGCCGAGCACCGAGCCCTCGCCGCGGCTGCCGCCGTTCTGCGGGGCGGCGGCGAGCATGCGCCCGGCCATGCGCGAGAACGGCAGCGACTGCAGCCAGACCTTGCCGGGGCCGGTGAGGGTGGCGAGGAACATGCCCTCGCCGCCGAACATCATGCTCTTGATGCCGCCGATGGTGCGCACGTCCATGTTGACGGTGTCGTGGAAGGCCATGACGCAGCCGGTGTCGACGTCGAGGCGTTCGCCCGCGCGCAGTTCGCGTTCGACGACGGTGCCGCCGGCGTGGACGAACACCCAGCCGTCGCCTTCGAGCTTCTGCATGATGAAGCCTTCGCCGCCGAACAGGCCGGTGAGGATCTTGCGCTGGAAGTGGATGCCGAGCTGCACGCCGCGGGCGCCGGCGAGGAAGCTGTCCTTCTGGCAGATCAGGCGGCCGTTGTGCTCGTCGAGCTTCATCGCCAGCACGGTGCCCGGATACGGCGCCGCGAACGCCACCCGCGCCTTGCCGCTGCCGGTGTGGGTGTAGACGGTGGTGAACAGGCTCTCGCCGGTGATGACGCGCTTGCCCGCGCTCATCAGCTTGCCGAGCAGGCCGCCGCTCTGGTCGGAACTGGCGCCGCTGCCGAAGACCGTGTTCATCTCGACCGCGGCGTCCTTGTACATCAGCGCGCCGGCCTCGGCGACGGCGCTCTCGCCGGGGTCGAGCTCGACCTCGACGAACTGCATGTCGGTGCCGACGATGCGGTAGTCGATGTCGTCGTTGCGCGACGGCGGGCGCGGCCCGGCCGCGGCGGGGAGCGGCGGCGGAAGGTGCTCGGGCGGGCCGGCGGGGCGCAGTTCGGCGACCTCGGCGACCGGGCGCCAGCCGGTGAAGCCTTCGCGCCAGCACTGGCTGGCGGGGTGCTGGCGCACGTACTGCTGCGCGGCCGCGTCGTCGAGCGGGCCGACGCGTTCGCCGGTGCGTTCGCCGGTGCCGGCGTGGAAGTACCACTGGGTCATTGCGGACTCCTGGGATGGGGGGCGTGGGGCGTGGGTCGGGGGGGGGGGGCGGTGTCGTGGCTCGCGCGCACGCTAGCAGGCGCGACCGGCCGCGCCCCGTGCCGGCGGTCACGTCCGGTCCGGCCGCGGCGGCGCGCCGCCCACCTATACTCGGGCCCCCGCCGCGCCGCCACCGCCCGAGATGAAATACGACGACGCCGAGTACTACTTCCTCGACTTCGAGACCGATCTGCCCAACGAGAACGGCGGCCGCCACATCGGGCTGTTCCTGGAGTGGGCGATCCTGCGGGGACTGGCGGGCGAGGAGTTCGCCGGGGACGCCGGCGCGCTGCGGGCCGGCGCCGCGACCGGGCTCGAGCTGCTGTTCGATCGCTGCGACGGCAAGCTGCTCGACGACGATCTGAACGAAGAAGGCAACGCCTTCGCGGCCGCCTGCTACGAACGCTTCGTGCTGCGCGATTTCATCGAGGCGATGAACTGCCCGGCCGATGCCAGCGTCGACGCGATCTTCGGCGCGGACCTCACGCCGCAGCGGCATGCGCGCGTGCTGTGGCAACTGGACCGGCGCTACGCCGAGTGGCGCCGCGGCTTCGGCTTTCCGGCGCGTGCCGCAATGCTGGAACGGCTGGTCGGCACGCTGCAGCCGGCCCTCGACGCCGCGCGCTTCCCGCGCGTGGCGCCGAGCGTCTGGAGCCAGACCGCCGACGTCGCCTCGTTCGAGCGCACGCTGGGCGACGCCGTGCAGCGCGTGGACCTGCATGCCGTCGACGATCCCGAATGGTTCCATGGCGTGCGGCTCGAATGCACGCTGCACGTGCCGGCGCTGTACGAGGCCATCGTGCGCGAGAAGACCGAGGACCAGGGCGAGGTGACGTCGCTGCAGTGTTCGGCCGAACTGCCGTTCGCACGGCTGGCCGACGGCTGGACCGGTCCGGTGCAGGACTATCGCCGCGACCAGGCGGGCTTCTGGGTCTTCCGCGAGGACGACCTCGCCCCGCTGCTGGCCTGGCTGGCCGCCCGCATGGAGACCTTCGTGCTGCCGCTGCTGCGCGGCCTGGACGGGATCGACGGGCTGGCGCTCGCGCACGGCGCCCGGCCGATGTCGGCGTCGCCGCTGCACCTGCCGCACGATCCCTATCCGGCGCTGCTGGCGGCCGAGATGGCGAGGCATCCGCGCCTGCGCGGCCTGCTCGACGAGACCGAGGCCGCGATCCTCGCGCTCGCGCCGCGTGCGCGCAGCCGCGACCAGGCCGGCGCGCTGGCGCTGATCCCGCGCCTGCGCGACCGCGCGCGCGGCTGGATGCCCTGAGCGCCGCGCCCGGCGCATGACCTCCGGCGCTTGTCCGGGGGAGGGGGCGGGCGGCAGAGTGCGCCGTTTCTCCCCTCCGCAAGGTCGCCATGATCCCGTCGCTCGCCCCGTTCCGCGTCGCGCTGCTGTCCGCCGCGCTGGCGTTCGCCTCCGGCGCCGCCGTCGCCGCCGACGCCCCGCAGGACTTCCTCGCCGCGCACCTGGACACCTCGGTCGATCCGGGCGTGGACTTCTTCCAGTACGCGAACGGCGCGTGGCTGAAGGCGCATCCGATCCCGGCGTCGGAATCGTGGTGGGGCATCGGCAACGAGGTCGAAGAGGAACTGTACGCACGACTGCGGACGATCAGCGAGAACGCCGCGAAGACGCAGGCCGCGGCGGGCAGCGACCAGCAGAAGATCGGCGACTTCTGGTCGACGGCGATGGACACGGCGCGGGCCGACCGCCAGGGCGTCGCGCCGCTGCGCGACGAACTGGCGCGGATCGACGCGATCACGACGCCGGCCGGGGTCGTCGACGCCGCCTTCGCCCTCAAGCCGATCGGCGTCTCCACCCTGTTCAGCCTGTTCGTCGCGCAGGACGACAAGGACAGCGCGACGATGGCGGTGCAGGCGTACCAGGGCGGGCTGGGCCTGCCCGAGCGCGACTTCTACTTCAACAAGGAAGCCGGCGTCGCGAAGATCCGCGCCGAGTACGTGGCCCACATCGCGCGCACCTTCGAGCTGCTCGGACGCAAGCCCGCGGAGGCGAAGGCCGCGGCGCAGCGGGTGATGGCGTTCGAGACCGCGCTGGCGAAGGCCTCGCGACGGCTCGAGGACCTGCGCGACCCGGAGAAGAACTACAACAAGCTCTCGCCGGCGGACCTGACCGCGAAGTACACGCCGTCGATCGACTGGCGCGCGCGGCTCGCCGAGTGGGGCCTGCACCCGGACTACATGCTGGTCGGTCAGCCGGAATTCTTCGCCGCCGAGGAGAAGCTGCTGCACGCGACGCCGGTGTCCACGCTGAAGGACTACCTGCGCTACCATCTCGCCGACACCTATGCGCCGTACCTGTCGACCGCGTTCGACGGCGAGCATTTCCGCTTCCACGGCAAGGCGATGTCGGGCCAGGAGGAGCAGCGCCCGCGCTGGAAGCGCGTGGTCGACGAGGAGAACGACGCGCTGGGCATGGTGCTGGGCCGGATCTTCGTGAAGGACTACTTCCCGGAAACCTCGAAGCGCCGCTACACCGCGATGGTCGAGGCGATCCGCGACACCTTCCGCGACCGCATCCAGCGCCTGGACTGGATGAGCGACGCCACCAAGGCCAAGGCGCTGGCGAAGCTGGCCGCGGTCACGTCCAAGGTCGGCTATCCGGACGTGTGGAAGGACTATTCGACGCTGCAGATCGGCCGCGATTCGTACGCGGCGAACGTGATGGCGGCGTCGCGCTGGCAGTTCCGCGACAACCTGTCGAAGTTCGGCAAGCCGGTCGACCGCACCGAGTGGGGCATGACCCCGCAGACCTACAACGCCTACTACAACCCGTCGAACAACGAGATCGTGCTGCCGGCGGCGATCCTGATGATCCCCGGCACGACCGATGCGCAGGTGGACGACGCGGTCGCCTACGGCTACGTCGCCGCCAGCACCATCGGCCACGAGATCACCCACGGCTTCGACGACCAGGGCCGCCAGTACGACCAGCAGGGCAACCTGTCGGGCTGGTGGTCGAAGGAGGACGAGGACCGCTTCAACGCCGCCGCGCAGAAGATGGTGGCGCAGTTCGACGCCTACGAGCCGCTGCCGGGCCTGCACATCAACGGCAAGGCGAGTCTGGGCGAGAACATCGCCGACTACGGCGGCGTGCTGCTGGGGCTGGAGGCGTTCCAGAAGACCGAGCAGTACCGCAAGGGCGAGAAGATCGGCGGCCTGACCCCTGTGCAGCGCTATTTCCTGGGCTATGCGCTGGGCTGGATGACGCAGCAGCGCGAGCAGGTGCTCCGCCGCCAGTTGCTGTCCGACGTCCACGCCCCGGCGAAGTGGCGCGTGCTGGCGCCGATGTCGAACATCCCCGAGTTCTACGAGGCGTTCGGCGTCAAGCCCGGCCAGCCGATGTGGCGCAAGCCCGAGGACCGGGTGCGGATCTGGTGATCCGCGCCGGCGGCGCGCGCCGCCCGGGACCGGGCAGCATGCGGTCCGGGCCGCGCCGCGGCCCGGCGAGGCTACTGCTGGCGCGCCGCGCATAGGACAATGTCCGGGCCCCGACTCCTCGGGCGACGACCGGTGCCCCCGATGCTCTGGCTGCGCGTGATCCCGATCCTGCTGCTCATCGCGGCGAACACCGTGCTCCACGTGGCGCCGCTGATGGCGATCGCGGTGTTCAAGGCGCTGCTGCCGTTCGAGAAGGTGCGGCTGGCCTGCAACCCGCTGCTGACCGGTCTGGCGGCGAGCTGGATCGGGGTCAACAGCGGGATGATCGACCGCTTCACCCGCACCCGGTTCCGGGTCGCGACCCCGGCCGGGCTCCGGATCGACGGCCACTACCTGGTGCTGGCCAACCACCAGAGCTGGGTCGACATCCTGGTGCTGCAGAAGGTGTTCAACCGCCGCATCCCGCTGCTGCGCTTCTTCCTGAAGCGGCAGTTGTTCTGGGTGCCGCTGCTGGGCCTGGCGTGGTGGGCGCTGGATTTCCCGTTCATGGGCCGCTACACGAAGAAGCAGATCGCCAAGCGCCCGGAACTCGGCCTGCGCGATCGCGAGACCACCCGCCGCGCCTGCGAGAAGTTCCGGTCGATCCCGGTCTCGGTGATGAACTTCGTCGAGGGCACCCGGTTCACGCCGGAGAAGCACGCCCGCCAGTCCTCGCCGTATCGCCACCTGCTGAAGCCGAAATCCGGCGGCGTCGCCTTCGTGCTCGACGCCATGGGCGAGACCCTGCAGTCGGTGCTGGACGTGACCATCGTGTATCCCGGCGGCCGGTCCACGATGCTCGACCTGATGGGCGATCGCATCCCGGAGGTGCGGGTGGTCGTGCGCGAGCGTCCGATCCCGTCGCGGCCGGCCGACGGCGATTACCAGGCGAACCCGGCGTACCGCGCGCGCTTCCAGCAGTGGATCAACGGGCTGTGGACGGAGAAGGACGCGGAGATCGAGCGGCTGCTCGCGCAGGACGACGCGGCCGCCGCCGGCGGATGACCCGGCTCAGCGTTTGACGCCCAGCACTCCGTCGAGCGCGGGTTCGGCGCGGAATCCCGCCTTTTCGAGCCGTTTCGCGACCTCGCGCGGCACGTCGCGGCCGCTGGTGAGCCGGTTCGGCGCGCCGGTGTAGTGGAACAGGCGGCCGCCGCGGCGCAGCACCCGCGCGAGCTGGTCGTAGAACGCCTGCGAATAGAGTTCCCCGGCGATGCCGAAGCGCGGCGGATCGTGGAGCAGGGCGTCGAAGCCGGCCTCCGGCAGCGTCGCGATGGCCTCGGCGACGTCGCCGTGGGCCAGCCGCAGCCGCCCGCCGTGTTCCGGCGCATCGGGGTCGGGCGACCACGGGTTGAGCGTGCGCAGCCACAGCACGTCGGCGTTCTTCTCGAACGACTCGATGCGCGCCGCGCCGGCGTCGAGGCAGCAGGCCGCGAAGTAGCCGAGGCCGCCGCAGGTGTCGAGCACCGCCTTGCCCTGCGGCTGCACCAGCGCGACCTTGCGCCGCGCGTCGTCGATCGGCGAGGTCTTCGCCGTCGGCAGCATCTTGATGCCGTCGATCTCGAAGGTCGGGGCGCCCCATTCGGTCGGCACCAGCTTGATCAGCGCACCGGAGAAACGCGCGACCGGGACGAAGTCGTCGCCGTCCCGATGGTAGATCGTGCGGTCCTTGAGCGGCCCCGGATAGGGATGACGCTGCCCGCGCCAGGTCCACGCGTCGGCGTCGAGGATTGCCTGGTCCTGCGTGCGCCCGAGGTCGAACGACCCCGCGCACGCGTCGGCGCCCGCGTCGCGCGCGGCGCGGAGCGCGTCGGCGAGCGGTCGCGTCAGCAGCGGTCCGGCGTATTTCGCCAAGGCGGGGCGCGCCCGATGCGGAAGGGGCGCGCAGGATACCCGCGATCGCGCCCGCCTGTCTCGCGGGCGCGACGACCGCCGGGGCTCAGCGGTTGAACGCCGGGCCGTTGACGCCGGCGTAGCCGCTGGCGCAGCCGGTGGTGCAGGTGGTCGCCAGCATGTTGTAGACGATGCGGCCGGCGTTGGTCTTGGAGCGGAAGTGGCCGACGCCGCTGCTGGTGTCGCCGCCGCCGGCGTTGAACGGGCTGCCGTCGGCCCAGTCCCAGTCGTAGGCGTAGGCGCTGCTGCCGAAGCCGATGTCCACCTGCGCCTTCACGTTGGTGGTGGCGTTGAACAGGGCGCCGCTGTCGCAGCCGCCGGCGTAGCTGGTGGTGAAGCAGTGGACCTGGTCGTAGGCGCCGGCGGTGATGGTGTAGAAGGCGATCGAGGTGTAGGTCGAGGGCAGCGTGCGCAGGCTGCCGCTGCCGCTGCCGGTCCAGCGGTTGTAGCCGTAGAAGGCCACGCCGGTGCTGGGGTAGTAGCCGAAGGTGTAGTAGTCGTACGGGTAGACGTAGGCCTCGGCGTTGCAGGTCGGGGCGTAGGGCGACTGGTAGCCGGTCGAATAGCAGGTGTTCAGCCCGCGCAGGCCGCCGCCGATGTTGACGAAGCGACGCACGCTGCCCTGGTAGCCGTAGTACTTGATCATCGCCAGCGCCATGCTCGAGCCCATCGAGTGGGCGACGATGTCGACCTGGCTGCGCCCGGTGTAGGCCTTCACCGCATCGATGAAGGTCTTGAGGATCTGGTACTTGGACGGGCTGTGGTAGTTGTACTGCGGCGAGCCGCGCTCGCTGGAACTGAGGTAGGTGACGCCGAACAGTTCGCAGTCCTTGTAGCCGCGCGACTTCAGTTCGTCGTACATCGAATAGGTCGGCGTGGTGTAGCCGCCGACCGCGCCCGGCGGCATGTCGAAGCTGATCGCACTGTCGCCGTTGCCGGGGATGAACACCACCGGCGTGCGCGTCGCGGTGCAGCCCGAGGCGCCGCCGAAACCGCCGCTGCCCACGCCGGGAGTGAAGCCGCCGGCGTATTGCGAGGCGGTGCCGGTGCAGGTGAAGCCGTTGTTGCTGCCGCAGTCCAGCGCCTGCGCGCGGCCCGGCAGCAGCAGCGCGGTCGCGCCGAGCATCGGCAGGGCGAGGGCGAGCAGGGCGGAGGCGGCCGCCGAGACGAGGGCGGGGACGGGCATCGTCCGTGAAGGGTTCGGCGTGCTGCGCGACATGGGTGTCCTCCCCTGGGCGTCGCGCCGTCCTGTCGTGGCGGCGCGGCATGGCGTGGCGTGGCGTGGCCACGGAAAGCGATCCGGGCCGATGGTGATTCCGCGCCGTCGCCGCGGCCATTGCACGAAAGGGCATGACGCGGTGCATCATCCGGCGCCGCGGCGGACGCTCAGTCGGCCGGGATGGCGACCCCCACGGCGTCGCCGGCAGCCTTGCCCGAGGATTCGAGCGCCTCGACGCGCGCGGCCAGGTCCCGCCAGCGCGAAGTGCCGCGGCGCTGAAGCACGCTGCGCGCGTGGGCGCGGAAGCCGGCGTCGTGCGCCGGTATGCGCAGCGGATCGCGCGCGGCGTCGAGTGCGCTGTCCAGCGACGGGTAGAGCGTCGCGAGCGCCCGGGACAGCGCGTCCTGCGTCTCCAGCAGCGCGTCGAAGTCCAGTTCCTCGGCGGCGACGGTCGCCAGCGCATCGCGGGCGCGCAGCAGGCCGGAGAGCAGCCGGTCGACGTCGTCGCGCCCCGCTTCGGCCGCCCGCGCCGGGTAGCGCCAGCCGGCGTCCAGCATCGACCAGGCGACATCGGCCACCGGCCGGCGGATCCGCAGCACGCGCAGTCCCTCGGTGCGCGCCAGCCAGTGCGCGCACACGAACGGCTGCACCACGTCCTTGTAGGCGCGGCCGCGCACGGCGACGACATCGTCGAGGAAGCGCAGCCAGACCTCGAAGCGGACGCGGTCCTCCGCGGTGACATAGCGATCGTCGTCGTCGTCGCGCGCGCGCATCCGCCAGCGACCGGCATTGAGGACCTCGCCGGCGCTGGTCCAGGCCGGCGCGGCCAGCGACAGCGCGGCGCGCGCCGTTTCGTGGACGTGCGTCGACAGCGAGCGCGGCAGCGCGATCACGAACAGCGACGGCGGCGCTTCCGCAACGGGCGTCATGCGCCGGCCGCGAGGCGCTCGGCGACGCTGCGCGCGAGATCGTGGCGGACCGCGGCCAGCGGCGCCCCCCAGTCGCCGCGGATCGACTGGCGGTACAGCCGCATCGACGGATACCACGGGGTGTCGTCGCGTCCGACGCCCCAGCGCCAGTCGCAGGGCGTCGACAGCAGCGTCCAGACCGGATGGCCCAGCGCGCCGCACAGATGCGCCATCGCGGTGTCCACGGTCACCACCAGGTCCAGCGCGCGGACGATCGCCGCGGTCTGCGCGAAATCGCCGAGCACCGGCGACAGATCGACCAGCGGCCACGACTGCGCGCGCGCCGCCGCGGCCGCGGCCTCGCCGAACTGCAGGCTGTACAGCGCGACCCCGGGGATGTCCGACAGCGCCTCGAACGCGGCCAGCGGGCAGTCCCGCCGGGCGGCGGCGGGATGGTCGGGGCGGCTGGCGTGGACCAGGCCGACCCGGAGCCGTCCGTCCGCGGCCGCCAGCAGCGATGCGCACGCCGCGGAGCGTTCCGGCGACGCCGTGAGATACGGCGCCGGCGGAATGTCCCGGCGCGTGCGGCGCAGCGCGTGCGGCAGGCTCATCAGCGGGATCTGCAGGTCGAATCCGCGCGGCGTCTCGCCTTCGTCGAAGAAGCGCTCGACCACGCCCGGCGTTTCCAGCAGCGGGCGCAGCGTGCGCGGCGTCTGCAGCCAGATCCG
Organism: Lysobacterales bacterium; assembly: GCA_019510125.1. Classification (GTDB taxonomy): domain Bacteria; phylum Pseudomonadota; class Gammaproteobacteria; order Xanthomonadales; family Xanthomonadaceae; genus Lysobacter_I. The sequence continues at coordinate 20,561 of JAEKKX010000020.1, forward strand.
GCCGCCCGCGGCGGCGATGTCCGGCAGCCACCGGCAGCACTGCAACTGGTCGCCGAGGCCCTGTTCCAGCCACACCATCACGATCCGCCCGTCGAGCGGTTCGCCGTCCCACACCGGGGCCTCGGTGCCCGGATGGCGCGGCACGCGGCCGCCCTCGCCGAAGCGCCAGGCGTAGCCCGCCCAGCCCTCCGCGAACCGGCCGGCCTGCAGTTGGGCCTCGGCCAGTGCGATCCGCGCCTGCGCATCGTCCGGCGCGCGATCGACGGTCTCCTGCAGCAGCGCGATCGCGGCGGACGGATCGCCGCGGTCGCGCAGGCAGCGCGCCAGGTTCAGGCGCGCGGGCCGGCTGTGCGGATCGGCGGCGAGGGCCCGTGCGAACAGGGTTTCGGCCTGCGCCGGATCGTCCGGTTCCAGCAGCCCGCCGAGGCGATTGAGCGCCGCCGGCCAGTCCGGCCGCAGGGCGACGGCGCGCTGCGCCGCCGGAATCGCGGCGTCGCGACGTCCGCCGCGCGACCACAGGCCGGCGAGCCGGTACCACGCTTCGGCGGCCGAGGGCGTGTCCGCGACGTACGCCGTCACCTGTTCGATCGCCTTGCCGATCGCGCCCTGGGCCTCGTGCAGATCGACCAGCGCGGAGGCCAGCGGCCAGTGGTCGGGATGCCGCCGCAGGCACGGCTGCAGCACGGCGACGGCGGCGTCGAAGCGCCGCTCGCGCGCGAGGCGGGCGGCCTGGGCGAGGACGGCGTCGGCCGAGCCGTCGCAGGCCGCGGACGGCGGGTCGATGGCGGGCGCGGGCGGAAGGCGGGCGCTCATGCGGGCGAGGCCGCCGCATCCGTGCACGGGGGAACGGTCGGCGGGCGCCGACCGTTCCGGGTCCGCGGCGAATGCGGACGTGCGCTTACTTCTGCTGCGTGTAGACGAAGGTCTCCGGACGGTTCGGGCCGGCCGGGAAGGCCATCCAGAACGTCACCAGCGCGCTGTCGTCCTCGACCATGACCGGCTGCGCCTGGTACGAATGGTTCACGTAGCCCAGCGACACCTTGTACGGCCCGCTGCCGGTCGCTGCCGCGTCGACGCTGTGGTACTGGCCTGCCGCGACCTTGCCGGTGAGCGTGCTGCTGGAGCCGGTGATGCTGTAGGAGATGTCGCGGAAGTTGAATTCCACGAGGCCGTTGGCCGTGACCTGACCGTCCGCGATCGAATTGATGATCATGCGATGTCCTTCCCTGTTGATCCGGGTCCGATGAATTCCCGAGGACGCGACCCGGGCGCGTCCGGGTCCGATCATACCCCCGGCGATCGTTCGGGCGGGCAATGCACGACCTGACAGGATTGACAGGTTTTCTCGGGAATTCCGCGATTCCGGCGCCGCGCCGCCGTCGCTGCGGGTGCGCAAGGCGCAGCGAAGCCGCGTTGGCACTACACTCCGCTTCCTCCCTGCACGCGAGCATGCCGCCATGAATCCACAGACGCCTGCGCCCGTCGGCGCGCCGGGACGCCCCTGGGGCGAAGCCGACATCGCCGCATGGCGCGCATCGCGCACGCTGCGGCGCAGCTACGCGGCCGAGGTCGTCGCCGCCATCGATCGCCTGCGCGACCGCTTCGAGATCGCGCAGTACGGCGAACTGGACTACGCCCCCGACGGACGCTATCCGCTGTTCGCCGTGCGCAGCCGGGGCTGGGACGACGCGCTGCCGCACGTGCTGGTCACCGGGGGCGTGCACGGCTACGAGACCAGCGGCGTGCACGGCGCGCTGCGTTTCCTCGATCGCCACGCGGAGGCGTACGCGGGCCGCGCGAACCTGCTGGTCGCACCCTGCGTGAGCCCGTGGGCGTACGAACGGATCCAGCGCTGGAACCCGTTCGCGGTCGATCCCAACCGGTCGTTCCGCGAGGACAGTCCCGCGCAGGAATCGGCGGCGCTGATGCGCCTGGTCGCGCCGTGGCGCGCGCGCTTCGCGATGCACATCGACCTGCACGAGACCACCGATTCGGACGAGTCCGAATTCCGGCCCGCGCTGGCCGCGCGCGACGGCAAGCCGTTCGAGCCGGGCGAGATCCCCGACGGCTTCTACCTGGTCGACGACACCGAGGCCCCGACGCCCGACTTCCAGGCCGCGATCATCGCCGCGGTCGCGCAGGTCACCCACATCGCGCCGGCCGACGCGCACGGCGAGATCATCGGTTCGCCGGTGGTCGCCCCGGGCGTCATCCGCTATCCGCTGCGCGCGCTCGGCCTGTGCGCCGGCGTCACCGACGCGCCGTTCAGGACCACCACCGAGGTCTATCCCGACAGCCCCCGCGCCACCCCCGAGCAGTGCGACGCCGCCCAGGCCGCCGCCGTGCGCGCGGCGATCGACTTCGTGCTGGCGCGGCCGTGAACGCGCTTCCGCGCGCGTCGTTTTCCGCTCGAGGCACACGCTAGACTCCGGGGCCATGCGCGGTCTGGATTTCTCGTCCTGGCAAACCCTGCTCTCCACGCTTGCGGGCCTGGTGCTGATCACGCTCGTGGGCGTGGGCATCCGGCTGCTGGTGATGCAGCGCATACAGGAACGCAGGCAGCGGGAAAACCGCCAGATCAACGAACGGCTGCGCACGCTGATCGCGGCCTACAAGACCCTCGGCGGCTCCTTCACCGGAGACCTCGCGGTGGATCCGACCCACCTGCGCGAGCTGCGGGGCAGGATGGGGGCGGGCGCGGAAGGCGTCGATCCGAAGCCGGCGGATTCGCCGGGTTCGGACCGCTCCCGGCGCATGCGCGATGCCGTCGAGGCGGCGCTGTCCGACATCCTGCTGCTCGGCACCGAAGCGCAGGTCAGGCTGGCCGCGCAGGCGGCCCGGGAACTCGTCGCCGGCCGTCCCGTGCACACGCACGATCTCGTGGTGTCGCTGCGCGACTTCATCCGCATGGCGCTCGATCTCGATCCGGTGCCCGCGGACGTCGTGCTGCCGCCGCAGGGGCCGACCCGTCCCGCGCAGGCCGGCGGCGCGGGACGCGGGCGAGGCGACCGCGGCGAGTCCGGTGGCGGCGGCAAGGGCGATGCGGGCGGCAGCGGGGCGGGCGGCGGCATGGGCGTCGGCGGCATGGGCGGTGTCGGCGTCGGCGCGGGCATCGGCCTGGGCGGACTGCGCGGCGACGACGATCCCGATGCGCAACCGCGCTGACGCTCGCCACGCCGCTGTCCACGACGGCCGGAGCCGCCGCCGCATCGAAGCCGTGACCCCGTGCCTTGACCGCACGCGGTCCCGGTCTTAGCGTCCGCGATGGGGCCCGCCGGTCCCGCACGACACCCTCCAGGAAGATCCTTCGCTCAGGAGAGCCCATGCGCGTCGAGCGCCGTTTCTTTCCGGACAGGACGCGGATCCTGTTCTTCGACCTCGAGTACTACGTGCCGCCGGAAGACCGCGCCCGGCCCACCCCCAGCGGCATGCGGTTCTCGCCGCACCTGCCGTCGCACCGGCTGCTCGGCGGCGCCTTCCTCACCTATCTGCCGATGCTCGACCGGGTCGCGTCGCGGCAGGCGTTCTGGGCGTGGTCGCACGCGGACGAAGCGACGATGCTCCGGGGGATCTGCGCGCACTTGCAGGCGACGTGGAAGCCCTACGCCGACGCGCGCCAGGAGGGGACGCCGATCCTCGCCGGCATCGGCATCGGCCACAGCGACGTGCCCTGCCTGGCGACGCGGATCGCGCAGCACGGGGTGATGGATCCGGTGCAGGCGCACGATCTGCTCTACGGCTGCCGCCAGCTCGACCTGGGCGTGGCCAGCTTCGGCCAGTTCGCGCTCAACCACCCATACTTCGCCTATCCCAAGACCAAGCGCCAGCTCTACGAGAAATACGTCGACGGCAAGCGGATCGATCCCGGGCGCGCGGTCTGGGACCTGTACGACCGCGGCGACCATGCCGCGATCGAGGCGCGCTGCGGCGAGGAGGTCGAGGACGCGCTGGCGATCTACCGGGCGATGTGCGAGGCCAAGCATCGCAACGACGCCGGGCTCAAGCGGCTGAAGCAGCTCCGTCGACGCCTGGCGCCGGTCGCGTCCTGAGCGTCCGTCCGGCCGTCCCGGGGGTGCCCGCGGCGACGGCGCGCGCCGCCCCGGGCACGGTACCGGGGCTGCCGCGCCCGGCCCGATGTGGCACACTGCCGCGAAGCCCGAGACGCGCGGGGGACACGCCGCGTCGCGGGCAAACAGCAAGACGGGACGGTCCACGGACGGGTGTCGCCGATGACGCGACCCGTCCTTCGCCATGGCCGAAATCACAGCATCCGGGGGGAACGACATGAGCGGTAGTTCGATGATGACGCGTCTGCAGCGACTGGCGCGGTTGGCCGCGCAGTGCGAGGCCACGGGACAGAGCGCGCAGGAGGCGATCGAACAGGACGGCCTGCGCGATGCCGGCCGGCGCCGGTTCGCGAAGGGCGCGATGGCCGGCGCGGTGGCCGCCGCGACCGGCGCGGGCCTGGCCAGCCCGATGGCCATGGCCGGCGCCGCCAAACTGCGCAAGGCGCTGGTCGGCGGCAGCGGCGGCGTGGCCGTGGTCGGCGCCGGCCTGGCGGGCCTGAGCTGCGCCTTCGAGCTCGCCCGCAACGGCGTCGCCGCGAGCGTCTACGAGGCCTCGGGCCGCGTCGGCGGCCGCTGCTTCAGCCTGCGCGGCGTGTTCCCCGGCCAGGTCGCCGAACGCGGCGCCGAATTCATCGGCGGTTCGCACCACACCATGCTCGGCTACGCCCGCATGTTCGGCCTGCAGCTCGAGGATTTCTCGATGCTGCCCGGCAGCACCTACTACCATTTCGACGGCCGCCGCTATTCCGATGCGGACGTGGTCGAGGAGTTCCGCGGCTTCGTCGCCGCGATGCGCGACGACCTGGCCCTGATCGGCACGCCCAGCGCCGGCCGCTACAGCGTCGCCGACGAAACCTTCGACCTGATGAGCCTCGACGACTACATGACCCTCAACGGCGCGGGCGGGCTGCTGCGCAAGGTCGTCGGCGCCGCCTACGCGGCCGAGTACGGGGCCGGGATCGACGAGCTGAGCGCGATCGGCTTCCTGCGTTTCCTGCACGGCGACAAGCGCGGCAAGTTCGCGCAGATCGGCGCGTTCGGCGGCGACGGCTTCCACGTCGTCGACGGCAACGACCGCATCGCCACCGAACTGGCCGCGCGCCTGCCCACGCCGGTGCAGACCGGACATCGCCTGGTCGCCGCGAGCAAGCTCGCCGGCGGGCGCGTGCGCCTGACCTTCGACGTCAACGGCCGCGCGGTGCAGCGCGACCACGACGTGGTGGTGTTCGCGATGCCGTTCGGCGTGCTGCGCGACGTGCAGCTCGACGCCAGCCTGGAACTGCCGGGCTGGAAGCGCTTCGCGATCGAGCAGTCGGCGATGGGCGACAGCGCCAAGCTGATGGTCGGCTTCAAGCAGCCGTACTGGTACGTCCAGCACGGCACCAACGGCACCGTCTACAGCGACCGCTCCCGCGTGCAGGCCACCTGGGAGACCAATCCGTACAACGGCGACGACAAGCGCGCGGTGCTCACCAGCCTCATCGGCGGTGCGGCGGCGCGCACGTTCGACCCGCGCAACGTCCGCGGCGAAACCACCCAGTTCCTCACCGAACTGGAGTCCGCGCTGCCGGGCGCGAAGCAGATGGCCCTGCGCAGCGCCAGCGGCGACGTGGTGTCGTTCGCGCAGCACTGGTCGAGCAACCCGTACAGCAAGGGCGCCTACACCTGCCCGCGCCCGGGCTATTTCACGATGATCGCCCACAACGAGGCCAAGCCCGTGGGCAACGTGCTGTTCGCCGGCGACCACACCAGCAGCTTCTACGAGTGGCAGGGCTTCATGGAGGGCGCCGCGCTCTCCGGCCTGCGCGCCGCCGGCGAGGCCCTGGCGCTGTCGCGGCAGCAGAGCCTGCTGACCCGCGCGATGCGGGCGATGGCCTGACCGCCACGTGCCACGGCGCCGGCCCATGCCGGCTGGCGCCGATGGCCGTTCTGGCGGGAGCGGAGGATGCGCGGAACGTACGAGGATCGCGACGCGCTGCTGTCGCGGTTGATCGATCACTACCGCGACGTCGGCTGGTGGATCGAACGGCCGGCGATCGCAGGCGTCGATCTGCGTCTGCGTCGTGATGCGAAGGTGTTGCTGCTGGCGTGTGCGGATCCGCATGCGCCCGCCACGCGCGAGACGGTCGATGCGCTCCGGCGGTCGCTCGTCGAAGAAGCCGTGGACGGCGCACTGCTGGTTGCGCCTGCTGGCCTCGAGGCAGTCGCCCTCGATGCAGCGCAAGGCGTGGAAGCGCTGCGCGTGCTTGATCGGGACGCACTGCAGGGCCTGCTGGGCGATGACACCGTCCTGACGCTTCCGGTATCGGCGCCCGGTGCGATCACGCCCCCGGCGTACGCGATCCAGGGCCGGCGCAGGACGACCGGACTCGACTGGCTGTTCCGCGCGATCGCCGTGCTGTGCGCGGTCGGGTTCCTGCTTGTCCTGCTTTCCCGCACCTCCGGGACTGCGGACGAACCGCCGCCTGATCCCGTGTCCGCCTCGAAGCGATAGCCCACGTCGATCCGACGGACGGGTTGGGGCGTTGCGGCGCCTTGTCCTACACTGCGGCGACATCGCAGGGGGCGGTGTGGAGAAGGCATGAATCGGACGCGGATCGTCCCGGGCCTCGGCCCGATCATCGCTGCATGTGTCGCAGTCGCATCGACGGTCGCCTGCAAGTCCCCGGCGGACTCGGGCGGTCCTTCAACCGCCTCGGCGGAGGTGCAGGTCACGACATCACCGCGTCCGCAGCGGGCTGGTGAACCGCTCGATCCGATGAGGACTGCGGGGCGGATCGTCCTGGCCAATGGCGCGGCCGCACTGGGCGACGACCGCACGACGCGGGCGCAGATCGAAGGTCTCGCGGACGATTACCGTCGGGCGATCAAACTCGCCGATACCTCGCGCGCGGTCGATCACGAGGCTGCGAGGCGTGCCGTGCGGCAGATCGACGGTGTGCGTTCGGTGGCCTGGATCGATCGCGAGAACCTGTTCGTGATCGTGTCGCGCAATGCGGCAAGAACCTACGCCACGATCGATGCCGCCTGCCTCGCGATGGAGCCGCTGGGCGACACGTTGGGCGTCGTCGTCCATCTGCAGAGCGGGGAGGCGGTGGATGCCGAGGACTTGCGCATCCTCAGCCGCAACTGCCAATTGTCGCCGGGCGATCGTGCGCTGCTGCAACGAGACCGTGCGGTCGACGTCGTTCCTGACGCGATCCAGTCCCAGCATCGTGCCGACAACCCGCGAGAGGCCCTGGACAAGCGTGCGTGGGAACGAGGCAACCGTGAGTCGATGAAACTCATCGAGGACACCACGCCCGAGATGTGACGCCGCCGCTCCGCGGCGTGCGACGTGCATGGCGGCCATCGTGCGCGCCTTGCGCGATGCCCGCGTCGATCACCCCGGATTCACCGATCTGTACGGAAAACGGCCGGGACTGAACCGGATCGGGGCGAAACGGTCGCTCGGCGAAGGCGCTTTCGATACTGGAGGCCCGCGCCGCGAGGCGCTGTCCGTCCGGTGTCCCATGCAACCGTCCACGATCGCTACCCCGCTCCCTGCCGATGCGCGCGCAGCCTCTGCGGCGCACGCCGCTGCGCCGTCCGCGAGCGACCTGTCGCCGCCGCGCCCCCACTGGGGCGACCGTGCGCTGCTGGCCGCGGAGCGTCGCCTGCTGCCGCCGCGGGCGCGGCCGATGTCGCGCGCCGCGGCGCGCGGCCAGCGCGGGCTGTGGTTCCGCACGGCGGCGATCTTCATGGTGTCGCTGTCGGCCGGCCTGCTCGGCCTCAACGCGTTCCTGCTGTTCAACGCGCGGCAGAGCGAGGCCGCGAGCCTGGCGTTCGAGCGCGACGCCGCGCCGGCCGGCGCCGCGCTGCCCGCGCCCGTCGCCCCGCCGCAGGGCGTGGTCGCGAACGCCGCCGGCGTGGGGCGCGTGATCTTCGCCGGATCGCAGCCGGTGGCGACCCTGTCGACCGACGTCTACGCGGTCGTCGGCCAGCGTGTGCAGGCGGCGCAGCCGCAGCGCGGCGACGGAGCGTCGCGTTCGCCCGTGGCCGGCCGCCTCGAAGCGCTGTCCGCGCCGGTCCCGGTGAACCTGTCCGCGTCGGCCGATCCGGAGTCGGTCGCCGAGTCGCAGGCGCGCGCGGACGAGGCGATGCGGGTGATCGCGGCGAGCACGCCGTCGCTGCATCGGACCGAGGCGCGCGATCCTGCCTTCGTGGGCGCCGCGACAGCGTCGCAGGCATCGACGGCGTTCGAGGAGACGCCGCCGGTGCCGGCCGGGCAGGGCGTGTGGTACGGCGACGGCGGCCTGCGCTGAGGTCGCCGCGTCAGCGGCGCTTGGCCCGCGCCATGCAGCGCGCGTAGCGACCATCGACGCGCCGCGCGAACCACTCGGTGGTGAGGTGGCGGGTGATCTTCGGGCTGTGCAGGTCGATCTTCGGCAGCATCGCCCGCGCGACGCGGCGTCCGTTGCGTTTGTCCGCCAGCTTGAACACGCCGGTGTACAGCGCGGTGCGCGAGAAGCCCGCTTCCGTGCCGCGGTCGAGGTCGGCGCGGATCTGCCGGTCGGTCATCCCGAGCTTGTCCGCCAGCGCCAGCGCCGCGGTTTCGGTCGCGCCGGTGGTGCTGCCGTCGTCGGCCTTCCGATAGCGCACCAGGTCGCCGTCGAGCTGGAGCTTCGTGCCGCCGGCGATCGCCAGCGCGTTCTGGAACGCGGCGTTGCGGCTGGCGAAGCGGCCGGCGTTGAAGTCGGCGAAGCGGTAGAGCGGCCGGTCGTAGTCGGCGTCGTAGTCGAGCAGGTGCGCGGTGCCGAAGTACACGCCGCCGCGGCGCGAGAACACCGCGTGGCGGATCGAGCCGTCTGAGGCGTACGGGTACGGCCGTCGCCGCGCGTGCGACTCGGCGAACGCGATGCTGACCTGCATCGGCCCGCCGGTATGCACGGGGTTGGCCCGCGCCAGCAGCCGCGAGCCCATCGGCACCCGCGCGATCATCTCCTCGAACAGGTCGCTGAGCTGCTTCTCGGTGCGCGCGGCGGCGATCCGCGCTTCCCAGCTCTGCCCGTCGGGCGCCTTGAGCTGCAGCGCGCCGCGCACGACGAAGGCCGGGATGTGGTGCCGGGCCGCGCGCGCATCGATTTCCTTCAGTGCGATCCTGCCCAGGTCGGGGACCTGCGGATCGGCGACGAAGCTCGACTCCTGCTCGATCACCGCGATCGCCGAGCACAGGTTGCGCGACGAGGGCTCGATCTCGAGCGCCGCGAACGCGGACTGGAGGTCGGCGGCCCAGCCGGCGCGATCCTGCACGCGCGGCGGCAGCAGCCGCTGCAGTCGCGAGCGCACCTGCGGCGGCGCGTTCTCGTCTTCGGTGTCCGTGCAGGCCGCGATCGACAGGGTCAGGCCCGCGATCAGCAGCGCGATCAACGGACGGCGGGCCGCGAGGCGCGGGAGCGGTGGCTTCATCGGCGCGACTGTAGCCGGAGACGGCGGTGACGGGAAATCCCGCGGCGCCACCGCCGTCACCGGTGTCCCCGCGCGACGCTGCGTTCGGTCGATGGATGCCGACCGGCCCCGGCCAGCCACGATCGGCCACGACAACGGCGGCGGCGCGGTCCAGAATCCTCCCACGTCCGCCACTGTCAGGGAGCGTCCGCCATGATCGAGGTCGCCGGAAGGTCCGCGCCGCGTGCGGCCATGCAGGCCGCGGGTTTGCTGGCGCTGGCGGCGGCGCTTGGCGCCTGCCAGCGCGACGCCGGCGAGCGCCCCGCGCCCGCGCGCGCCGCCGCGCCGGCGTCGGCCTCTGCCGTGGCCGTGGCCGGCCGGCGCATCACCGGCGGCCCGCAGCCGGCGGTGCCCGCCGAACCGCTCGCCTACGTCGCTTCGGGCGCCTCGGCGCTGGCCGCGAGCTGCGCCGCCGGGGCCGGGTCCGGCGTGGCCTTCGTGGGCGCGGAAGTCGAGCCGCGGCTGGCGATCCATCCGACCCGGCCGGGCGTCATGGTCGCCGCCTGGCAGCAGGATCGCTGGTCGGACGGCGGCGCGCGCGCGCTGGTCGCGGCCACCTCGCTGGACGGCGGCCGCAACTGGACGCGCACGCCGCTGCCGTTCTCGCGCTGCGGCGGCGGCAGCGTGCTCAACGGCGGCGACTACGAGCGGGCCTCGGATCCGTGGGTCTCGTACGGCCCCGACGGCGTGCTCCACGCGATGTCGCTGTCGTTCTCCGGCGGCACGTTCCAGACCGGCTCGGCCAACGCGATGCTGGCGAGCCGTTCGTTCGACGACGGCCGCACCTGGACTGCGCCGGTGACCCTGATCCGCGACGCCGAGACCGCGTTCAACGACAAGAACGCGATCACCGCCGATCCGCACGACGCGCGCTACGTCTACGCGGTCTGGGACCGGCTGACCGCCATCGGCAATCGCGGGCCGACCTATTTCACGCGCAGCACCGACGGCGGCGCGCACTGGGAGGCGGCGCGCCCGATCTTCGACCCGGGCCAACGCAGCCAGACCATCGGCAACCTCGTGGTGGTGCTGTCCGACGGCACCCTGCTGGACGTGTTCGACCGCATCGACAGTCCGCTGGGCGGCCTGCAGACCGCGCGGGCCCAGGTCATCCGTTCCACCGATCGCGGTGCGACCTAGTCCGCGCCGATCACGGTCGGCGACATGCTCGCGATCGGCGCGCGCGACCCGACCACCGGCCAGGCGGTGCGCGACGGGTCGATCATCCCGACCGCGGCGGCCGGTCCCGACGGCGCGGTGTACGTGGCCTGGCAGGACGCGCGCTTCTCCGGCGGCGTGCGCGACGCCATCGCGGTGTCGCGCTCGGGCGATGGCGGGCTGACCTGGTCGGCGCCGGTGCGCGTGAACGGCGCGCCGGCCGCGATCGCGTTCACGCCGACGCTGCACGTGGCCGCCGACGGCGCCGTCGGCGTGCTCTACCAGGATTTCCGCAGCGACACCGCGGCGTCGCCGCTGTGGACCGACACCTGGCTCGCGCGTTCGCAGGACGGCGGCGCGACCTGGACCGACCTGCGCCTCGGCGGCAGCTACGACCTGACCCGGGCGCCGTTCGCGAACGGCCTGTTCCTCGGCGACTACATGGGGCTGGGGTACATGGAGATGGGCACGGACGACGGACGGTTCCTGCCGCTGGCCGTGCGCAGCGACGCCGCCGGCACCGACAATCGCACCGACGTCGTCGCCTTCACCCTGACCCACGTGCCGAAGACGGCGCTGGCGGCGAAGGCCGGCGATGCGCAGGCGCGGCGTATGCCGCCCGGATTCGTGCCGGGATGGCGCCTGCGCCAGCGGGTGAGCGCGAATTTGTGGCGGCGCGTCGAATGGCCGCCGCAGGCCGGCGCGGCGGACCGGTTCATGCCGCATGCGCGGGTGCTGCGGATGGCGGAGCGCGACTGACCGTCGCGCTCGCGATCAGCCGCCGGACTGCGCGGCGCGCGACAGCCGGTCGTGGACGTCGCGCCAGTCTTCGTCCGACGGCGGGCGTTCCAGCCAGATCGCGTCGACCCCGGCGGCATCCGCGGTGTGCAGCGCGTCGTACAGGGTCCGCGCGTAGCCGGCCTTGTCGTGCGGCATGGCGATGCGCAGCGCGACGCCGTGCGCGGGCAGGCCGGGCGTGTGCGCGAGCAGCGCGATGCGCGCGCCGGCCGGCGGCGCGTCCAGGCGGGCGCGCAGGGTGTCGGTCGCCAGTACGTGCAGCGGCGTGCGCGGCTGGTAGTGCACGGCGACGTTGCCGGGCACCGCGGCGTCGTGCGATCCGGGGAATTCGACCGCGACTCCGAGCGCGTCTTCGAGCTGCCGGCGGGTGATCGGCCCGGCGCGCAGGATGCGCGGCGGATCGCCGGTGAGATCGACGATGGTCGATTCCAGCCCCACCGCGCACGGGCCGCCGTCCAGGACCGCGTCGATGCGTCCGTCGAGCCCGGCCAGCACCTGGTCGGCGGTGGTCGGACTCAGGCGCTTGTACGGATTCGCCGACGGCGCGGCGACGCCGTGACTGAGCGCGCGCAGCACCCGCAGCAGCACCGGGTGGTCGGGCATGCGCAGGCCGATCGTGTCGCGGCCGCCGGTGACCTCGTCCGGGGCGGCGGCGGCCCTGTGCAGCAGCAGCGTGAGCGGGCCGGGCCAGAACGCGGCGGCCAGCCGGCGCGCGGCGTCGGGGATGTCGCGCGCCCAGGCGTCGAGCCAGGCGGGATCGCCCAGGTGCACGATCAGCGGATGGTTCGACGGCCGGCCCTTGGCCGCGAAGATCCGCCGCACCGCCTCGGGGTTCGTGGCGTCGGCGGCGAGGCCGTAGACCGTCTCGGTCGGCACCGCGACGAGCCGCCCGTCGCGCAGCAGGCGCACCGCCTCGGCGACGTCGGCGTCTCGCGCGGCGTCGAGCCGGCGGGTGGCGGGAAGGGGATTCGGCATCGCAAAAGTGTACCGGCGCAGCGACCTGCGCGCGCCGGCGCGCCGACGGCGCTAGGATGGCCGGCGAATGCGCATCCCCCCCGCGGGAAGGAGACGACCATGGCCACCGGTTGGGCCGGCGACGGCGCCGTCCAGGATCAGATCGACGCCACCATCAAGGACGGCATCCAGCGCGTGCGCAGCCGCCTGGCGCAGGGGCCGGGGCTGGAGCGCTGCGAGGACTGCGACGCCCCGATTCCCGAGGCGCGGCGCCAAGCGGTGCCGGGCGTGCGCCTGTGCGTCGCCTGCCAGGAGGCGCACGACCGCGAGGCCGCGGGCTTCAGCGGCTACAACCGTCGCGGCAGCAAGGACAGCCAGTTGCGCTGAGCCCCGGGCCCCGCGGCGCGCCCCGGCGCGCGCCGGCGAGCGGCGCGCGTCGCCGCGCTCACGGCTGGTAGGTCACCGTCAGGGTCGCGGTGGCGCCGCTGCCGATCCACAGGTAGTGGGTCGCGGTCTGGTTCGCGCTGAAGCGCAGGCGCAACTGCGTGCGTCCGCCGCGGTTGATCGCGGACAGGCCGGCGGCGGAAAACAGGCTGCTGGTCTGGGTGCCGCCGGTGAAGGCGTTGAGCTGCGCCACGCCGCTCGCGGTGACGGGGTCGCCCCAGTCGGTGACGGCGACGGTGCAGGCGCCGATGCAGCCGTTGTTGGCGTCGACCGCCAGCGTGTTGCCGGCCGGGTTGCCCCACGGGTCGCCGTAGGCGCTGTTGTAGGTCACCGTGAGCGTGGCCGAGAGCACGGTCGCGCCATCGGGCAGCGCGGACGTGTCGAACGACAGCAGCGCGCGGTTGAACTTGCCGTCGGTGCCGCGGCCGATCGCCAGACCATAGGTCGATTCCAGCGTGCCGAGCGCCGGCGAGCCGCCGGTCGCGGTGGCCTTCACGTAGCCGTCGTTGGCGTTCTCGTTGGCGAACGTCACCGTGACCGGCGAGCCGCCGCCCCCGCCGCCGGTGCCGCCGCTGACGGTCACGCCGACCTGCGGCGAGGTGCCGGTGTTGCCGGCGAGGTCGACCGCGCGGGCGGTGAGGACATGGCTGCCGTCGGTCGCGGTGGCGCTGTTCCAGGCGTAGGCGTAGGGCGCGGTCGCGTCGCTGCCGAGCAGCGCGCCGTCGAGCAGGAATTCGACCCGGTCGACGCCGACGTTGTCGTTCGCGGTCGCGGCGACGTTGACCGTGCCCGAGACCGCGGCGCCGTTCGCCGGCGCGGTGATCGACGCGGTCGGCGGTACGCCATCGAGGTTGTCGAGAGCGAAGAAGCGCGCGATGTAATAGCTCGAGCAGATGTTCACGTCGAGGATGTACGCGCCGGCGGTGCCGCACTGGCTTTCGCCGGCGCCCGGATCGACCGGCGTGCCGTGGCCCATGCCGGTGATGGTGTAGGTCTCGACCCGGGCGACGCCGGCCGCGTCCTTGTAGACCTTGTGCGGGTAGCCGGCGACGGTGTCGCTGACGTCGGCGGTCTGGTCGATGCCGTGGACGTTGGTCCACTGCTCCATGCTTTCGACCAGATTGATCGGGCGCACGGTGTAGTCGGCGTCGCCGTGCCAGATCGACACGATCGGCCACGGGCCGGTCCACGTGCCCGCGGCGCGCACCTTGTCGCCCCACTGCGCCGGCGTGAGGTCGCTGCCGGGGTTCATGCAACTGAAGGCCGCGGACTGGGTGGTCGCGCAGCGGTAGGGCAGGCCGGAGAGGATCGCACCGCCGGCGAACACGTCCGGGTACGTCGCCAGCAGCACCGCCGTCATCGCACCGCCCGCGGACAGGCCGGTCACGTACACGCGCCCGCTGGCCACGCCGTGGTCGGCGACCATGCGATCGACCATCTGCTTGATCGACAGCGCCTCGCCCTGGCCACGCGCGGTGTCGCCGGCCTCGAACCAGTTGAAGCAACTGCTGCTGTTGTTCGCGCTCTGCTGCTGCGGCAGCAGCAGCGAGAAGCGATAGCGGTCGGCGAGCAGTTGCCAGCCGGTCTCGTCGTCGTAGCTGGAGGCGCTCTGCGCGCAGCCGTGCAGGGCGACCACCATCGGCGCGCCGGCGGGCAGGCCCGACGGCACGTACTTGAACATCCGCAGGTTGCCGGGATTGCTGCCGAATCCGGTGACTTCGGACAGCGCGAAGGCGGGCGGTGCGACGGCGCAGGCGCACAGCGCCAGCGAGGCGATCATCGAACGGAAGCGGGACGTGCGTTGGACTGCGGAACGGGCGCTGGCGAACGGCATCGATGGCTCCTCCTGAGACGCCACCCGCGAGGTGGCGCGCGCAGTGGGCCACACGCCGGCAAGCGGCGACATTGGTCGAAGGGGCAAGCTGCGCCGCAGCATCCGCGCTGCGGCGGACGCGCTCAGGGGTCGCTGCGCGCGTCGCCCTCGGCCTCGCCGTCGCCGTCCGGCGATCGCCACCAGACCAGGCCCGACGGCGGCGGATCGGACGGCGCCGCGTCGCGCCGTTCGATCGCGTCCAGGCGCCGTCCCGGCCCGCCGGCCTTCCAGCGTTCGACCAGGCGCAGCACCGAATGCCGGCTCTGCGCGGCGACCCCGAGATTGCGCTCCGGCCGCCAGTCGCGCGGCGCGTCTTCGTGCGCGTGCGCATCGCCGCCGTGCGGCGCGCCGTAGCTGCAGCGCAGGCAGAGATGGACGATGCTGTCGGTCCAGTCCTCGATGAAGCCGATCCCCGGCACGCGCGCCTCCACCAGCGCCTCGATGTCTTCCCGCCGCGGACAGCGCACGAACAGCGCGAACGTGGCGAACGGCGAGGTCTCCAGCCGCTGCATCGCGTTGAACACCGGCACCCGGCTCTGGTGGAAGCGGCGTTCGCCGGTGGCGGCGCCGTCGTGGAGCACGATGTCGCCGTAGCGGAAGCCGCTGTCGGGCAGCGGCACCGCGATGATCCGTGCGCGCACCGGGTCGATCCGCCGCGCGAACACGGTCTCGCCCTCCCGCCACGGCGCCAGGCGCACGCTGGCGACGCCGAAGTTGGCGTCGATCGCGCCGCGCCCGGACGGCAGGTCGATGCCGCAGGCCGCCCACTGCCGGCGCGCCTCGGCCCAGTCGCCCAGCGCGGTCGCGGCGATGCCGGCGTTCCAGCGCGCGGCCTCGGCATCGTCGTCGCCGTCGTCGTACAGCGCCAGCGCCCGCAGGTTGTGGCGCAGCGACGGCGCCCAGTCGCGCAGGTACTTGCTGGCGAGGCCGTGCATGTAGTGCAGCGACGCCTGGTCCGGGGCCTGTGCGATCAGCGATTCGAACCCGGCGCGGGCGACGGCGAGATCGCCGGCGTCGAACGCCGCATAGGCGCTGTCGGCGCACGGCGCCGCGGCATCGTCCGGCGGATCGGCGTCCGGCTGGTCGGCGGTCATGGGCGATCCCCACGCAGAGTCCGCCTGCATCCTGCCATCGGACGCGGCCGGGGCAAAGTCCGCGTGCGGGCGGCGCCTTCGCGGAGCGCCCGGCGGCGACCGTCGCGGCGGTGACGGCCCGGGGCGCATCGGCCCCCGCGGCGCGTCGCCCCGGGGCTTCCGCCGTCTCCGCGGCGGGGGTAGGGTGGCGCCATCGCTTGCGGATCGGGGAGGACACCGTGGACGAGCAGGACGACCTGACCGGGGCGCCGTCGCCGGACGCGGGCGACGCGGCGGCGCGGCGCGGCGCTGCTGCCGCCGGCGGCGAAGAAGCCGACGCGCCGTCCCGACCGTTCGTCGTGCCCTGCGCCACGCTCGGCTACGACGCGCCCTGGCGCTGGCTGCGCGCCGGCTGGCGCGACCTGCGGGCGACGCCGGGGCTCACCGCCGTGTTCGGCTTCGTCATCCTGCTGGTCAGCGCCGCGATCTCGCTGCTGGCGTGGAACCTCGGCCGGTTCGCGCTGCTCGCCACCCTGCTGTCGGGCTTCGTCTTCATCGCGCCGCTGATCTGCGTCGGCCTGTACTGCGTCAGCCGCGCGCTGGAGCACGGACGCACACCTGCGTTGTCGGAATCGTTCGTGCTCGCGAAGCGCGTGGCCGGGCAGGCCGGCGTGTTCGCGCTGGCGCAGGGCGTGATCGTGCTGCTGTGGTCGCGCGCCGGCATGATGGTCGGCGCGTTCTTCCCGATCGACGAAAGCAACGCCGACACGGTGTGGCAGTTCCTCGCGATCGGTTCGGCGGTGGGATCGATCTTCGCCGCGCTGACCTTCGCCGTGGCCGCGTTCTCGCTGCCGATGATCGCCGACCGCGACGTCGACATGGTCACCGCCTGCGTGTCCAGCATCAACGCGGTGCTGCGCAACAAGGGGGTGATGGCGCTGTGGGCGGGGATCATCGTCGTGCTCACCGCGCTGGGCTTCGCCACCGCGCTGCTCGGGCTGGCGGTGCTGATGCCGCTGCTGGCCTACGCCGCGTGGCACGGCTACCGCGAGACGCTCGACGCCCACGAGTGGCCGGCGCTGGACTGAGACTGCCGGTGGCGCGGGACGGTCGCTGCGCAGGATGCGGGTGCGGGTGGCGGATGTGGGCGATAATCGCGGTTTGCCTCCCACGGACGCCACGATGACCGCCCTGCCGAACTGCCCGATCTGCGCCATGCCCAACACCTACGAGGACGGCGACAACTTCGTCTGCGCCGACTGCGGGCACGAGTGGCCGGTCGCCGGCGAGGCCCCGGGCGAGGCCGCGACGACGGTGCGCGACAGCAACGGCAACCTGCTTGCCGACGGCGACACCGTGGTGGTGATCAAGGACCTCAAGGTGAAAGGGTCGTCGATCCCGCTCAAGCAGGGCACCGTGATCAAGCACATCCGCCTGGTCGACGGCGACGCCGAGCATATCGAAGGCAATTCCGACAAGATCAAGGGCCTGGTGCTGAAGACCTGCTTCCTGCGCAAGGCCTGAGCCGCCAGGGTCGCGTCGCGGCGTTCCGCGACGTCCCGCAGGCGCATCGGGCAAGTTCCCGGGCAGCCTGCATCGAGCGCGCTCCGCATCGAGCACGCTCCGCGCATCGCAGCGCGCCGCGGATGCGCGCATTCGTGATGCGCGTCGACGAGCGCTTCGCTGAAAACGAATGCATGCGCGCATGCTGCAGCGCGATGCGCCCCTAGCATCCTCCGGCGTCGCGCGGATCGCGCGGCGTCGCGTCCGGCACAGGGGCCGGGCCGCGCACCACTCGACGCAGTCGATGTCCGCCGTCGTCGCAAGGACGACGGCGCAGGGAAGTCCGCGCCCGCCGCAGGCGGGTTCCTCGTCCGTGAATGGAGAATCCGAATGACGCCCCGATCCAAGCTCCTCCCTTCCTTCGCCGCGCTGCTGTTCGCCGGTCTCGCCGCGGGACAGGCGCGCGCCGACGCAGTGCTGCACGCCTTCAACTGGACCTACGCCGATGTCCAGGCGAACGCGGCAGGCATCCAGGCCGCGGGCTACAAGGCCGTGCTGGTCGCGCCCGCCTACCGCTCCGAAGGCAGCGCGTGGTGGGCGCGCTACCAGCCGCAGGACTACCGGCTGATCCATCATCCGCTCGGCGACACCACCACGTTCCGCAACATGGTCGCCGCGCTGCGCGCGAAGGGCATCGACGTCTACGCCGACGTGGTGCTCAACCACATGGCCAACGAATCCGCGCAGCGCAGTGACCTGAACTACCCGGGCAGCCGCGTGCTCGGCGTCTACGCCGGCAACCCGACCTACTACGGCGGCCTGCGGTTGTTCGGCAACCTCGGCTACAACTTCCTCAGCGGCTACGACTTCGGCCCCGCCACCTGCATCGCCAACTACAGCGACGTGTGGCAGGTGCAGAACTGGCGCCTGTGCGGCGGCGCCGGCGACGCCGGCCTGCCCGACCTGGTCGGCAGCAGCTACGTGGTTTCGCAGCAGCAGGAATACCTGCGCCAGCTCAAGGCGCTCGGGGTGAAGGGATTCCGGATCGACGCGGCCAAGCACATGCCGTTCGCGCACATCAACGGCGTGCTGACCGCCGACATCAAGAGCGGCATGTACGTGTTCGGCGAGATCATCACCGGCGGCGGCTCGGGCAACGGCGAATACGCCACGTTCCTGCAGCCCTACCTGCAGAACACCGACCATGCCGCGTACGACTTCCCGCTGCAGGCGCAGTTGCGCAGCGCGTTCGCCCCCGGCGGCAGCATGAGCGCGCTGGTCGATCCCGGCGCCTACGGCCAGGCCCTGCAGGGATCGCGCGCGCTGACCTTCACGGTCACCCACGACATCCCCAACAACAGCGGCTTCCGCTTCATGCTGATGGACCCGACCGACGAGACCCTGGCCTACAGCTACCTGTTCGGGCGCAACGCCGGCAAGCCGATGGTGTACTCCGACCACAACGAGAGCGGCGACAACCGCTGGGTCAACGCCTAGAACCGCAGCGACATCAAGGGCATGATCCGCTTCCACAATGCGGTCCAGGGCAGCGACCTGCAGGTGCTGTCGTACAGCGACTGCCACATCCTGTTCCGGCGCGGCAGCCTCGGCATCGTCGGCATCAACAAGTGTGGCGGCACGGTGAACACGACGATCAACATGAACAACAGCGTGCTGTGGTGGTACGCCAACTACACCGACACGCTCGGCTCCGGCAGCGTGGTCAACATCGCCAGCGGCAGCTACACCTTCAGCCTGCCCGCGCGCTCGGCGCGGATGTGGCTGCGCTGATCGCGGCGGCCTGTCGAATCGTGCGGAGATCGTTCCGTTCCCGGGGCGGCGCCTTCGGCCCGTCCCGGGAACGCACCGGCGCCGGATCGGCGTCGACCGGCATCGAACGGGACCTTCCGCCCGCGAAACCGCTTCCAGCGACGCCGGCGAGGTGAATGCGGCCGAAATCCGCGGCAGGAACGCGATCCAGCACGCAATATTCGCGGTGCGCGCCCCCTAGAATCTTGTCTCGCGCGCTCCCGGCCCGGCCGGGCGCACGTCCACCGATCTGCCGCAGGGGGGCGGACAATGGAAACACAGTCTGGAAGCGGGACCGCCGCGCCAGCCGCGATGCGTGGAAGCGATCCCGCGATCCCGCGTCGCTGAACCGGATGCGGACCGCTCGTCTACTCTGGCTTTCGCTCGCTCTGCCGGCGTGCCTCGCGCCGTGGCAGGCGTCCGCGCGCGCCCAGACCACGCCCGTGGCCGACTCCGCGGCCGAGGTCCGCGCGATCATGCGCCGGGCCGACGACGAGGTCGAGCGCAGTCCGGACGCCGCGCTGTCGATGCTGCAGCGCGCGCTGGAGATGGCCGGCCGGCTCGGCGACGCCGGGCTCCGCCGCGAGGTCCTGGTCGACGCCTGCGACACCCGCGCGGCGTTTTCGCCCGCGATCGCGGTGACCGAGGCCGACGCCGGCCTGCGCGAGGCGCGCAAGGCCGACGACGGCAAGGCGGTCGCCGGCTTCCACTCCTGCCGCGGCTACGCGCTCGATCGCCTCGGCCGGCCGCAGGAGGCGGCGGCCGAGTACGAGGCCGCGGTCGTGCAGGCCGAACGCAGCGAGAATCGCGAGGCGCTGGCCGACGCCCTCGCCATGCGCGGCGAAAACCGCCATTACCAGGGCCGCTACGACGAGGCGATCGCCGACCTGGACCGGGCCTATGCGACCAGCGTCGAACTGGGGCTGGTCAACCAGCAGCGCTACGTGCTGAACGCGATCGCCAACGTCTACAGCGACGAGAACGTTGGCGAATTCGACAAGGCCATCGCCTACTACCGCCAACTCCTGCGGCAGGATCGCGCCGCCGGCGCGCGCCTGGGCGAGGCGACCACCCGCTACAACATCGCCTCGGCCCTGGAGTCGAAGGGCGAATACGCGAACGCGCTGTCCGAATACCGGCACGCGCTGGAGGCCTACACCGCGCTGGGCGACCGCAGTTCGGTCGCGGAGACCGAACGCGCGATCGGCGCGCTGCTGGTGCGCCAGGGCAAGGCCGCCGAAGGCCAGCCCTGGATCGAACGCGCGGCGGCGACCTTCGCGGCCGCAGGCGACGAGGAGAGCGTGGCCCGCTGCCGGCTCCCGCGCGCACGCGCGCTGCGCGCGCTGGGCCGCCTGCGCGAGGCGCGGGACGAACTCGAACAGGCCGAGCGCCATTTCCGCGCCAGCGACAATCCGCGCTATCTCGCCAAGGTCTACGCCGAACTGGCGGAGGTGCATGCGCAGGCGGGCGAATGGCGCAAGGCCTACGAGGCCTCGGTCGCGCATCGCAGCGTGCAGGCGGTGCTCGACCGGCGCGCGCGCCAGGAGCAGACCTCGCGCCTGCGGATCCAGTTCGACGCGGCGAAGAAGGAGCAGGAGAACCGCGCGCTGCTGATCGAGAACGCGCATCGCGGCGAGGCCCTGCGCACCGCCGAACGCGTCCGCTCGCTGCAGCGCATCGCGATCATGCTCGGCGCGGCGCTGATGCTGCTGCTCGGCACCATGGCGCTGCAGCAGGTCCAGCGCGGGCGTCGCCTCAAGCGTCTGGCGATGACCGACGATCTCACCGGCCTGCCCAACCGCCGCGGCGTGCTCGACGCGCTCGAACGCGGACTGCGCGCGCGCCAGCAGGACGGCCGGCCGCTGGCGGTCGTGGTGTTCGACATCGACCACTTCAAGCGCATCAATGACCTGCATGGCCACCACGGCGGCGATCGCGTGCTCGAGGACGTGGCCGCGCTCGTGCGCGCCGAGGTGCCCGCGAGCGGCAGCGTCGGCCGCTTCGGCGGCGAGGAGTTCCTGGTGGTGCTGCCCGGCCTCGACCACGCCGGCGCGCTCGCGCTGGCCGAGCGCCTGCGGGTCGCGGTGTCCTCCGGCGTCGGCGACGGGCCGCGGGTGACCATCAGCCTCGGCGTCGCTTCGGCCGGCGACGATGCGGATGCCGAGGCGTTGCTGCGGCGCGCCGATGGCGCGCTCTATCGCGCCAAGGGCGAGGGACGCGACCGGGTCGTCTCGGCCTGAACCGGCGCGGTTCGCGCAGACCGGCGTCACGGCGGCGCCCGGCGACGCGGCGGCTTGAACGTCGCGTTCGATATATCGAACGATTATGCGCGCCATCGCGGCCGCCGGCCGGATATTGCCGGTGTTGTTGCCTGCAGTGGAACGATCGTCCCGACCCCGGTTGGCCTGCTTCCTCGCTCTGGTCCGTTCATCGATAATGTGACCGGGGGCATGAAGCCGCAGTGCGCACGTCGCATTGCCTTGCCCGACGACAGGGGGTGGTCGCACAGGGGAAAGTGCGGAAACGGCCTGCATCGACCGTCCTCGCGACGGCAGGTGCGGCTATCCGCGCACGCGCTCCATCCTCGCTTCGTTAACTGGGGGATGGATGTGAAAACGGTTCGGTCCAGTCGCAAGCAGTCCGCGATCCGCGCGCTGTGGTTCGTCGAGACGCTTGCGCTGACGTTCGCCGTGTTCGTGGCGGCACGCCTGAGGTTCCGCGGCGATCCCCGGGGCCTGGAGTCGTTCGCCGTCGGCATCGCGCCGCGCGCGGTGCTGGTCGCGCTGGCCGTCACCGGGGCGATGTTCGCCTTCGGGCTCTACCAGAGCTACGTGCGTCATCGCAGGATCGATCTGCTGCTGCGCATCGCGCTGTCGTTCTCGCTCGGCGGGGTCGCGCTGCTCACGCTCTACTACCTCCTGCCCGGGACCTACATCGGTCGCGGCGTGCTCGCGATCGCGCTGGTGATCGGGGTGTGCGCGGTCTGCGGCGTGCGCTGGGTGGTGTCGCGGCTGTCCGCCGCGCAGATGCTCAAGCAGCGCGTGCTGGTCTACGGCGCCGGCAACAACGCCAACCTGATCAACACCCGGCTGCGCCGCAAGTCGGACCGGCAGTCGTTCGTCGTGCTGGGCTTCGTGCCGGCCCCGAACCAGACGATCGTGGTCGAGGACGCGCAGTTGATCCGCACCGACGAGACGCTGTGCACGGTCGCCGACCGGCTCGACGTGGACGAGATCGTGATCGCGCCCGACGAGCGCCGCGGCGCGATGCCGATGGAACAGATGCTCAAGTGCGTGCAACTGGGCATGCGGATCACCGACCTGTCGACGTTCTTCGAGCGCGAGGCGGGGATGGTCCAGCTCAACATCGTCGATCCGTCGTGGCTGGTGTTCTCCGGCGGCTTCGACTATTCCACGCCGCGTCGCCTGACCAAGCGCTTCTTCGACCTGCTCGCGGCCGGCGCGCTGCTGGCGCTGACCTGGCCGGCGATGCTGCTGGTGGCGCTGGCGGTGAAGCTGGAATCGAAGGGGCCGGCGATCTACCGGCAGGTCCGGGTCGGCGAGCACGGCCGCCATTTCGAGATCATCAAGTTCCGCAGCATGCGCGTCGACGCCGAGAGCGACGGCGTGGCGCGCTGGGCGCAGCCCGGCGACGACCGCAGCACCCGGGTCGGCAAGTTCATCCGCAAGACCCGCCTGGACGAGCTGCCGCAGTTGCTGCTGGTGCTCAAGGGCGAGATGAGCTTCGTCGGCCCGCGCCCGGAGCGGCCGCAGTTCGTCGAGATGCTGAACCAGGAGATCCGCTACTACGACGTGCGCCATTCGGTGAAGCCGGGCCTGACCGGCTGGGCGCAGTTGAGGTACCCGTACGGCGCGTCGGTGCGCGACGCCAACGAGAAGCTGAAGTTCGACCTGTTCTACGTCAAGAACCACGGCCTGGTGTTCGACCTGATGATCATGCTGCAGACCGTGGAAGTAGTGCTGTTCGGACGCGGCGCGCGCTGAGCGCGTCGCCGGCGCGGCACCGCGGTCAGCGCCGCGCGTCGGCCAGCGCTTCGGCGCAGGCGCGCAGGGTGTCGGCGGCGACGGCGTCCCAGTCGCGCGAGAACCGGCGCGCGAGCGCATCGACGTCCCAGTCGCGCTCCAGCGCCTCGCGCAGGCCCCCGGCGAGCGCCTGCGCGTCGCGCGCGGGCACCAGCAGGCCGGACGCCGCGTCGACGACCTCGGGGATGCCGCCGACCGGCGTCGCCACCACCGGCCGGCCGCAGGCCAGCGCCTCGACGAGCACGTTCGGGTGGCCTTCGGAATAGCTCGGCAGGGTGACCGCGTCCGCGGCCGCCATCCAGCGCGCGACCGCGGGCGCATCCTGCGCGCCGGGCAGGTGCAGCCGGTGCGGCGCCGCGGCGGCGCGCGCGTCGAGCTCGGCGCGCATCGGGCCGTCGCCGACCAGCGCGAGCTGCAGCCGCGGCCGCGACGACGCCAGCGCGGCGGTCGCCTCGAGCAGTTCGCGCAGGCCCTTCTCCGGCACCAGCCGGCCGACATAGACCACCAGTTCCGCTTCCGCATCGAGCCCGAGCGCCGCGCGCGCGGCGGCGCGGTCCTGCGGATGGAAGATCGACGCGTCGCAGCCGTTGGGGATCGCGCGGACGCGCGCGGGATCGGCGCCGTAGTCGCGCACCGCGACCCGGCCGAGGTCCTCGCTGACCACCAGCAGCCGCCGCGCCGAGCGCACCACCGGCTGCGTCAGCCGGCGGCTGATCGCGTCGCGCACGCGCAGGTCCGAGCCGCGCGCGCCGGCGACCAGCGGCACGCCCGCATGCCGCGCCGCGCGCATCGCGCCGTAGGCGTCGGGATACAGCCAGTACGCCAGCACCACGTCGGGCGCGAACGCGCGCAGCGGCGCGTGCAGCGCGTGCGCGCACAGCGCGCCGTTGAACGGCCGGCTGACCGCGGGCAGGGCGGGATATTCGACGTACTGCACGTCGAGCCCGGGCACGCCGTGCGCGGGATCGGCGGCGCGGAACAGGTAGCTGCGCGGCCGCGCCCAGCGCGGATAGGTCGCGATCGGGCTGAGCACGCGCACTTCCGCCAGTCGCGACAGCGCGCGCACGGTCTGCAGGATCGGCCGGCCGCGGTTGGGCTCGCCGGCGATCGGGAACTGCGACGTGACGACCAGCAGGCGCATGCGGCGGCGCTCAGCGCGGGTCCGCGCCGAAGGTGAGGTCGAGTCCGCGCTTCACGCCCACGCGCGGCGTCCAGCCGAGCACGTCGCGCGCGGCCGACACGTCGAAATTCGCCAGCGGCCGCAGCGAGCGCACGCGGTAGCGGGTCAGCGGCACGTCGCGCCTGAGCGCCTTGCCCAGCAGTTCGACCCCGATCGCCAGGCACAGGAACACCCACTGCGGCAGCCACGTCAGCCTGAGCCGGTCGCCGAGCTTCGCCTTGCAGCGGCGCAGGTAGGTCGTGCGATCGACCGAATCGGTGTCGACGAGGTTGAACACGCGGCCGAGCGCCTGCGGCGATTCCGCGGCCAGCAGCAGCGCGTCGACTACGTCGTCGCGGTACACCAGCGGCAGCGGCTGCGACCCGCTGCCGATCGCGATCCAGCGCCCGGCCAGCGCGATGGTGCCGTTGGGCGTGACCTGTTCGGCCCCGGGGCCGAAGATCTGCCCGGGCCGCAGGATCACCGCCGGCAGTCCGTCGTCGACGATCGCGCGATGCACCGCGTCCTCGGCGGTCAGCTTGGTCTGGGTGTAGGCGCCGCGCAGTTGCGGATGCGGCTCGCAGCGGTAGTCCTCGGTCAGCACCTCGCCGTTGCGGCGGCCGGCGTGGTCGAACACGCTCATCGAACTCACGTACACCAGCCGCGGGTTGCCGTGCCGGCGGCAGGCCTCGAGCACGTTGCGCGTGCCCCAGACCGTGCCGGACTCGAAGTCGCGCGGACCGCCGCGCATCGCCGCGCCGACGTGGTGGACGATGCCGGCGCCGGCGACCGCGTGATCGACGATCCGCGGATCGCCGAGGTCGCCGACCACCTGCTGCACGCCGGGATCGTCGCGGAACGCGGCGACCGGGCGGCGCACCAGCACCCGCACCGTCTGCCCCTTCGCGCGCAGCGCGGCGACCACGGCCCTGCCGAGGAAACCGGCGGCGCCGGTGACCAGCGCGTCGGCCGGCGGCAGCGCGACGTAGCGCGATTCCAGTTCGCGGGTGCGCTCGCGATCGGGCGCGGCGCACAGCGGATCGAGCAGGCGCGCGATGCGCAGCCCGTCCTCGGCCGGGAACGGCGGCGCCTCGCCGCGATGCACCGCGCGCGCGAACGCTTCGGCGCCGGCGCGGATGCCGGGCGAGGGCTTCAGCCGGCCGGTGGCGAAGCGCAGCACGTTCAGCGGGATGCGCACGCTGTCCTTCACCGCGGCGAAGAAGCCGTTGAGCAGGATGCCGATGAACTTCGGGCCCGGCAGCTCGCGATGCACGCGGCAGGTCTGGGTGAAGCGGTCGACTTCGATCCGGCCGCGCCTGCCGCGCACGGTCAGCCGGTTCTCCATCGGCCGCGCGTTCCACGACAGCAGCAGCCGGCCGACGCCGGTCGCGGTGAGCACCTGCGCCTGCCATTCGTCGAACGCGATCTGGGGGTTGTCGCCGCGCGACTGGTACTGCACCTCGGCCTGCGCGATCGGACCGAGGAACGCCTCCAGCGTGTACAGCCCGTGCACGCCGAGGTCGCGGAACGCATACGAACCCTGCGCGACGAGCCCCGGCAGCGGGCCGCCGGCGTAGGGCGGATAGTCGGAGTTGCGCACGATGTCGACCGAGCGCACGTCGCCGATCGCGCCGCTGCGCACTGCGGCCAGCGCCTGCATCAGCACCGGGTCGAACAGGTCGGAATGGTTCACGCCGAGGGTGAGCCCGGTCGCCTTCGCCTTCGCGAGCATCGCCTCGCAGTCGGCGACGCTGTCGGCCATCGGCTTTTCGACCAGCACGTGGCAGCCCATGTCCATCGCCTGCAGCGCCAGCGTCGCGTGCGAGGCCGGCGGCGTCAGCACGTAGACGACGTTCGGTCTGGCGTCGGCGAGTTCGCCCAGCGTGGCGGCGACCCGCGCGATGCCGAAGCGCTTCGCGAGCGCCTGCGCGGCGTCGAGGTTGCTGTCGCAAAGGCCGACGAGGTCGACGAAGTCCAGCCGCGACAGCGCGGCGAGGTGGTGCGTGGCGACGTAGCCCGCGCCGACGAGGGCGACGCGGAGGCGGGAAGGGGGTGTGGGGGTCATGGACGGACTGCGGAAGGGGAATTCGGGGAAAGCCGCGCGGCGACTTCGGCGAGGACCGCATCGACGCGCGCGTCCCAGGTCTGGTCGGCGACGGCGGCCATGCGCGCGGCGACCGCCGCGGGCGCGTCGTCGGCGACGGCGGCGTCGAGCGCGGCGAGGAATGCGTCGCGGCCGTCGACCAGGCGGACGACGTGCGCGAACTTCTCGATCTCGGGGTTGCGCACGCTGACCACGGCCTTGCCGGCGGCGAGGTATTCGCGGAGCTTCAGCGGATTGGCGTTGGCGACCTGGCGGTTCAGCCGGTACGGGATGATCGCGGCGTCGAACGCCTTCGACCACTGCGGCAGGCTCGGGTACGGCTGGGCGCCGGCGAGGCGCACGTTCGGCAGCGCGCGCAGGCCGGACACGTCCACGTGGGCGTGGCCGACCAGCAGGAACGTCCACTGCGGGCGCTGCCGCGCGAGCCACTCGATCAGCGGCACGTCGATCCATTCGTGGATCGAGCCGATGTAGCCGACGACCGGCCGCGGCAGGTCGCGCGCCAGCGCCGGGAGCGGCGTCGCCGGGTCCTGCGCCTGCGCGAACAGGTCGACGTCGACCCCATGCGGCGAAAAGACCGTCTGCGGGTTGAGCGCGCGCTTGGCGTCCAGCAGCGCCGGCGGCGCGACGCAGAGCAGGTCGGCGCGGCGACTCAGCGCCTCGTCGCGCTGCGCGATCAGCGCGGCGTCGACGCCGGGGTGCGCGGCGTAGTCGTCGATGCAGTAGTAGACGACGAGATCCTCGCCGAGTCGGCCGGCATGCACGCCCGGATGCGGCACGACGAACCACGAGATGCGCTTGCGGATGCCGGCCAGGCGCAGCGCGCGGCGCACCGCCCAGCGGCCGAACAGACGATTGAAGGCGTCGACGCCGGGCAGGCGGCGGAACGGCAGTTGCGGCACCGTGCAGTGCCACAGGCCGTCGGCGACCCGCGTCGGGCGTTTGAACGCGGCCAGCAGCTTGCGCGCCGCGCGCCTGAGATCGCGGCCGGAGGCGTTCGGCGCGCGCATCCCGGGCGAATCGACGTACAGCACCGGCAGCCGCCGCGCCAGCCGCGTCGCCACGTGGTGGCTGCTGGTGCGGTTCTCGGCGAACCAGTCGTTGCCGAAATACACGATGCCGTGGCCCGCGAGCGCGGACGGCGCGGATTCGGTCATTCGCAGGGGCCTTCGGCGTCCGCGGGCGGGGTCACCGTGGCGACATCCACCGGCAGCGGGCGCTCGGCCGCGCTGTGCCAGCCGGCGACGCGGTCGCAGCGGAACTCCACCCAGGACGGGCCGTACTGCCAGCGTTGCGCATGCATCTCGAGCGGTTCCCCCAGCGTCTTCCGCACCGTGTCCTGGTCCATCCCCGGCGCCAGCGCGGGCCCGGCGATGGCGGTTCCCGGCGCGCCGCGCGTGCCCCCCGCCGGCACGGAGGCGGGGGCGTCGCTGGCGGCCTGGCGCACGACGGCGGTGGCGAGCGCGACGGCGACGCCGGCGAGCGTGACCGAAATCGCCGCCCGGGCCGCCATCGGATAACGTGACATTGTGCCCAATCCGGCCGCGCGATGCGATTCGGCGGGCGGGGTCGCGCGTCGCCAGCGCGGCGCTGCGGCCGGGTCGGCATCGGGCCGCGCCGCGTCGTCGGCGGGCACGGCCACCGTCGGTGCGGCCAGGCCGGGCGGCGGCGCGCCAGGCAGCCGGCCGAACCGCGCATGGAAGGCGATCGCGGCGGCGTACGCGCGGTTCAGGCGCTGCAGGCGGGCGGTGTCGGCCTCGGCCCCGGCCAGGTCGGGATGCAGCCGGGCGATGCGTCGGCGGCGCGCGATCCGCAGCGCCTCGATCGAGCAGCTCGCGTCGAGCCCGAGTTCGCGGTACATCGCCGCGAAGTCCGGCGCGGTGGCGTCCTGATCCCCCATGCGCGCAGCGTGCCCCCCCGGCGTGCCGTCGTGTCCGCGAGCGCGCAGTGGAGCGCGTCCGCCGCGGGTTTGCAAGCGCCGCGCGGGCCGCTGCGGCGACCGGATCGCGGCCGAAATCGCGTAGGCTATGGGGTCAGGGGAATCGTCGGGGGGTGCGGGTGCAGGCGGAGAACCACGCCGGGCCGTCGGCCGGTCTGCGGCCGCGACTGGCGCGCGTGTTGCGCCGTGCAGGGGCCCTGCCGCTGGTCGTGCGCCTGCGCGCCGCGCTGTGCAACGACGTGCGCATCCTCGCCTACCACCGGGTGCTCGAGGCCGAGGTGCCGGCGACGTTCCGGTTCGATCCCGATCTGGTCAGCGCTTCCGCCGAGGGCTTCCGCGAGCAGTTGCGGATCGTCCGCCGGCGCTGCGCGCCGATGCGCTTCGACGAACTGCTCGACCATCTCGATCGCGGTCGCCCGGTGCCGCGGCGCGCGGTGCTCATCACCTTCGACGACGGTTACGACGACAACCATCGCGTCGCCTACCCGCTGCTGCGCGAAGCGGGGCTGTCGGCGATGTTCTTCGTCTCGACCGGGCACATCGAATCGGGCCGTCCGTTCGCCTACGACTGGCTGGTGCGGATGCTGTGCACGGCGCCCGATGCGCGCCTCGACGCCCCGGAGCTGGGACTGTCGATGCCGCTGCCCGACGGACTGCGCGAACGCCGTGCGCTCGCCGTGCGCGTGCTCGATCGGCTGAAGACGCTGCCCGCGGAAGCGCAGCAGGCGCTGATCCAGCGGCTGCAGGCGCAGTGGTCGATGCCCGACGCCGACGGCCATCCCGATTGCCGGCCGATGACCTGGGCGCAGCTCCGCGAGATGCGCGAGGGCGGCATGGAGATCGGTTCGCACGGCGTCGGCCACCACATGCTCGCGAAACTCCCGCGCGAAGCGATGCGCGAGGAACTGCGGGCCTCGCGCGCGGCGATCGCGCGCGAACTCGGCGCCGCGCCGGTGGCGGTGTCGTATCCGGTCGGCGGTCCGGACGCCTACGACGGTGCGGTGGTGGCCGCCGCCGCGGACGCCGGCTACCGCATCGGCTGCAGCTACGTCACCGGCGCGCAGTCGCTGCGCGAGGGGCCGGGCCACGCCTGGAAGCGGATCCCGGTGGAGCGCGAGATGGACCCCGCTTGGTTCGACGCGATGCTGGCCCTGCCCGAACTGTTCTGCTATCGCTCGCGGACGCGGATCGGATAAGCGCATGTTCGCGGCGATGCTGCTGTACCTGCTGCTGGTCCTGATCCGTCCCCAGGACTATCCCGCGCTGGTCGACTACGCCGGCCTGCCGCTGCAGCCGATCGTGCTGCTGGTCGCCGCCGGGTTCTGGCTGCTGTCGACCGAGAAGCGGTTCGACCCGCCGCAGTTCCTGCTGCTCGCCGGGTTCTTCCTGGTGATGCTGCTCTCGCACGTCTTCAACGGCTGGGTCGGCGGGGCGATCGAGCAGTTCGGCAAGTTCGCGCCGATCCTGCTGGCCTACGTGGTGTTCGCCCAGGGGCTGGACCGGCGCGGCCGGATCCTGAAGACCATGGCCCTGTTCGCGATCTGCGCGGCGGTGCTGGCGGTCCACGGCATCGAGCAGTCGATCACCGGCAAGGGCTGGACCGGGATCGAGCCGTCGCAGGGCTCGCGCATCCAGTACGTCGGCATCTTCAACGACCCCAACGACCTCGGCATGCTGTTCGTGGCCTGCGTGCCGATGGCCGCCTACCTCGGCAGCCGCGGCGGGCTGATGGGTCTGCGCCGGCTGTTCTGGACGCTGGTGCTGGGGGTGCTGGTGTACGGCATCTACCTCACCGATTCGCGCGGCGCGCTGCTGGCGCTGCTGGCGGTGCTGGGCGTCTTCGTCTGGCAGCGCCGCGGGCTGTTCACCGCCGGTGCGCTGGGTGCGGCGGCGGTCGGCGTGCTGCTGGCGTTGCCGTCGCGGTTCAGCGAGATCGACCCGGAGGAGGAGTCGGCCCAGGGCCGCGTCGAATCCTGGTACGAAGGCATGCAGATGTTCCGCGAGCATCCGCTGTTCGGCGTCGGGCCCGACCAGTACACCGACTACAATCCGCTGACCGCGCACAATTCGTTCGTGCTGGTGCTGGCCGAGACCGGGATCCTCGGGTTCACCCTGTGGCTGGCGTTCGTGGTCTACGGGTTCAGGATGATGTGGACCGGCTCGCGGCCGCTGGGCGAGCTGAGCTGGGAGCACGAGGCCGCGCCCGCCGCCGACGGCGACGCCGAGACCGCGCTCGCCGAACTGGACGCGATCGAGGCCGGCCTGGCCGAGGGCCGCGCGATCTCGATGACCCTGCTGCTGTCGCTGGTCGGCTTCTTCACCGCCTCGTTCTTCCTCAGCCGCAGCTACGTGGTCGTGCTCTACCTGCTGTCGGCGCTGGTCCTGGCCCAGTACGAGGACCAGCGGCGGGAGGACCCGGGGTTGCCGGCGTTCTCGCTGGGCGACGATGTGCTGCTGTGGCCCGCGGTCGGCGTCGGCGCCGCACTGGGGCTGTACGTTCTGGTCAAGGTGCTCCTGGTGATGCAATGACGATGCGCGGACGTTTCGCGAACGAGGGTGGACGGACGGGGGCGACGCCGTGAGCGGCCTCTACGGACCGCTGTTCCGCCGGGTGCTGTATCCGGCCTACGAGAGCGCGCTGCGTCGTCGCGGCACGCTGGGCTACCTGGCGGAATACGAACGCGACCAGTGGCGCTCCGCGGACGAACTGCAGGCGCTGCAGTGGCGCAAGCTGCAGGCGCTGGTCGCGCACTGCTGGGCGCACGTGCCGTTCTACCGGCGGCTGTGGGGCGAGGCCGGCGTGGCCGCCGCCGCCGACATCCGCGACCGCGACGACTATGCGCGCCTGCCGGTGCTGACCAAGGCGCTGATCCGCGAGCACTTCGACGCGATGATCGCGCCGACCCATCGCGACGGCCTGTACTTCAAGGCGACCGGCGGCTCCACCGGCGAGCCGATGCGCTTCGGCTACACCCGCGAGAGCTATGAGCGCCGGGTGGCGGTGATGTACCGCGGCTACGCCTGGAGCGGCGCGCGGCTCGGCCAGCGCACGGTCTACCTGTGGGGCGCGCCGGTGGCGGCGCCAGCCGGGTTCGCGCTGTTCAAGGACCGGCTGTACCACGCCGCCTTCCACCGTCGCATGCTCAACGCGTTCGACATGGACGAGCGGCGGATGGCCGAATACGCGGACGTCATCGACCGCTTCCGCCCCGAGACCGTCATCGGCTACGTCGGCCCGCTGTACGAACTGGCGCGCTGGATCGAGCGCAACGGCCGCACGCCGCACCGCCCGCAGCGGGTGCTCGGCGCGGCCGAGGCGCTGCTGCCGCACCAGCGCGAGACGATCGAGCGGGTGTTCGGTGCGCCGGCCTACGACACCTACGGCTGCCGCGAATTCATGCTGATCGCGGCCGAGTGCGAGGCCCGCGACGGCCTGCACGTCAACATCGACCATCTCCACCTCGAATACGGCGGCGACGCCGTGGACGGCCCGCGCGAGCTGATCGTCACCGACCTGCACAATTTCGGCATGCCGCTGATGCGCTACCTCAACGGCGACCTCGGCACGCCCGGCGCGACCCACTGCGCCTGCGGTCGCGGCCTGCCCAAGCTGGCCAAGGTCGACGGGCGCAAGCTCGATGCGCTGCGCACCGCGGACGGCCGGCTGATCCCCGGCGAATATTTCGTGCACACGCTGATGTCGCTGCGCGGCTTCCGGCACTACCAGGTGGTGCAGCGCAGCCTCGACGCGCTGGTCGTGCGCCTGGTGCCGGACGAGGCCTGCGACGCGACGACCGAGGACGCGATTCGCGCCGAGCTGCGCAAGCTGGTCGGCGACAGCATCGCGATCGGGTTCGAGCGCGTCGAGACCATCGCCCTGACCGCCAGCGGCAAGCGCCGGGTCACGATCTGCGAGCTCCCGGCATGAGCGCTGCGCGTCCCGCCGCGGC
Organism: Lysobacterales bacterium; assembly: GCA_019510125.1. Lineage (GTDB taxonomy): Bacteria > Pseudomonadota > Gammaproteobacteria > Xanthomonadales > Xanthomonadaceae > Lysobacter_I. The sequence continues at coordinate 52,922 of JAEKKX010000020.1, forward strand.
GCGGCCCGACATCGTCCACGTCGTCGAGACCCTGGAGCGCGGCGGGCTGGAACGCATGGTCGTCGATCTCGCGGTGGCGCAGCGCGTCGCCGGCCGCCGGCCGCGCGTGGTCTGCCTGTACCGGCCGGGCGTGCTGGCCGGGGAACTGACGACCCTGGGCGTCGAACTGGTCGACTGCGGCAAGCGCCGCGGCTTCGACGCCGAGGCCCTGCTGCGCCTGCGCCGCGGCCTCGCCGCCGCGCCCGGGGCGGTGCTGCACAGCCACAACGCCAATGCGCACTATCACGCGGTGGTCGCCGCGGTCGGCCTGCCGCTGGCGTGCCTGGTCAACACCCGCCACGGCATGGGCGCGGCCGATCCGCGCAGTCGGCTGGAATGGCTGTACCGGCGTTCGATGCGCCGCACCGACGCCGTGGCCGCGGTCTGCGAGGCGGCGCGCGCGCGCTTCGCCGAGCAGGGCGTGCGGCCGCGGCGCGCGCTGGTCGCGGTGCCCAACGGGATCCGCGTCGAACGCTTCGCCGCCGCGGCCCCGGCGCGCCGCAAGGCGCTGCGCGCGAGCCTGGGGCTGGCGCCGCAGACGCGGATCGTCGGCAGCGTCGGCCGGCTCAATCCGGTGAAGGACCAGTCGATGCTGCTGCGCGCGTTCGCCCGCCTGCACGCCGCGATGCCGGACACCGCGCTGGTGCTGGTCGGCGACGGCGCGCTGCGCGGCGCGCTGGAGGCCGAGGCCGCGACCCTCGGCGTCGCCGCCGCGGTGCGCCTGCTCGGCGACCGCGGCGACGTCGATGCGCTGCTGCCCGGGTTCGACGCGTTCGCGCTGTCCTCGCGCAGCGAGGGCTACTCGATGGCGCTGCTCGAAGCCTGCGCCGCCGGCCTGCCGATCGTCGCGACCGACGTCGGCGGCAATCGCGAGATCGTGCGCGAGGGCGTCAACGGCTGGTGTGTCGGCGCCGGCGACGAAGTCGCGCTGGCCGATGCGCTGTCCTCGCTGCTGCGCGACCCCGCGATGGCCGCGGTGATGGGCCGCGCCGGTCGCGAGTGGGCGCTGCACGAAGCCTCCGTCGAGGCGATGATGCGGCGCTACGACGCGCTGTACGCCGGCGCATGAGCGTGCCGCGCCGGCCCCGGCCCCTTATCCTTTCGTTTTCGCCGGCGACCCGCCGCCGCGTTCGCCCCATTTGACGGTCCACTCCGCATGAATCCCAGACCCCGAAAACTCCAGGCCCTGCGCTGGCTGCCGCCCCGCTGGGTGCTGACCCGCGGCGACGCCGGCGGCCGCGTGCTGCACCTGACCTTCGACGACGGTCCGGACCCGGAGCACACGCCGCGCATGCTCGACCTGCTGGCGGCGCACGGCGCGCGGGCGACCTTCTTCCTGATCGGCACGCGCGCGGAGCGCCACCCGGCGCTGGTCGAGCGCCTGGTCCGCGAAGGCCATGCGCTCGGCAACCATTCCTGGCACCACCGCCATTTCGACACCCTGCCGGTCGCGGAGCAGCGCGCCGAGATCGACCGCACCGACGCGCTGCTGCGCGGGCACGACGGCCTGCCGCGGCACGATTTCCGGCCGCCGCGCGGACGCCTGACCGGCGGCATGGTGCTCGACTGCATCCGCCGCGGCCAGCGCATCGCCTACTGGTCCTACGACAGCCTCGACTACAGCGAACGCGCGCCGGACGCGCTGATCGCCTCCGCCCGACGGCATCCGCCGCGGCCGGGCGAGATCGTCCTGCTCCACGACGACGGCGAGCGCTCGCTGCGGCTGCTGGAGACGATGCTGCCCGAATGGGTGGCCGCGGGCTTCGGCTTCGCGCCGCTGCGGCCGGTCGCATGAGCGATTTGCGTTACGCACGAACGGGAACGGGCGCGATGACCGGACGGGACACGATGCGGAGGCCGATGTGACGACGGTGGTGCTGATCGCGGCGGTCCTCGCCGCCGCCGGCGCGCTCGCGGGCGGACTGCTGCTGCGCGGCATGCGCCGGCGCAACATGCACCTGTGGCTGCGCGACTACCTGCGCCGGCGGCCGCCCGCGGCGGGCGACGGCCCGGTGCACGTGCTGTTCTGCTTCGTCGACCACTTCGAGCCGATGTGGAAGGGCGGCGACCTCGAGACCCAGCGCCGCCGGGTCGACCGCTGGTGCGCCGAATACCGGGCGATGGCGGCGAAGCACCGCGACGCCGACGGTCGCCCGCCGCAGCACGGGTTCTTCTACCCGGAAGAGGAATACGCCGAGGAACACCTCGACAAGCTCGCGGCCCTGTGCGCCGACGGCTTCGGCGAGATCGAGGTCCACCTGCACCACGACAACGACACCGAGCAGAACTTCCGCGCGTCGCTCGGCCGCTTCTGCAAGGTCCTGCACGAGCGCCACGGCGCGCTGCCGCGCGATCCGGAGACCGGGCAGTTGCGCTTCGGCTTCATCCACGGCAACTGGTGCCTGGACAATTCCCGCGCCGACGGCCGCTGGTGCGGCCTCGACAACGAACTGATCCTGCTGCGCGAACTCGGCTGCTACGCCGACTTCACCCTGCCGTCCGCGCCCAGCGACACGCAGACGGCCACGGTCAACCGCATCTACTACGCGACCGACGATCCGCAGGCGCCGAAGTCGCACGACACCGGCGTGCCGGTGAAGGTCGGCGGCGGCACCCAGGGCGACCTGATGATCGTGCAGGGCCCGCTGGGCCTGAACTGGCGCGAGCGCAAGAAGGGTCTGGCGCCGGCGATCGAGAACGCCGACATCCGCCGCAACTGCCCGCCGACCGAGGCGCGCGTCGATCTGTGGGTGAAGACCGGCATCCACGTCGAGGGCCGCCCGGACTGGGTGTTCGTGAAGATCCACACCCACGGCACCCAGGAGCACGACATCGACACGCTGCTCGGCGCGCCGGTGGACGCCATGCACACCTACCTCGAACGCGCCTACAACGACGGCAAGCGCCACGTGCTGCACTACGTGACCGCGCGCGAGGTCTACAACATCGTCAAGGCGGCCGAGGCCGGCGAGACCGGCGATCCGGGGCAGTATCGCGACTACCTGCTGCCGCCGCCGCGCGCCTCGTGGGCGGGCGGTCGCGCCGCGCGCGCACGCGCCGCGCGGGCGGCGTCGGCATGACCCCGCCGGCGCGAGCGACCGTCGACGCCGGGCCGGTCAGGCCGAAGGTCAGCGTGGTGATGCCGGCCTGGAACGCCGCGGCGACGCTGTACGCCTCGATGGACTCGGTGCTGGCGCAGACCCACGCCGAGCTCGAACTGCTGGTGATCGACGACGCCTCCACCGACGCCACCCCGGAGATGGTGGCCGAGGCCGCCTCGCGCGATCCCCGCGTGGTGTCGATCCGCCAGCCGCGCAACGCCGGCGTCGCCGCCGCCCGCAACGCCGGGCTGGAGGCCGCGACCGGCACCCACGTCGCGTTCCTCGACAGCGACGACCGCTGGCGCCCGGAGAAGCTCGCGCTGCAGCTCGCGCACCTGCGCGCGACCGGCACCCCGATCGGCTACGCCGCGTACCGGCGCTTCGATGCCCGCGGCGAGACCCTGTCGGTGGTCTGCCCGCCCGAGGAAGTCCGCTACCGGGACATGCTCAAGAGCAACCGCATCGGCAACCTCACCGGGATCTACGACCGCGCGATCGGCGACGGCCGGTTCGAGAAGATCGGCCACGAGGACTACGTGTTCTGGCTGGCGATGGTGCGCAAGGCCGGCATCGCCCGCCGGGTGCCGACCCACGCGCCGCTGGCCGATTACCTCGTCCGGGACGGCTCGCTGTCCGCGGACAAGCGCAAGGCGGCGAAGTGGCAGTGGGCGATCTACCGCGACGTCGAGAAACTCGGGCGCGTGCGCGCGGCCTGGTACTTCGCCCACTACGCGGCGAACGCGGTGGCGAAGCGGCGCTAGTCGCCGCCGACCGCCACCAGCGCATCGCCCGCGCAGACCAGGAAACGGTCGTCCGCGCCCGCGTCGATCCGATGGCCGCCGGTGAACGCGGAGAACGCCGGCAGCACGGTGATGCCGGGACGCAGCCAGAACGCCGGCAGCGCGCGCAGCCCGGGCAGGCGCAGCGCCGGGTGCAGGTGGCCGCAGACGACATGGCGCGCCGGGTCCGGCTGCGGATCGTGACGGAACAGGAACGGCCCGTCGGCCTCGGCGTCGCCCAGCAGTTCGATGTCGAGGCCGGCGTCGCCGCGGCGCCGGTCGTGGTTGCCGCGCAGCGCCGCGATCCGCAGCGCCGGATGCGCCGAGCGCCAGGCGTCCCACGCTTCGCGCCAGCGCCGGTGGCCCGGGTCGCCGTGGAACAGGTCGCCGAGGATCCACAGCGCCTGCGCCTCGGTCGCCGCGACCAGCCGCGCCAGCCGCGCCAGGTCGCCGGCGGTGCCGCCGCTGGGCAGCGCGACGCCGGCGGCGCGGAACACGTCGCCCTTGCCCAGGTGCAGGTCGGCGATCAGCAGCCGCCGGCGCGCGGGCCAGAACAGCGCGCGATCGGCGTGCGCCACCATCGGCTCGCCCGCGATCGCCAGCGCCAGGGCGTCAGCCATGCCGGCGCTCCAGAGTGGCCGCGGCGCGCTGCACGCGCGTGGTCCAGTCCTCGGTGCTGAGCCGGCCGCGCAGGGTTTCCGCCCACAGCGGGAAGGACAGCGGGGTCAGCCCGGACGGACGCCGCAGGTCGATCGTGCGCGCCGCGCAGTCGCGCAGGACCGCGGCCAGCCGCTCCAGTTCGAGGTCGTCCGCGAGGGCCTCGCGCTCGGCCTGCCGCAGCAGCAGATGGCCGGGATCGTGCCGCTGGAGCACGTCGTGCAGCAGCCCGCTGGACGCCTGCAACTGGCGCAGCGATCGCGGTGCGCCGCCGGGCAGGGACGGCGGCAGCAGGCCGGCGACGCGGGCCACTTCGCGGAAGCGCCGACGCGCGAGTTCCGCCAGATTGACGCTTTCGCGCACGTCCTCGCCGAGCCGCTCGACCGACAGCAGCGTCGTGAGCAGGGCGGCGTCCGGGGCCGTGGAGGTCGCCGACGACAGGACCAGTCCGTAGTCGTTCACCGCATACGCGAACGTGGCCGGCGCCCGGCGCGCCCAGCGCAGCGCCAGCACCGCGGCCAGCGATTCGTGCAGGCCGCGCCCGGCGAACGGGTACAGGCACAGGTGCCGGTCGCCGCGCACCTCGATCCACTCGCCCAGCAGGGTGCCGGGCGCGGGCAGCGCCGACAGCCGCGCCTGCAGCGCCAGCAGCGGGCCCAGCGCGCGACGCTCCGGCGCATCGCCGCCGCGCACGCCCGCCAGCACCGCCTCGACCTCGCGCCCCAGCGCGGTGGACAGGGGCATGCGCCCGCCCTGCCAGCGCGGCACCGCGCCGTCCCCGGCCCTGGCGACGCGCACGTAGGCGGTCATGTCGCGGATGCGGACCAGCTCCAGCGTGCGGCCGGCGAACTGGAAGCGGTCGTGCGGACGCAGGCGGCCGATGAAGGCCTCCTCCACCGATCCCAGGCCGCCGCCCTTGAGGAATTTCACCGCCATCGCCCCGTCGCTCGCGATGGTGCCGATCGACAGCCGGTGCCGGCGCGCGACGGCGCGATCGTGGACGCGATGGCGGCCGTCGGCATCGCGCTCCAGCCGGCGATACTCCGGGTAGTGCGCCAGTGCGCGGCCGCCCTGCACCAGGAAATCGAGCACGTCGCGCCACTGCGCCGGGGCCAGGTCGGCGAAGGCGTGGGTGGTGCGCACTTCGCGGTAGAGCGCCTCGGCCTCGAATCCGTCCGCCGGCGCGCCCTCGCTGCCGGGCGGCGGCGCCGCGCCCGGGCCGCCGCCGAGGGCGACGGTCAGCGCATGCTGGGCGAGCACGTCCAGCGACAGCCGCGGCGGCGTGCGCGCCTCGATGCGGCCGTCGGCCAGCGCCACGCGCGCGGCGGCGTATTCGGCCAGTTCCAGCGCATGCGTGGGCACGCACACGATCGCGCCGGCTTCGCCCGGGCGGTGGCGCGCGCGGCCCGCGCGCTGGAGCAGGCGCGAGACGCCCTTCGGGCTGCCGATCTGCAGCACCTGGTCCACCGCCGGGAAATCGACGCCCAGGTCGAGGCTGGAGGTCGCGACCACGCAGCGGATCGTGCCGTCGCGCAGGCCGGCCTCCGCCGCGCGCCGCAGCGCCGGATCGAGCGAGCCGTGGTGGAGCGCGAGCGTCGAGGGATCGTCGGGCCAGACCGCTTCCAGCGCGCGGTGCCACAGTTCGGCCTGCGCGCGGGTGTTGGTGAACAGCAGCGAGGTGCGCGCGGCGCCGAGGGTCGCCACGACCCGCGCCAGTTGCGACAGGCCGAGGTGGCCGGCCCAGGGAAAACGCTCGCCTGCGCCGGGCAGCAGCGTGTCGATGCGCAGCCGACGCGGCGGCGCGCCGGAAACGATCGCGGCCCCCGGCGCCCAGGGCAGCAGCGCGTCCCGGGCCTCGTCGAGGTTGCCGAGCGTCGCCGACAGGCCCCACACCCGCAGTCCGGGCGCGCACGCGCGCAGCCGCGCCAGCCCGAGCTGCAGCAGCACGCCGCGCTTGTTGCCGAGCAGTTCGTGCCATTCGTCGACCACGACGGCGCGCAGCGCCGCCAGCCGCGCCGCGCTGTCCGGGTGCGACAGCAGCAGTGCCAGCGACTCGGGGGTGATGACCAGCGCATCGACGCGCCCCGCGCGCGCCCGGCGGCGTTCGCGTGCGCTGGCGTCGCCGGTGCGCAGGCCGACCGTCCAGCCGACATCGAGGCCTTCGACCGCTTCGCCCAGGGCGCGCACGGTGTCCGCCGCCAGCGCCCGCAGCGGCGTCACCCACAGCAGCGACGGGCCGTCCGCCGGCGCGCGCGGCGACGACAGCGCCTCGACCAGCGGACCGCCGAGCGCGGCGAGCGTCTTGCCGCTGCCGGTCGGGGTGTGGATCAGCCCGGATTCGCCGGCCAACTGCCGTCGCCAGGCCTCGCGCTGGAACGGCAGGGGCGACCACCCGCGGGTGGCGAACCACGCCCGCAGCGCGCGCATCGCGGCGGCGCGCGACAGCGGGGCGCGCGGCGGCGGCGGCGGCAGGGGCGGGCGCTTCCGGCTCATCGCGCGAGGGCCTCGAGCGCGTCGAGGCGGTCGGCCTCCTCGGGCCGCTTGTCGGTGCGCCAGCGCAGGATCCGCGGGAAGCGCACGGCGACCCCGGACTTGTGCCGGTTCGAGCGGTTCACGCCCTCGAAGCCGAGTTCGAACACCTGCACCGCCTCGACCGAGCGCACCGGCCCGAAGCGTTCGATGGTGTGCGCGCGGATCCAGCGGTCGAGGCGCAGGATCTCGGCGTCGTCGAGGCCGGAATAGGCCTTCGCCACCGGCACCAGCGCGTCGCCGTCCCACACGCCGAAGGTGTAGTCGGTGTAGAGCGTGCTGCGCCGGCCGTGGCCGGCCTGCGCGTACAGCAGCACGGCGTCGACGGTCAGCGGGTCGATCTTCCATTTCCACCAGTCGCCGCGACGCCGGCCGACGCGATAGGGCGAATCGGCGCGCTTGAGCATCAGCCCCTCGACGCCGCGTTCGCGGGCGCCTTCGCGCATCCGCGCGGCGGCGTTCCAGTCGGCGGCGGCGAGCGCCGGCGACAGCGCGATCGCCGCGTGCGCGCCCGGGCTGTCGCGCCACAGCGCTTCGAGCAGCGCGCGGCGCTCGTCCAGCGGGCGTTCGCGCAGATCGACGCCTTCCAGCTCCAGCAGGTCGTAGGCCAGCATCCGCGCCGGGTGCTGGCCGATCGACCTGGGGCCGGGCCGGCGACGCTGGATCCGGGTCTGCAGGTCGGCGAACGGCGCCGGCGCGGTCTCGGCCGGCCGCCACACCAGCAGTTCGCCGTCGAGCACCGCGTCGCGCGCGAGGCCGGCCGCGGCCGCCTCGATCTCGGGGAAGCGACCGTCCAGCCGCTCCTCGCCGCGCGACCACAGCGCGATGTCCGCGTCGCGTCGGATCAACTGCAGGCGGATGCCGTCCCACTTCCATTCCAGCCGCCAGTCGGCCAGCGCGCCCAACGCCTCCGGCCCGCCCTCCAGCGGCGAGGCGAGGAAGAACGGATACGGTTGAGCGCGATCCCCGGGCAGCGCTTCGGGCGACAGCAGGTCGCGCAGGAACGCCGCGCCCGGCGTCCACGCGCCGAGCATGCGCTGCGCGATCAGCGCCACGTCGACGCCGGACAGTTCGGCGAGCGCCTGCTGGGCCAGGCGCTGGGACACGCCCACCCGCAGCGCGCCGGTCAGCAGCTTGTTGAACACCAGCCGGGCGTCGCGGTCGAGGCTGCGCCATCCGCGGACCACGGCGGCGCGCCGGGTGTCGGCATCGCGCCCGGACACCGCGAGCAGCCGCGCTTCGATCCACACGTGCAGCGGCGCATCGTCGCGCGACGGCGGATCGTCCAGCAGCAGCGCCAGTGTTTCGGCGAGGTCGCCGACCTGGCTGTAGCACTCGTCGACCAGCCACGGCTCGACGCCGCTTTCCGCGGAGATCCAGGCGCGCAGTTCGGCGCTGGCGGCGATCTTTGCCTTCGCGCCGCCGATCTTGCCGCCGCACAGCAGCCACAGCGCCCAGGCCGCATCCTCCGGCGGGGCCGAACGGAAATAGTCCAGCAGCGCCGCGCGTTTGTCAGAGGTCGCGGTGCTGCGGTCGAGGCGGCGGTAGAGGTCGGCGAAGCGACGCATCAGTCCTCGCCGCCGTAATCGGTGGAGAACGTCTCGGTGCGCAGGCCGCCCGCGTTGAGCGTGCGCACCAGCGCATCGGTGTTGCCGTGGGTGGCGATGACCCGCGATGCGCCGGTCTGCGCGACCGTGCGCAGCAGCGCGGGCCAGTCCGCGTGGTCGGACACCACGAACCCGCGATCGACGTTGCGCCGGCGGCGGTTGCCGCGCAGCAGCATCCAGCCGGACGCGAACCCGGTCTGGGCGCGCCGGAAGCGCCGCATCCACGGGCTGCCGGCGGCCGAGGGCGGCGCGAGGACCAGTTGGCCGGCGAAATCCGCGCCGCGTTCGGCGCCGTCGATCGTGCGGGTCTCGAGCATCCGGACGCCGGCCGCGCGATAGACCCCGACGCCCGCGGCGATCGCGCCGTGCACGCGCACCGGCGCGTCGGTGAACGCCGCGAGCTCGGCGAGGACGCGCTGCGCCTTGCCCAGCGCATAGCAGAACAGCACCGCCGCCACGCCCTCCGCCGCGCACTCGTCGCGCCAGGCGACGATGTCCCGCGCGACTTCGGCGGTGTCCGGCCAGCGGTAGATCGGCAGCCCGAAGGTCGCTTCGGTGACGAAGGTGTCGCAGGGGACCACCTCGAACGGCGCGCAGGTGGGATCGGGCTGCCGCTTGTAGTCGCCCGACACCACCCACACGCCGTCGTCGGTCTCGATCCTGACCTGCGACGACCCGAGCACGTGCCCGGCCGGGTGCAACGACACCCGCGTCCGTCCCAGCCGGAACGGGACGCCGGCTTCGTGCGCCACGAAACGCTGCTCGCCCAGGCGCCACTGCAGGATGGGCAGCCCTTCGACACTGGTGTGGTATTCGCCGCTGCCGGGACGCGCGTGGTCGCCGTGACCGTGGGTGACGACCGCGCGGGGCACGGGCCGCCAGGGATCGATGTGGAAATCGCCGGCCGGGCAATACAGCCCTTCCGGTCGCTGCACGACCCCGTCGACCGCCATCCGTGCCCCCGCGCGGCCGGGCCTCAGGCCCGGTTGGCCGAGGGCGCGATCACGACATTGTCGTTCATCACGCCGGGGTTGCCGGTGATCGCGGCGGCGGCCAGGTAGAGCATCTTGCCGACGAACGTCCCGGGGCCGTCCCACAGTTCGGCGCGCTCGATCTCCACCCGGACCAGCACCAGGTTGGGATCGTCCTTGCCCTGCGGGAAGAAGATCGACATCGCCGGCGACCACAGGGCGTCGATCTTCTCGCGATCGTGGACGAGGCGTGCGGGACCGGAGATCGACACGAAGCTGTTGGCGTGGTGGTCGGCATAGCTCAGCCCGATGTGCGGGCGCAGGCGGATTTCGGCGGCCTTCTCGCTGGTGGCGTCGGTCGCGAACCACAGCACGCCGTCCTCGTCGAAGTCGAGGGTCTGCAGCGGCCGGGCAATGACGCTGCCCTCGGCGGACACGGTGTTCATCATCGCGATCGGCAGCGACTTGAGCAGCGTGCGCAGCGGGGCGAGGTCGTTCGGTTGGTCGGACATGGCGCGTCTCCTTGGGCTGGGGAGGCCGATCCTACGCAGCGTCCCGGGGCTTCCAGCGAGGGCCGGCCCGCCAAGGCCGGGGACCCCGGGTTTCGTTCCGGATCCGCTCAGATTCTGCCCGGTTTCCGCGTCGGGGTCGTGCGCGACGCGCGTGCGCCGGCGGGGCGGTCGCGCATTCCGCAACGCCCGCCCGCGGACGGCGTTCAGCCTGCGCAGGCCCGCCCCGCCGCGAACGCCCTTCCCCCCGCTTCTTCTGTAGGAGCGACGTCAGTCGCGACCGGGTCGCGGGAAGCGGCGATGCCTCGCGACCGGCCTGGGGAGAGGGCGGCAGCGATCCGTCGCGACTGGCCTGCGGACAGGGCGACGACGATTCGTCGCGACGCACGTCGCTCCTACAGGGAGGGGTGGGGATGCTGGCTGGCGCGGAATGGCGGACGGTGTTCCGCGTGCGCAGATCCGCCCGGTCGCACGGATACCCTTTCCCTGCTTCTTCTGTAGGAGCGACGTGAGTCGAGACCAGGCTGCGGAAAGCGGCGACGATTCCTCGCGACGGGCTGTGGAAAGGTCGGCGGGGATTCGTCGCGACGCACGTCGCTCCTACGAGAAAGGCGGGATGTGCGGGACTTCAGCCGCCCTCGGCGGTCAGTTGCGCCAGCGCGTCGGCTTCGTGTTCGCGCGACAGGCGTTCGACCAGTGCGTCGATCTGGCCTTCCATCACGTTCGGCAGGTCGTACAGGGTCAGGCCCTCGACCCGGTGGTCGGTGATCCGGCCCTGCGGGAAGTTGTAGGTGCGGATGCGCTGGCTGCGGTCGCCGCTGCCGACCTGGAGTTTGCGCTGCTGCGCCTGCGCGGCCTCGCGCTTCTCGGCCTCGGCCTCGACCAGCATCGCCTTCAGCCGCTTCATCGCCTTGTCGCGGTTGGCGTGCTGGCTGCGTTCGGTCTGCGACTCGACCACCACGCCGCTGGGCACGTGGGTGATGCGGATCGCCGACTCGGTCTTGTTGACGTGCTGGCCGCCGGCGCCGGACGAGCGGAAGGTGTCGACCTTCAGGTCGGCCGGGTTGATCTCGACGTCGACCTCGCCGGTCTCCTCGGCGATGATCGCCACGGTCGCGGCGGAGGTGTGGATGCGGCCCTGCGACTCGGTCTCGGGCACCCGCTGCACCCGGTGCGTGCCGGACTCGAACTTCAGCTTCGAGTACGCGCCGCGGCCGTCGACCCGGGCGATGATTTCCCGGAAGCCGCCGTGCTCGCCCGGGTTCGACGATTCGATCTCGACCTTCCAGCCCTGGCGCTCGGCGTAGCGGGCGTACATGCGGAACAGGTCGCCGGCGAAGATCGCGGCCTCGTCGCCGCCGGTGCCGGCGCGCACTTCCAGGTAGAGGCCGCCGTCGTCGCGGGCGTCCTTCGGCACCAGTTGCGCCATCAGCCCGGCGTCGATCGCGACCAGCCGCGCCTGCGCCGAGGCGATCTCCTCCTCGGCCAGTTCGGCGAATTCCGGATCGGCGCGCATCGCCTCGGCGGTGGCCAGGTCGGCGCGCGCCTGGCGCTCGGCGGCGAGCCCGGTCGCGATCGGTTCGAGCTGCGCGAACTCGCGCATCAGCGCGCGGAAGCGCGCGGCGTCGGCGACCGTCGCCGGGTCGGCGAGCAGGCGTTCGATTTCCTCGCGGCGCTCGGCCAGCGCTTCAAGCTTGCGGCGCAGCGTCGGCGTCATCGAAGGCGTTGCGGGCGGGGGAGGCGTGGTCGGGATGGAGCTGGCGCTCGACCGCATCGGCCAGCGCCGAATGCGCCGGCGCGCGATGCGGGAACATCCGCTCCGCCGCGCGCACGATGTCGACGTCGCCGTTCATCGCCGCCTCGCGCAGCGCGGCCGTGGGCGCGTGCAGCAGGCGGTTGGTGAGCGTGTGCGCGAGCTGTTCGAGCACGTCGGCGGGGTCGCGCCCGGCGGCGAGCAGTTGCCGGGCCTTGGCCAGCGACTCGTCGCGCGCGGCCTCGCCGTGGGCGCGCAGCGTCTTGAGGGTGCCGTGGTGGGCGCTGGCCGACAGCGTCTCGATGAAGTGCGCGACCTGCAGCTCGACGATCGCCTCGGCTTCCTTGGCGGCCTCGCTGCGGCTGTTGCGGTTGTCCTCGATCACCCGTTCGAGGTCGTCGACGGTGTAGAGGAACACGTCGCGCAGCTCGGCCACGTCCGGTGCGATGTCGCGCGGCACGGCGAGGTCGAGCAGCAGCATCGGCCGGTGCCGGCGCTGCTTGAGCGCGGCGGCCACTTCGGCGCGGCGCAGGATCGGGTCGCGCGCCGCGGTCGCGGAGAACACGATGTCGGCTTCGGCGAGGTGGCGGTCCAGTTCGGTCAGCGGCAGGGCGACGCCGCCGTGGCGGCTGGCCAGTTCCTGGGCGTGGGCGAGGGTGCGGTTGGCGAACAGCAGCCGCCGGGCCTTGGCCTGGACCAGGTGCAGGGCGGCCAGTTCGATGGTCTCGCCGGCGCCGATCAGCAGGATGGTGCTGTCCGCGGGGCGGGCGAAGGTTTCCTCGGCCATGCGCACCGCGGCGGAGGCCACCGACACCGGGTTGGCGCCGATGCGGGTCTCGGTGCGGGCGCGCTTGGCGGTGACGAAGGCCTGCTGGAACAGCCGGTCGAGGCGGTTGCCGAGGGTGCCGGCACCGCGCGCCGCGGCCCAGGCCTGTTTGACCTGGCCGAGGATCTGCGGTTCGCCGAGGACCTGCGAGTCCAGCCCGGTCGCGACCCGGAACAGGTGGCGGACGGCGGCGTCGTCGCGGTGGCGGTCGAGGTAGTCGTGCAGCGCCAGCGGCGCGCCGCCGTCCTGCGGATGCGCGGCCAGCCAGTCGGCGAGGACCGCGCCGTCGCCGCCGGTCAGGGCGTAGACCTCGGTGCGGTTGCAGGTCGACAGCAGCGCCACTTCCTCCACGCCCGGCAGCCCGCGCAGCGCGGCCAGGGTCGCCGGCAGCGCCTGTTCGGAGAACGCCACCCGCTCGCGCAGCGAGACCGGCGCGATCTTGTGGTTGAGGCTGAGGGCGACGAAATGCGACATGACGACCGGGGCATGACAAACGGGGCACGACGAACGGGGCACGACGAACGGGGGGAGGCCCGTTCAGGTGGTTCGGGTAAGCTGGCGATCCCGCATAGTGTACGGCCCCCACGCCGATGCCCCCACGTTTCCGCCTGCCACTTTCGTCGTGCCGCCCGCGTCCGGCATCGCGGGCCCGGGGCCCGGGACTGGTCGCGACGGCGCTCATCGTGGCGGCCTTCGCCGCCGGGGCCGGGTCCGCGAAACCGCCGGCGGCCGTGCCCGATCCGCTGCTGCCGGCGATGGCCGGCGAATACGCGCTGCAGGCCGGCAAGCTCGACGAGGCCGCGGACTGGTACCTGAAGGCCGCCCGCGCCGCCGACGGCGACGCCGTCCTCGCCGAGCGCGCCACCCGGATAGCCCTGCTCGCCAAGGACGACGCCAGCGCCGCCGCCGCCCTCAAACTCTGGCGCGCCCGCGCCGGCACGCCGTCGCCGGCGATGCGCTCGGCCGAGGCCACCCTCGCGATGCGGCGCAAGGACGAGGCCACCGCGTTCCGCCAGCTCGACACGCTGCTGCGCGGCGAGCGTGGACGCAAACCCGATTCGGACGGCTGGCGTCACGCGCTGCTGGCGCTCGACGCCGGGTCCGGCGACCCGGCGCTCGCCGGCCGGCTGCTGGGCCGCCTGCTCGACGCCGTTCCCGACAATCTCGACGCCTGGCTGGCGTTCGGCGAGTTTTCGCAGCAGCTCCAGCGCGACGACCTCGCCGCGAAGATCGTCCAGCGCGTGATCGCGCGCTTCCCCGACGAGCCCGCGGTGGCCCTGCTGCAGGCGCGGCAACTGCGCGAGGCCGGCAAGGACGACGACGCGCGCAAGGTGCTGGAACGCCTGCTGGCCACGCCCGGCGCGCGGCCGGAACTGCGCGAGGCGGTGGCCCGCGAGTACGGCGCGCTGGGCGACAACGCCCGCGCCGCGGCGGTGATCGCGCAGGGCCCGCAGTCCGATCGCAGCTACACCCTGCGCGCGGCGTACCTGGCCACGGCCGAGGACAAGGCCGGCGTCGCCGGCGTCTACGACGAGCTGGTACGCGATTCGGCCCGCCCCGATCCCGACCGCCGGCTGCTGCTCGGCCAGATCGCCGAGTACATGGAACGCTACCCGGAGGCGCTGGAGTGGTACGCCGGCGTGCCCAACGGCGCGCAGCGCTGGCAGGCGCGGATGCGCAGCGCGTCGGTGCTTTACAAGCTCAAGCGCGCGGACGAGGCCTTCACCCGGCTGCACGAGATCCAGGACGACGCCGACGCCGACGAGGACATCCGCCGCGACGCCTATCTGCTGGAGTCCGAACTGCGCAAGGAGGCCGCCGATCCCGCGGCCGAACTGGACACGTTCGCGCGCGGCCTCGCCGCGTTCCCGGACGATGTCCCGCTGCTCTACGCCCGCGCGCTGATGTGGGAGCGCCGCGACGACATCCCGCGCGCCGAAGCCGACTTCCGCCGGATCCTCGCGATCGACGCCGACGACGTCGGCGCGCTCAACGCGCTCGGCTACACCCTGGCCGATCGCACCGACCGCTATCGCGAGGCGCTGGAGCTGATCTCGCGCGCGCTGGCCGCGCAGCCGGACAACGCCGCGATCATCGACAGCCACGGCTGGGTGCTGTACCGGCTGGGCAAGCCGCAGGAGGCGCTGTCGGAACTGCGCCGCGCCTTCACCAAGCAGAAGGACGCCGAGATCGCCGCCCACGTGGCCGAGGTGCTGTGGCGGCTCGGACAGAAGGACGAGGCGATCAGGTATTTCGAGGAATCGCGGCGGATCGAGCCGGACAACCGCTCGCTGCTGCGCGCGCTGCAGGCCACCGGCGCGACCCTGCCGCCGCTGCCGGCGAAACCCGCGGCATGACCCTGCATCGTCTGCTCGCGCTGCCGCTGGCGGCGATCCTGCTGGCGGGCTGCGCGACCTCCGGGCAGGCGGTGCGCGCGGAGGCGCCGCCGTCGGCGGACCGCATCGACGAGCAGGCCCGCGCCCGCCGCGCCTGGTGGACGCAGTACACCACCTGGGGCTTCACCGGCCGCGCCGCGATCGAGAACGCCGGTCGCGGCGGCAGCGGCCGGATCGAATGGCGCGAGGACGGCGACGGGCAATATGCGATCGCGCTCAGCGCGCCGATCACCCGGCAGAGCTGGCGCCTGGTCGGCGACCTGGCGTCCGGGGCCGGTCGCATCGAGGGACTGGAAGGCGGGCCGCGCGAGGGCGCGGACGCCGAGGCGCTGCTGCGCGAAACGACCGGCTGGCAGGTGCCGCTGCGGCGGATCGGCGACTGGGTCCGCGGCATGCCCGCGGCCGATGCGCCGGTCGCCGGCCTCGTCCACGATGCCGAGGGACGCCCCGCGGGGTTCGAGCAGGCCGGCTGGACGGTCCGCTACACCGGCTGGCGAGCGGGCGCGACCGGCGGCCCGGACCTGCCGGCGAAGATCGAGGCCGAGACCGCGGGCGACGCGGGCCGGGCGCGGGTCCGGCTGGTGATCGAGGACTGGACCTTCGCCTCGGCGGCGTCGGCGCCATGAGCGCCGTGCCGGCGGGCGATGGCTGGTCGGCCTGGCCGGCGCCGGCGAAGCTGAACCTGTTCCTGCGCATCGTCGGCCGCCGCGACGACGGCTACCACCTGCTGCAGACCGTGTTCCGCCTGCTGGACCAGGGAGATACGCTGCATCTGCGGGTCCGCGACGATGGCCGGATCGTGCGCCACGGCGCGTCCGCGCCCGGGGTCGCCGAAGCCGACGATCTCACCGTTCGCGCGGCCAAACTGCTGCAAATGGCGTCGAAAACGTCATTTGGCGCGGACATCTGCATCGAAAAGCGCATTCCGACCGGCGCCGGCATGGGCGGCGGGTCCAGCGATGCGGCGACCGTGCTGTGGGCGTTGGACACGCTGTGGGGCTGCGACCTCGGCGAGGACGCGCTGGCCGACCTCGGGCTTCGCCTGGGTGCCGACGTGCCGGTGTTCGTCCGCGGCCGCAACGCCTGGGCGGAAGGCCTCGGCGAGCGCCTGACCCCGCTGGACCTGCCGCCGGCCTGGTATCTGCTGCTCGCGCCGGGGGTGCATGCCGCCACCGCCGGATTGTTCCAAGCCCCTGAATTGACGCGGAATGCTGCACCCGCGACAATATCGGACTTCGTTTCGGACCCATTCCTGCAAGGGCAGGCGCTCGGCAACGCGTTCGAGCCGGTCCTGCGTCGCCGCGAACCGGCCGTGGAGGCCGCGTTCGACGTGCTGCGCAGCGTCGGCGCGCCGCGACTGACCGGCTCCGGCAGCGTGTGCTTCGTCGAATTCGCCGACCGCGGATCCGCCGAGCGCGCGCTCGATGCGCTGACCGGTCGGCTGACGCCCGGACAGCGTGCCTGGATCGCCGCCGGTGCGCCGCGCTCGCCGCTGCTGGAGAGGCTCGAAACGCAAGGGTAAGGCCCGCCGGCATGGGGGCGGCCATGCCGCTTGCGGCATGGTGGGGTTGAGGTGGTTCGGCGGACGTCTTCGAAGAGGCGACCCGCAGGATCGCCGCGACCTCTCCAGCTTTACCAGCCCCCGATGTTCGGGGGCGGCCATGCCGCTTGCGGCGTGGCGGGGGTTGAGGTGGTTCGGCGGACGTCTTCGAAGAGGCGACCCGCAGGATCGCCGCGACCTCTCCGAAGGGGCGTCGCCAAGCGGTTAAGGCACCGGGTTTTGATCCCGGCATGCGTAGGTTCGAATCCTTCCGCCCCTGCCAATTTTCCCGGATGCCCGCGCGCCGCGTGGACCTCCGGCCACCCGCCAAGGTCAGAGCGAAGCGGAGCCCATCATGCAGGACGATCGTCAGTTGTTGATCTTTTCCGGCAATGCCAACCGGCCCCTGGCCGACGCCGTGTGCAGGGAGCTGGGCGTTCGCCCGGGCAAGGCCCTGGTCTCGCGCTTCTCCGACGGCGAAGTGCAGGTCGAGATCGAGGAGAACGTCCGTCGCCAGGAAGTGTTCGTGGTCCAGCCCACGAACGCGCCGAGCGCCGAGAACCTGATGGAACTGCTGGTGATCACCGACGCGCTCAAGCGCGCCTCGGTCGCCAGCGTCACCGCGGTGGTGCCGTATTTCGGCTACGCCCGGCAGGATCGCCGCCCGCGCTCCTCGCGCGTGCCGATCACCGCCAAGGTCGTGGCCAAGATGTTCGCCGCCGCCGGCGTGGACAGCGTGCTGACCGTCGATCTGCACGCCGACCAGATCCAGGGCTTCTTCGACATCCCGGTCGACAACGTGTACTCGTCGCCGCTGCTGCTCGCCGACATCTGGCGCGCCTACGGCACCGACAACCTGATCGTGGTGTCGCCGGACGTGGGCGGCGTGGTCCGCGCCCGCGCCATCGCCAAGCGTCTCGACGACGCGGACCTCGCGATCATCGACAAGCGCCGGCCGCGCGCCAACGTCGCCACGGTGATGAACATCATCGGCGACGTGTCCGGCAAGACCTGCGTGCTGGTCGACGACATCGTCGACACCGCCGGCACCCTCTGCGCCGCCGCCGCGGCGCTGAAGGCGCAGGGCGCGCAGAAGGTCGTGGCCTACTGCACCCACCCGGTGCTGTCGGGCCCGGCCATCGACAACCTCAACAAGTCGCAGCTCGACGAACTGGTGGTGACCGACACCATCGCGCTGTCGGAACCGGCCCGCGCCTGCGGCCGCATCCGCCAGCTCAGCGTCGCCGAACTGCTCGCCGAGACGATCCGACGGGTCGCGTTCGGCGAATCGGTCAGCTCGCTCTACGTCGACTGACCGCCGCATCCCCGGCTCCGGCCGGAACCCGGCTCCCCTGGTCGCGGGGGAGTCGCATCGCCGCCGCGAGGCGGCCCATCCGCAAGCAAGAGACTCATCCAAATGGCAACTACCCACGAAATCAAGGTCGAACGCCGCACGGACGAAGGGAAGGGTGCGAGCCGCCGCCTTCGCCATGCCGCCAAGATCCCCGCCATCGTCTACGGCGGCGAACTCAAGCCGGTCAGCATCCAGATCGACCACGAGGCCATCTGGCTCGCCAGCCAGCACGAGTGGTTCTACTCGTCGATCCTCGACCTCAGCCTCGGCGGCGACATCCAGAAGGTGCTGCTGCGCGACATGCAGCGCCATCCGTTCAAGCAGCAGATCATGCACCTGGACTTCCAGCGCGTGAACGAGAACGAGGCGCTGCGCACCGCGGTGCCGCTGCACTTCATCGGCGAAGACAAGTCGCCGGCCGGCAAGTCGGCCGAAGTGGTCGTCACCCACGAGCTCAACGAAGTCGTGGTCGAGTGCCTGCCGAAGGACCTGCCGGAGTTCATCGAGGTCGACCTGTCGACCCTCGACGTCGGCCAGATCGTCCACCTGTCGGAGCTGAAGCTGCCGGCCGGCGTGACCATCCCGGAGCTGAAGCTCGGCAAGGAGCACGACCTCGCCGTCGTGATCGCCAAGCACGGCAAGGAAGAGGCCGAAGCCGCCGACGCGCCGGCCGCGGCCGAAGTGCCGGCCGCGAAGGTCACCAAGAAGGACCAGAAGTAATCGTCGCGTCGCGACGATGACTTCGACGGCGGTGCGGGCCCCGGCCCGCGCCGCCGGACCGATCCGATGGCAGGCCTCCGCCTCATCGTCGGGCTGGGCAACCCCGGTCCCGAACATGCCCGAACCCGGCACAACGCCGGGTTCTGGTTTGTGGACGCCCTCGCGCAGCAGTGCGGGGCGCGGTTCGGGCTCGAGAGCAAGCTCTTCGGCGAGACCGCGAAGGTCGAGATCGCCGGGCAGAACGTGTGGCTGCTCAAGCCGGCGACGTACATGAACCTCAGCGGCAAGTCGGTGACCGCCGCGCTGCGCTACTGGAAGATCGAGCCGGAGGAGATGCTGGTCTCGCACGACGAGCTGGACCTCCCGCCCGGCGTCGCGCGCCTGAAGTTCGACGGCGGCCACGGCGGCCAGAACGGCCTGCGCGACATCATCAAGCTGCTCGGGCACGGCAAGTTCCACCGCCTGCGCGTCGCCATCGGCCATCCCGGGCACAAGGACAAGGTCACGCCGTGGGTGCTGGGGCGTCCGGGCAAGGACGACGAGGCGCTGATCCTGCGCGCGATCGACGACGCGCTGTCCGCGCTGCCGCTGGCGGTGCAGGGCAACTTCATGGACGCGATGACGCGGTTGCACACCCCGAAATGACACCGCAATGAATCCAGACGCCGGCGGCTTCGCGCCAGGCCGCCGGCGTCTGCATTCCGAACCGGACACGACATCACCATGGGCATCAAATGCGGCATCGTCGGCCTGCCGAACGTCGGCAAGTCGACCCTGTTCAACGCGCTGACCAAGGCCGGCATCGCCGCCGCCAACTTCCCGTTCTGCACGATCGAGCCGAACGTCGGCGTGGTGCCGGTGCCGGACCTGCGCCTGGGCGCGCTGGCGGAGATCGTGAAGCCGGAGCGGGTGATCCCGACCGCGGTCGAGTTCGTCGACATCGCCGGCCTGGTCGCCGGCGCGGCCAGCGGCGAAGGCCTGGGCAACAAGTTCCTCGCCCACATCCGCGAGGTCGACGCGATCACCCACGTCGTGCGCTGCTTCGAGCATCCGGACGTGATCCACGTGAACAACAAGGTCGACCCGATCGCCGACATCGAGACGATCGACACCGAGCTGGCGCTGGCCGACCTGGAATCGGTGGACAAGGCGCTGCAGCGCGCCGAGCGCTCGGCCAAGACCGGCGACAAGGACGCGAAGGCGCGCGTCGAAGTGCTGGCGCGCATCCGCGCCGGCCTCGACCAGGGCAAGCCGGCGCGTTCGCTGGGCCTGTCGGACGAGGATCGGCTGGCGGTGCGCGACCTGTTCCTGCTGACGCTCAAGCCGGTGATGTACGTGGCGAACGTGCTCGAGGACGGCTTCCACGACAACCCGCATCTCGAGGCGGTCCGCGCCCGCGCGGCGGGCGAGGGCGCCGAGGTCGTGCCGGTGTCGGCGGCGATCGAGGAGGAGCTCAGCCAGCTCGACGACGCCGACCGCGACACCTTCCTGGCCGACCTCGGCCTGGACGAGCCGGGCCTGAACCGGGTGATCCGCGCCGCGTACAAGCTGCTCGGCCTGCAGACCTACTTCACCGCCGGCGTGAAGGAAGTGCGCGCGTGGACCGTGCGCGCCGGCTCGACCGCGCCGCAGGCGGCGGGCGTGATCCACACCGACTTCGAGAAGGGCTTCATCCGCGCCGAGACCATCGGCTACGACGACTTCATCAAGTACCGCGGCGAATCCGGCGCCCGCGATGCCGGGCGCATGCGCCTGGAAGGCAAGGAGTACCGGGTGCAGGAAGGCGACGTGCTGCATTTCCGCTTCAACGTCTGACCGTCCCGGTCGCGCGCCGCGACCCATGCATGCTCCGCACACGCCCCGCCTCGCGCGGGGCGTGTCGTTTCCGGGGGCGCGCCCGCGCTTGCGCCCGGCGCGCGCCGACGCCGAGAATGCGGGCGCCGGCGCGGGTCGGCACGACTTCGAGGGCGCCATGCGGATCGACCGCGTCATCCCGATGCAGCCCGTCGCCGCGCTGGCGGTGGCGATCGACTTCTACGAACGCCTCGGTTTCCAGGTCGAGCAGCGCAACGACGACTGGGGCTGGGCGATGCTCGCCTGCGGTGACTGCCGGATCATGCTCGACCAGTCGATCAATACCGGTGCGCCTGCGTATCGTGCGGCGGTGCTGTACCTGTATCCCGACGACATCGTCGCCTGCCATCGCGCGGCGCGGGAACGCGGGCTGCCCGTGCCCGACCTGCACACGACCTTCTACGGCATGACCGAATTCCGCATCGACGATCCCGACGGCAACCGGCTGTGGATCGGCCAGGACACCGGCGCCGCGCGCTGACCCGGCGCGGCGCGGCGTCGGGTCAGCCGGCCAGCGCGGCGAGCGCCGGGGCGTTTTCGGCGAGCCAGTCCTCGAACGGCCGCGGATCGCGCCCGGTCAGCGCGCGGTAGTCGCCGGTGACCGTGGCGACGCGGCCGGCGGCGGTGTTGGTGTCGAACGAGGCGAACACCTGCGCCACCGGTTCCGGCAGGCCGGCGTCGACCATGCCCTGCACCAGCGCTTCGACCGGCACCGGCACCACGGCCAGCGGTTTGCCGGTGGCCCGCGCGACCGCGGCGGCGATCTCGTCCGTGGTCCAGGCCCGGGCGCCGCTCAGGGTGAACACGCGGCGGCCGTCCCGGCCGTCGGCCAGCGCGGTGGCCGCGGCCCGGGCCAGATCGTCGCGCGCGATGTGGGCGACGCCGCCGCGGCCCGCGGCGCTGTACCACTGTCCGCCCGGCAGGGCCGACGGCAGCCACAGGAACAGGTTCTCGAAGTACCAGTGATTGCGCAGCACGGTCCAGCCGGGCAGGGCGCTGGCGGCCAGCGCCTGTTCGGTGCCGAGATGGTCGGGCGCGATCAGCAGCGGCGAATCCGCGGGCTCGGGCATCGAGGTGTAGAGGACGTGGCGCACGCCGGCGGCCTCGGCCGCGGCGATGGCCGCACGGTGCTGCGCCAGGCGGCGGCCGGGGCGATCGAGGGCATCGGTGCTGATCAGCAGCAGGCGGTCGCCGCCGGCGAAGGCCGCGGCCAGTGAGGCATCGTCGTCGAAATCGGCGGCGCGGACGGTGACGCCGCGCGCGGCCCGGTCGGCGAGGCCGTCCGGGTGGCGGGTGGTGGCGATGATCTGACCGGGCGGGACGTGCAGGGTGTCGAGGAGGTGGGAGAGGACGCGCTGGCCGAGGTGGCCGCCGGCGCCGGTGACGATGAGCTGGGACATGGTCTGTTTGGGAGAGTTGGTCTCGAATCGAGATCATGCGCATAATAGGCACCGGAATCGCCGCGACAAGCAGGCACTTCCGCCGCCGCTGGTCACACCGAGGGAACCACCCCATGCCGTCCGATGCCGTCGCCGTCCCGCCCGCCGCCCCCGCCGTCGCTTCCGCCGCCGTCGCTGCCACCGCCGATCCGCGCGGCGCGGCCGACCGGCTCGTCGCCGGCTGGGAGGACTGGCGCGAGGGCGGTCAGCCGAACGAGGCCTGCCCCGTCCGCGGCGTGCTCGACCGCATCGGCGACAAGTGGAGCGTGCTGATCGTGCTGACCCTGGCCGCGGCCCCGCACCGGTTCGGCGCCCTGCGGCGCGCGGTGCCCGACATCTCGCAGCGGATGCTCACCCAGACCCTGCGCGATCTCGAACGCGACGGCCTGATCTCGCGCACCGTGCATCCGACCAAGCCGCCGAGCGTCGAATACGCGCTGACGCCGCTGGGCGAGTCCCTGCTGGTCCCGCTGCTGGGCCTGGTGCGCTGGGCCGACGCGCACCATGCGGAGATCCTCGCCGCCCGGGCCCGGACGGACTGAGCCGGACCGACGCGCTGCCCCGGCGCGCAGGGCGAAAAAAAGGCCCCTCCTCGCGGAGGGGCCCGTCCACTTCCCTGCGGTGCATCAGTGCGTCGAGGCCGTCGCCCGAAGGCTCAGAGGCTTCCGCTGCCGCCGAACTTCCAACTGAAGTCCAGATAGACGGTGCGACCGACGGAGTCGAACCACGACACGTCGTAGTAGGGATACGCGGTGTAGGTGCGATCCTTCGGCGGCATCTTGTCGAACACGTTGTTCACCGACAGGCCGACGCGCATGGTGTCGTTGATGCGATAGCCGGCGGTGAGGTTCCAGCGCCAGGTCGCGCCCACCCACGGGCTGTTGCCGTCGGCGGGATCGTAGACCTGGTCGTAGGAATCCGAGGTCGGCAGCTTGCCCAGGCGCGTGCCGTGGACGCCGGCGGACCACGCGCCACCGTTCCAGGCGGCCGACAGGCTGGTCTTGGTGCGCGGGATGTCGAAGCCGCTGTTCACCGCCAGCTCGTCCTCGACCGGATCGCCGCTGTAGCGCTGGAAGTCGTGGCTGCGAACCCAACTGTGGTCGAGGCCGAAGCGGAAGTCGCCGATCGCGGTTTCCAGCTTGTAGTGGGCGCTCAGGTCGACGCCGCTGGTGTTCTCGCGGGCGACGTTGATCGGATTGACGTAGACGCCGTACAGGTCGCCGTTGACGCGGGTGATGCGGCTGAGCGCGTCGACGCAGGTGGGCGAGGTCGGATCGAGGTCGCCGAGGCGGCAACTGGCCTCGTTGCGCAGGATCTCGCCGACGCTCATGTCCTGCACCTGGTTGCGCATGCGGATGTCGAAGTAGTCCAGCGACAGGTCGAATGCGTGCGAGGGCGACCACACGATGCCGGCGGTCCAGGACTTGCTGGTTTCCGGATCGAGCGCGCGGTTGCCCTGGCGGGTGCGGATCAGGTGGGCGTCGTAGTCGGAGCAGTCGGTCGCGCCGGGGTCGTCGCTGAAGCAGGTGTAGTAGTCGATGCCCGAGGTCTCGTCGTTGCCGAGGCCGGCGTAGACGTAGTGCAGGTCGGCGGCGCGGAACGCGGTGCCGTACGAACCGCGGACCAGCAGCGACTCGACCGGGCGCCATTCGAGGCCGGCGCTCCAGGTCGGCTTGCCGACGCCGTGGCCGGAATAGCGGTACTCGTCGTAGCGGGCGGCGAGGCTGGCGTTCAGCGTTTCGTGCAGCGGTGCGCGCAGTTCCCCGGCGAGCGCCCAGCGGTTGCGGCTGCCGTGGCCGTCGGAATCCTTCCAACTGTAGTAGTAGTACTGAGTGGCGCGGGTGTCGGGATGCAGGTCGTAGGCCTGGTTGCCGAATTCGGCGATGCCGGCGAAACCGACCGGGCCGGCCGGCAGCGAGAACAGCTCGGTGTTGGTCAGGGTCAGCGAGACCGTGTCGGTGCGCGAGGTCGGGTGGTAGGTGCTGCGGCCGGAGATCGCGTCGTACTGGGCCCGGGTCAGCGGCGTGTACAGGCGCGCCGGGTCGGCGTCGAAGATCGGGAAGCCGTCCGCGTCGGTGCCCAGTTGCGGGCCGAGGAACAGGTCGTTCGCCGCGCCGGCCACGATCTGCGGCCAACTGATGGTCGCGTGGTACTGCGAGTGGCTGAGCGTGGCCTCGTAGTCCCAGTCGCCGCCCAGCGGGCCGGCGAAGCCGGTGGCGATGCCGAACGTCTTCTGCGTGCTGCGGATCATGCCGCGGTCCAGGCCGCCCATTTCCTCCGGGCTGAACTGGCGCTGCCAGTATTCGATCTGGTCGGTGGCCTGGTTGTAGAAGTAGCCGTCCTCGTTGCCGTCGGGCGCCTGGTAGCTCCACGCGGTCACGTCGCGGAACAGGCCGATCTTGTGGTAGCCCATCTGCACGTCCGCGAACCACTGGTGGCCGTTCTGCAGGGTGTAGTTGAACGCGCCGTAGGCGTTGATGCCCTTGCGCTCGCTGAGGATCGTGCCGTAGCCGATCGCCTCGTCGCTGCCGCAGTAGTAGCCGGGGCCGTAGTCGTCGATCACCGGATCGTAGGGACCGAAGCCGGGGCGGGACGCGTAGTAGGTCGAGCCGCGGTTGAGCGGGGACAGCGCATCGCACGCCGCCTGGCCCGGGTCGAGGTATTCGTCGTCGTAGTTGGTGCGCAGGAACGCGCGCCGCGCCGCCTGCGAGCGCGCGGTCGGGCCGTCCTTGGTGGAATCCTGGATCGCGCGGTCGTAGGCCCACAGCGGGCGCTGCACCTGCAGTTCGGCGCCGATCACCGCGTTGAGGCCGCCGCGCTCGAAGCCGGTCGCCAGCGACACGTCGTAGGACTCGCCGCCGCCGCGCGTGGTGTCGCCGTAGCGCACGTCCACGGTGGTGCCGTCGGCCTGCTTCTTGAGAATGAAGTTGACCACGCCGGAGATCGCGTCCGAGCCGTACACCGCGGACGCGCTGCCGGTCAGCACCTCGACCCGGTCGACCATGCCCAGCGGGATGCTGGAGATGTCGGTGAAGTTGCTGCGGCCCTGGAACGGCATCGGGAAGTCGGCGATGCGGCGGCCGTTGACCAGCACCAGGGTGTGGTTCGGGCCGAGCCCGCGCAGGTCGACCTGCTGCGCGCCGGGAGAGAAATCGGCGCCGCTGGCGGACTGCTGGCTCTGGGTCTCGCCGCTGTTCTGGGTCAGGCTGCGGAGGACGTCCGGCACGGTCGTGAAACCGCCGGCGCGGATCTCGCGCGCGGTCATCACCGTCACCGGGGCCGGGCCCTCGATCGCGGCCCGGGGAATGCGCGAACCGGTGACCTGGACGCTTTCCAGTTCCTTCTGCGGCGGAGGCGCCGGCTCAGCGCCTCCGCCCTGTGGTTCCGCCTGGACAGCCGGCGGCGGCGCCCGCTTCGGGGTGTCGTCCTGGACGATGACCACCGCGCCGGACGCCGAATCGTGGCGCGCGGAGAAGCCGCTGCCCTGCAGCAGCCGGCGCAGCGCGGCATCGGGATCGGGCGCCGCCTGGACGCCGCGGGTGCGGGCGCCGCGCAACTGGTCGGAGCGGTAGACGAGCTGCGTGCCGGACTGGCGCGCCAGCGTGTCGAGCGCGGACGTCAGGTCGCCGGCCGGGATCGTGATCGGCACGGTCGGCCCCGCCGACCCCTGCGCGTGGGCCTGCAGCGCGAGACTGCAGGCGGCGGACAGCAGCAACACTCGGAACGTTCTGGTCATGGTTTCCCTGGATCCCCGGTCGGCGGCGCCCCATGCGCACACTCGACAGACCGGGACGAACCGGACCGCCGAATCCCTCCCTGCGGTTCGCGATCAGCGGCTGTGCAGCACCAGCAGGTCGCCGCGGGTCTCGACCCGCACCCCGAATCCCTGCTGCAGCAGGCGGGCGAAGGCGTCCGGGCTCGACCAGCGGAAATTGCCGCCGATGCGCAGCGCGGCGACCTCCGGATCGCCCATCACCAGCTTGCGCTCGTTGTAGCGGTTGAATTCCTCGGCGGCGACCGACAGCAGGGTGTCGTCGAAATACAGCCGGCCGCCGCGCCATTCCAGCGCCCGTTCGGCGTCGGCCAGGGTGCCGCGGCGGACCCGGACGCCGTCGCGGGTCGCTTCGGCGATGCTGCCGGCGGGCAGCAGCACCGGCTCGGCGCCGGTGCGGCCCGGGCGGGCCGGCGACTCCAGCCGGACCACGCCTTCGGTCACCACCACGCGCAGGGCGTCGCCCTGGCGGCGCACCGAGAAGCGGGTCCCGACCGCGATCGCCCGACGCCCGTCCGCGTCCACGACGAACGGGCGGGCATGGTCCTTGGCCACCTCGAAGAAGGCCTCGCCGCCGAGCAGGTCGATGCGGCGCTCGGCCGCGGCCATCGACACCGCGATCCGGCTGTCGCTGCTGAGGGTCGCCTCCGAGCCGTCGCTGAGGCGGACGCTGTCCAGCCGGCCGACGGCGGTGGCGTAGGCGACCGGCCGCGCGGCCTCGCGGGCGCGCCAGGCGTGCAGTCCGGCCGTGCCGAGCGCGCCCAGCGCGATGACCACGATCGCCGCCGCGGCCGCGAGCCGTCCGCGCCGTGCAGGCAGGGGCGCGCGCCGGGCAACGACGGCGACTTCGGGGGCGTAGGCCCGCGGGGGCGGGGCCGCGCCCGGCCGCCCGGCCGCCAGCGCCTTCAGCCGCGCGCTTTCCTCCCACGCGGCCTCCAGCCGCACGAAGGCCACCCGGTGCGCGGTCGCGGCCGCCAGCCACGCCTGCAGCGCGGCCTCGTCGGCGTCGCCCCAGGCTTCGCCGTCGCGGCGCGCCAGCCAGGCCGCGGCGGTGCGCTCAATCTGCCTGCTGTCGGTCGCGGACATCGCGATCCTCCGCGGCCGCGCGCGCGTCCTCGCCCTGCGGGGACGGACGATCGCCGCCGAAGTAGTGCCCTGCGATCAGGCGCATGCCATGGGCCAGATGTTTCTCCACCGTCTTCTCGCTGATTCCCAGTTTCGCGGCCACGACCTTCTGCGGCAGGTCTTCCACCCGGCGCAGCCACACCACCTCCCGGCAGCGGTCCGGCAGCCGGTCGAACGCCTCCGCCAGCCGGCGCAGGGCCTGGCGCCCCCCGAACCGTCGTTCCGGCGACACCTCATCGATCAGGACGTTCAACGTGTCCGGATCACCCAGTGTCTCGATCGACACCACCCGCCCGCGGCGCAGGCGGTCGGTGATCAGGTTGCGCGCGCTGGTGAACAGGAACGACTTCGGCGACGCCGGCATCGACCGTCCGGCGGCCTCGTAGATGCGGACGTAGATCTCCTGGCGCAGGTCGTGCAGGTCCTCGCCGGCGGGCGCGCAGCGGCGCAGATAGCGCGCGAGCGCCTCCTCGTAGACGAGGATCTCGCGGACGAACCAGTCGTCGAGGGGGGTGCGCATCCACCGCACGATAGCCGATGATCGGCGTCGACGGGACGCCCGCGCGCTGCCGCGACGACCGGGAGGGAAGCGGCCCGGTCGTTCGTCCTTGATCTGTTGGGCGCACCGCACGCCGCCATCGCAGGAGATTCCGCATGACCCGTTCCGCCTTCCGTCCCGCCGCAAGGGCCATGATCCCCACGCCCAGGACGGGCCTGCTCAGGACGGGCCTGCTCTGGCTGGGCCTGCTGCTGTGGGTGGTCGCGCCGCCGGCCGTGGCCCGCGACTACCGGCGCCTGATCATCGGCGACCGCAGCCTGCCGACGCCGGCGGAAGTGAAGCCCGGGCTGCTGCTCGCCGGGGGCGGCGACCGCAACCGCGAGGCCGTGCGCTGGTTCCTCGGGCACGCCGGCAACGGCCACATCGTCGTGCTCAGCGCGTCCTACACCCACGAGATCGCCGACGAGTTCTACAAGGACGTCGGCGGCGCCGCGTCGGTGGAGACCTTCGTCTTCGCCAACGGCAAGCCCGCGACCGATCCGAAGATCCTCGACGCGCTGGCCCGGGCCGACGGCATCTTCATCGCCGGCGGCGACCAAGCCCGCTACGTCCGCTACTGGAAGGGCACCCCCATCGCCGCCGCGCTCGACGCCCACGTCCGCGCCGGCAAGCCGCTGGGCGGCACCAGCGCCGGCCTCGCCATCCTCGGCGAATACCTCTACGGCGCGATGGACGGCGGCAGCATCACCAGCCCGCAGGCGCTGGCCGACCCGGTCGGCCCGGCGGTGACGATCGAACAGGATTTCCTGCACATCGCCACCCTCCGCGGGGTCGTCACCGACACCCATTTCAAGGAACGCGACCGCCTCGGCCGCCTGTTCGCCTTCGTCGCCAAGGCCGAAACCCTGACCGGGACGCCGCGCCGACCGCTGATCGGCGTCGGCGTGGACGAAAGCGCCGCGGTGGCGGTGGAGGGCGACGGCAGCGCGCATCTGTACGCCACCGACCCGGCCGGGCGCGCCTGGGTGGTCCGCGGCGGCTTCCCGGAAACCCAAGCGGCCGGCAAGCCGCTGCAGCTCGGGCGGATCGAGGTGACCGGGGTCGATTCCGGCTCCACCCTGCACCTGCCCTCGGGCGCCGTCGACGCGCCGGCTTTCCAGCGGGCCTACCGGGTGGACAATGGCCGTCTGCAGGAGGTGGCCCCGATGATGCTCGCGATCCATGGCGGCGCCGGCGTGGAACGCGCCGACCTCAGCCCCGAAGAGGAACGCGCCGCCCGCGCGGCGCTGGAACTGGCCCTGCGTCGCGGCCACGAAGCGCTGAAGGCCGGCAAGCCGGCGCTGGACGCGGTGGCCGCGGCGATCGTGGTGCTGGAGGACGATCCGAACTTCAACGCCGGCCGCGGCGCGGTGTTCACCCACGACGGCCGCAACGAACTGGACGCCTCGCTGATGGACGGTGCGACCCGCGCCGCCGGCGCGGTGGCCGGGGTGCACCGGGTCAAGAACCCGATCCTGCTGGCCCGCGCGGTCATGGAGCGCTCGCCCCACGTGATGATGGTCGGCGACGGCGCCGAGGCCTTCGCGAAGGAGCAGGGCGTCGAACTGGTCGATCCGGCCTGGTTCCGCACCGAGAAGCGCTGGGAGCAGCTCCAGCGCCGGCTGCGCGAGGACGCCGCCAAGGCCGCCGTCCTCGACCCGCACCCCGGGCGCCGCTACACCGGCACCGTCGGCGCCGTGGCCCTGGACGCGCGGGGGCGCCTGGCGGCCGGCACCTCCACCGGCGGCATGACCGACAAGCGCTACGGCCGGGTCGGCGATTCCCCGATCATCGGCGCCGGCACCTACGCCAACGCGGTCTGCGCCGTGTCCGGGACCGGCTGGGGCGAGTTCTACATCCGCACCGCCGCCGCCCACGACGTCTGCGCCCGCATGACCTACCTGAACGAAACCGCGCAGCAGGCCGGCGAGGCGGTCATCAACGGCGCCGTCCCGGCGCTGGGCGGCGACGGCGGCGCCATCGTCCTCGCCGCCGACGGCAGCGTGGCCATGCCGTTCAACACCGAAGGCATGTTCCGGGGCTGGATCGGCGCCGACGGCGTGCCCCACGTTGCCGTTTTCGGCGACGAAACCCTTACAATGCCCACCCCGCCGGCCCGCTGACCGCGGCCGTGTCGTCCGCGCCGATCGTGCCTCGTCCGGAGCGTTGACACCCGCCGCCGCAGCCGTCAGAATTGCGGGCTGTTTCACCGTGTAGTGTTTTACCGGACGTTGTTCAGCCGGAGGGATACCCAAGCGGCCAACGGGGGCAGACTGTAAATCTGCTGGCTTACGCCTTCGGTGGTTCGAATCCACCTCCCTCCACCACTTCGAAGCCCTCCGGTGACGAAGTCGGTATTCGGCGGAAAAACGCCGTTCCGCACGATGCGGGAGTAGTTCAATGGTAGAACCTCAGCCTTCCAAGCTGATGGTGCGGGTTCGATTCCCGTCTCCCGCTCCAATGCGGCGCCATGGACACCCCGGTCGACGCGGTCCGATCCGGTCAAGCGACCCGGTCACCACATCGTTGCTCACGTAGCTCAGTCGGTAGAGCACCTCCTTGGTAAGGAGGAGGTCGAAGGTTCGATTCCTTTCGTGAGCACCACCCATCGTCAAACTCCAATCGAGTTCAAGAGAAGCAATCATGGCCAAGGGTAAGTTCGAGCGCACCAAGCCCCACGTGAACGTGGGCACGATCGGTCACGTTGACCACGGCAAGACGACGCTGACGGCGGCGCTGACGAAGATCGGCGCGGAGCGTTTCGGCGGCGAGTTCAAGG
>JAEKKX010000030.1 GCA_019510125.1 Lysobacterales bacterium
ATCGGGCTGTCGGGGAGTCCGTTCTACGTGAACCGTGAGCTGCGGTCGTGGACGGTGGAGGGGAATGCGCGCCGGTACGCGGCGGTGAGTTCGTTCGGGTTCGGCGGGACGAACGCGCACGTGGTGGTGGCGGAGTCGGCGGAGCCGGCTCTGGCGCCGCAGCCTGCGGGCCCGGTGCTGGTGGTGCTGTCGGCGCGGACGGAGGCGCAGTTGCGGCAGAAGGCGCGCGATCTCGCGGCGTTCGTGCGGGAGCGTTCTGACGTGGACTTGGGGTCGCTGGCGTACACGCTGCAGGTGGGCCGCGAGGCGATGGAGGAGCGGCTGGCGCTGGTGGTGGAGGATGCGGCGACGCTGGTGGAGCGGCTGTCGGCGTTCGCCGAGGGCGCGGAGGAGGTCGAGGACCTTCACGTCGGCCAGGCGAAGCGCCATCGCGAGGTGATGTCGTTGTTCGCGACGGACGCGGCGCTGCAGGAGGCGGTGGGCCGGTGGCTGTCGGAGGGGCGGCTGGAGCAGGTGGCGGGGCTGTGGACGAAGGGGCTGGAAGTGACGTGGTCGCGGCTGTATCCGGCGGGGTCGCCGCGGCGGATGTCGCTGCCGACGTACCCGTTCGCGCGCGAGCGGCACTGGCTGGAGATCGACGGTTCGGCGCCTGCGACGGCGACGACGGCGTCAATTTCAGCGCCCGTGCTGCATCCGCTGCTGCAGCAGAACCTGTCGGACCTGTACCGTCAGCGGTATCGCTCGCGGTTCGACGGCCGCGAGGCCTTCGCGGCGGCGGGCTTGCTGGACGGCGGCGTGCTTGTGGAGATGCTGCGCGCGGCGGTGGCGCGTTCGCTGGGCGCGGCGTCGGACGAGGCGGTGCAGTTGCAGGACGTGGCGTGGACGGGCGAGGTGCCTGTGCCGTGCGCGCTGGATGTGGAAGTGACGGCGCAGGACGACGGCACGGTGGCGTGCGTGGTGCTGGCGGCGTCGGACGACGATGCGGGGGACGTGGAGATCCACGCCAGCGCGACTGGCGCGTTGGTCGAGGCCGAACGGCTGTCGTGCGATCTGGCGGACGTGCAGGCCCGGCTGGCGACGGCGGACGGCGGCGAGACCTGGTGTGGTGCGGACGAAGTCCTGTGCCGCGTCGCGATCTCGACGGGTACATGGTCGGACCACGCGCTGCCGCAGCCGTGGTGGGAGGCGGCGCTGCGTGCGTCGTCGCTGCTGGGCGGCGATGCCGCCGTGGAAGCCGTGGGCGTGCCTGAGCTGTGCGTGCACGCGCCGCTGGCCGCGACGGG
Source organism: Lysobacterales bacterium (assembly GCA_019510125.1). GTDB lineage: Bacteria > Pseudomonadota > Gammaproteobacteria > Xanthomonadales > Xanthomonadaceae > Lysobacter_I. Next base: position 1,284 of record JAEKKX010000030.1, read on the forward strand.
CTGGGCGTGGGTGCGGGCGACGGAAGCGTCGGACGTGGTGGCGTGGACGCTGTGCGATGCGCACGGCACGGTCTGCGTGGAGGCGTTCGTGCAGATCGCCCAGCCGGCGGTGGCCGGTGCGACGGTTGCCATTCCTGGTGTCGTCGAGAACGCTTCCAGTGAACGTGCCGCCGTCGAACCCAAGTCGGCCCGGATCGAACCCGTGGCCACGCTGCCGCCGCTGCGGATCGCGGTGGCGTCGGCTGACGCTGTCGCGCCGGTGGCGTTGCCGATCGATGCTTCAACGACCGAGTCGGCCGCGCCGGCCCTGTCGAAGCCCAGCGGCATCGCACTGACCGGCCTCGACGGCTGGGTGCCGGCCGGGCACCTGCGCGCGTCGGTGGCGACGCAGCGCCCGCGGTTCGCGCTGTCGACGCCGACCGCCTGGTCGAGGCAGGCGCCGCGCGCCGCGATGACGACGATCGCCTCGCCGCCGACGCAGACCGTCGGCGCGGTCGAGGTCCACGACCTCGGCGACGGGATCCAGGCGATCCGGATGTCGACGGTGTCGGCGGACGGTGCGCGCAACGTGCTGACGCCTGCGC
>JAEKKX010000021.1 GCA_019510125.1 Lysobacterales bacterium
ATCCGCTTCCTTAAGAATCTCGACGATCTGTGACTCCGTAAACCGACTCTTGCGCATGTGAACCTCCGTCAGGTCTATCCTGCCAGATGTTCTCCTCTCGAACTGTCTCAGATCAGGGGAAGGCTACGAGAGGACTAAAAAGATCGAGAAAACACCAATTTTATTCATGGGGCCTCCGTTTGCTGAAATATGGTCAGGGGTAATTACTGAACATGCTGGGGCGCATCCATATGCAGATTATGGCTTTATCGGCGCACATAGAGCCTGAAATGATTTTTCTTTAACAGGCTCAAAGTAATAGAACCGTTTTGACTTCAAATCTGACGTCAACAATCCGATGCCGTCATCGCTACAATAATAGTAGTAGTTTCCATGCCTCCCCAATGGATCGCCAGGAAAACTGACAGTCTGGAAAAAACGACCCGCCTCGCCCCATTTCGATTTTTCGAGGGAGGACAGCAAATTAATAAATTCCGTATCCGTCGAATCAAAGGCAATGGCAATTTGATCAACGTCCATGTTGTGTCTTTCAACTATTCTTTTGGCGCTTCGTGGAACGAAATTCGGAATCCATCCTCTATCGATGGCTCCATCCTTTTCAGCTTCAGCATAGGTTGGATATATTGAAAAATCTGATCTCTCGCAAGATGCAGCAAAGAGCACCAGACATACTACAGCGCCCTTGATGTTCATTGCTCCCTCCATTCTGGTCGATATTCCGCCATGAACTGTCTCCGTTTGGCCGCAAGGCCGTTTAGCAGGTAAGAGCATCTTTGCAAGCATGTTTTTCCCGGAGGGCAAGTTGCACCAATCTCGTTCACGGCTAAGTCTGCGCCATTATCTGCCAGCATATCTTTCATCGGAAGTTTTTTGTCTCCGTAAAGACCAATTAAATTAAGCATGAAATCACGAATTTCCTTTTGTTGCATTATTTCAAGCACCAACTGGGGGTCTCCAGATGCCTTAGTAGCTCTACATGCGGCCATGCAGTGAAAGAACTGATCAGTGCCTCTAACATTCTTTTTTAGCATTTCTTGGTAGGTGCCTCTTAATTGCGCCATTGCCAAACTTTTCTTGCGTTGAAGCTCCAATTGATTGTGAATTTCTTGCGGAGTTGGTATGCGAGCGTCATTTTGCAATCCAAGAGCGTCAACAAATATCATCGGATTCCCGCCCACATACCCATACGTGCTGATCCCTCCTTCCAATCCGATCGGATCACTCTGAGCGTAGCGTCCAGTCGTCGGATCGTAGTCCCTGAAGTAGTTGTAGTTCAGTTCCGTCGCCGCGTCGTAGCGCTGGCCGGGGAAGCGCATGTCGAGGGTGAAGGCGATGCCGTCGGCGTCCGGGTCTTCGTTCGGGGCGCTGTTGCCGAAGGCTTCGCCCGTCAGGTCCCAGCGCCACACCGCCACGTCGCGGTCGGGGTCGATCGCGACCCGCGGGCTGCCCAGGGCGTCGGGTTCGAGGTAGTACAGCGTCTGGTTCGCGCCGGCGCCGACCAGCAGGCCCACCGGCAGGTCGTCCAGCCAGATCGCCTGCTGCAGCGCGTTGCCGGTGGCGTCGTAGTCGCCCAGCCAGTGGCCGCCTTCGTCGTAGACGGTGTGGACGGTCTGGCCGCTGCCGTTGCGGTACACGCGTTCGCCGCGGGCGTTGTAGAGGTAGTTCATCGCGACCACGCCGTCGCGCTTGACCTGCTTCATCCGTCCGGCGTCGTCGTAGGCGAACTCGCGGACGCTCGCGGGCGCGAACGCCTGCGTTCCGGCTGCCTGCGCGGCGCGCGCCGCGGACGTGCGCATGCCGCGCGCGCTGCGCTTGGCCGCCCGCGTCGCCTGCGCGCGGACCTGGATCTGCGCGCGCCAACTGCGGGCCGGCGTGCGTGCCTGCGCCGGGCGACTCGCCATCGGCGGCGCGATCGCGCCGGCCGCACCGCCGATCCGGATCGTGTTCCCGGCCGCGTCGTAGGTCCGGTTGACCCCGCCCACGCTCGCGAGCCTGTGCGAACCCGCCGCGTACACGTAGCTGCGCGTCGTCCCGGCCGTGTCGGTCGTGCGATCGCCCGTGGCGTTGTAGGTGTAGCCCTGCAGCAGCGCGCTGCTCGCGCCGTCGCGCGCTTCGGTCAGCCGGTCCAGCCCGTCGTACCCGTAGGTGCGCTTCGGCGGATCGGCCTGGCTGGCGTTGCGCAGCGACGTCAGGTTCCCCGCCGCGTCGAACCAGTACCCCTCGTTCAACCCGCCCGCGCGGGCGTCCTCCACGAACCCCGGCCGGCCGGCGGCGTTGCGCGAGTGGGTCAGCTTGCGGTCGTTGCCGTAGGTCCACCACCACGCCGGGCCGTAGGGATAGTGCGTCGTGCCCTGCACCAGCGTCTTCACCTGCCCGCCGGCCAGGGTCACCGTCAGGTCCGTCGCCTGGCCGCGGCCGTTGCGGCCGATCCGCACCTGCGCCCCGTCGGGATACGTGATCCCGTACACCGCCGCCACCGGCGCGCGCGGACGCATCGGCGCGTCGCCGCCGGTGCGCACCCGCGGCGCGTGGTCGTAGCGCACCGTGAACGGACGGCCCTGCGTCGTCTGCACCTTGCGGGTCAGGTTGCCGAAGCGGTCGTAGCAGAATGCGGTCTCGCCGCTGGCGTCGGTCATCCGCGCCACCCGGCCGACGTGGAAGCGTTCGCCCGTCGGGCACGCGGCCGGGGCGGCGTCGTAGGCGAACCCGAGATTGCGGGTGGTGTCCGGATAGGTCACCGAGGTCACCCGGTCGAGCGCATCGTGGCCGTAGGTCGCCGCAAGGTTGCGCGCATCGGTCCGGGTGGCGAGGTTGCCGGCGCTGTCGTAGGTCGAGGTGGTAGTGCCGGTGTCCGGGCTGCTCAGGCCGAGCAGGTCGCCGAAGCCGTTGTAGCTGTAGGCGGTGTTGAGGCCGCCGGGATCGGTGACCTGCACGATCCGGTCGAGCGCGTCGTACTGCACCCGGGTCTGCGCGCCGATCCCGCCGACGTTGCGCAGCGTCGTGCGCAGGCGGCCGAGCGCATCGTAGGTGTGCGCGGTGTCGCGCAGCAGCGGGTCGCGCCCGGAGGTGAGGTTGCCGACGGCGTCGTAGCCGAAGGTCGTGCTGTTGAGTTCGCCGTCGGTCACCTGCTGCAGGCGGCCGAGCGTGTCGTAGACACGGGTCAGCGTCAGCAGCACCGCGCCGGTGTAGCTGCGGGCCTGTTCGCCGACCACGTTGCCGGCCGGATCGAGGGTCAGCTCCAGCCGGTTGCCGTCGTGGTCGACGACGGCGGTCAGTCGTTGCAGCACGTCGTACTCGAACGTCGTCGCGCGGCCGTCCGGCAGCACCATCCGCTGCACGGCGCCGGCCTGGTCGTACGCGATGCGGGTGACCTGGTCGTCGTATTCCACCGAGGCATCGGCGCCGCGGACCTTGCGGGCGATCACCCGGCCGCGGGCGTCGTAGCCCAGGTCGGTCACGATGCCGTTGGCGTCCTTCGTCGACAGCACCCGTCCGGCGCCGTCGCTGGCGAGGATCTCCAGCGTCTGGCCCAGCGCGTTCGTCGCCTTCCACAGGTCGCCCTTGCGGTAGGCACAGGTCGTCGGCGCGGTGGCGCAGCCCGCGGCATCGGCCATGCGGTAGCTGAAGGTGGTGGTGTCGACCACGTCGGTGCGCGGGCCGTCCACGGACGTGAGCAGGCCGATCGTCGGGCAGGCGCCGGCGGTCACGTCGGCCTGCTCGCAGTAGGCCAGCGTCGCGGTGCGGGTGGCGCTGGTGGCCGGATCGGTCGCGGTGGTCGAGGCGAGCTGGCCGCGGCCGTTGTAGGTCCAGTCGGTCTTCGCCTTCAGCGCGCCGGCGGCGTCGCGCACGCGCAGCCCGGTGAGACGATTCAGCGCCGGATCGCGCACGAACTCGGTGCGGCGTTGTTCGGGCTTGCCCACCGCTTCGACCACGGCCGAGCGATAAGCATGGGTGGCGTCGTATTCGTAGTCGGTGAAGGTGCCCAGCCGGTCCTTCTGCCGCTGCAATCGTCCCTGCGCGTCGAAGGTCTGTTCCTCCTGGCCGCTGGCGCCGTTGGTCGTCATCGCGGTGATCCGCCGGTACAGCCCGGGCTCGATCGTGTAGCTGCGCGTGTCCCCGGTATCCCCCACCACCGTGCTCTGCGTATCGCCGGGGTACGCCACCGTGGTGACGTTCTCGGGCGTGCCGAACGCGCGGCTCTCGATCACCCGGCCTTGGCCGTCGTACTTGAACGAGGCGTAGCGCTGGCCGTTCTCGGCGATGATGCCGGTCAGGTGGTGGCGTTGGCTGGCATCGCCGATCAGTCCCGCCTCGGCATAGCGATACCCGCGCACGCGACCGTCCGGATACGTGACCTGGGTGAGGTTGCGCTCGGCGTCGTAGCCGTACACCACGGCCTTGCCGTCCGGCAGCACGATGCGGGTGAGCATCTTGCCGGCGTCGTACTCGAAGCGCAGCGTCCGGCCCTGGCCGTCGGTGGCGGTCGCCAGCAGGCCGTTGGCGTAGCCCAGGGTGATGTCGAGGCGTGGGTCGGCCGGCTGGCCGATCTTCAGCAGCACACCGTCCTTGTCGAACTCGCGGTACTCGCCGTCGGGCAGCCGCAGTCGCCAGCGCACCGCGCCCGAGGTGTAGGTTTCCAGCACCTTGTCCACCGAGTTCTCGCCGCGCCAGCGGCCGGACGAGACCAGCACGAAGCTTTCGTAGACGCCGGTGTCGTCTACCCGTCCGGACGGGCCGGACGAGGTCGAGACGCCGCTGATCCGGTCATCGAAGGTGTGGCTCCAGCCGATGCCCGATCCCGGGTTGTTCCGGAAGGCGTGGTAGGCGTGGTAGGTGCGGGTGAAGGTGCGGCCGGCGAACGTGAAGTCCGGCTCCCGCCGCGCCTTGTCGCCGGTCGCCGGATAGCACGGATACGGGCTGACCGGACAACTCGCGACCTGCTTGACCGGACCGGTGATCGTGCGCGTGCCGCCGTCGTATCGGCACAGCACCGGCAGGGTCAGGTCGTCGTTGCCGTCGTTGGGCGTGAAGTCGGTCAGCCGGGTGTAGCCGGCGGGGCAATCGAACGTCGCTTCCCGGCGGATCCGGAAGCGGAAGACATCGCTCGTGCCGCTGCAGGTGCGTTGGGTGCTGTAGCGATGGTCGCCGTAGTCGACGATGCCGTAGCCGCTGGTGTTGACGACGGTCTGGCCATCGACGGTCTTGTACGGCGACACGCCAAAGTCGTCGGCGAGGACCGCGGAGGCGAAAGTGCAGTCCGGATAGAGCTGGCGATACTTGTCCACCGTCTTCGAGACCAGTTCCGCTTCGCTGGCGCACCAGTTCGGGCGATTCGGATCGCTGCCCGTGGTGCATCCCTGCCCGCCGCTGACCAGATTGCCGTCGGATACGCCGGTCAGATAGGTCGTCGTGTAGAGCGCGCCGGGCTGGTCCTTCACGCTGTAGTCGTAGCGCGCGCTGCCGTTGGTCGGCACGCTCAGCAGGTAAGGATCAAACTGCTCCAGCAGCGTGGCGACGCCCGCATTCTCCGATGCGGTCCGCATCGCCTGCTCGGCCTTGTCCAGCGTGTCGAAGCACTGCTGCGTCGCGCCGTTGTAGCAGTACTGCGCCGCGGTCTTGGTCGCGACCTGCGCGAGGGCGCCGGCGCCGGCGAGCAGCGCCAGCAGGCCCAGGATCGGCCACAGCCGGCGCCGCGAACGCACGCGATCCGCGATGGCGTGGAACAGGGGGTGTTCGGAAGTTCCGGGCATGTCGCACGCTCCAGTCAGGCGCTGCCGAAGGCGCAGCGACCGACGTCGTGGCCGGAACAAGGAGGTGCGGGGGGACGCTGCCGGCAAAAAAGGCGGCAAAAACAGGGATCCGGCCTGGGTCAGGCAGCGTCGGTACGATGCCGACGGCCTGTTGAACCGCATTGAAGCAGATCGACAGGCGCGTCACAAGCAGGCATGGCCGATCGCCAGACTGGAATCGATCGCGACGCGGACGTCGCTGCGCGATCGAGGGTCATTGCGTCGTCGTGTACGCCGGCATGCGGCATCGCGGGTGCGCGATGCCGCGCAAGCTGACGCGCGTCGCGCGGTTCGTCTCGATCTTCGCCCCGATCGCGTCCGCGCGCCAGCGGCGGCGGACGCGGGTTCGATCACGGCTCGAGCAGCAGCGCGTAGCGGAAGCCCGTTTCGACGCCGTCGCCGCCCCGGCGCGAGACGTAGCTGCCGTCGGGCAGGCCGACGATGGCGCGTTCGCCGGGCGTTTCGCCGACGAGCTGGGTGGTTTTCACGAACGCGCTGCGCTTGGTTGTCACCACTTCCAGCGGCGTCGGCAGGGTGCCGCCGGTCATCGCCTGCACCAGCGCGTGCGATTCGCCCAGCACCTGGTCGAGCGCGCTGCGCATGCCGGCGCAGTCGGAGTCGGACAGCAGCGACCCGCGGCGCATCGCTTCGCTCTGCGGCGTCCATGCGTCGCGATTGGCTTCCTTCAGCGCGCGCTTGTGCCGCGCGAGCGAATCGACCACGAACTTGCGTTCGTCGCCGTTGTCGCGGGTGAGGCCTTCCTTGTTGAGGCGACTGATCAACGGTCCCAGGTTCAGCGCCGCATGGCGGGCGTTCTCGTCGGCGACCATGCGGTCGATGTCCGCCCGGGTCTTCGGCGCCAGCACCAGGCGGTCGCTGACTGCGATCAGCGTGTTCTGCAACGCGGGTTTGCGCTCGGCACGCGCGTCGTCGCCATCGGGGACGTAGGCGCTGGCGTCGACGCTCGCGACGAGCGCCGAGAAGTCGGTCGCGAGGCTGACGCTGGCGAGGACCTCGTAGCGCGGCGTGCGCTTGCCGACGATGTCCGCGATGCTCTGGTCCGGCTTCAGCATGTGGACCTGGATCTGCGCCTGCGGCCACGCGGCCTGCAGGTCCCGGGTCAACTGTGCGGCGAGGCGTTCGCCATAGGGGAGGTCGCAGCCGGCGTTGGCGACGCCGCTGAAGGCCTCTCGTGCGAAGTTCTCGGCCTGCTCGTGCAGGCTCGCGTTGACGATCGCGCTGGCGAGCGCGCCGCCGACGGCGTTGACGCCGATGCTCTGGCCCATCGACATGCCGGGGTAGTTGGTGTAGGTCGGTCCGGCGATGCTGACGGACTGGAACGCGATCTGCGGCCGGATGCGGTCGGGCACGATGCCGATGTGGATCGGCAGCGCGGCGACGTCGCCCGCGCGGGCCGGGGTGTAGCCGACCGGCGGCGGCGCGGCGGCGGCGGCCGAGAACGAAAGGGCGAGGGTGGCGGCGGCCACGGTGATGCGACGTGATGACATGCGGTTCCCCTGTGTCGTGGATGCAAATGCGGTCGAGCCGCGGGATTCAGGCCGCACGCGCGCCGCACCCACGACGCATGCGCCGTGGGTGCGTGGCGGTCCCGCGCCGCTCACTCCCCGCGTCGTTCCGGGCCGTCGTCCTTGCGCGCCGCTTCGGGACTCACCTTCTCGATGGTGTGCCGCAGTTCGCGGCCGAGGATGGTCTTGGCGTCGCGCGCCCAGTTGTCGAGGCGCTGGTCGAAGACGAGCTTGGCGTTCTCGTCGGTGCTGACCAGCTTCAGTTCGCGCAGCTTCTGGATGAAGGTGCGGAACAGGCTCTTGTCGAAGAATTCGGGCGCGGCCGGCGCGTAGAGCAGGCTCAGGCGCTGCGCGGCGAGGTGGCAGAGGCTTTCGAGTTCGCCGGCGGCGAGCGTGCCGGGGCCGTTCTTGGCGAGCACCGAGATCGCGATGTAGTAGCGCTCGAAGGCCTGCTGCAGCGGATAGCCGAGCGCGCGCAGGCGGAACACTTCGTCGGACTGGCCGGCATTGCGGGCGAGGATGCCGCCGTCGTCCTCGCTGACCTGCTGCAGCAGGCCTTCGCGGACGAACACGGCGATGGTGCGCTCGACCTGCGCGGCGAAGCCGTCCTCGTCCCAGGGCAGGAACAGCTCGGCCTGCACGAACGGGTACAGCGAGCGGCCGACGCGCAGCAGCGTGTTGCGGCTCATCCGCCGGTTGTGCTGGAAGCAGCAGGCGATCCATGCGCTGGCGGTGAACAGGTGCAGCACGTTGTTGCGGAAATAGCTCAGCAGCACCGCGGTGTCGCCGTCGACGTGGAGTACGTCGCCGAGCGGATGCGCGGTGCGTTCGAGCACGCCGATCTCCTCGCCGTGCTTCACGATCTCCTCCGGCGCATGCGGGGTGACGGTGACGCGGTCGGAGTAGGGCACCTCGGCCAGCAGCGTCTTCGACAGCGCGATCTGCGCCAGCAGGTCGGCCTCGCCCATCGCATGCTTGGGCGTGGACAGCACCGCCAGCGCGAGCAGGTTGATCGGATTGACGTCGGCGGCGCGGTTGATGTTGATCTGGATGCGGTCGGCGAGCGCGTCGATGGCGGAGGCCAGCCACTGCGGCTTCTCGTCCTCGCCGATCGGCCGGCCGTCCCATTCCGGCGCCTGCTCGGCGAGCACGTCGCCCAGCGGGATCGGCTCGCCGAAGTTCACCACCACCTGGCCGTAGTTGCTGCGCAGCACCCGCGGGATGCCCATCAGCAACTGCCAGATCGATTCCTTGGTCTTGGCCTTGCCGGACAGTTCGTCGAGGTAGCTGGTGCCCTCCATCAGCTTCTCGTAGCCGATGTAGACCGGCTGGAACAGCACCGGCCGGGTCGGCTGGCGCAGGTGCGCGCGCAGGGTCATCGCCAGCATGCCGCCCTTGGGCTGCAGCAGGCGGCCGGTGCGCGAGCGCCCGCCTTCGATGAAGTACTCGATCGAGTAGCCGCCGGACACCAGTTGCGCGACGTATTCGGAGAACACCGCCGAGTACAGCGCGTTGCCGCGGAAGCTGCGGCGCAGGAAGAACGCGCCGCCCTTGCGCAGCAGCGTGCCGATCACCGGCAGGTTGAGGTTGATGCCGGCGGCGATGTGCGGCGGCACCGTGCCCTTGGTGTAGAGCAGGTAGCTCAGCAGCAGGTAGTCCATGTGGCTGCGGTGGCTGGGCACGTAGATCACTTCGTAGCCCGGCGCGGCCTGCTTGAGCTTGTCGAGGTGGTGGACCAGCACGCCGCGGTAGATGCGGTTCCACACCGTGGTCAGCAGGAACGAGGCCGAGCGCACCACCGGCGGCGAATAGTCGGCGGCGATCTCGTAGGCATAGGCCTGCGCCTTCTTCCACGCGTCGTCGAGCTTGCCGTTCTCGCGGCGCGCGGTGTCGGCGATCGCCTGCCGCACCGGGTCGGCGGCCAGCACCTTGTCGATCAGCAGGCGCCGGGTGGACAGGTCCGGCCCGATCACCGCCTCGCGGATGCGGTTGAAGTGGGTGCGCAGCACGCGCGAGAGCTTGCGCACCGTGCGTTCCGGCGGCAGGTCCTCGGCGAGGGTCTCGCGCACCGACACCGGCGTGGCGAACTGGACGTGGGTGTCGCGGCCGTTGAGCAGGATCGCCAGCAGCCGGCGCGAGCGGCCGACGATCGCCCAGTTCTCCGAGAACAGCACCGAGAACCAGCCGTTGTTCCGGTCCGGCGCGCGGCCGACGAAGATCGACACCGGCACCAGGCGCACGTCCAGCGCCGGGTCGGCGCGATGCGCCTCGAGCAGGCGCGCCAGCGCCTCGGAATGGCGTCGCGCGGGCCGGTTGAGTTTGGGCGGCTTGCCGGCGGCGAGATCCACCGCCATGTCCGCGGCCAGGCCCAGCGCGGTCGGATGGCGTCGCGAGAGCGCGACATAGGCGCGCTTGCGCCTGAGCGGGTCGCCCGGCAGCGGGCGCAGCGCCGACGGCAGCCCGGCCTCGCGGCAGGCGCGCTCCAGGATCAGCGCGTTGGACAGCCCGTAGTCCTCAAGCACGTAGCACACCGGGCGCGGGTCGTCGGCCAGGTGCTCGGGCAGCGGATCGATGTGGAGCTGGATCCACGGTTCGAGCACCCGGCCCAGCAGCCCCGCCCACCACGGCCGGCGTCCGCGCGCCTGCGCCGCGGCCGGCGACGGCGGCGCGTCCGCGGCGGCCGGCGGCATGCCCAGCTCGGCCTGCGCCGGCGGCGGTTCGGGCGCGTCCGGCGGCGGGGCGGCGGCGGTGTGCGTGGCCTCGGGCGTCTCCGGCGCGGCGTCCGGCGCGGGGCCGGGATCGGCGCCGTCGGCGGACGCGAACAGGGTCGGTTGGTCGGGTGGAGTCGGACGGTTCGGCATGATCGCCGTCATTATGACGAAGTCGGCTTCTTCGCCGCGTCCGCTGCGGACTTCGTCGGTGACCCGGTCGTCGGGGCAGGCGTCGTCGGAGGCGTCGTCGGAGGCGTCGGAGCGCCCGTCGCCGCGGCGCCGGCGGCGGCGCGGGCGTGGCGGAGGAAGTCGCTCACGTACCAGCGACCGTCCACCCGCTCCACCGCGATCGCGGTGTCGATCGTCGCCCCGGCCAGGGGGTAGCGCATCCGCACCCGGGCATGGTCGCCGTCGCGGCTTTCCTCGGTCAGGACCATGCCGTCGAGCGCGGCGTCCAGGTCCAGCCCGTACCCGCGCAGCACGTCCTTCAGCGCCCCGGCCATCGGTCCCAGCCGCCGCAGGCTCTCGTCCATGCCCATGCGCCGGAAATCGGCCTCGGTGCGTACCCCGCTGCCGCGCGCGGCGAGCACCAGTTTCGGGATCGCCGCGTGGCCGCGCCGGGTGTCGCCCAGCCCGGCCTGCGCCCCCCATGTGGTCACGGCCTTGACCAACTGGACGTAGTGGGCGCGCTCGTCGTCGCTGAGCCGGCGGTCGCCCTGCAGGTATTTCTCGCCGAACAGGCCCAGCGCCTGCGCCGCCGCGCGGATCTCGCCGTCGGCGTGGGCGAACTGGCGATCGAAGCTTTTGCGCAGCCGGGTTTCGGCGTCGTCCGCCGACAGCGCCGCCAGCATGCCGGGGATCCGGCGCTCGAACGGCAGTTCCTCCAGCGGCCAGCGGGTCCGGCCCGCCTGCCAGGCCGCGGCCAGCGGTGCGTGCAGGTCCGGCGGCGCCGCTTCGCGGGCGAACCCGGCCAGGTCGTTCTCGCGCAGCCGGGCGTTGAGCAGCGCGACCGCCTGCACCGGCTCGGTGGCGCCGGCGGACGCGGTGCGCGCGGGCTCGCGGCCGCCGCAGCCGGCCAGGCCCAGCGCGACGGCCAGCGCCAGCAGCGCGGCGAGCGCGGCCGGACGGGGGCGGGGGCGGGGGCGGGCGAGGACGGCGGACATGAACCGGCATCTTGGCGGGCCGGGCCGGGGCCGACAAGCGACCGGCAAGAAAAAGGAGACCGTGGTCGGGTCTCCTGCAAGACCGGCTTGCGCCGGCAGGTCACGGTTGTGGCATGGCTCCGGCGAGGCCGGACGGCGGACAGGGTAACCGTCCGCCGATCCTGATGCAACACTTCAGGTTTCACCATCCAACTTATTGAATTTCTTCGATCTTCCTTCGGGCGAACCCGCGCGCGTGCGGAAGCCGCCGGGCCCACTCCGCCAGGCTTACTCCGCCGCGTTCAGCGCCTCGCGCTTGCTGGCGCGGCGGGCGTCGCGCGGCTCGGACCAGGCGTTGTTGAACAGCGCCGGCTCCCAGCCGCCGTAGCTGGGGTTGGGCAGCGCCCACCAGCGCTGGCCGAACCAGCCCCGGTACTGCGCCTCCAGCGCGCCGCGGGCCTCGGGGGTGTTGGCGACGATCTGGGCGAAGTCGCCGAGCTGGTCGCCGAACTGCATCAGCACCCGGTACTTGCGGCCGGCGAGCTGGCGCCGGCACAGCTTTTCCGAGCCTTCCTGCTCGCAGCCTTCGACGAACGACCCGAGGCCGAGGAACACGCTGTCGTCCTTCACCGGCAGGCCGGCCTTGCGCAGGTTCGACAGGGTCGCCGGGCCGAGGTGCTCGGCGCGGTTGGAGATGTAGATCAGGGTGATGCCGCGGGCGGTCGCGGCCTTCGCGAAATCGATCACGCCCGGCACCGGCTGCGCCTTTTCCTCGCGCACCCAGGCGTCCCACGTCGCTTCGTCGTATTCGCCGCCGCCGCGGACCAGGCGCGCCTGGTACGGCGAGTTGTCGAGCACGGTCTCGTCGACGTCCAGCACCACCGCCGGCGGCAGGCCCTTCGCCGGGTTGGCGCGCTCGGCGGGCACCAGGGCGTCCCACGCCGGATCCTTCAGCGCCGCGTCCAGGCGATCGGCGGCGGCGTGGTAGACGGTCTCGCAGGTCGCGCGGTACTCGGCCGCGCGCTGCATCCACAGCACCGCATTGAGGTTGTCGTCGGCGGGTACCGTGGCCGCGGTGGGCGGCGGTGCCTCGGCCGCGGGCGGCACGGCGGCGTCCGCCGGCGTCATCGTGCGGCAGGCGCCGAGGCCCAGGACCGCGGCGAAGAGGGCGACGTGCAGCGTGGACCTGCGCATGGAGACTCCGGATGACATGGCGAACGGGCCGCAGAGTGTAGCCCGCCCGGATGACCGGCCTTCGGCCGTCGGCGAGGCACTGCGGCAGCGCAAGGACGGAGCAGGCCCGTGGCGCACGCGGACACGTCTTCTCCGGCGGTGCTTCCGAACGGCGGCGCTGCCCCTCATCCGCCCTTCGGGCACCTTCTCCCCGCGGGCGGGGAGAAGGGCGACGTTGCGCACGGCGGTGGAGCCTGCCCCTCATCGGGCCTGCGGGCATCTTCTCCCCGCGGGTGGGGAGAAGGGGCGTTGTGTATGACGGCGGCCCTAGCCCCTCATCCGCCCTTTGGGCACCTTCTCCCCGCGAGCGGGGAGAAGGGCGACGTTGCGTATGGCGGCGGTGCCTGCCCCTCATCGGGCCTTCGGGCACCTTCTCCCCGCGGGCGGGGAGAAGGGGGCGTTGTGCATGACGGCGGTGCCTGCCCCTCATCGGGCCTTCGGGCATCTTCTCCCCGCTCGCAGGGAGAAGGTGGCGTCCGCATGGCTGTGCTGTGTCGAGGCATCCGCTGCCGCAATGCGGCAGGTCGACAGCCGCGCCGACCGACGCCGTCCCTCTCCCCGCCCGCGGGGAGAGGGTGCCCGGCAGGGCGGGTGAGGGGCGCGACGGCTCAGGCCGGGAGAGGCTCGATCGCGGCGACGCTGCCGAGGCGATGCGGCGCGTCAGCCGTCCAGCAGCGCCTTGATCGCGGCGAAGCCGGCGCTCGCGCGCTCCTGCTTGCGCGCTGCGTCGGCCACCGGGTCGGCGCCGTCGCGCTGCAGCTCGGCTGGGGGCAGTTCGTCGAGGAAGCGGCTGGGCGTGAGCCGCAGTTTCGTGCCCCAGCGCTGGGCCTCGCGCGAGTGCGACAGCCACAACTGCTCCTTGGCGCGGGTGATGCCGACGTAGAGCAGCCGGCGCTCCTCGTCGAGGCGGCCCTCCTCCAGGCTGGCCTCGTGCGGCAGGGTGCCGTCCTCCATGCCGACGATGAACACGTAGCGGAACTCCAGGCCCTTCGCCGCATGCAGGCTCATCAGCCGCACCTGGTTGCCCGGCTCGCCCTTGTCGGCGTGGCTGAGCAGCGCCAGCGACGCCGCCAGCTCGCCCGGGCCGGCGCCGCCGCGCGCGCCGTCGAACCAGCTCGCCAGTTCGTCGAGGTTGCCGCGGCGCAACTGGAACATCTGCTCGTTCTTGCACTGCGCGCGCAGCGCGGCGAGCAGGCCGCTGCGTTCGTTGAGCAGCTTCACCAGCTCGGCCGGGGTGTGGGTGCGCGCGTCGTGGCGCAGGCCCTTGACGATGTCGGCGAAGCCGCTGAGCGCGTTCGCCGCGCGCGGCTGCAACTGCTTCAGCAGGCCGACCGATTCGGCGGCGCGCGACAGCGGCAGGCCGGCGTGGTGCGCCAGTTCCGCCAGCTTCGCCAGGGTGGTCGCGCCAACCTCGCGCTTGGGCGACTGCACCGCGCGCAGGAACGCCGCGTCGTCGTCGGGATTGGCGATCAGCCGCAGCCACGACAGCGCGTCCTTCACCTCGCCGCGATCGAGGAACGCGGTGCCGCCGCTGAGGTGGTACGGCACGCGCAGGAGCTGCAGCGCCTTCTCCAGCGGCCGCGACTGGTGGTTGCCGCGGAACAGGATGCAGCACTCGCCCCACTCGACCTTGCGCGACTGGTTGAGGAACTGGATCTCCGAGGCGACGCGCTCGGCCTCGTGCTCGCCGTCGCGGCATTCCAGCACGCGGATGCGCTCGCCGTCGGGCTGCTGGCTCCACAGCGTCTTCAGGTGCTCGTGCGGGTTGTTGGCGATCAGCGCGTTGGCCGCGCGCAGCACCCGGTTGCTGCAGCGGTAGTTCTGTTCCAGCTTGACGATGCGCAGCGCCGGATAGTCCTTGCCCAACTGCGCCAGGTTCTCGGGGTTCGCGCCGCGCCAGGCGTAGATGCTCTGGTCGTCGTCGCCCACGCAGGTGAAGTTGCCCTTCTCGCCGGCGATCGCCTTCAGCAGCCGGTACTGCGCGTCGTTGGTGTCCTGGCACTCGTCGACCAGCAGGTAGCCGATGCGCTCGCGCCAGCCCAGGCGGCAGTCCTCGTCGCCTTCCAGCAACTGCACCGGCAGCCGGATCAGGTCGTCGAAGTCGACCGCGTTGAACGTCGTCAGCCGCTGCTGGTAGCGGACGTAGAGATTCGCGGCCTCGCGCTCGCGCGGGCCCAGCGCGGCGGCCTGCGCCTCCTCGGGCGACAGTCCGGCGTTCTTGGCGCGCGAGATCAGCCCCTGCATCGCCTGCACCGCATCGGGCTTGGCGCCGGGCATCAGGTCCTTGAGCTGGGCGCCGACGTCGTCGGTGTCGAACACCGAGAAGCCGCGCTTGAGCCCGGCCTTCGCGTGCTCGATCTGCAGCAGCCGCAGGCCCAGCGCGTGGAAGGTGCAGATCGTCAGGCCTTCGGCGGCGTCGCCCCGGATCCGCTTGCCGACGCGCTCGCGCATTTCCTTCGCCGCCTTGTTGGTGAAGGTGATCGCGGCGATGCGCTTGGCCGGATAGCGGTTCGACTGGATCAGGTGCGCGATCTTCTCGACGATCACCCGGGTCTTGCCGCTGCCGGCGCCGGCCAGCACCAGCACCGGGCCGTCGGCCAGCAGCACCGCTTCGCGTTGGGGGGGATTGAGGCCGTGCATGGAACTCGTGGGGGGAGATGCGGGTCGCAAGCGATATAGGTCGTCAGTTTACCCGCCGGCGTCCGCGGGATCGGCTACCGTTCGCCTCCCCCACCCCAGCCCGGATGGACCTCGACCATGCGCCACGCCCTCCTGCTCGGTCTCGCGCTGGCCTGCGCCTCCGGCCCGCTCGCCGCCACCGCGCCCGCCGGTCCGCCGCCCGATCCCACCGAGGATCCGATGCTGATCACCGCCGGGTTCCTCGAGCACCACCAGGACATGCGCTATCGCCTGCTCGGGCTCGAGGCCTACAAGGCCGGGCGCTTCGAGGACGCGCTGGGCTTCTTCCGCCGCGCCGCGTTCTTCGCCGACAAGCCGTCGCAGGGGATGGTCGCGGAGATGTACTGGAACGGCCAGGGCGTGGCGCGCGATCCGGTGCAGGCCTACATCTGGATGGACCTCGCCGCCGAACGCGGCTACCTGGGCTTCCTCGCGCTGCGCGAGCGCTACTGGAAGGGCCTGACCGAGGCCGAGCGCGCCCGCGTGCCGGCAGAAGGCCAGGCGGTGTTCGCCCGCTTCGGCGACGCCGCGGCCAAGCCGCGCTACGAGCACCAGTTGCGGATCGGCCAGCGCGAAATGACCGGCAGCCGCACCGGCTTCAACCGCGGCGTGTCGATCGAGATCCCCGGCCCCGAGGGCAGCATCGCGATCCCGGGCACCAAGTTCTACGACGAGCGCTACTGGGACGCGAAGAAGTACTGGGCCTGGCAGGACCGCATCTGGCGCAAGCCCAGGATCGGCCGGGTCACGATCGGCGAGATCGAGGCCGTCTCGCGCATCCCGGACACCAAGCCCGAGGTCGACGCCCCGGCGCCCGAGGTCGCGCCGACGCCGCGCTGACGGCGCGGCGGGCGGGCCGGGCGGCGCGCGGCCAAGTGGTCGAGCGATCGAGTGGCCGGGTGGCGGGTGGCGGGTGGCGGGCGATCGCGATCCGCCCGCTTACACTACGCGGCATGGCGAAACTCTACTTCTACTACTCGGCGATGAACGCCGGAAAGACCACCACGCTGCTGCAGTCGGCGCACAACTACCGCGAGCGCGGCATGCGGGTGCTGATCTTCACGCCGAAGCTCGACTTCCGCGCCGGCGCCGGCGTGGTCGCCTCGCGGATCGGGCTCAGCGCGCAGGGCGAGGCGTTCGAGCGCGACGACGACCTCGATGCGCGGGTCCGCGCCGACATCGCCGCGCACGGCAAGCTCGACTGCGTGCTGGTCGACGAGGCCCAGTTCCTGACCAAGGCGCAGGTCTGGCAGCTCAGCGAAGTGGTCGACAGGCTGCGCATCCCGGTGCTGTGCTACGGCCTGCGCACCGATTTCCGCGGCGAGCTGTTCGAGGGCAGCCAGTACCTGCTGGCCTGGGCCGACGAGATGAGCGAGATCAAGACCATCTGCCACAGCGGCAAGAAGGCGACGATGACCGTGCGCGTCGACGAACAGGGCCGCGCCGTGCAGGACGGCCCGCAGGTCGAGATCGGCGGCAACGAACGCTATCTCTCGGTCAGCCGCGCCGAGTTCAAGAAGATCATGCGCGGCGAGGGCCGCATCGAGCCGCTGCAGAGCGCGCTGCCGCTGGGCTGAGGCCCCGGGCGGCGTGCGGTCGGCGGCCCGCGCCGGCCGCCGTGCTCACTCCGCCGGCGGCGGCGGGAAATCCTCGCGCCGGTCGTAGAAACCGTCGAGATCGACGCCGTCGACGCGTGCGCCGCCGGCCACGGTCACGCTTTCGGGCATCGGCGGGCAGGGCGCGCGGATGCACTGCACCTGGCGGACGTGCCCGCCGACGCGCGGCGGCGAGGTCTTGGTCCAGGCGAAGACGATGTAGTCGTCGTCGCCCAGGCCGTCGATGCGGTACGCCGTCGCGCCGGCCGCGGTGCGCACGCAGCGGGCCGCCGCGTCGGCCGGGTCGCCGCTGCCGATCGCGCAGATCCGCATCGCCGGCGCCGGGCCGGCGTCGTAGGCGATGCGGCCGGCGATGCTGCCGGCGGCGGCGCTGCGGGTCGCCGGCGCGGGCTTTGTCGTGGGCGCCGTCGCTTCGGGCGGCGCGCCGGGGTCGCGGGCCTCGGAGCCGGCGCAGCCGGCGGCGAGGGAGACGGCCGCGAGGCCGATCGGCAGGAGGAGGTGGAACGCCGGGAGGAACGGCGGGAGGAACGGCGGCGGGCGGCGACGATCGGGCGACATGGCGGAACTCCGGGTCAGCGACAGCGGCGGCTTCGACGATCGAACTCGCGGACGAAGGCGCCGCCCTCGGGATAGGTCTCGTGGATCTCCCGGGCGAGGGCGTCCAGCGCCTCGGGACCGCCACCGTACCCCGGTTCAGTGCAGTGTTGCAGCGCCAGTGCGGTGGCGGCCAGCCACGCGGTCTTGCGCAGTTCAGGGTCGGACTGCGGCAGCCGCGAGAGGGTCTCCAGGGTCGCCCTGGCTTCGGTGGACGGCGTCGGCGCGTCCTCGGCGTCCGTCGGCGGGGGGTCCTCCAGCGCGAACAGCGCCTGCGACAGCTCCGCGCGCCGCGTGTGCGGGTGGGTGACGCCGTAGCCGGCGCGGGTGCTCGCGACCGCGGCCGCCAGCGCGTTGCGCGCGGCGTCGCGCTCGCCGAGCGCGGCCTGGACCTCGCCGATCAGGCGATCGGTGTCGCCGACCAGCGGATGGCGTTCGCCGAGGCTGGCGACGCGCAGGCGACGCGACTGCAGCAGCGGCGCCAGCGCCTCGCGGTCCCGGCCGAGGTCGTGCAGCACCATCGCCTTGTTGAACAGCACGCCCGGATACAGCGGCGACGCCGGCATCTTGCGCAGCACCGACAGCGCCTGGTCGAGGTGGCGCAGCGCGCGGTCGCCGTCGCCCAGTTCCCAGGCGACGATGCCCAGGCTGTTGTCGTTGCGCGCGGTGTCGACGTGGTTGCGGCCGACCCGGGCGACCAGCCAGCGCTGGGCCTCGGTGAAGGCCTCGTCGGCCTCGCGGAGGCGGCCGAGATCGACGTGGATCGCCGCCAGTTGCCGGCGCGCGTCCAGCGTTGCCCGGTTCTCCTCGCCGCGCAGGTCGAGGGCGAGGGTGAGCGCATCGTGGCAGTCGCGTTCGGCCAGCACCAGGTCGCCGGACAGCCGCTCCAGGTCGCACAGGCGCCGGTGCAGGTCGATCGCCAGCGGGTGGCGGTTGCCGGCGGTGGCCTGCAGTTGCGCCAGCGCGTTGCGGAAGCCCTGCAGCGCCCGCGCGGTGTTGCCGGCGTCGCTGTCGAGGTCGGCGAGGTCGGCGAGGTTCTCGACCACGCCGGGGATGTCGTCGAGGGTGTTGCGGCGCACTTCCAGCGAGCGCTGGAACAGCAGCCGGGCCACCTTGGTCCGGCCCTCCACGCGCTGGCAGCGGCCGAATTCGGAATAGAAATCCGCCGCCTGCACCGGCAACTGGCGCTGTCCGCCGCGGGCCAGCTCCTCCAGCGGGCCCAGCCGCGCCACGCACGCGTCCGGCTGGCCGAGCAGGCGCAGGGTGCGGCCGTAGTCGGTGGCGGCGCCCAGGCGCAGGCTGTCGGGCACGCGTTCGAGGCCGCGCAGCAGCACGTCCTGGGACTTGAGCAGGCGTTCCGCCTCGCGGTAGTCGCCCAGGCCCAGGCGCAGGCGCGCCAGCACGCCGAACAGTTCGGCCCGCGCCTGCGGTTGGGTCGCCAGTTCGCGATTGCCGCGCTGCTCGCCCGCCTCCAGCAGCTTGCGCACGTCCAGCGGACCGGCGTTGTCGCGGCCGCCGGCCTGCTCGAACAGCCCGGTGACGAAGTTCTGCAGCGCCTGCGCGCGGGTCGCCTCGCGCAGCGCCTGCCGCGCCTGCCAGGTCACCAGGACCAGCGCGGTGGTCAGCACCATCAGCACCAGCGCGGTGGTCGCCAGCGCCCAGCGGTGGCGATGCACGAACTTCTGGGTGCGGTAGGCCATGCTCTGCGGCCGCGCCAGCACCGGCTTGCCTTCCAGGTAGCGGTCGAGGTCCAGCGCCAGCGCCTCGACCGACGGGTAGCGATGCTCCGGCCGCTTCTGCAGCGCCTTCAGCGCGATGTTGTCGAGGTCGCCCGCGATCTGCTTCGCGCGCCGGCGCAGCGCGGCCGTGCGCGAGGGGTCGCTGTCGGCCTCGCGCAGCAGGTTGGCCGAGGGTTTCTGCGGATCGGCGATCAGGATCGCCTCTTCCCATTCGGCGTCGCTCTGGCGCTTGAGCCGGTAGGGCTTGGTCTCGGCCAGCAGTTCGTACAGCACCACGCCCAGCGAGTACACGTCGGTCATGGTGGTGACCGGCTCGCCGCGGATCTGCTCCGGCGCGGCGTAGTGCAGGGTGAAGGCGCGGAGCTCGGTGCGGGTGTGCTCGCGGCCGGGCTCCGGGCCGTCGAGCAGCTTGGCGATGCCGAAGTCCAGCAGCCGCACTTCGTCCAGCGGCGTGACCAGGATGTTCGACGGCTTGAGGTCGCGATGGACGATGAGGTTGGCGTGGGCGTGGCTCACCGCCTCGCACACCTGCAGGAACAGGTTCAGCCGCGCCTCGACGTCGAGATCGTGCGCGCGGCACCAGTCGGTGATCGGTTCGCCCTCGACGTACTCCAGCGCGAGGTAGGGCTGGTTGTCGCTGCTGATCCCGGCGTCGAGCAGTCGCGCGATGTGCGGATGGCCGAGGCGGGCGAGGATCTGGCGCTCGCGGGTGAAGCGCTGGCGCAGGTTGGGGTCGGCCAGGCCGGGACGCAGCAGCTTCAGCGCGACCCGGCGCTGGTACAGCCCGTCGGCGCGGCGCGCCAGCCAGACCTGGCCCATGCCGCCCTCGCCCAGCAGCCGGTCGAGCTTGTACGGGCCGATGGTGGTGTCGGGCTTGGCCATCGGCGGCGGCGTGACCAGCGGCTCGGCGAGGAAGTCCTCGTGCTCGTCCTCCAGCGCCAGCAGCGCCTCGAGCTCCAGCGCCAGCGCCGGATCCTCCTCGCGCAGCGCCGCGAGCCGGTCCTTGCGGGCCTCGGCGTCGAGTTCGAGCAGCGCATCGAGCAGCGGCGACAGGCGCTGCCAGCGTTCGGCGTCCATCGCGTCCCGGGAAAGCGGCGTGGTTGGTCGGGCCTATCCTCGCCCGGGCCGGGCGACCGGGCAACCGCCCGTCAGCGTTCGCCCTCGGGGCCGCCCAGCGAGGCCAGCAGGAACAGCCGCGCCTTCTGCCAGTCGCGGCGGATGCTGCGCTCGGAGCGCTGCAGCAGTTCGGCGATCTCCTGCTCGGACAGGCCGGCGAAGTAGCGCAGTTCCACCACCTGGGCGAGCTTGGCGTCGACCGCGGCGAGCTTGGTCAGCGCGGTGTCCAGGCCCAGCATGTCCTCGTCCAGGCGCAGGCCGCCCTCGACGTCGTCCGGCAGCTCGGTGACCCGGTGCAGGTCGCCGCCGCGCTTCTGGGCGAGGCGCTGGCGGGCGTAGTCGACCACCACGCTGCGCATGGCCGAGGCGGCGTAGGCGAAGAAGTGGGCGCGATCGTCGAACCGCACGTCGCGGCGGCCGATCAGCTTCAGGTAGGCCTCGTGGACCAGCGCGGTCGCGTCCAGGGTCTGCCCGTACTGTCCGGCCAGTTGCCGCCGCGCCATCGCGTGCAGCTCGTGGTAGAGCGTGCCGAGCACGCGGTCCAGCGCGGCGCGGTCGCCGCCGCGGGCCGCGTCCAGCCACTGGGTGATCTCGGCGGGTTGCTGCGCTTGTTCGCTCATGGACGGAGGCTCGGGGGCGCCGACGGTCGGAGGGCGACTATACCGTGTATGCCGTGCCCGGGCGGTTCAGCGCTGGCAGTGGCCGCACCAGACGGTCGCCCGCTGCGCCAGCAGCGCCTGCTTCAGCGGCCGCCCGCACTTCGGGCAGGGTTCGCCGCCGCGGCCGTAGGCCGACAGCTCCTGCTCGAAATAGCCCGGCGCGCCGTCCGGGCTGAGGAAATCGCGCAGCGTGGTGCCGCCGCGCTCGATCGCGTAGGCGAGGATGCGGCGGACCTCCCGCGCGATCGCGTGGTAGCGCTCGCGCGAGACCTTGCCGGCCGCGCGCAGCGGCGACACGCCGGCGGCGAACAGCGCCTCGGCGGCGTAGATGTTGCCCACGCCGACGACGATGCGCTGGTCCATCAGGAACGCCTTGACCGGCGCGCTGCGCCCACGGCTGCGCTCGAACAGGTAGTCGCCATCGAAGACTGCGCCATCGAACGCCGCGCCATCGAACGCCGCCCCATCGAACGCCGCGCCGTCGGGGCCGTCGGCCAGCGGCTCGGGGCCGAGGCCGCGCAGCAACTCGTGGGTTTCGCCCGGCGGCTGCCACAGCAGGCAGCCGAAGCGGCGCGGATCGTTGAAGCGCAGCACCTTCGGCGCGCCGCGTCCCTTGCCGGCGCCGGGCGCGTCGCCGATCAGCAGGTCGACGTGGTCGTGCGCCTGCAGCGGCGTGTCCGCCGGCAGCACGCGCATGCTGCCGGACATGCCCAGGTGCCACAGCGCGGTGCCCGCCGCGGTGTCCATCAGCAGGTATTTGGCGCGCCGGCGCACGCCGGTGATCCGCTGCCCCGGCAGCAGCGTTTCGATCTCGCGCGGGATCGGCCAGCGCAGGTCCGGCCGCCGCAGCGTCGCGCCGAGCACGCGCCGGCCCTCCAGGTGCGGGGCGAGGCCGCGGCGCGTGGTTTCGACTTCGGGCAGTTCGGGCATGGATGGCGGGGCGGTGCGGGGACGCGGGAGCCGATGATACGGCCGCCCGTCGAGGCGAATCGAGGCGAATCGAGGCCGGGCCGGTCGCGCCGGATCGGCGCCGATGGCGTCCTGCGGCGAGCGCCGATAAAAAAACCGCTCCGCGAGGGGAGGCGCGGAGCGGCGAAACCTCATTCGGCGGGAGAGCGCGTGTCGATCGAGGCGCGGGTTGGGGTGGCGGTCCGCGTGCGACCCGCGGCGCGACGCGGTGGTCGTCCCGCCGGCGCCCGGTGAGCGGAGTCCGGGCGCCGGACGGGACGTGGGTGCGCCGCGACGCGCGGGGGGAGACGTGCGCCGCGGCGAGTCCGGTCCGCGCCCGTGGGGGCGCGATCCGGATCAGTCGGAACGAGTGCGGGTCAGTGCAGGCCCTTCTCGAAGTCCTTCACCTGCTGCTCGGCGATGTCCCTGGTCACGCCGTAGCGTTCCTGGACCTTGCCGGCGAGGTATTCGCGGCTGCCTTCGAGCACGGTCAGATCGTCGTCGGTCAGCTTGCCCCACTGCTGCTTGATACGGCCGTTGAGCTGCTTCCACTTGCCCTTGATGATGTCGGTGTTCATGCGTTCACTCCTTGGGGGAATCGGGGGAAAAATCGGTGAAAAGGTGTTGCGGGAGATCGCGTCGACGCGGGTCGCGCGATGCGCCGGCAGGCCGGGACAGGGAGGGCGGCGCGCCGGCGGGGACGCCGCGCGTCAGCCGCGCGGCTTCACGGTCAGCGTGGTCGCGTCGACCGACTTCACGCCCTTGATGGCGCGGGCGATCGCGGTGGCCTTGTCGACCTGGGCCTGGCTGTCGAGGCGGCCGGCCAGGGTGACGACGCCGTTCTGGGTGCTGACGTTGATGTCGAGACCCTTGGTCTCCTCGGTCACCAGCAGATCGGCCTTCACCTTCGTGGTGATCCAGCCATCGGTCACCGGCTGCTCGGACGCCGAGGCGTCGGCCTTGGCCGGATCGTCGCCGGCGGCACCCTGCGCGAACGCCAGCGGCGCGGACAGCGCCAGCGCGAACGGCAGTGCGAACAGCGCCAGCTTCGGAACGGGATGCATGCGGTTGCGTTGCATGTGCGAACTCCATTGCGGGGGAATGCCGACGCAGCGCGCCGGCAGGGAGACATCCGCATGCGCCGTGCCAATCGACTTCTTCCATTGGAATCAATGCGTTACAGCGCCCGGCGGCGATCGCGTCCTTGCACCGTGCGCGAACCGCCTTGCGCGCTGCCCGATCCGCGGCCGGCGTCGCCACGGTCGCGTCGCCGCTTCGGGGCTAGAATGCGCGGCCCACGTCGCGCCCTCGCATGAACACCTCCCTGCCCCTTTCCGATCCGTTGCCGCCGCCGTCGCGCCGCACCGCGCACGAGGCCAACAAGCTCGCCAAGCGCCTGCGCCACCAGGTCGGCCGCGCGATCGCCGATTTCGGCATGATCGAGGACGGCGACAAGGTCATGGTCTGCCTGTCCGGCGGCAAGGACAGCTACACCCTGCTCGACATCCTGCTGCAACTGCAGAAGAAGGCGCCGGTGTCGTTCTCGATCACCGCGGTCAACCTCGACCAGAAGCAGCCCGGCTTCCCCGAACACGTGCTGCCGGACTACCTGGCGTCGATCGGCGTGGACTACCGCATCATCGAACAGGACACGTATTCGGTGGTGACCCGGGTGGTGCCCGAGGGCAAGACGATGTGCTCGCTGTGCTCGCGGCTGCGCCGCGGCGCGCTGTATACCTGGGCCGAGGAACACGGCTACACCAAGATCGCGCTGGGCCACCATCGCGACGACCTGGTCGCCACCTTCTTCCTCAACCTGTTCTTCCATTCCAAGATCAGCGGCATGCCGCCGAAGCTGCTCAGCGACGACGGCAAGCACGTCGTCATCCGACCGCTGGCCTACGTGCGCGAGGACGATATCGCCGCCTACGCCGAGGCGAAGCGGTTCCCGATCATCCCCTGCAATCTCTGCGGCTCGCAGGAGAACCTGCAGCGCAAGCAGGTGAAGAAGATGATGGACGCCTGGGAACGCGAGACGCCCGGCCGGGTCGAACAGATCGCCCGCGCCCTCGGCGACATCCGCCCGTCGCAGTTGAGCGATCCGAAACTCTTCGACTTCCTCGCGCTGGGCAAGCGCGGCGACGGCGCGCTGCCCGACGCGCATGCGTGGCTGGGCGACGATGCCGGCATGATCGTGGCGGAATCGGGCGGGCATGATTGAGCTGCAACCTCCGATGGAAACCATCGCGCCCGGCGACCTGTACGAGGACTGCGCCTACCACCCCTGCCTCTGCATCGCGGTCGACGGCATGGAGATCACCGGCATCTCCCTGATCGACGGCAGCTGGCCGCGCGGCTGCGATCTCGGCGCGTGTGGTGTGCGCAAGCTGACCGTCGCCGAAGCCTGGCAATGGAAGCGTTCGGGGCCTCCCGATGTAAACCTCCCTCCCGAAAACCGCTGGTGGCGCTGAGCCGGCTTTCTTTATCTGGATATCCATGTTCTTCCGCAACCTGACCTTCTTTCGCTTCCCTTCCTCGCTGAACGTCGACGACCTCGACGCCGGCCTCGTCGATTTCGCGCTCAAGCCCGTCGGCGCGATGGAACTGTCCTCGCGCGGCTTCATCTCGCCGTTCGGCCGCAACGAGGAGGCGCTGTCGCACCGCATCGGCGACGCGCTGTGGCTGGCCGCCGGCAGCGAGGACAAGATCCTCCCGGGCTCGGTGGTCAACGACCTGCTGCAGAAGAAGCTGGCGGAGATCGAGGAGAAGGAAGGCCGTCGCCTCGGCGGCCGCGCGCGCAAGCGGCTGAAGGAGGACCTGGTCCACGAACTGCTGCCGCGCGCGTTCGTGAAGCCCGGCCGCACCGACGCCATGCTCGACCTCACCCACGGCTTCATCGCGGTCGACACCTCCTCGCGCAAGAGCGCCGAGGCCGTGGTCTCCGACGTGCGCCAGGCGCTGGGCAGTTTCCCGGCGCTGCCGCTGAACGCCGAGGTCGCGCCGCGCTCGGTCCTCACCGGCTGGATCGCCGGCGACCCGCTGCCCGACGGCCTGTCCCTGGGCGACGAGTGCGAGCTGCGCGATCCGGTCGACCACGGCGCGGTGATCAAGTGCCAGCACCAGGAGCTGCAGAGCGACGAGATCGCCAAGCACCTGGAAGCCGGGAAGCAGGTCACGCGCCTGGCGCTGACCCTCGACGACCATCTCGGTTTCGTGCTCGGCGAGGACCTGGTGATCCGCAAGCTGAAATTCCTCGACGGCGCGGTCGACCAGCTCGAGTCCGCCGACCGCGACGATTTCCGCGCCGAGCTCGACGCGCGCTTCGCGCTGTTCAGCGCGGAAGTGCGGCGCCTGTTCCTGACCCTGGAGCCGGCGCTGAAGCTCTCGAAGGCGGAATGACCCGCTGGCCGTCGCGCCTCTTCCGCAGTGCAGCGCGCTGCGGGTAGCATGTCGCATGCCTTTCCGATTCCGATGGCGCGACGACGCGTCCCCCGTGCGCACGTCCGCGCGCGCCGTGCGCCCGCAGTTGCGCGATGTCGTGCCGTTCCGTTTCGACGACGGACGCGCGGTCGAGGTGCTGCGCGTGCGCGACCCGCGCGCGCGGCGGATCAAGCTGTCGGTGAGCGAGCGCGGCGTGCGCCTGACCGTGCCCGAGCGCGCCAGCCTGCTCGCGGCCGACCGTTTCCTCGCCGAACACGGCGGCTGGCTGCGCGAGCAACTGTCGCGCCTGCACCACGATGAACAGATCGCGCTGCGCCACGGGAAAACCGCTGCGCTGCCGCTGCGCGGCGCCGCGCTGCCGCTGCGCTGGACGCCGGGGCGCTTCACCGCGCTGCGCCGCGAGGACGGTGGGCCGGACGAGGCGCACGGCGGGGGATTGGTGTTCCACGTGTCCGCACGTGCCGGCGAGGCCGCGCTGCAGCGCGCGCTGCGCGATTTCTACGAGGCCGAGGCCCGCGCCGACGTGGGCCGCTGGCTGCCGCGCTGGCTGCCGACCCTGCCGCGCGCGCCGCGCCGGGTGCAGTTCAAGCGCATGAGTTCGCAGTGGGGCTCGCTGGCCCCCGACGGCACGGTCGCGCTCGACCTGTCGCTGGTACTGGCGCCGCCGCCGGCGTTCGAATACGTGCTGGTCCACGAGCTGTGCCACCTGATCCACCACGACCACTCCGCGGCCTACTGGCGCGAGGTGGAAGCGCGCTTCCCCGGCTGGCGCGAGCAGCGCGACTGGTTCCGCGAACACGGCCGCGCGCTGAAGGCACAGTTGATGGCGCTGACCGGCTGAGTTCCCGGGCGTTTGGTAGAGCGGCCTTCAGGCCGCTGGCTTGTTCAATTTCAATATGAGCAGCGGCCTGGTGTTCAACAGCCGAATGGCTGGTCAGGCCGCTCTACCGCGCTTTAGCCTTCGCGCCGCGGCGTCACAGCTCCAGCGCGGCGGCGACGTCGGCCGGGTGGGTCATGTGCAGGTGATGGCTGCCGCGCAGCGAGGTGCAGCGGATGTCGGCGACGCAGGCGATCCGGGCGTCGCGCAGCGCCGGCGGGAAATACGCCGGCGGCGGGTCGGCGACCACCATCCGCACCGGGCAGGCGATGCCGCGCAGGCAGTCGCGGATCTGGGGCTCGGTCATGCGGATCGCGGTCGGCAGCGTCAGCCGCGCGTCGCTGCTCCATTCCAGACCGCCGTCGACCGCGCGCAGTCCGCGCCCGACCAGCAGTCGCGCCGAGCCCTCGTCGATCTCGGTGACGTTGGTCATCCGCCGCGCCTCGACGGCGATTTCCGGATCGTGGAACACGCGCTTGCGCTTGCCTTCCAGCGCGCGCCGCTTGGCGACCGCATCGCGCAGGCGCTCGCCGGTGCCGTCCTCGCCGCCGGACAGCGGGCCCAGCGCCTCGATCAGGTGCAGGCGCTCGATGCGCTCGGGCGCGGCGGCGGCGAGCAGGCTGGCGATCGCCGCGCCCATCGAATGGCCGAGCACCGAGAAGCGGTCCCAGCCCAGCGCGTCGGCGGCGGCGAGCAGGTCCAGCAGGGTGCTGAACAGGCTGTACTCGGCGTCGGCCGGGTAGTGGAAGCTCTGGCCGTGGCCGGGCAGGTCCAGCGCGACCAGATCCCAGGCGGACAGGTGCGGCGCCATCGGCAGGAAGCTCGCGGCGTTGTCCAGCCAGCCGTGCATCGCCAGCAGCTTCGGGCCGCCGCCGCGGTCGTTGCGCAGCGCGACGAAGCGGCCGCGGGCGGTGTCCAGCGCGACCTCACGCATGCGCGGCCTCCGCGCGCCGTGCGGGCAGGCGCGTGCGCACCAGCGCCGCCAGCGCATCGGCATGCGCGTCGGAGGCGTTGAGGCAGGGGATGTAGCGCAGCGCCTCGCCGCCGGCCGCGCGGAACAGCGACGCGTTCTGCAGCGAGATCTCCTCCAGCGTCTCCAGGCAGTCCACCGCGAAGCCCGGGCAGACCACGTCGACGGTCTTCACGCCCTGCGCCGCCAGCGCCTTCAGGGTCTCGTCGGTGTAGGGCTGCAGCCACGGCTCGCGGCCGAAGCGCGACTGGAAGGTCTGCACCGCCTGCGCCGGATCGAAACCGGCGTCCGCGGCCAGCGTCGCGACGATCGCCTCGGCGCCGGCGCGGCAGTGCGCGGGGTAGGGGTCGCCGGCGTCGGCCAGCCGCTGCGGGATGCCGTGGAACGAGAACAGCAGGCGGTCGGCGCGGCCGTGTTCGGCCCAGTGCTCGCGGATCGAACCGGCGACCGCGGCCACCCACGCCGGATCGACGTGGTAGTCGCGAATCGTCTCGAACGCCATCGCGTCGCCGGCATCGCGGGCGAGGCGTTCGACCACGTCCTCCACCGACGCGGTGGTGGTGGTCGAGTACTGCGGATACAGCGGCAGCACCACGACCCGGCGCACGCCCTCGGCGCGCAGCCGGGCCACCACGTCGGCCATCGCCGGCCGGCCGTAGCGCATCGCCCAGGCCACGCGCAGGTCCGGCAGCCGCGCCTGCATCGCCTCGGCCAGCGCGGCGGTGTGGACCGCCAGCGGCGAGCCGCCGTCGAGCCAGATCTCGGCGTACTTGTGCGCGACCTTCGGCCCGCGGATCGGCAGGATGACGAAGTGCAGCAGCGGGCACCACAGCCAGCGGCTCAGCGACACCACGCGGTGGTCGTGCAGGAACTCGGACAGGTAGCGGCGCACCGCCGGCGCGGTCGGCGCGTCGGGCGTGCCGAGGTTGACCAGCAGGACGGCGGTCCCGGGGGCGGGCCCTGCCATGGCGGGGGCGTCGGAGGCGGACGAAGTCATCGCCATAGAATGACAGTTGCGCGCACGGGCGTCAGCGCGGACGGGCACGGTTCATGCCCTCCGCCGTACGCTCGGCCGCACCCCCGGAGTCGAGACGCCCCTGCCCATGTCGAACCTGTCCATGTCGAACATGCCGTCGTCGAGCATGCCTTCCCCGGCCGCGCCCATGCGCAGCCCGCGCATCGTCGCCCTCGCCATCGCCCTGTCCGCCGCCCTCGTCGCGCCCGCGCACGCCGGCCCGCGCGAGGACGCGCAGGCGCAGAACGCGATCCGCGTGCTCGACGAGATCCAGGCGATCCCGGAATCGGCGATCCCCGACAAGCTGCTCGACGAGGCCAAGGCGATCGTGATCGTCCCCGATTCGATCAAGGCCGGCCTGGTCCTCGGCGGCCGTCGCGGCCATGGCCTGCTGTCGGTGCGCACCGAGGACGGCGGCTGGTCCGACCCGGTGTTCGTCAGCCTCACCGGCGGCAGCGTCGGCCTGCAGGTGGGCGTGCAGTCGGCCGACATCGTGCTGGTGTTCCGCAGCCGCCGCGGCCTGGACACCATCGTCAACGGCAAGTTCACCCTCGGCGCCGACGCCGGCGTCGCCGCCGGCCCGATGGGCCGCAACGCCTCTGCCGCCACCGACGGCCAGATGAAGGCCGAGATCTGGTCCTGGTCGCGCGCCCGCGGCCTGTTCGCCGGCGTCGCCCTGGACGGTGCGGTGCTGTCGATCGACGATCGCGCCAACGAGGCGGTGTACGGACAGGACACCACCCCGCGCATGGTGTTCGAGGCGCGCGCGCCGCAGCCCCCGTCCCCCGCCGTCGCCGCCTTCCGCGAGGACCTGGTCAAGGCCAGCGCCAGGGCCGCCGCGCGCGGGACCGCGGCCCCGCAGGACGCGGCGCCCGCCGCGACTGCGTCGTCGCAGCCCGCGCCGCAGCCCGCCGCGGACGCGCAGCCGATGCCGCAGCCCGAACCGTTCCAGCCGGTCGAGAACCCGGCCAAGGTCGAGGCGCTGCCGGCGACGCCGTGAACCCCCGTCGCCGCCGTCGCGCGCCCGCGCCGGCGGGATTCAGGGGCGACCGGCGTGGATGCGGTATCCTGAGCGTCTGTTTTTCATCCCTGCGAGCACTCCGATGGGCGGCATGAGCCTCACGCACTGGATCATCCTTCTGGTCATCGTGCTGCTGGTGTTCGGGACCAAGCGCCTGACCAGCGGCGCCAAGGACCTGGGCAAGGCGGTCAACGAATTCAAGAAAGGCGTGCACGGCGAGGACGACAAGCCCGCCCAGTTGAAGGACCAGTCGCAGGCGCGCGACACGTCCGCCGAGACCCAGCGCGACGACGACCACGTCGCGCGCTGACCGCGCCGCGCCGCCGCTGCGGGCCGTCCGCGGCCTCCCGCCATGTTCGACATCGGCTTCTCCGAACTCGTGGTCATCGGGATCGTCGCCCTCGTGGTGCTCGGTCCCGAGCGCATGCCCAGGGCCGCGCGCTTCGCCGGGCTGTGGGTGCGCCGCGCGCGCGCGCAGTGGCATTCGGTGAAGGCCGAACTCGAGCGCGAACTCGCCGCCGAGGAGCTCAAGCGCAGCCTGCAGGACACCCGCCAGGCCATCGCCGGGATCGACGACGAGATGCGCAGCGCCGCCGACGATGCGCGCCGCGAGTTCGAGGCCATGCAGGCGCAACTGCGGCAGACGGCGCAGACCGCCGCGCCGCCGCCGGACACCGTGCCGGATACCGTGGCGGACACGGCGCCGGCGCCTGCGGCCGACGAGGCGCCCACCCGGGCCGGCGAGGGCGACGATGACCGACGCTGAGGGCGGCGCCGAGGGCAGCCTGATCAGCCACCTGATCGAACTGCGGGCGCGGTTGATCCGCGGGCTCGCGGCGGTGCTGGTGGTGTTCTTCGCGCTGGTCCCGTTCTCCAAGACCCTGTTCGTGTGGCTGGCGCAGCCGCTGCTGTCGGTGCTGCCGGCCGGCTCCAGCCTGAGCTCGTACGAGGTGATGTCCTCGTTCATGGCGCTGATGAAGCTCGACTTCTTCGTCGCGCTGTTCGCGACCATGCCGTGGCTGCTGTACCAGGCCTGGGCGTTCGTCGCTCCGGGGCTGTACCGCAACGAGAAGCGCATGGCGCTGCCGCTGCTGGTCTCGTCGCTGCTGCTGTTCTACGCCGGCGCGGCGTTCGCGTACTTCGTGGTGCTCAACGGCGCGTTCCGGTTCCTGATCTCGTTCTCGCCGGACATCATCAAGATCTCGCCCGACCCGGTGAAGTACCTGGACTTCGTGGTGGTGCTGTTCTTCGCCTTCGGAATCAGCTTCGAGCTGCCGGTGGCGCTGGTCATCCTGGTGCTGCTGGGCTGGGTCTCGCCGCAGCAGTTGTCGGCCTGGCGCGGCTACGCGCTGATCGCGATCGTCGCCGTTGCCGCGATCATCACCCCGCCGGACGCGGTCTCGCAGCTCATGCTCGCCATCCCGATGTACCTGCTGTACGAGGCCGGCATCCTCGCGGCGAAGCTGGTGGCGCGGAAGCCGGAAGCGGCCTGATCGGCCGGCGGCGCAAAAAAGCGTTTGCGCGATGGTCCCGGTAGCGCGGCCTGACCAGCCATTCGGCTGTCGAAGACCAGGCCGCTGCGTTTAGATCCACATCGATCCACGCGACAAGGCAGCGGCCTGAAGGCCGCTCTACCGGGCGTGTTTCGGGGCCGTCGGGGCTCGGCATCGACATCGCGGCGGCGGCGCGCACCGCGCCGAGCGGCATTGCACTTTCCGCATCCGATTCCGCAACTGACTCCGCACGCGAAGACGCCGGCTTGCGCCGGCGTCTTCGCTGCACGGGTGACGAGGGAGTGCGCCGGCGTCACTGGGTGATGTCGACGTCCTTGGTCTCGCGCAGGAACAGCGAGCCGATGACCGCGGTCATCACCGCGACGATGATCGGATACCACAGGCCGCTGTAGATGTTGCCGGTGGCGGCCACGATGGTGAAGGCGATGAACGGCAGGAACCCGCCGAACCAGCCGTTGCCGATGTGGTACGGCAGCGACATCGAGGTGTAGCGGATGCGGGTGGGGAACAGCTCCACCAGCCACGCCGCGATCGGGCCGTAGACCATCGTCACCAGCAGCACGAGGTAGGTCAGCAGCGCGATCACCATCGGCTTGTTCATCTGCGCGTCGTCGGCCTTGGCCGGGTAGCCGGCGGCCTTCAGCGCGTCGCCGAGCGACTTGCCGAACGCTTCGGACTGGGCCTTGAAGGCGTCCTTGTCCAGCGACTCGCCTTCGAAGCTCGGCAGGTCGGTGGCGCCGATGGTCACGCTGGCCACGCTGCCGGCCGGGGCGTCGACGATCGTGTAGGGGATGCCCTTCTTCGCCAGCGCCGAGGTGATGATGTCGCACGACTGCTTGAAGGTCTTCTTGCCGACCGGGTCGAACTGCAGCGCGCAGCGGCTGCGGTCGGCCTTCACCGTCGCCGGGGCGCTGGCCACGGCCTGCTCCAGCGCCGGGTTGGCGGCATGCATCAGGCCCTTGAACACCGGGAAGTAGGTCAGCGCGGCGATCAGGCAGCCGGCCATGATGATCTTCTTGCGGCCGATCTTGTCGGACAGCCAGCCGAAGAAGATGAAGCCGCCGGTGGCGATGGCCAGCGCGATCGCGATCAGGATGTCGGCCGTGTTCGGGTCGACGCTGAGGGTCTTGGTCAGGAAGAACAGCGCGTAGAACTGGCCCGTGTACCAGACCACGGCCTGGCCGGCGGTGGCGCCGAGCAGCGCCAGCAGCGCGATCTTGCCGTTGCGCGAGAAGAAGCTCTCGGTGATCGGCGCCTTCGACTGCTTGCCCTCGGCCTTCATCTGCTGGAACAGCGGCGATTCGTGCAACTGCATGCGGATCCACACCGACACGCCCAGCAGCGCGACCGACACGATGAACGGCACGCGCCAGCCCCAGTCCTCGAAGGTCTCCTTGCCCAGGTAGTTGCGGCAGATCCAGATCACCAGCAGCGACAGGAACAGGCCCAGCGTCGCGGTGGTCTGGATGAAGCTGGTGTACAGGCCGCGCTTGCCGTGCGGCGCGTGTTCGGCGACGTAGGTCGCGGCGCCGCCGTACTCGCCGCCGAGGGCCAGGCCCTGCAGCAGGCGCAGCGAGATCAGCACGATCGGCGCGGCGATGCCGATGCTCTCGTAGCTCGGCAGCACGCCGACCAGGAACGTCGACAGGCCCATGATCACGATCGTGACCAGGAACGTGTACTTGCGGCCGATCATGTCGCCGAGGCGGCCGAACACCAGCGCGCCGAACGGCCGTACCGCGAAGCCGGCGGCGAAGGCGAGCAGCGCGAAGATGAACTGGCTGGTGTCGTTGAGGCCGGTGAAGAAGTGCTTGCCGATCAGCGCGGCGAGCGAGCCGTACAGGTAGAAGTCGTACCACTCGAAGACGGTGCCGAGACTCGAGGCGAAGATGACCTTCTTGTGGGCGCCGGTGAGCGCTCCCGTCGCGGGAACGCCTGGTGCGGTGGTGCTGGACATGGTGCGTTCTCCGGTCAGAAGCTGTACTTGACGTGGGTGTGCAGGCGCTGGAGGTCGCCGTCGAGGTCGTTCTCGAGCGTGCGGCGGCCCCAGATCAGTTCGGCGCCGATGTCGAGCTTGGGCACCGGCGAGTAGATCAGGTTGGCGTGGAACGACTCGGCGCCCTTGGTGACGGCGCCGCCGGTGAGTGCGGCGTCGTTGTCGAACGCGGCCATCGAATAGAACAGGTTGCTGCGCAGCTTCGGCGAGAACGCGTGGCGCCAGGCGGCGAAGCCGCCGTAGCCGCCGATCGCCTCCAGGTTGCCCCCGGCGTCCAGCACGGTGTCGCTGGCGAGGCCGAGGCCGAGGTAGCGGCCGATGCCCTTGCCGTAGGTCGCCATGTAGCGGAGGTCGTCGTTCTTGCCGAGGTTGAAGCGGCCGGACACGCTGAGCGCGCCGCCGGTGCTCGTGTCGTCGATGTGCGTGGCCGGGTTCTGGTAAGCGAACTGGCGGACCATGCCGGCGACCGACACGTAGCCCCAGTCGCCCTTCTTCTGCCAGCGCGCGGTGAGGTCGGGGATGTTGTTGTCGTCGCTGCTGATGCGCGCGCCGACGCCGTGGTACGGCGTGATCGTGGTTTCGGGATTCTCCAGCGAGAACGACCACGCGCCCTTGGTGTAGCGCACCTGGGCCTGGCGGACGAAGATCGTGCCTTCGGTCGGGCCGACGAAATCGACCGCATCCGGCAGCGCGGCCACGTCCTGGAAGTTCGACCAGGTCTGGCCGGCGAGCACGCTGCTGCCGTTCGGGCGGGTCCAGTTCACGTAGGCCTGGCGCAGGCTCACGCCGTAGGTGTTGGTCGAGACTTCGTTGCCGGTGATGTTGCCGCCGCCGAACATGTCGAGCTCGATGTAGCCCTTGAGCTTGTCGCCCGATTCCAGGTCGGTGTCGCCTGCGAACCAGAAGCGCGAGAGCTGCGCGCCCATGTCGGTGTCGCTGCCTTCGTTCGCGCCGGGCGCGCCGACCGGGATGGTCGAGGGCACGTAGAACAGGCGGCCGACGCTGCCGTCGGGGATCTCGCCGTCGCTGGTGTTGGTCACCATCGCGTCGAACTTGATGAAGCCGCCGTAGGAGAAGCGGGTGCCGGCGTTGGCCGAGGGCATGATCGGCGCGGTCTGGATCTTCGGCTTGTTGTCGGCCGCAGCCGGCGCGGCGGCGGGCGCGGCCGTCTGCGCGGCCTGCGCCTGCTGCGCGCCCTGCTGCTGGGCGACGAGCTGCTGCACGATCTTCTCGAGTTCGGCGACGCGCGCCTCGAGCGCCTGTTCGCGTGGCGTGCCCGCCTGCGCGAGGGCGAGCCCCGGCGCGAGCAGGCAGACCATCAGCGACAGCGCCAACGGCTTCCTGGATTGCAGTCGATGGTTCATGGCGGGCCCCTCCCGAGGGCGCATGCGCGGTGAAGTGAACGCAGCCTGTGGCCCGTGGGTCGCGTCGCCTATTCGCCATTGGTCGAAGCGAACGGGCGTTCCGCGCGCTTTTCGACCATGGTCTAAACGTCATGCTGCACTGCAAAACAGCGGGTTTGCGGCACACTGTGCGCATCGCATCCCCCGCGGAGGAACCACGCCATGTCGCAGAACGACAACGCCCCGTCCGTCTATCCGGTGTCCGCCGCGTTCGCGGCGCAGGCGCGGATCGGACGCGAAGACTACGCACGCGACTACGCCGCCGCGATCGACGACCCGGAAGGCTACTGGGGGCGCATCGCGCAGCGCCTGGACTGGTATCGCGCACCGACGAAGATGAAGAACGTGAGCTACGCGCTCGACGACTTCCGCATCCGCTGGTTCGAGGACGGCGAGCTCAACGTCAGCGTCAACTGCCTCGACCGCCACCTCGCCACGCGCGGCGACAAGGTCGCGCTGATCCACGAACCCGACGATCCGGCGAAACCGGCCGAACGCATCACCTACCGCGAGCTGCACGCGCGCGTGTGCCGGCTGGCCAACGCGCTGCGTGCGCTCGGCGCGAAGAAGGGCGACCGCATCACCATCTATCTGCCGATGATCCCCGAGGCGGTGGTCGCGATGCAGGCCTGCGCGCGCATCGGCGCGATCCACTCCGTGGTGTTCGGCGGCTTCTCGCCGCATTCGATCGCCGACCGCATCGCCGACTGCGGCAGCCGCATCGTCATCACCGCCGACGAGGGCCTGCGCGGCGGCAAGGCGGTGCCGCTGAAGGAGAACGTCAACGCCGCGCTGAGGATGGCGGGCACCGATTCGGTCGACACCGTGCTGGTGCTGCGCCACACCGGCGGCGCGGTCGAGATGCAGATGCCGCGCGACCGCTGGTACGACGCCGTGGTCGACGGCCAGCCCGCCGAGTGCGAACCCGAGCGCATGAACGCCGAGGACCCGCTGTTCATCCTCTACACCTCCGGCAGCACCGGCAAGCCCAAGGGCGTGCTGCACACCACCGGCGGCTACCTGGTGTGGGCCAGCTACACCCACGAGGCCGTGTTCGACCTGCGCGAGGACGACGTCTACTGGTGCACCGCCGACGTCGGCTGGGTCACCGGCCACAGCTACATCGCCTACGGCCCGCTGGCCAACGGCGCCACCTCGGTCGTGTTCGAGGGCGTGCCGAACTATCCGAGCGTGTCGCGCTTCTGGGAAGTGATCGACAAGCACCAGGTGACGATCTTCTACACCGCGCCGACCGCGATCCGCGCGCTGATGCGCGAAGGCGAGGCGCCGGTGAAGAAGACCTCGCGCGCGTCGCTGCGCCTGCTCGGCAGCGTCGGCGAACCGATCAACCCCGAGGCCTGGCGCTGGTACTACGAGGTGGTCGGCGAGGGCCGCAGCCCGATCGTCGACACCTGGTGGCAGACCGAGACCGGCGGCATCCTCATCTCGCCGCTGCCTGGCGCCACCGATCTCAAGCCCGGCTCGGCCACGCGGCCGTTGCCCGGGGTGCGCCCGGCGCTGGTCGACGCCAACGGCGAACGCCTCGAAGGCGCGACCGAGGGCAACCTGGTGCTGCTGGATTCGTGGCCGGGCCAGATGCGCACCGTGTACGGCGACCACCCGCGCTTCATCGACACCTACTTCCGCACCTACCCGGGCACCTACTTCACCGGCGACGGCTGCCGTCGCGACGAGGACGGTGACTACTGGATCACCGGCCGCGTCGACGACGTGATCAACGTCAGCGGCCACCGCATCGGCACCGCGGAAGTGGAAAGCGCGCTGGTCTCCCACCCGAAGGTGGCCGAGGCCGCGGTCGTCGGCTTCCCGCACGACATCAAGGGCCAGGGCATCTACGCCTACGTCACCCTCGTCGCCGGCGAGACCCAGACCGAGGAGCTGCGCAAGGCGCTGGTGGCGCACGTGCGCAAGGAGATCGGGCCGATCGCCACCCCGGACTTCGTGCAGTGGGCGCCGGGCCTGCCCAAGACCCGCTCGGGCAAGATCATGCGCCGGATCCTGCGCAAGATCGCCGAGAACGCCCCCGACCAGCTCGGCGACACCTCGACCCTGGCCGATCCCTCGGTGGTGAAGTCGCTGGTCGACGAGCGGCTGGTGAAATAGGCCGGCCGGGCAGGACGCCGTCGCGGGCCAGCGCCATGGATCGACCGCCACCGTTGGAGCCGGCCGCCGGACTGCGTTACCTTGGGCGGGCCGCCCTCGCCGTGCCGCCCGCCATGCCCACCATCCTGGTCGCCGACGATCACCCGCTGTTCCGCGAGGCCCTGCGCGGCGCGGTCTCGCGCGCGCTCCCGGGCGCGCACCTGCACGAGGCCGACAGCGTCGATGCGCTGTATGGCCTGGTCGAGCGCGAACCCGACGCCGACCTGCTGCTGCTCGACCTCAACATGCCCGGTGCGCACGGCTTCAGCGCGCTGGTCCACCTGCGCGCGCACTACCCGCAGTTGCCGGTGATGGTGGTGTCCGCGCGCGAGGAACCGCCGGTGATGCGCCGCGCGCTGGACCACGGCGCGGTGGGCTTCCTGCCGAAGTCGGCGGACGCTGCGACCCTGGGCGAGGCGATCGACGCGGTGCTCGCCGGCGATCGCTGGGCGCCCGCCGCGGCGCTGAAGGCCCCGGCCGCCGCCGCCGACGAGCACGACGCCGCCGCGCGCGTGCGCGAACTCACTCCGCAGCAGTTCCGGGTGCTGCAGATGCTCGGCGACGGCCTGCTCAACAAGCAGATCGCCTACGAGCTGGGCGTGTCCGAGGCCACCATCAAGGCCCACATGACCGCGATCCTGCGCAAGCTCGGCGCCAGCAACCGCACCCAGGCGGTGCTGATCGCCGGCAAGCTGGCGGTCGATCCCGAATCGGTCACGCCGCCGCCGCCCGACGACGAGTGACCCGCGTCGTGCCCCGTCCTCGGGCGCGCACGCATCCCGCCGTTCTCGCGATCCACGCGATCCATCGTGCGGATCGCGGTGCGCGTGGCGCAGGCGTTCGCGGCCCGCGGCGGGCGTCTACACTGATCGCGCCCACATCGCATCGGAGTCGCCCATGCGCCGCGTCCGCAGCCGTGTCCCTGCGTCCCTCCTGCCTGCCGTCGTCGTGTCCGCCATCGTCCTGTTCGCCCCGGTCGCCGCCCACGCCGCCAGCTTCGACTGCGCGAAGGCGCGCGCCGCCGACGAGAAGGCCATCTGCCGCCATCGCGCGCTGAACGACGCCGACGTGCGCATGGCGACGCTGTTCGAGGTCGACGGCCACCTGCTGGCGATGGGCGGCCGCGGCGCGCTGCAGGACGCGCAGGTCGCGTGGCTGAAGGATCGCCGTCGCTGCGGCGGCGACGTCGCCTGCCTCACCCGGCGCTACGACGCGCGCCTGGCCGAACTGCAGCGCGTGTTCGACGACATCGCTTCGCGCGGACCGTTCTGACCGACGGTTCCGGACGCGGCGCGCAGGCTCATTCGTCCTCGCCGCGGACGTCGACCCCGGTCACCTCGCCGTCTTCGGCGGTCACGGTGAACACGATCGGCCGGCAGCACACGCTGCAGTCCTCGACGTACTGCTGGTGCTCGACGGACCCGTCGAGCAGGACTTCGATCTCCTCGCCGCAATACGGACACTGGACGAGGGCGCTGTCGAGATCGGGCATGCTCGCACTCCGCAGGAGGGTTCAGACGTAGCCGACGACGAGGTAGGCGCTCAGGCCGACGCCGAGCAGCCCGACCAGCGCATTGAGCCACAGGCCGGGGCGGAAGTCGTAGGCCGCTTCGCGGCCGCCGCCGAGTGCCCGCAGCACGCGGCCGTGCTGGCGCATCGAGAGCAGGGCGACGACGATCGCCAGCAGCACGAAGCCCTCGCCGACGAAGAACGAGGCATGGCGCTGGAAGGCCCCCAGATCACCGTGGCGCACGAGGGCCAGAAACAGCCCGAAGCGCTCGACCACGAAGCCGAACGCCATCAGCGACACGCTCGTGCGATTCCATGCCAGCAGCGTGCGTTCGGCCGCGAACAGGTCCCGCAGTGCGCTCGATTCGCTCATCGCGTCCGCTCCGACGATCTCCCGTCGCGGGTCGCGGCGAGCATGCGGCGCCGTCGCCCGCGACCGCTCAGTGAAAGCGTACCCACGCCCAGACCACCAGCGCCAGCACCGCGGCGAGGCCGAGCGCGACCAGCAGCAGGCGATTCGTCGCCCGGACCAGCAGGGCGCTGCCGTCCGCCGCCAGCGCACGCTCGAACGCCTCCGCATCGACCGGATGGGCGGGCGCGTGCGTGGGGTCGCGCAGCAGGCGCAGCGCATCGTCGAGCTGTTCGTCGATGCAGACGCTCAGCGTGCCCTGCCAGCCGAGCCGGTAGCTTTCGACCGTGTTCGCCCACGTCGGCACGCCCTTGTCCCGGAGCAGGGCGCGCACCCGGGCGAGCTCGTGGGGGTCGTGGAAACGGGCGAGATGGCGCATGCGCGCCACGATAGCGCGCGGGTCAGCCGGCGTCGATGGGGGCGGATCGGTGATGGCGGCGTCCCGCGCACGACGGCGCGGCGGCGCCTCACTGCCAGCCGTAGCGCACGATGTGGAAGAAGATCGGCGCCGCGAACACGACCGAGTCGAGGCGGTCGAGGATTCCGCCGTGGCCTTCGATCATGTGGCCCCAGTCCTTGACGCCCCGGTCCCGCTTGATCGCGGACATCACCAGGCCGCCGAAGAAGCCCATCAGGCAGATCACGAACGCGACCAGCGCGGCCTCGACCGGCGTGAACGGCGTGATCTTCCACAGCGCCGCGCCGAGCACGGTGGCGCTGGCGACGCCGCCGACCAGGCCTTCCCAGGTCTTCGACGGCGACAGCGCCGGCGCGACCTTGTGCTTGCCCAGCAGCTTGCCCCACACGTACTGCAGCACGTCGCTGCCCTGCACCACGATCACCAGGAACGCGATCAGCAGCAGGTTGTGGCCCTGGTAGCCGGGGATGTTCAGGGTCATCAGCGCCGGGACGTGCGACAGGCAGAACACGCAGATCATCAGGCCCCACTGGACCTTGGCCGCGCGCTCGAGGAAGCGGGTGGTGTCGGCGCCGAGCGCGGCGAAGATCGGCAGGATCAGGAACGCGTACACCGGGATGAAGATCGCGTACAGCCCGTACCACTCGATCCACACCAGCGCGTACTGCACCGGCAGCGCGACGAAGAACGCCAGCAGCAGCACCAGGTGGTCGCCGCGGCGGGTGTAGCACAGCGTGATGTATTCGCGCAGGGCGAAGAACGACAGCACGCCGAACAGCACGATCACGCCGCCCTTGCCGATCCAGAACGCCGCCGCCAGCACCGCGACCATCCACCACCAGGCGCGGATGCGGCTGTTGAGGTTGTCGATGACCGCATGCGGCGCATCGGGCGCGAGGCGCAGCTTCAGCACCCAGCCGACGATCGAGGCGACGGTCAGCACGGCCACCGCCCCGGCGAAGATCGGCAGCGCGTACAGCGACGGGAAGGGGTTTTGCATCAGGCGGACTCCCCGGCGGGCGCGGCCGGCGTGGCGGAAGGCGTGGCGGACGCTTGGCCGAGCGGATCTGGATCGAGCTGGTCGGGGTCGAGCTGGTCGGGGTCGAGCGGATGCAGCGCGTCGAACGGCGCCGCGTCGCTGGGCGTGTCCGCCTCGGGATCGACCGGGCGCAGCGCCAGCAGCGCGTCGCGGGCGCGGGCGAGGAACGCGGCCTTGTCCTCGCCCGCGGCCAGCCGCAGCGGCGGCCCGAAGGTCACGGTGCACAGCAGCGGCAACGGCAGCAGCTCGCCCTTGGGCATCACCCGCGACAGGTTGTTCATCCACACCGGCACCAGCTCCGCCTGCGGACAGCGCGCGGCGAGGTGGTAGAGGCCGCTCTTGAACGGCAGCAGCGCCGCGTCGGTGACGTTGCGCGTGCCCTCCGGGAAGAGGATCAGCGAATCGCCGGCGTCCAGCGCCTCGCCCATCTGCGCGATCGGGTCGGGACTGCCTTCGCGGCGTTCGCGATCGATCAGCACCGCGCGGAACACGCGGCCGCCGACGTAGCGGCGCAGCGCGTCGCGGTTCCAGTAGTCCGCGCCGGCCACCGGACGCGTGCGCCGGCGCAGCCACGGCGGCAGCGACGCCCACAGCAGCACGAAATCGCCGTGGCTGGCGTGGTTGGCGTAGTAGATGCGCAGCGCGGCGGTCGGCCTGCAGTCGCGCCAGTAGGCCTGCGCGCCGGTGAGGACGCGGATGAAGCCGATCAGGGCGCGGGCGACGAGCCGCTCGAGCATGGTCAGCCCCGCGCCGCCGCTTCGCGCAGGCCGTTGCGCACGCGCCGCGCGATCGTCCACGCGACCAGCGCGCACAGCGCGGGCGCGAGCCACGCGACCCACGCCGGCAGGGTGCCCGCGAGCCCGACCCACAGCCCCAGCGCGCCGAGCACGAAGGCGCGGTCGCTCTTGCCCATCGGGCCGTCGTAGCGGCGGCTGGCGCCGACGGTGGCGCCCAGCGCGCCGGCGAACTCGCTCAGCGCCGCGAGCAGCGCCAGCGTCGCCAGCCACAGCGGGCCGTGTCCGCTGGCGAACGGCATGATCGTCGCGAACGGCAGGATCAGCGCCGCGTCGGCGATCACGTCGGTGAGTTCGTTGAGGTAGGCGCCGAGCCGGGACTGCTGGCCGAATTCACGCGCGAGCATGCCGTCGATCGCGTTCAGCGCCATGCGCAGGAACAGCCACAGCGGCAGCAGCAGGAAGGCGCGCGCCGGCGCCGGGGCGAGGGACAGCCACAGGCCCAGCGCCACCGAGAGGGCGCAGGCCGCCAGGGTCACCTGGTTCGCGGTCACGCCGAGCGCGTGCAGGCGCCGCACGAGCGGCCGCAGTAGCGCCTGGAACCCCGGTTTCAGTGCGTAGATCGACATGCCGCGCATGATTCCATACCGCGGCGTCCGTTGTCCGCAGTCCGCGACCGCGGTCACGCCGCGCGTGCGCCGTCCATCGCGTTGTCGCGGGGATCGTCGGCGGTGGCGTCGACGCCATCGGTGGCGGCATCGGT
The DNA here is from genome assembly GCA_019510125.1 of Lysobacterales bacterium. Lineage (GTDB taxonomy): Bacteria > Pseudomonadota > Gammaproteobacteria > Xanthomonadales > Xanthomonadaceae > Lysobacter_I. The sequence continues at coordinate 41,025 of JAEKKX010000021.1, forward strand.
CGCGGCATTGATCGGGGCTCGACCAAGGTCGCATCGACATGAACGCACCATACGCGCTCGCACGGATGGCAATCGCCGATCCCTGCCCCCATGATGAGGGGGTTCCCTTTCGATTCCGCCTGCCCATGCCCGCGTCCGTTCTCGATTTCCTGTCCGGTGGCCTGCTCCAGCTCGGCTGGGGCGAACTGCTGATCTACCTGCTGGTCGCCGTCCAGATCACGATCTTCGCCGTCACCCTGTACCTGCACCGCAGCCAGGCCCACCGTGGCGTGGATTTCCACCCGGTCATCAACCACTTCTTCCGTTTCTGGACGTGGCTGACCACCTCGATGATCACCCGCGAGTGGGTCGCCATCCACCGCAAGCACCACGCCAAGTGCGAGACCGAGGAAGATCCGCACAGCCCGATGACCAAGGGCATCGGCACCGTGTTCTGGCGCGGCGTGGAGCTGTACCGCGAAGCGCGCCGCGACCGCGCCTCGATCGAGCAGTACGGCAAGGGCGCGCCCAACGACTGGATCGAGCGCCACCTCTACACCCCGTTCGCCACCTTCGGGCCGACCCTGCTGCTGTTCGTCAGCTTCGCCCTGTTCGGCTTCAAGGGCGTGGCGGTGTGGGCGATCCAGATGGCGTGGATCCCGTTCTGGGCCGCCGGCGTGGTCAACGGCCTCGGCCACTGGTGGGGCTACCGCAACTTCGAGACCACCGACACCGCGACCAACCTCACCCCGTGGGGCGTGTGGATCGGCGGCGAGGAGCTGCACAACAACCACCATGCCTTCCCGAGCTCGGCGAAGTTCGCCCTGCGCAAGTGGGAGTTCGACATCGGCTGGGCGGCGATCAAGGGCCTGCAGGCCGTCGGCCTGGCGAAAGTGCTGCGCGTGGCGCCGTCGCTGGACGTGCGTCCGAACATCCCGGTGCCCGACACCGACACCCTGAAGGCGCTGCTGGCGATGCGCTTCCAGGCGATGACCGACTACCAGCGCAACGTGCTCAAGCCGGCGCTGCAGGAGGAGGCCCGCGTGGCCGGCGAGAAGCTGCGCGCGCTGCTGCCGCGGCGACTGCGCAAGGGCATCGTCGACGACGGCCGCTGGCTCAAGCCCGACGCCCGCGAACAGTTGCGGGAATGGGTGGCGCAGCGTCCGCGCATCGGCACCCTGATCGAATACCGCGCGCGCCTCGCCGCGGTGCTGGAGAGCCGCAGCCAGAACGCGACCGAGACCCTGCAGGCGCTGCAGCAGTGGTGCCGCGAGGCCGAGGCCAGCGGCATCCAGGCGCTGCAGGCGTTCTCGCTGCGCATGAAGGGCTATTCGCTGCAGCCCGTGCGCGCCTGAGCCCGGCGCAGTCCGCGCACGACGGCCGCCTCCGGGCGGCCGTCGTCGTTTCACATCCCCCCCGGCCAGGCCCCGCCCCTGCGGGACTTGCGACCGGCCCCGCGACCCCGCACGCTGCGCGCATGTCCGCCCCGGGTCCCGGCTGGTTGCTCTTCTGCACGCTCTTCGCCCTCGCGGCGGAGCCGGCGGCGGTGCGCGCGCAGGAACTGAAGTGGCGGGGCGACGTCGTCCCGCCGTCCACGGCCGTCGCGCCGGCGCCCGCGACGCCGCCCCCGCCGCAGGCCAGCGGCGACTACCTCTCGCGGATGGATCGCGACGGCGACGGCAAGGTGTCGGTGGTCGAATACCAGGACTGGCTGAGCTACGCCTTCGACGGCATGGATCGCGACCGCGACGGCGTGCTCAGCGCCGCCGAGCAGCCCGGCGGCCGCGGCCAGCCGCTGACCCGGGAAGCGCACCGCGCGCGTCTGGCCGAGCGCTTCCGCCGCCAGGACGTGGACCGCAGCGGCTTCCTCGACGCGAAGGAACTCGCGGCGCCGCCGCAGGGCCAGTAGCGGCCTACATCGCCACGCCGGCGGCGGGCGGGGCGGGGGCCGCGGCGTCGCCGGCCTCGCCGCCCAGCATCTGCTTCCAGGCGAAATACATCGACCCGGCGAGGCCGCACATGAACAGGCCGTAGAGCAGCGCGTTGCCGGCGATCGCCACCGCCTGGCCGAACACCAGTTGCAGCGCGCCGAGCACGATGCCGAAACCGATGCTCACCGCCATCAGGATCACGAACGCCAGCACCAGGTAGACGATCACCGCGAGCAGGTTGCGCGCGCCGGCGGCGACGCCGCGGCGCAGCGCCGGTCCCAGCCGGCGATCCTCGAGCAGCATGTCGGGCAGTACCGTCATCGTGAACATGAACACGATGACCGACACGCCCATCACCACCAGCGCGCCGACGGCCACGCGGACGATCGGCCCCTGCATCAGCGTCTGCGGATCGACCCGGGTGCCGCTGTTGGCCTTGGCCTGGAGCTCGGCCATGGCTTCGGTGAACTTCACCAGGTTCTCCGGGCCGATCAGGACCACCACCAGCGCGGCCATCGCGACCGCGAAGATCGCCTGCGGCACCAGCGTGCGCAGCATCCGCGCGCCGGCGCCGCCCTGCACCGAGGCCAGCAGCGCGCCGAGGCCGGCGCTGCGGCCGGCGTCCACTTCGCGCGCGGCGTGGATCATCAGCGCCACCAGCAGCGCGCCGACGATGAACGACACCAGTTGCAGCGGCACGGCGAGCGCCGGCGGCATCGCCTGCCCGAGCAGCGCCGTTCCCAGCCACAGCGCGGCGTAGATCAGCCCCAGCGCACCGAAGCCCAGCGGCGACTTGCGCAGCAGCCCGAACGTCTCGAGCAGCCATTGCGCGCCGGCGGACGCCGGTACCTTGCGAATCTCCATCGATCTTCCTCGTCGTTGCGTGGATGCGGGATGTGGCGTGGGAGGCGTGCCGGTTCAGTGGCCGCGCAGGGTGGCCGCGTGGCGGACGAAGCGACGCAGCACGCCGCGCGCCATCGGCGTCGGCTTCACCTCGCGCGCCATCCGCCGGTGGCAGCGGCCCTCGCCCGCGAGCGCGTCGCGGCGGGCATGCACGTAGCCGCGCATGTGGTCGACGCTGAATTCGGGATGGAACTGCAGGCCCCAGGCATGGTCGCGCCAGCGGAAGGCCTGGCAGGCGTCCTGGTCGGAGCGCGCCAGCACGGTGGCGCCGCTCGGCGGCTCCAGCACGCTCTGCAGATGGCTGACCTGCACCGGGAAGCGCAGCGGCAGCGGGCCGAACAGCGGGTCGGCGCCGGCCGGGGGATGCAGGTCCACCGCCACCGTGCCCATCTCGCGACCCTGCGGGTTGTAGTCGACGCGGCCGCCCAGCGCATGCGCCAGCAACTGGTGGCCGTAGCAGATGCCCAGCACCGGCAGGCCGGCGTCCAGGCCCTCGCGCAGCCACGCGGCGGTGCGTTCGCTCCACGGGTGGCGGTCGGTGACCATCAGGCTGGAGCCGGTGACGATCGCGCCGGTGTAGGCGTCCCACGCTGGCAGCGCCTCGCCGGCCTCGACGTTCACCGCGTCGGCCTCGTCCGCGGCCAGCCCGGCGGCGACCCGGATCCAGTGCGGGAAACGGCCCCGGCGGCGCAGGCTGGGGATGGGCTGTCCGGTTTCGACGATCAGGAAGCGGCGGCTGCGGCGGGCGGTCACGGCGGCGGGGCGGGGCGATGGGGCGTGCCCCGTATACTACCCAGTCCCCATACCGTCGTGCCGTGAAGTCCATGCAGGGACCCACCTTCCAGGAACTGATCCAGCGCCTCAACGCCTACTGGGCGGGGCAGGGCTGCGTCCTCATCCAGCCGCTCGACCTGGAGGTCGGCGCCGGCACCTTCCACCCGGCGACCTTCCTGCGCGCGCTCGGCCCGGAGCCGTGGAACGCCGCCTACGTCCAGCCCAGCCGCCGTCCCACCGACGGCCGCTACGGCGAGAACCCCAACCGCCTGCAGCATTACTACCAGTACCAGGTGGTGATGAAGCCCAACCCCGACAACATCGTCGAGCTGTACTTCGACTCGCTGAAGGCGCTGGGCATCGACCCGCAGGTCCACGACCTGCGCCTGGTCGAGGACAACTGGGAGTCGCCGACCCTCGGCGCCTGGGGCCTGGGCTGGGAGGTCTGGCTCAACGGCATGGAAGTCACCCAGTTCACCTACTTCCAGCAGGCCGGCGGCCTCGAATGCAGGCCGGTGCTGGGCGAGATCACCTACGGTCTCGAGCGCCTGTGCATGTACCTGCAGAACTGCGACAACGTCTACGACCTGGTGTGGACCGTCGGCCCGCAGGGCGTGGTCACCTACGGCGACGTGTTCAAGCAGAACGAAGTCGAGCAGAGCGCCTACAACTTCGAGCACGCCAACGTCGAGGAGCTGTTCCACCGGTTCGACGCCTGCGAGGCCGAGGCGCTGAGGCTGGTCGAACTGGGCCTGCCGCTGCCGGCCTACGACCAGGTCTGCAAGGCCAGCCACAGTTTCAACCTGCTCGACGCCCGTCGCGCGATCTCGGTCACCGAGCGCCAGCGCTACATCCTGCGCGTGCGCAACCTGGCGCGTTCGGTAGCCGAAGCCTATTTCGCCCAGCGCGAGAAGCTCGGCTTCCCGGCGCTGAAGGACGAGGCGCGGCGCGCGGCGCTGGGCCTCGCCCCGCTCGGCGCGCAGGCCGCGGCGTGAGCGACGCCGCGCCGCTGCTGATCGGCATGTTCGACTCGCCGTTCGTGCGGCGGGTGGCGGTGAGCATGGACCTGCTCGGACTGCCGTTCGAGCATCGCGACTGGTCGGTGGGCAGGGATTTCGACCGCATCCGCGCCTACAGCCCGCTCGGCCGGGTGCCGGTGCTGGCGCCGGCCGACGGCGAGGCGCTGATCGAATCGGCGATGATCCTCGAACACCTCGACGACGTGGTCGGCCCCGATCGCGCGCTGATGCCGCCGTCGGGACCCGACCGCCGCGCCGCGCTGCGGCTGATGGCCTTCGCCACCGGCGTGGTCGAGAAGGGCCTGCAGGTGGTGATGGAGCGCGTGTTCCGGCCCGAGGCGCTGCACCACGCGCCGTTCGTCGAACGCTGCCGCACGCAGATGCGCGGCGCGCTGGGCGAGCTGGAGCGCGCCTGCGTCGCCGCGGGCGACCGCGACTGGCTGGTCGGCGGGCGCATGACCCAGGCCGACATCACCCTCGCCTGCTTCGTCACCTACGTCCACGAAGCCGTGCCCGAACCGCTCGACGCCTATCCGGCGCTGCAGGCGCGCCATGCGCGCTGCGAAGCGCTGCCGGTGTTCCGCCGCTACCACGTGCCGTTCTTCCAGCCCGACGCCAGCGGAGCCGCCGGCGCATGAATCCGCTGCCCGCACGGCTCGCGCCCGCGCTCGCGGACACGCTCGGCGCGCATCCGCGCTTCGTCGTGTCCGGCCGCGGCCGCGACGCCCGCCGGCGTCCCGTCCCTCATCCGCCCTTCGGGCACCTTCTCCCGGGGGGAGAAGGACACCGCGAACACAGAGCCGCACCATGACCCAGATGCTTCCCCTCCTGATCGAACTCGGCACCGAGGAACTGCCGGTCAAGGCGCTGCCGGGACTGGCGCAGGCGCTGTTCGACGGCGTCGTCGACGGCCTCGCCAAGCGCGGCGTCGGCTTCGACCGCGAAGGCGCGAAGCCGCTGTACACGCCGCGCCGGCTCGCGGTGCTGCTGCCGGGCGTCGCCGTCGAGCAGCCCGAGCAGCACGCCGAAGTGCTGGGCCCGTACCTCAACATCGCGCTCGACGCCGAAGGCCGGCCGACCAAGGCGCTGGAAGGCTTCGCCGCCAAGGCCGGGGTCGACTGGACCGCGCTGGAGAAGACCCGCGACCAGAAGGGCGAGCGCTTCGTCCTGCGCAGCGTGAAGCCCGGCGCGAAGACCGCCGCGCTGCTGCCGGAGATCCTGCGCGAGGCGCTGGCCGGCATGCCGATCCCCAAGCCCATGCGCTGGGGCGAGCGCGACGTCGGCTTCGCGCGTCCGGTGCACTGGCTGGTGCTGCTGCTCGGCGATCAGGTGGTCGAAGGCGAGGTGTTCGGGCTGAAAGCCGACCGCATGAGCCGCGGCCATCGCTTCGAGTCCCCGAAGCCGGTGTGGATCGCCGCGCCCGGCGACTACGTCGACGCCCTGCGCGCGGCGAAGGTGCTGGTGGACGCCGACGAGCGCCGCGCCCGCGTCGTCGCCGAGGTCAACGCCGCCGCCGCGAAGGCCGGCGGCACGCCGCGCATCACCGACGACAACCTCGAACAGGTGCAGTGCCTGGTCGAATGGCCGAAGGCCGTGCTGTGCGCGTTCGAGCGCGAGTTCCTGGCGGTCCCGCAGGAAGCGCTGATCGCGACCATGGAAGCCAACCAGAAGTTCTTCCCGGTGCTCGACGGCGCCGGGAAGCTGACCGAGCACTTCATCGGCATCGCCAACATCGAATCGAAGGACGAAAGCGAAGTCCGCAAGGGCTACGAACGCGTGATCCGCCCGCGCTTCGCCGACGCCAAGTTCTTCTTCGACGAAGACCTGAAGCAGGGCCTCGCGTCGATGAACGACGGCCTGAAGACGGTGACGTACCAGGCCAAGCTGGGCACCGTCGCCGACAAGGTCGCGCGCGTCGCCGCCCTCGCGGAACGCATCGCCGCCGAAGTCGGCGTCGACCCGAAGCTCGCGAAGCGTGCCGCTGAGCTCGCCAAGGCCGACCTGCAGTCGCGCATGGTCAACGAATTCCCGGAGCTGCAGGGGATCGCGGGGCGGTATTACGCCATGCACGATGCGTCCCTGAGCGATCTGTCCGCCGACGAGCGCAAGCAGCTCGCCGACGCCATCGACGAAGCCTACATGCCGCGCTTCGCCGGCGACGACATCGCGCCGAGCAAGCTGGGGCAGGTACTGGCGATCGCCGAGCGGCTGGATACGTTGGCGGGCGGGTTTGCGGCGGGATTGAAGCCGACGGGCAACAAGGATCCGTTCTCGCTGCGCAGGAATGCGTTGGGGTTGGCGCGGACGGTGGTCGAGGCTTCTATAGAGTTGCGCATGCTTGGCAAAGAAGTCCGCGATGGAAAGTTGAATGAAATTGACCCCGGAGCAATTTTCTCCGCGGTGATGGCAGTGGGCTTCACGCAAGCTTCTTTGAATCGTCAAGAGAAACAAAAGAATGCCGATTCGGCGATGAGTGCGGGTGTCGAACTCAAGCATCGTCTCCAGGATGGCTTTTCATCCGCGATTCCAAATTTGAAGGATGAAATCTTCGACTTCATCCTCGACCGCCTCCGCGCCTACTACGCCGACCAGGGCGTGACGCCGCAGCAGTTCGAGGCCGTCGCCGCACTGATGCGCCCGGTCGCGGCTCACGTCGCTCCTACGAAGGGCGGGGGCGAGGGCGATGCTGTCGTAGGAGCGACGTCAGTCGCGACCCCGTCCCCGCAAACCGCCGGCTCCCTCCTCGACTTCGACCGCCGCCTGCGCGCCATCGGCGAATTCGTGAAGCTGCCGGAAGCCGAGGCGCTGGCCGCCGCGAACAAGCGCATCCGCAACATCCTGAAGAAGGCCGACATTGCGATCCCCGCCTCGGTCGATCCCGCGCTGTTCGTCGAGGACGCCGAGCGCGCGCTGCACGCCGTGGTCGCGCAGGCCATCGCCGACACCGATCCGTTGCTCGCGAATCGCGACTACGTTGCCGTGCTGGGTCGCCTCGCGCGGCTGCGCCCGGAGGTCGACACCTTCTTCGACAAGGTCATGGTCAACGCCGACGATCCGGCCGTGCGCGCCAACCGCCTCGCGCTGCTGCAGCGCCTCGCCGACCGCCTCGGCAGCGTCGCCGCGATCGAGCACCTCTCGGCCTGACCCGCCGCGCCACTCACCCGCCCTGCCGGGCACCCTCTCCCCGCTTGCGGGGAGAGGGATAGGGTCCGCCAAACGCCGTGGGCGACGGCCTGCCCCCCTCTCCCCAACCCCTCTCCCGCGAGGGGAGAGGGGCTCGACGCCGCGTCGTCCCGGACCTCGCGACTTCTTCCTCCTGAGCCGCGTCGTGGGTGGCCCCGCGCTTTCCTTCTCCCCGCTCGCGGGGAGAAGGTACCCGAAGGGCGGATGAGGGGCGATGCGCGGCCGGCGCATGGGCCGCCGGCCCCCTCTCCCCAACCCCTCTCCCGCAAGGGGAGAGGGGCTCGACGCCTGCGTCGTCCCGGACCTCGCGACTTCTTCCTCCTCATCCGCGTCGTGAATGACCCCGCGCTTTCCTTCTCCCCGCCAGCGGGGAGAAGGTGCCCGAAGGGCGGATGAGGGGCGATGCGCGGCAGATGCATGGGCCGCCGGCCCCCTCTCCCCAACCCCTCTCCCGCAAGGGGAGAGGGGCTCGACGCCGCGTCGTCCCGGGCCTCGCGGCTTCTCTCTCCATCATCCGCGTCTTGAATGACCCCGCGCTTTCCTTCTCCCCGCTCGCGGGGAGAAGGTGCCCGAAGGGCGGATGAGGGGCGATGCGCGGCAGGCACATGGGCCACCGGCCCCTCTCCCCAACCCCTCTCCCGCGGCGAGGAGAGAGCTCGAGGGCGCACACCATACGATTGGGCCGAAAGCAAATAACGAGGCATAATATCGTTATGTCCGCCGCCGCTCCCCTCCGCGCCGCCCGTCCGGCCGGCAGCCTCGAAGCCTGGTTCGCGCCGTTCCGGGCGCAGGTGATCGGCCACGATCTGCACGATCCGCGGGTGCAGGGCGCCGGGCGGGTGGTCTACGCCGACTGGACCGCCAGCGGTCGCCTGTACCGGCCGATCGAGGACTACATCGCCGACGTCCTCGGGCCCTACGTCGCCAACACCCACACCGAGACCACGCTCACCGGCACCCGGATGACCCACGCCTACCACCAGGCGCAGGCGATCATCAAACGCCACTGCAACGCCGGCCCGAAGGACGTGCTGATCGCGCAGGGCTCGGGCATGACCGGCGTGGTCAACAAGTTCCAGCGCATCCTCGGCCTGCGCGTGCCCGAGCACGTCGCCGACCGCGTGGCGATCCGCGACGAGGAGAAGCCGCTGGTGGTGCTCACCCACATGGAGCACCACTCCAACCAGACCAGTTGGGAGGAATGCGCGGTCCACGTCGAGATCCTGCCGCGCGCGGCCTGCGGCCGCCCGGACGTCGATGCGCTGCCGGGCATCCTGCGCCGCCACGCGCACCGGCCGCTGAAGATCGGCGCGTTCTCCGCCTGCTCCAACGTCACCGGCATCGTCACCCCGTACCACGAGATGGCGGCGATCATGCACGCCCACGGCGGCCTGTGCTTCGTCGATTTCGCGGCGTCGGCGCCGTACGTCGACATCGACATGCATCCGGCCGATCCCGCGCAGGCGCTGGACGCGGTGTACTTCTCGCCGCACAAGTTCCTCGGCGGCCCGGGGTCGAGCGGCGTGCTGCTGTTCGACGCCTCGCTGTACCGGCTGAAGGTGCCCGACGCGCCCGGCGGCGGCACCGTGGCCTGGACCAACCCGTGGGGCGGCCACCGTTTCGTCGACGGCATCGAGGCGCGCGAGGACGGCGGCACGCCGGGCTTCCTGCAGACCATCCGCGCGGCGCTGGCGATCCAGGTGAAGGACGCCATGGGCGTCGCCAACATCGAAGCCCGCGAGCGCGAACTGCGCGAGCTGTTCCTGGCCGAGCTGCGCAAGGAGCCGGGCATCCAGTTGCTGGAACCGGAGCAGTGCGACCGTCTGTGCATCTTCTCGTTCTATTCGCTGGAGAAGCACCACAACCTGATCGTGCGCCTGCTCAACGACCGTTTCGGCGTGCAGGTGCGCGGCGGCTGTTCGTGCGCCGGCACCTACGGCCACATCCTGCTGAACGTGGACGAGGACACCTCGCACCGCATCACCTGCCAGATCGACGCCGGCGACCTCAGCGCCAAGCCCGGCTGGGTGCGGGTGTCGCTGCATCCGACCATGACCGACGAGGAAACGGTCTACGTCGCCCGCGCCATCCGCGAGGTGATGCGCCACTACGACGACTGGAAGCACGACTACGCGTTCGATCCGGCCTCGGGCGAGTTCCATCCGCGCGCCGGGGTGCCGGCGCAGCCCGGGCTCGAGACGTTCGTCGCACTCCCCGCAACCGGCGGGCGCTGAACCGGGTTCTGCAATCGCAGTCACGGCAAACCGTCATGCGCGCTGCCTAGAGTGCGCGCATCCCCGACGCGCTCCTCCCCCGCCATGCGCCGATTTTCCCCGCTCCGTGCCTGCGCCGCGCTCGCGGCCGTCCTGTCCTGTCCCGCGTTTGCCGGCGACGACGGCCCCTGGGCCGAGGTCCGGGTCGGCGGCCAGTCCGACGAAGGGCAGGCGCAGTACGACGTGATGCTGGTGGCGATCGACGGCTCGATGGATTTCGACGATCGCGCCCTGTACCGACTGGCGCCGGGCATGCACGGGCTGCGGCTGGCGAGTTTCAAGCGCGGCAGGAGCGGCGAAATGACCGCGCAGACGCTGTCGCTCGAACTGCAGCCGTGCATGCGCTACGCCCTCGCCGCCGACCATGCCCATCCCGAGCCCAATCGCAGTTGGCAGCCGCGGGTGGCGGCGTCCGAGCCGATCAAGGGCTGCATGAAGAAATACGGCGACCGCCTGCAGGGCGCCGCGCCGGTCGCCAGCGCCGGGCCCTGACCCGCCGTTCCCGCGGCGGCGCCGGTCGTTCGCCGCGCCGGCGGCGATCGCCCCGGCGGTGACCCGCGTCTCACCGGTTCAGGCCGGCCCCCGCCAGACTGCAGGGGCTCCGCAACGACGCGGAGCCCGGCACGCCCGCGCGCGACACGCGTCCGCGACCGGGCCGCTGCCGGCCACGACACGCAAGGAGATCTCCCATGCAGCGCATCGCCCTCGCCATCGCCGTTCTCGCGGCCGCCGCCCTCGCCCCGCACGCCGCGCGCGCGCAGTCCGCCCCGGTGACCCTCGACTGCAGCCTGGCCAGCAATTTCTGCGCGGTCTCGGTGGACAGTCCGTCCTCGCCGACCCCGCTGAAGATCTGGTGGAGCTTCGACACCAGCGGCACCGACGCGATCTTCCCCCGCGACTGTACCCACCAGGAGACCTGCAGCTTCTGGTGCCCGCGCTACGAGGGCGCGATCGCCGCCTCGGTCCAGGTCCGCGACGCCGCCAACGTCCTGATCGGCAGCGCCTCCGCCCAGGCGGTCTGCACCCAGCAGGACATCGTGCTGCCCTGACACCGGGCTGCCGTGAGCAGCGCCCGCAGCGCCGCGGTCGGGCGGAACGCCGCCCGGCCGCGGCCCCGTTCGCAAGATGAACGATCGACGTCGCGAGCGATGGACCACCGCGGGCCGCAGGTATCCTGTCGCGATGCCGAACGCCTTCCGACCCGCCCTCGCCGCCCCGCTCCTGTTGTGCTGCGGCGTCGCGCAGGCGGCGACGGTGGGCAAGGTCGAGATCGTCGGCCTCGACGAAGCGATGACCGCCAACGTCCGCGCCGCGCTGTCGCTGGACGACGCGCGCGGCAAACCGCTCTCGGACGCGCGCCTGGCCTACCTGCTGCGGGTCGCCGAGGACGAGGCCCGCGAGGCGCTGGAACCGTTCGGCCGCTACACCCCCGACATCGCCGTCTCGACCGTGCCCGCCGCGATCGACGGCCTCGCCGCGGCCGCGCCGGTGGACGTGCGCATCGCGATCGCGCCGGGCGAACCGGTGCGGGTGCGCAGCGAGCACGTGGCGATCGAGGGCGAAGGCGCCGACGACCGCTACCTGAAGCAGGAGCTGGACGCGTTCGCGCCCAGGGTCGGCGACGTGTTCGACCACGCGCTGTACGAAAAGAGCAAGGCCTTCATCACCCGGCGCCTGGCCGAGCGCGGCTATTTCGACGCCGATTTCGTCGCGCGGCGGGTCGAGGTGACCCGCGCCGAGCGCGCCGCGGACATTGATCTGCGCTGGAACAGCGGCGGCCGCTACGCGATGGGCGAGATCGTCTTCGACCAGGGGACGAAGCCGGCGGTGCGCGAGTCGCTGCTGCGCGAGTTCGTCTACTGGAAACAGGGCGACTACTATCACCAGGGCCGACTCGATCGCCTGCGCAAATCGCTGGACGGGCTCGACTACTTCAGCCGCATCGACATCGAGCCCCGGCCCGAGGACGCGGTCGGCGGCGAAGTGCCGGTGACCGTGCGGCTGACGCCCGCGAAGCGCAGCATCTACAGCCTCGGCGCCAGCTACGGCACCGAGAGCGGGGCGGGCGTGTCGATGGGCGTCGAGCGCCGCTACCTCAATTCGCGCGGGCACAAGGCGCTGGCGCAGCTCGACTACGCCGAGAAGCGCAAGACCCTGACCCTGCAGTACCGCGTCCCGGCGTTCGCCTGGCGCGACGGCTGGTACACCGGCAGCCTGCAGTTCGCCGACGAGCAGACCGACTACATCGATTCGCGCCGCAGCGAACTGGTGTTCAGCCGCAACGGCCAGTACAACCGCAACCTCAACCTGATCGCCTCGGCGCACGTGCTGCGCGAACGCTGGGCCTATCCGGCGCTGGCCGACGACGGCGGCGGCGCGCTGGCGCCGGTGCAGTACCGCTACGCCACCTTCACCTTCCCCGCGCTGGTCGCCGAATACGTCGACGTCGACGACCGCATCGCGCCGCGGCGCGGCTACGGCGGCGCGCTCACCGTGCGCGGCGGGGTCGAGGGCGCGGGCTCGGACGCCAACTTCCTGCAGCTCCACCTGCGCGCCTCGTGGTACCGCGGCCTCGGCCCGCGCGACCGCCTGATCGTGCGCGGCGAACTGGGCCACACCTTCACCAACGCGCTGGTCGACATCCCGCCGAGCCTGCGCTTCTACGCCGGCGGCGACCGCAGCGTGCGCGGCTACGGCTATCGCGAGATCGGTCCGCGCATCGAGACCGACCGCGGCCTGTACTCGGTGGGCGCGAAGAACGTGGTGGTGGCGAGCGCCGAGTACGAGCGCTACTTCACGCCGACCTGGGGCGCGGCCGCCTTCCTCGATGTCGGCGACGCGTTCGACGGCGGCTTCGACCGCCTGCGGCGCGGCGTCGGCGTCGGCGTGCGCTGGAAATCGCCGGTCGGGCCGCTGCGGATCGACATCGGCCACGGGCTCGACGATCCGGACGCGCGTTTCACCCTGCACCTCAACCTCGGCGCGGATCTCTGAGCGATGCACGGCGACGAATCCACACCGGGCGCTTCCCCCGCCACCCCGCCCGACGCCCCGCCCACGGACGCGCCGCGGCCGCAGGCCGAGCGCGAAGCGCGCATCGCCGAACTGCGCGCGCGCCGCCGCGCGCGCCTGCGCTGGCTGGCGATCCGCGGCCTGCTGTCGCTGGCCGCGCTCACCGTCGGCGGCGGCCTGCTGCTGTACTGGCTGTTCAATACCCTGGGCGGGCGCGACCTGCTGCTCGGCCAGATCGCGGCGCGGCTGCCGGCGGGCGATGCGCTGACCTGGTCGCGCGCCGAAGGTCCCGCGGCCGGGCCGATGACCCTGTACGACGTGCGCTACGTCCATCGCGGCTGTCCCGACCGCGACGGCCGGCCGGTGGCGTATCCCGGCTGCGCGACGCCGCTGGAGACGGTGTTCACCGCGAAGACGCTGATGCTCGATCCCGCGCTGCAGCCGCTGCTCGGCCGCCGCCTGCGGCTGGACGCGCTGGCGGTGCGCGACGCGACGCTCTCGCTGCCCGAGGACGACACCCCGTTCGAGCTCCCGCGCTGGCCCGGATCGCTGCCGGCCATCGCGCCGCCGCTGGCGCTGCAGGCGGACGCGATCGCCATCGACGGGCTCGCGGTGACCCGCGCCGGCGAACGGCTCGTCACCCTGCGTCGCGTGCGCGGCGGCCTCGAGGCCGCCGCGGGCCGGCTGCACGTCGAACGCCTCGACGCCGATACCGATCGCGGCCGCTTCACCCTGCACGGCGACTATGCGCCGGCGGATCGCTATCGCATGGACCTCGTCGCCAGTGCGCGGCTGCCGGCGGCTGCCGGCCGCACCCCGGCCGCGCTGGGGCTGGTGGCGCGCGGCGACCTGCGCGCGCTCGACGTCGCCCTGTCCGGCCGCGCGCCGGGCCCGCTGTCGGCGCGCGTGCGCCTGGTCGGCGAGGACCGCCCGCGCTGGACCTTCGCCGCGAAGGGCGACGCGCTCACGCTCGCGGCGCTGACCGGCGCCGACGACGATGCGCCGCCCTACGTCTTCGACTTGCACGGCGACGGCCTGGGCGGACGGGTGACGCTGCAGGGACGCATCGCGCAGGGCGAGCTGGCCGCCGTGGTGCGGCCGTCCCAGCTCACCGTCGAGCAGCAGACGCTGCTGCTCGCGCCGCTGGCGATCGACGTCCTCGGCGGCGCCCTGCGCGCCGACGGCCGCGCCGATTTCACCACCCCCGAGGACGCCCGCTTCGACGGCAGGCTGCAGGCGCGCGGCCTGCGCTGGCAGGGCGAGGAGAAGGGCGCGGTGGCGATCGTCGGCGACGGCGATTTCAAGCTGTCCGGCCACCTGCGCGACTGGACCGCCGACGGCACCGCGACCCTCGTGCGCGCGGACGAGCGCGCGCAGCTCGCGCTGCAGGCGCAGGGCGATGCGCAGGGTGCGCGGATCCGCACGCTGCGCGCGACAATGCCCAGCGGCCGCCTCGACGGCAGCGGCGAAGTCGCGTGGGCGCCGGCGCTGCGCTGGAAGGCCGACGCGACGCTCGCCGGCTTCGATCCGGGTTACCTGCTGCCGGACTGGCGCGGTGCGGTGAACGGCGCGCTGCGCAGCACCGGCGAGACCCGCGACGACGGCGGCCTCGACGCCACCGTCGACGCCGACCGGCTCGGCGGCCGCCTGCGCGGGCGCACGCTGGGCGGCCGCGCCCACCTGGTCGCGCACCTGCCGGCGCACGCCGACGGTCGCACCGATGTCGAAGGCGACGTCGCGCTCGCGCTCGGCGCCAGCCGCATCGACGCCAAGGGGCGCATCGCCGAACGCTACGACATCGACGCCCGCGTCTCGCCGCTGCAGCTCGACGACCTGCTGCCGTCGGCGCAGGGCGCGCTGCGCGGCACGCTGCGCCTGACCGGCCCGCGCGCCGCGCCGGATGTCGCGATCGATCTCGACGGTCGCGGCGTGCGCGTCGCCGGTTACGCCGCGGACGCCGTGCAGGCGCGCGGCCGGCTGCCCTGGCGCGCCGGCGATGCGGGCGCACTGACGGTGGAGGCGACCGGCGTCGAGGCCGGCCTCGCGCTCGAACGCGTGCAGTTGCAGGCGCGCGGCGCGATCGAGCGGCTGTCGCTCGACGGCGAGGCCAGCGCCGAGGTCGGCCGGCTTGCGCTGTCGGGCGAGGTCGCGAAACGCGGCGAGGCCTGGGCCGGCACGCTCGCGACGCTCGGCTTCGTGCCGCGCACCGGCGCGGCCTGGCGGCTGCAGGCGCCGACCGCGTTCGTCGCGACGCCGCAGCCCGGCGGCCTGCGCCTGCGCATCGCCTCGGGCTGTTTCGCCACCGACGACCGCGCCGGGAATCTCTGCGCCGACATCGACTGGCCGACCCGCGCCGACGTCCACGCCAAGGCGCTGCCGCTGGCGCTGCTCGAACCCTACCTGTCCGCCGACACCACGACCACGACCGGACGCGGCCAGCGCTGGCGGCTGACCGGCGCGATCGATCTCGATGCGCAGGTGCGACCGCGCGGCGCGGCGTGGCAGGGCACGGCGCGGATCCGTTCCGCCGACGGCGGACTCTCGCTCGGCGCGCGCGAAGTGCTGGGCTATCGCGACCTCGCGCTCGAAGGCCGCTTCGATCCGCAGGGACTCGACGCCACGCTCGCCGCCGCGCTCACCCCCGACGGTCGCGTCGACGCGCAGATCGCCACCGGCTGGGACGCCTACGCCCCGCTGCGCGGCCGGATCGCCGCGGACACGCGCGCGCTGACCTGGATGGAACTGTTCTCGCCGGACATCGTCGATCCGCAGGGGCACCTGCAGGGCGAAGTCACGCTCGCCGGCACCCGCGCCGCGCCCGCGCTCGGCGGGCAGGCGAAGCTGAGCGACTTCCGCGCCGAACTGCCGGCGCTGGCGATCGGCCTGAGGGACGGCCAAGCGCGCATGGACACCCAGCCGGACGGCACCGCGGTGATCGCCGGCAGCGTGCGCAGCGGCGAGGGCACGCTGCGCATCGACGGCAGCCTCGGCTGGCAGGACGCCGACACCCCGCTGCGTCTGGCGCTGACCGGCGAAAAGGTGCTGGTCTCCGACACCCGCCAACTGCGCGCGGTGGTCGATCCGTCGATCCTGGTGCGCTACGCCGCCGGCCAGCCGCTGTCGGTCGCCGGCGCGGTGCGCATCTCCAGCGCGAAACTCGACCTCGAGCGCCTCGACGGCGGCGTCTCGCGATCGGAGGACGTGGTGGTGCTCGATCCCGCCGACCCCGAGCGCGGCGCGGGCACGCCGCTGGACCTGGATCTCGCGCTGGTGATGGGCGACGACGTGCGCCTGCAGGGCTTCGGCCTGGAGGGCACGCTCGGCGGCAGCGTGCACATGCGCGCGCGTCCCGGCCGCGAGGCGGTCGCCAGCGGCGCGCTCGACGTCGACGGCCGCTACACCGCCTACGGCCAGAAGCTGCAGATCACCCGCGGCCGCCTGGTGTGGACCAACAGCCCGTTCGGCGATCCCACCGTCGACGTGCGCGCCGAACGCGAGGTCGGCGACGTCACCGCCGGCATCGACGTGCGCGGCCGCGCGTCCGCGCCGGTCGCGCAGGTGTGGAGCGACCCGGCGACCAGCGAATCCGAAGCGCTGGCCTACCTCGCGCTCGGCCGCCCGCTGGCCAGCGCCAGCGCCGACGAAAGCCGCCAGCTCAGCGCCGCCACCGCCGCGCTGTCCGCCGGCAACCTGCTGGCCTCGCAGCTCGGCGCGAAGATCGGCCTCGACGACGCCGGGGTCAGCGAATCGCGCGCGCTCGGCGGTAGCGTGGTCGGCATCGGCAAGTACCTCTCGCCGCGCCTGTACGTCAGCTACGGCGTGTCGCTGCTCGGCACCGGCCAGGTGCTGACCCTGAAGTATCTGCTGCGCAAGGGCTTCGACGTCGAGATCGAATCGAGCACCGTCGAACACCGCGGCTCGGTGAACTGGCGCAAGGAGCGCTGATCCGGCCGCGTGAGGTTCATGCCGGCGACCGGCGCGCGTCCGCCGGATCCACGTCCACCTGCGCGCGGAACCGCGCGGGCGTGGCGCCGGTGGTCTTGCGCATCAGCCGGCGCAGCGCGGTGGCGTCCTGGTAGCCTACGTGCGCGGCCACCTGTTCGACGGTCATGCGGCTGTTGTGCAGCAGCGCCCGCGCGCGCTGCAGGCGGATGCCCTGGATGAAGGCCAGCGGCGCCTTGCCGGTCGCCTGGCGCACGTGGCGCGCCAGCGTGCGTTCCGAGATGCACAGCTCGCGCGCCAGTTCGGCGACCGGCGGCACCCGCGGGAACGCGGCCTCGATCCGCGCCGTCAGCCGCGACACCAGCGCATGCCCGCTCGCCAGCACTTCGGGAATGACGAACGCCGCCTGCGCGTGGCGGTGCTCCAGCAGCAGCATGTTCGCCACCGCTTCGCTGAGCTTCGGCCCGAAGCGTCCGCGCAGCAGGTGCAGCATCAGGTCGGCGTGGGCGAAGGCGGCGCCGGCGGTGACGACCGGCCCGTCCGCGCAGACCATGCGGTCGATGTCGACGCGGCAGTCCGGCGCCTGCTGCGCGAGCGCCTGACCCAGCCACCAGGTCGTGGTGACCCGGCGTCCGTCCAGCAGGCCCGCGGCGGCCAGCACGAACACCGCCGAACACGACGCCGCGACCTCGCCGCCGCGCGCGACGTGCGCCGCCAGCCGGCGCGCGATCGCACGGCCGTCGGGCTCGCGCATGCGCGCCAGGATCGACGCCGGATCGGTCCCCAGCCCGGGCAGCACGCACACCGAGCGCAGGCCCGCGCGACGCGGCGGCAGCGGCCCCGTCTCCACGCTGATCCCGTCGCGCAGCGCCAGGCGTCCGCCGTGCAGCGAATACAGGCCCCAGCCGGGCGCCGGCAGCCCGAGCGACCGCGCCAGCGTGCAGGCGGCGTCGAGGATGTCGCGGCTCATCGCGACGCTGCTGGGATACGCGCCCTCGAAGACCAGGATCTCGAAGTCCTTCATGGCGATGTCCTCGGTCGCGATCGCGTCATCGGCCACCCGCCACGTCGATGAACGTGCCGGTGCAGTACGAGGCCGCCGGCGACAGCAGCCACAGGATCGCTTCGGCGACCTCGCCGGGCTCGCCGCCGCGCCGCATCGGGATCGACGGCGCCAGCCGCGCGACGCGGCCCGGTTCGCCGCCGTCGGCGTGGATGCCGGTATGCACGAAGCCGGGCCGCACGGCGTTCACGCGGATGCCCTGCGCGGCGACCTCCGCCGCCAGGCCGCGGGTGAAGGTGTCGATCGCGCCCTTGCTCGCGGCGTAGTCGACGTATTCCCCGGGCGAGCCGGTGCGCGCCGCCACCGACGACACGTTGACGATGCCGCCGCCGCGGCCGCCGCGGGCGGTCGACATCCGCAGCACGGCCTGGCGCGCGCACAGCATCGGACCGATTGTGTTGGTCGCGAACACCCGCTGCAGGCGATCGCCGTCGATGTCCTCCATGCGCGCCTGGCGTGCGAGGACGCCGGCGTTGTTCACCAGGGCGGCGAGCGTCCCCATGGCGTCTGCGGCCGCGAACAGGCGCGCGACATCGTCCGCACGCGCGACATCGGCCTGCACCGCGCGCGCGGTGCCGCCGCCGGCGCGGATCGCGGCGGCCACGGCCTCCGCGGCCTCGGCGTCGTGGCGGTAGTTCACGCACACCGCATGGCCGCGCGCGGCGGCGCGGCGCGCGGTCTCGGCGCCGATGCCGCGGCCCGCGCCGGTGATCACCACCACCGACGGATGCAGGGTCATGCGGGATCTCCCGGAGGCGCGGACGGATGCGGACCGGGCCACGATAACCCGAAAACGGGCCGGGCGGCCGCTGTCGGATTCCGCATGAAAGATGTCGTTTCCGGCACTCGCCGCGCGACCGCCGTGCCGGTGCAATGTCGCCTTCGACGCAGCGGGGCACACGATGAACGGAGCGATGATCGGGTCCAGGGCCGAAGGCGACGCCGCCGCGACGCCCACCGTCCGCGGCGACGACCCCCTGGACGATTTCGTGCCGCGGACGCTGGCCTTCGACGACATCGCCTGCCGCGTGCATGTCGCCGGTCGCGGGCCGGCGGTGATCGTCATGCCCGAGATGCCCGGCCTCTCGCCCGACGTGGCGCGGTTCGCGCGCTGGGTGCGCGACGCCGGCTTCACCGTCCATTTGCCCTCGCTGTTCGGGCGCGACGGCGCCGTACCGCAGGCGCAGGAGGGCATCGAGGTGTTCCGCAGGACCTGCGTCCGCGCCGAGTTCCGCGCGCTCGCCGACGGCGGCGAACGCCCGATCGCGCGCTGGCTGCGGGCGCTGGCGCGGCAGGCGCACGCCGAATGCGGCGGCCCGGGCGTCGGCGCGATCGGCATGTGCTTCACCGGCAACTTCGCGCTGTCGATGGTGCTGGAGCCGGCGGTGATCGCGCCGGTGGTGGCGCAGCCGTCGCTGCCGCTGGATGCGCCCGCCGCGATCGACATGGGCGCGGAGGAACTCGCCGCGGTGCGCGTGCGGGTCGAACGCGACGACCTGCGGGTGCTCGCCTACCGCTTCGAGGGCGACGTCCACTGCCGTGCCGAACGCTTCGCCGCATACCGCGACGCGCTCGGTGCGCGCTTCGTCGCCCGGGTGCTGCCCGACCACGCGGCGAATCCCGATCCGCCGCCGTTCTTCCGCGACGTGGTGCGCTCGCCGCACAGCGTGTTCACCGCGCACCTCGTCGACGAAGCCGGGCATCCGACCCTGCAGGCCCGCGACGAAGTGATCGCGTTCCTGCGCGAACGCCTCGCCGGCGAAGGCGCATGACTCCCGGCGTCCGCGCCGGCTTCGTCGGCCTCGGCACGATGGGCCTGCCGATGGCCACGCGCCTGCTCGACGCCGGCGTGCCGCTGGCGGTGTGGAACCGCACGCGGTCGAAATCCGCGTCGCTCGCCGCACGCGGTGCGGTCGTCGAGGATTCGATCGATGCGCTGTGCGCACGCTGCGACGTGCTGCTGGTGATGCTGCTCGACCAGCAGGCGGTGGACGCGGCGTTCGGCCGCGGCGCCGACGCGTTCGCGCGCCGCGTCGCGGGCCGGACGCTGGTGCTGCTCGGCAGCACCTCGCCGGACTGGTCGCAGGCCTTCGGCGAGGACGTGCGCGCCTGCGGCGGCCGCCACGTGGAAGCGCCGGTATCCGGCTCGCGCGGACCGGCCGAAGCCGGCGCGCTGATCGGCATGGTCGCGGGCGATCCCGACGACATCGCCCGGGTGTCGCCGTTGCTGGCGCCGCTGTGCCGGCAGGTGGTGGCCTGCGGCGCGGTGCCGCGCGCGCTGCAATTGAAGCTGGCGGTGAACCACTACCTGATCGTGCTGGTCGCCGCGCTGGCCGAAGCGGTGCGCGCGGCGGAGGCGGTCGGCGTCGACATGGCGCTGTTCCGCACCGTGCTGGACGCCGGGCCGATGGCCAGCGACGTCTCGCGCGCGAAGCTGGCGAAACTCGTCGTCGGCGACCACGCGCCGCAGGCGGCGATCCGCGACGTGGCCCAGATCGCGGCGCTGGTCGCCGACCAGGCGCGCGGCGCCGCCGTCGACGCCCCGCTCATCGACGCTTCCGCCGAGCTGTTCCGCCTGGCGCTGGCGCGAGGCCTCGGCACGCTGGACATGGCGGCGGTGCTGCAGCCGTCGCGCGACGTCGTCGATCCACCCGCGCCCGTCGCGATCGGCGCCCCGGACTGAGCCCGCATGCGCAGGCCCGACGACTTCAACGCTTTCGGCGCGGACTACCTGCCCGGCGCGGCCGGCATCGTCGTCCGCGCGGTGACCCGCTCGCCGGCGCGGGCGGAAGCGGCGATGCCGGTGCACCGCGGGCTGATGGCGCCGAACGACTGCCTGCACGGCGGCGCGGTGATGGTGCTCGCCGACACCACCGCCGGCTACGGCGCGATCGCCTGTCTGCCGGAAGGCGCGAGCGGCTTCCTAACCCAGACCATGAGCGCCAGCCATCTGTCCGCCGTCCGCGGCGGCACGGTGCGCTGCGTCGCCGTCGCGCGCCATCTCGGGCGCACCACGCAGGTGTGGGACGCCGAACTCGTCCACGAAGACAGCGGCCGGCTCGTCGCGCTGTTCCGCTGCACCCAACTGCTGCTGTATCCCGGCGCCCGCTGACGGCGCCTCCACGAGAACGAACGCCATGCCGAAACGCCTGCTTCCCCTCCTGCTGCTGTCGTTCGCCGCGTCCGCCGGCGCGTCGGGTCCCGCTGCGCTGCCGGTCGACGGCGTCGCCGACGCCTACGTGCATCCGCAGCGGCTGGTCGAGGTCGAACCGGGGCGGCGCATGCACCTGCTGTGCATGGGCGAGGGCGCGCCGACGGTCGTGTTCGATTCCGGCCTGAGCGACTGGTCCAGCACGTGGGCGCTGATCCAGCCGGCCGTCGCCACGCGCACCCGCGCATGCAGCTACGACCGCGCCGGCATGGGCTACAGCGATCCCGCGTCGCGCCCGGCCACCCCGGCGAACCTCGTGCAGGACCTGCATGCGCTGCTCGCCGCGGCCGGCATCGACGGCCCGCTGCTGCTGGTCGGGCATTCGCTGGGCGGCTTCGACATGAAGCTCTACGCGGCGACGTATCCACGGCAGGTCGCCGGGCTGGTGCTGGTCGATCCGTCCGAGGAACGGATGTGGGCGCGGGTCGGCCCGGTGCTGGCGCCACGTTTCGGCGAAGCGCTGGTGCGCGACGCGCGCGCCGACGACGCGGGCGGCATCCGCGAGGCCGTCGAACACTTCCGCGACTGCGCGCGCGACACGCGCGCCGGACGACTCGACGACGCCCGCTACGCGCAGTGCACCGATCCGGTGCGCGTGCCGCTGGGGCCGGCGATCCTCGCCGAGCGCCGGCGGCTGCAGGCCACCGTGGCCTACCAGGACGCGCAGGCCGCGGAGATCGCCGCCTGCCCGTACGTGCCCGACGCCGCGGCCGACGCGCGCTACGCCGCGTTGTTCGACGGCAAGCGCCCGTTCGGCGACAAGCCCGTCGTGGTGCTCACCCACAGCCTGTGGGACATGACTCCGCCGCTGGGCGAGATCGGCTACAACGCCTACGTCGCCGCCCACCGGCAGACCGCCGCGCTGTCCACCCGCGGCGTCCAGCGCATGGTCCCGATGTCGCGGCACAACATCCAGATCGACCAGCCGCAGGCGGTGATCGACGCCGTGGCCGAGGTGCTGGACGCGCTGCAGAAGCCCTGATGCCGCTGCCCGGCGCCGGGCCCCCGGCGGTGCGCGGCGACGATCCGCAGCGTCGCGGTGGACGACACGATCCGGCGATCGGCATCGCTTATGATCCGGCGAAACCCGCCCCCGGCCGCGCACCGCCGACCCGCGCGGTCGACGCGGCCTTGCCCCTCCGCAGGAGCGTTCGCCATGTCCATGCCGGTCGCGTCCCCGAGCCGCGAGCAGATCCTCTACTGGCTGCACGAAGCCGCCGAGCTCGAGCACAACCTGATGTGCTGCTACCTGTACGCCGCCTTCAGCCTCAAGCGCACCGACCCGGACTGGTCGCACGAGGAGGCCGCCGCGGTGAAGCGCTGGTACGGCGGCATCCTCGGCGTGGCGATGGAGGAGATGGGCCATCTGTGCATCGTCGGCAACCTGATGACCGCGCTGGGCGCGAACCCCCAGTTCGGCCGGCCGATGTTCCCGGTCGAGGCCGGGCCGTATCCCGCGGGCTTCGCGATCCGGCTGCAGGGGTTTTCCGGGGCGACGATCGAACACTTCCTGTTCCTCGAACGGCCGGAGGAAGCCGCGATCGGCGACGGCGCGGGCTTCGCGCCCGCGGGCGACTACCGCCGCATCGTGCCCGAGGGCCGGCTCAGCCCCGGCTCGTTCGACTACACCACCGTCGGCCAGCTCTACAACACGCTGGCCAGCGCGCTGCGCAGCTTCGCCGATGCGCATGGCGAGGCCGCGCTGTTCATCGGCGACCCGGGCCAGCAGGTCTCGAACGCGCTCGCGCCGCTGCCGGGCGTGTGCACGGTGACCGACCTCGCCTCGGCGCTGGCCGGCCTGCGCGTGATCGTCACCCAGGGCGAGGGCGCATCGCGCGGCCAGGAAGACTCGCACTACCATCGCTTCTCGCGGATGCTCGACGAATTGCGCGCGCTCACCGCGCGCAATCCCGGCTTCGCCCCGGCGTGGCCGGTGGCCACCAATCCGGTGATGAACCGCCCGCTCCACCGCGAGCGCGTCCACATCGAGCATCCCGACATCGCGCCGTGGCTGGACATCGGCAACGCGCTGTACACGACGTCGCTGCGCTGCCTGCTGCAGGGGTTCAACGTCAAGCAGCCGCAGGCGAAGGCGGCGTGGCTGTCGGCCAGCTACCGGCTGATGCGCGCCATCGTGCCGGTCGGCCAGGGCCTCGCCGCGCGCCCGGCCCAGGCCCGCGACGACGGCCCCAACGCCGGCCTCACCTTCACCTCGTTGCGCACGCTGGCGGTGCTGCCCGAGCGCAGCGCCGCGCGCTTCGTCGCCGAGCGCATCCGCCAGCTCAAGGCGCGCGCCGCCGCGCTGCCGCTGAAACTCATCGAAGGCGAATATCCGGCGCAGTGGCATGACGTGGTGACCGGCCTCGACGTGATCACCGCCTCGCTCGACGCCCTGGCCGGCATCGCCGCCGAAACGCCGGCGCCGCCCGCCCCCGCGCCGGCGCCGGCGCCTGCATCCCAGGCCGGGCCGGCCGTCCCTGCGAAACCGCCCGAGGTGGTCGAAGGCGAACGACTGACGCTCGTCTTCGACGCCGCGCGCTGCATCCATTCGCGGCACTGTGTGCTGGAGGCGCCGGACGTGTTCAAGGCGAACACGCCGGGGGAGTGGATCTTTCCCGACCGCATGGACGCCGAACTGCTGGCGGCGGTGGCGCGCAACTGCCCGTCCGGCGCGATCCAGTACCGGCGCATGGACGACGGCCTGCAGGAGCCGCCGCCGCCGGTGAACACGCTCAAGGTGCGCGAGAACGGCCCGTACGCGGTGACCGGGCAACTGCGCGTCGCCGGCGCCGAAGACGGCTATCGCGCCACGCTGTGCCGCTGCGGCCGGTCGAAGCGCAAGCCGTGGTGCGACGGCAGCCACGCCGAGGCCGGTTTCGCCGCTACCGGCCAGCCGCCGTCGCGCAGCCTCGACCCGCTGGCGGTGCGCGACGGCCCGCTCGACGTGCGTCCGCAGCGCAACGGTCCGCTGGTGATCGAAGGCCCGCTGGAGCTGTGCGCCGGGACCGGCGGCGTGTTCCATCGCGACACCGCCGTGCGCCTGTGCCGCTGCGGCCAGTCGCGCACCAAACCCTTCTGCGACGGCTCCCACATCGCCGCCGGTTTCGTCGCGGACGGGGAGTGAGGCGAGGCGGACGCATCGAATGCACTGGATCCTTCAGACCAATCTGTTCCGCGAACACGAGTGGGATCGGCTCGTGTCGACGCTCGAGCAGTTCGGTTTGCCCCACAGTGTCCACAAGGTCGTGCCCTTCGTGGGCGAACTGGAGCCGCTGCCGGTGCTCCGGCACGAGAAGGCCGTGTGCTTCGGCTCGTACTCCATGCGCCACGCCGCGCGCACGCACGGCTGGACGCCGGGCGTCTACGACCTGTTCGACCAGGATTTCCGCGCGCAGGTGGCGGCGTGGGGGGATCGCATGCTCAACGCCGATTCGCGGGTGATGGCGTTCGAGGACGTGCGGCTGGCGCAGCCGACCTTCCTGCGCCCCATCGACGATTCCAAGTATTTCGCCGGACGCGTGTTCGACCCCGACGAATTCGAGACGTGGCGACGGCAGGTGTGCGATCTGGAGGAAGACCACGGCACCAGCCTGTCGCCGACGACGCAGGTGCAACTGTGCATGCCGAAGACGATCCACGCCGAATACCGGTTCTGGGTCGTCGACGGCCGCATCGCGACGAAGTCGGTCTACAAGCTCGGCCGCCGCGTCGTCTACGCCACCGACGTCGACGCGCGCCTGGACCGCTTCGTCATGGACGCCGTCGCCGACTGGCAACCGCACCGCGCCTTCGTCATCGATGTCTGCGATACGCCCGAAGGTCCGCGCATCGTCGAGATCAACACGATCAACTCGGCGGGCTTCTACGCCGGCGACGTGCAGCGGATCGTGGCGGCGCTGGAGGAGATGGAGGCGTAGTGGTCGATCTCCACCGTGCTTTCGCTGTGGTTCGCTAAAGGTTAGAAGCGGATGTTGGAGTCTTCGGCACAGAATCCGGTGTCATCGGTCCATTTTCTGGAATTCACCTACACGGAATTCCATGCGCAGATTCAATGAAAGACGGCTTTCATGGTGCTCGAACAGCTCATATCCCTTCAGCTCGTCTGGATTCACTGCCGCACTCTTTGAAAGTCGTGCCCCTCGTGTTGCTTCGTAACTCCGAGACATCGCTTGGTTATCGGGTTCCATCCACTTCTGTGTCATGACGTATACCGACAATATCGGCAATTCGGCGGCGGCGGCGATGATGTTTGCCTGGCGCTTGGATTCGATGACGCCTCGGCGCAGCAGTGAGTCTCGCTCCTCCCGAAGATCGCCATATTCACGATGCATGTCGACGAGCGACACACCCTTTATCACCGACAGGTTGCCAAGCGCTTCGGCCGCGACCTCCAGGGGAACTTCCCTGAGTGTCAGGGCAATCTGGGCGTTCGATCCGGAAAGCCAGCCTTCGCCGCTCGCGAAAGTGACAGAATCGATGCGGATGCGTTCGTCAGGAACACCGAGTCGGGTCATCAGGTCGCGGACCGCAAGCAACTCCCGACTCTTGCGGATCGCAGCCGCCGAGCCAATCGTGGCATTGCCTGATATCCGCAGTTCAAAGCTGATGCCGATGGGCTTGACCAGCATTTCGACATTGACTTGGGTTTCGATACGGTCGGGATACTGCTGGGACATGATTGCTCCGGAGATTGCCGTGAGGGGCGGGCTTCTGACTCACCATCCCCGCCATCATGCTGCCGATGGCGCTTGACGAAAAGCGCGTCGGACGGAGCGAGCGATCAAACGCATCTTTCTCTAGCCTTCAAGCCGTAGCCGCTCTCCGGCAATCGCCGCAACCGTGACGACAGGCAGATGGGGTTCGCTGCGCTCACCGTCACCCTGCGATGATCTCGACGGGTGATGCCTTCGGGCAACGGTGGTTTCAGCGTTGGCGCGGCCGGGGGCGGGTGAGCAGGGACGCCAGGAACAGCAGGCCCGCCTGGAACAGCCCGCAGAAGGTCACCCATGCCACCTGGGGCAGTTCCGAGTCGAAGTGCCCGGGAAAGGCCGTCGCGACGGCGGGCAGCGAGAGCGACGAAGGCAAGCAGACGGCCATCAGCGTGAAGTCCGGGAGCAGGTGCTCCGTCGACGAAGACGCCATGGCGATGTCGGTGCAGAACGTCCA
Organism: Lysobacterales bacterium; assembly: GCA_019510125.1. Taxonomy (GTDB): domain Bacteria; phylum Pseudomonadota; class Gammaproteobacteria; order Xanthomonadales; family Xanthomonadaceae; genus Lysobacter_I. The sequence continues at coordinate 67,481 of JAEKKX010000021.1, forward strand.
TGCCGCGACGACGATCACGAGCGTGGTGTAGAGCACGGCCAGCAGGAGGAAGGGATTTCGCATCATGGCGTTCGGGTCGCGATCCGTATCAAATGCGCAGGGTGGGTGGGAAGGGCCCACACCGCGCCGTGTCGCTCACAGCCCCGGCAACAACCGCTCCGTCATCAGCTTCATCACCAGCCGGTGCGGTTGCGGCACGTCGTAGTTGACGGTGGTGATGACGATGACGACGTGCTGATCGGGGAAGACCTGCACGGTGTTGCCGCCGGTGCCGTTCATGGCGAAGGATTGCCATGACTTGCCGTTCACGGGGAACTGCATGCGCCACCACAGGTAGCCGTATTCGATGCCGTCGTCGACGCGGGCGTGCGGGGCGACGGACGCGGTTACCCAGTCGGCGGGGATCAACTGCTTGCCGTGCGCGCGGCCGCCGTCGAGGTAGAGCTGGCCGAGGGCGAGCAGGTCGCGGCTGCGCAGGCCGAGACCGCCGCCGGCCTGGGGCAGGCCGAGCGGCGAGAACTGCCACTCGGGCTTCACGATCCCCAGCGGATCGAACAGTCGCCGCTGCGCATAGGCGTCGAGGCGTTCGCCGACCGCGCCCTGCAGTGCGGCGCCGAGCGTGGTGACGCCGGCGGTGCAGTAGCGGAAATTGCGGCCGTAGGGCGAATCGGCGGGCTTCTTCATCCATGCCGGGAAGCCCTGGATCGGCAAGTCGAGATAGAAGCCGACCCAGTCCTCGACCAAGTACATGCGCTCCTCGTTGCCGCGCGAGAACTGGTTTTCGTCGTCGCATTCCAGCAGCGACGACATCGTCGCCAGGTCCTCGAAGGTGATCTTCGCCTTGCGCGGATCGGGAGACTGCATCGGCGGGCGGTCGCCGAGGTAGGGCAGCACCGGCGCCTGCGCGTTCGGCAGCTTGCCGTCGGCGATGGCGAGGCCCAGCAGCATGCCGGCGACGGTCTTGGTGGCCGAGCGCGTGTTGCGGCGCGCCTCGGCGCCGCCGTCGTCGAAATAGCGTTCGTACAGCAGCTTGCCGTCGCGGGCGACGAGGACGCTGGTGATCTGCTTGTATTCGCCGGCCTCGATCGCGCGGGTCGCGGCGTCGAAGCCGGTGGCGGGCGGTGCGACGGGCGGTGTGGTGGGGCCTGGTTCCGCCGCGAGCGCGGGCAGGCAGGCGGCGAACGTGGCGAGCAGGGCGACGGCGAGGCGCATGCGGGGTCTCCGGAAGTCGCGGTCACGGTAGCAGTCCGTCGCCGCCCGGTTTGGTACGCACTGAACCCGGCGGGCGCGCGACCCGGCCGGCGTCCCGCTCAGCGTGCCCGGCGCCAGACCGCCGGGGTGCAGCCGAAGCCGCGGCGGAAACTGCGGGTGAAATGGCTCTGGTCGACGAAGCCCGCACGCGCGGCGACCTCGGCCAACGACAGGCGACGATCGCCGAGCAGGGCTGCGGCGCGTTCGAGCCGGCATTCGCGCAGGTAGTCGCCGGGCGAGCGCCCGTAGCGACGCCGGAAGGCGCGCGCGAACGCCACCGGATGCACGCCGGCGATCCGCGCCAGTTCCTCGATCCGCGGCGGTCGCGCGCAGTCGTCGCGCAGGCGCTCGCGGGCGCGGACGAGCCAGGCCGGGCCATCGTCGCGTTCGAGCGATCGCCGCTGCGCCAGGCGGTCGAGCAGCGCTTCGACGCCGGTCTCCACGTCCAGCGCGGCCGCGTCGTCCCAGGCGTGCAGGGTCGCGCGCAGCGCCAGCGCGGCCTGTTCGCAGCGCACATCGGCGCGCACGGCGTCTTCCGGCAGTCCGCGGCCGGCGACCGCCGCGGCCGGCAGCGACAGCGTCAGGAAGCGCGCGCCGTCGAGGCCGCGGAAGCAGTCGCGATGGGTGGTGCCCGGCGGGTTGTAGACCAGCGCCGGGCCGCGGCTGATCGCCGGCATGCCGCGGGCGCTGCTGAGGTAGCGACCGGCCAGCACGAGCACGCAGTGGGCGTCGGAATGGGTGTGCGATTCGACCGCGTGTTCGGGCACGGTCGGCTGCAGCTCGGCCAGTTCGATGGCGTGGTCGCCGTCGCCGATCCGCTGCCGGCGCTCGGTCGCGCCGTAGAACATGCCGTGGCCGAAGGTCTTCATCGCATCGTCGCTGCGGTGGCGTCGCCGCAGTCTACGCCGGGATCGTCCCCCGGCGCCGGTGGATGCGCCCGCGGGGCGTGCGTGCCCCGCGGGTGCGATGCGCCATTAACCAGTCGTCAACCAACCGTCGACCAGCCGTCAACCCGCCAGCAGGCGGTTCATGCGGGCGATGAACGTCGCCGGGTCGTCGAGGGCGCCGGTCTCGGCGAGCATCGCCTGGTCGAACAGCAGGCGGGCGTAGTCGCCGACCAGCGCCTCGTCGCCGGCGGCGGCTTCCAGGCGCTTGAGCAGCGCGTGGTCGGGATTGATCTCGAGCACGGGTTTGCCGGCCGGCGCGTCCTGGCCCAGTGACTTCATCAGCTTCTGCATCTGCATCGACATCTCGTACTCGTCGAGCACGAGGCAGGCGGCCGAATCGACGAGGCGGTTGGAGACGCGCACGTCCTTGACCTGTTCGCCCAGCGCGGCCTTCAGCGTGTCGACCAGCGGCGCGGCGGCCTTCGCTGCTTCCTCGTGCTTCGCCTTGTCCTCGGCGCTGCCCAGCGCGTCGAGGTCGATCTCGCCCTTGGCCACGTTGCGCAGGCGCTTGCCGGCGTATTCGTGCAGGTAGCCGGACATCCAGTCGTCGATGCGCTCGTGCATCAGGATCACTTCGACGCCGCGCGCCTTCAGCGCTTCGAGCTTGGGATGCAGGCGCGCCGCGTTCCAGCCGTCGGCGGTGAGGTAGTAGATCTCCTCCTGCGCTCCGGCCATGCGGCCGATGTAGTCGTCGAGCGAGACGCGATCCTCGGCGTTCGCGCTGCGGGTGGTCGCGAACCGCATCAGCTTGAGCACGCGCTCGCGGTTGGCGTTGTCTTCGGCGATGCCTTCCTTGAGCGTGTTGCCGAACGCCTCCCAGAACGTCGCATAGCGCTCGGGCTCCTCGGCCGCGATCTTCTCCAGCAGGTCCAGCGTGCGCTTGACCAGCGCGGCCTTGATGCGCTCGACCTGCTTGCTGTCCTGCAGCAGCTCGCGGCTGACGTTCAGCGGCAGGTCGTCGGAATCGACCACGCCGCGCACGAAGCGCAGGTAGGCCGGCAGCATCTGTTCGGCCGCGTCCATGATGAAGACGCGCTTGACGTACAGCTTCAGGCCCTTGCGCTCGTCGCGCCCGGCCTGGAAATCGAACGGCGCGTGCGCCGGCAGGTACAGCAGCGAGGTGAAGTTCTGGTGGCCCTCGACCCGGTTGTGGGTCCAGGCCAGCGGGTCGTCGAAGTCGTGCGTCAGGTGCTTGTAGAAGCCCTTGTAGTCGTCGTCCGACAGCTCGTTCTTCGGCCGGGTCCACAGCGCGGCGGCCTGGTTGATCGTCTCCAGCGTCGGCGCCTCGGGCGCCGCGCCGTCCTCGGCCGGTTTGGCCGGCGTTTCCATGCGGATCGGGAACGCGACGTGGTCGGAATAGGTGCGCACCAGCGAACGCAGCTTCCACGGCTGCGCGTAGTCGCCGGCGTCCTCGCGCAGGTGCAGGCGGATCGCGGTGCCGCGCGGGGTGCCGGCGGGCGCGGGTTCGAGCGTGAACTGGCCGTCGCCGGACGAACGCCAGGTCCAGGCCTCGGCGCTGTCGGCGCGGCGGCTGGTGACCTCGACGCGATCGGCGACGATGAACGCCGAATAGAAGCCGACGCCGAATTGGCCGATCAACTGGGCGTCGACCGGGCCGCCGCCGGCGAAGCGTTCGAGGAACCGGCGCGTGCCCGAATGGGCCACGGTGCCGAGGTTGTGCATCAGCTCATCGCGCGACATGCCGATGCCGTTGTCGCGCACGGTGACGGTGCCGGCGTCGGCGTCGACCAGCAGGTCGATCGCCAGATCGGCGGCCGTGCCGCTGCCGTCGGCCAGCAGCGCCGGGGCCTCGATCGCCTCGAAGCGCAGCTTCTCGCAGGCGTCGGAGGCGTTGGAGATCAGCTCGCGCAGGAAGATGTCGCGGTTCGAGTACAGCGAATGGATGACCAGTTGCAGCACCTGCTGCACGTCCGCCTGGAAGGCGTGGGTCTCGGTGTGGGGTTCGGCATGGGCGCCGGTCTCGGGCGCGGCGGGGGTGTCGGTGCTCATCCGATGGGCTCCTGGAGGCATGAAGGCGGTGGAATCCCGGAAACCGGGGATGCCCCGGAGGTGGGCGCGATCCGGGCGGTTTCAAGGCCGGGCCGGGGCACGCCCGGCACGGCGAGGGGCACGGCGCCGGGGTGTGCGCCGCGCTTCGGCGCGTCTCGGTGCTCCGATCGTCCGGCCTGGATCACCTGGATCCGGCCGCCCGCATCCGATCGCCTGAATCCAAACGCCGCAGTGGCTGCATCCAATCCGCTGAAACCGCCCTGTCGGCCGGTGACCAGCGAGCTTGCAGCATGAACGACCGTCCTCACTTCCCCCGGGCCACGGCCCGCCGGCGCTCCCGCGTGCGCCCGTGCGGCGCGGTCGCGCTGCTCGGCATCGCGCTGTTCGCCATCGCGGCGCCGGCGATGGCGCAGGGACCCGCGCCCGCCCCGGCGACCCTCCCCGATTCGGCCGTGGGCCGGCTGGCCGGCGCGCTGATCCGCCAGGTCGACGCCGGCGATCCCGCGCGGGTCCAGCAGTGGGCGTCCACCGCTCTGTCGCCGTCGATCGGTGCGGACGAGAAGGCCGCGTTCGTCGCCGATCTGGCGTCGGCGGCCCGCGACAGCGGCGGCCTGGACGTGCTCGACGCGCGCGTCGATCCGCGCATGCCGGGGGCGCTGCAGGTGGCCGTCAAGGCGCGGCGCGGCGGCCGGCACGCCCTGTTCTGGCTGGTGGCCGATGAGGCGCACGCGGACCAGCTTGCGCAGGCGGCGCTGGCGCCGATGGACGCCCCGGCGCTGTACGCCGACTGGCCGCGGAAGGCGGTGACCCGCGCCGAGCTGGCGCAGCGGGTCCGCGTGGTGCTGGATCGGCTGGCTGCGAGCGACGACTTCTCCGGCTGCGTGACCATCCGCGCGGGCGGTCGCACGGTGTTCGACGAATGCCGCGGCGTGGCCGAGCGCGGTTTCGGCGCGCCGGTGGACGGCCGGACCCGCTTCCACGTCGGCTCGATCAACAAGATGTTCACCGCCGTTGCGGTCGCGCAGTTGGTCGAGGCCGGCAAGCTGTCGTGGGACGACACGCTGGCCCGGCGCGTGCCCGAATATCCCGACCAGGCCGCGGCGGGGAAGATCACGGTGTGGCAACTGCTGCACCACACCGCCGGGCTGGGCGATTTCCTGGTGCCGGAATATTTCGAGCATCCCGAGCGTTTCGTCGACCCTGTGGACTACCTGGACCTGATCGCACGCCAGCCGCGGGTGGGCCCGCCCGGCGGCGACTGGAACTACAGCAACGCCGGCTACATGCTGCTGGGCCGGATCATCGAGAACGCCTCGGGCGAACGCTATTTCGACTACCTGCAGCGCCACGTCTTCGCCCCGGCGCGCATGGACGACACCGGTTTCGACAGCGTCGACGACGTCGTGCCGCGGCTGGCGGTCGGCTACTACCGCGACGGACCGTTCTCCGATGCGTGGAAGGCGGCCTGGCGGAAGATCGGCTACAAGGGCGGTCCGGCCGGCGGCGGCTATTCCACCAATGCCGACCTGCTGCGCTTCGCCGAGGCGCTGCGTGCGGGTGAGCTGGTCAAGCCTGCGACACTGGTCAGGATCTTCGACGGCCAGGTGCCGGCCGGTCCCGGCGGTTACGCGGCCGGATTCGGCGATCGCCTCTCCCATGGCCGCCACATCCGCGGGCATGCGGGCGGCATCGAAGGCACCACGGCCAACCTGCAGATGGTGTGGGAAAGCGGCGCGGCCGTGGCCCTGACCAGCAACCAGGGGCCGTCGGAACACTGGATGCTGGCCGAACGCATCGCCGACCTGCTCGCCGCCGAGGACGCGAAGCCCTGACCCCGTCGCCCTCGCCCTCTGCCATCGCACCCCGACATCGCCCCGTCGCGACCCCCTTTCCGGAGCACACCCATGCAAGAGTTCTTCGTCATTCCCCTCATCGTGATGCTGGCGCCCGTGCTGATCGTGTGGCTGGTGCTGCGCCATCGCGACCGGCAGGCGCAGGCCCGCTACCGCACCCTGCTGCAACTGGCGGACAAGGGCGTGGCGCTGCCGCCGCAACTGTTGCACGAGCCGCACGTGGCGTACTGCGAGCGTCGCCGGGCGCTGGTGCTGATCGGCGCCGGCCTCGGGCTGATCGCGATGTTCCTGGCGCTGCCGGGCCAGCTCGACAACGGCCTGGGCATCGCCCGCCTCTGGGGCATCGGCCTGCTCCCGCTGATGACCGGCCTGGGATACCTCGCCAGTTGGTGGCTGAACCGGCGAGGGGACATGCGTGACTGACAGCGCCGCCGAGGCGCGCATCGACCATGCCCTGGCGACGCGTGCGCGGCTCGACGGCGACCGCCAGGCCTTCGAACACCTGGTGCGCCGGCACCAGGGCATGGTGCGCGCGCAACTGCGCAAGCTGCTGCGCGACGACGATGCCGCCGCCGACGACCTGGCGCAGGAGACCTTCGTGCTGGCCTGGCGCAAGTTGGACCAGTTCCGCGGGGAGGCGCGCTTCTCCACCTGGCTGCACCGCATCGCCTACACCTGCTTCCTGCAGTCGCGGCGATCCCCCGCGCGGCACGCCGCCGCCGAGGCGATGGAGACGCTGGAGGCGCCGGCGCAGCGGATCGACCTGCAGCTCGACATCGAACGCGGCATGCGCAGGCTGTCCGCGGCGGAGCAGGCGGTGCTGCTGCACTGCGCGCAACTGGGCCTGAGCCACGAGGAGGCCGCCTACGTGCTGGCGATGCCGCTCGGGACCGTGAAGACCCACGCCCTGCGCGGCAAGGCGAAACTGAAGACATGGCTGGCGGGCTGGCGCGATCCCGCCGCGCTCGAGGAGACACCGTGAACGCACCTGACGACGAGATGATCGAAACGCTGCTTCGCCGGGAATTCGAAGGGCCCGTCCCCGACGACGGCTTCAGCGAACGCGTGATGCGACGCCTGCCGCCACGCCGCCGCCGATGGCCGCTGTGGTCGGGCGCGCTGCTGGGCGCGGTCGCCTGCGCGCTGTGCCTGGCCGACGCGCCGTGGCTGCAGGCCGGCTGGCGGGACTGGCGGGCCGGCGAACTGTCGCCGCCGCTGCTGGGCACCTGGCTGCTGATGCTCGCGGTGGCCTGGCTGGCGGCGGCCTGGGGCCTGGCGGATCGCGCGGAACGCTGAAGGCGCCGGCGGCCTCCGGACCCTGCGGGATCGGCCGTCCGGGCAGAGGCGGAGAACGCTGTGCGGCTGTGCTTCCGGGAATGGATTTTTCAAGGCCGGCGCGGCACCGGTGGGCTGCCCGGACCAGCCGTCACTGGCCCTCGGCGCCCAGCCGCTTCGCGGCGGACAGCCAGGCGGCGCGGCGTACGCCGTCGGCATGGATGACCGGCGCGAAATGGGTGCTGCCGACCAGTTTGATGCCGCAGAACCCCAGGATCTGCAGGCGCAACTGCCGCGTGGCCGGGCTGCGGTAGATCCAACGGTACACCCACGACGGCGTGTCGGTGAGCAGGAGCAGCCGAGCGGTCTTCCCGGTCAGCAGCTTGTCCCAGCCGCGGTGGCCGGCGCGGTAGCGGAACGCGAAGCCGGGCAGCAGCGTGCGGTCGAAGAAGCCCTTCAGCAGCGCCGGCAGCCCGCCCCACCACAGCGGGAAGGCCAACACGACGTGGTCCGCGCGCTGGATCGCCGCCTGCGCCGCGATCAGATCGGGCTCCAGCGGCTGTTTGCTGCGGAAACCGCTGTGCAGGACCGGGTCGAACGCGAGCTCGCCCAGGTGCAGCAGGTGGACCTCGTGCCCGGCCGCACGGGCGCCCTGTGCGTAGGCCTCGGCGATGGAGGCCGTGAAGCTGCCAGGGTCGGGGTGGCCATCGATGACCAGGATCTGTTTGGGCATGCCGATCTCGTCGTGGGGAAACCGGCGCGCAATCTAAACCCTGCCCCCGCAGGCAAGGTCAAGCGGCCGCGCGCCCGTCCGTCAGGACCGGTCCGGCGGCGGGCGGCGATCCAGCGCGGCGCCCACGTCATGCGCATCGCCTTCGCCCAGCAGCTCGCCGAGCAGGCGCTCGAACGCATCCAGCGCGTCCTGCCGTGCCTGCAGGCGCTGGCGTTCCGTTTCGAGGGTGTGGCGTTTGTCCGCGGCGGCGGCGCGGATGCGCGGCCAGTCCGGCGAGCAGTCCTCGCGCCCGAGCGCGCGGATCTCGCGCAGCGTGAAGCCGAGCCCCTGCGCCCGCCGGATCAGCCGGATCGCTTCCAGATGCGCGGGCGAGAACACGCGGTAGGCGCCCGTGCCCTGGCGCGGCACCGGCGGGATCAGGCACAGCGCTTCGTATTCGCGGATCGCCTTTGCCGACACGCCGGTGGCCCGGCTGGCCTGCGCGATGTTCAATCCGTCCCCGTTTCGGTCGGTGCGGACTGGCATGCGGGCATGGCGGGTGGCCGGCATCGTGTCGGGGAGGCCCGGGAGTGGATGGCGCGCCTGGAGGGATTCGAACCCCCGACCAACGGCTTCGGAAGCCGCTACTCTATCCGGCTGAGCTACAGGCGCGTGGCGCGCATTGTCCCCGATTCGGGCGGAAGGTGCGAGCCTCCCCGACCGACACCGTTCCCGAGATGAGCCGAAGTCCCGATCTGCCTGCCGATGTCCCCTTCTGGCGCGAGCGCCTGGGCCAGTACTGGAAGCTGGTCCGCGGCGATCGTCCGATCGGCTGGCTGCTGCTGCTGTGGCCGACGTGGTGGGGGCTGTGGCTGGCCGCCGACGGCGTGCCGCCGGTGTGGACGCTGGTGGTGTTCTCGCTGGGTGTGTGGCTGACCCGCTCGGCCGGCTGCGTGATCAACGACTACGCCGACCGCTGGCTGGATCCGCTGGTCGAGCGCACGAAAGGGCGACCGCTGGCGACCGGCGCGGTCCGCGGGCGCGAGGCGCTGGCGGTGTTCGCGGTGCTGATGCTGGTCGCGTTCGCGCTGGTGCTGACCCTGAACCGGCTGACGATTCTGATGAGCATCGTCGGCGTGCTGCTGGCCGCGACCTATCCCTACCTCAAGCGCCACACCTACCTGCCGCAGGTCTACCTGGGCCTGGCCTTCGGCTGGGGCATCCCGATGGGCTTCGCCGCGATCCGCGGCGAGGTGCCGGCGATGGCCTGGGTGCTGTACGTCGCCAACATCCTGTGGACCACCGCCTACGACACCTGGTACGCGATGGTCGACCGCGAGGACGACCTGCGCGCCGGCGCGAAGTCCACCGCGATCCTGTTCGGCGACCTCGACCTGGTCGCCCTGGGCATCCTCTACGCGCTGTTCTTCGCCGGGCTGTGGCTGGTCGGTCGCCAGGCCGGACTCGGCGGCGCGTGGTGGATCGGACTCGCGGCGGCGGCCGGCTGCGTGCTCTGGCAGTTCGCCATCGCCCGCCGTCGCGACCGCGCGGCCTGCTTCCGCGCCTTCCTCGCGAACCACTGGGTCGGGATGGCCGTGTTCGCCGGATTGGCCGCGGCCCTCTGGCACCGGAACTGAGCGATCCGGCCGCCGCCCGGCCGACCCCGGAAAACCCCTGAAAATCCGCGCGATCACGCTTGCATGACGCTGATTTGGCGGGGTTTTTGCATGAATACGTATGCAGGCGTCTGTTTGCCGGTCGGGCAGGCACTACCATCGCCGCTGCGTGCCGGGGACAGGCTGGACCCTGGACATGCCGGGTACCGCGGCGCCCTCGCTCGACGAGGCCGATCACGATGGCCCCGCCAACGAATTCCAGTTGCTGTGGAGGGGATCCATGCAGCCTTTGAAGCGAAACCTGTTGAGCGTGGCGCTGGCTTCGGCCGCGCTGATGATGGCCGCCGCCGCGCAAGCGCAAACGGCCGACCAGAACGACACCACCGGCGCCAATGACCTCGACACCATCAAGGTGACCGGCATCCGGCGCAGCATCGAAGCGTCGACCGACACCAAGAAGGAGTCGACCTCGATCGTCGAGGCGGTTTCCGCCGAAGACATCGGCAAACTGCCCGACGTCAGCATCGCCGAGTCCATCGCCCGCCTGCCCGGCCTGGCCGCGCAGCGCGTCGCCGGTCGCGCCCAGGTCATCAGCATCCGCGGCCTGTCGCCGGACTTCGCGACCACGCTGCTCAACGGCCGCGAGATGGTGAGCACCGGCGACAACCGCAGCGTCGAATTCGACCAGTACCCTTCCGAACTCATCAGCAGCGTCACCGTGTACAAGACGCCCGATGCCGGCCTGCTCGGCCAGGGCCTGTCCGGCACGGTGGACCTGCAGACCGTGCGGCCCCTGAACTTCAAGGACCGCGTCATCGCCGTCAGCGGCCGCTACCAGCGCAATTCGCTGGGCTCCGCCGCGAACCAGGACGCCAACGGCAACCGCTTCAACGCCAGCTTCATCGATCGATCCGAAGACGGCCGGTTCGGCTTCTCGATCGGCTACTCCCACTCCGAGACGCCGATCCAGGAAAACCAGGTCGGTTTGTACGAACCCTGGAAGAACGACGCACGTCCAGGGTTGCCCGCAGGCACCTATGCCAGCGACGGCATCAAGGCACTGCGCCGCACGGGCGACACCAAGCGTGACGCGGCCATGGCGACCTTGCAGTTCAGGCCTAACGAAACCTGGACCAGCACCCTGGACTTGCTGCATTCCGAGGCCAAGCAGGTCGATACGGCCAACCAGTGGGAAATGAACACGCAATACAACGGAAATTTTCCGTGCAATCCGTCTTGCGTGTACAGCAATGTCACCGTCAACAACAATGGCACGTTTACGGGTGGGACGCTGACGGGCGTCTATCCGCTCGTGCGCGGCATGTACAACCGGCGTGAAGACACGATCAATGCCTTGGGCTGGAACAATGTCTTCGCCATAGGCAGCGCCCGGATCGTGGCCGATTTTGGTTGGTCCAAGGCCAAGCGCGACGAACTGAATCTGGAGAACAATCTGCAATTGGTGCCGGCGCCGCAGTACGACACCGTGCGGCTGACGTACCGTAACGGTGGTTTCTCGCAGATGGTTCCGACGCTGGACTATTCCGATCCCACACGACTGTACCTGCGGAATACGATTTACGGCTCGGGGTATGGCAAGGTACCGAGCGTCGACGATGAGCTGAAAACCTTCAAGCTGGCAGCGGAACTGCCCGCACCGGCTTCCTGGCGCTGGTTGTCTGGCTTCGATGTCGGCCTGAACTACGCTGATCGCGAAAAGAACAAGCGCCAGCCCGAAGGCAACATCAACGTGGGTGCCCAGGGAGATACGGCCATCGCTCCGGACCTGCAATATGGTCTGGTGGATCTTGGATTCGCCGGTATCGGCCGGATCCCGTCATGGAACGTGCCGGCCGCAGTCGCGCGTTATATGACCTTCAATCCGGTGGATAACCTGTCCTATCTGATCCCGAAGGCCTGGCGGGTGGATGAAAAGATCTCCACCGGCTACGTGCGGGCGAATATCGACACCCAGTGGGGTTCGGTGCCGGTGCGCGGCAATGTCGGCTTCCAGGTGCAGCATGTGAACCAGTCGTCCAACTCGCAGTATTGGGATGCCAGCAGGCCGGCTGGCAGCAATGTCCAGCCGATCGAACTGGGCAAGAGCTACACCGATATCCTGCCCAGCCTGAATCTGGCGTTCTCGTTCGATCACGACCAGACCCTGCGCCTGGCCTTGGCCAGACAGGTGGCGCGCCCGCGCGTGGACCAACTGCGCTCATCGCTCGATTTCGGTGTGGACACCAATACCGGCAAGCCCGGCGGCAGCGGCGGCAACCCCATGCTCGACCCCTGGCGTGCGAACGCGCTGGATATTTCCTACGAAAAATATTTCGGTTCGAAGGGCTATGTCGCTGCAGCATTCTTCTACAAGGACCTGCGCACCTATATTTACACGGATAAGCGCGACGGTTACGACTTCAGCGATCTTCTGGCGGGCTACGTGCCCCCGGCAGGTACGCCGCCAGTGCAGAACACCGGCACCTTTACCGCCCCTTACAACAACAAGGGCGGCAAGCTGCAGGGATTGGAGCTGACCGCTTCGATGCCGCTGGATCTGTTCAGCGAATCGCTGCGCGGTTTCGGCATCGTCGCCAGCGCCAGCTTCAACGACAGCGACATCAAGATCCGCGACCCGGAGAGCGCTTCCAGCGTCGGCGACGGCGAGATCGAACTCCCCGGCCTGTCCAAGCGTGTCTACAACCTCACCGCCTACTACGAGAACAACGGCTTCGAGGCGCGCATCAGCCAGCGCAGGCGTTCGGACTTCATCGGCGAGATCGGCAACTTCAACGGCAACCGGACCCTGCGCTACGTGGTCGGCGAAAACATCACCGACGCCCAGGTCGGCTACACGTTCGGCCCGGGCGCGATGGAAGGCCTGAGCCTGCTGCTGCAGGCCAGCAACCTCACCAACTCGGCGTATCGCACCTATGCCGGCAGCAAGGATCGTCCGCTGGAATACATCGAGTGGGGTCGCACCTACCTGCTCGGCGTGAACTATCGCTTCTGACGCATCGCCGCCTTCCACAGGCGCACCTGGCCCTTGTCCGGCGACCCCGCCGGGCAAGGGCCTTTTCTTTACGCGACAGCAGGATCTCATGTGTGCAGGTTTGATGCTTGCGCTTGGTCCAGATCGAGGATAGATTCAGCGCACAATTCATCGATTGACATGAATGGCCAACGCTGTTTCTCAGCAGGGCCTTCCTGATTGCTTCCGCATATCCCGCCCTTAACTGAGGTCACGCGCAACTGTGGCGCGGGTCAGTACGAGTGTCGCCAACGAAAAGCAAGTCGAGCGAAATCGTAGCTTCTCCGCGCTGGGAGATGGTCTTTCTCGGAGAGAAGATCCATCTTCAAGATGGCGCTGTATCCATCTCTTGCGACAATGCGCATATGCACGATTTGAGGCATTGAAGGCGCAGTTTGGCCTAAGGTCCCACCGGAGGCGCCCGCCATGGCGGTGAACCCAATCCAGTTCCAGGCCCGCCTGTGGGTGACCGAGTTCTTAAGTGACGTCGCGCCCTGTACCGGTCGCGCGCCCCCTCGGAGCGGCTTCTAACGGGCGGTATGCAACGTCGATCACTCAAGTTCGACGTCAATCTGGTCAGGTAAAACAATCGGCAATCTCATGTTGCCTTTACGAGAAAAGGGGAATGCTTCATGAAGTACGTGCTGTTTGCCCTGCTACTGATCAGCGGAAATGTCAGCGCTCAGATCAGCACGGACAAGACATACAACGAAATACTCCGCGGCCATCATGTCGCGCCGCTCACTGGGGACTTGTTTGGCGAGCAGGTCAACAACAAGGACGGCTCCACCCATTTCTCCCAGACCGATGTCTCCGTGCCAACGAATTCTGGCCTGCGGGTCGAATTCACGCGCCATACCCCGCGTGAAAAGCAAGGTGCAGACAGCGCTCAGTTCCCTCTTGGCTCTGGGTGGGAGATCGACATCCCCTACATGATGGCGACATTCGACACGCGCCGCGGCTGGGACAATGGAGGCGGGGCCAGATGCAGCGGAAGCCAGAGTGGTCCAACGCAAACGGTCGGCCCGTCGCCTGACTACAACACCACCGTCATGCCAGCGTACCTTTACTGGAGCGGCATTCATATCAACATCCCGGGCGCGGGCTATGAAAATTTGCTCAAGCAGTTGTCAGGCCACGCCATCCCTCAGGATGGTCAAACATACATCGGCGCGACCAACGGATTTTGGCGAGTCGGCTGCTTGCCGCAATTGAAAAACGGGGCTGGCGAAGGATTTTTCGTAAAGCTCCCCAACGGAACCAAGTACTACTTCGACTGGATGGCCAGTCGCAATGCCTTCGATGTTCTGAACAAAGAATACTACCGCGACAGCAATGGCGATGGCACCGATCCAACCGGTTTGCTGGTGCCGACCTCTGACGTGTTCCTATACGCAACAAAAGTGGAGGATCGACACGGCAATATCGTGAACTACAACTTCGATCCGGCAAACAAACACCGGCTGACCTCGATCGTATCGAGCGATGGCGCGCGTTTGGATATTACCTATAACCAAACAGGGCAAGTCTCTGAGGTGCATGCGCTCGGACAGGTCTGGAAGTACACCTACGGCGCAATAACTCCATTCGGTCCGAAACTGACGGAAGTGCTGTTGCCAGATCAAAGCAAATGGACTTTCGCAGGCGACATGATGTGGTGGTATGCAAAATCCCCCATCCTGCCTGCTGCATTCTATGACAACGCTTGCGAGCAGAATGCCACCGGATACCGTTCTCAAGACCCCGCAGCCAGTTATAACCTGTCAACACTGGTGTTCACCCACCCCAGCGGTGCGCAAGGAACGTTTGTCCTCAGGTCACTGATTCATGGTTCTGATAACACTCCTGGCGGTTGTGGTTTGTTTGGATCCGTGATGACCGATATCTGGTTCGGTTCGTATGGGGTCCCGAGCGCGTATTTGGCAAAATCGCTGATCTCCAAGAAGATCACCGGTCCTGGATTGGCCGATCAGACCTGGAGCTACAGTTACGTTCCCAGTTGGTCATTCGCCAAGGACTGTACATCCGGTTGTACAACGACGACGCGCATCACCA
>JAEKKX010000022.1 GCA_019510125.1 Lysobacterales bacterium
CGAGCTTGTCCGAGTATTCGGCCACGCACGCATCGAGGATCGGATCGAGTTTGTCCCGGTCTGCGCCGCTCACGTACAGCGCCACCAAGTCTTCCACCTGCTGCCAGCTGTACACCTGCTGCCCATCGAGTTCGGCCTTCAGGTCGTGCAGTTTGTTGGCGTCGGTTTCGCCAGTCTGGATGGTCGCGCGGTAGTAATCCTGGAACGCCGCCTTCACCGCTTCGGAGTTGTCGGCGAAGTCGAGCACAAAGGTGTCGTGCTTCTGTGGATGCGCCCGGTTCAGGCGTGACAGGGTCTGCACCGCCAGCACGCCCGCCAGCGGCTTGTCCACGTACATCGTGTGCAGCAAGGGTTCGTCAAAGCCGGTGACGAACTTGTTGGCGACGATCAGGAATCGATACGGGTCTTGCTTGAGATTGGCCGGAATGTCCTTGCTCGGAAACCCGTTGAGATCGGCCTCGGTCTTCTTCTGCCCGCCAATCTCGAAGTCGCCCGAATACGCCACGATGGCCTTGTACGGGCTCTTGATCTGCATGAGGTAGTCCGACACCTCGCGCCAGTAGTCAATGGCCCGCGCGATGCCGTTGCACACGATCATCGCCCGCGCCTTGCCACCGATCTTCTGTTTGCCCGCCACCTGCGCGATGAAGTGGTCGACCATGATCTCGGCCTTGCGGCGGATGGCCTTGTCGTGCGATTCGACGTAGTGACGAATCTTCTTCAGCGCCTTCACCTTGTCGAATTCCGGGTCGTCCGCCACCGTCTTGGCCACTTGGTAGAAGCTGTCGTAGGTGGTGTAGTTCTCCACTACGTCGAGGATGAACTTCTCCTGGATGGCCTGCTTGGTGGTGTAGGTCAGTTCTTCGGGCGAGCGGAACTGCACCTTGTCGCCGACGAGAGTCTTCTCGCCGAACAACTCCAGCGTCTTGTTCTTGGGTGTGGCCGTGAATGCAAAGTAGCTGGCGTTGACCAGCAGCTTGCGCGATGCGATGCGCTTCTCGATTTCGGCATTGACCGCATCCTGCGTGCTGTCCTCCTCGAACTCCTCCTCGGCCGCCTTGCCGCCGAGGGCTTCGTGCATCCGCGCCGTGGTCTTGCCGCCTTGGCTGGAATGCGCTTCGTCGATCAACAGCGCGAAGCTCTTGCCGGAGAGGTCGCCCAGCTCATCGAGGATGAACGGGAACTTCTGCACCGTGGTGACGATGATCTTCTTGCCACGGCGCAGGTACTCGCGCAGCTCCTGCGCGTTGTCGGAGTGGCCGAAGATCGCCGCTACGTGGTCGTAGCCCTTGATGGTGCGGGCAATCTGGCAGCTCCACCAATTGGTGCGCCAGCCAGGCAATGGTGTTGCTCTTGCCGCTGCCCGCCGAATGCTGGATCAGATAGCGCTTTCCCACTCCGTCGGTATGGGCGCGGCGCAGCAGGGCACGCACCGCGCG
Organism: Lysobacterales bacterium; assembly: GCA_019510125.1. Lineage (GTDB taxonomy): Bacteria > Pseudomonadota > Gammaproteobacteria > Xanthomonadales > Xanthomonadaceae > Lysobacter_I. The sequence goes on from JAEKKX010000022.1 coordinate 1,440, forward strand.
CAACTGATGGAAGCGCGGGAAGATCTGCTTGCGCTTCTTGCGTTTCTTGCCACTGGCATCCGCTTCTTCCTCTTCTACCACCTGCGCGTAACTCTCGATGATGTTGGCCAGCGACTCGCGGGTCAGCACCTGCTTCCACAGGTAATCGGTCTTCAGACCATCCGGGTTGGGCGGGTTGCCCGCGCCGCTGTTCCAGCCCTGGTTGAACGGCAGGAACCAAGAGGCTTTGCCCTTCAACTCAGTGCAGAACGCGGCCTCCGCGTCATCGACCGCGATGTGCGCCACGCAACGGCCCAACTGGAACAGCAGTTCCTGCGGGCTGCGCGTGGTCTGGTACTGGACAATGGCGTCGGCCAGGGTCTGCTTGGTCAGCGAGTTTTTCAACTCAAAGGTCAGCACCGGCAGGCCGTTGATGAAAATCGCCAAGTCCAGTTCATTGCCGGAATCGTTGCTGTAGCGCAGCTGCCGGGTGACGCTGAAGATGTTCTTGCCGAAGGCATCCGCTGCGACGGCGTTGCCCGGCGTGGGCAGCAGCTTGTACAGATCGACGTGCACCGGCCCATGACTCACACCCTTGCGCAGTACATCGACCACGCCGCGCTTGGTGATCTCGCCTTGCAGGCGGTGCAGAAACTGGGTGCGCTTGATGCCGTCCACCGCCAGCTCCAGTGTTTCCACCGCCTTGGGCTGGGTGGTCTGCAGGAAAGCCAGCAACTGCGCCACATCCAGCGCCACATCGCGGTTGTAGTCCGTGGGCTTGCCCTGCACGTAGCCGTTGTGCGTGGCAGCAAAGTCCGTGGGAGCCAACTCATGGCTGTACTCGGGCTGCGGCACGCCGGTCAGGCCACGCACCACACGCGCCTCGAACCAGCGCTCGCTGGTGTCAGTCTTCGCCATCGCCATCCTCCTCTACGGTCACATCATCTGGGTCATCGCCGAGCGCGGCCAGCGCCGCGTCGTCCACCACGTCCTCCGGGCCGGGTTGCCAGCCGCGCACGTCCACTTGACCGGTGACCACATCGGCAATCTGACGGTCGCGGTATTCGCGGATCAGCTTGATTTCCTCTTCGGTGCGGGCAATCGCGTCATCCAGCGGCTTGCATTCGTCGGTGATCCAGCGGCAGATGGCTTTTTGCTCTTCGACGGGTGGTAACGCGATGACTGCGTTCTTCACATCGTGCTTACCGAGTGCAAAGCGCGTGACGCCGGTGGCGAGAACATGGAACTGCTGCGCCGTGCGCGCCGAGCCGATGGCGCGAAACAGGAACTCTCCCAACACGCGATCCGGTACGGGGCGCAGCAGACCAAGGTGATACGCGCAAACCACGCCGGGCAAATCCTCCGGTACCCACGCGGGTACACCGATGTCGTCCGGCGTTTCGGAATCTTTCGTCAGAATGACATCGCCCGCTTTCAGCGTCAGGCGGGCGATCTCCGCCGCCGTCGCTGTGGCGCGCATCAAGTCCATATCGTCGGTGATGCGGTCATTCTTGTAGACGTCGGTGTAATTGCACAGGCGCACCGGTGTTTCGTGGTCGTGTGAATGTTTGTCCACACCGCTGAAGCGCACGTCCGCGACGTGCTTAATGAGGGCTACTTCCCAATGCTCCGGCACCTCACCCAGCCATTCGATGCCGGACGGCTTCAGCGCCACCGATGCGTCGAGGCCACGTGTTACGGCGTGGTCGATGATGCGCAGCTTTTGTTCGGTGAGCAGCTTGATCAGATCCCGTTTGGCCTGGATGAAGCGGGCGATGTGCGCGTCCTGCGCTCGGAGGTAGGCGACGATCTGGTCTTGCTCGGGGCGCGGGGGCACGAGCGAGGGCATCTGCTTAAAGGACTCCCAATACAGCCGGTTGCGATCCGCCACGATGCCGCGTGAGAACTTGTTGACCTCCTGCATGTACGCCGCCGTGCGGAACAGGTAGCTGTAGTAGCTGCTGTTGGCCTCGTCGTAGGGTTTCACCACGACATAGGCCGGGCTGACCAGCCCGTCAACTGGCGCGGGTCCGACCGCGCCTTGCCACATCCGCATCATGTTGTAGGCGATGTCGCCTTTGGCTGCGCGTTTGTACTTCTCCTTCTGGCTCATCACCTGCTTGCGCTTCAGGTTTTCCATGTCACGCACACGCACGCCGGTGCGCAGCGACACTTCCAGAATGGGTAGATCGGGGAAGCCCATTTCGACGCGATGACCGAATAGGCGGCCATTGCGCAGCACTTGCCAGCTTTCAGGTATGTGCGGTACCCAAGGAAGCCCCGATGCGCGAAAGGTTTGATTTACCGTCTTGGCTGGAACAACCGGTGCCGGATCAGCTACAGCCTCGACTGCGATGGCTGTGTCCGCACCGAATAGGGAGCCCTGCTCCTGTACTTCGGCGGCCTGCGGCGTTGGCAGTCCCACTGCCACTTCAATCGCCTGCCCGAACAGCAGGAACTGTGGAATGTCCGGCGGTGCGATGTCCAGGGCTGCGTCGCGCCCTTGCTGCTTCACCTGCTCGCGCAACTCCATCAGTAGCCTGCCCAAAACGTTCATGCCGACCAGCGTGTCGCCGTCGTCAACGACCTTGGCTCCCCAAAAATCGTCCTTGCGCGATTCCTCGACGATGGGTCGCTCGCCAGTCTTCAGCAGCAACGTACTGAAGGCGTTCCAGTTGTTGGCCAGCTTCATGCGCAGGCTCCAGCGCATGATGCGCACGCGCACCTGATCCCAATCCGGGCGCGAATCCTTACGGTAGGGCTTGCTCCGCATTTTGGCCGTCATAGGGCTGATCTGGCCGATGATCAGCTTCTGCACGTCGGGAAGATGCGGAAAGCGGCAGGCCTGATACAGCGCCTCGGAGGTTAGTATCCGTACCCCATTAACATGGATCGGGTAGCCCCCCGCCATGTTGGATAGGCCACCAAACGGTTCGTCGGTCTTGAGGAAGACGACGCTGTCCTTGCGGCTGTAAGTGCGACTCTGATCTCTTCCGCTCATCAGAGGTCGCCTCCGGTCAGATCGGCAAACATCCTTCTCATCGCCGTCTGCGTGTTCGTGGTTCGCGGGAAAAGCGGATACCACGGCGCATCCACCCAGAACGCCAGCGGCGCGTTGTTGGGGCAATTGCGGTAGGTGACGATGAGCGAGCCGAAGCCCAGCGTTTCCAGCGTCATGTGCCCCAGGGGGCGCTGGACGGCACTGAGGTTGGGGCAAATCTGCCGAATGTGGACACCGGCTTTCAGGAACTCCTGTTCCAGCAGAATTTTGGCCGCGTCGCTGGAGAACAGACCCGCAGCGCCGGGGTTGCCAGCGGCTCTGAGCGTGGGCGGGTACCGCATGGCAGCCACATGGGCTTGCACCGCAGGATCGTTCGGGATCGCCGTCGGGCGCAGCACGTCTGACGTTGCGCTGTAGGTCTTTCTGTCCTCCAGCTCGATGGCGTGCCACCACGTGATATCGATATTCTTTCCCGAACCTCGGATGACTTCTTGAATCTTGGTGTTCGCGTAATACCGTCCGCCACTGTGCTCTGCGATGCAGATCACATGCACCTTAGCCTGCGCGGGCGCGTTGCCACCAATCCATCCTTCCAGATCACGTCGCACGCGGTTGCCGGTGAAAATGCCGTCATCCAAATAGATGAAGACTTCGTCACCTTGCCCGCAGTCGTCGATGCCGAATCCGTGCTCATCTTCCAGTTGCTCGGAGAACAGGGCGAGCATGTCGGTTTGGCTGCTGCCGCCGCCCTGAATATCGAGGAAGCTGGCGGATCGCCAGAACTTGTCGGGTCTGTCGCCGGTGAGCTTCTGAGTGCGCATCGCGCCACGGAGGAACTTGGCCACGTCCTCTTTCGAGAAATAGATTTTCTTGAGTACGTGGTCGATCTCTTGGAGGATGGGCAGCTGCACAGCAGCGTCGAATTGCTGCACCCAATGCTCGATGTGGTCGGGGATGGGCCGCGGGAGCGACCCGCCCCGATAGTCCTGAATCGTGTTGGCGATGGACGCCAAAAGGTCGATACGTTGGCTCATGCGGGCACGCCTCCCACGATCTTGTCTAGCAAGCCTTCAGTCTGCTGCTCCAGCTTGACGATGTCGGCGCGGATTTCTGCCAGCGTGCGCAGGGGCGTGGGCTTGTAGAAATAGCGGGCGAAAGAAATCTCGTAGCCGATCAGGGTCTTGTCCGTGGCGATCCATGCGTCCGGTGCGTGTGGCAGCACCTCGCGGGCGAAGAAGGCGTCAATACCGCCCGGCTCCTTCAACGGCACCTGCTCGGTGTCGCGCAGCTCGCTGTCGGGCTCGTACTCGACCATGAAGCGATCCTTGCCCACGGTTTCCAGGTACGCGCCGTCGAAGCCGGGCTCGAAGTGTTCCCCTGCCTTGAGCTTGCTGCGCTTGGCGATAACCGGCGGCGCGGTTTCGTCGCGCCAGCTCACCGCCTTGTAGATGGCCTTTTTCTCCGGCGCGCCGAGCTTGTCGCCCTGCGCCTTCAGGGCAGCATCGAAGCGGGTGCGGAACTCATTGTGGTCGTCGAACACAGCACTGCCCAGGGCCTGCTGCGCCCGTTGCGCTACCTCCATTAGCCCCTTGTCGCGCTGCCACGTCGATACGTCGAGCAGCTTCTTGCGGCGCTTGGCAGGCACGGCCTTGCGTGCGGCGGGTGCTTCACTTTCATCGCCGCTGTCGCCGTCTTCGCTGTCGTCGTCTTCGTTCTCGTCCTCACCCTTCAGCCACGCCTCGATGGCCGGTTTGCGCTTGGCGAACTCGGTATAAAGCGCCTCGCCGTGGGTGGCGTAGATCTCGGCGCGCAGCGCCTCATCGCCGGTGGCAAAACGCAGGGGCTCGATGCGTTCGTCGGAGAGTTGGCTTTTCAGTCGCAGCGGACGCTCGACGGTAATCTTCCAGTAGCCGAAGTCCTGGGTGTCGAACCATTTGGACTGGGCGGTTTCCTGCGCCTCGCCGAGGTAGAGGTCGAGGATTCGCTGGATGTCTCCGTCCGAGAGTTCGCAGTTCTTCTTGCCGAGGTTGCGGCGCAGCGGCTGGAACCACTGCGATGCATCGATCAACTGCACTTTGCCACGCCGCGCTTCGGCCTTCTTGTTGGCCAGCACCCAGATGTAGGTGGCGATGCCCGTGTTGTAGAAGATGTTGAGCGGCAGGGCGATGATGGATTCGAGCCAGTCGTTCTCCAGCACCCAGCGGCGGATGTTGCTCTCGCCCTGGCCTGCGTCCCCGGTGAACAGCGCTGAGCCGTTATGCACCAGCGCGATGCGGCTGCCCAGCGGCGTGTTGTGCTTCATCTTTTGCAGCTTGTTCACCTGGAACATGAGCTGCCCGTCGCTGGAGCGGGTGATGAGCTTGAATTCGGCGTTGCCCGCGTGGCTGACGATGAAGCGCGGGTCATTGAATTCCTTCTTGCCGCCCATGCGGTCCAGATCGGTCTTCCAACTCTTGCCGTAGGGTGGGTTGGAGATCATGAAATCGAATTCGCGGCTGCGGAACTGGTCGGCGGACAGGGTGGATTTGTCCGCGCCGCCGACGATGTTCTCGGCCTCCGCTCCTTCGCCCTTCAAGAGCAGGTCGGCCTTGCAGATGGCGTAAGTTTCGTCGCTGATTTCTTGGCCGAACAGGTGGATGGATACTTCCTTGCCGTGCTGGTCGGCCAGTTCGTGTAGCGCTTCCTCGGCCACGGTGAGCATGCCGCCGGTGCCGCAGGAGCCGTCGTAGAGCGAATAGGTGCTGGACTCGATCCGGTCGGCCACCGGCAGGAACAGCAGTTTGGCCATGAGCTGCACCACGTCGCGCGGCGTGAAGTGCTCGCCTGCCTCTTCGTTGTTGTCTTCGTTGAAGCGGCGGATCAGCTCCTCAAACACCGTGCCCATGCCGTGGTTGTCCAGCGCGGGTAGCTTGATGCGGCCGTCGGCATCCTTCACGGGTAGCGGCGCGAGATTGACCTCGGGGTCGAGGAAGTCGTCGATCAGGTAGCCGAGGACGTGGGAATCCACCAGCTTCTGGATCTGGTTGCGGAAGTTGAACTTGGTGAGGATTTCCTGCACGTTGGGCGAGAAGCCGTCCAGGTACGCAATGAAGTCATCGCGCAGCCGCTGCCCCGCCGCGCTGGCCTTGAGCTTGGCCAGCGTGAACTCCGAGACGTTGTAGAACGCCTGGCCTGCCGCCATGCGCAGCGCGCCGTCCTGCTCGGCCACCTTGTGGGTGTCGAGAAACCTCTTGCGCTCGAGCACCGCGTCCTTGGTGGCTTCGAGTACGGCGTCGAGCCGTCGCAGCACGGTGAAGGGCAGGATCACGTCGCGGTACTTGCCACGTACGTAGACGTCGCGCAGGCGGTCGTCAGCGATGTTCCAGATGAAGTCGGAAATCCACTTGATCTGGCTTTGGTCTTGTTGTTGGTTCTTCTGCATCGATACGTTCCTCAACTCGCCGCCGTGCCTGTGGAGACGGCGAGATTCCAATGGTCTTTGAGGACGCCCACAAGGCGTTTCTGGCGTTCGGCCAGAAGCGTGGGCGTCCACTCGTTTTCTGCTCTGACTTCCTGCGTCAACACGAAGGGCGACGCCTTGCCTTTGCCCTTGAAGTAGGCGTCCTTCTTCTTGGCAAAGTCATAGTTGCTGGCAGACGAGTTCTTGTTCCTATCCAGCGGAACCAGATTGGCCAGACGGTGCGTCCAGCCGTCGCGCTCGTCTTCATCCGGGAACCACTTGATCCAGTCCGAACCGTCTGGCGGGGTTTGCGGCAGAACGTGCTCCAGAGACACGGCATCTTGAAGCTGCACGCCGGGGGCGCGCACCAAGGACTCAAGGCGCAAGACCAGCGCCATCCGTGCCTTGGGCAGATCGTCGTAAACGTCTCCATCGAGTGCCGCGACGAACTTGCGCTTTTGCGCGTCTGTCAGTGTCAGCGTGGTGAGCGCAGCCAGATCCCCCTTGAAGGCCTCCGGTTCAATTTCCTTGGTGAGCGCGGCGTAGGTTTCGATGCGCTCGTTGATGCCCACCTTGGTGACCAACAGGAAATAGGTCAGGCGTTCCAGTGACTGGAAGAACTCTGCGAGCAGTTTGGGTTGCTGCCGGAAGCGCTTGAAGTAGACCAGTGCCGGGGGCACCCAGTCCTTGAAGTCCACGCGGTTGAGCCAAGACAGGTGTTCGTTGATCGTCTCGGCGTGTTCGGTGGCCTCGAAGTCTGCATCGCGCACGAAGTCCCACACTTCGGCATAGGGTTTGATGACCTTGTCGACGAGGTCGATGGGGGTCTTGTACTCGGTGACGTGCTCCTGGAACTCCTTGACCAGGATGTACTTCTGCTTCTTCTTGGCGTAGATGCTGCGAATGTGGCCAAACAGGTCACCGAAGGCGTCGCGGCCCAGCGAACTTTCGATCCGGCTCCACTCTTTGGCGTAGGCGCGGCTCTTGACGTCGCCTGCCGTGGTGCGGATCAGGCCAAGGACCTGCGCCTTGATGATGTCGATAGGCGCGAGGTCGAGTCCCCGGTTGTTGAGTACGGAGAAGATGCGGTATGCGGCTTCGAGGTCGGGCGTGGAGATGACAACCAGCGAGCAGTCGTTGGCGAGGAACTGCCACAGCGCAATGAGGTCGGCAGGCGGAAGCGCCTTGGCCTTTTCGAGCAGCAGCGTGGCGTTTTCACGGTAACGCAGACGGCTGTCTTTCAGCTTGTCCGTACTGGCGACCAACTGTGCGATGCCACCCGGCTCCTGAATATTGGAGCGGAAGAAGTCGGCATCTTCCTCGCGGGCAGTCAGGCGGTACTCGTTTTTCTCGCCAAGACTGACCTTGCCCTTTTTGTAGAGGAAATCAGTGATGTCGTCTGCCGCGTCCGGCATCACGGTGCGCAACACGGCGAACAGCATTGTGAGCGTAGACAGGCGTTGCTGGCCGTCGACCACCGATGACTTCGGGTCCCGGTCGTTCTTGATCAGAACAATGCTGCCGAGGAAGTATTGGCTGCTGGCCCGCTGGTAGTCCGGAATCTCGAACTGGTAGCTGCCTTCGAAGATCTCCCGGATCAGTTTGTCGTGGGCTTCAAGTGTCTTGGCCATTGGTCTTCTTCTTTCCTATCGTTTCTTTGGGCTGATTGGGGCTTGGTAGCCCGGAGCCAGCTTGGCGTTCTCGACGCCGTACAGCGCCAGCGGATCGCTGAGCCACAGGCGGTACTGTTCTTCCTTGAGCCGATGGTCGGGCGAGCAGTCCACGCTCCAGCGCAGCAGCATGTAGCCCGCGACGGCGGCGCGAACACGCATCCGGATCGAGCCGTCGGTCATCCCGTAGTCCATCTTGATGATCTCGGGGCGCTCAAGGCGCGGGTGCGGCACGAAGTCCAGCTCGACGATGCGCGTCCACTGGATGTCGTTGTCCGGACGCTCGTTCGCCTGCGGCTCCTCATCAAGAAGGGTCGGCGCTTCGATGCGCGTGACGACAAAGTCCCGAAACTCCCCGCTCTTGCGATCAAAGGCCCGGACGTGCCAACGCAGACCGGTGTCCACCAGGGCAAAGGGCACGATGACCCGCTCGGACTCTCCGCTGCTCATCGAGTGGTAGCGGATGGCGACGGGTCGCTTGGCGTGGATCGCCCGGCAGACCGGGGCCAACACATCCATCCTGGGGTTGCTCAGAGCGGTAGGCGACTCGCACGGCAGCAGCGGCTGCGTTGCGCCGGTCACGCCATCGCCGAAGCCCAGAGCCAGCGCCGACAGCACGCGCTGCGATGCGTGGTCGAACAGCGGGGAGAACGCCTGCCCGATGCGGTAGATCTTGTTGCTGCCGTCGAAGGTGATGTTCTGCGGCGCGATTTCCCGGTACAGCGCCAAATCGCGTGTCGCCCCTGCCGGAGCAACGCCAAAACGGTCGATCAGGTCGGGGCGGCCAATCTCACCGAAGAAGTAGAGCCGGAAGTCGATGTAGGCCAGCCGCTCGCGCTGGGCGTGGCTCAAGCTCTCAACGCGCTGGGGATGCATGGTCAGGTGATCCTCACCCACGGAAGATGACGGTTAGACCGAAATTGGTTGTTCGATTGCTCATTTCTAGGCAGTTTACATCATCAAATTGATGACATAATACTCTGCGACGGAAGCTGGGGCAATGAGGTATGGCGAGTGAATGCCGGGGTAGTGTGAAGTTGATCGGTTTGCGCTCCTCGCCGTCCAGGATTTCGCTTGTCGTAAGGTGAAGCGTGGAATCGAGATCACTGCCATTCCCTACATCTGCCCCGCAGGCTTCTGGACGATTGGTTACGGCCACTTCTGCGATCCGAAGCATCCGCCGATCACGGAGGCAGAAGCCGAGGCCTATCTGGCGCGAGATCTGCAGACGGCTCTGGCGGCGACGCTGCGCTACTGCCCTGTGCTGGCCACCGAGCCCGAGAGCCGGATCGCGACCATCGTGGACTTCACGTTCAACCTCGGGGCGGGGCGGCTGCAGACCTCGACGCTGCGACGGCGGATCAACCAACGAGACTGGAGTGCAGCCGCAACAGAGCTGCGTCGATGGGTCTATGGTGGCGGCAAAGTGCTGCCGGGACTCTTCGCGCGACGAGAGGCTGAAATTTCCTTACTGGACACCAAAGTGTAGGGCATCGAGTTTCTGCGGCGCGAATACTTCATGCATCCCATCGTTATTCTTTGCCGATCCCCAGAAGTCATCAACTCCAGATCAGGCGCCAGGTTGCAACTCCACGCGCACTTCCCGTGGCTTACCGGCCCGCTCGACTGACAAGACCACAACATCTCCTACCTTTTGGTCGTCAAGCCGTGCGAGCAGTTTGGCGACATCGTCGACGGGAGCGCCGTCTATGCCTGTGATACGGTCTCCCGGCACGATGCCTTCGGGGCCAACGGTGATACCGCTCAGCCCCGCCTTTTGCGCCGCTGAGCCAGGGGCGACACGGAGCACAAACACGCCTTGGGTACTGGTCAGTGCCTGCAATCGGCGGTTGAGCTGCTCGTCTACCTCGATCCCAAGCGCCGGACGGATGTATTTGCCGGTCTTGATAAGTTGTGGCACCACACGCATGACCGTGTCCACCGGTACGGCGAAGCCAATCCCAGCCGATGCACCGGAAGGGCTGTAGATCGCTGTGTTGATGCCGATCAGACGGCCGGCGGAATCGAGCAACGGCCCACCCGAGTTGCCGGGGTTGATAGCGGCATCGGTTTGAATCAGGTGTTCGATGGTCACTCCGCCAGATTCTCCGGGCAGCGATCGATCTAGCGCGGACACGATGCCGTTGGTGAGTGTCCAATCCAGGCCGAAGGGGTTGCCGATGGCGAACACCTTTTGTCCCACCTTGAGGTCTGCGCTGGTGCCGACCGGAACGGCGGGCGGGCGCTGGAAGCCGACGCCGATTTTGAGCACCGCGATATCGTGTGCCGGACTCACTCCGACCAGCGCGGCTTGGTAATCGCGGCCGTCGGCCAGTTTGACCGTGGCCTCCGACGCCCCCTGAATCACATGAAAGTTGGTAACGACATGACCGGCGTCATCCCAGATGAAACCCGAACCCGTCCCGCGCGGCACGGAAAAGACGTTGCGCGTCCAGACATCTCGTACCAGTTGGGACGTCGTGATGTAGACCACCGATCCCCGGGATTTCTCGAACAGTTCGATGGTGGCCTGTTCGTCAGCGGCCAGATCGCCACGCGGCGTGACGGTGCGCTCAGCGGCTTGGCGCGGGCTGAACCAGGCCTCGATGGCGGGCAGGAACTGCCAGAACAGCATGAGTGCGGCAACGCACGCAGTGATGAAGAGCCACCGCCGGACGAAATGATCCGGAGCTGGGCGTTGTGGGTAAGGATCGTGGTAAGCCATGGCGGGGGTTCCTTTCGAGTGATTTAGCGCCAAAGGCCGCTCAGGCCCCGGCGTGGCGGGCGCATCGGGGCGAACGACCTTGGCGCGAGATATTCCGTTTGGTACGGCAGGGCCTGCGATGGCTGAGGCGCCAACGCCATCAGGCGCGCGATACGATCCTCTGTCGCCGGATGCGTGCGCAACCAGGACGGTTCGGGATTCCCCCAGCCGGGCAACAACCAGGCTCGCCACGAGCGGCTCACCCGCTCGATCTTCGCCAGCGCCGAGGCGAGCCCGTGCGGATCTCCCGTCAGCTCTACTGCCATCCGGTCGGCATCGAACTCTCGCACACGTGACAGACCCAACTGTGCGAGCAGTGCAAGTTGCGGCGAAGCGGCCAACAACAGTAAGCCAATCCAGTTAATTTCTGCTGCACCGACCAGCAAGGCTGGCATGCTGATCAGGAGCGCGACCTGACCCAACAACGCCAGCAGGTTCGTGAGCCGGCTGATCGAATCGGCCAAGCCCATGACACGAAGATCTTCTTGAGCGATGTGCGCGACTTCATGCGCCAGCACGGCTTGCAGTTCGCGCATACTCAGGCTGCGGAGCAGGCCATCGGTGAGGGCAATGGAGGCAAGGCGCCTGGAGCCGGTGGCAAAGGCATTGACGATGTCGCTGGGCACATAGTACGGAACCGGCGTGTTCGGCAATCCTGCGCGAGCTGCGAGCGCTCGCAGCAACGACCAGATTGCGGGGGCTTCATCAGGGCGCAAGGGACGGGCGCCATACAGACGCAAGGTCATCGCGGAGGCGGCGACAGGTTCGATCAGCAGGGTCAATGCGCATGTTGCCAGTGCCAGCCAAAGGCCAATCTCGCCGAACAGCAGACTGCCAGCGGCAGCTGCGATCCCCACCAGGGTCAAAACCAGCAGCGCGGTTTGAAAGCGATTGAGCCAGCGGTGCCTCGACCTGGCATCGTGTCGGCCGACTAGACCATAGGGGGTCATGCCTCCATTACTCGCTCTTGCGGTCATCGCGTTCACGCATGAGCCAATAGGTCAGACCCAAGGCCAGTACCGTCCCCGCCAGCGCGGCCACTTTGGCAGGATCAACGTCGGGTTCTAGGATGATGAACTTGCGGGCCAGTGCCAGGATCGCGATCAGAATGACGGTCTTGACCTGGATGATGCTTTCCTTGCGCAGAGCCACTTTGACGATCGAATGCTTGAATTCCATGGCGATCAGCAGCGTCATGGTGGCACCGAACACCAGCTGGAAAACCTTATGATCCAGTGGATTCAGCGCATCCATGACGAGCAGTGTGAACACCAGCCGAATCAACTGAATCAGCGAAATCACAATTACCAACGCGATGACGCCCGAAAGCGTGATGGCAACGAACTGCTCGAAGCGCTCGTAAACCGTCATCAACCGCCACTGGGAGCGTATCTCGTCAAGGGCCGTGTGGCCAGATTCTTTATTCATAAGCGTTGCGCTCTCTCTTTCAATGAAACGTTAATGGAACGGAGAGTCCGAGAAGACGACTCGATCACACCTGAATCACCGGGGCAATTGCGAAGCCACCCAGCGCATAATGTCCTGCGCGCCCATGGCGCCCGCCTGACGTGCAACCTCATGTCCCCCCCGGAACAAAATCAGGGTTGGAATGCTGCGAATACCGAACTGGGCGGCCAGGTGAGGCTCGGCCTCGGTATTTACCTTGGCCAACCTCACCTTGGGTTCAAGCAGGGAGGCTGCCTGCTCGAACTGCGGCGCCATCATCTTGCACGGTCCACACCACGGCGCCCAAAAGTCAACCAGCAGCGGCAGGTCACTGCGCTCCAGATGACGGGCGAAGGTCGCTGTGGTCAGATCAATGGGTTCTCCGGTGAACAGCGGGTGCTGGCACCGCCCGCAATTGGGCTTCTCTGCCAACTTGTTGGCTGGCACGCGATTGATGGATTGGCAGTGTGGGCAGACGATATGAATGCTGTCACTCATGAGGGGGCTCCTTGGGACACAGAGGAAGTAATGGCTCCGGCAGTTGGGCCGCTGTGACATGGGGATTCGAGCTGTAGCCCTTGCGTCAGTTGCCGGATGCTGTATTCATCCAGCGTTTCCCGTGCGAGCAGTTCGCGCGCGCACCGCTCCAGCACTTCTCGGTTAATTTCGAGAATTCGGTATGCACGATCAAACACACCCATCACGATGTCACGGATGGCTTGGTCGATGCGTGTCTGAGTCGATTCGGCTACCCGGCAGCCACCCTGTACCAGTTCAGGCGCATCAAGAAAACGCGGCCTCTGTGCCTCAAAAGCAACGTACCCCAAGCCCTCATCCATGCCGAAGCGCGTAATCATATCGCGGGCGATGTCGGTGGCCCGCGCGAGATCGTCTGAAGCCCCTGTGGACAGCTCGCCAAACACGAGCTTCTCAGCCGCGCGCCCTCCCAGGAGCACGGCGATCTTGTGCTCCAGGTCGGCACGTGTCATCAGAAATCGGTCTTCGGTGGGCCGCTGCAGGGTGTAGCCGAGTGCACCGATGCCACGCGGAACGATTGAAATCTTGTGTACCGGATCGGTGCCGGGCAGCGCCAGCGCCACCAGCGCATGCCCCATCTCGTGATAGGCCACGGTTTCCCGCTCCTTGGGATTGAGCACTCGGTTCTTCTTCTCCAGGCCCGCCACGATGCGCTCGATGGCGGCGGTGAAATCCTGCAACTCCACGGCGGACGCTTTGCGCCGGGTCGCGGCCAGCGCGGCCTCGTTGACCAGGTTCGCGAGGTCTGCACCCGAAAAGCCCGTGGTCAGCGCAGCCACCTGTTCGAGATCGATATCCTGAGCCAGCGTCACCTTCTTGACGTGGACTTTCAGGATGTCCAGCCGTCCCTTCTTGTCGGGCCGGTCCACCAGCACCTGACGGTCGAAGCGACCGGCGCGCAGCAGCGCCTGGTCGAGGATTTCGGGGCGGTTGGTGGCGGCGAGGATGATCAGCCCGACCGAGCTGTCGAAGCCGTCCATCTCCGTGAGCAGCTGGTTGAGGGTCTGCTCGCGCTCGTCGTGGCCGCCGATGGGGCCGCCGACGCCGCGCGCGCGGCCCAGCGCATCGAGCTCGTCGATGAAGATGATGGCCGGCGCCTGCCCGCGGGCCTGCTCGAACAGGTCGCGCACGCGCGCTGCACCCACGCCGACGAACATCTCGACGAACTCCGAGCCTGAGATGGAAAAGAACGGTACCCCGGCCTCGCCCGCCACGGCCTTGGTCAGCAGGGTCTTGCCCGTGCCGGGCGGGCCAACCAGCAACACACCTTTCGGGATGCGCGCCCCGAGCCGTCCATACTCCTGCGGATTCTTGAGGAAATCGACGATCTCAACCAACTCCGCCTTGGCCTCATCGACACCAGCGACATCGGCAAAGGTCACGCCAGTGTTCTTCTCCATGAATACCTTGGCACGGCTCTTGCCGATGCTCAGGAAGCCGCCCATGCCCTGCTTCTCGGCGAAGCGGCGGAACAGGAAGAACCAGACGCCGAAGAAGGCCACCGCCGGCAGAATCCAGGAGAGCACATCACGTAGCCAGGTGCTTTCCACCACCCGCGCGTAAGGCACGTCGTACTTGGACAGCCGCTCGGCCAGGTCGGGTTCGACGCGAGTGGCCACGATGGTGGTCTTGCCCCGGCTGTCCGGCGATTTCAGGCGCCCGGTGACCGTGCGGTCCGACACCAGCACTTCGGCGACGCGCCCCTCGGCCAGCGCCTTCTCGAATTCGCTGTAGGGCACGGGCTCGACGGTCTTGGCCGCCTGCCAGTAGTTCTGCAGCGTCAGCAGCAACAGGCCGGCGACGATCCAGTAGCCAATGTTCCATTGATCTTTCTTTTCCATGGGCAATGTTCCTCGCAAGTCGTGCCGCTAGAGAATGGGGGTGAACAGACGGGCCACCCCGTCGCGCAAGCGGATGGCCAGCGGGCGGGCGCGCAACGCCATGGCCGATATCTCGTTCGATGCATCACGGGCGGCATCAAAAAGGGATGACAGCCGCCTAGACAGCGCGGTGTCGTACACCTCCACATTGAACTCGAAGTTGAGGCGCAGGCTGCGCGCATCCCAATTGGCCGAACCCAGGCAGCACCACTGGCCGTCTATCAGCATCAGCTTGCTGTGGTCGAACGGGCCAGGCCGTTCGAAGATGCGTACACCGTGCTCCAGCACCTGCCAGTAGTGGGCGCGCGCGGCCCATTGCACCGTGGGATGGTCGCCGTTTGCGGGCGTCAGCACCTCGACGCGCACGCCGCGCAACGCGGCCGTGCTCAGCGCCGCGATCATCGGCTGATCGGGCACGAAGTAAGGTGTCCAGATGCGCACCGAATGCTTCGCCGCGCTCAAAGCGCCCATGAAGGTCCAGCGCATCCTGTCCAGGGCCTCATCGGGACCGGCCTCGATGCCGCGCGCCCAAGAGGTTCCTTGCTCATCAGCCGTTGCGGGCGGTTCGCCCCAGAAACCCTTGCTGAGCCGCTCGCCCGTGGTATCGCACCAATCATCGGTGAAGCACCGCATCAGATGCGCAACCACCGGCCCGCGCAGACGAAAGTGCAAATCGTGACAGGCCTGCTCCGGCGCATCGGGCCGCCAATACGGGCTGCAGATGTTCATGCCACCGGTGAAACCTGTCTCGCCATCGATCACCAGCAGCTTGCGGTGATTGCGCAGATGCGCGGCATGCAGGCGCGCGGGAATCAACGTCGGGTTGAACGTAGCTGCCGGAACGCCGGCGCGTTGCAAGGCGCGGTAGGCGCTGCGGGGCGACCAGCGGGCATAGACGTCGTCGATCAGCACCCGCACTTGCACGCCGCGCTCATGAGCCCGGCGCAGCGCATCGACGAACTGCGCCCCGATGCCTTGGCTGTCGAAGATGTACGAAGCCAGCGCGACGCTGTGCCGCGCCGACTCGATGGCAGCGAGCATGGCCGGGTAGGCCTGCTCGCCATCGACGAGCGGCTCGATGCGGTTGCCGCTGGTCAGCGACTGGCCGGTGGCACGTCCCACCAGGTGCGCCAGGCCGGCAAACGGCGCCGATACGGCCTGGGGCATCGTAGGCACGAGGTCCTGCCGAACAGCAGGATCTGCCCCCGGAAACAGCCGCCGCGCCCGCCGCTGGTAACGGTTGATGCCGAACAGCCCATACAGCAGCGAACCGGCAAGCGGCAACAAGGCGATCAGCAGTACCCACAGCGTGGCCGATCGCGGGTCACGCTTGTAGATGATCGCGTGCCCCGCTGTGGGGATAGCGACCGCCAGCGACACGAGGGTGGCTGCCCATGTCAGCCCGTTGGGGTCGGACACGACAGCCTCCCCATGACTCAAGATTCGCCGCCCGCTGACTTCTTCTTGCGCGCAGGCTTGCTCGCGTCGCTCGGCGGCGTCTCGGCCACGTTCGCGGCATCGGGCTTCTCAGGCTCGGCCGGCTTCGCGGGTGGCTCCTGGCGCTCGAAGACCACCCGTTCGGCCTTGTCGTCCCAGCGGGCGCTGGCGTGATCGGCCTTGCCGATACCGCCACCCAGCATCTCGCGCGCCAGAGCAGTTTCCAGCTCGCTGCGGATCAGCCGCTTGAGCTCACGCGCGCCGAACTCGGGCTTGTAGCCTTCCTCCGCGAAGTGATCGATCAAGGTCTGATCGAAGGCGAGCGTCACGCCCTGGCTGGCGGCGTTGCGGGCCACACGATCGAGCTGCAGGCCGACGATATGGCGGATCTCCTCCTTGCCCAGCGCATGGAAGACGATGATCTCGTCGATGCGGTTGAGGAACTCGGGGCGGAAGTGTCCGCGCAGCACGTCCATCACCTCGCCCTTGGTCTTCTCGTATTCCTCGCCGGCGGCGCCACGGGCCTTCAGCCGACGCTGGATGATGTCCGAGCCCAAGTTCGAGGTGGCGATGATGATGGTATTGGTGAAATCCACCACCCGGCCCTTGCCGTCGGTGAGCCGCCCGTCGTCGAACACCTGCAGCAGGATGTTGTAGACGTCGGGGTGAGCCTTCTCGATCTCGTCCAGCAGCAACACGCTGTAGGGTTTGCGCCGCACCTTCTCGGTGAGCTGGCCACCCTCGTCGTAGCCGACGTAACCCGGAGGCGCCCCCACCAGGCGTGCCACGGTATGGCGTTCACCGTACTCGGACATGTCGATGCGCAGCAGAGCACCTTCATCGCCATAGATGGACTCGGCCAGCGCCTTGGCGAGCTCGGTCTTGCCCACGCCGGTCGGCCCGAGGAACAGAAAAGTCGCCACCGGCTTGCTGCCTTCGCGCAGGCCCGCGCGCGACAACCGCACGGCATCGGCCACCGCGCGCACTGCTTCGTCCTGGCCCACCAGGCGCTCGTGCAGCCGCTGCTCCAGATGCAGCAGCTTCTCGCGTTCTTCCACCGTCAGCTCGTTGACCGGAATGCCGGTCAGGCGCGAGACGATCTGCGCGACATGCTCGGCCTTGACTTCGGCGCTGCCCGAGGCGCGCTCGCGTTCCCATTCCTCGACAAGCTTCTTGAGTTCGGCCTCTTTGGCCTCGATGTGCTTGCCCAGCTCGGCGGCCTTGTCGTACTGCTTGCGCGAGGCCACATAGTCCTGCTCACGCCGCAGCTGGTGCAGTTCGGACTCCAGCTCTTGCACCACCAAACGGAAAGCCCCGGGCGCAGGCCCGGGGCTTTTTCGTTGTGCGCGCCGCGGGACGCCGGCGCGCGGCGTCGCCCGCTCACTGCGCCCGGTGGTAGGCCGGATCGGCCAGCAGTTCGCGGGTGGGCTGCTGCATCGGCACGTGGCGCAGCGCGGGGCTGTGGCTCGCGGTGAAGCCGCTGCCGCGGTCGGGGACGTACTCGGCCGAGACCCGGCTGTCGCCGACCCGGCGCAGCGGCGCCTGCCATTGCGCGCGACCCGCGGCGTCCAGCCGCACCGGATCGCCGGCGGGCTTGCCGTCGACCAGGAACCGCACGCTGCCGCGCGGCACCCCGCGCTGGGCGACGCGCGGCGTCACCTGCGCCAGGAACACGGCGGTGTCGTCGGGCTTGCCGGACACGGTCTCGAGCAGGCCGGTCATGGTCGCGGCGCGGCGCAGCCGGTCACCGGTCACCGCCGCGCGCGCGAACACCACGTCGCCGGTGGCGGTCACGTCGAACAGGCAGCCTTTGCGCGCACGCGCATCGGCCACGGGCGCGCAGGCCTTGCGCGCGAGCGCGGCGAAGCGCCGGTTCTCGGGCGGGATTCGCTCCGCCGGGAACGGATCGACCTTGAAGTCGCCCGGCGATCCGCCTTCGCGATAGTCGAACAGCGTCGTCTCGCGGGTGACGCGCCAGGTGTCGGCGAAGTCCGGACGCGTCCACGCCTCGCGGTCGAGCATGCCCATCAGGCCTTCGGTCGCCGGCGTGTGGTAGACGTGAACGTCGATGTACCACTGCTTCTGCGCGGCCCACCAGTTCGAGGTCGCGATCAGCGTGCTGCCGTCGGGGAAGTCGACCGTGAGCACGTTGTTCGGCGTGCGCTGCACGCGGCCGCCGCCGGACAGGTCGAGGCCACCCGCCGGCACCGTCACCTCGCCGCCGTCGATGCGCACCTGCAGGCCCGCCGGATCGGGCACGCCGTCCAGGCGCGGCTGCCAGGTCACGCGGTGCTTGCCGACGCGCGACGCCAACGCGGTGTTGACGCTGACCCACGGCGCCGAGGGCACCGGCGTCTGCCGGGTCTGGATTTCCAGTCCGCCGGGCTCACGCAGCGCGACGAATTCGCCGCCGACCTGGAAGTCGTAGTGCACGCCGTCGACGGTGGTGATGTGCGGATCGCCGTCGTTGATGCCGTCGTTGAGCGAACCGTAGTGCAGCAGTTCGTTCGGCGAGCCGGCGCCGGGACTGCCGACGCCGCCCCAGCCCGGAGTGACGGAAAACACGTTGTCCGCGGCATGGATCGCCGCCAGCACCATGGCCGGCGTCGCCATCGGATGGGTCTGCAGGTAGCGCGCCGCGACCCCGGCCACGTGCGGCGCCGCCATCGAGGTGCCCGACTTGGTCGCCGTGGCGCTGTCGCTGGCGATGCCCGCGGACAGCGTGTTCACGCCCGGCGCGAACAGATCGAGGCAGGTGCCGAAGTTCGAGAAGCCGGCGCGCGCGTCGTTGTTCGGGTCGACGGCGCCCACGGTGATCGCGGCGGGAACGCGGGCGGGCGACCAGTTGCAGGCACTGTTGCTGTCGTTGCCGGCGGCGACGACGTAGACGAAGCCGGCGTTGACCGAGTTGTTCACCGCGAGATCGAACGTCGGGCTCGCCGGCACCCGGGAACTGATGTTGACGACCGCCGGCCGCACGCCGTTCGCCGTCACCCAGTCCACGCCCGCGATCAGCGGCGCGAGATAGGTATCGACGCAGTCGCCGGCGCGGACCGGATGCAACGCCACCTGCTTGGCGATGCCGAACGTCGCCCCGCCGATGGTGCCGGCGACGTGGGTGCCGTGGCTCTGGCAGTCGCCGGTGCCGGCGCCGCCGCTCATGGTGTTGGTGCCGCCCGACACGCGCCCGCCGAACTCGTTGTGGGTCGCGCGGATGCCGGTGTCGATCACGTAAGCATGCACGCCGGCGCCGGTTTCGCTGTAGGTGTAGCGGTTGTCCAACGGCAGCAGGCGCTCGCTGGTGCGATCCAGGCCCGCGGGCGGGCCGACCTGCACCGTGTCGAGCAGGGCGACCTGGTCCGCTTCGATGTAGGCCACGTCCGGCGATGCGCGCAGCGCCTTGAGCGCGCTGTCCGGCAGCGTCGCACTGAAACCGCGCACCACCGAGGAATAGACGTAGCCGACCTTGCCGCCGAGCGCCGCGACGCGCTCGCGCATGGCGCCCGGCTGCGCGGCGGCCGTCGTGCCCGGCTTCAGCACGACGATGTACTGCCCGGGGATGCGCCGGGGCGCGTCGGCGTTGATCAGCGGCGCCTGGTCGGGCGGATCGGCCGGCGGATTGGCGGGCTGCGCGCCGGCCGGCGCCGTCGGCGCGACGGCGGCGAGTGCGAGCGCGAGGGAAAGGCCCGCGCGTCGCGCGTGGCGGATGTCGCGCGCGTCGCCCGACGCGCGCCGTTCGTTGCTGTCCATGAGGCTCTCCATGTGCTGTCGCTGGGATTCCGCGGTCGTTGAATGTCCCCGGCGCGTCTGTCCGCGGATCGCGGGCGCCGGCGGATCGGGCGGCGAAACCGGCGCACCCGGATCCGGTGCGTGCGCGGCCTCCCGCCTGCGTCCAAGCCAACGCCCAAGCCCGCACGGAACGGACACGGCGCGCGGACGCGGGGAAACGCTGGGGAAATCGCGAGCGAAACGCGGGCGCTCTCGGGCTAGACTCCGCGACGAACGGTCCCGCATCGGAGGCCGCCGCCGCATCCGGAGTGCGTTGTGCCGCCGACCATCGATGTCGTCGATCGCCTTTCCCGCCGCAGCGACCGCATCGCCGCCGGCCTCGTCGGCCTGCTCGTCGGCGACGCGCTCGGCGTGCCCTACGAATTCAATCCGCCGGAGCGGATTCCACCGGCATCGCAGATCGAATACGCGCCGCCGCCGGGTTTCGATCGCTCGCACAAGGGCGTGCCGCCGGGCACGTGGTCGGACGACGGCGCACAGGCGCTTTGCCTGCTGGCGTCGTTGCTCGAATGCGATCGACTCGACCTCGCCGACTTCGCACGGCGCCTCGTGCGCTGGTACGACGACGGCTATCTCGCCGTCGACGGCCACGTGTTCGACATCGGCATCACCACCGCGCAGGCGATCCGCGCGGTGAAGGGCGGCGAAGCGCCGGAACGCGCCGGTCCCGACGGCGTCAACAGCAACGGCAACGGCTCGCTGATGCGCGTGCTGCCGCTGGCGCTGTGGCATCGCGGCGACGACGCGGCGCTCGTGCGCGACGCCCGCGCGCAATCGCTGGTCACCCACGGCCACCTGCGCGCGCAACTGTGCTGCGCGCTCTACTGCCTGTGGGCGCGCCGGCTGCTCGACGACGTGGACGCGCCCTGGGACGACGCCGTGCGCACGCTGCGCGCGCTGATCGCCGACGAACCGGCCGCGATCGAGGAACTGGAATGGTCGATCCGCCCCGACGACCCGCCGATCGGCGAAGGCAGCGGCTACGTCGTCGACTCCCTGCGCTCGGCCCGCTGGGCCGTCGAAGCCCCCGATTTCGAGAGCGCCGTGCGCCGCGCCATCCGCCTCGGCCACGACACCGACACCACCGCCTGCATCGCCGGCGGGATCGCGGGGCTGATGCACGGGACGGACGGGATTCCGGCGCGGTGGCGGGAGGGGTTGCGGGGCCGGGACCTGTACCGGCCGCTGCTCGCCGGACTGGCCGGATGACGCCGGCGGCGGCCGGCCGTCCACCCGCGGCCGGCCCGCCGCCGGCCGGCTTCCGAAAAAAATCGTGGTCGATTGTCGAAAGGGCGCCCCCGGGCGTGTCATCCCATCAGGAAAGGCCGAAATGCACGGGCATGCCGCCCGGCCGGCGTTCCGACAGGAGACCTGATCCATGACCGTTTCGACCTTCGCGACGCCCGCGACGCCCCGGCCCGCCCGCAGCCGCCTGCCGCTTGCGGCCGGCCTGCTGGGCGTCGCCTGGAACCTCTTCGGCGTGGTCCAGTGGGCGTTGTCGCTGGGCGCCACCCCGGAATCGCTGATGGGCGGCGGCCTGACCCGCGCCCAGGCCGATCTGTATCTTTCGCTGCCGCCGTGGATGACGCTGGCGTTCGCCGTCGGCGTGTTCGGCGGACTGCTCGGCAGCGTCGCGCTGCTGCTGCGCAGGCGCTCGGCGGCGCCGATCCTCGGCCTCTCGCTCACGGCCTATGGCGTGCTGTTCGCCGGCGACGCGGCGCTGGGCCTGTTCGCCGCCATCCCGCACCAGCTCGCGATCCTGTCGATCGTGGTCGCGATCGCGATCGCGCTCTACGCGATCGCCCGGCGCACCCGCGCCGAAGGCGGCCTGCGCTGATCCTGCCGTTCCACGATCGCAGCTTCGATCCCGCGTCATCCACACGTCGTACCGCTCGCCCTTGCCGACACCCAACGAGGAGGCTCCATGCAATTCATGCTGATGTTCAACGAACCCGCGGACGGCTTCGACCGCCGCCAGGACCACGCCGACACCGCCGCCTACTGGGGCGCGTGGAACGCCTTCATCGGCGCCATGTCCGAGGCCGGCATCATCGTCCGCGGCGACGCCCTGCTGCCGCCGCACACCGCCTCGACCGTGCGCGTCCGCGACGGCCGGCGATCGGTGCAGGACGGTCCGTTCGCCGACGCCAAGGAACAGCTCGGCGGCTACTTCGTGATCGAGGTGCCGGACCTCGACACCGCCCTCGACTGGGCCGCGCGTTCGCCTTCGGCGCTCGAGGCCGCCGTCGAAGTGCGTCCGGTGCTGCAGATGGCCCCGCCGGCGCCATGAGCGAAACGGCCACCCGCGCGGCCGAACGCGCCGCGCGGGTCTCCTACGGTCGCATCCTCGCGATCCTGGCGTCGCGCACGCGCGACATCGCCGCGGCCGAAGACGCGCTGGCCGAGGCCTTCCTCGCCGCGCTGCGGAGCTGGCCCGTCCACGGCACGCCCGACCATCCCGACGCGTGGCTGCTGACCGTGGCCCGCAACCACATGCGCAACGTCCACCGCCATCGGGCCGTGGCCGAAGCAGCCGTCGCCGACCTGCTGCAGTCGACCGACGAAGCCGCGCCCGAGACGGACACGCTGCCCGACGAGCGCCTGAAACTGCTGTTCGTCTGCGCGCATCCCGCGATCGACCCGGCGATCCGCACCCCGCTGATGCTGCAGGTCGTGCTCGGGCTGGACGCCGCGCAGGTCGGCCGCGCCTTCCTGGTCGCACCGACGACGATGGGCCAGCGCCTGGTGCGCGCCAAGGCCAAGATCCGCGACGCGGGCCTGCGCTTCGAGGTCCCCTCGACCGACGACATGCCGGACCGCCTGGCCGACGTGATGGAAGCGGTCTACGCGGCGTACGGCGCCGCCTGGGACGGCATCGCCGGCGCGGACGAGGCCGCGCCCGAACTGGGTGAAGAAGCCCTCTTCCTCGGCCGCCTGCTGGTCGGGCTGCTGCCGGACGAACCCGAGCCCAAAGGCCTGCTGGCCCTGATGCTGTACTGCGAATCCCGCCGCGCCGCCCGGCGCGACGCCGACGGCCGCTTCGTGCCGCTGGCGGCGCAGGATCCCCGCCGCTGGAACGCCGGCATGATCGTGGAGGCCGAAGGCCTGCTCACCGCGGCCGCCCGCAACGCCCGCTTCGGCCGCTTCCAGTGCGAAGCGGCGATCCAGTCCGTCCACGCCCAGGCGGCGATCACCGGTCGGGTCGAACACGCCGCGCTGGCGACGCTCTACGGCCTGCTCGCCGCCCGCTGTCCCAGCATCGGCGCCAGCGTCGGCCGGGCCGCCGCGCAGTGCGAGGCCGGCCAGCCCGACACGGCCAGGGCGACGCTCGACGCCCTGCCCGAACGCGATGTCGCCGGCTACCAGCCGTACTGGGTCACCCGCGCCCGCGTGCTCCGCGCGCTGGGCGACGACGCCGCCGCTGAGCACGCCCTGCGCACCGCGATCGGCCTGACCTCGGACCCGGCCGTGCGCGCGTTCCTGACGGCACGGTCGTAGGCCGGAACATCGATCGGGCGTCCTTTCGCGAACCATGCGCAGGGCGCAGGGCCTCCGGCCCGCGCGAGGCTCATCCCGAAACCGGAGGGGCTTCGCAGGCCACCAGATGCCCCCACACCCCGGCCAGCGAGACGAGGTCCTGGCGGTTGTGGTCGACGACGCGGCGGAGGTCGCGGGCGGAGCCGCCGCGGAGGTAGCGCAGCCAGGCGGCAGGCGCCTCGCTGCCGGGCAGATCGTCCTCGCGGACGATGCCGAGGACGCGGCGTTCGATCGTCGCGAGGCGGCAGTTCTCCCAGCGGCCGCGGTAGCGGCGGCGGACCGGATGCAGCAGATCGACGTGGTCGCAGGCGGGCAGCGGGTTGGCCATGCGCGCCAGGCGGTAGCGGGCGGCCAGCAGCGGCGCGTCGTAGCTGCGGCCGTTGTAGCTGGCGAGCACGGTGCCGGACGACAGCGTCTCGGCGAAGGCGGCCAGCAGGTCGCGCTCGGCGGCCATCGCGGTGAGGTACCACTGGCGCACGCACAGGCCGGCGTCGGTCCAGCGCGCGGCGCCGATCATGAAGGCGCGGGTGCCGGTGCCGCCGGCGAGGCCGGTGGTCTCGGTGTCGAAGAACAGCACGTCGGCGGTGGCGATGTCGTCGTCGCGCCGGGCGAACCCCAGCGGCATGCGTGCGGGCAGCGGATCCCAGGGCTGCAGCGATTCGATCAGGCGCAGTCCCGGCGCGATCTCCTCGCCCGTGAGCGCGCGATCGTGCGCGTCGGGCACGGGTCGGGTGAGCGCAGGCGCGCGCACGCGCAGCAGCCGGCGCAGATCGTCGATGGTCTGCGCGGGCGTCGCGCGCGGCGCGGCCACGGTCACCGCCGCGCGCGGGGCAGAAGCCTCCTGCCCCGCCTGCCGGCGCAGCGTGCGCAGGCGATCAAGCGTGGCGGCCTGCGTCATCCTCGCCCCCTCTCCCCAACCCCTCTCCCACGAGGGGAGAGGCACGCAAAGCAAACGCCGCCGCAGACCCCGCGCCTTCCTTCTCCCCGCAAGCGGGGAGAAGGTGCCCGAAGGGCGGATGAGGGGCGAAGCGCGGCAAGCGCAGGCGCAACCGCCTCCCTCTCCCCAACCCCTCTCCCGCGAGGGGAGAGGGGCTCGGCACCGGCTCCGGCCACCGCCCTCTCCCCGACCCCTCTCCCGCGAGGGGAGAGGGGCTCGACACCGGCTCCGGCCACGACCCCGCGCTTTCCTTCTCCCCGCAAGCGGGGAGAAGGTGCCCGAAGGGCGGATGAGGGGCGAAGCGCGGCAAGCGCAGGCGCAACCGCCGTCCTCTCCCCAACCCCTGAGCGCGGCTTGAAGTCCGCCTCGTGCCGGACCCTGCGCCTTCCTGCCATGCGACTCATCCCGGCCCATCGACCGCCGACAGCGCGGCGAGCACGCGTCGCGCGTGGGCCTTCGGCGTGGCGTCGCGCGCGGCTTCGTCCGACGGCAGCACCGGGCCAACGCAGGCCGGGCAGCCGGCGATGCAGTCGCAGCCGTCGATCAGGTCGATCGCGCGGCGCAGCAGTTCCGCCTGCCGCGTCCACAGCGGCTCGGACAGGCCAACGCCGCCGGGGTAGTTGTCGTAGAGATGGAGCGTCGGCGTGAACGCGCCCTGCCCGTCGTCGGGCATGGCTTCGTCGCCGACCATGCGCATCTGCCCGCGACCGCGCGCGTCGGCGGCGACGAACCAGGCGCCGTCGCCGCTGCCCACCGCCTTCTGCAGGTCGGCGGCGTCGGCCATCACCGCGATGCGGGCGACGGTGTGCACCGCGTGCGCCGCGCCGAGGAAACCATCGAGCGCGTCCTGCCGCGAGACGAACAGGCCGTCGAGCACAGGCTGCGGCAACTGCCACCACACCGCGGTGGTGTGCATCTCGGCATCGGGCAGGTTCACTGGCCCGTAGCCGATGTTCTCGTGGGTGTAGTAACGGATCTTCTTGTAGCCGGACACCCGGCGCACCACGTGGACCTCGCCGTGGTGGCAGCCGCCGGCGCCGGCGACCACGCCGTCGAACGATTCCAGCACCTTCAACTTGGTGTAGTCGATGGCGTCGGTGTAGTAATCGACATGGGTACGCGTGACGTAGGCCTTGCGGCCTTCCCAGTCGAGGCGTTCGACCTGGTACGGCGTCGACTGCACCATGTGGATCGCGCCTTCGTACAGCAGCAGCGGCGCGGAGCTGAAATCGACCTCGGCGATGATGACCTGGCGGCCGTCGCTGCGGTCGACCACCACGAAATTGCCGTCCGCGACCGAGCGCAGGCTCACCGCGTTCGCCGGATAGCTGTCGGCGATCCATTCCCACGCGCCGCCTTCGGCGTGCAGCACGCCGTCCTCGGCCAGCAGTTCGAGGTAGACCTGCGGCTCGACCGGGCCGAACGCGTCGCCGTCGCGGAACGGCAGCTCGAACGCGGCGCAGCGGATGTGGTCGAGCAGGATCACCGGCTGGTCCGGCGCGATGCGCGCGTGCTCGGGCGGCGCCGACGAGAAGAATTCCGGATGGCGGACGATGTACTGGTCCAGCGGATCGGAACTGGCGACCAGCACGCCCAGCGACGGCTGCCGCCGGCGACCGGCGCGACCGATGCGCTGCCACGTCGCGGCGATGCCGCCGGGGTAACCGTTGAGCACGACCACGTCGAGGCTGCCGATGTCCACGCCCAGCTCCAGCGCGGAGGTGGCGACGATGCCGTCGACGCGGCCGGCGCGCATCGCGCGTTCGGCCTCGCGGCGCTCGGTCGGCAGGTAGCCGCCGCGATAGGCGCGGATGCGCGCGGGCTTGCGCGGATCGTGGTCGAACACGTCCTTGAGGTACTTGGTCAACACTTCGACCATCGTCCGCGACTGCGCGAAGACCAGCGTCTTCAGCCCGGCCTTGATCGCCATGCGCGCGATGCGCGTGCTCTGCGACCGCGCGGACGCGCGCAGGCCGAGGTCGGGATTGGTCACCGGCGGGTTCCACAGCAGCACGTGCCTGTCGCCGGTCGGCGCGCCGGACTCGGTGATCGCGGTGACGCGGCGGCCGATCAGCGCCTCGGCGTGCGCCCGCGGGTTGCCGATCGTCGCCGAGCACAGGATGAACTGCGGGCGGGCGCCGTAGAACGCGCAGATGCGTTCGAGCCGGCGCAGCACGTTCGCCAGGTGCGAGCCGAACACGCCGCGGTAGGTGTGGATCTCGTCGATGACGACGTAGCGCAGGCGCTCGAACAACTGCGCCCACTTCGTATGGTGCGGCAGGATGCCCTGGTGCAGCATGTCCGGGTTGGTGACGACGATGTCGCCGTTGAGCCGGATCGCCTGGCGCTGGTCGCCGGGGGTGTCGCCGTCGAAGGTGGCGGCGCGCACGCCGAGGTCGCCGGCCTTGGTCAGTTCCAGCAGCTCGGCGACCTGGTCCTGCGCCAGCGCCTTGGTCGGGAACAGGTAGAGCGCTTTCGAGGCCTGCGCCTGGCCGCCATCGCGCAGCGCCGAAGCGACGACCGGCAGCGTGTAGCACAGGGTCTTGCCCGACGCGGTGGGCGTGACCACGACCACGTCCTCGCCGCGCTGCGTCGCCGCCCACGCCTCGGCCTGATGACTGTACAGCCGGTCCAGGCCGCGGGCGCGCAGCGCGTCGGCGAGCCGCGGCGGCAGGTCGTCGGGAAACTCGGCGTAGTGGCCCTCGCGGCCGGGCACGCGGATCGCGCCGGTCACCCGGTCGGGGTACTTGCCGGACAGGCGCACGGCCAGCGACGCGCCGCTGGCGGGCGTGGGCGGCCGCGCGGGCCCGGGCAGGAAATCGGCGGGCAGTTGCGGCAATGCGGACGCTGGTTGGGGTACGGCGGACATCGGCGGCACCGGGACGACGGGCCGGCAGGTGTACGCCGGGGATGTCTCACGAGGTGAGATCGTCGGTTTTCGAGGATACGGGGACGCGGGCCCTCCATCGCCGTCACCCCGGCGAAAGCCGGGGCCCCGCTTTTGGGTACATCGAACGATGCAGTGCTTCCGAATGACCAGGCAGAGCGAAAGGCTGGGCCCCGGCTTTCGCCGGGGTGACGGAGGATTTCGGTGACGGAGGATTTCGGTGGCGGTCGATGCGGGGAGGCGGTTCGTCCAGGTGACGCATCGTCGACGGCACGCTTACGATGGCGCTTCGCTTCCCCTCCCGCGCCCATGACCGACCTGTCCCGAAAATCGCTGCCGAAGATGCCGGCCGGCGTCTGGATGCTGGGCTTCGTCAGCCTGCTGATGGACGTCTCCTCGGAGATGATCCACAGCCTGCTGCCGCTGTTCATGGTCGGCACGCTGGGGGCGAGCGTGTTCGCGGTCGGGCTGATCGAAGGCGTGGCCGAATCGACCGCGCTGATCGCCAAGATCTTCTCCGGCGCGGTCAGCGACTGGCTGGGCCGGCGCAAGGGGCTGGCGGTGTTCGGCTACGCGCTGGGCGCGTTCACCAAGCCGCTGTTCGCGTTCGCGCCGAGCCTGGGCTGGGTGGTCACCGGTCGCTTCGTCGATCGCATCGGCAAGGGCATCCGCGGCGCGCCGCGCGACGCGCTGGTCGCGGACATCGCGCCGTCGGAGATCCGCGGCGCCGCGTTCGGGCTGCGCCAGTCGCTGGACACCGTGGGCGCGTTCGTCGGCCCGCTGATCGCCACCGGGCTGATGCTGTTGTGGGCCAGCGACGTGCGCGCGGTGTTCAAGGTCGCGATCGTCCCCGGCCTGCTGGCGGTGGCGCTGCTGGTGTTCGGCGTGCGCGAACCGGCGACGCACGCGCCCGCGACCCGCCGCGGCAATCCGCTCGCGCGCGCGCAGCTCGCGCGACTGGGCCCGGCGTACTGGCAGGTCGTCGCGATCGGCGCGGCCTTCACCCTCGCCCGCTTCAGCGAGGCCTTCCTCGTGCTGCGCGCGACCGACTGCGGGGTGGCGGCGGCGTTCGTGCCGCTGGTGATGGTGGCGATGAACGCGATCTACGCCGGCGTCGCCTACCCGGCCGGCGTGCTCGCCGACCGGATGTCGCACCGTCGGCTGCTGGCGATCGGCCTGGGGGTGCTGATCGTCGCGGACGCGGTGCTCGCCGGCGCGCGCGACTGGCCGGTGCTGATCGCCGGCGTCGCGCTGTGGGGCATCCACATGGGCCTGACCCAGGGCCTGCTCGCGGCGATGGTCGCCGACACCGCGCCGGCCGACCTGCGCGGCACCGCGTTCGGCATGTTCAACCTGGCCTCGGGGGTCGCGATGCTGGTGGCGAGCGCACTGGCCGGGCTGCTGTGGGACCGGTTCGGCGCGGCGACCACCTTCCTCGCCGGCGCGAGCTTCTGCGTGCTGACCCTGCTCGGGCTGGCGCTGCTGCGCGCGCGCCCGGCCGGAACGACGACGGCGCCCTGAGGCGCCGTCGGGACACGCCGCGAGGCGCGTCGGGGGATGCCGCGGATCTCGAGCCGGGGGTCTCGATCAGCCGCCGGCCTGGTTGGTCAGCGGCACCACGCGGATCTCGACGCGGCGGTTCTGGGCGCGGCCGGCGTCGGTGTCGTTGCTGGCGATCGGATAGCGCTCGCCCATGCCGACCACCTCGAAGCGCTGCCGCATCAGGCCCTTGCCGACGAGGTAGTTGCTGACCGACGCGGCGCGCTGCTCGGACAGCTTCTGGTTGTAGTCGTCGCTGCCGACGCTGTCGGTGTGGCCGCTGATCTCGACCACGGTCTGGTTGTAGTCGGCCATGGTGCCGGCGACCTGGTCGAGCGCGGGATAGAACTGCGGCTTCAGCGCGGCGCTGTTGAAGTCGAAGGTGACGGCATCGGGCAGGTTGAGCTTGATGACGTCGCCGTCGCGGGTGACCTCGATGCCGGTGCCGGCGGTGCGGCGGCGCAGTTCGGCTTCCTGGCGGTCCTGGTAGGCGCCGACGGCGCCGCCGGCGATGGCGCCGACGCCCGCGCCGACCAGCGCGCGCTGGCGGCGCTCGAGCGCGTCGTCGCCGCTGAGGATGCCGGCGACCGCGCCGATGGCCGCGCCGATCAGGGCGCCGTTGCGGGTGCGGTTGGGATCGTTGGGATCGCTGGTCTGGCCGGTGTAGGTGGCGCAGCCGCCGATCAGCAGGCTGGTGGCGAGCGCGGCGGCGACGGGGAGACGGATGGGCATGCGCATGGGGAGTTCCTCGGAAGGCGGCCTCGGGGCCGTTTGGCGAGGGTCACCCTAGTCGCCGGAACCTGAACGGTTCGCTGCCCGGGCGGAATGCCGGGCGGGCGTGCGCGATGCAGGGGGGCCTGCCCGCTGTCGCAGGCGCTCCGATCCTCGGTCCTTGATCTTTTCGTAGGAGCGACGTCAGTCGCGACCTCAGATCGCATCCCGCACGGGTCGCGACTGACGTCGCTCCTGCGAAAAGAAGATGGGCGGCGTCAGGTCATCAGGGCTTCGGCCGCCACCGAGTCCAGCGGCTGCTGCCAGTCGCCCATCAGCGCGAGATACAGCAGCTTGTCGAACTCGGCGCCGAAGCGCTGGATCACCGCGCGCGGGTCGGGCACGAGCTTGGCGTCGGCGATCAGGCCGAAGTGCACCCGGCCGTTGTAGCTGAGGATCGACAGGCCGATGCCGATCGAACCGGTCTGCGGCACCCAGAACATCATTTCGCGGATGCGGCTGCCGGCCAGGTACAGCGGCTGCTGCGGGCCGGGGACGTTGGTGGCGACCGCGGTCGCCTTGCGGCTGAACATGTCCAGCGCGATCTCCTGCACCGCCGACGGCGCCATGCCCAGCGCCGCCAGCAGGCCGTAGGCGACGATGGCCTGGCGCGAGCCCTTCAACTGGCGCATGCACTCGGCGACGTGCTCCAGCCGGCGGATCGGATTGCCGATGCCCACCGGCAGGTCGAGGAAGACCAGGCCGAAATGGTTGCCCAGCTTGCGCGCGTGCTCCAGCGGACGCAGGTTGACCGGCACCGTCGCGCGCAGGCTGAGGCCCTCGACCTGCTCGCCGCGCTCGATCATGTAGTCGCGCAGCGCGCCGGTGGCGCAGGCCATCAGCACGTCGTTGACGGTGCAGTCGCAGGCGCGGCCGACGGCCTTCACCTCTTCGAGATCCAGCGGCGGCGCCCAGGCCACACGCTTGCTGACGCCCAGCCGGCCGCGCAGCAGCGACGGCGGGTCGTCGGGCAGCGCCAGCGCCTGGACCAGTTCGCGGGCGATCTCCCCGCCCTCCTTCGCCAGCACGCCGGCGAGGGTCGGATCGCGGTACATGTCCATGCCCTTGCCGAACGCCTTGGCGCCGAGCTTGGCGTAGCGCTCCATCGCGCCGACGCGGTCGGCGACCTTGGCGCCGTCCTCCTTCAGCCAGGCCTTGGACAGCGGCGTGCCCTTCTCCGGATGCGCGGTGGTGTCGGTCAGCGACAGCAGCACCTGCACCAGCGCGATGCCGTCGGCGTAGCTGTGGTGGATGCGCGCGATCAGCGCCGAACCGCCGTGGTATTTCTCGACCAGGTGGAACTGCCACAGCGGCTTGGTCTTGTCGAGCGGGCTGGACGCGAGGTTGCCGGCGAAGCGCTCCAGCGCCTTCTGGTCGGCGCGCCCGGGCAGCGCGGACAGGCGCACGTGCCAGTCGAGGTCGAAATCCTCGTCGTCCTGCCAGGCCATGCCGCCGGGAATCTCCACCGGCTTCATGCGGAAGCGGGTGTAGGCGAGGAAGCGCTTCTCGACCACCTTGCGCAGCTTGGCGAGCGTGATCGGCTCGTCGAACATCAGCACGCCGGTGATCATCATCGGGTTGGTCGGCCGCTCCATCCGCAGCCAGGCGGTGTCGACCCGGGACATCGATTCCCGGCGCCTGCGCGACGACGCGGACGGCTGCGCGGACGCACCCGCGGACTGCTGTTCGGCCATGGTTTCCTCCCTCTTGCGCCGAGTGAACCATGGCCCCGTGCGCGGGTCAACGCGGCTCGGCGGCGCCCTCCCCGGCGATGCCGCGGTAGGCGGCGAGGGCCTGCTCGCGGCCTTCGGCAAGATCGACGATCGGCCGCCGCGGGTAGTCCGGCGCCAGCCGCGCGAGCGTGCGCGGCTCGGTCCACGGCGCGAAGCGCTGCGCCTTCGGCAGGCCCGCCAGCTCCGGCACCCAGCGGGTGATGTAGGCGGCGTCGGGGTCGAACTTCTCGGCCTGCGTCACCGGGTTGAAGATGCGGAAGTACGGCGCGGCGTCGGCGCCGGTGCCGCCGATCCACTGCCAGCCCAGGGTGTTGTTGGCGAGGTCGGCGTCGACCAGCGTGTCCCAGAACCAGCGCGCGCCTTCGCGCCAGTGGTAGCGCAGGTGCTTGCACAGGTAACTGCCGACGATCATGCGCACGCGGTTGTGCATCCAGCCGGTGGACCACAGCTCACGCATGCCGGCGTCGACGATCGGCACCCCGGTGCGGCCGTGGCGCCAGGCGTCGCGCAGGCCGGGATGGACCCGCGCCCAGGCGAAGTCGGCGAACCGCGGATTGAGGTTCTGCTCGGGGGTCTGCGGGAAGTGGTGCAGCAGGTGGTAGGCGAACTCGCGCCAGCCGAGCTGGCGGACGAAGCCCTCGGTCGCGGTGTCGCCGCCCGGGCGCGCCTCGCGCAGCGCGTGCACGATCCGCCACGGCGCGATCTCGCCGTGGTGCAGGTGCGGCGAGAGCCGCGAGGTGCCGGCGTGGTCGGGCCGGTCGCGCTCGCCGAGGTAGTCCGCCGCGGCGCCGTCGATGAAGGCCTCGAGCGCCGCGTGCGCGCCGGCCTCGCCCGGGGCGAAGCGCGACCAGAACCCGGCGTCCCAGTCGGGACGGGGGGTGAGCCCGAGCGCGTCGATCGACAGCCCGTGCGGGCCGTCGCCGGCCCTGGGCAGGGACGCCGGCGCCTCGCGCAGCGGCGGCAGCGACAGTCCCGCCGCGCCGGCGCGCCAGAACGGCGTGAACACCTTGTACGGCCCGCCCTGCTTGTTGAGCAGCTTCCAGGGTTCGATCAGCAGCGCGCCGTTGAAGCTCTCCGCGCGCAGGCCCTGGCGGCGGAGCATGGCCTTGATCGCGGCGTCGCGCTTCTCGATCGCCGGCTCGTAGCGGCGGTTCCAGAACACCGCCTCGGCGTCGCAGGCCGCGGCCAGCGTCTGCAGGGTCTGCAGGGTCGGGGCGTGGAAGATCCGCAGCCGCGACCCGCGCTTGCGCAGGTCGGCGTCGAGCGCGGCCAGCGACTTGCGCCGCCACGCCAGCACCGCGGCGCCCGGGGCCCAGTCGCCCTCCTCTTCCGGCGCGTGGATGTAGACCGGGATCGGCGCATAGCCGCCGTCGAGCGCGGCCTGCAGCGCCGGATGATCGGCCAGGCGCAGATCGTTGCGGAACCAGACGATGGCGTTGGGCATCAACTCACCTTGACCGCGGGCCTCACGCCCAGGAAGCCGCCGTCGACCGCGATCACCTGGCCGCTGATCCAGCCGGCGTCGGCCGAGACGAGGAACGCCGCCAGCGCCGCCGCATCGTCCGCGGCGCCGTGCCGGCCCAGCGGATACTGGGCCGAAACCGCCCTGCGCGCCAGATCGCCGGAGACGAACTTCGCCGTGGCCGGCGTCTCCAGCAGCCCCGGCGCGATCGCGTTGACCCGCAGCCCGAGCGCGGCGGC
The DNA here is from genome assembly GCA_019510125.1 of Lysobacterales bacterium. Lineage (GTDB taxonomy): Bacteria > Pseudomonadota > Gammaproteobacteria > Xanthomonadales > Xanthomonadaceae > Lysobacter_I. The sequence goes on from JAEKKX010000022.1 coordinate 34,487, forward strand.
GTCCGCGGCCAGCGACCGGGTCAGCGCCTCCACCCCGCCCTTGGCCGCGGCGATCGCCGGGTGGTTGCCCACGCCGACCCCGGCCGCGACCGAGCTGAAGAACACCAGCGCCCCGCCGCGGCGCGCGGCCTGCAGCGACGCCACGTAGGCCCGCGCGACGAAGAAGGCGGTGTCGAGGTTGGCCGACAGGCAGTCGCGGTACTGGCGTTCGCTGGTGCGGCCGATCGGCGCGATCAGCACCGCGCCGGCGCAGTTGACCACCGCATCCGGCGGCGCGCCGAACGCCGCCGTGGCCGCGGCGAGCGCGTCGGCGGCGCCGGCTTCGGTGGAGACGTCGGCCATGATCGCGAGATCGTCCGCGGCGGGCGCGAGGCGGGCGCGGTCGCGGCCGACGAGGGCCAGGCGCCAGCCCTGCGCGCGCAGGCGGATGGCGAGGGCGGTGGCGACGCCGCCGGAGGCGCCGGTGATCAGGCAGGTCGGGGGAGAGGCGTTCATGCCCGACCCTACGGATCGGACGGCGACCCGGATGCAGTGTCGGCCAGCGCCCTGCGCAGCGCCGCCGCGCGCGCGCGGATCGCGGCCAGGCGCTCCGGCGGCAGCCGGTCGAGGTTGCGCCATTGCATGGCGGCGCGCGGGTGGTCGCGGAAGCGGTCGGCGTGGCGGGCCAGGAAATCCCAGTACAGGGTGGTGAACGGACAGGCCTTCGGGCCCAGCGCCTCGGCCGGGTCGAACGCGCAGCCGGCGCAGTGGTTCGACATGCGCTGGATGTACTTGCCCGACGCCGCGTACGGCTTCGAGACCATCCTGCCGCCGTCGGCGTACTGGCTCATGCCCAGCACGTTCGGCAGTTCCACCCACTCCACCGCATCGACGTAGACCGCGAGGTACCAGGCGTGGATCTCGCGAGGCCGCACGCCTGCCAGCAGCGCGAACAGCCCGGTCACCATCAGCCGCTGGATGTGGTGGGCGTAGCCGAGGTCCAGGGTCTGCCGCAGCGCGTCGCGCAGGCAGGCCATGCGGGTGTCGCCGGTCCAGTAGAAACCGGGCAGCGGCTGGTCGGCGCCCAGCGCGTTGTCGTCGAGGAAGCCCGGCATCCGCAGCCAGTAGACGCCGCGCACGTACTCGCGCCAGCCGAGGATCTGGCGGACGAAGCCCTCCACCGCCTCCAGCGGCGCGTCGCCGGCGCGCCACGCCGCGACCGCGGCGTCGATCGCCCGCCGCGGCGACAGCAGCTTGAGGTTCATCGCCGCCGACAGCCGCGAGTGGTAGAGCCACGGCTCGCCCGACCACATCGCGTCCTGGTAGCGGCCGAACGCCGGCAGCCGGTGTTCGATGAAATCGGCGAGCGCGGCCTCCGCATCCTCGGGCGTGAGCGGCCAGTCGAACGCGGCCAGCGCGCCCGGATGCGACCCGAACCGCGCCTCGACCAGCGCGATCACCTCGCGCGTCACCGCGTCCGGCGGGAACGCCCGCGGCGCCGGCAGCAGGCCCGGCCCGCGGCGGCCGAAGGATTCGCGGTTCTCGCTGTCGAAATTCCAGCGCCCGCCGGCCGGCTGGCCGTCGGCCATCAGCACGTCCTCGCGCTTGCGCAGCCAGCGGTAGAAGAACTCCAGCCGCAGCTCGCGCTTGCCCCTGGCCCAGTCGGCGAAGTCCTCGGTCGCGCACAGGAAATGCAGGTCCGGCCGCTCCGTCCACGGCACGCCGGCGGCGCGGCAGACCTCGGGCAGCGCCTTTGCCAGCCGCCACTCGCCGGGCTTGACCGCGAGCACGCGCGCCGGCCGCAGCGCGGCGAGATCGGCGGCGAGCGCGTCCTCCAGCGTCGCATGCGCGTGGGTGTCGAGCGCGCGATACGCGACGCGCCATCCGCGCGCGCGCAGGGCGTCGCGGAAATGGCGCATCGCGGCGAGGAACACCGCGATCCGCGGCTGCGTGCTCCATACCTGGGTCGCCTCGTGGGCGACCTCCGCCATCCACACCGCGTCGCGGGCGGGATCGAAGTCGTCGAACGCCGCCGAGCACGCGTCGAGCTGGTCGCCGAGCACGACGACCAGATGGCGCACCGGCGCGGCGTCGCCCGCCGCATCGGTCGCCGCGACGGCCGGCTCAGGCTGCGCCGGGCGTGCCACCGAGGTACTCGCGCGGGATGCGATCGTTGAGACCGGTCAGGATTTCGTACGGGATCGTGCCCGCGGCCTGCGCCACCGCCTCGCAGGCGATGGCGGCGTCGCCCTGGCGGCCGATCAGCACCACTTCGTCCTCGTTGTAGGCGGTGCCGCCCGGGCCGAGATCGACCATGAACTGGTCCATGCAGACGCGGCCGACGATGGGATGGCGTTCGCCGCGGATCAGCACCTCGCCGCGCGAGGACAGCGCGCGCGGATAGCCGTCGCCGTAGCCGATCGGCACCGTCACCACGCGGGTGTCGACGCCCGGCGCCCAGGTCGCGCCGTAGCTCACCGGGCGGCCGGCGCGCACGACCTTGAAGTAGACGACCTGCGAGACCAGCGACAGCGCCGGACGCAGGTCGACGGTGGCATGCGACGCGGGATCGGGCATCACCCCGTACAGCGCGATGCCGGGGCGCACCATGTCGAGATGCGTCTCCGGGAAGTGCAGCACGCCGCCGGAGTTCGCGAGGTGGCGCAGCGGCATCGGCGCGCCAATGCGGGGGAAGTGCGCGCAGGCGTCGAGGAAGCGTTCGAGCTGCAGCGCGGTCATCGGCGACGCCGGGTCGTCGGCGCAGGCGAGGTGCGAGTAGACGCCCTTCACCGTGCACCAGCGCGACCCGACCGCGGCCTCGATGAACGGCCCGGCATTCTCGCTGTGCACGCCGATGCGCTCCATGCCGGTGTCGATCTTCAGGTGGATCACGGCCTTGCGCCCCAGCGCCTCGGCCGCGGCCTCGACCTGGCGCAGCTTGGCCGGCGAGGACACGGTGATCTCCAGGTCGTGTTCGATGAACCGCGTCACCTGCGGCGCGTGGATGCCGCCGAGCACCAGGATCGGCACGGTCACGCCGGCCTCGCGCAGGGCGACGCCCTCCTCCACGAACGCGACGCCGAGCTGGTCCACGCCCTGCGCCTGCAGGTGGCGCGCGACCGGCACCAGTCCGTGGCCGTAGGCGTTGGCCTTGACGATGCCCATCACCGGCACGCCGGCGTGCGCGCGCAGCGCGTGCAGGTTGTGGGCGAGCGCGTCGAGATCGACGCGGATGCGCGTCGGCCGGTCGCTGGCCTCGGCGTGGACACGGGACAGGGCGGCAGGCTCGGGATTCGGCATCCGCCCATTGTAGCGGGCATGCCGTTGCGGACATGCCGTTGCTGGCATGCCGTAACGGACATGCCGTTGCCGGGATGCCGTCGCAGGCCTGTCGCGTGGGCGGTCGCCCTGCTCGACCTCGCAGGCGCGGGCGGCGTCAGCCGGCGACGCAGCCCATGTCGCGGATGCGCGCGTCCGGGCGCGTGCGGGTGAACTCGAAGGTCGTATTGCCGGGGCCGGTGTTGCCGCCGTCGGCGTCGGCGCTGCCCTGCATGTACAGCGGCGCGCGGCTGCCGATGCGCACCTCGAAGAACGCGGTGCCGCGCCGATCCGGGCGCTGCGAACCGGGCGCGCGCGCGCAGCGGTCGGCGATGCGCGCGAGCTGCACGTCGGCGCCGAGCTGGGCGCGGATCGCGGCCTCGTAGGCCGTCGACGGCCGCGCCTTGCGGAACGCGACCTGCTCGACTGCGTCGCGGCCGGTCAGGGTCACGCCGGCTTCGGTTTCGGGCGGCAGGTTGCCCGGCGGCGGGTCGGTATCGCTCCACCCGATCCGGCCGCTGCGCGAACGCGCGTCCTCGCCCCCGAGGGCGCCGGGCGCGGGCACCGGCTCGCGATCGAACCAGGTCACGTCGGGCTGGGCCGCGAACACTTCCCACGTCGGCGCGTCGCCGGCGAACAGATCGAGCACCCCGCGCACCGCGGACGCCGGCGCATTCGATGCGGTCGGCGCGCCTGGGGCCTCCGCCGGCGCCGGTGCGGCGACCGGCGCTGCCGCGGCAGGCGCGGCGGCGGCGGGCGGCGATGCCGGGGCAGGCGCCGGCTGGGCCGGTGCGGGCGCGCGTTCGCAGGCCGCGAGCGCGCAGCACAGCGCCAACGCGCCCAGTGCGGGGGCGATCGCGCGGTGGACGCGCAGGGGGCGCGGGGAGCGGGGCAACATGCCGGGGGTCATCGTGCGTCCGTCGAAGCCGGGAATCGTGGAACGAGCGACGGACCGACGCCGGCGTGCGCGAACATCGCGCGCACCGGCGCCGGCGGACGGCGGGCTCAGCGCGCGTTCACCGTGAGCCGGTTTTCCGGCTGCGGCGCGTCCGGCTGCGGGGCCGGCTGGGTCCGCGCCGCCTCCGCCATCCGCGAACTCTGGTCGACGGTCTGCACGGTCGCCTGGTTGTAGTCGATGTAGGAGTTCTTCGACGCCGGGTTGGTCGGGTCGCCCTGCACCGCCACCAGCAGCGGCTGGCCGCCGTTGGCGGCGCTGGCGTTGGTCTTGGCGATGTGGTCGATCGAGGTCAGCCCGGTCGCCTTCGCATCGGCGGCGACGGCCGCCGCCGCGCGCTCCATCTCCTCGCGCGACTTGAAGCCGCCGCTCGGACCGAGCTGCTCGAGGTTCGCCAGCGCCTGGCGGTACATCGCGTTGTCCGGATGCTTCGGATCGGCCATCGACGGCTTGTCGGTCTGCGTCGGCTGCTGCGGCTGGGTCTGGCCGTTGGTCGCCGGCGGCTGTTCGGTCGGCGGCGTCTGCGGATTGGGCGTCTGCGGATTGGCGGGCTGGGCCGGCGCCTGCTGCTGGCCCGGATGGATCCCTAGCGCTTTCAGCGTGTCCTTGCCGGCCTTGCCGTCCACTTCCAGGCCCTTCTGCTCCTGGAACTTGCGCACCGCGGCCTCGGTCATGTCGCCGTAGTAGCCGGTCGTCGGCAGCGGCTGGCCCTTGTCGTCGCGGATGCCCGCGGCGTTCAGCGCTTCCTGCAGGCGCTTCACGCCCTCGCCGCGCTCGCCGTGCTTGAGCAGGGTGTCGTCGAGGCCGCCGCTCTGGCCCTGGGTCTGGCCGCCCTGGTTCTTGCCGAAGTTCTGCGGATCGCCGCTGAGCGCGCGGTACGCGTCCGCCGGGTTCATGCCGGCGGCGACGTTCTTCTGGTACTGCTCGCGCATCGCGTCGAGCCGGGTGCCGACCTCGTCGGGGGTGATCGACGCGGCGTTGTTGGCGGTGCCGCCGTAGTGGCTGGCGCCGCCCTTGCGCGGGTCGCCCACGCTCGCCCACTCCAGCGCAGCGGCGTACTGCGCGCGCTCGCGGCCTTCCGGACCGCTGGTCTGGCCGGTGATGTAGGCCTTGATGTCGGGACGCTTCTCGTCGATCAGGTAGTCCGCGAAGATGCGCTCCTGCAACTGCGGCGTGAACTTGGCGTTGGGGTCGATGCCCAGCGTGTTGACCGCACCGGTCATGGTGCTCGGGATCACCTGGTACTTGCCGACCGCGAACAGGCGGTCCGGATCACCGGCGGGCAGGCCCTGGCGCCGCATCACCTCGCCGACGGTCATCTCCGAGAAGTCGATCTTGGCGCCGTTGGCGTCGCCGGCGCGACCGCGGTTGTACGAGCCGTAGTCGCCCTCGCCGCGCGAGATCAGGTTGCCCAGCGGATTATCCGAACCGTAGTCGTTCGGGCCGCCCGAGAGCCTGCCCGGCGTCGGCTGCTGCGGCTGCTGCGGCTGCTGGGGTTGTTGAGGCTGCTGCGGCTGCTGGGGCTGCTGCGGCTGGTTCTGGGTCGGCGCGATCACGCCCAGCGTGGTCAGCAACTGGCGATCGGCCTCGCCGGTCACCGGCAGGTTGTGCTTCTGCTCGTAGTCGCGCAGCGCCTCGCGGGTGCGATCGCCGAAATCCTGGTCGGGATTGAGCGCGCGGCCGCGGGCATCGACGGCCCCGGCGGCGTTCAGCGCACGCTGCAGCTTCTCGACCTCCGGGCCTTTCTCGCCGTAGGTCAGCTTGCCGTCGGCCAGCGGCGGGTCGGCGGGCTTGGGGAAGTTGCCGGAAATCGGCACGAAGGTCGGCGGATCGTTGGTCAGGTTGGCGGTCTGCGCGGGACGACGGTCGGTGGTCAGCGCGCCGCTCTCCATGTCCTTGATCCACTTGTCGGCCTGCGCGATGTAGCGCGTGTTGACGTCGAAGTGGACGTGGTCGGGGAACGCGTTCGGATTGCCCTTGTTGTAGCCGTGCTGCTGGCCGAGCGGCTGGCCGTATTCCACGGTCTGGCCGGGCTTGAGGTTGGGATCGACCCGCATGTGCCGGGTCTGGAACATGGTTTCGCCGGTCACCGGGTCGTTGATGGTGACGATGCCGTTGTCGCGGTCGATCCTGCCGATCACGCCCGCCGCCGGCGAGGGCACCGGCACGTTGCCGTTGGACAGGCCCGGCGCGGTCAGCACCATGTCCTTGCTGACCATGTACTGGCCGCCGGGGGTCAGCACCGCGGTGCCGGCGTAGTTGCCGAGGATCTCCTCGTTCTCGCCGTTGACGCGCGCGTAGACGCGGCCGCCTTCCTGCAGGTGCTTGCTGGGATGGTGGTTCTCGAGATCGCGGTAGTTCCTGACGTGCTCCGAATTGCCGCCGACGCTTTCGTAGATGGTGATCTTGGCCATGGCGCGTGTGTCCTTTTCGATGGTCTTGGTTCGCGATCCGGCGGAAAACGGCAGTGCCGCGGGTCCGTCGGGCAACAGGGAATGCGGGGTGTCGCGGGGTATCAGGCTGCGGCCCGGCCGGCGGCCGGGCGCGCGGGCCGGGGGATCAGGGGCTCGGCGGCTCGGGGTCCTGGGTCAGGAACCAGCAGCCGTCGGCGCGGCGGAAGGTGTAGGAATTGCCTTCCGACATGCCGTACTGGTAGCGGACCTGGCGGACGTCGTCGCCCTGCGACTGCACGTCCAGCTTCAGCGGTGACTTGTCCTTCGCGCCTTCGCTGTCGACGTAGTGGAAGGCGTCGCCGGCGTAGACCACGTTGAAGCCGTCGTAGCTGCGTCGCGCCTCGTACACCATCACGGTGTCGGTCCCGTCCTCGCCGCCGCCCAGTTCGGCGACCTTCACCACCGGCGCGGTGAAGGCGCGCTCGGTCTGCTCGTTCGCGGCGAAGGCCTTGAGGAAGGCGTCGAAATCCTGCGACGGGCACGCCGGCGCGGCCTGCGCGTCCAGCGCCGAGACCTGCCACGACTTCACCGCCAGCGCGGACTCCTGGCCCGGCTCGTTCCAGCGCTCGTACGGGCCGTAGGTGCCGATCTCGATGCGCTTGCCGGCCTCGGCGTTGGCGAAATACATGTTGCAGTAGCCGTCGCCGCTGCAGCTCTCGACCTCCGGCAGCAGGCCGCAGACGGTGGAGCCGGGGCCGGCGTTCTTCCAGCACTCCGGGTCGCGCAGCGGCAGCCAGCCGGCGTCGATCAACTGCTTGCGCAGCGTCGCGTAGGGCATGCCCTCCTTGAAGCCGGCGTCGATCGCGACCGTCGCCGCGGGCGCGGCGGCGGCCGGCGCCGCGGCGGGCGCAGGTGCAGCGGCGGCGACGGGCGCATCGGCGACGGCCGGGGTGGCGGCGTCGCCCGCCTGCGCGGCGGGCTTGCAGCCGGCGATCGGCGCGATGGCCAGCAGCAGCGCGAGGCAGGTCTTCGACAGGGTCGTGTTCTTGAGAGTCATCGTTCTGGAAGTCGCGTGGCGGGAGGTCATGGGCGATTCGGCGTCCTGCGGGGAAAAGAAGGGGATCAGAGGCCGCGGCCGCGGTCCGGCGACGGTGCGGCCTGGGTCGTCCCGCCCGGCGCGAGGGCGGCGAACTGGGCGCTGGAGGTGTCCAGCGACTGCGCGGTGAGCTGGGCCAGGTTCAGCGGGACCACGTGCTGCGAGGGCGCCCCGAGGTCGCCGCGCACCGCGAACACGGTGCCGGGCGGCCCGGCGACGACGTGATCGATCGTTTCCATTCCGCCGGCGCGCGCGGCCACCAGGATCGAACCGGCGGCGCGGCGGCGGGCCTCGTCGTTGTCCATCCCCGGGACGGCGCCGAGCGCGTCGTAGACGGCGCGGAAGCGGCCGTGGTCGGGATGCGCGGCGTCGGCGAGCGTGCCGGCGAGCGCGCCGACCGCACCTTCGACGGCCGGGCCGCGCTTGTCCGGCGCCATCAGCCTGTCGAGACCGTCGCCGTTGCGGGTGATGTCGTGGATGCGGTCGTAGTTGCTGACGCCGTTGGGGTCGCGGTACGCGCGGCCGCCGGTCATCGCCTCGCGGGCGCTGTTGAAACCGACGATGTGCGCCGCCTTGAGGAAGCCGGCCACGCGCGCGGGCTTCTCGTCGTCGCCGATGAACCCCTGGTCGCGGGCGCGGGCGTAGTCGCGCTCGGCGTTGGTCCGGAACGCGCGGTCCTGCAGCTCCGGCGAGGCCTTGTAGGCGTCCAGGCTCAGGCCCTGCTTCCAGTTGCCCGGGTCCTGCAGGAATTCGGCCATGCCGCCGGTCCTGGCCCACGCCCACTCCGACCGCTGGCCGCTCATGGCCCGGTCGAGCTTGTCCTGGTCGAGATAGCCGGCCGCGGCCAGGAAGGCGGCGCCGGCCTTGTAGCGACCGACGAATCCCAGCCGGTCGACCACGTCGGGATCGCCGCCGCGGCTTTCGCTGAGCACGGTCGAGGCGATCAGTCTTCGGGTGGTCGCGTCGTCGAGCGACGCGATGTTCCCCGCGTTGTACGCATCGGCAGTGGCCACTGCCTTCTGTCGAATATCAGCCATCCACCGATCTCCAATGGATATTCAACGGTCGAATTTTTGCGGTCGGCCGAGCCCTGGAACGCGCCCCGGCACCACGCTGCGTTGTCGCCGCCGACGGATCGGACGACGTGGAACCGGACGGACCCTCTCGGATGGTCGATGCGCCGCGGCGCATGGCGCCTGCGGTCCGGACGCGACCCGCGGCTGCGGAATCGCACGCTGCAGGCTACCAAGTCCGGGCCGGCGAAGGAAGTCCCGGGGGAACGTGGCCGGGGACGTGGCCGGGGAGTCGACCCGGGCAGCTCCCGGGATCGAGGCCGCGGGAGCGCTTGCTAGACTGCACGCCTTCCCGCCCGGACCCGCCCATGAAAAGCGCCGGCATCGCGCTGCTCGCCGCCCTGGCCCTGGTGGGCGGCCTCGTGCTCTGGCAGGCGTTGCGCCCCACGCCGCTGCCGCCGCCCAGTGCGGCCCATGTCCAGCTCGAGACCGACCGGCTGCACGCCGAAGCCGGACGTTCGCCGCCGTCCCTGCCCAGCCGCGAGGCGATGAACCAGGCCGCGGTCCGGACCACGAAGGAAGCGATGGCCCGCGGCGACGACGAGACCCGCGCCGGGTACGCCGCGGGCATCTTCTACGGCGCCTACCTCGCGAACACGCGGGCGCGGCCGGCCTGGTGTCAGCGCCACGGCGTCGACCTGGCGCCGTTCGTGAAGGCGTACGAGGCGACCCACGGAGAGGAACTGGCGCGTGCGCTGGCGATCTTCGCCAGGGCCGGGCTGACGCCCGAACAGTTCACCCGGGTGGACGCCCAACTGGCGGAACTGGTCGAACAGGACATGCGCGACCTCGTCCGCGACACCCATTTGCAGCCGCGGCAGGCCTGCGCCCTCTACAACGAAAAGGCGTCGGAGTTCGCGCGCGCCATCGCCCTGCCCCCCGAAGTCCACCAGGCGCTGTTCTCCGCGCACTGAGCCGGCGGGCGCAGGCACGCACGACCGTCACGACCGCCCCGACCGGCGGCCTGCGCCGCCTCCGGCTTGCGGCACGCTTCCCGCCTCAGCGGCACGCCGCGCCCGCCAGCCGCAGCGACTGCAGGACGCGGCCGTCGTCGGCCTGCACGAACGCGGTGAAATCGCCTTCGGCGCCCGCCGGCAGTGCAAGCGTCCGCACCACCGGGGCGCCGTCCAGCCGCCACGGCCCCCACAGATCGACGACCACCCGGTCGTGATGCAGGGTGGCGCCGGCGTTTTCGCCGGCGCGGACGGGGCTCGTCCGTCCGTCCACGCTCCGCGCCAGCCATACCTCCGCCGCGGGCGCGCCCGCCACCGGCGCCGCGCCCAGGCGCAGGACGTCGCCTCCCTGCGCCCGCAGCAGGCGCAGCGCGAGGCCGGCGCGCGCGGGGCCGCCCGCGGCCTCCAGCGCGCGTCGCAGCATCGGCGCCGCGCGCCAGGTCACCTGCACGCGGGGGCCGATCATCACCTGCGGGGTGTAGACGGTCGATCCGCCGGCGGCGGCGACCCGTGCGCGCTGGCGCTGGGTGTGGCGCGGCGAAGCGAAGCGGTCGCGCCAGCCCAGCGCGTCCCAATAGTCGACGTGGAACGCCAGCCAGTTCGCGCCGTCCGCGCCGTCGGCGACACGGGCGGACAGCCAGCGATCGGCCGGCGGGCAACTGCTGCAGCCTTCCGAGGTGTAGAGCTCGACCAGCGGCACGATGCGATCGGCGCTGCGCACGCCGCAGGCGGGCGTCGCGGCGCGGGCAGCGGCGGCCATGCCGAAGACGGCGAAGAAAAGGACGGGTCGAGGCACGCTGGACTCCCGGTGTCGGATCGCTGGACGGATCACCGAATGGAGGCCGACGGGAGGCCAGCGGTTGCGCGCGATTCACGGCACGGCGCGATTTGCTGCGATCATGCACGCGGTCCTCACGATCCACGCCTTCCGATGCACGTCTTCCTGCGCCGCTTCCGCCCTGCCCTCGCCGCCTGTTCCCTGGTGCTGCTCGCCGCCTGCGGCGGCCCCACCCGGCCCACGCCGCCCGCGCCGACGGTCGTCTCGCCGTCGAAGCCGGTGAAGATCCGGATCGGCCTGGCGCTCGGCGGCGGCGCGGCCAAGGGCTTCGCCCACATCGGCGTGATCAAGATGCTGGAGGCCAACGGCTTCAAACCGGAGGTCGTCTCCGGCACCAGCGCCGGCAGCGTGGTCGGCGCGCTGTACGCCAGCGGCATGAACCCGTTCCAGATGCAGGAGAACGCGGTCGCGCTCGACCAGGCCGAGATCCGCGACGTCACCCTGTTCAACGGCGGCCTGGTGCGCGGCCAGAAGCTGCAGGACTACGTCAACCGGATGGTCGGCAACCGCCCGTTCGAGAAGCTCGCGCTGCCGTTCGCCGCGGTGTCGACGAAACTGGAGACCGGCGAGCGCATGGTGTTCGTGCGCGGCAACGTCGGCCAGGCCGTGCGCGCCTCGTGCAGCATCCCCGGCGTGTTCGAGCCGGTGAAGATCGGCGACCTGCACTACGTCGACGGCGGCGTGGTCAGCCCGGTGCCGGTGGACGCCGCGCGCCAGCTCGGCGCCGACTTCGTCATCGCCGTGGACATCTCGACCAAGACCACCGGCGAGACGCCGAAGAACATGCTCGGGGTGGTCAACCAGTCGATCACGATCATGGGCCAGCGCCTCGGCGCGCAGGAGATGACCCGCGCCGACGTGGTGATCCGGCCGAAGGTCAACGACATCGGCGCCGCCGATTTCGAGCAGCGCAACCGCGCCATCCTCGAGGGCGAGAAGGCGGCGCTGGCGGCGATCCCGCAGATCCGGGCGAAGCTCGCGCAACTGCGCGAGACCCGCCAGCGCGCCGAGGCCGAACGCCTCGCCCGCGCCCGCGCCGCGGAAGAGGCGAAGCGGCCGAAGTGCGAAAAGCCGGGGCTGATCGGCGGGCTGTTCGGCAAGGACGAAACATGCGAGGCCCCGAACCGCTGAGGCGTCACGGACGCCACGAAAAAGGGCCGGCGATGCCGGCCCTTTTTCGTCGTTCGGTGCGGCGACCGCCGCTCAGCCGCGGGTCGCACGCTGGCCGCCCGGCCGTCCCTGCCCGCGTCCCTGGCCACGCTCCTGACCGCGTTCCTTGCCGGGCTTCTGGCCGGTGTGCGCATGCGCGTGCGCGCCGCGATCGGCCGGCTTGCCGTGGCCGCGGTTGCCCGGCTTGCGCGGCGGACGCTGGCCGCCCGGGCGCGGGGCCTGGGCGCGCGGCGCGCCGCTGCCCGGCGCGTTGGCGTCGAGCCGGATCGGCCGGCTCGGCTCGAAGCCGTCGATGGCCTCCAGCGCGATGTCCGACTTCAGCAGGCGCTGGATCTGGCGCAGCAGCGGCGCCTCGTCCGGCGACACCAGCGAAATGGCCTCGCCCTGCGCGCCGTTGCGGCCGGTGCGGCCGATGCGGTGGATGTAGTCCTCGGCGACCATCGGCAGGTCGTGGTTGATCACCAGCGGCAGGTTCGGGATGTCGAGGCCGCGCGCGGCGACGTCGGTGGCGACCAGGATCCGCGCCTTGCCGGACTTGAACGCGTTGAGCGCCTTCTGCCGCGCGGCCTGGCTCTTGTTGCCGTGGATCGCCAGCGCCGGCAGGCCGGCGGATTCGAGCTGCTCGGCGAGGCGGTTGCAGCCGTGCTTGGTCTTGCCGAAGACCAGCACCTGCTCGGTGTGGCGGGCGGTCAGGATGTCGATCAGCAGGTCGCGCTTGCGCGCGCCGTCGACCGGGTGCGCGCGATGCTGGATGGTCGCGGCGATGGTGTTCTGCGCGGCGACCTGGACCTGCTTGGGATCGCGCATGAATTCCAGCGCGAGCTGCTTGATCCGCGGCTCGAACGTCGCCGAGAACAGCAGCGTCTGGCGCTCGGTCGGCACCCGCGACAGGATCCGCTTCATCGCCGGCAGGAAGCCCATGTCGAGCATGCGGTCGGCTTCGTCGAGGACCAGGATCTCGACCGCGTCGAGCTTGGCGCTGCCCTGCTGCATGTGGTCGATCAGGCGGCCCGGGGTGGCGACGAGGATGTCGACGCCGCGGCGCAGGTTGTCGACCTGCGGGCCCATGCCGGCGCCACCGAAGATGGTGGTGACGTTCAGGCGCAGGTACTTGCTGTAGCCGCGCAGGCTGTCGGCGACCTGCACCGCGAGTTCGCGGGTCGGCACCAGGATCAGCGCGCGCGGCTTGCGCGGGCCGGTGGCGGGCTTGCCGCCCTCGACCAGGCGCTGCAGCAGCGGCAGGCCGAACGCGGCGGTCTTGCCGGTGCCGGTCTGGGCGCCGCCGAGGACGTCCTCGCCGGCCAGCACCAGCGGCACGGCCTGGGTCTGGATGGGGGTGGGCACGGTGTAGCCGGCGTCGGCCAGCGCGCGCAGGAGCGCGGGCGCGAGCCCGAGCGTTTCGAAGTTCATGTGATGGCTCCGGGGCATCCGGGGTGGATGCGATGTGTCACTCGGAGCTTTCCGACCGCGCTGCGAGCTGGAAGAAACGGCGCGCCGGCTGGCGGACCGTGTTCGCGCGACGAAAGACGTGCGGAGCGCGCTGTGCGGCGGACGCCCGGTGGGCGCCGTGGACAGCGGCGGCGAGAGGAAAACGGACCCGCCGTGCGCGAAACGGGGCGGATGCTACGCGAAAACCCGGACCTCCGCCAGCGGATTTTCCGGCAAGCGCCTGATTCCACGGGCGTTCGGCCCCGGTGCGGGGCGCGCCGTTCAGGCTTCCGCGGGTCCGGCGCTGCGGTCGTTCAGACGTCCAGGGTCAGTCCCGGATGGGCCAGGGTCGCGGTGACCCCGTACTTTTCGCCGATTTCGCCGGCCAGCGCCTCGCGCGCCTTGTCCTCGCCGTGGACCAGCGCCAGCGGCGGATGCCCCGCGAACTGGCCGTACCAGTCCATCAGCCCGTGCTGGTCGGTGTGCGCGGACAGGCCGCCGACCGTGTGCACGTGCGCGCCGACGCGGACGTCGTGGCCGTGGATGCGGACCCACTTGGCGCCGTCGACGATCCGCCGGCCGGTGGTGCCCTGGGCCTGGTAGCCGACGAACATCATGTGGGTCTGGCGGCGATGCAGGCGGTGGCGCATGTGGTGCAGGATGCGGCCCGCATTGGCCATGCCCGAGCCGGCGATCACGATCAGCCCGCGCTCGATCCGGTTGATCGCCATCGACTCGTCCACGGTCTCGGTGATCCGCAGGTTGGGCATGCGGAACGGGTTCGGACGCTCGCGCCAGACCGCCCGCGCCTCCTCGTCGAACAGGTCCTGGTGGCGGTCGTAGACCTCGACCACCTTCGCGGCCATCGGGCTGTCGAGGAAGATCTGCCAGCGCGACATCTTCCATTCGTCCCAGTGCTTGGCGAACCAGTACAGCAGCTCCTGGCTGCGCCCGACCGCGAACGCCGGGATCAGCACGGCGCCGCCGCCGCGCCAGGCGTCGTCGAGGATCTCGCCGATCTCGCCGACGGTCGCCACGCGCTCGCGGTGCAGGCGATCGCCGTAGGTCGATTCCATCAGCACCAGGTCGGCCCGGGTGATCGCGGCCGGGTCGCGCAGGATCGGCGTGCCCTTCGGCCCCAGGTCGCCGGAGAAGACGAGCGTGCGCCCGTCGGCGCGCAGCTCGACGCAGCTCGACCCGAGGATGTGCCCGGCCTCGCGGAACGTCGCCTCGACGGCCGGCAGCACCTCGGTCGGCGCGTCGTAGGGCAGCGGCCGCAGTTGGCGCAGCGCGTCGCGCACATCGTCCTTCGTGTACAGCGGCACCGCCTCGGGTTCGCCGCGCTGGCGGTGCTTGTTGGCGCGGGCCGCCTCGCTCTCGGCGATGCCGGCGGCGTCCATCAGCATGATCGGCATCAGGTCGGCGGTCGCCCGCTGCGCGAAGATCGGCCCGTCGAAACCGCGCTTGACCAGCAGCGGAATGCGGCCGATGTGGTCGATGTGGGCATGGCTGACGATCAGCGCGTCGAGCGACGCCGGCTCGAACGCGAACGCATCGGTGTTGCGGGCCTCGGCCTCGGGGCTGCCCTGGATCATCCCGCAGTCGAGCAGCAGGCGCTTGCCGGCGGCCTCGACCAGGTGCAGGGAGCCGGTCACCTCGCCGGCGGCGCCGTGGAAGCTGATGCGCATGCGTCGTCTCCGTCCAACCGATCCATTCAACCGGTCGACACCATGGCGCAGATGGCCGGCCCCGACAAGGGCAAGGCCGTGGGCGGATCCGGAAACGACGCAGGCCCGCATCGCGGGCCCGCGTCGGCAAGGCCGCCCGGCGCAGACCCGCGCGGCGGGCCTCGCGAACCGGGAAAGCCCGTCCGGCGGCAGGGCGAGGCCGTGCCGCCGGGAAGGATCAGGCGGGAAGGATCAGATCAGGGACGTCCCGGCGTGCGGCAGCAGCGGCCGTAGGCCACGCCCTGGTTCGCGGCGGTCCCCTGGTTGTTGAAGGCGCAATAGTAGGCCTCCGCATCGGTGACGATGCGGCTGGTCACCAGCCGGCCGTCGAAGCTCGACATGCTGCAGCCGCCGCCGGTCATCACGTAGCCGCTCGGGCAGGTCGGCGACAGCACGCTGCCGAACGCGCCGGCGTTGACCACCGTCGGCAGCGAACTGACTTCGGTGCAGTCGAGCGCAGTGGCCTGCGGGTGGATGTAGTAGCCGACGAGATCGGCGACCACATGGGTCTGGGCATAGGTGTAGAGGCTGAGGTCCTGGCTGGCGTCGTCCTGGTTGAGCTTGACCACCGCGAGGTTGCCGCGGATGTCGCCGGCGACGTAGTTCACGGTCGCCGCCAGCGGCCTGGCGCCGCCGAAGGGGTACGCGGTGATGTAGCCGGCGGCGGCGGGCGTGACCACGGTGAAGTTGATCACCGCGGCCGCGAACGGCCCGGCCGCCCCGACGCCGCAATCGCCGGCGTCGCCGCCCTGGGCGGTGAAGCTGGCGGTTTCGGAGACGTCGAAGCTGCGCTCGCCGTTGGCCGGGATGGTGCCGCCGGCGACGCGGGTGTCGATGATGCGGCAGGGCGTGACCGGGACGAACACCAGGTCGTTGGCGATTTCGCCCAGCGCCTTGGTCGGGCGACGCAGCGAGCCGTTCGCCATCGCGGCGATCATGTTGCCCGAGGCGGTCCGGCCGCGGCTGTCGGTCAGGAAGGCGTCGTTCATCGCGCGGAAGGTCGGCGCGTTCGCCGCCACGCTCAGGCTGCCGAGGGTGGCCTTGGCGAAGATCGGCCCCATGTCCCGGGCCCACTCGTGCACGTCGGCGCCATAGACGCGCTGCACGTGGACGCCCCACTTGAGGACGATGCGATGGACCAGTTCGCCGCGCACGGTGCGCGGCTTGGACGCGGCGTCGGCGACGCCGGAAAATGCGGATGCGAAGGAAAGGACGCAGGCCAGGACGGCCGCGACAGGCGGACGGAACTTCACGGTGCGGAACTCCTCGAGGGATGGATGGCCGCCCGGACCCCCCGGGCGGCATGAGGCCGCCTATGGTGCCGCATCCGGATGACGAAAGTGAGATGCCCCCCTTCACCCCCGGTACGCGGAAGGGCCCGCTTGCGCGGGCCCTTCCGGAGCGCGCGGCCGCCATCGGCGGCCACGACGTCTTGACGCGAGACTCCGGCGCGGATCAGCGACCCGGCACGCGGCAGCAGGTGCGCGATGCGCGCAACTCGGCCGCGGCCGCACCGTTGTTCTGCGCCGAGCAGGTGCCGCCGTGCTGGAACACGAACGGCATCTGCCAACTGCCCGCCTCGCAGTTGGTGGCGGTCATCGTGTAGCCGGTCGGGCAGGCCGGCGCGGTGACGTTCGCGGTGTTGCCGGCGGCGACGCTGGTGATGGTGTTCGCGGTGTCCTGGCACTGCAGCGCGGTGGCCGCCGGGTTGATGTAGTAACCGACGATGTCGGCGACCACGTGGGTCTGCGCGTATGAATAGATGGTCATTTCCGGAGCCGCCGACCCCTGGTCGAGCTGGACGATCGCGAAGTTGCCGCGGATGTCGCCGGCGGAGTAGTTCACGGTCGCCGCGAGCGGCCGGGTCGCGCCGTACGGATAAGCGGTGATGTAGCCCGCGATGGACGGCGTGACCACGGTGAAATTGACCGCGACCGCGGCGAAGGAGCCGGCGGCGCCGGCGCCGCCGCAGTTGCTGGCATCGCCGCCCTGGAAGCTGTAGTTGCTGACCGCGGTGACGTCGACATCGCGGGTGCCGTTGGCGGGGATGGCGCCGCCGGCGACCCGGGTGTCGAGGATGCGGCAGGGCGTGACCGGCACGTACACCAGGTCGCTGGCGGCATCGCCGAGCACCTTGGCGATCCTGGTGCCGCTGGCGGCCGAGGCGGCCTGCAGCGAAGGCGAGCCGGGCTTGCCACCGCTGACCAGCAATTCGTCGTTCATCCGGTCGAACGTCTTGGCGTCGGCGGCGCGGCGCAGCGCTTCGATCGAGGACTTCGCGAACACCGACCCCATGCCGTCCGCCCAGCGGCGGACATCGGCCTTGTAGGCCTCTTGGACGTGACCGCCCCACTTCAGGACGATCCGGCGGACCAGTTCGGCGCGCTCCGAGTTGGGCTGGCGGCCGGCAGCGAGCGCGTCCTGGCTCATGGCGACGAGGGGGAGCGCGAGCGCGAGGCAGGCGGCAAGCAGATTCGGGCTTTTCACTGGTTTCACCTTGTTCGGGAAGGAGGGACGGGACGGCGACCGTCGATCGCGAGCGGTCTGTGCTCTTGAACGCAAACCTGCTGGCCCAGGGGACAGGCCCGGCCGCGACGCCATGACCTTCGACACCGGACCGCGGCCGCGGCCGGCGCTAGAGTCGCGGCACGCCCCGACCGGGGCCTGCCCTCATCCCACGCCCGCCGGGCCGGAGACTCCGTGAACGCTCGTCCTTCCGCTTCCCCCAACCCCCGCCTGCTCCTGCTCTCCGCCGCCGTCGCCGTCGCCGTCGCGGGGGTCGCCCTGGTGGGCGCCGATGCCGCGTTCGCCGCGAAGCCCGCCCGTGCGGCCGCGCCGACGCTCGACCAGAGCAAGCTGCCGCCGTTCAACCAGTTCAAGGCCACCGACATCGACGCCTCGAAGAACGTCTGCAACAACCTCGGGGACTACGTCAACGGCAAGTGGCTGGCCACGAATGCGATCCCCGGCGATCGCACGTCCTGGGGCGCCTTCGAGATGCTCGCCGAGCGCTCGCTGGCGGTGCAGCACCAGTTGGCCGAACGCGCCGCCGCCGATCCGAAGGCGACCGGCGTCGAGAAGCTGGTCGGCGATTTCTGGGCCACCGGCATGGACGAGAAGGCGATCGAAGCCCAGGGCATCAAGCCGCTGAACAGCCGCCTGGCCGAGATCGACGGCCTCACCGATGGCGCCTCGGTCGCCCAGTACCTGCGCGACACCGCCGCCCGCGGCGAGAACGTCCTGTTCAGCTTCGGCCCGAGCCCGGACTTCAAGGACTCCAACGTCAACATCGCCTACGCCTTCCAGGGCGGCCTCGGCCTGCCCGACAAGGCCTACTACTTCGACGCCGACAAGAAGGACAAGCTCGAGGCCTACCAGCAGCACGTCGCGAAGGTGCTGGCGCTGTCGGGCATCCCGGCCGCCGACGCCGCCAGGCAGGCGAAGGACGTGATCGCGTTCGAGACCCGCCTCGCCGGGGTGTCCAAGTCCAGCGAGGAGCTCTCGCGCGACATGGCGCTGTCCTACAACCCGGTGACCCCGGCCCAGGCCGACGCGCTCGCGCCGAACTTCCCGTGGACGAAGTTCTTCGAATCGCAGGACGTCGCGGTGCCGAAGATGTTCTCGCTGGCGATCCCCGCCTTCCACCAGGAAGTCAGCAAGATGCTGGGCGATACCCCGGTCGCGGCGTGGAAGAGCTACCTGCGCTTCCACACCGTGGACGGCGCCTCGCCGTTCCTCAGCGCGGCCTTCGTCCAGGAGAACTTCGACTTCTACAGCCGTGCCATGCGCGGCCAGAAGGAAATGAAGCCGCGCTGGAAGCGCGTGCTCGGCACGATCGAGGGCGAAGCCGGCGAAGCGCTGGGCCAGCTCTACGTGAAGGCGGCGTTCCCGGCCGAGTCCAAGGTGCGGATGGAGCAGCTCGTGCAGAACCTGCGCGACGCGCTCAAGCTGCGCATCGAGCAGTTGACCTGGATGAGCCCCGAGACCAAGCAGAAGGCGCTGCAGAAGTGGGCCGCGTTCACGCCCAAGATCGGCTACCCCGACAAGTGGCGCGACTTCTCCGGGCTCAAGACCTCGCGCAGCAGCTACGTCGACAACATCCTTGCCGGCAACGCGTTCAACTACCGCTACGAGCTGGCCAAGATCGGCAAGCCGGTCGACAAGACCGAATGGGGCATGAGCCCGCAGACGGTCAACGCCTACTACAACCCGCAGCAGAACGAGATCGTGTTCCCGGCGGCGATCCTGCAGCCGCCGTTCTTCGACCCGAAGGCCGACGATCCGGTCAACTACGGCGGCATCGGCACGGTCATCGGCCACGAAATGATCCACGGCTACGACGACCAGGGCAGCCGCTTCGGGCCCACCGGCAACTTCGAGAACTGGTGGACCGACGCCGACGCCAAGGGTTTCGAGGCGCTCACCGACAAGCTGATCGCGCAGTTCGACGGCTATGAGGCCGCGCCGGGCAAGCACGTCAACGGCAAGCTGACGCTGGGCGAGAACATCGCCGATCTCGGCGGCATCAACGTCGCCTACGACGCGATGCGCCACGCCACCGCCGGCAAGCCCGACCCGATGATCGACGGCATGACCCGCGACCAGCGCTTCTTCCTGAACTTCGGCACCATCTGGCGCCGCAACTTCACCCCGAAGGAGCTCGAAGTCCGGCTGGTGACCGACCCGCACGCCCCGGCCAACTTCCGCGCCATCGGCGCCCCGTCGAACATGCCGGCGTTCGCCAACGCGTTCCAGTGCAAGGCCGGCGACGCCATGGTCCGCGACGGCGACAAGCGCATCCAGATCTGGTGAGACCACGCGCAGGACGGCGCACCGCGCCGTCCTGCGCCGGGCGAGCTGCACGAAGGCCCGGCCCCTGCCGGGCCTTTCGTCGTTGCGGATGCATCCGTCGCCGCGCCGGCGCCGTATCCCCCGGCGTGGACATCGTGACGACCGCCCCCTTTCCCCCGCCGCCCCCGCCGCCCCCGCGGACGCCTGCGCGCCGCGCAGGCGCGGGCGCGCACTCCTCGGCCGCACCGCTTGCGGTCGTGCATCTTGCGATGGGTCCGCGCGAGCCCTTGTCGCGGCGGACGATGTCGCTGAACATGACGGCCCCGCCCCCCACCCGGACACCCCGGATGTTCGAGTCCGCACCGCCGCCGCAGGACGCCGATCGCCTCGACGCACTGCTGCTGTCCGTCGCCGAGGGCGACCGCACGGCGTTCGAGTCGCTCTACCGCGCAGCCTCGTCGCGCCTGTTCGGCATCTGCCTGCGTCTGCTGCAGGATCGCGCCGAAGCCGAGGACGTGCTCCAGGAGGTCTTCGTCGCGATCTGGAACAAGGCGCACCAGTTCGACCCGGGTCGCGCCGGCGCGGCGGCGTGGCTGGCGACGATCGCCCGCAATCGCGCGGTGGATCGCCTGCGCGCGCTGCCGGCGCGCGGCGCGCTGGCCCCGATCGACGTCGCCGAGGACGTCGTCGACGGCGGCGCCTCGCCGCTGCAGACCGCCACCGCGGCCGACGATCGCGCGCGGCTGGAGGCGTGCATGGAGCAGCTCGAACCGCGCCGCCGCAGCCTGATCCGCGCCGCGTTCTTCGACGGTTCCACCTACGAGGAGCTGGCCGAACGCATCGCTTCGCCGCTGGGCTCGGTCAAGAGCTGGATCCGCCGCGGCCTGCTTCAACTGCGCGGGTGCCTGGACGCATGAACATCCGCGACCTTCACGACCAGGATTTCGAGGGCCGCGACCCGCCCTCCGCCGATCTGCTCGCCGGCGAGTACGTGCTCGGCGTGCTCGACGCCGACCAGCGCCGCGCGGTCGCCGCGCGCATCGAACGCGACCCCGGCTTCGCCCGGCTGGTCGCCGAGTGGGAACGCCGGCTCGCGCCGCTGCTGGCGGACTGGCCCGCGGCCGAGGTTCCCGCGCACGTCTGGCCGCGGATCCGCACCCGGCTGGGCTGGGCCGCCGCCGGCGACCCCGCGCGCACCAAGCCGGGGCTGTGGCAGAACGCGGGCGTCTGGCGCACGGTCGCCGGGTTGGCCGCGGCCGCGGCGATCGCCGCGATCGTGATCGGCCCGCCGGGGCTGTTCCGACCGACCGACACCGGCCCCGGACCGGGACCGGTCGCGGTCACGCCGCCGCCGGTCGAAGACCCGAACGCACCGAAGCCGGTCACCACCCTCGCCCACGACGACGGTTCGCCGGGCTGGCTGGCCTCGATCGACACCCGCGCCGGCACCGTGCTGATGGTGCCGGTGCCCGCGGCGGCGGATGCGCAGGGTCGCGAGCCGGAACTGTGGCTGATCCCGCCGGGCGGCAAGGCCGAATCGCTGGGCATCGTCTCGATCAACCGCTCGCACACGGTCAAGGTGCCCGACGCCCTGCGCGCCGGCCTGTCGAAGGGCGCGCTGCTCGCGATCACCCTCGAGCCCAAGGGCGGCGCGCCGCACGGCGTCGCCACCGGGCCGATCATCGCCAAGGGCGAAGTCGTCCTGCTCTGACCTCGCGCCGGATGCATCGAACGGTGCATCCGGATCGCCGCGGCCCGCGTATCAGGCTGCGGAATCCGAGGAGAGCCCGATGCCGTCGTCCCCTGCCCCACGTGCGGCCCCATTGCAGACCCGGCTGCGCGCCGCCCTGCGGCGCTGGTTCGACACCGCCGCGGACGTCGCCGACGACGCCGGTGGCGATCGCGACGGCATCGACTGGCTGCGCGCGGCGCCGTTCCTGGGCCTGCACCTGGCCTGTCTCGGGGTGTTCGCGGTCGGCGTCTCGCCGGTGGCGATCGCCACCGCGCTGGCGCTGTACGCGATCCGGATGTTCGCGATCACCGGCTTCTACCACCGCTATTTCTCGCACCGCACGTTCCGCACCTCGCGCGCGGTGCAGTTCGCGTTCGCGCTGATTGGCGCCTCCTGCGTGCAGCGCGGCCCGCTGTGGTGGGCGGCGCACCACCGCAACCACCACCGCCACGCCGACACCGAGCGCGACGTGCATTCGCCGAAGGTCCACGGTTTCTGGCGCAGCCACGTCGGCTGGTTCCTGACCGGCGAGGGGTTCCGCACCGACTTCGACCGGGTCCGCGACCTCGCCCGCTACCCCGAACTGCGCTGGCTGGACCGCTTCGACATCCTCGTCCCGGTGCTGCTGGCGGTGGCGCTGTTCGCGACCGGCGCCTGGCTCGAACGCGCCGCGCCCGAGCTGGGCACCGACGCCTGGCAGATGCTGGTCTGGGGCTTCTTCGTCTCCACCGTGGCGCTGTTCCACGCCACCGTCACCATCAATTCGCTGGCCCACCGCTTCGGCCGCCGCCGCTTCCCGACCCGCGACGACAGCCGCAACAACTGGTGGCTGGCGCTGCTGACCTTCGGCGAGGGCTGGCACAACAACCACCACTTCTTCCCCGGCTCCGCCCGCCAGGGGTTCCGCTGGTGGGAGATCGACCTGACCTACTACGGCCTGCGCGCGCTGGCGCTGGTCGGGCTGGTCCGCGACCTGCGGCCGGTGCCGGCCTGGGTGGCGGCGCGCGCGGAGGTCCGCTGATGCGCATCGCGATCGTCGGTTCCGGCATCGCCGGCCTCGCCTCCGCCTGGCTGCTCTCGCGCGGCCACGAGGTGGTGCTGTTCGAGGCGGACGACCGCCTCGGCGGCCACACCCACACCCACGACATCGACCTGCACGGCCGCCGTTACGCCGTGGACACCGGCTTCATCGTCCACAACCCCGCCCACTACCCGCTGCTGACCGCCCTGTTCGACGAACTCGGCGTCGCCTCGCAGCCGACCACGATGAGCTTCTCGGTCCGCAACGAGGCCAGCGGGCTGGAATACAACGCGACCACGCTCGCCACGCTGTTCTGCCAGCGCCGCAACCTGGTCTCGCCGCGTTTCTGGGGCATGCTCCGCGACCTGACCCGGTTCTATCGCGAGGCCCCGGCGCTGCTGGACGCGCCCGGCCCGGGGCCGACCCTCGGCGAGTACCTCGACGCCGGCGGCTACGGCGCGGCGTTCCGCGACGACCACCTGGTGCCGATGGCCTCGGCGCTGTGGTCGTCGCCGGCGTCGCGGATCCTCGCCTTTCCCGCGCAATACCTGGTGCGGTTCATGGCCAACCACCAGATGCTGCAGGTGAACGATCGTCCGCAGTGGCGGGTGGTGCGCGGCGGGTCGCGCACCTACGTGCGCGCGCTCGAGGCGCGCTGGCGGGTGCAGGCGCGGGTCGCGAGCCGGGTGCGCATGCTGCTGCGCGATGCCGACGGCGTCACCGTGTTCACCGACGACGGCGCCGAGCGCTTCGACCAGGTCGTCCTCGCCTGCCACAGCGACCAGGCGCTGCGCCTGCTCAGCGACGCCAGCGACACCGAGACCGCGATCCTCGGCGCGATCCCCTACCAGGCCAACGACACCGTGCTGCACACCGACGCCCGGCTGCTGCCGCGCCGGCGCAAGGCGTGGGCGGCGTGGAACGCGCTGGTGCCGCGCGACCCCACCGACGCCTGCACGGTCAGCTACTGCATGAACCTGCTGCAGGGCCTCGACGCACCGGAGCCGCTGGTGGTCACGCTCAACGGCGCCGACGCGATCGACCCCGACCGGGTCCTGCGCCGGATGCGCTACCACCATCCGGTCTACAGCCACGCGTCGGTCGCCGCGCAGGCGCGCAAGGCCGAGATCCAGGGCCGCCGCCGCACCTGGTTCGCCGGCGCGTACTGGGGCTGGGGCTTCCACGAGGACGGCATGCGCAGCGCGGTCGAGGTGGCGACCGCGCTCGGCGTGCGCTGGCCGGCGGCGCAGGCCGCCGCCGCGACGCCCGAGGCCGCGCCGGTGCCGGCATGAGCGCCGCGCTCGCCAGCGCGATCTACGAAGGCGGCGTGCGCCATCGCCGCCATGCGCCGCGCGCGCACGCGTTCCGCTATCGCATGGCCCAGCTCTACCTCGACCTGGACGAACTCGACCGGGTCTTCGACGGCCGGCCGCTGTGGTCGGTCGATCGCCGCAACCTCGCCGAATTCCGGCGCAGCGACTACCTCGGCGATCCCGATGTGCCGCTGGCCGAGGCGGTGCGCGAACGCGTGGCGACGGCGCTCGGCCGCAGGCCGCAGGGCCCGATCCGGCTGCTGACCCATCCGCGCTACTTCGGCTACGTGTTCAACCCGGTCAGCTTCTACTACTGCCACGCCGCCGACGGCGAACGCCTGGACTGCATCGTCGCCGAGATCACCAACACGCCGTGGAAGGAGCGCCACGCCTACGTGCTGCCGGTCGAGGCCGCGGAGCGGCGCGGCCGCGCGCTGGGCTGGTCGTTCGCCAAGCGCTTCCACGTGTCGCCGTTCCTGCCGATGGCCCGCGACTACGCGTGGCGCTTCACCGTGCCCGGCGACGACCTCCGCGTCCACATGGACGTGCTGCGCGACGGCGACCGCGAATTCGACGCGACCCTGCACCTGCAACGCCGCCCGCTGGACGCCGCGTCGCTGCGCCGCCTGCTGTGGCGCCATCCGCTGATGACCGCGCAGGTGATCGGCGCCATCCACTGGCAGGCGCTGCGGCTGTGGCTCAAGCGCACGCCGGTCCACGACCATCCCACCCGCGCCCTGTCCCTCCGAGGTTCCCGATGACCGAACTCATCCCCCGCGTCGACACCGCCCGCGCCGCCCGGGCCGCGGACTACGGTGCGCTCGACCGCTTCCTGCGCGCCCGGCTGATCGCGCAGCTCGCCGGCCTGCGCCACGGCCGCGTGCTGCTGCGCGACGCGTTCGGCACGACGCCGATCGGCGCCGCAGACCGCGACGACGACCTCGTGGTGCGGCTGGAAGTGCTCGATCCCGGCTTCTACCGCGCGATCGCCGGCAACGGCAGCGTCGGCGCCGGCGAGGCCTACATCGACGGCCTCTGGCGCTGCGACGACCTGGTCGGCCTCGTCCGCCTGCTGGTGCGCAACCGCGACCTGCTCGACGGCATGGAAACCGGCCTCGCCCGCCTCGGCGGCGTCGCGATGCGCGCCTGGCACGCGCTGCGCCGCAACACCCGCGACGGCAGCCGCCGCAACATCGCCGCGCACTACGACCTCGGCAACGACTTCTTCTCCACGTTCCTGTCGCCGGACCTGATGTATTCGTCGGGCATCTGGGCCGGCGACGGGGACGACCTCGACACCGCCTCGACCCGCAAGCTCGACCGCATCTGCCGCAAGCTCGACCTCGGGCCCGGCGACCGCGTGGTCGAGATCGGCACCGGCTGGGGCGGCTTCGCCGTGCATGCGGCGACCCACTACGGCTGCCACGTCACCACCACCACCATCTCGAAGGAACAGCACGCCCTCGCCGCGCAGCGGGTGGCCGACGCCGGCCTGCAGGATCGCGTGACCCTGCTGCTGCAGGACTACCGCGACCTGCAGGGCAGCTACGACAAGCTGGTCTCGATCGAGATGATCGAGGCGATCGGCGCCGAGTACATGGAGACCTATTTCGCCAAGCTCTCCGCGCTGCTGAAGCCCGACGGCCTCGGTCTGGTCCAGGCGATCACGATCGAGGACCACCGTTACGAACAGGCGCTGCGCTCGGTCGACTTCATCAAGCGCCACGTCTTCCCCGGCAGCTTCATCCCGTCGATCGCGGCGATGCTCGCGGCCAAGACCCGCGCCAGCGATCTCGCGCTGATCCAGCTCGAGGACTTCGGGCTGTCCTACGCGCGCACGCTGGCGGCCTGGCGCGAACGCTTCATGGCCGCGCTGCCGCAGGTGCGGGCGCTGGGCCACGACGAACGCTTCATCCGCCTGTGGGAGTTCTACCTCGCCTACTGCGAAGGCGGTTTCCGCGAGCGCTCGATCGGCGTGGCGCAACTGCTGCTGGCCCGGCCCGGCCACCGCGCGCCGGCGCCGATGCCCGAGCTCCCGCGCGAGGCGCTGCAGGCATGAGCCGCCGGACGATCCTGCTCAACGCCGTCGCCTACCAGTCGGTCTGGTTCGCGACCGTGATCGGCGCCGGCCGCGGTCTGTGGTGGCCCGGCCCGCTCGCCGCGCTGGCGTTCCTGGCGCTGCACCTGGGCGCGATCGTCCGCGACCGCGGCGAGCGGCGGCGCGAACTGGCGCTGGTCGCCGCGGCGGTCGCCTGCGGGCTGGTCATCGACGGCGTGCTGTCGGCTTCCGGCGCGATCGTCTTCACCCCCGCCGCGCCCGCGCTGCCGGCCGGCGGCGCGCCGCTGTGGATGCTGACGCTCTGGGGCGCGTTCGCGTTGACCCTGCGCCATTCGCTGCGCGCGCTGACCGCGCGACCGCTGCTGGCCGCGCTGGTCGGCGCGATCGGCGGGCCGCTGGCCTACCTCGGCGCCGCCCGCGCAACCGGCGTGCTGGCCTTCCCCGATCCGCGCGCGATGACCCTGGCGATGCTCGCCGCGGGCTGGTGCCTCGCGCTGGGGCTGCTGGCGCTGCTGGCCTCGCGCCACGCCGGCGCCTCGCCGCCTGCGCGCGCGACCCTGGCCGGAGGCGCCGCATGAGCCTCTGGTCCTCGCTCGCCCTGGTCTGGGCCCTCGCCGCGGCGATGATGACGCTCGGCTGGTGGTGGCAGAAGCGCCGCGACAACGCCGGCATCGTCGACGTGCTGTGGTCGTTCGGCGTCGGCGGCAGCGCGGTGCTGCTGTGCGCGCTGGGCGACGGCGCCGCGCTGCCGCGGCTGGTCGGCGGTGCGCTCGGCGGCCTCTGGGGCCTGCGCCTGGCGCTGCACCTGTGGCATCGCGTCCGCGCCGAGCCCGAGGACGGCCGCTACCGCCACCTGCGCACCCACTGGAACGGCAACCAACTGTACTTCTGGCTGTTCTTCCAGTTCCAG
This sequence comes from Lysobacterales bacterium, assembly GCA_019510125.1. Lineage (GTDB taxonomy): Bacteria > Pseudomonadota > Gammaproteobacteria > Xanthomonadales > Xanthomonadaceae > Lysobacter_I. The sequence continues at coordinate 61,243 of JAEKKX010000022.1, forward strand.
GCGCTGCTGATCGTGCTGTTCGCGCTGCCGTTCGCGGCGGTCGCGGCCAACCCGCAGGCGTCGCCGGCCTGGGCGGCGGTGGCGGTCGCGATCTGGCTGCTCGGCGCCGGCGGCGAGGCGCTGGCCGACGCGCAGTTGGCGCGGCATCGCGCCGACCCGGCGAACAAGGGCCGGACGATGCGCAGCGGGCTGTGGCGCTACTCGCGGCACCCGAACTACTTCTTCGAGTGGACCCAGTGGTTCGCCTACGTCGCGCTCGCGGTCGGTTCGCCGCGCTTCGCGCTGGCCTGCGCCGGGCCGGTGGTGATGTTCGCGTTCCTGCGCTGGATCAGCGGCATCCCGTTCACCGAGCAGCAGGCGCTGCGCAGCCGGGGCGAGGACTACCGCGATTACCAGCGGACCACGCCGATGCTGTTCCCCTGGTTCCCCAAACCCTCCCCTTCCCCCGCCCACTCCGAAGGAGCCGAGCGATGACCTCGACGCCCACGACGCACCCGACCGCCGCCCTGCCCCACGAACTGGCGACCGATCGTCCCGGCCCCGGCCTGATCGGCCTCGCCGAACGCGGGCTGCTGCCCGACGCGCTGCTGCGCCACGGCATCCGGCGCCAGTGCGCGGATCGCCTGCGCGCCGAATCCGCCGGCGGCCCGGAGGCGCAGGCCGAGCGTTTCCGCGCCCGCATCGAGGCGCTGCGCGCGAGCCCGCTCGCGATCCACACCGACGCCGCCAACGCCCAGCACTACGAGCTGCCGCCGGCGTTCTTCCGCGAATGCCTGGGCCCGCGGCTGAAGTATTCCTGCGCCTACTACCCGCGCGGCGACGAGACCCTGGCCCAGGCCGAGGAGGCGATGCTGGCGCTCTACGGCGAGCGCGCGCAGCTCGCCGACGGCCAGCGCATCCTCGAACTCGGCTGCGGCTGGGGCTCGCTGACGCTGTGGATGGCCGAACACCTTCCCAACGCGCGCATCACCGCGGTGTCGAATTCGCGGCCGCAGCGCGAGCACATCCTGGCGCAGTGCCGGGCGCGCGGCTTCGGCAACGTCGAGGTGATCACCTGCGACGTCAATCGCCTGCAGTTGCCGGCGGCGGCGTTCGACCGCTGCGTGTCGATCGAGATGTTCGAGCACATGCGCAACTACGAGACCCTGCTGGGCAACATCGCCGGCTGGCTCGCGCCGGGCGGGCGCCTGTTCGTGCACATCTTCGCCCACCGCACCCTGATGTACCCGTTCGAGACCGAGGGCGAGGACAACTGGATGGGCCGGCATTTCTTCACCGGCGGGCTGATGCCGGCCGCGGACACCCTGCCGTGGTTCCAGCGCGACCTGCGGATCGAGCAGCGCTGGCTGGTGGACGGCACCCACTACGAGAAGACCGCCAACCACTGGCTGCAGAACCAGGACGCGCGACGCGACGCGGTGATGGCCGTGCTGCGCGAGGCCTACGGCGACCTCGCGCCGCTGTGGTTCCAGCGCTGGCGGATGTTCTGGATGGCCTGCGCCGAACTCTTCGGCTACGCCGGCGGCCGCGAATGGCTGGTCGCGCACTACCGCTTCGCCCGCCCCGATTGACCCCCGCCATGTCCCGGAGACCGACCATGCTCAAGTTGCTCGCGCTGCTCGTCCTGATGGGAGCGGGCGGCGTCTACGCGCTCGGCCGCGAGAAACCACCGACGATTCCCACCGCCGCCCCGGTCGACCTGCCGCGCTTCATGGGCGACTGGTACGTGATCGCCAACATCCCGACCTTCATCGAGAAGGACGCCTACGACGCGGTCGAGTCCTACGCGCTGCGCGACGACGGCAAGGTCCAGACCACCTACCGCCAGCGTCGCGGCGGCTTCGACAAGCCGCTGAAGACCATGCACCCGGTCGGCACCGTGCGCCCCGGCACCGGCAATGCGGTGTGGGGGATGCAGTTCGTCTGGCCGATCAAGGCCGAATACGTGATCGCGTACGTGGACGCCGACTACAGCCGCACGATCGTGGCCCGCAGCGATCGCGACTACGCCTGGATCATGGCGCGCACGCCGACCCTGCCCGACGAGGACTACGCGGCGCTGGTGGCGCGCCTGGCCGCGCTGGGCTACGACACCTCGAAGCTGCGCAAGGTCCCGCAGCAGGCGACCGCGCCTTGAGCGCGGGCGTGATGCCGGGCGCGATGGCGGGCATGAGCGCGGGGGCGTGAGCGCACGGGCATGATCGCCGAAGCCTGAACGGGGCGGCCGGAAACGTGACGCCCGCGGCGTTCGGCGCGCGGGACGGGCTTGTTACACTCCCCGGACTCTCCCGGACCGCCCCCGCGATGTCGAACCCGAACGGCTTCTCCCTGCTGCGCCCCACCGCCCTCGCCCTCTGCCTGACCCTCGCCGTCGCCACGCCGCAGGCCGACGCCGCCAAGAAGCGCAGGCCGGCCGCGACCGGTCCCAAGGCCCCGGCGGCGCCCAGCGCCTGCACCGACCTCTACGCGTACGCCAACGCGGACTGGCTGAAGGCCAATCCGGTCCCCGCCGACGGCGCGGTCAGCGCCCTCGGCGCACTGGCCGAGCGCAGCGTGCAGCAGCAGCGCGACCTGCTCGACGGCGCGATGACCTCGCCCCAGAACGGCGTCCAGAAGCTGCTCGGCGACTTCTGGGCCAGCGGCCTGGACGAAGCGGCGGTCGAGCGCGACGGCGCCGGCCCGATCGCGCCGCTGCTGGCGCGCATCGGCGCGATCAAGAAGTCGCAGGACGTGGCGCCCGCGATCGCGGCGCTGCACCAGGTCGGCATCCCGGTGGCCTTCAATTTCACCGCCGACATCGACCTGCGCAACCTCGTCACCTACTTCGGCTATTTCGCCCAGGGCGGCCTCGGCCTGCCCGACCCCAGTTTCTACACCCGCACCGATCCCGACGCGCGCGCGCTGCTCGGCCGCTACAACGGCTACGTGCAGAAGATCCTGGTGCTCGCCGGCACCCCGCAGGACAAGGCGGCCGCCGAGGCGCAACTGGTCATCGACCTCGAAACGCGCATCGCCCGCGCCTCCAAGACCCGCGAGGAGCTGCGCAGCATCAAGGCCACCTACAACCCGGTGCCGACCAAGGATTTCGCCAAGAAATACCGCAACCTGCAGCTCGCCGCCTTCCTCAAGGTCCAGGGCGTGGGCGCCGAACAGGTGTCGATGGCCGATCCCGCGCTGTTCGCGCAACTGGACAAGCTGGTCACCAGCCTCAAGCCGGCCGAATGGCAGGCCTACCTGCGCTTCCAGGTCGGCAACGCCATGGCCGCCTACCTGAGCAAGTCCTGGCGCGACGTCGAATTCGACTTCCGCGGCCGGCTGCTGCGCGGCGACCTCGAGCAGGCGCCGCGCTGGCGCCAGGTGCTGGACGCGATCAACACCTCCGCCGGCGACATGCTCGCCCACGAATACGTCGCGCGCTACCTGCCCGACGCCACCCGCGAGCGCGCCGAGGCCATCGCCCGCGACGTCAAGCTCGCGCTGGGCGAGGCGATCTACCGCAACACCTGGATGGACGACGCCACCAAGCAGGAAGCGCGCAACAAGGTCGACCGGGTCAAGATCCAGATCGGCGCGCCGAGCAACATCCTCGACTTCAGCCTGCAGCCGATGGGCCGCGGCAGCTTCGGCAGCAACATCCTGATCGCGTCCACCTGGCACCACCGCGAGGAAATGAAGCGGATCGGCCGCGCCAGCGCCGAGCGCCGCTGGGACGTGCTGCCGCAGTCGCCGGCGATCAGCTACGACATCGCCCACAACCGGCTGTTCGTGACCGCCGCGCTGCTGCAGCCGCCGGTGCTGGACATGAAGGAATCCGCCGCCGGGCAGTACGGCGCCTTCGGCGCGGTGGTCGGCTACGAGCTGACCTCGGCGGTCGACAACCGCGGCCGCCTGGTCGACGCTAGCGAGGCGCTGCGCGACTGGTGGTCGGCCGACACCGCCGCCGGCTGGCAGACCCGGACCGCATCGCTGGCGTCGTACTACGGCAAGCTCCCCTACCCGGGCAATCCGGCGACGAAGGTCGACGGCGCGCGCACGCTCGCCGGCAACATCGGCGACCTCTCCGGCTTCGAACTGGCCTGGGCCGCGTACGCCAAGGCCGAACCGCAGGCGAAGGCCGCGGACCAGCAGGCCTTCTTCCGCGGCTGGGCCCGGCTGTGGGCGCAGCAGGTCGCGCCCGCCGCGGCCGCCGCGATGGCCGCCACCTCGCCCTATGCGCCGGGCCCGTGGCGCGCGAACGCACCGGCGATGCAGTCGCCGGCCTTCGGCCCCGCGTTCGGCTGCAAGGCCGGCAACCCGATGCTGGCGCCGGAGAGCGAGCGCCTGTCGATCTGGCGCTGAACGGACGCATGACCGACGCCCCCACCGATCCCCAGCTCGCCGCCCTGCTCGCGGCGCTCCGGGCCACGCCCGGCAACCTGCCGCTGCGCGGAGTCGTGCTCGACGCCTGCCTGGCGCACGAGGACGCGGCGACGCTGCTGGAGATCCTGGCGCTGTGCGGCACGGACGCGCTCGACGACGAGACGCGGCGCCAGCGCGCGCTGCGCCTGCTCGACGCCGCCGGCGAACACGAGGCGCTGCTGCGGCTGGCGCCGGCCGACTCCGGCGAAGCGCTGATGGCGAAGGCGCGGCTGCTGTTCGCCGACGGGCGGCGCGGCGAGGCGCTGGAGACCTACCGGGCCGCGGTCGCGGCCAATCCCGCGATCGAGGACGCCGGTTTCTTCTCTCAGCTCAGCGGCAAGGTGGTGTCGCTGGCCGACGCGCGCGGCGGACGCGGCGAGGCGGTGCCGAGCATCGCCAACGACGACACCGCCGCGCACGACGTGGTGCGCCTGCTCGAACCGGCGGCGCCGCGGATCGGCTTCGACGACGTCGGCGGCCTGGACGAGGTCAAGCGCGAGATCCGGCGGCGGATCATCACCCCGTTCCTCAAGCCGTCGCTGTTCCAGCGCTTCAAGCGCCAGTCCGGCGGCGGCATCCTGATGTACGGCCCGCCCGGCTGCGGCAAGACCCTGCTCGCCCGCGCCACCGCCGGCGAGTGCGGCGCGAAGTTCTACAACGTCTCGATCACCGACGTGCTGGACATGTACATCGGCGAGTCCGAGCGCAAGCTGCACGAGATCTTCCAGATGGCGCGCCGCACCGCGCCGTCGGTGGTGTTCTTCGACGAGGTCGAGGCGATCGGCGGCAAGCGCCAGCACTCGCGCGAGGCCACCACCGCGAAGCTGGTCAGCCAGTTCCTGACCGAGCTGGACGGCTTCGCGCAGAACAACCAGCACGTGCTGGTGCTGGGCGCGACCAACGTGCCGTGGGCGGTCGATCCGGCGTTCCGCCGCCCGGGCCGCTTCGATCGCGTGCTGTTCGTGCCGCCGCCGGACGCCGCCGCGCGCGGGATCATCCTGCGGCTGCTGCTGGACGGCCGTCCGCAGGCCGGCGACCTCGACCTGGCCGAACTGGTCAAGCGCACCTCCGGGCACTCCGGCGCCGACCTGCGCAACCTGGTCGACACCGCCGCGGACGAGGCGATCGAGGAATCGATCGAGACCGGCCGCGAGACCGCGATCGGCATGCGCCACCTGCGCGACGCGCTGGCGCGGACCCGTCCCACCACGCTCGAATGGCTGACCAGCGCCCGCAACCACGCGCGCTACGCCAACCAGGCCGGCCAGTACGACGACGTGCTGAAGTTCCTCGATTCGCAGACATGAACATGGCCGCCGCGCGCTATCGCATTCCCGACGAGCCCCGCCCGAGCGGCCTGGTGCGCTACGCGGTCGACCCGATGTGGCCGTTGCTGGCGATCATGCTCGCCGGCAACGGCTTCGGCCTGGCGTGGTTCGCCTTCAACAGCCGCGCGCTGGGCAGCGTCACCGCGCTGCGCGAATGGGCCTGGGTCGCCGCCAGCGTGATCGGCTGCATGCTGATCCACCTCCTCCTGCAGCACGCCTACGCCCAGGGCTGGCTCGACAAATCCGCGGTGGCCTACGCGGTGCTCGCGTTCCCGGCGCTGAAGATCACCTTCGCCTACCTGCTGTATCTCGACCAGTCGCGCAGCGCGGAACTGCTGACCCACTACGGCGGGACCCTGCGCAACGGCGCGATCGGCCTGTTCGCCGGGTTCCTGCTGGCGCGCAACGTGATCGACAAGCTGGCGCTGCCGCGGATCCTCGAGGAGGCGCTGCGATGAGCGACGAGCTGCGCCGGTCGCGGATGCTCGACCACGCCCTGCGCCTGATCCACGGCGGCCACGACGACCAGGCGATCGACGTCCTCACCCGGCTGCTGGGCGAAGCGCCCGACGATGCCGACGCGCACGCGGCGCTGGCGCTGTGCCTGGTCTCGCGCCATCGGCTGCACGCGGCGAAACTCGAGGCCGCGCAGGCGCTGGCGCTGGAACCCGATGCGGTGCTCGGCCACCTCGCGATGGCGTCGGTGTCGATCGCGCGTCGCGAGTTCCCGGCGGCCGAGGCGCACATCGACGCAGCCCGCGCGCTCGCGCCGGAGGAACCGCAAAGCTACCGGCTCGCGGCGTCGCTGTACCGCAACTGGGGCCGGGACGCGCGTGCGCTGGAGGAGATCGCCAAGGCGCATGCGCTCGCCCCCGACGATCCCGCCACGCTCGCCCAGTACGGCCTGCTGCTGTTCCAGGACGGCCGCCGCGACGAGGCCCGACGCTTCGCCGAGCGCGCCCTCGAACGCGATCCCGAGCACGTCGAAGCGCTGACCCTGCTCGGCCACTGCGACCTCGCCGCGGGCCGGGTCGAGGACGCCCGCGCCCATGCCGTGTGGGCGCTGCAGAACGAGCCCGGCGACGTCGGCGCGCTGACCCTGCTCTCGGCGATCAAGGCCCGGCGCAGTTGGCTGCTCGGCCTGTGGTGGCGATTCCAGACCTGGGTGACCGCGGGCACCAATCGCCGCGCCATCGCGCTGCTGGTCGGCCTGTATCTGGTGTACCGGATCGCAGACGTCGCGCTGCGCGAGCAGGGCCTCGAGGACGGCGCCGCATGGCTGTCCTTCGCCTGGCTCGGGTTCTGCGTCTACACGTGGTTCGCGCCGTCGATCTTCCTGCGCAGCCTGCGCCGCGAGTTCGAGACCGTGCGACTGCGTCCCGACTACTGACGACGCCCGCCGCCGGGGCCGCCGCTCAGTCCGGCGGCCGCGCCCACTGCTCGCGCGTCGCCGCCGCGGAATTCGCGTGCAACCAGGGCCACCAGCCGCGGCCGGTGATGGCGTAGCGGTCCGCGGCGCGTTCGAAACGGTTGCGCACGCTGACCCCGCCATGCAGGAAGTACAGCGGCAGGAACAGCGGCCCGAGCGCCATGTACTGGAGCACGTGCGCGCGTTCGTGGTCGCCCAGCCGCGTGCGCGGCTGCATGCACCAGCCGGCGCGATGCGCGTACGTGTCGCACTGGCCGTCGAGCGACTCGCCGGTGCAGAGAATGACGTTGCCGAGGGTCATCGCCCCGCCCGGCCCCAGCGGGAACCGCCGGAACACCAGCGCGAAGTCGCGCCGGTCCAGCATCGGCCGCGCGCCCAGCGCCATCCCGGCCGTGCCGGCGACCAGCCCGAGCAGGCTGTTCGGCGCCGCCCACAGCAGGCCCAGCGCGAACGCGGCGGCGCGGGCGAGGCTCAGGCCTCGGGCGCTTCCGGGATCAGCAGCCACAGCACGAGATAGACGAGGATGCCGGGAAACGCCGCCGAGAACGCCGACACCAGCACGTAGCCGATGCGGGTGAGCGTCGGGTTCCAGCCGAAGCGCGCGGCGATGCCGCCGACCACGCCGGCGAAGACGCGGCCGTCGCGGATGCGGACCAGGCGCGGGGTCGCGTCCACCGGGCGTCCCTCAGTGCGCCGCCGGCGCGGCGCGCAGCGCCTGCAACCGCCGCTTGAACCACTGCGCCGAGGGCTCGACTGCATGCCCCGCGCACTGCACGTGGTAGGGCTTGCCGCTCATGCTGCTTTCGCTGGCGGCGCGCTCGATGAACAGTTCGGCGGTGTCGGCCATGTCGCGCTTGCGCAGGTAGTCGTACTTCTGCTGCAGGTGCGCCTGCGCCTTCTTCGCGTCGTACCAGCTTCCGTTGCGCTCGAAGCGGCAGCCGGAGGCGCCGAGGCCGGCGATCAGCGCGCCGATCTCGCGCTGCGCCTGCGGCGCCGGCGCGGCGGACGCGGCGCCGGCGCACAGCAGCGCGACCGCACAGGCCGCACGCAACCGGGAGGCGATCATTTGGCGCGCCTCGCCAGCCAGTCGTGGATCGCGCCGGGCACTTCCTTCTGCGCGCGGCCGGAGACGTAGATGCCGATATGGCCGCCGCGGAACGACACCTCGGTGTAGTCCTCGCTGCCGATCAGCCCGCCCAGCGGCTTCGACGCCGACGGCGGCACCAGGTGGTCCTGCTCGGCGTAGATGTTGAGCACCGGCATGTCGACGAAGCCGAGGTCCACCGCGCGGCCGCCGATCTCGATCCCGCCTTCGACGAAACCGTTGCCCTGGTAGTACTGCTTGATGAACTGGCGGAACGCCTCGCCCGCCTGGTCCGGCGAATCGAAGATCCACTGCTCCATGCGCAGGAAGTCCTCCATCGCCTTGCGGTCGTCGAGGATGTCGACCATGCCCACGTACTTCTGCACGAACAGCCGCCACGGCTTGAGCGTCAGGTAGCACAGGTTCATCAGGTCCGCCGGCACGTTGCCGAGGGTGTCGACGAACAGGTCGATGTCGAGGCCGCGGGTCCAGTTCGACAGCATGTTGTCGTCGGTGTGGAAATCCACCGGCGTCACCATGGTGATCAGGTTCCTGACCTTGCCCGGGTGCAGCGCGGCGTAGCTCAGCGAGAACGCGCCGCCCTGGCAGATGCCGAGCAGGTTGATCGCGTCCAGCCGGTGCGCGGCGCGCAGGTGGTCCACCGCGCCGCCGAGGAAGCGCTCGATGTAGTCCTCGAGGGTCAGGAAGCGATCGGCGCGGTCGGTGTAGCCCCAGTCGATCAGGTACACGTCCTCGCCCAGCGCGAGCAGGTTCTTCACCAGCGAACGGTCGTCCTGGAGGTCGACCATGTACGGCCGGTTGACCAGCGCGTAGCAGATCAGGATCGGCACCTTCGCGGTGGGCGCGCGCGGGCCCTTGAAGCGGTACAGCACGACCTTGCCGTCACGCCAGACTTCTTCCTTGTCGGTGACGCCGTAGTGGACGTCGCCGAGCTCGCCGAGCGTGGCCAGCCCGGCGCCGAGCTTCTGCTGGAGGGTCAGGGCCTCGTCGGCCAGCTTCTCGGGCGAGACATCGAACGGATTGGCGTACATCTCAGCGCCCCTTCTTCTTCGCGGTCCTGGCCGGCAGCGGCTTCAGCGGCTCCGGCATCGGGATGGCGGCGATCGCCGGACGCGCGGCGCGCTTGCTCGCGGCCGGCGCGGCGGCGCGGGTGGCCGCCCGGGTCTTCGACGCCGGCTTCGCGGCCTTGTTCGCGGCGGCCTGCTTCGCGACGGCCCGCTTGGCCGCGGGCTTCTTCGCCGCGGACCGGCCCGCGGTCGCGGTCGGCGCGGCGGCGGCGCGCTGCGACGCCCGCGCCCGACGTGCGGCCGGCTGCGCGGCTGCGGAGGGTGCGGGCGCTTCGGCGTCCGCTGCGGCCGCCGGCGCGGGACGCCGTGCCGGCGCCGCGGGCTCGCGGCCGGCGGACATCCGGCGCACCTGGCGTTCGAGTTCGGCGATGCGCCTGTGCGCGGCGTCGACCTCGGTGCGGCCGGGCATGCCGAACAGCGCGGCCATGCGCTCGACCTCGCCCTGGACGCCGGCGCGGACCTGCATCTGCGCGTTGACCAGGTCGCCGTAGACGCGGCGGAAGCGCGGCGACAGCGCGATTTCGGCGTAGGCCTCCTCGGCGGCGTCGATCCACAGGTCGAACAGCGCCCGCGCCGACTGCAACTGGCGCCCCGGTTCGCTGCGCTCCTCGAGCTTGCGCTCGAAGCGCTCGAACGCGTCGCGTCCGGCTTCCAGCAGCAGCGCGGTGTAGTCGTCGTTCTTCTGCTGCAGCGTGGTCACCGCCGCGGCGAGCGCCTGCCAGCGTTCCTGGTGCTCGCGCGCCGGGCCGAACGCCGGCATCCGCAGCCACTGCAGGCCGTCCTGGCGCAGGCCGCCGAGCATCGCGCCGAACGGCATGCCGGAGAACATCCCCGGCAGCATGCCGGACAGCATCGGCGCGACCTGGGCATACCAGCCGTCGAAGCCGGTCTGGCCGCGGCCGCCGAGGCCGTCGAACAGCGTCGCGAAGCCCTGCCCGCCGCCGAGCGCGTCCTTCCACGCCGCGGCGATGTCGCCGGCGCTGGCGTTGCGGCCGGCGAACTGCTCGGCGACGCCCTGCATCGCCCCGAACCACTGCCGGGCCTGCGCGGAGAAGCGTTCGATCAGGTCGCCGGCGTCGCCGCGGGCGTGGCCGCCGGCGAGCCGGCTCCAGCCGTCGAGCGCGGCCCGCCACGGGTCGGCCGGCGCTGCGGGCGCGCCCGCGGAACGCATCGCATCGGTCATGGCCTGCCAGTACTGCCGGGCCAGCGCGCCGACATCGGGCATGCCGCCGAAGCCCGCGCCGCCCATTCCTCCCGCACCGCCTGCTGTCCGCATCGCCTCGCTCCCGGTCAGAGGCGGCCATCATAGCAACGCCTGCCGCAGTGCATCATCGCCGCAGCCGGCCACGCACCGCCGCGGGTCGAGGCCCGTTCACCACTTCGGGATGCGCAGGGTCTTGCTGATCATCAGCGAGCCGGACAGGGCGTAGGCCAGCACCAGCGGGTGGAACACCCCGCCGGCGACGCGATAGGCGCCGAACCAGAAATCGTGGCCGATGCGGCCGTCGTCGACCGCGATCACCAGCATCACCACCAGCGCCAGGCTGGTCGGGATCGGCGTGCCCTCGAAATACTCCACCTTGTCGCGCTCGCCCGACAACTGCTCGGCGGTGATGTTGAAGCGCGCCAGCCGGCTGACGCCGCAGCAGACGAAATAACCGAGCACCAGCCAGTCCCAGGCGCCCTGCAGGCCGGCGGCGAAGCCGAGCGCGGCCGGGGCCACGCCGAACGAGATCACGTCGGCCAGCGAGTCCAGTTCCCGGCCCAGCGTGGACGAGGACTGGCGCCAGCGCGCGACCCGGCCGTCGAGCGCGTCGAACACGAACGCCAGCGGCACCAGCGCCGCGCCGATCAGCAGGTCGTGCTTGCTGCCGGACTGCATGTAGCGCAGCGCGCAGAACACCGCGCTCACCCCGCAGAACGCGTTGGCCAGGGTCAGCCAGTCGGCCAGGTGGAAGTCGCGCAGCATCGAGAAATGGCGGCGGATCATCATCCCTTCAGTGCTCCCGGCCGGCGGATGCGGCCCTGCGTTGATCGTACTCGCGTCGGTTGCGCAGCGCCTGCAGTTCGCCCCGCGACAGCGCCGCGCTGCGCCGGACCTCGGCCACGAATCGGCGCGCCAGCGGCGCCGGCAGCCGGGCCTGCGCGGCATCGCGGCGGACGTAGTCGTGGATCGTCTTCTGCGCCCACGGGTCGAAGGCGTCGGTGTCGAGGCTCTGCACGCTGTCGAGGAAGATCTGCGAGGTCGGCGCCACCACCCGCACCTCGCGGCCGTCGGGCGCGTCGAAGGCCCACACCGCGACGGTGTGGTTCGCCGTCGGCCACAGCAGGCCGACGCGCGAACGCCGCGACAGTCCCAGGCCGTGCGCGACCACCGCGAACAGCGCGGACAGTTCGTCGCACTCGGCGACCGCGGTCGTCGCGGGCAGCGGGTCGGCCGCCGGCGCATCGGCCGCCCGCCACTGCGTCCAGACGGCGTCGGAGCGCGGCTGACGGTCGGTGATCCGCCATTCCAGCCCCCACAGGCCGCCGGCGCGGGTCACCTCGAACGCCAGCCGCACGCGCACGAAATCGGCGTAGAGCGCGTCGTCCTCGGGAAGCGCATGGCGCAGGCGCAGACGGCGCCAGTCCTCGCGCACCGCGGGCGCGGCGGCGAGCGCAGGCAGTTCGGCGGAGAGCGCGTCGAACAGCGCGCCGGCCCCGACTTCGCGCAGGCCCTCGAACGGCAGCGGCGCGCCCGATGCCGGGACAGACGCGATCGATGCGGACCGGGCCACCGGCGTGGTCGCGGCGGCGGCGGTGGAGACATCTGCGGCGGACACCTCTGCGGTCGAGGCCACGGCGCTGGCCGCCGGCGGCGATGCCGGCGACGTGCAGGATGCGGCGGACAGCGACGCGACCAGGCCGCAGGCGGCCCACCGCATCCGGATTTCCGTTCCTGCCGCCGCGTGCGCGCCTCGCATGCGCGCAGCGTGCCAGCCGCGTCGCGGGACGACAAGTCGCCTCGCGACAGCTCGGCTCGTGACAGCTCGGGTCGCGACGGGCCGGCTCGCGACAAGCGGCGACGCCGCGCCTCAGGGCAGCGCGAGATGCTCCGCGGTCATCGGCTTGCCGGCGCGCGGCACGGTCTGGAAGGTCGTGTCGGCGGGCATCGCACCCTGGCCGTCCAACGCGGCCATCGTCCGGTCGAGCGCGGCGTACACGTACGGCAGCAGCGGCAGGTAGCGCGCGCCGTAGTCCGGCAGTCCGAGGAAGGCGTCGAAGTGCTGGGCGTGGCGCACCTGCCAGAAGCGCACGTCGCGCCCGGCCGCCTGCGCCCGGGCGACGTAGGGCGCGCTGGTGAAGGCCATCGGGATCAGGCCGTCGTCGGTGCCGTGGATCACCGTCACCGGCAGGCCGGCGCGCGGCAGGCCGGCGCGGGTCTCGGCGATGCCGCGACGGACGCGCTCGGCGTCGATCGACGCCCCGCTCCACAGCCCGCGCAGGCAGCGCAGCCGGGTCAGGCCGGGATCGACCTTCGCCACTTCGTCGACGATGCCGACGCCGGCGCCCGGCGGAATGCCGCTGGCGTCGCTCCACCACGCCGCGCGCTCGGCGGCGCTGGCCGGACGCGGCGAACCGTCGGGATTCTGCAGCGCGAAGCCGTAGCCGCAGGGATGTTCGCCCACGCCGTAGCGACCGTAGGCCGAGGCGTAGGTCACCGCGACCGCACGCCACAGGTCGAAACCGACGCTGAGCGCGCCGGCGCGCAGCGCCTCGTCGCTCCAGCCGGCGGCGCGCAGCCGGGCGTGGGCATCGCGGGCCTGCGCGTCGGCGTCGTCGCCGTCGATCAACCCCGCGGCGCGCAGCGAGGCGCACTGGTGGGTCCACAGCGGCCTGGCCTGCGCCTGCAGCGGCGGCTGCGGCAGGCCGTCCATCGCCAGCAGCGCGCACGGCATCAGCAGCGCGGCCTCGGTGGTGTAGTCGTACAGCGCGCGCGCACCGTCGGCGTCGGCCGCGTAGACGCTGGGTTCGCCGGCGACGACGGCGTCCAGCCAGTCGCCGTCCAGTTCGGCCGCGCGCAGCACCGCGCCGCCGCCGTTGGAGATGCCGACCGCGACCACCCGGGTGTTCGCGAACGTGAACGGCGCGTCGTCGGGAAAGGCCTGCGCCAGCGCGTGCAGGCCGAATTCGGCAGCCTGGCGCACGTGCCGGCCCCAGTCGGCCTCGGGATTGTCCTTCGAGTGCGCATGCTTGAACGCGACCCCGTGCGCGCCCGCAGGCGCGTCGGGCGCGAACGCGAGCCCGCCGTCCGCGACCGCGCCGGTGGCGCCGTCGGCGCGCACGCCGACGCCGGCGTCGAGATCGAAATAATCGGTGCCGGTGCCCTTGTCGGTGTAGGCCACGGCGCAGCCCTTCGGCAGGCCCCACGCGCCCGCGACCGCGATCGCGCCGTACACGCCGCGCGAACCGGACGACGGCGCCACCAGCAGGCAGCGGCGCTTGCGGTCGAAGGCGTCGGGCACCTGCACCAGCACGCGATGCGGCTGGCGCGCGCCAGGCACGGTCGCCAGCGCCGAGAATTCGCGTCCCGGCACGTTGGCGGTGCTGCCGTACAGTTCGCCGTAGCCGCCGCCGGGCGCGAGATCGGCGATCCCGCGCCAGTTGCTCCACAGCGCGCGACGGCGCAGTTCGGCCGGGGTCGGTGCGTTCGGATCGGCGAACGCCGGCGGCGCGAGGCTGCGCAGGCCGGCCAGGCCCAGTCCCGCGGTCAGCAGATCGTCGCCGTCGCGGTGGAGGGTCTGGCGTTCGGCGCTGAACATCGTGCGGGCTCCGGCGGTGGCGTGGTCGGGCGTTCCCCGCGAAGACGGCGTGCCGGCGCAGGCGGCCAGCAGCGGAACGAGCGCAAGCGCCGCGAACAGGCGCGGCGCGATTCGGAAGGACATCGGACTCATCGTCCACACCCTAGCAGGCGAACCCGGACCGGGCATCGTACTTTGGTACCAGCCGGCCGCGCCGCGGGCATCGTTGCGCCCTGCTAGGCTTGGCGGGTCCCGCCGTCTTCGCGCTCGACCCCATGCCGCAGTTGCTCATCGCCGACGACCATCCGCTGTTCCGCGCCGCGCTCCGGGGCGCGGCGGCCGAGGCCGCGGAGGACGTGGCCACCTGCGAAGCGGCATCGCTGGACGACGTGCTCTCGATCCTGGAAGCGCGGCCCGACATCGACCTGGTGCTGCTCGACCTGCACATGCCCGGCAACCATGGCCTCGCCGGGCTCGCCGCGATCCGCGCGCAGTTCCCGGCGGTGGCGGTGGCGCTGGTCTCGGCCAACGAGGACCCGCAGATCATCCGCCGCGCGCTGGACCACGGCGCCGCCGGCTACATCCCCAAGAGCGCCGGGCTGGAGGAGCTGCGCGACGCGATCCGCGCCGTGCTCGCCTGCGAGGAATGGCTGCCGCCTGCCCTGCGGCCCGCGGTGGCCCGTGCCCGCTCCGCGCCCGGCGACGCCGATCTCGCGGCGCGACTCGCCAGCCTGACGCCGCAGCAGTTCCGGGTGCTGGCGCTGGTCGCCGAGGGCCTGCTCAACAAGCAGATCGCCGACCGCCTCGACGTGCAGGAACGCACGGTGAAGGCGCACCTCAGCGCGATCTTCGAGAAGCTCGGCGCCCGCAACCGCACCCAGGCCAGCGTGCTGCTGCGCGGGCTGGAGATCGGCGACCCGGCGCAGCGGATGGACGAGGGCTGAGGCCGGTTGAAGCCGATCCACGCCCGATCGCGCGCGCGGCGGACGACGACGCTCCGCTGGCTGGTCGCGATCGCCGCGATCGCCGCCGTCGGGCTGTACTGGCGGCACTGGATCCATGAACAGCGTGCGCTCGAACGCAAGGCCGTCGTCGAACGGCAACGCGCGGCCGCCGCGCGCCGCGCCGAGTGGCAGCGGCGCGTGGCGCAGCCGCCGCCGCTGCCGGGCGCGCGCACGCTGGACACCGCGCACTACCGCCTCACCACCACCGCCGACGACGCGCAGACCCGGCAGGTCGCCGACGCGGTCGAAGCGCTGTACCCGGTCTATCTCGATTTCGCACGCCGCCTGCCCGGGGTGCGGCCGCGCGCGGCGACGGACCGGCTGAGGCTCACGCTCTACGCGACCCGCGCGCAGTTCCAGGCCAACAATTTCGCCACGCCGTGGGCCGAAGCCTATTACCGCAGGCCGGTGTGCTACGCCTACGTCGCGAAGGACGCGCCGAATCCCTACCACTGGATGCTGCACGAGGCGACCCACCAGTTGAACGCCGAAGTCGCCGGGCTGTCGCTGGCGAAGTGGGCGAACGAAGGCCTGGCGAGCTACTTCGGCGCGAGCCGGCTGCGCGAGGGCGCGCTGCATCCGGGCGAGATCGATCCGGACACCTATCCGGTCTGGGCGCTGGGCGCCGCCGATCTGTCCGGCAGCCTCGACCGCGACGTGCGCGAGGGCCGGATCATCCCGCTGCGCACGCTGGTCTCCGGCATCGACGCGCCGCCGATGGCGCGCAACGTCAACCGCTATTACATCGAATACTGGAGCCTGGTCCACTTCCTGCTGCACGGCGAGGGCGGACGCCACGCCGCGGGCTTCCGCCGGGCCGTCGCCCGCGGCGGCGGCCTGGAGGCGTTCACCCAGGAGATCGGGCCGCCCGAGCGGATCGAACTCGCGTGGTACGCCGACCTGCGCGCGAAGATCGCGCGCTACGCGCCGGACGCGGTCGAGGGCGACGACATCGTGGCCGTGCCCCCGAGCGAGTGAGCCGGTCGCCGGCGGGCGGCCTCAGAGCAGCGTCGCCTCCAGCGACACCGGCACCGACAGCGCGCGCGAGATCACGCAGCCGGCCTTGGCGGCGTTGGCGATCTCGGCGAACTGCTCGGCGGAAATGCCGGGCACCGAGGCGCTCATCACCAGGTGCACGCCGGTGATCGTCGGCCCCGGGTCCATCCCCGGCTCCATCGTCGCCTCGGCGCGGGTCTCGATGCGATCGGGCGTGAAGCCCGCGCGGCCCAGCACCGCGCACACGGCCATGGTGAAGCAGCCGGCGTGCGCGGCGGCGAGCAGTTCCTCGGGATTGGTCCCGGTCTCGTCGCCGAAACGGGTCTTGAACGAATAGTTCTGGTCGGCGAACAGCCCGCTCTGCGGCGTGCTCATCGCGCCCTTGCCGGACATCAGGTCGCCTTCCCAGCGGGCGGTGGCGATGCGTTTGAAGGCCATGGTCGAACTCCTTGGACGAAGTGGCCCGAGTCTAAGCCGGAAAGTGGTCGATCGCGTGTCCGATGAACGCGCGGACCTTCGGGGTCAGGAAGCGGGCGCTGGGGAACACCGCGTGGACCGACACTGGCGGGCGGCGCCAGTCGGGCAGCACCGGGACCAGCCGGCCCGCGGCGATGTCCCCGCGGGCGATCGCGATCAGGATCTCGGCGACGCCCAGCCCGGCGACCGCCGCGTCGCGCTGGGCGTAGCGGCTGTCGACCCGCAGGCGCGGCGCGGTGTCGAGGATCTCGACCGCATCGCCCGGCCCGTGCAGCCGCAGCGGCGCGGGACGCCCGCCGGGGGCGAACGCGATCCAGTCGCCGGCGACGAGGTCCGCCGGGGTCGCCGGGATCCCGGCGCGGGCGAGGTACGCAGGCGAGGCGTGGAGCCCGTACTGCAGTTCGCCCAGCCGGCGCGCGGCCAGCCGCGAATCCGGCAGCGGCCCGACCCGGATCGCCAGGTCGAAGCCCTCGTGGACCAGATCGACGATGCGCGAACTGCTGTCGACCTCGATCGACAGCGCCGGGTGGCGCGCCAGCAGCGCGCGCACCCAGTCGAAGCCCGCCAGCAGCCCGAACTCCAGCGGCATGGTCACCCGCAGCAGGCCCTGCGGCTCGCCGCGCACCGACTGCGCGACGCGTTCGGTGTCCTCGATCGCGGCCAGGATGCCGGTGGCGCGCTCGTGGATCTCGCGACCGATTTCGGTCAGGCGCAGCGCCCGGGTGGTGCGCTCCAGCAGGCGGACGCCCAGCTCCGCCTCCAGCTCGCTCACCTGGCGACTGACTTGCGCCTTCTGGGTGCGCAGCCGCTCGGCGGCGCGGGTGAAGCTGCCGCACTGGACCACGGTGACGAAGGCGCGCAGCCGGGACAGCTCCATTGTTGCCCTTAAAGTCAACGATGGGTCGCGATACTCCCGATTTATCGGCCAGGACGCAACCGTCATCCTCGCCGCTCCTTCCCACGGAGCCGACGACATGAGCCTGCAGGACCCCAATCCCGTCCACCCCGGCCGGCGCAAGCGCATCGCCCTGGTGCTGGCGAACCCCGCCGTCTCCACCACCACCGGCTGGCCGGTCGGCTTCTGGTGGAGCGAACTCACCCACCCCTACTTCGCCTTCACCGAAGCCGGCTACGAGGTCGTCCTGTTCAGCCCCGACGGCGGGCGCGTCGAGGGCGACGCGATGAGCGACCCCAACGACCCCAGCGGCTACAGCCGCAGCGACCTGATCAGCCAGGGCTTCCTGCACACCCCGGACCTCGTGGCGCTGACCGAGGACACCGGGCGCGTCGCCGACATCGAGGTGGCCGCGTTCGACGCCATCGTCGTCGCCGGCGGCCAGTCGCCGATGTTCTCGTTCGAGCGGGCGACCGCGCTGCACGCGACCTTCGCCGCCTTCCATGCCGCCGGCAAGGTCGCCGCCGCCCTCTGCCACGGCGTCGCGGTGCTGCGCTACGCGAAGAACGCCGACGGCGAGTACATCGCCAAGGGCAGGACGGTCACCGGCTTCGCCAACATCGAGGAGGATTTCGCCGACGAAGCGGTCTGGAGACTCGGCCTGCTGCCGCGCGACAAGCACGTGATGCCCTGGCGGATCGAGGACGAGCTCAAGCGCATCGGCGCCAACTACGTGCAGGCCGGCCTGTGGCGCGGCTTCGCCGTGCGCGACGGCAATCTGGTCACCGGCCAGCAGAACTTCTCGGGCGCGGAGACCGCGCGCCTGGTGATCGAAGCGCTGGGGCGCTGAAATGGCCGCCCCCCGCCTGCAAGATGCAGGTCTCGAAGCGGCCCGCCTCGAAGGCGCGTGCCACTGCGGCGCGGTCCGGGTGTCGATCCCGGCAGCGGCCGTCGGCGTGGTGATCTGCCACTGCGGCGACTGCCGGCGACTGCACGGCAACGGCTTCGCCATGCTGGTGGCCGACCGCGACGCCGTCGCCTGGTCCGGCGACGCCGATCGCGTGCGCCACCGCACCTCGCCCGGCGTGCAGCGCAGTTTCTGTCCGCACTGCGGCAGCCGCCTGGCGAAGGAGCCCGACGACGCACCGAAGCTGCTGTTGTCCGCCGGCCTGTTCGACGACGCCCGCGACCGCGGCGCGATCCGCCACCTCCACGTCGAGTCCGCGCCGACATGGGACGCCGTGCCGCCGGCCTCGCCCGCCGCCTGATCCGCAAAGGAGACCACCGACATGACGACCAACATGACAGCCGCCACGACCGACGCCGCGCCCATCGCCATCCTCGGCGCCGGCAACGTCGGCGCCGCCCTCGCCCGCAACCTGCGCGCCCTCGGCGCCGACGTGCATTTCGGCGTGCCCGATCCCGCGGCCCATCGCGACCTCGCCGAGCACCTCGGCGCGCGCGTGGGCAGCGTCGCCGAGGCCGTGGCGGCGGCCGACCGGGTCGTGCTCGCCGTGCCCTACGCCGCGGCGCTGGAGATCGCCGCGGCCATCGACGACTGGCGCGGCCGCATCCTGATCGACGCCACCAACCCGCTGGCGCCGGGCCTGTCGGGCCTGAGCATCGGCACCACCACGTCCGCCGCGGAACAGATCGCCGCCCGCGCCCGCAACGCCCGCGTGGTGAAGTGCTTCAACGTCACCGGGGCCGAGAACATGGCCGATCCCGGGGCGCTGGACGGCCCGGTGTTCATGCCGGTCGCCGGCGACGACGCCGACGCGCGCGCGGACGTGCTCGCGCTCGCCACGCGGCTGGGTTTCGATGCGGTCGATGCCGGTCCGCTGCGCGCGGCGCGCTTCACCGAGGCGTTCGCGATGACCTGGATCCATCTCGCGTTCGCCGCCGGACAGGGACGCGCGTGGGCGTTCTCGCGCGCGCAGCGTCGCGCGTGAGCGTGCGGCGCGGGCGTGTTCCCGCATGCGGCACGGACGGCGCGCGGGACACCGACGGATCCCGACCGACTGATCCCAAATGATCCCGATTGATCCCGATCAATTCCCGCGCGCGTCCTGCCGCGCCGCGTCTTGACCCTGCGGGACGAACTCCCGATCCTTGACGGGCGCCCACCAGCGCCCCGCCATGACCGCCCGCCGAGCGCCGCTCGGAAGGCCGGGGCTCCCACCGCGGACAGCCATGACGGCATTCCTTCACCGCCTTCGCGAAAGGAGCGTCGCTCATGTCCTACAGCACAGCACAAATCCGCAACGTGGCCCTCGCAGGCCACCCCGGCGCCGGCAAAACCACGCTGTTCGAAGCCCTGCTGCATGCCGGCGGCGCCCTCCAGACGGCAGGCACGATCGAACGCGGCACCACCGTGTCCGACCACGACCCGATCGAGAAGGAACGCGGCCACTCCATCGACGCCGCCATCGCCAGCACCGACCACGCCGCGGCGGGCCGGGACCTGGTCCACGTCAACCTGATCGACACCCCCGGCTATCCCGATTTCCGCGGCCCCACCCTGTCGGCGCTCGCCGCGGTGGAGACCGTCGCCGTGGTGGTCGACGCCGATGCCGGCATCGGCTACGGGACCCGGCGCATGATGGAATACGCGCAGAGCCGACGACTCTGCCGCGTCATCGTCGTCAACAAGATCGACCACGACGGCGCCGATCTCGGCGCCCTGCTCGACGAACTGCGCGAGACGTTCGGCAACGAAGTGCTGCCGCTCAACCTCCCCGCGAACGGCGGCAGCGCCGTCGTCGACTGCTTCGGCACGCCCAAGGGAGACAGCGACCTCGGTCCGGTCGCCGACTGGCACCAGCGCATCATCGACCAGGTGGTCGAGATCAACGAACAGGTCATGGACCACTTCCTCGAAGTCGGCGAGGAAGGCCTCGGCGGCCAGGAACTGCACGATGCCTTCGAGCAGTGCCTGCGCGAAGGCCATCTGGTCCCCGTGTGCTTCGTGTCCGCGCGCACCGGCGTCGGCGTGAAGGAACTGCTCGACGTCGCCGAGAAACTGTTCCCGCACCCGGGCGAGGCGAATCCGCCGCCGTTCGTGAAGGGCGCCGGCGAAAGCGCCGAGGCGATCGTCGCCGCGCCCGACCCCGCCGCCCACGTCATCGCCGACGTGTTCAAGATCGTCAACGACCCGTTCGTCGGCAAGCTCGGCATCTTCCGCGTCTACCAGGGCACGGTGAAGAAGGACACGCAACTGTTCGTCGACGACGGCCGCAAGCCATTCAAGGTCGGCCACCTGTTCAAGATGCGCGGCAAGGACCACGTCGAGGTCGAGCACGCGATCCCCGGCGACATCGCCGCGGTCGCCAAGGTCGACGAACTGCATTTCGACGCCGTGCTGCACGACAGCCACGACGAGGACCAGATCCACCTCGCGCCGCTGGACTTCCCGCGGCCCATGTTCGGCCTCGCGGTCGAGGCCGCGAGCAAGGGCCAGGAACAGAAGCTGTCGATCGCGCTGCACAAACTGGCCGAAGAAGATCCCTGCTTCCACGTCGAGCACGAGGTCGAGACCAACGAGACCGTCATCCGCGGCCTGTCCGACCTGCACCTGCGCATCCAGTTGCAGCGCCTGAAGGAGCGCTTCGGCGTGGACGTGACCACGCGGCCGCCGCGCATCGCCTACCGCGAGACCGTGTCCGGCAGCGCCGAAGGCCACCATCGCCACAAGAAGCAGACCGGCGGCGCCGGCCAGTTCGGCGAAGTGTTCCTGCGCATCGAACCCCTGCCCCGCGGCGGCGGCTTCGAATTCCTCGACGAAGTGAAGGGCGGCACCATCCCCGGCCAGTTCATGCCCGCGGTCGAGAAGGGCGTGCGCCAGGTGCTGGCCGCCGGCGCCATCGCCGGCTACCCGATGCAGGACGTGCGGGTGATCGTCTACGACGGCAAGCACCACCCCGTCGACAGCAAGGAAGTCGCGTTCATCGCCGCCGGCAAGAAAGCCTTCCTCGACGCCATCCTCAAGGCCCGCCCGCAGGTGCTCGAACCGATCGTCGACCTCGAGGTCGCGGTGCCCGAATCGCACATGGGCGACATCAGTGGCGGCCTGTCCTCCAAGCGCGCCCGCATCAACGGCACCGACTCGATGCGCGGCGGCGAGATCGTGGTCAAGGCGCAGGTGCCGCTGTCCGAACTGGAAGGCTACGCCGCGGAACTGAAATCGGTGACCGCCGGTCGCGGACGGTATTCGCTGGATTTCAGCCACTACGAACCGGTGCCGGCGCAGGTGCAGGGGAAGCTGGTCGAGGCCTACAAGCCGAGGCATGAGGAGGAGTGAGCTGACCGCCAGGTCCAGCATTCTTACCGAGATCCAGCGAGGAACGACCGCAAATGGATCAGCGCCGGGACTTGGCCGACCACAGGCGCGCATGGCCCCACGCAACATCGGAGATGAAACCACCGCGATGGGCATGTGGCCCATCGTGGATGGCTGCCGAATCCCGACCTGAGCGTCTCCTCGGCCTGATCGAGCGTCGGGGCGCGTCGATGCGTACCCTCGCCCGATCCGACGCAGATCGACTTCCGCGGTCTCGTGCGTGTATCTCCTTGTTCGGATCGCGTCCGGGCAGAAGATGCTTCTGGCGATCAGCGCGTGTTCTTTCGCCGCCGTGAGCATGCACGCGTCGAAACCGGCATGGCGGCTTCAAATCCGCCTGCGAATCGCTGCTGTTGCAGGGCGGGGCTTGACCCGCCATGAGCGAGGCGTAAGCTGGCAGCGGGATTCATGGTGAAAATCACAGATTGCGCGAGCTTCGCAGGGTGGACTCAAGCTCGCCGGAAATGAAGTGCGAACTGCACATCGATGTGATCCGTCTCGCAACGAAAGGAATCACTCGCATTGTCATGGCGGGCTCGAGCCCGCCCGATCAAGCGCGACTGCGATGAAGCGACACGCTTCGTCGCAGATCAGCGTCAGCGTCGAGGTCCCGTTCGCCACCACAGGAGGAGTCACGCCATGCAAAGCATTGCCCGCAACAACACCGCACGTCGCGTTTATGCCGCCATCACCACGCTGGGTCTCGGCGTCGGCCTCGTCGCCGCCATCGGGCCCGGTTCGGCCCTCGGGAAGGGCGCGAAGGCCGCGGCTCCGCAGCCGCCTTCCTTTCCGTGCGGCGGGCTGAATCCGATCGGCGTCCAGCTCGCGCCGATTCCGAAGTATTCGAACGCGGAGTTCACCGACCAGGGCGCGGACTGCGCGATGTGGCAGACGTTCATCTATCTCAACTGGCCCGCGAAGGCCGGCCAGCGTGGCGTGCCGGACACCACCGCGAAGTTCGGTGCGCCCGGCGTCACCGTATGGGAGAGTTTCCTGACGGCGGACCAGGTCTTCCTGCCGAACGGTGCGACGCCGCAGCCCTGGGACACGTCCATGGCAAGCGCCGGCGTGCCCGACGCGCTCCAGCGCACCGTCTCCTCCGGCGCCATGCGTGTCCTCACGCACACCTCGAAGGTGTCGCCCGCGGTCGCCAGGCTCCGCGCCACGCTCTCCACCAACGGGGTGACCGACATCCCGCTGGACGAAATCGAGCAAGCGGACGGCAATGTCCTCTACGACCAGCAAGGCAATCCGGTCTATTACGACATCGCCCTCAACAAGACCCAGTACGACTACATCACGAAGTACCAGCTGTACAACGCCGACCAGCAGGCGACGTTCGCGAAGACGACGAACATCGTCCTGCCCTCCGGCTCGATCGAGGTCAAGGCGGCGTGGAAGGTCCTGACCGCAACCGAAGCGGCATCGGGACGCTTCCACATGGCGAAGGGCTACGTGCCCGCGGCAAGCGGGCCGGGCACGGTCGTGCCGATCGGCCTCGTCGGACTGCACGTGTTCGCGAGCGGCGGCGCGGACAACGCCGGCCTGTGGGCCACCTTCTACCAGATCGACAATGCGCCGCTCGCGGGCAATACCGGCACCCAGGCCTACAGTTTCTACAATCCCGCCAGCACGACGCCGGTCAACACCAAGGGCACCAATCCCACCCAGGTCGTCCAGGTGTTTCCGGACGATCCGCAGGCGACCGCCGTCAACGGCAACGCGAAGAAGATCATCATCGCCGGGGATGCCGCGTCACCGTGGCAGTACTACGCGATGATCGACACGCAGTGGTCAAAGACCGTGCTCGACCTGAAGACGCCGGTGCCCCTCGCCGTCCCGGTGTCGCCCGGCAAACCCGGGGACATCAGCACCGCAACCCTGATCAACCCTGTCCTGGAGACCTTCATGCAGACTCAGAACAACAGTTGCATGGGCTGCCATTCCTACGCCACGACGGCACAGGCGAAGAGCACCACGGCGGCAGGCTTCAGCTTCATGCTCGGCAGTGCGACGGCGCCTGCCTCGAACCAGCGGTGACGCAAGCGTCTGCTTCCATGGCGGGGGGGATAGGCGGGCCGACATCGACGCCTGTCTTCGCAACACCGTGACGTCTCATCCGGAGGGGCGCGACATGCCGCGCCCTTCCGGTTTCGACCCGCTCAACGCAGATCGAGCTCCGCGGTCTTGTCGGCGTAGTCCTGCTTCGGATCGCGACCCAGCAGCAGATGTATCTCCGCCATCAGCGTGGGTTCGTTTTCCCAGACATGGGCATGCGCCGCGTCGAGGCGCAGGAGACGAAGCGACGGGGCGGTCTTGCCGCTTTCGTACCATGCGGCGACGAAGGGATTCCACAGGCGATCGATCACGGCGGGATCGTTGTCGACCTGGATGGGACCGTCAATGCAGGCGAACAGGCCATGTCCCTTCGCCACGCAGGGCCGTCGGCTGGGCTTCAGCCCACCGCTACGACGCATCCACCCATGCAGCGACGATCAATCCGAAATGTGTCGCGTCGATCACCGCCACCTGCCATGGACACATGGCAACGGTGGGCTGAAGCCCAGCCTACGCAACGTCGCTGTCCGCGGGCGCCGGGTTTCCCCGTTTCATGCACAATCGCATCGAAGATCCGCGTCCTCGACCCAAGGGAAACGCCCGCATGCCCCGCACTGTCGTCCTGCTGCTTCCGGCCGCGTTGGCGCTCGCCGCCTGCAGCGCCTCCGAGTCGCCGTCCACGCCTGCCTCGGATGCAGCCCCTTCGGCAGCCGCGCCCGCAGCGACCGCGCCCGAGGCGCCGCCCGCGCCCGCCGCGGCGCCGGTGGACGCTGCACCGAAACCCGCGGCCGCCACGCTCGAAACGCTGCTGCTGCCCGACGACACCCTCGCGAGCGCGCAGGCGCGCCTGGGCGCCGCGAACGTGGTCGCGCGCGAACTCGACGGCGCGGAGGGCGAGACCTTCCCGGGCTGGGTGCTGTATCCGGACGATGCGATGCGCCGGATCGACGTGTTCCTCGACGACGCCGGCAAGCATCCGGCGTCGCTGCGGATCGATGCCGAGCGCAGTCCCTGGCAGCGCGCCGACGGCATCCGCATCGGCCTGACCAGCGCCGAACTGCAGGCAATGAACGGCAAGCCGTTCGAATTCCTCGGATTCGACTGGGACTACGGCGGCGCGATCACCGACTGGCGCGAAGGCAAGCTCGCCGCGGCGAACGGCGGCGGCGGGCCGGTGCGGCTCTGCCCGCCCGAGTCGACGCCGGAAGACTACCCCTCGGGCGACAGTCCCTTTGGCAGCGACGACCCGCACCTGGCGAAATCGCCGGCGACGGTCTGCGAATTCAGCGTGGGCATCGGCGAGGACCGCGACTGACCGCGCGTCGGCGGCGGGGGGTGCCGCCGCCGGACATGCGAACGCCGGCGCGGGGCCGGCGTTCGGGGTGTCGCTGACGCGCGGGACGCTCCGGTCAGAACGGGATGTCGTCGTCCGAGAAGTCGTCCATCGGCGGCGGGCTGCTGGGCGCGGACTGCGAGCGCTGGCCGCCGCCGTAACCGCCGCCACCGCCGCTGCCGCGCTGGCCGCCGCCATAACCACCGCCGCCGCCTTCCGAACGCTGCGAGCGCTGCGGACGGTCGCCACCGCCGCCGCCACCCTCGCCGCGGCCGCCGAGCATCTGCATCTCGTCGGCGATGATGTCGGTGAAGTAGCGTTCGACGCCGTCGTTGCCGGTGTACTTGTCGTAGCGGATCGAGCCTTCGACATAGACCTGCGAACCCTTGCGCAGGTACTCGCCGGCGATCTCGCCGAGCTTGCCGAAGAACGTCACCCGGTGCCACTCGGTGCGTTCCTGCTGGTTGCCGTCGCGGTCCTTGCGGACGCTGGTGGTGGCGAGGCGGACCTTGGTCACCGCCATGCCGCCCTGGGTGTATTTGGTTTCGGGATCGTCGCCCAGGTTGCCGACGAGGATGACCTTGTTGATGCCGCGTGCCATGAACGTACCTGCCGATGTGCCGTGGTGTGGCACAGGACATTGGATTATAGCCGGGCGTCACGGAATCAGGGTTCCCCCCGAAGGCGCGTCGGGATTCCCCGGGGGCCGGCGCCCGGCAGCGGCATTTATAATGCGCGTTCCCCCCGTCAGGCCCCCCCATGCACGCGACCCCGGCGCCCCCCGCCCTCGACCTGCCCGCCATCCAGGCACTGGCCGCCGCCGACATGGCCGCGGTCGACGCCCTGATCCGACGCCGGCTGGCGTCGGACGTGGTGTTGGTCAACCAGGTCGCCGAGCACCTCGTCGCCGCGGGCGGCAAGCGCCTGCGGCCGATGCTGCTGCTGCTCGCCGCACGCGCGCTGGGCCATCGCGGCCCGGACGCGCACCAGTTGGCCGCGGTGGTCGAGTTCATCCACACCGCCACCCTGCTCCACGACGACGTGGTCGACGAGTCCGACCTGCGCCGCGGCCGCAAGACCGCGAACGCGCTGTTCGGCAACGCCGCGAGCGTGCTGGTCGGCGATTTCCTGTACTCGCGCAGCTTCCAGTTGATGGTCGAGCTGGACCGGCTGCCGGTGATGCGGATCCTCGCCGACACCACCAACGCCATCGCCGAGGGCGAGGTGCTGCAGTTGCTGCACGTGCGCAACCCGGACACCGACGAACCGGCATACCTGAAGGTGATCGAGCGCAAGACCGCGGTGCTGTTCGCCGCCGCCACCCGGCTGGGCGCGCTGCTGGCCGGCGCCGGCGAGGCGACCCAGCAGCGCCTGCACGACTACGGCCTGGCCCTGGGCTACGCCTTCCAGATCGCCGACGACGTGCTCGACTACAGCGCCGACGAGGCCGCGCTGGGCAAGCACCTGGGCGACGACCTGGCCGAGGGCAAGGCGACCCTGCCGCTGATCCACGCGATGCTGCATTCCGACGCCGCCACCCGCGACCGCCTCCGCGCGATCGTCGAGGCCGGCGAGGTCGAGGCGATGCCCGAGGTGCTGGCCGCGATCGAGGCCACCGGCGGGCTGGCCTACAGCCGCCGCCGCGCCGACGACTACGCCGACGCCGCCGAACGCGCACTCGACGGCCTCGACGACAACAACGCCGTGGCCGCGCTGCGCGGACTGGCGCGCTACGCGGTGCGCCGGGACCGCTGAGCGGCGATGGCGTTCAGCGATCTGGAACGGACGATCCTGCTCGCGGTCCACGGGGTCGGTCCGACCGTGCTCGACCGGCTCGAACGCATCGGCATCGATTCGCTCGAAGCGCTCGCGGACAGCGACCCGCGCGACATCGTGACCCAGGTCGCCGCAATGCTCGGCGCGAGCTGCTGGAAGAACAGCCCGCAAGCGCGGGCCGCGATCGTCGGCGCGGTCGAAGCGGCAAGACGCGCGACAGCGAAATAAAGGCAGGATCGCCGCCACGCCCCCCATCCGGTAGAGAGGCCTTCAGGCCGCTTCCTCGCCGGGGGGCACCGCACAGCGACCGGGTATTCAACAGCCGAATGGCGGATCGGGCGGCTCTACCGGCAAGGAACAAGAAAGCGGCCTGAAGGCCGCTCTACCGCCGGGAGCGCAGGAAAAACAGCCCGACAAGCGAAAGCGGCCCGGAGGCCGCTTTGCCTGGATGGATGCGAAAGCGACCGAAGGCCGCTCCGCCGTTCGCCGGTCAGGGATTGAAGCGCTCGTGGAAGAACAGGTTCATCATCGAGAACGCCCGCTTGGCGGCGCGCTCGTTGTAAACGCAGCCCGGCGGGCTGTTCGCGGACTCCAGCGCGAAGCAGTGCACGGCGCCGGCGAAGTTCACGAACTGCCAGTCGGCGCCGGCGGACGTCATCTCGTTCTCGAAGGCCTGGATCTGCTCGGCCGGCACGTACTTGTCGTCGGCGCCGTTGAGCACCAGCAGGCTGGCCTTCACCGCGCCGGATTCCGCCGGCAGGGTGGTGTCGAGGCCGCCGTGGAAGGTCACCACGCCGGCGATGTCGGCGCCGCTGCGCGCCAGCTCCAGCACGGTCTTGCCGCCGAAGCAGAACCCGATCGCGCCGATCCGGTCGGTGTCGATGGGCGCGCTGGAGGCGAGGCTGCGCAGCATGTCGAGCGCGGCGGCGGCGCGGGCGCGCAGGCCCGGGAGGTCCTGGTAGAGCTTGGCGACGAGCGCGCCGGCGGCCTTGTCGTCCTTCGGGCGCACGCCCTTGCCGTAGACGTCGGCGACCAGCACCACGTAGCCGGCGGACGCGACCTGCTTGGCCTTCTCGACCGAGGCCGGGGTCACGCCCTTCCAGTCCGGCACCATCACCAGGCCGGGACGCTTGGTGGCGTTGGCGTCGTTGTAGACGAGGTAGCCGCTGAAGCGCAGCTTGCCCTGCTTCCATTCGACCGGTTTGGCCTGCATGGCGGCGAAGGCCGGCATCGACAGCAGCAGCGAGAGGAGGAGTGCGGCGAGGGGGGCCGCGCGACGCAGGAAACGCATGGGAACTACTCCATGTCGGGGAGGACGACCAGCCTACCCGGATTCGACGACGGTTGCCGCTGCCCGGCGCGACGGTCGTCGGCCGGGACGCGACGTTCAGCCGATGCCCAGCCCGGGGATCGACGCGATCGCTTCCGGGTCGAACCCGCCGAGGGCGGCGAAGTGCCGCCCGCGCTCGGTGTAGTCACGATAGGCGCCGAAACTGGGCGCGCCGGGCGACAGCAGGATCACGCCGGGGTCCACGCCCGCGCCTCCGCCCGCGCCCTGCCCCGTGGCCGCCAGCAGGCGTCGCGCCTCGGCGACCGCCGCGGGCAGGCCGTCGGCCTCCGCCAGGGCGAACCCGGCCGCCTGCGCCACCGGCGCCAGCAGCGCGTGGATCTTCGGCCCGTTCTGGCCGAGGGTGACCACCGCCGCCGGGGGCGCATCGCGCACGGCGTCGGCGAAATCGCGCCAGTCCAGCCCGCGGTCGTGGCCGCCCAGCAGCACCGCGACGCGGCGGTCGCGGAAGCAGTCCAGTGCCGCGAGGGTCGCGTGCGGGGTGGTGCTGATCGAATCGTTGACCCAGGTCAGGCCGTCGCGTTCGCCCAGCGTCTGCAGCCGGTGCGGCAGCGGCCGGAAGCTCGCCGCGTGCGGCGCGAGCGCGACCGCGTCCAGCCCCAGCGCCTCGATCGCGGTCAGCACCCCGCAGAGGTTGGAGCGGTTGTGGCGGCCCGGCAGCGGCACGTCGCGGGTGTCGAACACGGCCTGTTCGCCACGGTGCAGCACGTCGCCGCGCAGGTGCCAGCCGTCCGGGCGACCGAACCAGCGGATGTCGCTGTCGGGCAAACGCAACGCGGACAGGGTCGGATCCTCGCCGTTGAGCACCGCAACCCGCGGCGCGGCCACGGTGACCAGCGCGAGCTTGTCGGCCACGTAGCGCGCCTCGCTGCCGTGCCAGTCCAGATGCTCGGGATACACGTTGGTCGCGACCGCGATCTCCGGCCGTACGCCCGACAGCGCGACGTCGCGGGTCTGGTAGCTCGACAGTTCGATCGCCCAGAACTCCGGCGGCGATTCGACGTCCAGCAGTTCCAGCAGCGGCAGGCCGATGTTGCCGCACAGCGCGGTGCGGTGCCCGCCGGCGCGCAGCAGGTGGGCCAGCAGCGAGGTCGTCGTGCTCTTGCCCTTGGTGCCGGTGACGCACAGCGTGCGCGCCCCGGGATGCTCGGCGAACCACAGCGCGCTGCCGCCGAGGAACAGCGTCCCGCGCGCCGCGGCGTCCATCGCGTCGGACCGGTACGGACTGATGCCGGGCGATTTGACGACGATCTGGAACCGCGACAGGCGATCGGCATCGACGCTGGATTCGGTCACCAGCAGCGGATCGCCCAGCGCCTGCGCGTCGGCGGCCTCGGCCTCGGAACAGAACAGCGTCAGCGGCAGCGACGGCAGCCGCTTGCGCAGGGCGCGCCAGGCGGCGCGACCCTCGCGGCCCCAGCCCCAGAGCGCGACGCGCTTGCCGTCAAGCTGCGAAATGCGCATGCAGGCGCTCCCACAGCGCCGCCGGCACGCGGTGCGCGTCGTCCAGGACCAGCAGCGGCGCGATCGCGAGTTCGCCATCGCCGAGCTGCGGGCGGATCTCGCGGGCGAAACGCTCGACGATCTCGTCCTCGCGCCACTCCGGCCGCTCGGCGAGCGCGGCCATCGCCGCCCGCGATTCGCGGCCCTCGCCGACGCACTCGAACGGCTTGTGGTCGCGGAATTCCAGCAGCGCGTCGTAGCCCGGGATCTGCCCGGCGTCGTCCAGCAGGTTGCGGCCGAAGATCGCGACCAGCCGCGGCTTGGGCATGAACGGCGCCAGCGCGAGGAACACGAAATGGCACTTCGGGCACACCCCGCACCAGCGACTGGCGGGGCGCTCGCCGAGGATGTGGAAGTTGCGATTGCAACTGGAGAAATGCGCGTCGTAGCGATCGCTCTTGGCGAACTGGCGCGCGACCGCGAGTTCGCTCAGCGGGCGCAGCAGCGAGTAGTACTGCAGGTCCGCCGCGACGTGCGCCTGCACGTGCTCGCCGAACGCGCGCTCGAACGCCCAGCCCTTCGACCACTGGTGGTTCACCTCGCCGGTGACGCTGCCGTCCGGCGCGAGGATCAGACTGCCGTAGCTGGCCGAACGCTCGTTCGAGAACACGACCTGGTCGACGCCCAGCAGCACCGCGGCGAACACCAGGATCGCCGAGTTGACCGCGGTGACCGGGATGTGCCCGTTCCACGCGCCCTGGCGGTTGTATTCGAACAGTTCCGGCGCGAGCTGGCGGCCGAGGTTGAGCGTCGGCAGGCCGGTGCGCTCGGCGCAGGCCTTGATCAACTGCGAGCCGCCGATCCAGGTCACGGTCTGCGCGACGCCGGCCTCGCGCAGCGCCTCGATGCTGACCAGCGAGTCCTTGCCGCCGCCGATCGCGACCAGCGCGTGTTCGCGCAGGCCCAGGGCCGGCGCAGCCACGCCCGTCGCGGCGTCCGCCGCGGTCGCGGGAAAGGCGATGCGGCCGTGCAGGTCGAGGCCGTTGCGGTACGCGAACTCGCCGAGTCCGTGCAGGTAGACCGAATCGAGCAGCGCCGCCGTCGCGGCGTCGATCGCGTAGCCGTCGATCCGGATCTCCGGCGGCACCGCGGCCTTGTAGTAGCTCACGCCGGCGATCAGATGCAGCAGGCGCAGCGCGCGCTCGGCCGCGACCGCGCGATCGCCGGCCAGCGCGAACGGCGCACCGGGCACGGTGACCGTCTCCACGAGTTCGGGGCCATCGTCGAAGGCGTAGACCAGTTGCGCGACGCCGGTCTGCGCATCGAACGCGCAGCGGACGAAGCGGAAGACGCGGATTGCGTCGCGGTTGAATTCGGAACTCACGGAGATACTCCAGGGGCGAGCGCGGGCGACCAGCGTGTCCCGGCATTGCGGGTGTGAATGGATCGACGGATGCGCAGGCGATGCGGTTTCACCCCAGCACCTCTTCCACCGGCAGCGGGCGCAGGTTGTAGGTGCTGGCCATGGCCATGCCGTAGGCGCCGGCGTCGGCGATCAGGACCACGTCGCCTTCGCGGGTCGCCGCCGGCAGCATGCGGGCGTGGCCGAACACGTCGCTGCTCTCGCAGATCGGGCCGACCACGTCGAACGGCAGCACCGCGTCGTCGTCGATCCGCGACAGGTTGTGGATGGCGTGCCAGGCGTCGTACATCGCCGGACGTACCAGCGCGTTCATGCCGGCGTCCAGGCCGATCCGGCGCAGGCCGTCCTTCTCGACCACCTGGGTGACGCGCGCCAGCAGCACGCCGGACTCGGCGACGAGGTAGCGGCCGGGCTCGATCGCGAGCGCGAAGCGCGGATACGCGGCCTTGATTCCGGCCAGGCCCTCCGCCCACGCCGCCACGTCGAACGGCCGCGCGTCCGGCGTGTACGGCACCGGCAGGCCGCCGCCGATGTCGATGGTCTCGACCGTGCCGATCTGCTCGGCCAGCGCGGCGAGGTCGGCATAGACCTCGCGCCAGTGCGCGACGTTGTCGATGCCGCTGCCGAGGTGCGCGTGCAGCGCGACGACGCGGGCGCCGATCCGGCGCGCGGCCTCGACGAAGTCGCCGGCCTTCGCCATCGGCAGGCCGAACTTGGCCTCGCTGCCGCCGGTGCGGACCTTCTCGTGGTGGCCGTCGCCGCGGCCGAGGTCGATGCGCAGCCACAGCGGCCGGTCGCGGAACACGTCGGCCCAGCGCCCCAGCACCTCGACGTTGTCCACCGTCACATGCACGCCGAGCGCCAGCGCCTCGGCGTACTCGGCGCGCGGCGCGAAGCTGGGCGTGAACAGGATCCGCGACGGGTCGAGGCCGGGCAGCGTTTCGATCACGTGCTCGACCTCGGCCAGCGACACGCACTCGAAACCGAAGCCCTCGGCCGCCAGCGCGTGCAGGATCGCCGGATTGGCGTTGGCCTTGAGCGCGTAGAAGCGCCGGTCGACCGCGGCGACGTCGCGCAGCGCGCGGGCGCGGGCGCGGACGGTCGCGAGGTCGTACACGTAGGCGGGCGTGCCCTGCGCCGCGCGCGCGACCAGTTGCGCGGCCTGCGCGCGCCACCACGGCGCCTCGCGCTCGGGCGCGCCGTGCGCGAGCTCGGTCCAGCTCGGCCCGAACACCGCCGCGTCCTGCACCGGCATCGCGCCGCTGCGGATCAGTTCACCGTGCAGTTGCGGCAGCAGGCCGTCGGCGTCGACCTCGTCGACGACGAAGGTCAGGTTGAGGTCGTTCGACGACTGCGAGATCAGGTGGACGCGCTCGCGGCCGAAGGTCGCCCACACGTCGGACAGCTTGTGCAGCAGCGACCGCATGCCGCGGCCGACCAGGGTGATCGCCGCGCACGGCGCGATGACCTTGACCCGGCAGACTTCGGCCAGGTCGGCCGAGAGCCGGCTGAGCACGTCGCTGTTGACCAGGTTCTCGCTGGGGTCCAGCGACACCGTCACGTTGGTCTCCGACGAGCCGATCAGGTCGATCGACAGGCCGTGGCGCTTGAACCGCTCGAACACGTCCGCGAGGAAGCCGACCTGCTGCCACATGCCGATCGATTCCATCGACACCAGCACGATGCCGTTGCGGCGGCTGATCGCCTTCACCCCCGGCACGGTGGCGACGCTGGCGTCGATGCGCGTGCCCGGCAGGTCGGGGCGCTCGGTGTCGAGGATGGCCATCGGCACGCCGGCGTCGCGGCATGGCGCGATCGAGCGCGGGTGCAGCACCTTGGCGCCGGTGGTCGCGATTTCCTGCGCTTCGGCGTAGTCCAGGCGCGACAGCAGCCGCGCCTCCGGCACTTCGCGCGGGTTGGCGCTGAACATGCCCGGGACGTCGGTCCAGATCTCGACCCGCTTCGCCCCGAGCAGCGCACCGAAGTACGCGGCCGAGGTGTCCGAACCGCCGCGGCCGAGGATGGCGGTGCCGCCGTCGGCATGGCGGGCGATGAAACCCTGCGAGATGAGCATCCGCGTCGGCTGGGTCGCGAAGCGTTCACGGAAGCCGGCGTCGGCCTGGAAGCGGCAGTTCACCGACAGCCGCTGCGCCCAGTCGCTGGCGTTGGGCAGCGACACCGCGTCGAGCCAGTCGCGCGCGTCGCACCAGCCGAAGTCCAGCCCCTGCGCGCGCAGGTAGGCCGCGCCGAGGGTGGACGACAGCAGTTCGCCCTGCCCCAGCACCTCGGCCTGCCAGTCCAGCGGCCGGTTGGCCGCGCGCGGATCGGCGCCCAGCGCCTGCAGCGCGGCGAGACGCTCGCCGAGCACCGCATCGGGATCGAGATCGAGATCCGCGCAGAACGCGCGGTGGCGCTCGACCAGCGCGGCGATGCGCGCATCGATGCCGGGGCCGTCCGCGGCGCTGCCGTCGGCGGCGATCGCGGTCAACTCGTTGGTCACGCCCGACAGCGCCGACACCACCACCAGCACCCGCGCCCGGTCTTCGTCGGCCCTGCGTTTGGCCAGGCGCCCGATCGTGTCCCAGCGGTGGCGACGCGACACCGAGGTGCCGCCGAACTTGAGCACGACCCAGGCGGGGCCGGCGGAATGCGTATCGGGCATCGGGAGGGGGCGGATAGACTGAAGGGGCCGGCGCGTGGCCGGAGCCCGCAATTCTATGCGAACCGGACCGCCCGCCATGATGTCGTTGCGTTATCTGCAGATGGATGTCTTCGCCGAACGCCCCGGCGACGGCAATCCGCTGGGCGCGGTGCTCGACGGCGGCCGCTTCGACCCGGCCCGGATGCAGGCGTTCGCGGCCTGGACGAACCTGTCGGAGACGATCTTCCTGCTGCCGCCGACCGCGCCCGGCGCTGACTACCGCGTGCGCATCTTCACCCCGCGCTCGGAGCTGCCGTTCGCCGGGCACCCCAGCGTCGGCGCGGCCTGGGCGGCGCTGGACGCCGGGCTCGTGCCCGCGGACCGCACGACGCTGGTGCAGGAATGCGCCGCGGGGCTGCTGCCGGTCCGGGTCGAACGCATCGGCGACGCCTGCCGCAGCCACGCTAGCCACACCCACGCTAGCCACACCCACGCTTGTCGCACCCATGTCCGCGCACCGCGGGCGCGCCGCGTCGGCGGTGCGGACCTGGCGCCGGCGCTGGCGGCGGCGGCGGTCTCCGGGATGCGGGTCGGCGGGCCGGAGCCCGCGCTGTGGGACAACGGGCCGCGCTGGTGGCTGGCGTCGCTGGCGGACGCCGCGGCCGTGCGTTCGCTCGCCCCGGACCTGGCGGCCATCGCGGCGCTGTGCACGGCCACGGGCGCGGTCGGGCTGGCGGTCCACGCGCCGGAAGCCCGCGATGGCCACCACCTGGTCGTGCGCGCGTTCTGCCCCGCCGACGGCATTCCCGAGGACCCGGTCACCGGCAGCGCCCAGGCGGCCATCGCCGCGCAGCTCGCGGCGATCGACCGCCTGCCCGGTCGCGACGGTCGCTACGTCGGCAGCCAGGGACGCGAACTCGGCCGCGACGGCCGGGTCTGCGTCGAGGTCGACGCCGACGGCGAGGTCTGGGTCGGCGGCGCCACCCAGCCGGTGATCCGCGGCAGCGTCGCGTGGTGACCGGCGACGACGAGGAGGACAGGCCCCGATGACCATCTACGCCGTGCAGTACGCATTGCGCCCCGCGCCGCACAGCGAGGATTTCGCGACGGTGGGCGGCGCGATCGTGCATTCGCTGGTGCGGGCCGACACGCCCGAGGCCGCGCACGCCGCGGCGATGGCGTACTTCCGCGACGACGGCTGGGAACTGGTCGCCGTCGAACACCAGCCCAGCCCGGTGGCGCGGGCCCAGTGCGAGGACGACCCCGAATTCCTCGACGCCTGGGACGAAGCCGAGGCGCACGGCGAATGCCACCTGTTCCACCTGTGGCCGCCCGGCGGCGAGGACGACGCGCCGCTGCACTGACCGCGGGGACCGGCGCTGCTAAGCTGCCCCGCCCCGCACGACGCCACGCCCATGACCGCACGCCGCTACGTCCAGGTCGATGTCTTCGCCGATCGCCCCGGCGCAGGCAACCCGCTCGCCGTCGTCCTCGATGCCGAGGGCCTGGACGACGACCAGATGCAGGCCATCGCCCGGTGGACGCGCCTGCCCGAGACCACCTTCGTGTTCCCGGCCACCGACGCCGACACCAGCTACCGCCTGCGCATGTTCAGCCCGCGCCGCGAAGTGCCGTTCGCCGGGCATCCCAGCGTCGGCACCGCGCACGCCGTGCTCGAAGCCGGGCTGGCGACGCCGCGCGACGGCCTGCTGGTCCAGCACGGCATCGCCGGCAAGCTGCCGCTGCGGGTGAGCGGCGACGGCCCCTCGCGCACGATCGCGGTGCGCACGCCGCGCGCCAGCGTGCGCGAGATCGCGGCCGCGGACGACCCGCGCCTGCGCGAGGCGCTGGCCGGACTGCCGCTGGGCGCGCTGCCGCCGGCGCTGATGGACGGCGGCCGCCGCTGGTGGCTGGCCGAGGTCGCCGACGAGGCGACCCTGCGCGCGGCCACGCCGCCGTGGCCGGCGATCGGCGCGCTCGCCGAGGACAGCGACAGCATGGGCCTGTGCGTGTTCGCGCGCAGCGACGATCCGGTCTACTACCTGGCCGTGCGCGCCTGGGTGGGCGCGCCGGCGCAGTTCGAGGACGCCGCCTCCGGCGCCGCCAACGCCACCCTCGCCGCCTGGCTGGCCTCGCAGGACGCTCTCCCCGGCGACGGCGGTTTCTACCGCATCAGCCAGGGCCGCGAAGTCGGCCACGACGCCATCATCGAACTCACCGTCGACGCCGACGGCGACGTTTGGTCCGGCGGGCGGGTGTGCACGGTGGTGCGCGGCGCGCTGGAGTGGCGCTGACGCACCGGCGTCACGCGCTGGAGTGGCGCTGACGCACCGGCGTCACGCACTGGACAACCCCGTCGCGGAGTGGCCAAGCTTGCATGCATCGCGCTCCCCCGCGCATGCGACACGCCCCTCCCATGTCCCGGATCCGAACCGCCACGATCGACGACGCGGACGCCATCAGCCGGCTGGTGGCGAGTCTCGCGCAGCACTTCCTCGAAGATCCGGACGACGCCGCGGTGCAACCGTTCCTCGCGACGCTGACGCCGGCCGCGACCGCGCAGCGGATCGCGTCATCCGATTTCCGGCATTACGTCGCGGAAGACGAGAGCGGCGTCTGCGGCGTCATCGCGCTGCGCGGCGGATCGCACGTCTACCACCTCTTCGTGCGCGAAGACCGACACCGCCGCGGCATCGCCCGGGCGCTGTGGACGCATGCGAAGGCGTTGTCCGGCCACGATGCGTTCACGGTGCGGTCGTCGCTGTTCGCGGAACCGGTCTACGCGCGACTCGGCTTCCTCCGCGAAGCGCCGCCGCGCACCGACAACGGCGTCACCTCGGTCGCGATGCGCCACGGCGGCGGCTGAGCGTCGGCCCGGGTCTGCGCGCCGGCGCAGTTCGAGGACGCCGCCTCCGGCGCCGCCAACGCCACTCTCGTCGCCTGGCTGGCCTCGCAGGATGCCCTCCCCGGCGCCCGCCGGCGCCGGCGAGAGCGTCAACACCGTTTCATGCGACGAGAACGCACCACCACCGATGTCGATCGCCCCTTCGATCCCTGCGGAGCCCTTCCCATGAACCCGAGAGTCCCTGCCTTGCTCGGCCTGCTGGCCTTCCTGCCTGTCGGCAGCGCGCTGGCGCAGGTCGCCTGCCCTGACGGCACCCACTTCTTCGGCGGCAACATCGCGCCGGATGCGAGCCAGTGCGTGCCGATCCTCGTCGACGACGCGCCGCCGCGGAAGACCGTCACCGAAGCCCGGATGGAAGCCCTCGACGCCATGGACGATGCGACCAGCGCCTGGGGCCGGGTCGCGCTGACGATGGCGAACGATGCGCAGAAGAAACGCCAGCTCATGGCGGGCAAATGGGAGGTCTACCAGGACCAGGAGCGAGCGGATCCGGGCGAGTTCTGTTCCGCGCTGTTCCTCAACCCCGACGGTATCCTCCGGCTGTCTGGGCCCGGCGGCGGCTACGAGGGCGCGATGCTGACGTTCTGGGGTCGCGACATTCCCCGCCCCGCGGCGGCCAGGACGGTCCGGGTGAAACTCGCGCAGTCCGACGACACCGGCGGCCCGCAAACCGTCACCGCGTTCAACTACACGCAGCCCGGCGAGCAAGGCTGGGGCGCGATCGCGATCGCGGTGCCGTCGGCCGACGCCCTGCTCGCGAACATGATCGACGACCTCGGGTTCACCATCGCCATCGACAACAGGCAGGTCATCGCGATCCGCTGGTCGAACGGCCTGTCGGCGCGCGACCGGCTGAAGGCCTGCGTCCAGCGCCGGAGCAAGTGATCCGCGCGCGCGCCGACCGCGCGGGGATGACGGCGGCGCGCCGGAGGGCGCGTCAGCCGAAATGCCCGAGCGGCGCGCCCGCCAGCAGGTGCAGGTGGATCTGGAACACGGTCTGCCCGCCGTGGGCGTTGCAGTTCATCACGATCCGGTAACCGTCGTCGGCGAAGCCCTCGCGCTTGGCATAGTCCGCCGCGGCGACGGCCAGGCGTCCGACGATCGCCGCCTGCTCCGGCTGCACGTCGTTGAGCGTCGGGATCGTCTCCTTCGGCACGAACAGCACGTGGACCGGCGCCTGCGGCGCGATGTCGCGGAAGGCGATGACGTGCTCGTCCTCGAACACGATGGTCGCCGGGATCTCGCGGCGGATGATCTTGTGGAAGATGGTGTCGGACATGGCGGGCTCCCGTGCGATGGCCGGATTGTACGTAGGGCGGGCCCAGGCCCGCCATGGCGGAGCGTCCCGTGGATCGGGATCGATCCAGGCCGCCGCGATCGCGGTCCGCGACGATCAGGGTCGCCGCGATGGCGGGCCGGGGCCCGCCCTATGCCGGCATTTCGCTGCGCGAGCCGAACGCGTGCGACAGCGTGCCGCGATCGACGTACTCCAGTTCGCCGCCCAGCGGCACGCCGTGGGCGAGCCGGGTCGGCGTCACGCCGTGCTGGCGCGAGAGCTGCGCGAGGTAGTGCGCGGTCGCCTCGCCTTCGACGGTGGGATTGGTGGCGATCACCAGTTCGCGGACCTCGCCCTCGGCCAGCCGCGCGGCCAGCGCATCCAGCCCCAGTTCGCGCGGGCCGATGCCGTCGAGCGGGCTCAGCCGGCCCTGCAGCACGAAATAGAAGCCGCGATAGCCGGTCGCCTGCTCGATCACCAGCCGGTCCGCGGGGGATTCCACCGCGCACAGCAGGTGCGCGTCGCGCGCGCCGCTGGCGCAGATCGCGCAGACCGGGGTTTCGCTGAAATCTCGGCAGCGCTCGCAGTGGCCCACGTGCTCGACCGCATTCGCGAGCGCGTCGGCGAGCCGGCGCCCGCCGTCGCGGTCGCGCTCCAGCACGTGGTAGGCCATCCGCTGCGCGGTCTTCTGGCCGACCCCGGGCAGGATGCGGAAGGCGTCGATGAGCTGTTCGAGCAGGGAGGCGGTCATGGGATGGGAACATGGTTGTCGCGCAGGGATGCGCACACGTCGCGCGCGACACGCGCGCGACGGACGACCGCAAAAACCACGTTTTTTGCGGTCGTCGCGGAAGCGGCGGCAGGATGCCCCGTCTTCCGCATCGATTTAGAACATGCCCGGGATCTTCATCCCCGGCGGGATCGGCATGCCGGCGGTGGCCGCGGACATCTTCGCCTGCGATTCGGCGTTGATCTTGTTCACGGCGTCGTTGATCGCGGCGGCGATCAGGTCCTCGGTCATCTCGGCGTCGGCGAGCACGCTCGGCTCGATCCGCACCTTGCGGCACTCCATCTTGCCGGTCAGGGTCACGCTGACCATGCCGCCGCCGGCGCTGCCGGTGGCTTCGATCCTGGCGACTTCTTCCTGGGCGCGCTGCAGGTTTTCCTGCATCTTCTGCGCCTGCTGCATGAGTTGGGCGATGTTTCCGCGCATGGGGGCGTTCTCTTTCAGTCTTCGAAGGGGCGGATGGAATCGGGCACGAGCTTCGCGCCCTGCTGCTGCATCAGGCGCTGCACGTCGGGATGGCCGAGGAAGGCCTCCTCGGCCGCCGCCTGCTTCTCGTCGCGCTGGCGGGCGTTGCGGGCGTGCATGGTCTCGGCGTTCGCGACCTTGCCGGTCTCGAACTTCAACTGCACCGGCCCGCCGAGCTGCGCCGACAGCGCGTCGGCGAGCGCCTTGATCAGCGCCGGGCTGCGCAGGTGGTCGTCCTCGGCCGACAGCGCCAGGCGCAAGGTGTCGCCGGCATGGGCCACGAAGGCGGCGTGGCCGGCGAGTTCGCGCACCGGTCCGCGCAGATCGCAGCGCTCGACGAGGTCGAGCCAGCGTTCGGCGTCGATCCCGGCCACGGTCGTGGCCGCGACGGGGTCCGTGCGGGTCGCGGCCGGCGGCGGCGCCGTGACTTCGATCCGCGAAGACGGGCGCGGCGGTTCGGAAGGCGCGGGGGCGACGGGGCGGGCTTCTACGGGGCGTGCTTCAAAGGCGCGGGCTTCGGGAGGGGACGCCCCGGCGCGGGCCGGATTGTCCAGCGCGACCGGCGGCAGCGGCCGCGACATCATCGGCGGCGGCTTCGCGGCCGCGCCCTCGAGCGCGGCGCGGGCGGCCTCGGGCCCGCGCGCGGCCGCGGCGGCCGGACGCTCGGGCTGGGTCGCACCGCCCTCGGCCGGGCGGAACGCCAGCATGCGCAGCGCGGTCATCTCGAAACCGGCGCGCGGACTCGGCGCCAGGCCGATGTCGCGCCGTCCCTGCAGCGCCATCTGGTACCACAGTTGCACGACCTCGGGCCGCACTTGCGCGGCGATGCCATCGATGTCGACGCCGTCGGCCTCGACTTCGGCCGCGGGCACGAGCTGGCGGACCTGGATGCGGTGCAGCGCCTCGGCCATCGCGTCCAGCACACCGCTCCAGTCGGGCGAGAAATCGGCCAGCGCGGCGATCGCGTCGAGCAGCGCCTGGCCCTCGCCCGCCGCCAGCGCGGCCAGCACCGCGCCGACGCGGGTGCGATCGACCGTGCCGAGCATGGTCGCGACCCCGGCGTCGGTCAGCGGCGCGCCGCCGGCGCTGGCGCCGGTGTAAGCGATGGCCTGGTCGAGCAGCGACAGACCATCGCGCAGGCTGCCGTCGGCGGCCTTGGCGAGCTGGCGGATCGCGCCGGGCTCGACCGGGATCTCCTCGGCGGCGAGGATCTTGGTCATCTGGCCCTGGATCTGGCCTTCCTCCAGCCGCTTGAGGTTGAACTGCAGGCAGCGCGACAGCACCGTCACCGGCAGCTTCTGCGGGTCGGTGGTCGCGAGCAGGAACTTGACGTGGCCCGGCGGCTCTTCCAGCGTCTTCAGCAGCGCGTTGAACGCCGACTTCGACAGCATGTGGACTTCGTCGATCAGGTAGACCTTCACACGGCCGCGCGAGGGCATGTACTGGGCGTTGTCGATCACCTCGCGGACGTCGTCCACGCCGGTGTTCGAGGCCGCGTCGATCTCCAGCAGGTCGATGAACCGGCCGGCGTCGATGTCGCGGCAGGCGTTGCACTCGCCGCAGGGCTCGGCCGAAGTCCCGCGCTCGCAGTTCAGCGACTTGGCGAAGATCCGGGCGATGGTGGTCTTGCCCACCCCGCGGGTGCCGGTGAACAGGAAAGCGTGGTGGACCCGGCCGGTGTCGAGGGCGTTGCTGAGCGCGCGGACGACGTGCTCCTGCCCGACGAGTTCGGCGAAGCGCCGGGGGCGCCACTTGCGGGCGAGGACGAGATAGGACATCCCGCCATTCTGCCACGCGGGCCGCCCCGCCCGGACCGTCGCCGGCGCTTCCTTGTCCGCCCCGGGGCCGGGCGCTAGAATGGGCGGTCCCGAGGGGCGGCCGGACGCCGCGCCGGAGGCGCCTGCGGAGAGGTGTCCGAGTGGTTGAAGGAGCACGCCTGGAAAGTGTGTAAGCGTCTAAACCGCGCTTCGGGGGTTCGAATCCCCCTCTCTCCGCCAGATCTTCCAAACCCCTGATTCGTCAGGGGTTTTTTCTAGTCAGGAAGATTTGGATGCAGGACACAAGTCGGGACACATCTCCCGATGCGCATCCCCCATCATCTCGTGCGTTCTCCCACCGGCGTCTGGTCGTTCCGGCAGCGTGTGCCCACCGACCTGCAGACGACGCTCGGCCGTCGGATCTTCAAGAAGACGCTCCGCACCGCGGAACTGTCGGAGGCGCGACTGCGCGCACTCATGCTGGCCTCCCGCTATGCTCAAGCCTTCACCGTGTTGAGGGAGCAACGCGTGGACAAGCTGAGCAAGAAGGACGCGGACGCGCTCGTCGCCAAGCTCACAGGGGCCAACGACCTCCGCGACCTGACCCTCCACCGCACCCGCTCGCCGGACGGCACCGTCAGCGAGCGCTGGCAGATCGACAACGAGCTCGACCTGCGGATGTTCCAGTCGATGCAGCGCCCGTCCGGCGACCCGCTGATGGACGCGCTCAACGCGCCCGACCCGCCGCCGCAGGTTCGTCCTGAAACCCCTACTGTCACGGTCATCAAACTGGACGATGCCCGCGACGGCTGGCTGGCGAGCCTGAAGGGCAGCAGCCTGCCGAAAACCTGGACCATCAAGAAGACCGCCATCGAAGCGCTGGTCGCGTTCCTGGGTTCCAAGAAGAAGGTCCATACCATCCACCGCACCGACCTGGCCCGCTGGTATCAGCACATGCGAGACGCTGGTGCAGAAAATTCCACCCTGACGAACAAGCAGAGCTACATTGGCGGCAAGGGCGGATTTTTCGAATGGGCCATGGCCTCGGGCTACTACCCCGTCGGCGACAACCCGGCTGCGGGTCACGTCAGCTACTCCTCCCGTGAGAAGCGTGCTCGGCGAAAGTTCGGGTTCAAGCCTTACGACGCGCATCAGGTCCAGGCGCTGTTCGAGCCGGCCGCCCTCGAGACGTTGCCGCCTAACGCGCGCTGGGCCGCGCTGATCGGCCTCTACACGGGCGCCCGCGCGTCGGAGGTCGGGCAACTGCTGACCGCTGACATCTTTGAAGAGGATGGCGTCCCTTGCATTCGGATTTCCGACGAGGGCGAACATCAGAAGGTGAAGACCGACGTGAGCCTACGCACCATCCCCATTCACCCGGATCTTCTCGCATTGGGATTTCTGGATTGGGTCGACCGCACACGCAAGGCCGGCCACGAGCGGCTATTCCCGGCGGCGAAGGCCGACGCGAAGAACGGTCAAGGCAACTGGATCTCCAAGGCGTTCAGCCGGCACCTCGATGCCGTGGGCAGGCACTGGCCAAAGGGGAAGCGCGGCTTCCACTCCCTCCGCAAAACGGTCATCCAAAACCTTCAGGGCGCAGGGGTGGTTTCAGAGCTTCGGGCCCAGCTTGTCGGCCATGAACTGGATGACGAGCATCATGCTACTTACAGTCGTCCGTTTACTTTACGCGAAAAGCTGGATGGGATTGGTGGCTATTCACCTGGACTATCTGCACTCGCATTCAACCTCAAACTGGGCGCTCTGCAACCATTGCTGCGGGAGCAAAATCGAGTGCGCAAGCAGGCTGAAATCTGCAGGCAGACCCAAGATATCTAGTGATCTGCCCCCACTCGGCCATACCACATGAAGCTGTAAAATCCGTCACCCCAAGAGGACGGACATAAAGAAGAGTCTATTCACAACTGAGCAGATCATCGCATCGACTC
>JAEKKX010000031.1 GCA_019510125.1 Lysobacterales bacterium
GATAGAGGTAGCGGCGGCCATCCTCCTCGTGGACGAGCGCGCCCTTGGTGAGCAGTCGGCCGAGCATGGTCTTGACCGTGCGCTCGCTCCATCCGCGTTCATTGGGAATGCGTTCGGCGACCTCGGCGGCGGTGAGCGGGGAATCCGCCCACAGCACTTCCATCACCGCCTGCTCGCCTTCGCTGATTCGTTCCGCCACGTGATTCTCCGATTACACGCGTAGTCATAACTGACTACATCTGTAATCGTCAAGCGGTTTCGATGAACCCTGGCCGTCATGCCGGACTTGTTCCGGCATCCACCGGCAGGTTGTCGCCAAGCCCCGGAGTGGACCCCGGAACAAGCCGGGGGTGACGAAAGCTCAAATGTGAACCAGTCCCTCTGCGGGTCGGCCAAGGCCGGCGGCCGGGAACAAAGCGCGCGCGGCACGCTCCGGATCGATACCGAAACTCTCCGCCGTTACCCCGGCGATCAGCGTATCCAGCCCGATCGTCGGCTTCAGATCGCGCTGCTCGTACAGGTTCGCCTGCGACAGGCCCGGCCAGTCGGCTATTACGCGCCCGCCTTTGACCGCGCCGCCGAACAGCATCGCCGCCGAGGCCGTGCCATGGTCGGTCCCGCCCGTGCCGTTGACCGCGGCGGTCCGGCCGAATTCGGTCGCGACCAGCACCACCGTCTGGTTCCACACCGGCCCAAGATTGTCGCGTAGCGCCGCGATCATCGTGTCGAGCGCCTTGAGCTGCGCGGTCAGGCGGAACTGCTCGCCGGTATGCGTATCCCAGCCGCCTGTTTCGAGCATCGCGATGCGCGGACCGTCGGGTCGGGACAGGAAGCTCGCCGCAAGCCGGCCGAGATCCTCGGGCTTCTGCCCAGGCGGCTGCCCCGCCGCCATCCCGCGCGCGGCGAGCGCCTCGTCCCACATCGGGTGAAGCTGCGGATCGGACTGGTACATGCGGCCGACGCGTGCGAGCAGGTCGTCGGTCGGCTGGGGCAGGCCCGACGGCGCGAAAGAGGCCACGTCGGCGGCCCCGCGCAAGGCGGGCGGCACCGTCGGCGCGAAGGCGATCGCCTCGTCCTTGCTGCGCGGCATCAGCCCGACCAGCCGGTTCATCCAGCCGTCGCGCTGCGCGTAGGGAACGGTGCCGCCGGTCTCGAGCACGTTCTGCCCGTCGAAATGCGATCGGTCGCGATAGGGCGATGCGGTGGCGTGGACGAACAGGGCCTGTCCGGCGGAGAACATCTTGCCAGCCTCCGGCATCGCGGGGTTGAGCGCGAAATGGCCGTCCAGCTTGATCGCGGTCGTGGGGTCGATCGCGATCTCGCGGCGCAGGCCCGCATATTCGGGATCGCCATAGGGCACGACGGTGTTGAGCCCGTCGGCCGCGCCGCGCTGGATGATGAATATGAAGCGGC
Organism: Lysobacterales bacterium; assembly: GCA_019510125.1. GTDB lineage: Bacteria > Pseudomonadota > Gammaproteobacteria > Xanthomonadales > Xanthomonadaceae > Lysobacter_I. The sequence goes on from JAEKKX010000031.1 coordinate 1,414, forward strand.
GGTCGCCCGGCACGCTGGCGAAGGCCATGCGCGGGCTGACCAGGATCGCGCCCGCGCCGACGGCGGCGAAACGCAGGAAATGGCGGCGGGGGAGAATCATCGCCTTACCTCCTCTGGAATTCGGGGCTGACGAGCAGCAAGGCGAGCGCGGTTGGGCCGCTTTCGGCTTGCGCCAGCGCGGTCGCGGTCGCGGGGGTGAGCTGGCCGGGCAGCAATGTGGGCGCCAGCGCGCGCGCGTCGAGCTGTCCGCCCGCCTGCGCCGCGAAGCGCTGCGCGAGTTCGACCCGGCGCATCA
>JAEKKX010000006.1 GCA_019510125.1 Lysobacterales bacterium
CCCGGTCCCGCGCCTGCGCCGTCGCCCGCACCCGCACCCGCACCCGCACCTGCACCTGCACCTGCACCTGCGCCCGGCAGTTCGGGCGTCGGCGCCCAGGTTGGCGGCGCGGCGGGCGGCGCGGCGGGCACCGCTGTCGGCACCGCGATCGGCGGCCCGGTCGGCGGTGCGGTGGGCGGGGCCATCGGGGCGGCGGCGGGGTCGGCCATCGGCGGCGCGGTCGAGAGCGGCATCGGCGACCTGTTCCGCGCGCACTGAGGCGGGGCGACGACCTAGACCTTCGGGCGGTGGCGTGGAAACGTTGCTCGTGGCAACAATAGGCCGATGACTTCGCAGACCCCCGCGCCTTCCCCCGACCTGCTCGATTGCGTCGAACTCCAGACCGGCCGACCCGCGCCGGGGCAGGACACGCCCGAGTGGACCATCCTCTGGCTGCACGGCCTCGGCGCCGACGGCAACGATTTCGTGCCGATCGTGCGCGAACTGGTGCGCCCCGACTGGCCGTCGCTGCGCTTCGTGTTCCCGCATGCGCCGGTGCGTCCGGTCACCGTGTTCGGCGGCCAGCGTGTGCGCGCCTGGTACGACATCACCGATTTCGGTTTCGCCAATCGCGGCGACATCGACGGCGTGAACGCCGCCGTCGCGCAGGTCGAGGCGCTGATCGCGCGCGAAGCCGCGCGCGGCGTACCGCCATCGAGACTCATTCTCGCCGGCTTCTCGCAGGGCGGCGCCGTCGCCCTGGCCACCGGCCTGCGCCGTACCGAGCCGCTGGCCGGCCTGGTCGCGCTCTCGACCTACCTGCCGGCCGGCGAGCGCGCCGCCGAGGCCTTCGTGCCCGGCGCCGAGCGCCAGCCCCTGTTCATGGCCCACGGCGTGGCCGATCCGGTGGTGCCCTTCCTGATCGGCGAGCGCAGCGTCGCGGTCCTGCGCGGGCTCGGCTTCACGCCCGAATGGCACCCGTATCCCATTGCCCACCACGTGTTTCCGCAGGAAATCAGCGATCTCGGCGCGTGGTTGCAGGCCCGGTTCCGGGCCGCGTCCGGACACGGATGACCGGGGCGCGAGGGAGCGCTACCATCGACCCATGGGATCAGGCCGCACAGTGACGTGAAAGTCCTCATCGCCGACGACGAACCGATGGCCCGCGAGCGCCTGCGCGCACTCCTCGCGGAGCATCCGGACCTTCGGCTGGTGGCCGAGGCCGCCGACGGCGGCACCGCGCTCGACGCCTGCGCCGAGCACACCCCGGACATCGTGCTCCTCGACATCGCCATGCCCGGGCTGGACGGCCTCGAGGCCGCACGCCACCTCGCCGATTTCGAGCCGCGCCCGGCGGTGGTGTTCTGCACCGCCTACGACGAGCACGCGCTGTCGGCCTTCGACGCCGCCGCGGTCGATTACCTGGTCAAGCCGGTGCGCCGCGAGCGCCTCGCCGTCGCGCTCGACCGCGCCCGCACCTTCGTCGCCGGCCGCACGCCCAAGGCCGAGGTCGCGCCCGGCAAGCGCCGCACCCACCTGTGCGCCCGCCTGCGCGGCAGCCTGCGCCTGATCGCGATCGAGGACATCCGCTACCTGCACGCCGAGGAGAAATACGTCGTCGTGCACCACGCCCGCGGCGAGGACCTCATCGAGGAATCGCTGAAGTCGCTGGAAACCGAATTCGCCGAGCGCTTCGTCCGCATCCACCGCAACTGCCTCGTCGCCCGCGACGAACTGGTCGAACTGCGCCGCGCCGCCGACGGCCGCATCGAGGCCATGCTCCGCCACGGCGAGAAACCGCTCGAAGTCAGCCGCCGCTGCGTACCGCACCTGCGCGAACTGGTGCGCGCGCTGTAGCTGTCTTTGTCCGCGTTTGAAGTGGAAACCAACGGAGGAAGTGCATGGACAAGAAGCGATTGGATCCCGAGATGGTGCAGAGAGCCTCCAAGGCGATCGAGGAACCGGAAGTCCAGGAGATGCTCAAACGCCTGTCGAATTATGGGCTCGGCATATTTCTTCCCCACATGCACTTACCGGAGGGCGGATTCTCCCCGCTTCCTGCGGGGACAGTCTCGCTCGAAAAGGATCTTCAGGTCAGTTTCGTGGATGAATCCGATCCGGAGATCGTCGATGCCGCTCCGGTCGGCTGGCGATGGGACGAGTCTGCGAAAGCCGTCGTTGTTTGCGTCCAGTGTTCAAAGACGTATCACCATTGAGGGCGCGTTGTAGGGTGGGCCAAGGCCCGCATGACGGCGCCCGGGACCTTCTCCGTGGGAGCGACGGAAGTCGCGACGGGCTGCGGATGGGCGCTCCTCGCATCGTCGCGACTTCCGTCGCTCCTACAGGAGAGCACCGTAGGGCGGGCTCAAGCCCGCCGAATGGGCGGGACGGGTCTGAGTCGGCGCGCCGCTGCAGTGACAAGCAGTTTCGATCGACGTTCGGAATGACGGACGAGTCGCAATGACGGGCTTGAGCCCGCCCTGCTCCGGGTTGCGGACAGGCGCTCTTCGCATCGTCGCGACTTCCGTCGCTCCTACAGGAAGGGGCGCGAGCAGAGCGCCGTAGGGGGCGCTTGAGCGCGTTGCAGGGTGGGCCAAGGCCTGCATGACGGCTCCCGGGACCTTCTCCGTGGGAGCGACGGAAGTCGCGACGGGCTGCGGACAGGCATTCTTCGCATCGTCGCGACTTCCGTCGCTCCTGCAGGAGAGGGTTCGGGCGACCCCATGCGATAATCCGGCCATGACGACCCTTCGCATCGCGACCCGCAAGAGCCCGCTGGCGCTCTGGCAGACCGAACACGTGGCCGACCGGTTGCGTGCGCTGCATCCCGGCCTGGCCATCGAACTGGTGCCGCTGTCCACCCGCGGCGACGAGGTGCTGGATCGCTCGCTGGCCGCGGTCGGCGGCAAGGGGCTGTTCCTCAAGGAACTGGAGGAAGCGATGCTCCGCGGCGACGCCGACTGCGCGGTGCATTCGCTGAAGGACGTGCCGATGGAACTCGAAGGCCCGTTCGTGCTGCCCGCCATCCTCGAACGCGCGGACCACGCCGACGCCTTCGTCAGCAACCGCTTCGACGGCATCGACGCGCTGCCGCCCGGCGCGCGGGTCGGCAGTTCGTCGCTGCGCCGCCAGGCGCAACTGCGCGCGCTGCGGCCGGATCTCGAGATCGTCGACCTGCGCGGCAACGTCAACACCCGGCTGGCCAAGCTCGACGCCGGCGACTACGACGCGATCCTGCTCGCCTGCGCCGGCCTGCAGCGGCTGGGCTTCGACGCGCGCATCCGCGCGCGGCTGGACGCGCCGGCGTGGCTGCCCGCGCCCGCGCAGGGCGCGATCGCGATCGAATGCCGCGAGGACGATGCCGCCACCCGCGCGCTGTGCGCCGCGCTCAACCATGCGCCGACCCGCGCCTGCGTCGAGGCCGAGCGCGCGATGAACCGCGCGCTGCACGGCAGTTGCCAGGTGCCGGTCGCGGCGTTCGCGCACCACATCGAAGGCGGCCTGCACCTGGTCGGCCAGGTCGGCTCGGTCGAGGACGGCCGTGCGGTGCGCAGCGAGGCGACCGGCGACGATCCCGACGCGCTCGGCCGGCTGGTCGCGCAGCAGTTGCTGGAGCAGGGCGCCGGCGCGTTCATCGCCGGGCGCTGAGCCATTCGACGTCCCGGCGCGGGTCCTGGCCCGCCATTGCGGCATGCCCGATGGTCTCGTATGCGGATCGAAGCTGCTTCGATCAACTTTCGTTGTCGCCGGAACCGCCGCGACGGCGGGCCAAGGCCCGCCCTGCGAAAGCATTTCGGCCGGCTCAGTAATACAGCGACACCACGTGCTTCGCTTCGGCGAAGAACAGCCAGCGTTCGACGATCGCGCCGAGCTGGAACGCGATCGCCGCCGCGACCAGCGCCGGCAGCGTCGCCGACGGCAGCGCCCAGGCGACCGCCGCGCACAGCGCCGGCAGCAGCGCGAACAGCGCCAGCGCGATGCGGCGCAGCTTCGCCGCATGCTTGCGGGCCAGCGCGAAGCCCATCTCGCGCGCGACGTAGGTGGCGTCCGTGCTCGGCCCCTCGAACACCGAGACGTCGCGTCCGGGCAGGCCGACCGCGTCGCCCCGCGTGAACGGCAGCGGCGTGCGATCCAGATCGTGCCAGTAGCGGCGCTTCAGCACCGCCAGCGCCAGCGGCCCCAGCACCAGCAGCGCGGCGACCACCTGCGACCAGAGCGGCGGCAGCAGCACGCACGCCCGGAACGGGAACAGTCCGCCGACCAGCGCGAAGCCGAGGTAGCCCGGCACGACGAGGCGATGCCGCCACGCCGGGATCGGCGGCAGCGAGGCGTAGATCATCGCCGTGCAGTACACCGCCGCGAGCGACAGCGCGGCCAGCAGCGCGGCCGCCACGCTCCCTGCCGCGGCACGACCAGGAAACATCAGCCCGGCGAAGGTCGCCAGCGCCGCGGCCAGCGCCGCGACCGACGCCACGCCCTCGCGCGACATCCACGACGAGCGCCACTGCGAGAACGCGCGCCACACCCGCAGCGGCCTGCCGAGGTGCCACAGCGACGCGATCACGCCGGCGGCGACCAGCGCCGCGCCGAGGATCAGCCCGATCGCCCAGCCGATCGGCTCGAACGGCGTCAGCATCCGCGCCGCGGCGATGCGCAGGCCGAGCCAGCACCACAGCCCGAAGCCGGTGCCCGAGAGCGTGGTGAACAGGATCACCGAGAACGCCGGCCTCATCGCGACAGCACCCGGTCCAGCCAGCGCAGCAGCGGCGGCAGCCGCGTCGCGTCGAACGCGTCGTCCGGCGCGGGCGCGGACGCCTCCCCGCCGGCGCGGCGCGGCCGCTGCGGCAGGTAGCGGTTGACCGGCGCGTAGCCGAGCTCGGGCATCGGCGCGACGCCGCCGCGCTCGGCGACGAGTCGCGACACTTTCGACCCCGGATCGCCGAGATCGCCGAAATGCCGCGCGCCGGTCGGGCAGGCCTGCACGCAGGCGGGCACGCGCTCGGATTCGGGCAGGTGCGCGTTGTAGATCCGGTCGACGCAGAGCGTGCACTTCTTCATCGTGCCCGTCGTGTCGCTGTATTCGCGGGCGCCGTAGGGACAGGCCCAACTGCACAGCTTGCAGCCGATGCACTTGTCGTCGTCGACCAGCACGATGCCGTCCTCGGCGCGCTTGAAGCTGGCGCCGGTCGGGCAGACGGTGACGCAGGCCGGCGTCTCGCAGTGCAGGCAACTGCGCGGGAAATGCAGGGTCATCGCCGGTTGTGTCTCCCGTTTCCCGTCGGGAGAGGAGCCGGGGGCGAGGGTCGGTCCGCCGGAAGCGCAACCGGGCCTCTTTGCCTCATCCGCCTTTCGGGCACCTGCTTCCACGGGGGGAAGGACCTCCGGCGCGACCTCGTAGCTGTGGACCCGGTTGAACCACACGCCCGACGGCGCGTCGCCGTAGGGATCGGTGTCGGGGCCGGCGGCCTCGGCGTTCCACTGCTTGCAGCTCACCGCGCAGGCGTGGCAGCCGACGCAGGTGTCGAGGTCGATCACCAGTCCCAGCTTCTTCTTCGAGGGCGGCGGCAGGTCGGTCACGGCGTCGGCATCAACACGGGTGGCGTCGGAAGGAGCGGCTTGGGAACGGGCAGCGTGGAATGGTCGGCTTCAAAAGCGTCGGCTTCAAAACGGGCGGCTTCAAAACGGAAAGTACCGCGGGATCAGCACCACCGCCATGATCCAGAACAGCACGTTGAGCGGCAGTCCGATCTTCGGGAAATCCGAGAACCGGTAGCCGGCGGCGGTGTAGACCATGGTGTTGGTCTGGTAGCCGACCGGGGTCGCGAAACTGGTCGAGGCCGCGAACGCCACCGCGACGATGAACGGCTTGGCGTCGACGCCGAGCGCGTCGGCGGCCGACATCGCGATCGGCACCACCAGCACCGCCGCGGCGTTGTTGCTCATCACCTCGGTGAGAATGGCGGTGAGCAGGTAGACCGCGGCCAGCGTCGCCACCGGGCCGAAGCCGCCGATCCAGCCCAGCGCATGCTTCGCCACCCAGTCCGCGCCGCCGGAGTTCTGCAGCGCGATGCCCAGCGGCAGCACGCCGGCGAGCAGCACCACCACCCGCCAGTCGATCGCGGCGTAGGCCTCTTCCGGTTCGAGGCAGCGCAGCATCACCAGCACCGCGCAGCCCAGCAGCGAGGAGGCGACGATCGGCATCCAGCCCAGCGCGGCGACCCCGATCGCGGCCGCCATCACCAGCAGCGAGGTGATCGCGCGGCGGCGGTCGATGCCCGGCTGCTTGCGGCGATTGAGCACGACCACGCCCGGATCGGCGCGCAGGTCCTCCAGCGCGCCGGCCGACGCATCCACCAGCAGGATGTCGCCCACCGCCAGCGGGATCCGATCGACCGGCAGCCGCGGCGCCGCCGCCGTGCGCTGCAGGCCGTGCACGCGCACCCGGTAGACGTGGCCGAAGCGCAACTGCGACAGCGAACGGCCGATCAGGGTCGAACCCGGCGCGACCATCACCTCGGCGTGCAGGCGGGTCTCTTCCGGGGCGCCGTCGAGGTCCGCGGCCACGCGATCGTGCAGCAGGTGCAGTTGCCGGCGCAGGCGCTGGATCTCGTTCCAGTCGCCGCGGATCAGCAGGTGGTCGCCGGCGGCGATGGTCTCGGTGCGCGGACTGTCGACCGCGCGCCTGTCGCGGAAGATCTCCAGCAGGAACGCGTCCTTCACCTCCACCGGCAGCGCGACGCTGCCGGTGCGGCCGACCAGCGGCGACTTTTCCGGCACGAGCAGTTCGACCAGGTAGCGGCCGCGGTGTTCGTCGGCGCCGAGGTCCGGCACGCCGAGGTCCGGCAGCAGGAAGCGCTGCGCGACCAGCATGTAGACGGTGCCGGCGACCACGAACCACAGCCCCAGCGGCGCGAAGTCGAACAGGGCGAACCCGGGGTGGCCGGCCTTGCGCGCGAGCGCGTCCACCAGCAGGTTGGTCGAGGTGCCGATCAACGTGCACACGCCGCCGAACTGCGAGGCGTAGGACAGCGGGATCAGGTATTTCGACGGCGCGCGGCCCTGCGCGACCACCGTGGTCAGCACCAGCGGCAGGAACACCGCGACGATGGCGGTGTTGTTGATGAAGGCCGACGCGAACGCGACCATCAGCATCATCAGCAGGGTGAGCAGCCACGGCCAGCGCACGCGCTGGAGCAGTTCGCCCAGCCCGCGCAGCACGCCGCTGCGCTTGAGGCCGGCGCTGAGCACGAACATCGCCGCGACGGTCAACGTGGCCTCGCTGCTGAAGCCCGACAGCGCCTCGCCGGTCGTGACCACGCCGAAGACCAGCAGGCCGGAGAGGATCAGGATCGCGATCACGTCCACCGGCAGCTTCTCGCTGACGAACAGCGCGACCGCGCCGGCCAGCACCAGCAGGGTGATCATCAGGTCGGCGCTCATGCGCGGCCTCCCCGTGCGAGCAGGCCGAGGCCGAGGATGGCGGCGGCGAGGGCCAGCGCCGCGGCGACCGGCCACGCCGGAAGCGCCCACGCGGCATCGGCGGGCGCAGGCCCGGCATCGGCCGCGCGCAGCACCTGCCACAGGCAGTACAGGCTGCCGACCTTCGCCAGTGCGATGCAGGCCCAGCCGGCGGCACGCAGCGCGCGCGGGGTCATGCCGAGGCGTCCCTGCGCAGCGTGGCCGGGCCGGCGAGCGGCACGAACTGCGGCGCGCTCATGCCGGCGCTGTCGGCGCGGCGGATCGCCACGCGCAGGTCGAACCACGCCGCCTGCCCGGTGACCGGATCGGCGTTGGCGTAGTCGCCGCGCGGCGTGCGGTCGGAGATCAGGTGGTTGAGCAGGAAGCCGCGGGTGCCTTCCGGCGCGTCCTTCGACAGCGCCCACGCGCCGCGGCGCTTGCCGATCGCGTTCCAGGTCCACACCGTGTCCGGCTGCACGTTCGACGCCAGCGCGGCCTGCACGGTGATCGTGCCGTGGTGCGAGGCGACCTCGACCCAGTCGTCCTCGCCGATGCCGTGCTTCGCCGCGGTGTCCGGATGCAGGTACAGCCGGTTGCGGGTCGCGATCTGGCGCAGCCAGGCGTTCTGCGAGCCCCAGGCGTGGTACATGAACATCGGCCGCTGGGTGATCGCGCTCAGCGGGAAGGCCGCCGCGTCCACCTGCGCCATCGCGAACGGTTCGTGCCAGGCCGGCAGCGGATCGAAATAGGTCGCGATGCGCTCGCGGTGCTCGGACGGCGGCAGGTGCGCGCCGTGGCCCTGCGCGGCGAGCCGGAACCGCTGCAGCGTCTCGGAATAGGGCTGCAGCACGATCGGCGCCTCGCTGGCGAGGAAACCCAGCCGGTGCGCCCACTGCAGGTAGTCGCGATTGATCGCCTTGAAATAGCGCGCGGAGGCGGGCACCGGCGCGTGCCAGACGCCGCCGTGCTCGGCGTAGCGCGCGAGCTGGTCGGGATTCGGCGCGCCCTTGCCGTGGGCCGCGCCGTCGGCGCCGCGCCAGCCCGCGAGCAGGCCGACGCCGGGCGCACGTTCGTGGCGGACGATGTAGTCGGCGTAGTCGCGATATTTCGGTGCGCCGGCCTCGTCGACCATGCCCGGCAGCCCCAACCGTGCGCCGAGGTCGAGCAGTACCGACTGGAAGCCACGCACGTCGCGCGGCCGGCCGTCGGCGCCGGGCTGCGTCGCCGGATCGAACACCGGCATCCGCAGCGCGTCGATCGCGCCGTCGGCGTCGGAGATCGGCCGGTCGAGCAGGCTGATCGCGTCGAAACGTTCGAGGTAGGTCGTGTCCGGCAGCACCAGGTCGGCGTAGGCGACCATCTCGCTGGCGTAGGCGTCGCTGTAGATCACGTGCGGGATGCGGTAGGCGCCGTCGGCATCGCGGTCGGTGAGCCAGTGCATCGTCTCGCGGGTGCTCATCGCCGAGTTCCAGCTCATGTTCGCCATGAACAGGAACAGCGTGTCGATGCGGTACGGATCGCCGGCCCACGCATTGCGGATCACCGTGTGCAGCATCCCGTGGGCGGCGAGCGGATACGCCCAGGAGAACGCGTGGTCGATCCGCTTCGGCCGCCCGTCGGCATCGACGACGAGGTCTTCCGGGCCGTGGACGAAGCCCAGCGGCGCGGCGTCGAGCGAACCGTCCTCGCGCCGCCTGCGGCCGGGGCGGTTCGCCGGCGGCGCCGGCTTCGGGAACGGCGGCTGGTGGCGGAAGCTGCCCGGCGCGTCGACCGCGCCGAGCAGCATCTGCAGCAGGTGCAGCGCGCGGCAGGTGTGGAAGCCGTTGCTGTGCGCGCTGATCCCGCGCATCGCGTGCATCGCCACCGGGCGGCCGACCATGCGCTCGTGGCGGCGGCCCCAGGCGTCGGTCCACGGCACCGGCAGTTCGAGCCCGCTGTCGAACGCGGCGTCCGCCAGCTCGCGCGCGAGCCGGCGGATGGTGTCGGCCGGCACGCCGCAGCGCGCGGCGACGGCGTCGGGCGCGTACTGCGGGTCGAGGTAGCGCTCGGCGATCAACTGGAACGCCGGCAGCGCCCGACGGCCGTCGGGCAGCGTCACTTCGCCGACGATCAGCGGCGAGATGTCGATGGCGTCGGCGGGCGCGAAGCCGCTCTCCCCACGTGAAAGGGGCTGGGCTGCGGGGCGCACGGCGCACAGCGGCCGTCCCTGTTCGTCGCGCGCGAACAGCCCGTCCTCGGGCCCGCCCGGGTCGCGGATCACCAGCCAGTGGGCGTTGGTGCCGCGCACGAGGAAGTCGAGGTCGATGCGGTCGCTGCGCAGCAGTTCGTGGATCAGCGCGAACGCGAGCAGGCCGTCGGTGCCCGGGCGGATGCCGATCCACTCGTCGGCGATCGCGCCGTAGCCGGTGCGCACCGGGTTGATCGCGACGATCTTCGCGCCGCGCGCCTTGAGCTGGCCGAGGCCGCGCTTGATCGGATTGGAGTCGTGGTCCTCGGCCACGCCCCACAGCATCAGGTAGCGCGCGTGCTCCCAGTCCGGTTCGCCGAACTCCCAGAAGCTGCCGCCGACGCTGTACAGCCCGCCGGCGGCCATGTTCACCGAACAGAAGCCGCCGTGCGCGGCGTAGTTGACCGTGCCGAACTGCTGCGCCCACCAGCCGGTGAGCGCCTGCGACTGGTCGCGGCCGGTGAAGAAGGCGAGCGCGTCGGGATTCGTGTCGCGGATCGGCTTGAGCCAGGACGTCGCGATCGCCAGCGCCTCGTCCCATTCGATCTCGCGGAACTCGCCGCTGCCGCGCGCGCCGGTGCGCAGCAGCGGCTTGCGCAGGCGCGCGGGCGAGGCGTGCTGCATGATCCCTGCAGAGCCCTTGGCGCAGAGCACGCCGCGGTTCACCGGATGCTCGGGATCGCCCTGCAGGTAGCGGATGCGGCCGTCGCGGATCCAGACTTTCAGGCCACATCTACACGCGCACATGTAGCACGTCGTGCGCTTGACCGCGTCGCCGGGCGAGGGCGACAGATCGGACGGCCTGTCGTGCGGGCGCGGCGTGGACATGGGCCCATTGTGCCCCGCCCTGCCGCGACAGGCGAGGGTCGTGCGATTCGCCGCTTATTTCGGCGGATCGACGCGAATCGCCGGATCGTTGAACCGCGAATAGTGGATCGTGGTCGTGATCGTGCGGCCGGCGTAGGTGCCGGTGGTTTCGAGCTTGATCGGCAGATCGTTGGCGCCGACCCAGATCAGCGTGCTGGTCGCCGCCTTGCCCGCCGCCGTCATCCGGTACTTCCTCGCCGGCCTGCCGTCGGCGACGTCGGCGCCCAGCGCCTGCACCTGCATCCGGTCGACTTCGCGGAACACCAGGTCGTTCTGGCGCCACTGGGTCATGCTGCCCTTGGGCATCGGCACCTTCATGCTGTGCCCGCTGACGTTCATGTACATGGTGTCGCCGATGATGTACTGCGTGCCCTGCGCCATCTGCATGCGGTAGCGGTCCGGGGCGACGAAGTCCATCTCGGTGACGCCCGCGCGCTTGTCGCTGCTTTCCATGCGCACGTGGTAGCTGCGCTGGGCGAGGAACTTCGCGCTCATCGCCTTCATGTCCTCCTTGGGGCCGGCCCACGCGGCGCCGGCGGCGAACAGGGACAGCAGGACCGGGAACGCACGGCGGGAGGCGACGGACATGGAACGGACTCCTGGAGGAAGGATGGCGAAAGCGGGACGGCGACAGCAGACGAAGCGCAAAAAGCGGCCGCGAGCGGCCAGTGCGCGGCCCGGCGTGGGCTCAGCGCATGCCGCGCGGATCGAAGCGGATGTCGCCGAACCAGGTGGTGACGTTCTCGCCGGTGGCGTCGGTGTCGACCGTGACCGAGACCCCGGTGACCCGCGGCGCCGGCTCGCCGAACGCGCGCTGGTAGTCCACCGCGATGTCGCGCTGCGGCGACACCCAGCGGTGCTCGTCGGCATGGCCGGCGGTGGCGACGTAGGTCTTCAGGAACGGCCCCGACAGGTCCTCGCGCACGCTGTCGGCCGGCGCGCTGCCATCCCAGACGTAGCACAGCGTCGCGGTCGGGCCGTTGCGGCCGTTGCGCGCCAGCTCGAACTTGCGCAGGCCGCGCTCCTTCAGCGTCATCGTCTCCTCCTTGCGGGCGAAGAACACGCAGAGCTTCGCGGCCGCGTCGTCCACGGCGCGGCGCGGCGGCGGGTCGGGCAGGTCCAGGGCGTGGGTGGTGCGCCAGCGCCAGCGCAGGATCGGGGTCTGCCGCGGGTCGGCGAACAGACCGTGGCGCAGGGTCGCGGTGGCGCCGTCGGCGCGGCCGCGCAGCACGATCGTGCCCGGGTCGGCGACCACCCGCGGGCGCCCGCGCTTGCCCGCGGCGGGTTCGACCGTGTGCATGGCGCCGTCCAGCACCAGGTCGAAGAAGGTCGCATGCTCGCTGCCGGCCGGGCGCTCCAGCACCCACCCCGGCGGCGCGGTGCCGGCCAGCGGGCCGCCGGAGAACGGCGTCGGGCGCAGGGATTGCTGCGCCGGGGCGGCCGGGGCCGCGGCGAGCAGGCACAGGGCGACCGCGAGGCGGGGGCGGGGGGGCGTCATCCGATGGCGTCCGGGGGGCGGGGACGCTACGTCACCACAGCGCGAGGTGGCCTGTCCATCCACCGGCGTCGCAGTCCGCGCGACGCGGGACGGTTACGCTGTGCGGCCAGCGAAGGCCGCATGGCCCCGCCTCCCGCCATCGGAGATAATTCGTCTCATGGACCGTTACGAACGCATTCTCTCGCTGCACCGCATCCTCAAGAGCGCGCGCTACCCGGTGACGGTCAAGCGCCTGCAGGACGAGCTGGAATGCTCGCGCGCCACCGCCTACCGCGACCTGGCCTTCCTGCGCGACGCGCTGATGGCGCCGATCGTCGGCGACGGCGAGGCCGGCTTCCGCTACGACCCCACCGAGGGCGAGCGCTTCGAGCTGCCGGGCCTGTGGCTCAACTCCGAGGAACTGCACGCCCTGCTCGCCGCGCAGCAGCTCCTCGGCCGCACCGGCGGCGGGGTGCTGTCCTCGGCGCTGGCGCCGCTGCAGCAGCGGATCGAGAAGCTGCTGGAGGAACACGCGCCGGGCAAGCGCTGGCCGGTCGAGCGGGTGCGGGTGATCCCGCATCGCACCCGGACCATGGACGAGCACGTGTTCCGGATCGTCTGTTCCGCGGTGCTCGAGCGCAAGCGGCTGACCTTCGAGTACCGCGCCCGCTCCACCGACGAGAAGACCCGGCGCACGGTGTCGCCGCAGCGCGTCACCCACTACCGCGGCAACTGGTACCTCGACGCCTTCGACCACGAGCGCGACGCCCTGCGCAGCTTCTCGGTCGACCGGATCATGGCCCCGCGGATGCAGGATGCCGCGGCCCGGGACGTGCCCGACGACGAGCTCAACGCGCACCTGGCCGGCAGCTACGGCATCTTCTCGGGCGCGCCCAAGGGCGTCGCCACGATCGTGTTCAACCAGAAGATCGCACGCTGGGTCGCCGACGAGCACTGGCACTCGCAGCAGCAGGACCGCTTCCTGCCCGACGGCCGCTTCGAGCGCAAGGTGCCCTACAGCGCCCCGCGCGAGCTGCTGATGGACATCCTGCACTACGGCCCGGACGCCGAGATCGTCGAGCCCGCCGTCCTGCGCGAGCAGATGAAGTCGATGCTGCAGTTGGCGGTGAGCAACTACGAGAAGTGAGGCGCGCCCTTCAGGGCGCCCGGTAGAGCGGGTCCTCGGTGCCGGTGCTCCGGACCTGCGGCAGTTTCGACAGCGCGGACAGCCACTGCAGTTCGTAACCTTCGGGCACCTTGACCAGCAACGTGTCGCCCGGGCGGTGTTCGATCACCGGTAGCCCGAAGCGGTCGAGTGCGGTCTGCACGCCGGCGGTCTGGCCCGGCTTGACGAAGACCAGCACCACGCCCGTCGCGAACTCGCCGACGCCGTGACGCTCGGCTGGATAGCTCTGGCCGTCGACGACGAGCGTGCCGCCGTCGTACTCCACCGGCCCGTCGCCGCCGCAGCCGGCCAGCAGCATGCCGAGCAGGGGCGGCAGGATCGCGCGGGCGAACCGGATGGACACGACGCGCTTCATGGCGCGAACGACAGCTCGTACGACACATGGAACGCCTTGCCCGCCGCCACCGGCAGGCGGGCGACGGACAGTTCGCGGTCCATGCACACCGCGTAGGGCGCCTCGCTGTTGCGCCAGGTGCGGTCGGTGGCGCCGTCGGCGGCGACGTGGGCGACGACGGTGAAGGCCGGGTACTCGCGGCGCGCGGGGCCGCAGGTGAGCATCGCGGTCTCCAGCGCCTGCTGCTGCGCCTGCACCAGCGCGCCGGCGTCGCGCGGGGCGAGGACCGCTTCGTAGCGGTCGGCGGCGGCCTTGGCCTCGTCGAAGGTCAGGTCCAGCGCGCCCGCTTGGGCGGCGAGGAGGAACAGGGCCAGCATCCGCATCTCCGGGAACCGCGCGAACCGCCGCGCCGGCGGATGATCGCACGCGCGGCCGCGCGCCGCCGCCGGGACGCGGACGTCGCAACCGGGCCGTCGCGGTCCGGAACCCATGGCCCGGCCGTCTCAACCAGACGGTCGCAGCCCGTGAGACCCGGCCTGCCGAGACTGGGCGCGGACCCTCCGGAGCGCCGCCATGACCCCTCGCCGTCCTTCCCCCCTCTCGACGATCGAACAGGCCCTGCTCGGCGCGCTGGCGCTGGGGGTGGTGGCGATGCTGTCGTTCCCGGCCGCGCGCGCCGCTGCGGAGGCGGTCGGCTGGCTGCCGTTCTGGCTGGTCGCGCTGCCCGCCAGCGCCTGGTTCACGGCGCGCGCGCTGCGCCTGCGCGAGGCCACGGCCGCGACCGGGGCAGGGGCATCGCCGCGACGCCCGCCGGCGTCCGTGCACGCGATCGCCGGTGCCCGCGCGGCGCGCCCGCGCACCGCCTCGTCGCTGCGCCGCGCGGCCTGATCTGCGCGCACAAACGCCTGATTCGACGGGCGATTCCGCGACGGCCGCGCCGCCGCCGGGACTTCCGGCAGGGCGGTGCGCGGGACGCCTGTGCTAGCGTGGCGGGCCCGCCGCTCGTTGCCACGGACCCCTGCATGCCACAGTCTCCGTCTGCCCGTTTCGCCGCCGGCCTCGTGTTCGGCTGCGCGACCGTCCTGGTCGCCGCCCTGCCGGCGATCGACGCCGGCGCCGCCACGCCCAAGAAGCCCGCCACCGCCAGGACCGCGCCCATGGCCGAACCCGTTCCCGCCGATCCCTACCTCTGGCTCGAAGGCGTCGAGGACCCGAAGGCCCTCGACTGGGTCCGCGAGCGCAACGCCAGGGCCGAGGCCGAGATCACGGCCGCGCCGTCGTTCAAGCCGCTGGAGGACGACCTGCGCGCGATCCTCGATTCCAACGCGCGCATCCCGGCGGTCGAGAAGCACGGCGAGTTCTACTACAACTTCTGGCGCGACAAGGACCATCCGCGCGGCCTGTGGCGACGCACCACGCTGGTCGAGTACCGCAAGGACGCGCCGGCCTGGGAGACCGTGATCGACCTCGACGCGCTGGGCGCGGCGGAAAAGGAAAACTGGGTCTGGCACGGTGTGGAATGCCTCAAGCCGCAGTACGAGCGCTGCCTGGTCTCGCTGTCCCGCGGCGGCGCCGACGCCGACGTCACCCGCGAATTCGACATGACCACCAGGACCTGGGTCGCCGACGGCTTCGTCCGGCCCGAGGCCAAGGGCGGCCTGCAGTGGATCGACCGCGACACGGTCTACGTCTTCACCGACTTCGGCGAAGGCACGATGACCAAGTCCGGCTACCCGCGCGTGGTCAAGGAATGGAAGCGCGGCACCCCGATGTCCGAGGCCAAGGTCGTCTACGAAGGCAAGCCGGACGACATGTACATCGCCGCCTACCGCGACCTCACGCCCGGCTTCCAGCGCGACTACGTCAGCCGCACCATCGCCTTCTACAACGACGAGCTGTACCTGCGCGGCGCGGACGGCAAGCTGACCAAGCTCGACCTGCCCAATTCCGCCAACAAGTCGGCCCACAACCAGTGGCTGACGGTCGAGCTGCGCGATCCGTGGACGGTCGGTGGGCGGACCTACGACGCCGGCTCGCTGCTGGCGATCGAGTTCGACAAGTTCATGGCCGGCAACCGCGACTTCGACGTGGTGTTCAAGCCCGACGACCACACCTCGCTGGCCGGCCACACCTGGACCCAGCACCACCTGGTGCTGAACCTGCTCGAGGACGTGAAGAGCCGGGTCCGCATCATGACCCCGCTGGGCGAGGGCGGCTGGCGCCAGGCGGTGCTGGCCGGCGCGCCGGCGGTGGGCACGGTCAGCGTCAGCCCGGTCGATCCGGACGGCAACGACCAGCTGTGGATGACCACCAGCGATTTCCTCACCCCGACCACGCTGTCGCTGGTCGAGATCGGCAACCCGCCGGAGAAGCTCAAGGCGATGCCGCGGTTCTTCGACGCCGACGGGCTGGTCGCCGAGCAGCATTTCGCGACCTCGCTCGACGGCACCCAGGTGCCTTATTTCATCGTCCGTCCGAAGGAGATGAAGATGGACGGCAGCACCCCGACGCTGCTGTGGGGCTACGGCGGCTTCGAGGTGTCGTACACCGCGTCGTACAACCCGATGGCCGGCCGCGGCTGGCTGCAGCAGGGCGGCGTGTACGTGCTCGCCAACATCCGCGGCGGCGGCGAATACGGCCCGCGCTGGCACCAGGCCGCGATGAAGGCCGAGCGCCACAAGGCCTACGAGGATTTCGCCGCGGTGGCGCAGGACCTGTTCGCGCGCAAGATCACCTCGCCCGAGCACCTCGGCGCGCAGGGCGGCAGCAACGGCGGCCTGCTGATGGGCAACATGATCACCCAGTACCCGCAGTTGTTCGGCGCGGTGGTCTGCCAGGTGCCGCTGCTGGACATGAAGCGCTACAGCCACCTGCTGGCCGGCGCCTCGTGGATGGCCGAGTACGGCGACCCCGACACCAAGGACTGGACGTTCATCCAGACCTTCTCGCCCTACCACCTGCTGAAGGACGGGGTGAAGTACCCGCCGGTGCTGTTCACCACCTCCACCCGCGACGATCGCGTCCACCCCGGCCATGCCCGCAAGATGATGGCGAAGATGGAAGCGATGGGCGCCAACGTGCGCTACTACGAGAACGTCGAGGGCGGCCACGGCGGCGCGGCCAACAACCAGCAGGAAGCGCACATGCGCGCCCTGGCCTACACCTTCCTCTGGCAGCAACTGAAGAAGTAGGGCGGGCCCTGGCCCGCCGCCGGGGCCGTCATGGCCCCGCGCCGCCGCCTTTCACGTTGCGACGTACACCGATCGACCCCGCCGGGGCGGCCACGGGCCGCCCCGCGCAGGGCGCCGGCGACCCGTGCGCGCCGCGCCCGACGGGGCGCCGCCGGGCCATGAAGGCCAACAAAGCAAGGAGCGAAGCCGATGAAGCAGGACACCCGCCAGAACACGCAGTCCGGCAGCCGCCTCGTCGAGGAGCGCCTGGGCAGCGGCAAGACGGTCCAGCTCGCCTACTGGGAGCATGAGCGGCCGACGGAACACGGCGATCGCCTGCAGGCGAAGTCGTGGAACCAGCACAAGGGCCGCGACGGGCTGGCCTTCTACGAATCGACGGTCCAGTACATGCGCAACGACTGGGCGGCCAAACACATGCACCCGCAGCACGTCAGCGACGGCAACGGCTGGCATGGCCTGCTGTACTACAGCGGCGTCACCAGGACGTGGCACACCAACGACGCGCTGGACATCGACCATGCCACCCAGTGGAAGCCCCACCTCCAGTCGCTCGGCGTCAAGACCGAGGCGGAGGCGATCAAGGGCTACAACGACGTCTCCAACCTGCGCATGCTGCCGTCGGTCTACAACCGTTCCCGCGACAGCGCCGACCGGCTCCTGGAGACCCACGGGCCGCAGTCGCAGCAGTGGCAGACGTGGGTCAAGGAGCGCTTCGGCTTCGACCCCTCGGTGCAGCAGGCGCCCTTCGATCCGGAAAAGGATTTCGCCCGCCGCAAGCAGACCACGCGCGACCAGCCGTGGACGGAAGACAACACCCGTTCGGAGCTGTCCTTCGACAAGCGGGTGATGGACAAGTGGTTCGAGCACGAGTTGGGGAAGAATTTCGCCGGCACCGTGAAGATGACCAACCCGGATGGCAGCGGCACCACCCACGTGCCGCTGTTCAAGTGCGCCGCGACCGGCCAACTGGTCACCCGCGACGCCCTCGACATCGACCACGCCATCCCGTACGAGCAGGTCATCAAGAAGATGCACGAGCTGTTCCCCCAAGGGTTCAGCAAGGCCGACGCGCTCGATGCCTACAACGACACCAGCAACCTCCGCCTGGTCAGCCGCAGCGCCAACAGTTCGCACGAATGGGAGTTGATGCCCGACGGCCACTTCCGCGACAAGATCGAGAAGGAAATTCCCGGGGAGTTCAAGAAGTTCATCGTCGAGACGGGGCCGATGGACCCGCAGACGAAGCAGAAGCTCGGCGAGGTCATCGGCGAAATGCGGGACGTGCAGCGCCACCAGATGGAGCAGTACTGGCTGAAGGAGCGCAATCCGCAACAGCAGTCGAACAGCCCGCCGACGCAGGACACGTCCACCCGGCCCCCGCTGCTCAACGAATCGGGCCATCCGAACCACAAGGCCTTCCAGTGGATGGTCGGCGAGATCGGGAAGATCGATCCGAACGGCCAGATCTTCAAATCGCCGGAAGAGCGCGAGCGGATGGCGTCCGGACTGTTGGTGATGGCCGCTCACCACAAGCTGCCCAGCCTCGATCAGTTGGCCTGGAACCACGACAGGCAATCGATGTTCGTCATCTCGGGGAAGCCGGAGGACGGCAACTTCGCCTGGCTGGGCAAGCAGGAAGGCCTGTCGCAGACGGTCGAAGGCAATACCCGGTCGCTGGCGATGCTCCAGCAGCCCTCGGTGCCGCAGCAGCAGACGCCCACGCAGCAGCACCTGCATCATTTCTGAGGGATGCGCGCACGCCGCGGCCCAATCGGCGCCGCGGCGGCGATCGGTTTCGCCGCCGGGTTTTCAGAACCCCCCGCCCGCCTCCAGCCACGCCTGTTCCGCCGGCGTGTTGTCGCGGCCGAGGGCGCGGTTGCGGTGCGGGAAACGGCCGAAGCGGCGGATCACGTCGCGATGCGCCTCGGCGTACTTGAGGTAGTTCGCATCGCCCATCGCGGCGACCAGGGCAACGCAGCGATCCTGGTCGGCGAGGTCTTCGGAATGTTCGAACGGCAGGTAGAAGAACACCCGCAACGCCGGATCGACGCGATGGTCGTGGCCGGCGTCGATCGCGCGCGTCGCGTACGCCCGCGCGAGCGGGTCGGTGGCGAACGCATGGCCGCCGTCGCGGAACACGTTGCGCGGCGCCTGGTCGAGCAGCAGCACCAGCGCGAGCGCGCCGTCGGCGTCGTCGAGCAGCGCCTCGTGCTCGCGCCGCGCCGCGGCGAAGTGCGCGTCGAGGAAGCGGTCGCGCAGCGCGTCGTCGAACGCGGCGTCCTTCGCGAACCACTTCGACGGGCCGGCGGAACGCCAGAAGGCGACGATGTCGCGGGGCGATGCCATGATGCTCAGCACTCCCACGGTTGCACGTGGAAGACCTTCGGCGCGCGGGGATTGTCGCAGCCGGCCGTGCAGACATAGATCGTGCCCGCGCTCTTGTCGTGGTACGGCGGCAGGTCGCACGGCGTCCACCCCTTCGAGGTGGTGATCCGGTAGGTCGTGCCGGACAACGGCGACTTGCGCCCGGGTGGGCACGACAGGGTCGTCGAGGTGAAGATCGGGCATTCCTCGGCCATCACGTAGCGCTCGGCCCACGCGGTGTCGTCAGCGTTCCGCTGCACGTACAGTGTTTCGGCCGTATCGCCTTCGATCCGGATGATCTCGCCGCGACGGTTCGTTCCTTGCGCGCCACCGTAGGCCGCGGCCAGCGCGGTCGGCGGAATGGTCAGCAGGAGCATGATCGCGAGGCGACGCAGGGCGCTATGCATGGTCGGTTGATGTCCTGTGCGAGGGCGACGTGAAAACGGCGATGGCGCGGACTCACTCGTCGAACCGCAGATGCCGCACCGACTTGCCGTGGCGGCGGATCAGCTTCAGCGCCTCGATGCCGATGTTGATGTGGCGTTCGACGTACTCGGCGCTGACCTTGGCGTCGCTGGCTTCGGTCTTCACGCCTTCGGGGATCATCGGCTGGTCGCTGACCAGCAGCAGGGCGCCGCAGGGAATGCGGTTGGCGAAGCCGGCGGCGAAGATGGTCGCGGTCTCCATGTCGATGGCCATGCAGCGCATCGCGCGCAGCTTGTCCTTGAACTCGTCGTCGTGCTCCCAGACGCGGCGGTTGGTGGTGTAGACGGTGCCGGTCCAGTAATCGTGGTCGAGGTCGCGGATCATGGTCGAGACCGCGCGCTGCAGGGCGAACGCCGGCAGTGCCGGCACCTGCGGCGGCAGGTAGTCGTTGCTGGTGCCGTCGCCGCGGATGGCGGCGATCGGCAGGATCAGGTCGCCGAGCTGGTTCTTCTTCTTCAGGCCGCCGCACTTGCCCAGGAACAGCACCGCGTCGGGCATCACCGCCGACAGCAGGTCCATCAGGGTGGCGGCGTTGGGGCTGCCCATGCCGAAGTTGATCATGGTGATGCCGTCGATGGTGGCGCTGGGCATCGGGCGGTCGCGACCGACGATCTCGGCGCCGGTCATGCGCGCGAACAGGTCGAGGTAGCCGCCGAAGTTGGTCAGGAGGATGTGCCGGCCGAAGCCGTCCAGCGACACGCCGGTGTAGCGCGGCAGCCAGTTCTCGACGATGTCCTGCTTGGTCTTCATTGGGTCTGTTCTCCGGTGGTGCGGTGCGGCGTGCGGGGCGCCTGCCCGCCGTCCGCGCGCACGCGGGGGGCGGGCACGGGCGGGGCGGGGAGGGATGGCGGCATTGTGTCACGCCGTGCGGGGCCCATGACCAAGGTCATGTTGGCAGGGGCCGGCGCGCGGGCTAGGGTGGGGCGATCCGTGAGACGGCTCGCCCGGGGGCACATCGCCATGTTCCGAACCTCGCTCGTCGCGCTGGTCGCGACCCTGTTGCCTGCGCTCGCGCTCGCGCCCGCCCATGCCGCCGACGCGCCGGCCGGCCGGTCCGCGTCGCGCTTCGTGCAGGACCCTTATCCCAGCACCTACCGCCGCATCCCGTCGCCGCCGGTGCTGATCCAGGGCGCGACCGTGCTGACCGGCACCGGGACCCGCCTGGACGACGCCGACGTGCTGATGCGCGACGGCGCCATCGTCGCGGTCGGGCCGCGCCTGGAGGCCCCGGCGGACGCGATCCGCGTCGACGGCCGCGGCAAGTGGGTGACCCCCGGCCTGATCGACGTGCACTCGCACCTGGGCGTGTATCCCAGCCCCGGCGTCAGCGCGCACTCGGACGGCAACGAGGCGACCTCGCCGACCACGCCCAACGTCTGGGCCGAGCATTCGCTGTGGCCGCAGGACCCGGGCTTCGACACCGCGCTGGCCGGCGGGGTGACCTCGCTGCAGATCCTGCCGGGGTCGGCGAACCTGATCGGCGGCCGCGGCGTCACCGTGAAGAACGTGCGCTCGACGAGCTACCAGGGCATGAAGTTCCCCGGCGCGCCGTGGGGCCTGAAGATGGCCTGCGGCGAGAATCCCAAGCGCGTCTACGGCGAGCGCGGCGGCCCGTCCACGCGGATGGCGAACGTGGCCGGCTACCGCGCCGCGTTCATCGACGCCACCGAATACCTGCGCAAGAACCGGCCCAAGGCGCCGGCGGCGCAGAAGCGGCACTGGTGGCAGAGCGATGCCGCGCCGAAGGACAGCAACAACGACAGCGGCGGCAAGCGTGACCTGAAGATGGACACGCTGGCCGGCGCGATCAACGGCGACATCCTGGTCCACATCCACTGCTACCGCGCCGACGAGATGCAGACGATGATCGACCTGGCCAAGGAATTCGGCTTCAAGATCGCGGCCTTCCACCACGGCGTCGAGGCCTACAAGATCGCCGACCGGCTCGCGGCCGAGGGCATCTGCGGCGCGCTGTGGGCCGACTGGTGGGGCTTCAAGATGGAGGCGTTCGACGGCATCCAGGAGAACATCCTGATGGTCGATCGCCCGCAGAACGGCTGCGCGATCGTGCATTCGGATTCCGAGGAAGGCATCCAGCGGCTCAATCAGGAGGCGGCCAAGGTGATGGCGCAGGGCGCGCGCATCGGCATGCCGGTGCCGCCCGAACGGGCGGTGCGCTGGATCACCGCCAATCCCGCGAAATCGATGGGCATCCTCGACAAGACCGGCACGCTGGAGCCGGGCAAGATGGCCGACGTGGTGCTGTGGAACGGCAATCCCTTCAGCGTCTACGCGCATGCCGAACAGGTCTACATCGACGGCGCCCGCGTCTACGACCGCAACGACGCCTCGCGCCAGCCGGTGTCCGACTTCATGCTCGGCCAGACCGTGCAGGGAGGTGTGCGATGAACCGCATGCTCCGCATGTCCCGAGTGCCCCTGCTGGCCGCCGGCCTGTCGCTGCTGGCGCTGTCCGCGCTCGCCCAGGCCCCCGCCACGGGGCAGCTCCTGCTGATCCGCGACGCCAAGGTCCACACCGCCGGCGCCCAGGGCACGCTCGACCATACCGACGTGCTGGTGCGCAACGGCGCCATCGCCGCGATCGGCAAGGGCCTGTCGGCGCCGGGCGCGGAAGTCGTCGAGGCCGCCGGCCGGCCGCTGACGCCGGCGCTGTTCGGCGGCATCGGCGCGATGGGCCTGGAGGAGATCTCGCTCGGCGGCGGGACCAACGACCACGCGCTCGCCCTCGGCGACCGCAAGGCGATGGTCGTCCGCCCGGAATTCGACGTGACCCTGGCCTACAACCCGGAGTCGGTGCTGATCCCGGTGGCGCGGGTGGAGGGCATCGGTTTCGCCATGCTCCGCGCCGACAGCGTCAGCGGCGGTTCGATCGTCGGCGGCCAGGGCGGCATGGTGCGGCTGGACGGCAGCCCCGACCCGATCGGCCCGCGGGCGCTGTTCCTGCAGCTCGGCGGCGACGGCGCCGGGCTCACCGGCAATTCGCGCGCGGCGCAGTGGATGATCCTCGACCAGCTCGTGGACGAGGCCCGCGGCCGGATCGGCCCGGACGCGAACAGCGCCCTGCTGACGCCGGCCGGCCGGCGCACGTTCGCGCGCTACCTCGACGGCGGCGGCCGGGTGGTGGTCGCGGTGCAGCGCGCCGCCGACATCCGCCAGCTCGTGCGCTGGGCGCAGCGCCAGAACGTGCGCATCGCCATCCTCGGTGGCGTCGAGGCCTGGAAGGTCGCGCCGCTGCTGGCCTCGGCGAAGGTGCCGGTGTTCCTCGACCCGCTGGCCGACCTGCCGGCGGATTTCGACCAGATCGGCGCCACCCTCGAGAACGCCGCGCGCCTGGACGCCGCCGGCGTGACCGTGAGCTTCAGCCGTTTCGACGATCCGTCGCACTACGCCCGCAAGCTGCGCCAGGCCGCCGGCAACGCGGCCGCCAACGGCCTGCCCTGGGAAGCGGCGCTGGCGGGCCTGACCCGGGTCCCGGCCGAGGTCTTCGGCGTCGGCGACCGGCTGGGCACGATCGCGGTCGGCAAGCGCGCCGATCTCGTGCTTTGGACCGGCGACCCGCTGGAGGTCAGCACCACCGCGGTGCAGGTGTGGCTGGACGGCCGCGCGGCGCCGATGAAGAGCCGCCAGACCGAACTGCGCGACCGCTACCTCGCCCCCGCCGGCGCGCTGCCGCGGGCATACCCGGCCGCCGGCGAGTGATGCGAGCATGGCCATGCTGAGCCTCGCCGTCGCCGCCGCGCTCGCCACGGCCCCGGCCCTGCAGATGCCGGGCCAGTTCCACGGCGGCGAGACCGTCGCCCGCGACGGCGAGCGCTGGCTGGCGCTGTTCGACGCCGCCGCGGGCGCCCGCCTGCGTGCGGTGCGCGTGCGGGTGACGCCGACCCGGGACGCGGTGCTCGACGCTGACGACGGCCCGGTCACCGGGCGGATCGTCGACACCGCCTCGGGCCCGGACGGCGCGGCCGTCGCCTACGTCCGCGGGCCGGGCCTGCGCGAACGCGCGGTGGCACGGGCGACGGTGGTCGAGGGACCGGTCGTCAACGGTCTGGGGACGTCCCGGCTGCGCCTGGGCGACCGCGACTACACGCTGGCGACGCGCTGCGTGCCGGCGGCCGCGATTGGCGATGGCTATCGCTGCACGATCGAACTGACGCAAGGCGACCGTCGCCAGACGCTGGCCACGATGGCCGGCATGCGCGGCGAAGACGATCGCATCCTGCTCGGCGACGAAGCGGCGCCCGGCCTGCTGTTCGCCGGCGATCTCGACGGCGACGGCGCGCTCGACCTGCTGTTCGACGTCACCGACCACTACAACCTCTCGGCGCCGACGCTGTTCCTCTCCGGCGCCGCCGGCGAAGGCGAACTGGTGCGCGCCGTCGCCGAGCAGCGCAGCACCGGCTGCTGAGCCTGCGCGCTTCGATCCCTCCGGAAACGCCATGACCGACGCCACGAACCGCTGGTATTTCGACTTCATCTCGCCCTTCGCCTACCTGCAGTGGCCGAAGGTGCGCGCGCTGATGGCCGAGCACGCCATCCTGCCGGTGCCGATCCTGCTCGCCGCGGTGCTCGACGCGCGCGGCCAGAAGGGGCCCGCGGAGATCCCGACCAAGCGCGAATTCACCTACCGCCACGTGCTGTGGCAGGCCCGCGAGGCCGGGGTGCCGCTGCGCTTCCCGCCGCGGCATCCGTTCAATCCGCTGCCGGCGCTGCGGTTGTGCATTGCAGCAGGCGGATCGGTCGCATCGATCGATGCGCTGTTCGACTGGATCTGGGCGCAGGGCAACGCCGCCGACAGCGCCGAGGCGCTGGCGCCCGTGCGCGAGGCGCTCGGCGTGCCCGCGGAGGCGATCGACGCCCCCGAAACCAAGGCGATGCTGCGCAACTGCACCGAGATCGCGCTGAGCGCCGGCGTGTTCGGCGTGCCGACGCTGGCACTTGGCAACGCGCTGTTCTGGGGCAATGATGCCCATGCGTTCGCAGTTGCGGTCCTCCGCGACCCGGCCCTGCTGGACGAGGCCGAGATGCGAAGGGTCGCTGGATTGCCCGTCGGGGTACAGCGCGGCTGAACAGGGGCGGCCGGTTGGCGTCGTCGGGCACGTTGGGTGGAAAACAGGCGTCGGGGTCCCGAACCATGACGGGAATCGCACGACGCCACGCCACCCCGCTGCTATCGTCGCGACCCCTTGGGAAGCCACCATCATGCGCATAGGTCTTGTCGTCGATTCGGCATGCGACCTGCCAGGGAGCTTCATCGAACGGAATCACGTCGAAATCCTCCCGATTACGGTAAAGATCGGAGACGCGGTGCTCGCCGACCACCGCAACGAGCAGGCCACGCTCGAATTCCTGCACTCGCACGTCGCCGAGCGCGGCGCGGAAGCCGAGACGATGCCGTTCTCGGTCGAGCAGATCCGCGACGTGTTCCTGAAGAAGCTGGTCATCGACTACGACTACGTCTTCTGCCTCACCATCACCCGCACGCGCAGTCCGATCCACGACAACGCGATGCAGGCCAGCTTCGTGATCCTGAACGACTACCGGCCGATGCGCACCGCGGCCGGGCAGACCTCGCCGTTCGCGCTGCGCGTGATCGACACCCAGCAGTTGTTCGCCGGGCAGGGCGTCACCGCGGTGGAGGCGATGCGAATGATCCGCGATGGCGACGGCGTCGCGAAGATCCGCGCGCGCCTGGAGAACCTCGCGATCAACACCCACGCCTACATGGTGCCGAGCGACCTGATGTACCTGCGCTCGCGCGCCAGGACCAAGGGCGACAAGAGCGTCGGCCTGCTCAGCGCCGCGCTGGGCTCGGCGCTGGACATCAAGCCGGTGCTGTACTGCAACCGCGGCGACACCCGGCCGGTGGCGAAGATCCGCGGCTGGGAGGCCGCGGTGCAGCGTCTGTTCGGCTTCGGCGTCGAGCGCGTGCGCGCCGGGCTGATGACGCCCACGGTGTGCCTGAGCTACGGCGGCGACCTCGAGGAGATGCGCGGCCTGCCCGGCTACACCACGCTGATCGACGGTTGCCGCGATGCCGGCGTCGAGGTGTTCGAGAGCGTGATGAGCCTCACCGGCATGGTCAACGTCGGCAAGGGTTCGCTGGTGATGGGCTTCGCCGCCGAGCCGCATACCTTCACCGCCTGACCCCCTCGCCCGCGGGTCGGGACCCCGTGCCGCCGCGATGGCGGCGCGGTATGCTGGCGCACTTCTTCCGCGAGTGGCCCGCATGCGCAACCGCTACTACATCAGCCTTTCCGAACCCGCCACGCTCGCCGACGCGGGCGAGTTCGCGTTCCGCTCGCACGGCGCCGACGGCATCGCCGCGGAACTGGAGGCGGCGCTGCGCAGCGACGCGCTGTTCCGGCGCTGGGCCGCGACCCAGGGCGATCCGGACGAGATCGACACCTCGCTCGCGGCGGTCGATCCCGAGGCGACGGTCACCGGCGCGCAGAACGACCTGCGGATCGATCTGGTGGTGACCACCGGGCTGCCCGGCAGCGTGTTCAAGCATCGCCTGCAACTGCTCGCCGGCCGCGGCTGGCAACTGAGGGACGTCACCGCGGCATGACCCGGCCGCTCCTGCTGTCCTGGAGCGGCGGCAAGGACGCGGCCTGGGCGCTGCACGCGCTGCGCCGCCGTGCCGCCGCCGGCACGGCGGACGTCGAGGTCGTCGGCCTCGTCACCACCCTGACCGAAGGCTACGACCGCATCGCGATGCAGGGCATCCGCAGGGCGCTGCTGCAGGCGCAGGCCGAGGCCTGCGGGCTGCCGGTGATCGAGGCGTGGATGCCGCAGCGCGCGGACAACGGGACCTATCGCGCCGCCTTCGCCGACGCGCTCGCACGGGCGCAGGCGCGCTGGCCGGGACTGCGCGACATCGCCTTCGGCGACCTGTTCCTGGCCGACATCCGCGCGTGGCGCGAGGCGCAGTGCGCCGACCTGGGCTGGACCCCGCACTTCCCGATCTTCGACCCCGCGCCCGGGCACACCGCGCGCGTGGCGCGGGCGATGCTCGACGCCGGCCTGCGGGCGTCGCTGACCTGCGTCGACACCACGCAGCTCGACGGTGCGTTCAGCGGCCGCGACTTCGAGGACGCGCTGCTGCGCGACCTGCCGGTGACCTGCGATCCCTGCGGCGAGCACGGCGAGTTCCACACGCTGGTCCACGCCGGACCGATGTTCGCCGCGCCGATCGACGTCGTGCGCGGCGCGCGCGTGCTGCGCGAGGACCGCTTCGCCTACACCGATTTCCTGCCGGTCGACACGCCCCGGTAAAGCGCCGCGAAGCTGCGCTGCCCGCTTCTGCGAGTGCGATGCCGCATTGTCGCGGTAGAGCGGCCTTCAGGCCGCTGTTTCTGCTTTTTTTCCGCGATGCGCCTTCACCATTGCCGACGCAAA
Organism: Lysobacterales bacterium; assembly: GCA_019510125.1. Lineage (GTDB taxonomy): Bacteria > Pseudomonadota > Gammaproteobacteria > Xanthomonadales > Xanthomonadaceae > Lysobacter_I. The sequence goes on from JAEKKX010000006.1 coordinate 26,988, forward strand.
CGGCAGCGGCCTGAAGGCCGCTCTACCGGGCGATGCGGGACGGATGGCGATGCACAGCGCGCGCGTGCTGTGCGAGGACCGTTTCACGCACACCGATTTCCTGCCGGCCCGTCGCCCGCCTAGCGCACTGCGCCGCAGACGACGCCGAATCCCGCTTCGGTAGAGCGGCCTTCAGGCCGCTGCCCTTCGCTTTTTTTCGCGATGCGCTTTCTTCGTTAGCGAAGCGCAAACGGCAGCGGCCTGAAGGCCGCTCTACCGGGCGAGGAGGGGGGCGGGGGCGGCTCAGCGCGTGCGGCTGAGCTGGCGCATGTGGAAGATGAAGTGCTCGCCGATGAAGCTGGAGATGAAGTAGTAGCTGTGGTCGTAGCCCGGGCGCAGGCGCAGGTCCAGCGGATGGTCGACCGCGTCGCAGGCTTCCAGCAGCCGGTGCGGCTGCAACTGGGTGTCGAGGAATTCGTCGTCGCCGCCCTGGTCGATCAGCAGCGGCAGGCGTTCCGGCGCGTTGGCGATGAGTTCGCAGGCGTCCCACGCCTTCCAGGCCTCGCGATCCTCGCCCAGGTAGGCGGCGAAGGCCTTCTGTCCCCACGGCACCTGCGACGGCGCCACGATCGGCGCGAACGCCGACACGCTCTGGTAGCGCCCGGGATTGCGCAGCGCCGTGACCAGCGCGCCGTGGCCGCCCATCGAGTGTCCGCTGATCGCGCGCGCGCCGCTGCTGGCGAAATGTGCGTCCACCCACGCCGGCAGTTCGTCGGCGATGTAGTGCTGCATGCGGTAGTGCGACGACCACGGCGCCATGGTGGCGTCGAGGTAGAAGCCGGCGCCCTTGCCGAGGTCGTAGCCGTCGGCATCGGGCACGGCGTCGCCGCGCGGGCTGGTGTCCGGCGCGACCACGATCACGCCGTGGTCGGCCGCGTAGCGCTGCGCGCCGGCCTTGGTGATGAAGTTCTGTTCGGTGCATGTGAGGCCCGACAGCCAGTACAGCACCGGGCAGCGCCGCTGTTCGGCCTGCGGCGGCAGGTACACCGCCACGTGCATCGCGCACTCCAGCGCATCGGAATGGTGGCGGTAGACGTCCTGCCAGCCGCCGAAACAGGCGCGATGTTCGATGCGTTCCATGCGTGGTTATTTCCGTCCGGCCGCGGCGAGCGTTTCGCGCGCCATGGCCGCGATGTCGACGATCGCCTTCGCGTGCTCGTCGCGCGCGGCCTGGCGTTGCTCCTCGCTGTCGTAGACGCCGTTTTCCATGCGCAGCAGCACGATCGAGGTGAACAGGTCGTTGGACTTCGGCTCGCAGGCCTTGCGCGCGGCGGCGATCGCGGCGTCGAGCGAGCCGCGGCGGCTGCGGGCCTGGTCCAGCAGGCAGTCGTAGTACGGCCGGCCGATCGCATCGGCGGGCATGCGATCGGCAGCGGGCGCGCCCTCCGCCCACGCGGGGGCGGCGAGCAACGCGAGCAGGCACAGCGTGGATCGATGCATGGGAATCCCGGTATGGCGTGCGTGGGTCAGTAGTGGATCACCGTGCGGATCGACTTGCCTTCGTGCATCAGATCGAAGGCCTCGTTGATCCGGTCGAGCGGCAGCGTGTGGGTCACGAACGGGTCGAGGTCGATCTCGCCCTGCATCGCCTGTTCCACCATCCCCGGCAACTGAGAACGCCCCTTCACCCCCCCGAACGCAGTTCCCTTCCAGGTCCGGCCAGTGACCAACTGGAACGGACGGGTCGAGATCTCCTGCCCGGCGCCGGCGACGCCGATGATCACCGACTGGCCCCAGCCGCGGTGCGCGCATTCCAGCGCCGCGCGCATCACCTGCACGTTGCCGATGCACTCGAAGCTGTGGTCCACGCCCCAGCCGGTCATCTCGACGACCACCTGCTGCACGGGCTTGTCGTGGTCCTTCGGGTTGACGCAGTCGGTGGCGCCCATCTGCTGCGCCAGCGGGAACTTCGACGGATTGGTGTCGATCGCGATGATCCGGCCGGCCTGCGCCTGGCGCGCACCCTGGATGACCGCCAGGCCGATCCCGCCGAGGCCGAACACCGCCACGCTGTCGCCGGCCTGCACCTTCGCGGTGTTGTGCACCGCACCGATCCCGGTGGTCACGCCGCAGCCGAGCAGGCAGACGTGCTCGTGGTTGGCCTCGGGGTTGATCTTCGCCAGCGAGACCTCGGCGACGACCGTGTACTCGCTGAAGGTCGAGCAGCCCATGTAGTGGTACACCGGCTGGCCTTCGTACGAGAAGCGCGAGGTGCCGTCGGGCATCACGCCCTTGCCCTGGGTGGCGCGCACCGCCACGCACAGGTTGGTCTTGCCGCTCTTGCAGAACAGGCATTCGCCGCATTCGGCGGTGTACAGCGGGATCACGTGGTCGCCCGGCCTCACGCTGGTGACGCCTTCGCCTACCTCGACCACCACCCCCGCGCCCTCGTGGCCGAGCACGCAGGGGAACAGGCCTTCCGGGTCGTCGCCGCTGAGCGTGAACGCATCGGTGTGGCAGACGCCGGTGTGGCTGATCTTCACCAGCACTTCGCCGGCCTTCGGCGGCGCGACGTCGAGTTCGACGATCTGCAAGGGCTGGCCGGGCCCGAAGGCGACGGCGGCGCGGGATTTCATGGCGTGACTCCTTGGGTGGTCGTGTGTCGGGGGGTCATTTGAGGTAGGACCGGACCAGCGTGATCGCCTGGCGGATGCCGGCGTCGTTGTCGGCCAGCTCGCCGAACTCCTCGCGCAGGTGGCTTTCGAGGACTTCGGCCATCAGCCCGTTCACCGCGCCGCGGATCGCCGCAAGCTGCTGCAGCACCGCGCCGCAGTCGCTGCCGGCCTCGAGCGCGCGCGACAGCGCCTCGGCCTGGCCCTGGATGCGACGCAGGCGGGCGAGGGCCTTCTTCTTCTCGGCGGGGCTGTGGGGCATAGTGGGGGGGAGTATACGGATTCCCCGGGCCGCGTCCACCGCGGGTGTCCGTGGCGATACCCGCGGGACACCTCCGCGCCACCGGGTCGATCTCCGCTTGCCGCAGGCGATCGTGCTGCGCACGCTCGGCGCATCGATTCCGATCGGGGGAGACACGCCGTGGCCATGGGGGGCGATGCGCTGGGCCTGCTGTACTTCTGCGGCATCAAGTTCGCCGGCTACACCGCGATGGCGGCGGTGCTGCGCCGGCGCTATCCCGGGGCGACCGCCGCGTCGTGGCGCGTCGGCCTGGCGCGGACCGTCATCGGTCTGGCGGCGGGCATGGGCGTGATGCTGCTGACGGCGCGGTGGCACGTGATCACCGGGACGCCGGCGTTCTATCTCCTGCTGCTGCCGGTACGCCTCGCGGAGTGGCTGCTGGTGCTCTGGTGGTTCTACGAACGGCCGGGGTGGCGCTGGCGGCGCGCCCTCGGCTGGGCCGGCGTCGGCTACGTGTGGTCGTGCCTGCTCGACGTGCCCGCGCTGGCCGCGGTCTTCCTGCAGCCGGGGGGCGTCTGGGTGTGCTGAGCGCGCGCCGGATCGGACCGGCGGCGCGCGATCCCGCATCTGCGGGATGCCGTCGGCGGGCGCGGGCTGCGACCCTGCGCGCCGGTCCCGCCGGGACCATGGCGGAGCGAACCGACCGCAAGCCGCGCCCGCCCGAGCGACATCCACTCGACCCAAGGAGGGTTTCCATGAAGAAGAAAGCCATGCTGGCCGTGGCCGGTCTCGCGATGATGACCGCCGCCACCGTCGCCGCCGCGCCCGCGCCGCCGCTGTCCTACGTCCAGATCCGCTACGTCGGCTCGTCGAACCAGGGCTGGGAGCCGATCGCCGACGCCCAGGCCTCGACGACCCTCGACCACGGCGGCGCGCAGTTGCGCGTGCTGACGGTGGAAGTCGGCTACGGCACCGTCCGCATCGCGAAGATCAACGGCGTGACCCTGCCGTCCACGGCGAACTACCAGACCATCGCCTTCTGCGGCAGCAACTTCCTGACCCCGTGCAGCCCCGGCCAGACCATCGTCGGCTACTCGCGCTACTGGAACGTCGACGGCTACCAGGGCGGCACGTTCTCCTACCAGACCACGTCGATCAATTCGCCGTTCAACACCATGAGCGACACGCTCAACATCCTCTGAGCGTTCGCGCACGGGGCGTCGGCCGCATCGCGGCCGCGTCCCGTGCGTCCCGCTGCGCGGGAGGCCTCAGGGCAGTCGCTCGCACCAGTACTGCAGTTCGCTGCCCTTGGTCGGTTCGTAGACGAAATTCAGGCCGGTGAAGCCGTAGCGCGATCCGCCGACGATGAACGGCGGCCGGTGCTTGGCCTGGTGGATCGGCACCGCATCGCCGGTGACGACGCCGGACACATAGAGGTTGATCGCGGCGTCGCGTTCGGGCGCGGCCACGTACACCGCGCGGAACTCGAAATAGCGACCGATCTTCTGCCCCGCGACGCGATACGGCGTGGTCGTCGGCGCGGCGTCGACGGTGAAATCCTCGCCGCCGTAGACGATGTGGCAGCGCACGCTGTCGGCCAGCGCCGGCGTCGCGCAGGCGAGCAGCAGCGCCACGGCGAGCGCGGACAACCGGCGGTCACGGCCCATGGCACAGCCTCGGTCGGGTGTCGCCGCGGCGGCCGCAGGGGCTTTCGGCAGCGGGATCGGGATGCGGCACGCCGTCGTCGTCCAGGCGCACCACCCGCGTGCGCCACGTGGCCACGCCGCGCGCGTCCAGCGTCGCCTCCAGCGTCCAGCCGGTGCGCGTGGCTTCGGTGTCGAAGCCGTTGAACAGGAAGTTGCCGAGGCTGTAGACGATCGGCTTGCCGTCGTGGATCTCCGCGCCCTGGGTCACGTGCGGATGCGCGCCGACCACCATGTCCGCGCCGGCGTCGAGCATTGCGCGGGCGAACGCGCGCTGGCGCGCGCTGGGCGTGCCTTCCTCTTCCCAGCCCCAGTGCAGGAACGGGATGACGAGGTCGGCGCGGTACTGGGTGCGCGCCGCGGCGATGTCGGCGAGCACCTGCTCGTCCTCGCCGCTCCAGGCGACCCCGGGGCGGCCGACGCCGGCCTCGAACGCCCGCGGCTTGAACTCGTCGTAGCCCAGGAACGCGATCCGCAGGCCGTTGCGTTCGACGACCCACGGCCGGTGCGCGGCTTCGAGGTCGTCGCCGCCGCCGAAGTACGGCATGCCGGCCTGGCGCATCAGCCCCAGTTGCTCGGCGAAGGCGGCCTCGCCGAAATCGCCGGAGTGGTTGTTGGCCACGCTGAAGCCGTCGAAATGCCGCGCCAGCACCGGCAGCGTGCGCGGATCGGCGCGGAAGGTGTAGGGCTTGTCCAGCGCGGCGCCGCCGGTGGCGACCACGCATTCGAGATTGCCCACCCGCAGGTCGGCGCGCGCGAGCCAGGCGGCGGTCGGCGCGAACGGGTCGACGCCGCGGGCGATCAGCTCGCCCGGCGTCTCCGCGACCATGATGTCGCCGACGAAGGCGATCTCGACCCGGCGTTCGGCGGCGGCCGCCGCAGAGGCCGCGCACGCCGCGCCGGTCGCGGATGCGAGGGCCAGGCAGAGCAGGGCGACGTGTCGGCGCATCGCCGGAGTCTCGCACCGGGCCACGCCCGGGGAACATGGGTCGAAGGTCAGGTAGGGATTCCACCGCAAGCCTCGTGCCCCGTGCGACGCCGCGAATGCGATTCCATGGCAAATGCGATTTCATAACACCGGGCCGAGTGGGTATGGTGCGCCGATGCCTGTCCGTCCCCGCAGCCTCGTGCTCGACCGCCTGCGCCGCTCCGCGCGGCTGGCGGCGCTCGTGCTGCTGGTGTTCGCGATGAAGATCGCCTCGACCACCGCCTGCGTGAGCCACGACTACGCGTCCAGCGCCGGCGCCGGCGACCACGGCGCGGTCGTGCAGGCGGTCGAGACCGGCGAGGACGCCGCGTCGTCGCTGCTGCACGCCGCGGTCTGCACCCACTGCGGCTGCCACCAGGCCTCCGCGCTGCCGGCGGGGCTGGCGATCGTGCCGCTCGCGCCGTCGCGCGACCGCCTCGCGTATCGCCCCGGCGCGCCGCCCCGGCCCGCCCCGCGCCAGGAACTGCGCCCGCCCATCGTCTGAGTGACGCGTCTTTCCCCGCGGCGTGAGGCCGCGGGCGTCCGTCCACCCAGAGGATCCTTCCATGCAAGGCGTGCATCCGTCGCGACGACCCGTCGTCGCGCGCCATGCGGCCGTGTTCGTCGTCGCGAGCGTGCTCGCGGCGTCGACCTGCGCCGCGGCGCCATCCCGTTCCGTTCCGTCCGATCTTTCCGTTCCATCCGTTCCATCCGTTCCATCCGTTCCATCCGTTCCATCCGTTCCATCCGTTCCATCCGTTCCATCCGTTCCATCCGTTCCATCCGTTCCATCCGTTCCATCCGTTCCATCCGATCCTGCGCCGCTTGCTTCTGCGCCGCCTCCCTCGCTACCGCCTCCACCCGCGCCGCCATCGCTGCGTACGGCGATCGACGCCGCGTGGCGGGCGCATCCCGGGCAGCGCGCCGTCGAGGCCGGGCTGGCCGCTTCGCGGGCCCGGCTGCGCGCCGCGGAGCGCCCGCTGCACAACCCCGAGCTCGAAGTCGCGCGCGACGACGGCGGCGCCGAGACGACCACCAGCATCGGCCTGCGCATGGCGCTGGACCTCGCCGACAAGCGCGGCGCGCGGCGCGACATCGCCGGGGCGCGCGTCGATCTGGCCGCGGCCGAGGCGCGGTTGCGCCGGCGCGAATTCGTGCGCGCGTGGCTGGCCGGCTGGGCCGACACCCGAGCCGCGCGCGAACGGGTCGCCGCCGGCGGCGATCGGCTCGCGCTGACCGCGCGCTTCGCCGGGCTGGCCGCGCGCCAGTTCGACGCCGGCGACATCTCCGGCCTGGAGCGCGACCTGGCGCTGCTGGCGCGCGACGAGGCCAGCGCCGAACAGTCGCGGCTGCTGGTCGAACAGGCCGAGGCCGAGGCGCGGTTCCGCAGCGTCGGCGGGCAGCCGGACGACGTCGTGGCGGTCGTCGCCGACGCCGACGATCTGCCGCCGCCCGTGCCGCCTTCCGGCGAGCTGCAGGCGCTGCCCGACTGGCAGGTCGCGCAGGCCGCGGCCACCGTCGCCGAGCGCGAAGTCGTCGGCGCGCGCCGCGAGCGCATCGCCGATCCCGTGCTCGGCGCCTACGGCGGCCGCAAGCGCTACGACCCCGGCGGGCCCGACGACACCGTCTACGGCGTGACCGTCACCGTGCCGCTGTTCGTGCGCAACGGGTATCGCGCCGAAGTCGCGGCCGCCGAAGCCGAGGCCGACGCCGCGCGCGCCGAGCAGGAACGCGTGCGCCTGGCGCTGGCCGCCGACCGTCGCCGCGCCGTCGACAGCTACGCCGCCGCGCGCAGCGCCTGGACCGGCTGGCGCGACAGCCGCGGCACCGATGTGTCGCGCCGCGCGGCGCTGCTGGAGCGGCTGTGGCGCGAGGGCGAACTGTCCACCGCCGACACCCTGCTGCAGTTGAAACAGACCGTCGACACCCGTCTCGCCGGGGCCGAACTGCAGGCGCGCCTGTGGCGCACCTGGACCGATTACCTCGCCGCCACCGGCCGCCTCGAAGCGTGGGCCGGGCTGGAGGCCATGCCGTGAGCCACCCTCCCATGTCGAAGATCCGAACCCTTGCACGATCGACCGCCTTGCCGCTGGCGTGGCTGCTGGTCCTTGGCGCCTGTTCCGATGCGCCCCCGCCGGCCGCGCCGCAGGCCGCATCGTCTCCGGCCGTCGCGGAGGCCGCGGACAGCGGCGGGACAGCCGCCGCCGACGACCACGCCGAAGCCGGCGACGAAGCGCAGGCGCGCAGCCTGAAGATGGACGACGCGGCGCTGCGGGCCGCGGGCGTCCGCCTGACGGTGCTGACCCCGGCCGCGGCCGGCGAACGCCTGCGCACGCCGGGCGAAGTGCTCGACAGCGCCTACGGCACCACCCTGATCACGCCGCGGGTCGAAGCGCTGGTCGTGCGTCGGCATGCGCGGCTCGGCGACGAGGTCCGCGCCGGCGCGCCGCTGGCGACGTTGTCCAGCGTCGAGGTGTCCGACGCCCAGGCCGAACTGCGCATCGCCGAACAGGAATGGCGGCGGGTGTCGGCGCTCGGTCGCGAAGCCGTCTCCGGCCGGCGCATCGCCGAGGCGCGGGTGGCGGTCGATCGCGCCCGCGCCCGCGCGCGGGCCTACGGCCTGCCGGGCACGGCGACCGGCGGTGCGGACGGACGGTTCACGCTGACCGCGCCGCACGCCGGGCGGATCACCGAGGACGACTTCGTGGTCGGCGAACGCATCGAGCCCGGCCGCGCGCTGTTCCGGCTGGTCGACGAGTCGGTGGTCTGGGTCGACGCCAAGCTGCCGGCCGGCAGCGTGCCGCGGGTCGCGGTCGGTGGTCCGGCCACGGTCGTCGCCGGCGGCGAGCGCCTGACCGGCAAGGTGATGCGCGCCGCGCACCGCACCTCGGAAACCACGCGCAATGCCGTGGTCCGCATCGAGGTGCCGAACCCCGACGACCGCCTGCACGGCGGCGATTTCGTCGACGTCTACCTCGACGCCGCGCCGGGCGCCGGCGGGGTCGCGCCGCTGGCGGTGCCGACCGCCGCGCTGGTGCAGCTCGACGGCGACACGGTGGTGTTCCGCCGCGACGCCGGCGGCGCGCTGACCGCTGTGCCGGTGCGCACCGGGCCGACGATCGGCGACGCCACCACGATCGAGGAAGGCCTCGCCGCCGGCGACAACGTCGTCGTCGAGGGCGCGTTCGCGCTGAAGGCGCAACTGCTCAAGGCGCAACTGGGAGAAGGCCATGGACATTGAGGCCATGGACATCGACGCCATCCGCGTCCACGCCGCGAACCCCGACGCGAACCCCGACGTCCGCATCGCCGACGGAGGTGCGCCATGCTGAACCGCCTCGTCGAAGTGTCGCTGCGCTACCGCGTGCTGATCCTCATCCTGTTCGCGGTGGTCGCCTTCCTCGGCCTGCGCGCCGTGCGCAGCGTGCCGATCGACGCCTTCCCGGACGTCACCCCGAGCCAGGTCAACGTCTACACCGAATCGCCGGGCCTCGCCGCCGAGGACGTCGAGCAACTGCTGACCACTCCGGTGGAGTCGGCGCTGGCCGGCCTGCCGAAGGTGAAGGAGATCCGTTCGGTCAGCCTGTTCGGGCTGTCGTACGTCGCCGTCTATTTCGAGGACGACATGGACACCTACTTCGCCCGCCAACTGGTCAACGAACGCCTGCAGGAAATCGGCGACCGCCTGCCCGAAGGCTACGGCAAGCCGAGCATGGGCCCGAACGCGTCGGGCCTGGGCCAGGTGTACTGGTACACCGTCGAGCGCGCGCCGGGCGTGACCCGCGACCAGGTCTCCGACATGGACCTGCGCACCTGGCAGGAATGGACGGTGCGGCTGATCCTGCGCACCGCGCCGGGCGTGGACGACGTCACCTCGTGGGGCGGCGGCGAACGCGAGTTCCAGGTGCGGGTCGATCCGCAGAGGCTGTACGCCCGCGGCCTGGGCTTCGCCGACCTGATCAACGCCATCCCGGCGAACAACGGCCAGGTCGGCGGCAACGTGATGGACGTCGGCCGCGAGCAGTTCCTGGTGCGCGGCCTCGGCCTGCTGCGTTCGGCCAGCGACATCGGCGCGATCGTGCTCAAGTCCGAGGACGGCGTGCCGGTCTACGTCCGCGACGTCGCCACCGTGACCGAAGCGCCTGCGCCGCGCTTCGGCGCCGTCACCCGCGACGGCGAGGAGGTCGTGCTGGGCATGGCGCTGGCGCGCATCGGCGAGAACGCGAAGGACGTGGTCGAGGCGGTCGAGGCCAAGCTCGACGTGGTCCGCGCGGCGCTGCCGAAGACCATCGTGCTCAAGCCGGTCTACGCCCGCACCGGGCTGGTCGACCAGGCGGTCGGCACCGCGGTGCGCGCGCTGGTCGAGGGCTCGCTGCTGGTCGCCGTCATCCTGTTCCTGTTCCTCGGCGAACTGCGTTCGGCGCTGGTGGTCATCGTGACCCTGCCGCTGGCGATGCTGATCGCCTTCATCGGCATGGGCCAGTTCGGCCTGTCGGCGAACCTCATGTCGCTGGCGGGGCTGGCGATCGGCATCGGGATGATGGTCGACGGCGCGGTCGTCATGGTCGAGAACGCGTTCCGGATCATGGCCGAACGCAAGGCGCACGGCGACGCCGTCGACCGCGTCTCCGCGGTGCTGGCGGCGGCGCGCGAGGTCGCCAACCCGGTCGCCTTCGCGATCCTGATCATCATCGTCGTGTTCCTGCCGCTGTTCTCGCTGGAAGGGCTGGAAGGCAAGATGTTCAAGCCGATGGCCTTCAACATCGCCTTCGCGATGGCCGGCTCGCTGCTGCTCAGCCTGACCCTGATCCCGGTGCTGGCCTCGCTGATCCTCAAGCCGCGGGAAGAGCGCGACACGTGGCTGGTGGCGCGGCTCAAGCGCGCCTACCGGCCCCTGCTGGCGCTGGCGCTGGCGCGCAAGAAGACGGTGGTGATCGCGGCGGTCGCGGCGCTGGCGGCGAGCCTCGCGTTGTTCCCGTTCCTGGGCAAGGAATTCATGCCGCAACTGCAGGAAGGCTCGATCATGTGGCGCGTCACCGGCATCCCGTCGACGTCGCTGGACGAATCGATCCGCACCAGCCAGACCATCGCCCGCGCGTTCCGCAAGTTCCCCGAGGTCGAAACCACCCTGGCGATGATCGGCCGTGCCGAAAAGGGCGAGACCGCGGACGTGAACTACATGGAGATATACACCGCGCTCAAGCCGCAGGACACGTGGACCACCGGCCGCGACCTCAAGGGGCTCGAGGAGGCGATGCAGGAAACCCTGGAACAGGTCGTGCCGAACGTGGTGCCCGGCTACACCCAGCCGATCCAGATGCGCGTGGAGGAATTGATTTCCGGCGTGCGCGCGACCCTGGCGCTGAAACTCTACGGCCAGGATCTTGCACAGCTCGACCGGCTCAGCGGCCGGATCAAGGCCGTGCTCGGGCAGGTGCCGGGCGTGGCCGACCTGTCGCTGGAAGCCAACGTCGGCAAGCCGCAGATCCGCATCGCGGTCGATCGCGACGAACTGGCGCGCCACGGCATGAACGCCGGGGAAGTGCTCACGATCGTGCGCAACGGCCTCGGCGGCGAACCGGTGAGCGTGCTGCTCGACGGCGTCCGCCGCTTCGACATCGCGGTGCGGCTGGACGACCGCGACCGCGCGTCGGTCGAGGCGCTGCGGCGCATCCCGCTGCGCACCGCGAACGGCGCGGTGGTGCCGCTGTCGGAAGTGGCGGAGATCGAGGTCGCCGAGGGCTACTCGTTCGTGCGCCGCGAACAGTTGCAGCGCTACGCGGTGGTGCAGATGGACGTGCGCGGACGCGACGTCGACGGCTTCGTGCGCGACGCCAACGCCGCGCTCGCCCGCGAAATCGCGCTGCCGCCCGGCTACTGGATCGAATGGGGCGGCGCGTTCGAGAACCAGCAGCGGGCGCTGGCGCGGCTGGCTGTGATCGTGCCGATCACCATCTTCGTGATCTTCGTGCTGCTCTACACCGCGTTCAACTCGGTGAAGTACGCCACCCTGATCATCGCCAACGTGCCGTTCGCCACCATCGGCGGCCTGGTCGCGCTGTTCGTCACCGGGCAGTACCTGTCGGTGCCGTCGGCGATCGGCTTCATCGCGGTGTTCGGGGTGGCGATGCTCAACGGCATCGTGCTGGTGAGCTTCCTCAACGAACTGCGCGCGAAGGGCCGGTCGGTGCGCGAGGCGGTCGAGCAGGGCACGGCGCTGCGGCTGCGGCCGGTGCTGATGACCGCCAGCGTGGCGATCCTCGGGCTGGCGCCGATGCTGCTGTCGCGCGGCGTCGGCGCCGAGACCCAGCGGCCGCTGGCGACGGTGGTGGTCGGCGGCCTGATCAGCGCCACCGTGCTGACGCTGGTGCTGCTGCCGGTGCTCTACGAGTGGCTGGAACTGCGGGCCGAACGCCGCAGGCAGGCGCCGCCCGGCGCTTGACCGGGAGTTTCGCGATCCCGGGTCGGCGCGGCGCCATGTGTGCCGCGTCGACGCCCGCCGCGTCGACGCCGGGCGCGCGTCAGCCGGTGTTCTGGATGCCCGCGGCGATGCCGTTGACCGTCGTCACCAGCGCTTCGAGCAGCGGGCCTTCCTCGCGGCCGGCGTCGCGCCAGCGGCGCAGCAGTTCCACCTGCAGCAGGCTGATCGGATCGACGTAGGGATTGCGCAGGCGGATCGACAGGCGCAGGCGGTAGTCGTCCTGCAGCAGTTGGGTACGCCCGCGCAGCGCGAGCAGGGCGTCCACGGTGCGCTCGAACTCCTCGGCGATGCCCGGGAAGAACGCGTCGTGCTGCGCGCCGGCGAGGCGCGAATAGCGCTCGAAGATGGCCAGGTCCGACTTCGCCAGCAGCATCTCGATGTCGTCCAGCATCGCCGCGAAGAACGGCCAGTCGCGGGCCATGTCGGCCAGGGTGTCGCGGCCGTGCGCCTCGATGCCGCGGGCCAGCGCGGTGCCGACGCCGTACCAGCCGGTCAGGCCGCTGCGGTTCTGCGACCACGCGAACACCCACGGGATCGCGCGCAGCGCCTCGATGCCGCCCTCGCGCCGCTTGGACGGCCGCGAGCCCAGGCGCAGGCGTTCGATCACGTCGATCGGGGTCGCCGCGCGGAAATACGCCGGGAAATCGTCGCGGTCGTGGACCAGCGCGCGGTAGTGCGCGCGCGAGACCTGCGCGAGTTCGGTCGCGATCGCGCGCCAGCGGTCCTCGCGTGGCTCGGGCGGGCGCGGGCGCAGGCTCGCGCGCAGCACCGCGCCGGTCGCCTGTTCGAGGTTGCGCAGCGCCAGCGCGCGGATGCCGTACTTGCGGTGGATCACCTCGCCCTGTTCGGTCACCCGCAGCACGCCGTCGACCGTGCCGCGCGGCGCGGCGATGATCGCGCGCTCGGTCTTGCCGCCGCCGCGGCTGACCGAACCGCCGCGACCGTGGAAGAACACGATGCGCACGCCGGCCCGCTGCGACAGTTCGTGCAGCTCGACCTGGGTGCGCTGCAGCGACCAGCGCGACGCCAGCAGGCCGCCGTCCTTCGCGCTGTCGGAGTAGCCGAGCATCACCGTCTGCCGGCCGCCGCGGGCGTCGAGGTGGCGGCGATACACCGGGTCGTCGAACAGCGCGCGCATCACCTCGGGCGCGGCGCGCAGGTCGTCGATGGTCTCGAACAGCGGCGCGACGTCCAGCGGCACCTGGCCGCCTTCGACGCAGCCGGCGACCCGCGCCAGCGCCAGCACGGCGAGCGCGTCGGCGGCGCTGCGGCTCATGCTGATGATGTACGGCCCGAACGCGTGCGCGCCGTGGCTGGCGCGCAGTTCGCGCACCGCGCGCATCACCGCGAGCGTCGACTGCGCGCCGTCCGCGCCCGCGTCGGCGGTGGTCGCGTCGTCGATCAGCGCGTGCAGGCGATCGACGCGTTCGGCGACCGGGCGCGCGGTCCAGCCGTCGTCGTGCAGCAGCGCCGACAGCGCGGCGTCGTGGGTGCCCGAATCCTGGCGCAGGTCGAGGGTGGCGAGGTGGAAGCCGAACGTGCGCACGCGCCACAGCACGCGCTGCAGCGCGAAGCGGCCGGCATGTTCGCCGCGATGATGGCGCAGGCTGGCGTCGATCGCCTGCAGGTCGGCGATGAGTTCGTCGGCGTCGGCGTAGGCGCCCGGCGCGCCGGCCAGCGCCGCGGCCAGCCGTCCGCGCATCAGGTTGAGCAACTGCCGGTAGGGCATGTCGGCGAGCCGCGGGCTCAGCCGCGCCGCGACCTCGGGCAGCCGCGCCGCGTAGTCGGCGATCCGCGCCTCGATCGCCGCGTCCACGCCGATCCGGCCGCGGCTCTGGGTGAGGATCTCGGCCAGCGCCTGCAGGTCGGCGCGATGGCTGTGCAGCACGCTGGTGCGCTGCGCGGACAGCGCGGCGCGGATGGTGTCGGCGCCGACGTTCGGATTGCCGTCCATGTCGCCGCCGACCCAGGTGCCGAAGCGCAGCAGCGGCGGCAGTTCGACGCGCTCGCCGTAGACCGTCTCGATCGCCTCCGCGAACGCTTCGTAGAACACCGGCAGCGCGCGGAACAGCACCGAATGCAGGTAGAACCCGATGTGGTCGACCTCGTCGGCGACGGTGGGCCGCTGCGGCGGCGCGTCGGCGGTCTGCCAGGTCGCGGTCAGCGCCTGGCGGATGCGCGCGGTGTCGGCGCCGCGCTCGGCCGGCGTGCGCTGGCGATCGATGTCGGCGATCAGGCGCTCGACGATCGTGCGTTCCTTGAGCAGCAGCGCCCGACGCATGGCTTCGGTCGGATGCGCGGTGAACACCGGCTCGATCCGCAGCCGCGGCAGCAGCGCGCGCAGTTCGTCGAGGGTCACGCCCTCCTCGCGCAGCGCGCGCAGCACCGCGGTCAGCCCGCCGGGCTGCGGCGCGTCGGTCTGGCGCTGGTAGTCGCGGCGACGGCGGATGCGATGGACGCGTTCGGCGATGTTCACCGCGCCGAAGTAGGCGGTGAAGGCGCGGACCAGCGCCGCGGCGTCGGCCAGCGGCACCGCGGCGAGGCGCTCGGCGAGGGCGTCGATCTCCTCGCCCTGCTCGCGGCGCGCGATCGCGGCGCGGCGGACGGATTCGACCTGTTCGAGCAGATCGGCCGAGACCTGCTCGGCCAGCATCTCGCCGACCATCGCGCCCAGCCGGCGCACGTCGTCGCGCAGCAGGGTGTCGGTTTCGGCGAATTCCAGGGTGTCGCGGACGCGCATGCGGAGGCTCGCAGTGGGGATGCGAAGCACCGAGGGTACACAAACCCGGTCGCCCGGGGCGATGTATTCGTGTGCAGGGCGCGGGCGCCTCGCGCCATGCGGTGGATGGCGGACCTGCGTTCGGGTCGCGACTGACGTCGCTCCTACAGAGCAGGTCTGCCTCGTTTGTAGGAGCGACGTCAGTCGCGACCCCGTCACAGGCCAACCCCGCGCTTTTCGTAGGAGCGACGTCAGTCGCGACCCAACGCAAGTCGCGACCCCACGCACACCGGAAATCCCCCACGCCACGCCAAGGCCCTTTCCGATACCCCCGGCCGTCTCCGCCGCCACATTGCTCGCATGACCACCCATCCTGCGCCTTCCGGGCACCGTGCGCTGCGTCGGGGACGGCATTCCGTCCCGGGCGGCGTCTACGCCATCACCGTCGTCTGCGCCGCCCGGGCGCGACGATTCGTGCCCGGGCCGGTCGCCTCCGCGGTCGCGTCGACACTCGAAAATCCGTTGCTGTGGGGGCAGGCCGTGCCCCTGTGCTGGGTGCTGATGCCCGACCACGTCCATTTCCTCGTCGAGCTCGGTCGCGATCGCTCCCTCGGACGCCTGCTGCAGCGGGTGAAGTCGGTGACGAGCACGGTCGCCCGGCGCGTCGATGTCGATGAACCGCCGCTGTGGGCGCCTGCGTACCACGATCGCGCATTGCGCGCCGAGGACGACCGGCGCGCGGTCGCGCGCTATCTGCTGGACAACCCCGTCCGTGCCGGGCTGGTCGAGCGGGTGCAGGCGTATCCGTACTGGTATTGCGCGTGGGAGGCGCAGGGAGACTGGGGGTGAATCGCGTGGTGCGGTGGCTTTGCGCGGTGCCGGGGCTTTCGAGGTAGCGTGCCGGGCCTTCGGGTCGCGACTCACGTCGCTCCTACAAACAAGGCACGCCCGTTCTTCGTAGGAGCGACGTCAGTCGCGACCCCGTCACAGGTCACCCCCGCGCTCTTCGTAGGAGCGACGTCAGCCGCGACCCCACCCCAGGTCACCCCCGCGCTCTTCGTAGGAGCGACGTCAGTCGCGACCCGCCCCAGGCCAACCCCGCGCTCTTCGCAGGAGCGACGTCAGCCGCGACCCCGTCACGGGCCAACCCCGCGCTCTTCGCAGGCGCGACGTCAGTCGCGCCCCCCAGTCTCCGATCGATCGACGCGACGCCCTTGCCCCCGGGGAAGGGGCGTCGGCTCAGTACGCGAACTCGCGGAAGACGCGGTCGATGTCGCCGCCCCAGGCGCCGTGGAAGAGGGCGAGCTTGCGTTCGGCGGCGGTCTCGTTGGCTTCGACGACTTCGATCAGCGGGTCGAGGAAGCGGGTTTCGTCGACGCCCTTGCCGTTGAGCCGCGCGCGGCGGCGCAGGCCTTCGGCGGAGATCTTCAGCGCTTCGCGGGCGAGGTCGCGGACGCTGCCGCCGCGGAACGGCAGCTTCAGCGCGTGCCGGGGCACGCCGTCGCGCAGGGCGTGGCGCTCGGCGAGGCTGAAGTCCTTGACCAGGTCCCAGGCGGCGTCGAGCGCGGTCTGGTCGTAGAGCAGGCCGACCCAGAACGCCGGCAGCGCGCAGATCCGGTTCCACGGGCCGCTGTCGGCGCCGCGCATCTCGAGGTATTTCTTCAGCCGCACTTCGGGGAAGGCGGTGGTCATGTGGTCCGACCAGTCGCGCAGGGTCGGCAGCGCGCCGGGCAGGGCCGGCAGCTTGCCGGCGAGGAAATCGCGGAAACTCTGCCCGCTGGCGTCGATGTACTCGTCCCCACGATAGGAGAAGTACATCGGCACGTCGAGCAGGTAGTCGACGTAGCGCTCGTAGCCGAAGCCGTCCTCGAACACGAAGTCGAGCATGCCGGTGCGGTCGGGATCGGTATCGGTCCAGATGTGCGAGCGGTAGCTCTGGTAGCCGTTGGGCTTGCCTTCGGTGAACGGCGAATCGGCGAACAGCGCGGTCGCGATCGGCTGCAGCGCCAGCGAGACGCGGAACTTCTTCACCATGTCCGCTTCGCTGGCGTAGTCGAGATTGACCTGCACGGTGCAGGTGCGGGTCATCATGTCGAGGCCGAGCCCGCCGACCTTCGGCATGTAGGCGCGCATGATCGCGTAGCGGCCCTTGGGCATCCACGGCATCTCGTCGCGCCGCCATTTCGGCTGGAAGCCCATGCCGAGGAAGCCCAGGCCGAGCGCATCGGCGACCGTCTTCACTTCTTCGAGGTGGGTGCCGACCTCGATGCAGGTCTGGTGCAGCGTCTCCAGCGGCGCGCCGGAGAGCTCCAACTGGCCGGCGGGTTCGAGCGTGACCGAGGCGCCGTCGCGGACCAGCGCGATGGTGCGGTCGTGCTCCTGCACGGCCTCCCAGCCGAAGCGGGTCAGGCCGGTCAGCAGCGCCTCGATGCCGCGTTCGCCGTCGAACGTCGGCGGACGCAGGTCGTCGAGGCGGAAGCCGAACTTCTCGTGCTCGGTGCCGATGCGCCAGGCGTCCTCGGGCTTTTCGCCCGATGCGATGACCGCCACCAACTGGTCGCGGTCGGTGACGGGCGTATCGGCGACATGGCTGGGACTGGACATCGCGACTTCCGGGAGGGGGACCCGCAACGGAGTCGCCGGAGGCGGCGTCCGTTGCGCGGCGGATGCACGAGATGGGGCGGCTGCCCTACCATCGCAAGGTCCCGCACTATAGCCGTCCAGGTGCCGTCCGCCCCATGCGCATTGTCGCCCTGCTGTTCTGTCTGTGTTCCATCGACGCCGCGGCGCAGGGCCCGGTCCCGCGCCTGGAACGGGGCAACGGCCCGGAGCCGGCGACCCTGGACGCGCATCGCTGCCAGGAGGTCGCCTGCGGCAACATCCTGCGTGATCTGTACGAGGGCCTGGTGACCGAAGACGGCGCCGGTCGCCTGGTCCCGGGCATGGCCGAACGCTGGGAAACGTCGGCCGACGGCCGCACCTGGACCTTCCACCTGCGCGACGGCCTGCGCTGGAGCAACGGCGAGCCGCTGGACGCGCCGCAGATCGTCGCCAGTTTCCGTCGCGCGTTCGCGCCGGAGACCGCGGCGCCGTTCGCCGAGCAGTTCGATGCGATCGAAGGGGCGAAGGCGGTGCAGGCCGGCCGCGCGCCGCCGCAGGCGCTGGGCATCGATGCGCCCGATGCGCGCACGGTGCGCTTCCGCACCACGCGCACGATCGCGCTGCCGGCGCTGCTGACCCTGCCGATCGCCTTCCCGGTGTACCTGCCGGCGGTCGCGCGCGACGGCGCGCAGCACACGCGCCCGGGGCGCCTGGTCGGCAACGGTGCGTACCGGCTGTTGGCGTGGACGCCGCAGGCGAACCTCGTGGTCGAGAAGAACGCGCGCTTCCACGACGCCGGCGCGGTGCGCATCGCGCAGGTGCGCTACCACGTCACCGAGGACGCCGCGGCCGAACTGCAGCGCTTCGCCGCCGGCGACCTCGACATCACCGAGACCGTGCCCCCGCAGCCGCTGGCCGCGCTGCGCGAACGCTTCGGCGAGCGGTTGCGCATCGCCCCGTACCTCGGCGCGTTCTGGCTGGGCCTGAACCTCACCAAGCCGCCGCTGCGCGACGATCCGCGGCTGCGCGAGGCGCTGTCGCTGGCGGTGGACCGCGACCGCCTGACGCGTTCGATCACCGGCCTCGGCGAGACCCCGGCCTACGGCATCGTGCCGCCGGGGATTCCCGGCTACGCGCCGGCGGCGCTGTACTGGTCGGGCTGGGACCAGGCGCGACGCGAGGCGCGGGCGCGGGCGCTGTACCGTGCTGCGGGTTATTCCGACGCGCATCCGCTGACGATCGAGCTGCGCTACAACACCTCGACCCCGCACCGCCGGCTGGCGCTGGCGGTGGCGGCGATGTGGCACGAGACGCTGGGCGTGCGCGTGCGGCTGCGCAACGAGGAATGGAAGGTATTCGTGCAGAACCGGCGCCAGCGCGCGATCACCCAGGTGTTCCGCGGCGGCTGGATCGGCGACGTCGCCGACGCGCGCAACTTCCTGATCGGGTTCGCCGAAGACGGGCCGCTGAACTGGCCCGGCTACGACGACGCCCATTTCCGCGGATTGATGGCGAAGGCCGACGCCGCGCCCAGCGAGGCCGCGCGCGACGCCTGGCTGCGCGCCGCCGAAACCCGGCTGCTGCATGCGCATGCCGTGGTGCCGCTGTACTTCTACACGTCCAAGCACCTGGTGTCGCCGCGGGTGGCCGGCTACGAGGCCAATCCGCTGGATCGCCACGCGTCGCGCTGGCTGCGGCTGCGCGAGTGAGCCGCGGGCGCGCCGCGCCGGAATGAGAACCGTCCGCGGCGGCGCGCGAACCGACCGCAGTACACTGCGCCACGCGCGGCCGCCGCTGCCGCGCACCCACGCCACGACCGCGCCACCGCAGGAGCCTCGCATGCGCCGCACCCACCGGGAGACCCACCGCACCGAACACGTCGGCTGGCTGCGCGCGGCCGTGCTCGGCGCCAACGACGGCATCATCTCGATCGCCGGCCTGGTGGTGGGCGTCGCGGCCACCGGCGCCGGCCCCGGCGCGGTGCTCGGCAGCGGCATCGCCGGGATCGTGGCCGGCGCGATGTCGATGGCGGCGGGCGAATACGTCTCGGTGCAGTCGCAGGCCGACACCGAGGCCGCCGACATCGCCAAGGAAACCCGCGAACTGGCCGAAGAGCCCGATTCCGAGCTGCAGGAACTGACCCACATCTACGTCGGCCGCGGCCTGACCCCCGAACTGGCGGCGCAGGTGGCGAAGCAGCTCACCTCGCACGACGCGCTCGCCTCGCACCTGCGCGACGAACTGGGCATCACCGAGGCGCTGCGCGCGCGGCCGCTGCAGGCGGCGCTGTCCTCGGCCGCGGCGTTCGCGACCGGCGCGCTGCTGCCGATCCTCGCCGTGCTGCTGGCCCCGGCCGACCGCATCGAACCGGTCACCGCCGTCGTCACCCTGGTGGCGCTGCTGACCTCCGGCGCGCTGGCGGCGTGGGTCGGCGGGGCCTCGATCCCGCGCGGCGCGCTGCGCGTCGCGTTCTGGGGCGTCGCGGCGATGGGCGCGGCGGCGCTGATCGGCCGCCTGTTCCACGTCCAGGTCGGATGACCGTCGCCGGGTTCCGGCGTTTCGGCGCGCGGACGCTCGAGGCGCTGCTGACCCTGTGGCTGCTGGCCACGCTGTGCTTCGTGCTGCTGCGCGCGGCGCCCGGCGGGCCGTTCGACACCGAGAAGGCGGCGCCGCCCGAAGTGCAGGCCGCGCTGGAGGCCCGCTACCGGCTGGACCGGCCGCTGCCGGCGCAGTACGCCGCGTGGCTGGGCGACGTGGCCCACGGCGACCTCGGGCCGTCGTTCCAGTATCCCGACTACACCGTCAACCAGTTGATCGGGCAGGCGCTGCCGGTGTCGGCGCTGAACGGCGCGCTGGCGCTGTTGCTCGCGCTCGGGCTGGGCATCCCGCTGGGCGTGTGGGCGGCGCTGCGTGCCGGCTCGTGGCTCGACCGCGGGCTGATGCTGCTGGCCGGGCTCGGCCTGGCGGTGCCCAAGTACGTGGTCGCGCCGCTGCTGGTGCTGCTGTTCGCGGTGACCCTGCACTGGCTGCCGGCCGGCGGCTGGGGCGAGGCCGACAACGTGGTGCTGCCGGCGATCGCGCTGGCGCTGCCCAACTTGGCGTACTGCGCGCGCCTGACCCGCGCCTCGATGCTCGATGTGCTCGGCGCCGACTACCTCGCCGCCGCGCGCGCCCGCGGGCTGTCGGAGGCGCGGCTGCTGTTCGCGCACGCGCTGCGCCCGGCGCTGGTGCCGGTGGCGGCGTGGCTGTCGCCGGCGCTGATCAACATCGTCACCGGCTCGGCGGTGGTCGAGCAGGTGTTCGGCATCCCCGGCATGGGCCGGTTCTTCGTCCAGGGCGCGCTCAACCGCGACTACACGCTGGTGCTGGGCGTGGTCCTGGTGGTCGGCGCGCTGATCGTGCTGATCAACGTGCTGGTCGATGCGCTGCGGGCGTGGATGGATCCGCGGCTGCGGGCGCTGGCGTAGCCTGGGTTGGCGTAATATGGCCCGGACGCGTTCATCGGCTCCGACGACATGAAGATCGCCTACACCGCCGCCAACATCGCAGACGCGCACCTGCTCCGGCAATGGCTGGAGGCCGAGGGCATCCAGGCGTTCGTGCTGGGCGAATACCTGCGCGGCGCGGCCGGGGACCTGCCGGCGAACACGGAGGTGTTCGTCTGGGTCGCGGATGACGATCTCGACGCGGCGCGCGCCATCGTCGCGGCGTGGGAGCGCGAAACGCCTGCGCTGCCCGACGACGAGGACGCGGCCGACGAGGCTGCGGCCGGTACGGGCGAGGCGATGGCGGGCAGGGCCGCCGATGCCGAAGCGCTCGCCGCGAAGCCCGGCGGCTACACCCTCGCCCGCGGCATGATCGTGCTGATCGCCGTGGTGATCTGTGGCGTAGTGCTGCTGGGTTGGTTGCGGACGCTCGCAGAACGCCCGGGTTGACGCCCGCGGGGCGGCTCGGCCGCCGCCCGATGCCGCACGCGCCTATTCTTCCTTTTCCCGGCGCTGGCTGATGTATTCCAGCTCGCGCGCCGCGATCTCGTCGTTGGGATTGATGCGCAGGCATTCGCGGTATTTGGCCTCGGCCTCGTCGAGGCGACCGAGTTCGATCAAGGCGTAGCCGATGCCGCGCTTGGCCCGGCCGTAGAGCAGATCCTGTTCGTCCGCGGGCGCGTAGGCGGCGGCCGTTTCGGCCTCGGCGAAGGTTCGCAGCATCGCCTTCCAGTCCCGCTGCTGCTGGAGGACGTTGCCCAGTTCGGCGAGCATCCGCGGGTGGTAAGGCGCCAGTTCGAGGCCGCGCTCCAGGGTCGTCCGCGCCTGCGCCAGCCGCTCCGGGTCGCTCTGCGGCTGGCCGCCCTTGCCGAACTTGTAGGCGTCGTTGCCTGCGCTCAGTTCGACCAGCGCATAGGCCTTCAGGAAATAGGCGTCGGCCCAGGCCACGTCGAGGACCCGGGCCGTCGCCGGGCCCGCGTCCGCCGCGTCGGCGGCGTAGGCCCGCGTTTCTGCATGGGTCCGGTCGACGTACCAGCGGGTCCCGCCTGCGGGGTATTCGCGTTCGTATTCGGCGATGAGCTGGTCGGCCAGTGCGATGGCGCCCGCCTGGTCGCCCTGCCGGCTGAGCGCCTCCGCCCGCCGCAGGCGTTCGGCCCGGCCGGCTTCCGCCGGATCCCGGGCCGAAGGCGCGGAGGGCTGCGCGTGAGGAAGCGCCGTCGCCGTGGCGCCCGACCTGGCGGGCGGTTCGGCGGCCGAGGCCAGACCGCCGGCGTCGCCGAGCAGGGCGAGGCAGAGCAGGAGGCGGACGATGGAGGTCATCGGCGGTGCGGCTCCCGGCGTGCGTGCCGCCCCATGTTCCCCGCGACCCCGGGCGGGGGCAAGGCCGGCGCTACAGCCCCAGCCACCCCGCCACCACCTTGCGCAGCTCCTCCACGCCGGCCTTCGACTCGGCCGAGAAGGTCTGGGCGCTGACCGTGTCGCCGAACGCCGAGGCCAGGTCCCGTCGCACCGCGAGCAGGGTGTTGCCGGCGGCGCCGCGGCCGAGCTTGTCGGCCTTGGTCAGCAGGGCGTGGACCGGCAGACCGCGTTCGGCGGCATAGGCGATCATGTTGCGGTCGTAGTCCTTCAGCGGATGGCGGATGTCCATCACCACCACCAGCCCCCGCAGCGCCTGGCGGGTGCGGAAGTACTGGTCGATGAAGGCCTGCCAGTGTGCCTGCAGGTCCTTCGGGACCTTGGCGTAGCCGTAGCCCGGCAGGTCCACCAGGTACTTGCCCTCGTGCGGCGGCAGGCCGAAGAACACCAGTTGCTGGGTGCGGCCGGGGGTCTTGGACACCCGGGCGAGGGCGTTCTGCTGGCACAGGGTGTTGAGCGCGCTGGACTTGCCGGCGTTGGAGCGGCCGGCGAAGGCGACTTCGGCGCCCTCGTCGGGCGGCAGTTGCCTGGGGGTGTGCGCGGCGAGCAGGTAGTCGGCGCGGGCGAAGGGGTTGGGAAGGGTGGCCATGGGCATAGGATCGCACGGCCGGCGCGCGGGCCCGGTTTGACCCACCCCGGCGGCGCGACGATAATTTCACGGTTTCGGCCCGCGACCGGCATCCGCCGGGCCCGCGCCCCGTCCCTTGGAGTGTTGAGCATGCGTCACGCCCGTGCCTACGGTCTCGCCGGTCTCGCGGTCTTCGCGGTGGCGGCGGCCGCCCTCGCCCAGACCACCGTCACCCCCGCGCCCGACGCCGCGCCGGTCCAGACCGCGCCGCTGGATGCCGCGGCTGCGGCGGCGGAACTGGCCAAGGCCAGCGGCGGCGACCCGCAGGCAGGCGCCACCAAGGCGGGCGCCTGCGCCGCCTGCCACGGCCTGGACGGCAATTCGACCGACCCGGCCACCTATCCGCGCCTGGCCGGCCAGAGCGAGCGCTACATCGCCCAGCAGCTCACCCTGTTCAAGAGCGGCCAGCGCGTGAATCCGATCATGCAGCCGTTCGCGGCCGCGCTCAGCGCCCAGGACATGCGCGACATCGGCGCCTACTTCGCCACCAAGGTCTCGGGCGCCGGCATCGCCGACGACACCGTCGTCTCCGACCCGAAGAGCCCGTACAACGGCATGAAGTTCTACGAGGTCGGCCAGAAGATCTTCCGCGGCGGCGACGCCGCCCGCGGCATCCCGGCCTGCATGGCCTGCCACGGCGCCGCCGGCATCGGCAACCCGGGCCCGGCCTATCCGCATGTCGGCGGCCAGTCGGCCTGGTACACCGCGCGCCGCCTGCAGGAATACCGCGCCCTCCAGGTGTCGGACCAGGACAAGAGCCTCCCCGCGGTGATGGCCGGCGTCGCCGCGCCGCTCACCGACGAGGAGATCCAGGCGCTCGCCAGCTACATGCAGGGCCTGCACCCGCGCGCCGCCGGGACCGCGAAGGCCGGCGGCGAGGGCTGAACGATCGCGACGGCCGGTCCGTCCCCGCGCTTGAACCCGAACGCCGGCACGGACATGCTCTGGGCCGGCGTTTGATTTTCTTTCTCCCTACAGGACACCGTCGATGCCGCGTTTCTTCGCCTGGCTGTTGCTGCTGATCCTTCCCCTGACCGCCTGCGCCCAGGCGCCGGCCGGTCCGCCGCAGGCGGGCGTGGACTACGAGGTGCTCAAGGAGGGCCAGCGCTGGCAGCGCGCCCCCGACGGCCGCATCGAGGTCGCCGAGGTGTTCGCCTACTGGTGCCCGCACTGCGCCCACTTCCAGCCGATGGTCGATGCCTGGAAGCGCACCAAGCCGGCCGACGTCGACCTGGTCTACATCGCCGCCTCCTACGACCCCGACGACACCTACGCCAAGGCCTTCTTCGCCGCCGACCTGGCCAAGGCGGTGCCCAAGGTCCACCAGCCGCTGTTCGACGCGATCCACGAGGCCGGCACGCTGCCGCGCAGCAACGCCAGCGTCGGCGAGCTGGCGACCTGGTTCGGCCAGCAAGGCCTGAACGCCGCGAAGATGACCGCCCTGATGCAGTCCAAGGACGTCGCCGACCGCATGGCCCGCGCCCGGGCCTTCATGGTCGCCAACCACGTCAGCGGCACCCCGACCCTCGTGGTCAACGGCAAGTACGTGGTGCGCAGCCCGCGCCTGGAAGACCGCATGCGGGTGGTCGACGCCCTGATCGCCATGGAACGCGCCGCCGCCGCGCCGCGCTGAGGCCGCCCCGGATACCGACTGGAGACACACCGTAATGAAGAGCCCCCGAATCAAGAGCGCCCCGATCCTCGCCCTGCTGACCGCCCTCGCGCTCACCGCCTGCGGTGGCGACAAGCCGGCCGCCGACGCGACCCCGGCGACCGACGCCGCCGCCACCGCGCCGGCCGCCGCGCCCGCCGACGACGCCGCGCTGATGAAGGCCGCCGAGGCCGCCGCCCAGGCCGCCGCGAATCCCGACGCCGCCGCGGCGACGCCGGCCACGTCCGCCGATGCCGCCGCGGCGCCCGCCGCCCCGTCGACCTCGGGCGAGGCGATCCCGGGCCTGAAGCTCGGCACCGATTACACGCTGATCAAGAACGGCCAGCCGTTCGACCCGCTCGACGGCAAGGTCGAGGTCGTCGAGGTCTTCAACTTCGTCTGCCCGGCCTGCTTCCAGTTCCAGCCGGGGCTGACGACCTGGGAGAAGAGCAAGCCCGCCAACGTCCGCTTCACCTACGTGCCCGCCGCATTCGGCCCGAAGTGGGACCAGTACGTCCGCGCCTTCTACACCGCGCAGACCATGGGCATCGAGGAGAAGACCCACGCCGGCATCTACAACGCCATCCACCTGGAGAACAAGCTCCAGGGCGAGCGCGGCGACGACAGTGACGAGGCCATCGCCAAGGTCTACGCCGCGCTGGGCGGCGTGGATGCGGCCCAGTTCGCCGCGAACATGAAGAGCTTCGCGGTGATGGCCAAGTTCAACAAGGCCTCGCAGTACATCCGCCAGCAGCAGGTCGACGGCACGCCGACGCTGATGGTCAACGGCAAGTACCGCGTGATCGGCGGCCGCTCGCCGGCCGACCGCATGCGGATCGTCGACGCGATCGTCGCCCACGAGACCGCCCAGGGCGGCGCGCGCTGATCCAAGGCGCAACGGTCGCGATGGATTCGCCGGCAGCCCCCGACGCAGCCGTGGACCGGATCGCCGCCGCGCCCGTGGCGCGGCGGCTGCGCCTGCTCAGCGCCAACATCCAGGCCGGCAACACCACCCGCAGCTACGCCGAATACGCGACCCGCAGTTGGTCGCACGTGCTGCCGCTGGGCAAGCGCGCCTCGCTCGACGCGATCGCCGATCTGGCGTCGCGGCACGACATCGTCGGCCTGCAGGAAAGCGACCCGGGCAGTTGGCGGTCCGGGTTCACCAACCAGACCCACTACCTGGCCGAGCGCGCGGGCTTCGATTTCTGGAGCCACCAGCCGAACCGCCGGGTCGGGCGGGTCGCCTCCAGCGCCAATGCCCTGCTGTCGCGGATCGAACCGGTCGAGGTCGAGGACCACCCGCTGCCGGGGCGGATTTCCGGCCGCGGCGTGCTCGTCGCCCGCTTCGGACGCGCCGCGGACAGCCTCACCATCGCGGTGGCGCACCTGTCGCTGGGCGCCGGCTCGCGCCGGTCGCAGCTCGCCTTCATCGGCGAACTGCTGCAGGACCATCCGCATTCGGTGCTGATGGGCGATTTCAACTGCACCGTCGAGCAGCCCGAGATGTCGGTGCTGTTCCAGCGCACCCGGCTGCAGCCGCCGACCTGCACCGTGCGCACGTTCCCGAGCTGGCGCCCGCAGCGCGCCATCGACCACATCCTGCTCGGCGAAGGCCTGGCCTGCGCCGGCATCGAGGCCGTGCCGGCGGCGGGCTCGGACCACCTGGCGCTGTCGGTGGAGCTGCAGGTCCCGGCCGGGCTGCTGGGCTGATCGCCGCCGGTGCGATGTTGATTTCGGTCAAGGCGGCGCCCCGGCGGCAGGCCTAGCCTGTCCGCATGATCCCCGCCCTTGCCTTCGACGCCGACCTCCTGCGCCGCTACGATCGGCCCGGACCCCGTTACACGTCGTATCCGACCGCGCCGCAGTTCGACGCCGGCTTCGGACCGGAAGCGCTGCAGCGGGCCATCCGCGACAGCAACGGCGATCCGATCCCGCGCCGGCTGTCGCTCTACGTCCACGTGCCGTTCTGCCTCAGCCCCTGCTTCTACTGTGGCTGCAACCGGGTGATCACCCGCGACAAGTCCCGCGCCGACGCCTACCTGACGCACCTGTGCCGCGAGATCGCGGCGGTGGCGCCGCTGTTCGACCGCGACCGCGAGGTCATCCAGCTCCATTTCGGCGGCGGCACGCCGAACTTCCTCACCCCGACCCAGTTGCGCTGCACCGTGGACGTGCTCAAGCGCCATTTCCGCTTCAGCGACGCCGACGACCGCGACATCTCGATCGAACTCGATCCGCGCACCGTGCTGCCGACGGATATCGGCGAACTGTCGCTGGCCGGGTTCAACCGCGCCAGCCTCGGCGTGCAGGACTTCGACCCGGCGGTGCAGGAGGCGGTCAACCGCATCCAGGGCGTGGAGCAGACCCGCGCGATCGTCGACGCCTGCCGCAGCCACGGCTTCCGCTCGGTGAACATCGACCTGATCTACGGCCTGCCGAACCAGACCGTCGACGGCTTCGGGCGCACGCTGGAGACGGTGATCGCGATGCGTCCGGACCGGCTCGCGGTCTACAGCTACGCGCACCTGCCGGACCTGTTCAAGGCGCAGCGCCAGCTCGACGCCAGCCTGCTGCCCGACGCCGAGACCAAGCTGGCGCTGCTGGCGCTGGCGATCAAGCGCCTGACCGACGCCGGCTACGTCTACATCGGCATGGACCACTTCGCGCTGCCCGACGACGAACTGGCGCAGGCGCAGGCGCGCGGCGGGCTGCACCGCAACTTCATGGGCTACACCACGCACGCCGACAGCGACCTCATCGGGTTCGGCGTGAGCGCGATCAGCCACATCGGCGAGAGCTACAGCCAGAATCCGCGCGACCTGCCGAGCTGGCAGGCGGCGCTCGACGAAGGGCGCTTGCCGGTGTTCCGCGGCATGTTCCTCAGCGACGACGACGCGCTGCGCGCCGACCTGATCCAGAGCCTGATGTGCCAGGGCGAGATCCCGGTGTCGGCGCTGGAGCGGCGCTACGGCATCGATTTCCGCGAATATTTCGGCGATGCGCTGGCGCGGCTGCTGCCGCTGCAGGACGACGGCCTCGTCGAGATCGGCGCCGAGCGCATCGTCGCCACCGCCCGCGGACGCCTGCTGCTGCGCAACATCGCGATGTGTTTCGACGCCTATCTGCAGCGTCCGGCGGAAGCGCCGCGATTCTCGAAGGCGATCTGACCCCTCGGCGGCGGTGACCCGGACGCCCGCGGTTGTTACCATCTCAGCGTGCAGACCGTCCACCCGCCCAAGTCGCCACCGTCGAACGCGATCGCCCGACGCCAGGGCCTCGCTCCGGAGGGCCGATGACCCGGCTGCCGTTTCCGCGCCAGGACGCCCGCACGTTCTCGAACGACGGCGACGAATGCACCTTCTGCACCACCTGCGCGTTCTCCAGCGCGTGCCTGTCCGAGGGCATGGACAAGCGCTCGCTGCAGGACCTGCACGTGCTGGTCGAGCACGTCGGCCCGTTCCGCGCCGGCGATCACGTGTTCCGCGAGGGCGATCCGTTCGAGGCCATCGCCGCGGTGCGCGCGGGCACGGTCAAGACCTACGTCACCGATCGCGACGGCCGCGAGCATGTCCTCGGCTTCCATCTGCCCGGCGAAGTGATCGGCCTCGACGGCATCGACGGCGACCAGTATCCGTGCAGCGCGGTCGCGCTGGACACGGTGATGCTGTGCCGGTTCTCGTTCCCGAAGATCGCGATCCTGGCCACGCGCCTGCCGGGCGTGCAGCGGCAACTGTTCCGGCTGCTGAGCCGCGACATCGGCCGGGTCGCGCTGCTGGCCGGCGACTGGCCCGCCGACCAGCGCATGGCGGCGTTCCTGATCGGACTGTCGCGACGCCTGTCCGAGCGCGGCTTTTCGCCCAGCCGCTTCCAGTTGACCATGGCCCGCACCGACATCGCCAACTACCTGCGCCTCGCGCCGGAGACGGTCAGTCGCGTGCTGCGCAGGCTCGAGGACGACGGCCTGCTGCGGATCGAACGACGCGACGTCGAACTGCTCGACATGCCCGCGCTGCTCGCGCTGGCGGCGCCCGTGCTGCGCGAGTGAGCGCAGGTGGCGCGGCCGGTCGCGCCGGATCTTCGCAGCGTTTCCGCAGCACACCGATCCGGTTTCCGCCGGGTGCTTGACCTGGGTCATCGCTCCTCCGGCCCCGGCTCGCGACCATCTGCTCCTCATTCCGGAGGAGTACGTCCATGTCCACCACCCGCAGACTCTGGTGGGGCCTCGCGGCCCTGCTCGCGGTCGGCTTCGGCACGCTGCTGTGGATGGGCGGCGAAGTGTATCGGCAGGCGCCGCCGATGCCCGAAGCCGTCGTCACCGAGCACGGCGCGACCGTCTTCACCCGCGACGACATCGAACGCGGCCGCCAGGTGTGGCAGAGCATCGGCGGACAGCAACTGGGCTCGATCTGGGGCCACGGCGCGCTGGTCGCGCCCGACTGGAGCGCCGACTGGCTGCATCGCGAAACCGAGGCCTGGCTCGATCTGCGCGCGCAGGCCGCGTACGGCAAGGCCGCCGCGGACCTCGATGTCGGCGATCGCGCCAAGCTGCAGGCGGAACTGCAGCCGCTGCTCCGCGCCAACACCTACGCGGCCGACGCCGGCCGCATCGTGATCAGCGACGAACGCGCACGGGCGATCGCGTCGGTGACGGCGCACTACGAGAGCCTGTTCTCGGCCGACCCCGCGACCCACGCGCTGCGCGAAACCTACGCCATGCGCGAGGACACCGTGCCCGACGCGGCGCACCGCCGCGCGCTGGGCGCCTTCTTCTGGTGGACCAGTTGGGCCGCGGTCACCGACCGCCCCGATGCGACGGTCAGCTACACCCAGAACTGGCCCTACGATCCGCTGGCGGGCAACATGCCGCCGCCGTCGATGCTGATCTGGACCGTGTTCAGCGTGCTGTTCATGATCGCCGGCATCGGCCTGCTCGGCTGGCACTACGCGGTCTGGCACGGCAAGGAGGCGCCGGTCACGCCGCCCGCGACCGATCCGCTGCGCGCGCTGGTGCCGACGCCGTCGATGCGCGCCACCGCCAAGTATTTCTGGATCGTGCTCGCGCTGTTCCTGGTGCAGATCCTGCTCGGCGCCACCACCGCGCACTACCAGGTCGAGGGCCAGCAGGCCTACGGCTTCGCGATTTCGGACGTGCTGCCGTATGCGCTGACCCGCAGTTGGCACACCCAGCTCGCGGTGCTGTGGATCGCGGTCGCCTGGCTGGGCACCGGGCTGTACATCGGCCCGGCGGTCTCCGGCCACGAGCCGAGATTCCAGCGCCTCGGCGTCAACGTCCTGTTCGCGTGCCTGCTGGTGATCGTGATCGGCGCGTTCGCCGGGCAATGGATGGCGGTGATGCAGAAGCTCGGCCTGGAACGCAATTTCTGGTTCGGCCACCAGGGCTGGGAGTACACCGACATCGGCCGGTTCTGGCAGTGGTTCCTGTTCATCGGCCTGATCCTGTGGCTGTTCCTCGTCGGCCGCGCGCTGTGGCCGGCGCTCCGGCGCCGCGACGAGACCTCGTCGATCATCGGCCTGCTGTTCCTGTCCACGGTGGCGATCGGCCTGCTGTTCGGCGCCGGCCTGATGTGGAAGGAGCACACCCACCTGTCGATGGTCGAATACTGGCGCTGGTGGGTGGTCCACCTGTGGGTCGAGGGCTTCTTCGAGGTCTTCGCCGCGGCGGTGATCAGCTTCCTGTTCGTCAAGCTCGGCCTGATCCGCGGTCGGACCGCCACGGTGAACGTGCTGTTCGCGACCATCGTGTTCATGGCCGGCGGCATCCTCGGCACGTTCCACCACCTGTACTTCGCCGGCACGACCACCGCGGTGATCGCGCTTGGCGCGAGCTTTTCGGCGCTGGAAGTGGTGCCGCTGGCGCTGATCGGCCTGGAGGCGTACGACACCTACCGCCACAGCAAGGCCACGCCGTGGATGCAGCGCTACCGCTGGCCGATCCTGTTCTTCCTCGCGGTCAGCTTCTGGAACCTGGTCGGCGCCGGCCTGTTCGGTTTCCTGATCAACACGCCGCTGGCGCTGTACTACATGCAGGGGCTCAACCTGACCCCGCTGCACGGCCATACCGCGCTGTTCGGGGTCTACGGCATGCTCGGCATCGGCCTGCTTCTGTTCTGCGTGCGCGGCCTCAAGCCCGACGTGGTGTGGAACGAACGCATGCTGTCCACCGCGTTCTGGGCGCTCAACATCGGCCTCGCGCTGATGGCGGCGCTGACGCTGCTGCCGATGGGCGTGCTGCAACTGCAGGCGACGCTGGAGCACGGCTACTGGTACGCGCGTTCGGCCGACTTCATGGGCAAGCCGGTGTTCGACCTGCTGGTGTGGATGCGGGTGCCGGGCGACACGATCTTCAGTGTCGGCGCACTGGTGGTGACGGTGTTCGTCTTCGGACTGTGGTTGCGGCCGGGACGCAAGCGCCCGCCCGCCGCCTGACGGCCGCCGGCGATGCGCGACGGGGCGGCCTTGGCCGCCCCGTTCGCTTCCACAACAATCTCCCGTCCGCGCGCCCCCAGCGCAGCTTCCTGTCGATTCCCTCCGCGCCCGCATGATCGAGTTCTATCCCCAGATCAAGCTCGTCCACGTTGTCTGCGTGCTGCTCAGCGGCGCGCTGTTCCTGCTGCGCGGGTTCGGCGTGCTGGCCGGCGCGCGCTGGCCGATGCGGCTGCCGGTGCGCCTGGCGAGCTACACCATCGACACCGTGCTGCTCACCGCGGCGCTGATGTTGTTCACGATCCTGCCCGGCGGCATGTTCGCGAACGGCTGGCTGACCGCGAAAGTGTGCCTGCTGGTGGTCTACATCGTGCTCGGCAGCTTCGCGCTCAAGCGCCTGAAGCATCGCGGCGGGCGCGTCCTGGCGTTCGTCGCCGCGATCGCGGTCTACCTGCTGATGCTCTCGATCGCGCGCCTGCACCACCCGTTGGGCGCGTTGCAGTGGCTGCTGTGACGTCGCGCGGCGTCCGCATCGGCGCCGTGCGGTAGCGGTCGGCGGCCGGCGAAAAAGCACGCCGGGGAATGCCGGGCGCTCGAAGTAGGCGATCCAAGAAGAAGGCGGTCCAAGAACGCGGATCGCGAACGGCCGCGGGCCCGGGGGTGACCCGGGCCCGCGATGCCGTGACGGCCCCGCAGCGGGGCCCGTGGTTGGTCATGCCGCAGTCGGGCCTGCCGAAGTCGGGCATGCCCCGGTCGGCGATCCCTCAGAACGCATAGGTGGCCTGCACCGCGATCTCGCGGCCGACCGGATTGTAGGCTTCGTAGAAATACGGGAACTCGGTGTTGGACCGGTCTTCCGGATGGATCTTGTTGAACACGTTGTTGACGTAGAAACGCACGTTCATGTCGTCGGTGATCTGCTTGCCGACGTTCGCGTTCCAGATCGACAGCGCGCCGATGCGGCCCTGCTGGTCGTAGCGCGGCAGCGACCCGCTGCGCACCACCGACAGGCTGGCCTGCCAGTCGTTCCGCCGCCAGTCGACGCCGGCGCGCACGCGGCTCCTGAAGTCGAGGTTCTCCGGATCGTCGCGCCAGTTCGTCTGCACCGGGTCGCTCGCGAACACCTGCCGCTCCGACTTCAGCGTGTGCGACCAGGTGACGTTGAAGCGATAGTCGCCCAGGGCCTCGGACTGCAGCCGCCACTGGAGCGCGGCGTCGATGCCGGTCACCTTGCGGTAGGCCTGGTTGATCGGCAGCGAACGCACTTCCTCGATCCGGCCGATGTTCTCGCCCGCTTCCGGTCGGCGCGTCACCAGGCTGGTGATCCGCTGGCAATAGGCGGAGCCGGAGGCGTGGGAGAACGGCGTGCCCTGCAGGGTCAGTCCGGTCAGGCAGCCCGCCTCGTCCTCGAGGATGGACGCGGTGCTGAGGCGGTCGATCGCGCCGTTGAGTTCGATCTGCCAGTAGTCCGTCGTGATCGACAGCGCATCGGTGATATCCCAGACGGCGCCCACGCTCCAGGATTCGCCGGTCTCTTCCTCGATGTCCGGATCGCCGCGGCTGACGCTGAACACGGTGTAGTCGTAGCCGTTGCAGGACGGGTTGGCATTGCCGTCGATGCAGCGCAGGGCGTCGGTCGCGGTCGCGAAGCTGCCGCTGCCCTCGCTGAAGACCCAGTGCATGTCCGGCGCCTTGAAGCTGGTCGCGTACGCGCCGCGGATCAGCAGGTTGTCCAGCGGACGCCATTCGATGCCCATGTTCCAGGTCCTGGCGTCGTCCACGGCGGTGATGTCGTCGTACTTGTCGTAGCGGCCCGCGAGCCTGAGCTTCAGCGTGTCGAGGATCGGGATGCCGAACTCGACCCCGAGCGCATAGCGATCGCGATCGCCGCCGCCGTTGGTGCCCGTGAGGTTGTAGAGCTGGGTGACGCCGGGCAGGACGCGCGCGTCGCTGTCGAGCTCGTAGCCCTGGCGACTGGCCTCGGCGACGACCGCCATGCCGAGCGGGCCCGCCGGCAGCGTCCACAGTTCGCCGGTCGCGACGAAGCTCGCGGTATCGACCCAGGATTCGGCTTCGTAGCGCGCCGTCGTCGAGAGCGACGCGTACTCGTCGGGGGTCAGCGGGCGATACCAGCGGTCGAGGTTCAGGCGATGGATCGGAATGCCGCTGCTGGTGGTGCCCAGTTGCGGGCCGAAGAAGAAATCGTTGACCCGGTTGCCGATCATCCGCCGGCGCTCGCGCTCGAAGGTGTAGTCGGCGTGGCTCAGCGTCGCGTCCCAGTCCCACGTCTGCCCGAAGTGTCCGCGCAGGCCCGCGGCGAAGTCGAGGGACAGCTCGCGGTAGTGCTGGTTCATGCGGTCCACGCCGCCGAGATCGACCGGGGTCAGCAGCCGCCGGGGCGCGATCACGGTGCCGAACTGCGGGTCGTAGAAATCGCCGCGGCGCCCGACGCCGTCGGTGTGCGGGCCGGTGATGCTCTCGAACCCGCCCAGCGATTCGGTCTTCGAGCGCCAGACCTGCAGCGAGGACCAGCCCTGGAGCCTGTCGCTGAAGTCCCAGGTGCCGAACAGGTAGCCCGCGAGTTCGTCCTTCTCCTTGCTCAGGTGCACGTACTTGGCGTCGTTCCAGGTGCCGCAGGCCTCGCCCAGCGTGCTGACGTTGCCCGAGCTGCTGACGCGCCGGTAGGTGTGGCGGACGAATTCGCCGCCCCAGCGTTCGCAGGTGCCGGCGGGCGGGGCCGCCAGCGGGCGGCTGCTGCTGGTGCCGCCGAGCCGGATGCGCAGGCCCGAATCCGGCTCGACGCCGATCCGCGGGTCGGGATTGGGGTCGCGGCGCAGGTCCCAGAAGTCGCGCTGGAAACCGTACAGCAGTTCCTGGTTGTAGTACTGGAACGCGTAGGTCAGGCCCCAGCGCTCTCCGGTCCTGCCCCCGGTCCACTGCAGGTCGATGCGGTCGCGTCCACCCATCGTGCTGGTGCCGCCGCGGACCTTCAGCTCGTCGCCGGTGTAGTTCTTCTTCATCACCACGTTGACCACGCCCGACACCGCGTCCGCGCCGTAGATCGCGGAGGCGCCGCCGGCCAGGATCTCGATGCGTTCGACCGCGCCGCTCGGGATGTTGCCGAAATTCTGGAAGTTGCTGCGGCCTTCGTACGGGAACGGATAGTCGGCAGCGCGGCGTCCGTCGATCAGCAGCAGCGAGCGGCCCGGCCCGAGGCCGCGCAGGTTCAGCGGCTGCGCATTGGCGGAGAATCCGCCGGACAGCTCGGTCTCGACCTGTCCGGTCGCGACCGCACTGGTTTCCAGCGCCTCGAAGACGGTGGCGTAACCTTCACGCTCCATCTGCGCCGAGGTGATGACCGTGACCGGCGATGGACCTTCGGTTTCCGACTGCTTGATGTGCGAGCCGACGACCTGGATCGTGCCCAGTTCTTCCGGCGGCGCCTGCGTGGCCGGAGCGGGCGCCGGGGCCGGCGCGGGGCGCGGTTTCGGCGCCGGCGCGGCGGGCGGTGAAGCGAGGCCGATCGTGATCACGCCGCTGTCGGTGCGCTTGAACCCCAGGCCGCTGCCCTGCAGCAGCCTGTCCAGCGCCTGCGGGAGGCTGTAGCTGCCGGAGAGCGCCGGCGCCTGCTTGCCGCGCACCAGGTCCGGCGGCACCAGGATCTGGACGTCGGCGGTCTCCGCCAGCCGGTTCAGCGCCGTGCCCAGCGCCTGTTTCGGCATGGAATAGGCGTTCACGTGGTTGCCCTGCGCCGATTGCGCATGCGCGTGCGTGGCCGGCAATGCGCCGGCAAGGCCCAACGCCGCGCCCAGTGCGATCGCCAGTGGTGATGCCGACAGCATCCGGCGCAAGGCCGGCCGTCTCGTCGCAAGTGCCATGCATGTCTCCCCGAAGTTTTCAGAATGATGGACGTCAACAGCGAGAGCGGGCGGTACGCGCCCCCTCTTCCAAGGCAGACGCAGCCGTGCGCCGTTTCCTCATCTGACCAATGGCCGGTAGGCAGGACGGTCGATGCGGGGTAACGTCGAGGCCATCACGACGTCGCATTCGGACATGAACGATCGGACATGAGCGATCGCGAGTTGCCATCGCTGCGCGAACAGACGACCGATACGGCAGCGTACGCCAATCGCTACCGGCCTGCGCTCGTGCGCTATTTCCAGCGTCATCTGGGCAACCGGCACGATGCCGAGGATCTCGCCCAGGAAGCGCTGGCCCGCCTGTGCCGGTCGGCGAGCGCGATCGAGAACGTCGAGGCGTACCTGATGCGGATCGCCTCCAATCTGCTGCGCGATCGGTACCGGCGCGACCAGAGCCAGAAGGCGTCGCTGCACGACGCTTTCGATGAATGGAACGACAAACATCTGAACCCCCTGGGTGAGGTGCCCGGTGGCGATCGCGTCTACGAAGGAAGAGCGCGCCTGGAGCGGTTCCTGCAGGCGCTGGACGAACTGAGCCCGCGCTGCCGGCAGGTGTTCCTGCTGCAGCGCTACGACGGAATGACCTACAGTGCGATCGCGAAACGGCTCGGGATCAGCATGAGCGCCGTCGAGAAACACATGATGCGGGCGCTGCTGCATTTCGATTCAACGCTGGAAGACCCATGACGACACCCGACTTGCACCTGATCGCCACCGGCGATCCGATCCGCTACCAGGCGGCCTGGTGGGTGGCGCGCCTGCGTGCCGACGACGTCAGCGAACTCGATCGCGAGGCGTGGCGCGCCTGGATGGACGAGGACGCGCGCCATCGGGCGGCCTACCAGCGCATCGAATCGCTGTGGTCGTCGCTGGGCGAATTCGCCCCGGCGCCCGAAATCGCCGCGCGCATCGAGCCCGCGCCGGACGGCTTGCCGACGCCGTCTCCACGCCCGCCTGCGCAGCGCGCGGCGCGCAGGCGCGGGGTGCGCCGGGCATGGGGTGCGGTCGCGGCGATCGTGCTGGCCGCCCTCGGCATGGCGGTGTGGACGCAGTGGACCGCGCCGGTCGAGGGCGAGGTCTATCGAACGGCGATCGGCGAGCGCCGGACGCTGCTGCTGGCCGACGGCAGCAAGCTCGATCTGGACACCGGCTCCGAAGTCACCGTGCGTTTCCTCCGCGACGAGCGCCAGATCACGGTCGAGCGCGGCCGCGCCTTCTTCCGGGTGGCGACGGAGGCGCGCCCGCTGGTCGTGCGCAGCCGCTACGGCGCCGTCCGCGCGGTCGGCACGAGCTTCGAGGTGTCGCTGCTGGCGCAGGCGATCGACGTCGCGCTGTACGAGGGCCGCGTCGATCTCCTGACCGCGGCGGACGCCGCCGGCCACGACGTCAAGCTGGCGTCGCTGGCGCCGGGCCAGCGCGCCGAGGTGCGCGGCAATGCGTTCGACATGAAGCCCGGGATGGCGGCCGGCGACGCGATGCCGGCGTGGACCTCGGGCCGCCTGCAGTTCGACGACGTGCCGCTGCAGGAGGCGGTCGACGAGTTCAATCGCTACAGCCGGCCGCGGATCGTCATCGGCGATCCGGCGCTGGCCGCGCTGCGCATCAGCGGCCGCTTCCGCAGCGACGACCCCAACGGGTTCATGGATGCGCTCCGGGTGGTCTACCGGGTGCGCGAGACACGCGGCGCGGCGGGCGAGCGCGTGCTGCGCCGAAGCCACTGAGGAACGAAGGACATGAAACGCATCCTTGATCGAGACCGTACCACCGACACCGCGCAGGCCGTGCCGGCACGGACTCCGGCGCGCCTGCGCGCGCTGCTGGCGTCGCTGCTGTGCGCATCGGCGCTGGCGCACGCACAGTCCGGCCCGTCCGCTGCCCACGACGACGGCCCTTACGTGCGCATTTCCGGCAACACCCTGACCGCGGAATGGATCTGCGACGGCCAACCGTCGCAGCGCACGCGCCATCTGCGCAGGCGCGCGGTCACGCTGCCCCCGCGCTGCGCCTATCCGGACACGATCCGGATCCCGTCGGTCGAGGCGCCGGAACAGGCCGAAGTCGTGCAGGGCGTCGACAAGCTCGCCGTGATCTCCGACCTCCACGGCCAGTTCGACCTCGCTGTGCGCCTGCTGCAGGCGAACGGGGTGATCGACGCCGACCGGCGCTGGTCGTTCGGCCGCGGGCATCTGGTCGTCGTCGGCGACTGTTTCGACCGTGGGACGCGCGTCACCGAGGTGCTGTGGCTGCTGTACGGCCTGCAGCAGCAGGCGCGCCTGGCCGGCGGCGACGTCAACGTCGTGCTCGGCAACCACGAGACGATGACCCTGCAGGGCGACCTGCGCTACCTCAACGAAAAGTACGCGGACATCGCCACTGCGATGGGCCGCCCGTATCCGGCGCTGTACGGCGAGGACACGGTGCTGGGCCGCTGGATCCGCCGTCTTCCGGTGATGCTGAAGATCGACGGGATGCTGTTCGTGCACGGCGGCATCTCGCCCGAATATCTGGCGCAGGGGCTGGACATGGCGGCGGCCAACGCCGCGTATCGCGGCTCGCTCGGGTTCGACAAGGACCGGATCCAGCGCGATCCGGTGCTGCGTGCGCTGTACGACGGCAAGTTGAGCCCGATCTGGTATCGCGGCTATTTCAGGGAGGACGCGCTGTCCGACGCGCAGGTCGACGACCTCCTGGCTCGCCTGGGCGTGAGCCGGATCGTCGTCGGGCACACGTCGATGCAGCGGATCGAATCCCGCTACGGCGGCAAGGTGATCGCCGTCGATACCAGCATCAAGAACGGCCAGAACGGCGAGGTTCTGCTGATCGAGGGAACGCGGCTGCAGCGCGGGACGCTGCAGGGCGAACGGCTGCCGCTGGAAGCGGACTAGACGGTTCACGACGCCGCCATCGAGGCCTCATCGATGCGCCGGCCGGGTCGGGCCCGGCCGGCGCGCTGATGCGCATTGCGCTGCACGGAATCGCGCGGGTTCAGAACCGCAGCCGAACGCCCGCCACCACCCGCGTCTCGTCGACGGGTTCGTCCGCGGCGCGACGCAGGTCCGCGGTGTCGCCGAAGTGGCGCACGCGCACGACGCCGAGGTACGGCGCGAAGCGGCGGTCGAACTCGTAGCGCAGGCGCAGCCCGCCTTCGATCGCGGACAGGCCCACGCCGAGGTCGCGGGCGCGGTCGTCGCGCGCCTGCCAGCCGGCTTCGATCCGCGGCTCCAGGACCAGGCGATTGGTCAGCAGCAGCGTGTACGCGGCTTCGGCGCGCGCGGACAGGCGTCCGTCGCCGTCCAGGTAGCCGGTTGCCTCGATGTCGAACTTGCCGGGCGCGATGCCGGCGACGCCGAGCGCGGCGGCGGTGCGCGACGGGCCCGGACCGAACGTCGTGCGCACGCCCGCGAGCAGGTCCCACCAGCGCGCGACCGGGTGGCCGTAGAGCGCTTCGAGGTCGGCGTCGGCCAGGCGTCCGGCCTCGCGTTCGCCTTCGCTGCGCAGCCACAGCTTGTGCGCGTCGCTGCCGACCCAGCCCTTCGCGCCCCAGGCCTCGCCGCCGTCGCCGTCGTTCCAGCGTTCGAGGCGATCGACCATCAGGAACGCGAACACGCTGCGTCCGTGTTCGTGGCCGTGCCCGGACGACGCGGCGGCGGCGCGGTCGGCGTCGGTGATCGGCGGGATCGGAGTCTTCGGCGCCTGCGCGTCGGGCGACGATGCGCCCGGCGGGGCATCGTCGTGCGCCATCGTGCCGCGCGACATCCTCTCCCCAGACGTCGCGTCCTGCGCCGTGGTGTCGTGCTGCATGGCATGCCCGGCGTGCGCCGCGGGATCGTGCGCCTGCGCCCACGCCGCCGCGGGCATCGCGCAGGCGAGGGCGAGGGCGCAAACGCGGCGTGCGCGGAGGTTCGCGGAGGAAGGCCTGCGTGCGTTCATGTGCGGCCCTCCTCGACGCGCACTTCGCGCATCATCCCGGCTTCCATGTGGTAGAGCAGGTGGCAGTGGTAGGCCCAGCGCCCCAGCGCGTCGGCGCGCACGCGATAGCTGCGTTTCGTGCCGGGCGGCATGTCGACGGTGTGCTTGCGCACCATGAACGCGCCGGCCTCGTCCTCCAGATCGCTCCACAGTCCGTGCAGGTGGATCGGATGGGTCATCATCGTGTCATTGACCAGCACGATGCGCAGGCGCTCGCCGTAGTTCATCCGCAGCGGCTCGGCCTTCGCGAACGGCTCGCCGTCGAAACTCCAGGCGAAGCGCTCCATGTGGCCGGTGAGGTGCAGCTCGACCGTGCGCCCGGGATCGCGGCCGTCGGGATCGTCGAAGCGGCTGCGCAGCATCGAATAGCTCAGCACCTTGCGGCCGTTGTCGCGCAGGCCGATGCCGGGATCGTCGAGTCGAGGCGTCGGCGCCATCGTCTGCATGTCGACCAGCGGATTGCCCGCTTCGCTGCGCGGATGCGGCTGCATGCCGCCGCCGTGGTCCATGCCTGCGTGGTTCATGCCCGAGTGATCCATGCCCGCGTGGTCCATGCCCGAGTGATCCATCCCCGGCATCGACCCCTGCATGTTGCCGCCGCAGCCGCCCTCCATGCCCTTCATCGACGCCATGTCGTGGCCGCCGGATGGGGTCGCGCCGCCATGGCGCATGCCACCGTGGTCCATGCCGCCGTGGCCCATGTCGGCCATCGACAGGATCGGCCGCGGATCGACCGCGGGCACCGGCGCGCGCAGGCCTTCGCGCACCGCGAGGGTGCCGCTGACGTAGCCGGTGCGGCCGATGTCCTGCGCGAAGATCGTGAACGCGTCCTGCCCCGACGGCGTCACCAGCACGTCGAAGGTCTCGGCCACCGCGATCCGGAATTCGTCGACCGTCACCGGATGCACCGGTTGGCCGTCGGCGGCGATCACCGTCATCGTCAGCCCCGGGATGCGCACGTCGAAATGGGTCATCGCCGAGCCGTTGATGAAGCGCAGCCGCACCGTGTCCCCGGGCGCGAACAGGCCGGTCCAGTTGCCCAGCGCGGTCGTGCCGTTGATCAGGTAGGTGTAGGTCTGCGCATTGACGTCGGACAGGTCGGTCGGGGTCATCCGCATCGCGCCCCAGGCGCGGCGGTCGCGCAGGGTCGCGGCCAGGCCGTCGCGCTTCGCGTCGCGGGCGAAATCGCCGACGGTGCGCTTGTGGTAGTTGTCGTGGCCGGGCATCGTCTTCAGCCGCGCATACAGCGCCGCGGGCGACAGATCGGTCCAGTCGCTGAGCAGCACCACGTGGTCGCGCTGGTACGCGAACGGCTCGGGCCCGGCGGGATCGACGATCAGCGCGCCGTAGAGGCCGGCCTGTTCCTGGAAGCCGGAGTGGCTGTGGTACCAGTAGGTGCCGGACTGGCGCAGCGTGAAGCGGTAGCGGTAGGTCTCGCCGGGCGCGATGCCGTCGAAGCTCATGCCGGGCACGCCGTCCATGTTCGCCGGCAGCAGGATGCCGTGCCAGTGGATCGAGGTCGTGCCGCCGTGGCCGCCGCCGGCCGCCAGCGCGTTGCGCACGCGCAGTTCGACCGTGGCGCCTTCGCGCAGGCGCAGGGTGGGTGCGGGGATCGAACCGTTGACCGCGACGCCGGGGCGCACGCGGCCGGTGAAGTTCACCGGCAGTTCGCCGATCGAGAGATCGAAATCGGTGCCGGCGAGGACGGGCACGCGCGGCGCGGCGAAGCCGGCATGCGGCCAGCCGAACGCGGCGAGCACGCCGCCGCCGGCCAGGCCCTGGACGAAACGGCGACGCGACGGGTCGCCGGGAGAATGGATGGACATGAAGGACGCTCCGGATCGGCCGCAGGCGCGGCCGCTGGACGGACAGGCTCGACGCGGGACTGCGCGCGAGCCGCGGCAGGGTCGATCAGCCCGCCTGGATCGGAGGTCGCAATGGATGCGGCAGCGGCGGCGCGGCCCGGGAGTGCGCGGCGAAGGCGATCGTGGGGCTGCGCATCGGCGCCAGGGTCAGCGACGGCAGCGTCGGCAGCAGCGTGGTCGCCTGCAGCGTGCAGGCGCAACCGCAGGTCGTCGCGCCGGTGTGGTCGTGGCCGCAGCCGTCCTCGTGCGCGGGCGTGCCGGCGTGGCCGGCCGGGTGCCCGGCCGGCGTCGCGGTGTCGGCGTGGTCGTGGCAGGACTGCGACGCCGCTGCGGCGGCGATCGCGGCCCGCTGCGCCTGCGCGCAGCAGCCGTGCGCCGACGCCAGCGCCGTGCCGGCGCCGTTCGCCATGACGGCGAGCGCGAGCAGCAGGTGCAGCAGGCGGCGGAGCGGGGACATGGCGGCAGTGTAGCGCCGACCGGGGCGGGGGCAGGCGACCCGGGGGTCAGGCCGCGTTCACCGTGTAGCCCTCGGCCGCGATGGCGGCCGCGATCCGCGTCGCGGGCAGGTCCGCTTCGACCACGACCGACTTCGTCTCCAGGTCCACCGCGACGCGCGCGGCGGGGTCCAGCGCCTGCACGGCGCGGGTGATCGCGCGGACGCAGTGGCCGCAGGTCATGCCTTCGACGGTGAACTTCATGGCGGACTCCGGTGGGTCGGGGAACGAGGACGCTGCGCAGTCTCGGGCTTCCCCCTGCGGGAAGGTCAAGCGCCGCGCGCCGTGCGGACGCGCTTGACCTTGCCCCGCGGGGAAGGTCGATGCTGTGGCCGTCGTCCACCGGAGTACCGCCATGTCGTCGTCCCCTGCCGCCGCGCCCGGCGGGCACCTGCGCTTCCCGGTGGTCGGCATGACCTGCGCCTCCTGCGCCGGGCGGGTCGAGTGCGCGCTGGCGGCGGCGCCGGGCGTGGCCTCGGCCACGGTGAACCTGGCGAGCGAACGCGCCGACGTGCGCGGCGAGGGCCTCGATGCCGCCGCGCTGGCCGCGGCGGTCGAGGCCGCCGGCTACGCCGCCGGGGCGACCGATCTGGCGTTCGACATCGCCGGCATGACCTGCGCCTCCTGCGTCGGCCGGGTGGAGCGCGCGCTGTCGGCGGTGCCGGGCGTGACCGCGGCGTCGGTCAACCTCGCCACCGAGCGCGCGACCGTGACCGCGCTGGTCGATCCGGCCGACGCCGGCGCGATCGACGCCCTCGCCGCGCGGCTGATCGCCGCGGTGGACGCCGCCGGCTACACCGCGCGCGTGCATGCCGACGACGCGCCGG
Organism: Lysobacterales bacterium; assembly: GCA_019510125.1. Taxonomy (GTDB): domain Bacteria; phylum Pseudomonadota; class Gammaproteobacteria; order Xanthomonadales; family Xanthomonadaceae; genus Lysobacter_I. Next base: position 69,053 of record JAEKKX010000006.1, read on the forward strand.
TCGCCATGGCCGCGCCGCGGATGGATCGCGAGACCTGGCATCTGCTGATCGCCATCGCGCTCACCCTGCCGCTGGTCGTGCCGATGCTGGCGCTGCCGTTCGGCCGCCACGTCATGCTGCCGGGCTGGGTGCAGTGGGCGCTGGCGACGCCGGTGCAGTTCTGGCTGGGCGCGCGCTTCTACCGCGCCGGCTGGCGCGCGCTGAAGGCAGGCACCGGCAACATGGACCTGCTGGTGGCGCTGGGCACCAGCGCGGCCTACGGACTCAGCGTGCATGCCCTGGGCATGGACGTACTGTCGTCGTCGTCGCACCACGGCATGCGCCCGCTGTACTTCGAGGCCTCGGCCGCGGTCGTCACCCTGGTGCTGCTCGGCAAATGGCTGGAGGCGCGCGCGCGCCGGCGCGCCGGCGAGGCGATCCGCGCGCTGCAGGCGCTGCGCCCGGCGCAGGCGCGGGTGCGCCGCGACGGCGTCGAACGCGACCTGCCGCTGGCCGAGGTCGCGGTCGGCGACATCGTCGCGGTGCGGCCGGGCGAACGCTTCCCGGTCGACGGCGAGGTGCTCGAAGGCCGCACCCATGCCGACGAAGCGCTGGTCACCGGCGAGTCGCTGCCGGTGGCGAAGCAGCCGGGCGATCGCGTGATCGGCGGCGCGATCAACGGCGAGGGCGCGGTGACCCTGCGCACCGTCGCGGTCGGCGCGGAAAGCGCGCTGGCGCGGATCGTGCGGCTGGTCGAGGACGCGCAGGCCGCGAAACCGCCGATCCAGCGCCTCGTCGACCGGGTCAGCGCGGTGTTCGTGCCGGTGGTGGTCGCGATCGCGCTGCTCACGCTGCTCGGCTGGGGCCTGGCGACCGGCGACTGGGGCCGCGCCACGCTCAACGCGGTCGCGGTGCTCGTGATCGCCTGTCCCTGCGCGCTGGGCCTGGCGACGCCGGCGGCGGTGATGGCCGGTACCGGCGTGGCCGCGCGCGCGGGCATCGTGGTGCGCGACGCCGAGGCGCTGGAGCGCGCGCGCGCGGTGCGGATCGTGGTCTTCGACAAGACCGGCACCTTGACCGAAGGCCGGCCGACCCTCGAAGCGGTGGTCGCCGTCGATGGCGACGCCGCCGGCCTGCGCGCGCAGGCCGCCGCGCTGCAGGCCGGCAGCGAACATCCGCTGGCGAAAGCGGTGCTGGCCGCGCACGGCGACGCGCCGCGGCCGACCGCCCGCGACGTGCAGGCGGTGGCCGGTCGCGGTCTGCGCGGCACGATCGACGGTCGCACGTGGCTGCTCGGCAGCGCGCGGCTGCTGCAAGAGGCGGGCATCGACCCCGGCGCGCTCGCCGCGCGCGCCGAGGCGCTCGCGGCCGAAGGCTGCACGGTGTCGTGGCTGGCGATTGCCGACGGCGACGGCGGCGGCGCGGTGCGCGGCCTGCTCGCGTTCCGCGACCGCCCGCGCGCCGGCGCCGCGGAGGCGATCGCGCGCCTGCACGCGCGCGGCCTGCGCACGGCGCTGGTGTCCGGCGACAACGCCGGCGCCGCGGCCGCGGTCGCCGCCGTGATCGGCATCGACGACGTGCGCGCGGGGGTGCTACCGGCGGGCAAGGTCGAGGCGGTGCGCGCGTTCGCGGCGCAGGCGCCGGTGGCGATGGTCGGCGACGGCATCAACGACGCGCCGGCGCTGGCCGCCGCCGATGTCGGCATCGCCATGGGCGGCGGCACCGACGTCGCGCTGCAGGCCGCGGGCATCGCGCTGTTGCGCCCGGATCTGCGGCTGGTGGAGGCGGCGCTCGACATTTCGGTGCGCACGGTGCGCAAGATCCGCCAGAATCTGTTCTGGGCCTTCGCCTACAACGTCGTCGGCATTCCGCTCGCCGCCGCCGGCCTGCTCGACCCGGTCTTCGCCGGCGCGGCGATGGCCTTTTCGTCGGTGAGCGTGATGGCGAACGCCCTGCTGCTGCGGCGCTGGTCGCCGCGGACCCGCGACTGACCCGGGAGAGACCGATGCCTGCAGCCTGTCCACGCACAGCGAACACGATCGCGACCGATCCGGTGCGGATCGGCGAAGCCGCGCGGTTGACCGGGGTCAGCGCGCGGCGCATCCGCCGCTACGAGGCCGAGGGCCTGCTGCCGGCCGCCGGCCGCACCGACGCCGGCTACCGGCTCTACGGCGACGCCGACCTGCAGCGCCTGCGCTTCATCGATCGCGCGCGGGCGCTGGGCTTCCCGACCAGGCAGGTCGCGGCGCTGCTCGACCTGTGGGACGACCGCACGCGCGCCAGCGCCGAGGTCAAGGCGCTGGCGCAGGCGCAGGCGGAGGAGCTGGCCGCGAGGATCGCGGAGATGGAGGCGATGCGGCGCACGCTCGAAGCGCTGGCCGCGCGCTGCCACGGCGACGATCGCCCGGACTGCCCGATCCTCGACGACCTGGCGTCCGGTCCGGCGCGCTGAGCCTCGCGTCGCCGCTCGCGGCCCCGCCGCGCCTTCCGCTCAGGGCGTCCACGCGCCCTTGTATTCGACCTGCAGCCAGACCTTGCGGGTGTCGCGGGCGAAGTCGTCGGCGCGGTAGTCGGCGATCTTCACCAGGCCGGTCCAGTCCTTCCACAGCGGCCGCGACAGCGAAGCGTCCAACTCGCGGCCGTAACGGCGGATACCGGAAAACGCGGTGTCCGCGCGGAAGTCGTGGTAGGTCGCCGCCCAGGTGAACTTGCCGGCCTTGCCGCCGGCGCCCGCGTAGCGGTCTTCGAGGCCGCCGGCGGGCGTGACCAGGAACTTGTCGGCCCAGCCGTCGAATGCGTGCAGGGTCGCCAGCGGCGTCTGCAGTGCGTGCGTGCCGTCGCCGCCGAGGTGTTCCCAGCCGAGTGTCCAGGTGATGCCGTGCGCCTGCACGCCGGGTTCCAGCAGCCAGTACGCATGCGAGAAATCGCGCGGGTTGTCGGCGTACTGGCGCTGGCGCGCGACTTCGACCGTCCAGCGCCAGGTCAGCGGATCGGCCTTGTGCGTGCCGGTCCAGCGCAGGCCGAAGGTCGCGGTGGAGGCGGCGGCCACGTCGCGGTCGTCGTGCAGCCACGCGTAGCCGGCCCACTGCTGCGCCTCGTGCTTGTACGTCGCTTCGAGCAGGTGCGTCGACAGCGCGCGTTCGCGCGCCCGCGGATCCAGCGCGTCGCGCCCGGACACGCGGTGCACCTTGTCCAGCCAGGCGTAGCGCAGCGACAGCGCGTCGTTCGCCTTGAGGTCGAGGGCGAGCGCGTCGAAGGTCTGTTCGTTCTGGCGCCAGCCGACGTTGCCGATCCAGCGCTGGTTGTCGAACAGCAGCCGCTGGCGGCCGGCGGTGGCGCTGAAGCGCGCGTTCTTCCAGCCGATCCAGGCCTGGTTGACCTCGGCGCCGTCCGGGTCGATCACCGCCGGCCAGGCGCTGCGGCCGTTGGCGCCGCTGTTGTGGCGGGCGTCGTCGGCGAGGATGCCTTCGCCCTCGACCAGCGCGCGCCAGCCGCTGTCGAACTCGGCGTGCAGACCGGCGCGCAGGCGCAGCGTGGTGGCGTCGGCGTCGTGCGTGAAGGCGTCGTCGGCGACATGTTCGTGACGGGTGCGCAGGTCCCATTCGACCGTGAAAGGCTCGGCCGCCAGCGCGGGAGCGCAGGCGGCGGCGAGCGACAGGGCAAGCAGGCCGCGTGCGGCGGGAACGCGGAACGGGGGAGCAGGGCGACAGGGCATGCGGGCCTCCGGATGAGGACGCCAGCTTCCTGCGGCCCGCTCCCGCGGGCGATGACGTGCGTCAAGCGCCCCGGGAGTTCATGCCCTCGACAGGTGCGCGATCGCCGCGGTCGCGGCCTCGCGGTCGCCGTCGTCGAAGGGCGTGACCTCGATCGCGTCGATCGTGTCCGGATCGAGGCAGCGCGCGTTGACGCTCCAGCCGTCGGGATGGCTGCGCGGCACGTAGAACCCCTTGACGCCGCAGTGGCGGCAGAACAGGTGGCGCGCGGTGCCGGTGTTGAAGCGGTATTCGGTCAGGTCCTCGGCGCCGGACAGCAGGCGGAAGCGCGCCGCCGGCGCGATCAGGTGCAGGAAGCCGGTCATCCGGCACATCGAGCAGTTGCAGTCCAGCACCTGCAGCGTCGCCGGGGCGTCGACCTCGAAGCGCACCCGGCCGCAGTGGCAACCGCCGCGATGCGTGCGCAGCGAAGCGGTTCCGGCGTCCATCAATGGCCGCCCTTGCCTTTGCCCTTGCCCTTGCCTTCGTTGCCGTGCCCCTCGTTGCCATGCCCGCCGCCGTTGCCGTGGGCCTTGCCGCTGTTGCCGGGACCGCGATCGCCGCCGGGCTTGCCGGGGCCACGATCATCGTCGCGGTGCGGGCCCTTGCCGCGCCCCGGGAAGTCGCGCTGCAACTGCGCGTCGAGTTCGATCGGCCGGCCCCAGCGGTCGTAGCTCGGGACCATGCCGCGCTTGAGCTGGTGGAACTGCGCGGAACCGGGCTTGATGCCGAGGCGCTTGGCGATGTTGCCCCAGCCCTGGCCGTGGTCGCGTTCGTAGATGTCGACGACGTAGCGGCAGGGGCGTCCGATCGCCTGGGCGAGCGCGCAGGCGAAGTAGATGTCGCCCGGCGCCCAGCGGCGTCCGAGCAGATCGACCACCAGGTCGCGCGGCGCGGCGTGGTAGCGGACCATCTCGTCGACGAACGGATCGCGGTAGCGGCTGCCGTAGCGGTTCATGTCGCCCAGCCACACGTCCACCCAGGTGTCGCCGCTGCGTGGATTCCAGCCGAAGGTGAAGGTCTGGGCGGAGGCGGTGCCGGCGGCGAGGCCGGCGGTCAGCAGGGCGGTGGCGAGCAGGCGGCGCATGGCGTTCTCCGTCGAGGGTGGCGTCGAAGCGGGAACCGGATGATCGACCGTGCGGTCGTTCGCGTCCAGCGACACCGGTCAGGAAATGGCGACGCCGCGTCACCTGGACGCGGCGTCGGGAGGAGGATTGCGTGCAGCGACGGGATGCGTCGCGGAAGCATCGGTGCGATCTGTCGTGTGACCGGCCGTGCGATCGGCGACGAGATCAGTCGCGCCAGCGGCCGTGGCGATCGCGGCGATCATCGCGGTCATGGTCGCGGTCGTCGTAGCGATCGCGGTATCCGTAGCGGTCGCCGTAGCGGCGGTCCGCGCGCGGATCGTAGTACTCGACCCGGCAGCGGCCGCGGTTGTCGCAGATGCGGCGCGAATAGCGGCCGTCGCGGTTGCGGTGGTAGCCGTAGGCGTTGCCGTACGGCGGGCCGTAGTCGCGGTTGTATTGCGGCGCGTAGCGGTAGTAGACCGGGCGGCCGCGGTAGTCGCGCTCGACGATCAGGCGGTCGTCGTAGCCGTAGTTGCCGTAGCGGTAGTAGGGCTGGCCGTTGCGGAACACGACGTCGCCGAGGTCGACGATCAGCCGGACCGACGGGCCGGCGGCCTGGGCCGGAGCGGGGAGCGCGGCGCCTGCGGCGAGCGTGGCGGCGAGCGCGGCGGGGGCGAGCCAGCGGGCGAGGGACGTCATGGCGGAATCTCCGATCGGCCGCGATCTTGCGGTCGGGAACGACGATGCCGCCGCGGCGGTGAACGTCGTTTTAACCTTTCCGGCTGCGTGCGGGCGCGTTCAGCCGGCTGCCAGCGAGCGCACCGCCTCGGCCAGCCCGGCCGGGCCGTCGACCGTGCGCAGGCGCTCGGTGGCCGACGGCGGCGCGGTTTCGGCCTCGTGCGCCCAGGTCACGTGGTAGGGCATGTGCACGCCGCAGCCGCCGAGTTCGAGCACCGGCACGATGTCCGAACGCAGCGAGTTGCCGATCATCGCGAAGTGCTCCGGCGCCAGCCCGAACTCCTCGAACAGCCGCGCGTAGGTCGTGGCGTCCTTCTCGCTGACGATCTCGATCCGGCGGAACAGGTCGGACAGGCCCGACTCGCGGACCTTGGCCTCCTGGTGGAACAGGTCGCCCTTGGTGATCAGCACCACCGGCCGCTCGCGCGCGATCGCCTCGACCGCCGCGCGGATGCCCGGCAGCAGCTCCACCGGATGCTGGAGCACCGCCTTGCCCAGTTCGACGATGCGGTGGAGGTCGGCGGCGGAGATGCGCGCGCCGGTGATCGCGATCGCGGCCTCGACCATCGACAGGGTCATGCCCTTGGCGCCGTAGCCGAACAGCGCGAGGTTCTGCTTCTCGACCGCGTAGAGCCGGTCGTGGACGTCGTCGAGATCGACGTAGCCGCCGACGATGCGCTCGAACTGCGCCTGCGCGTCGCGGTAGTAGTCCTCGCTGCGCCAGAGGGTGTCGTCGGCGTCGAAGCCGATCAGTCGGAGGTCGCGTGCCATGCGCGCAGTATGCCGCGGAACCGGGTCAGGATCGCTTGCCGGGCGTCGCCGGAGGCGTCGGCGCCGGAATCGGCACGGCCACCGCGTCGGCCGGGCGCAGCGGCGGCGGCGCCAGCGCGGCCCGGTAGGCCTGGTACAGCGCCTGCACCTTCTCGAGGTAATCGCGGGTCTCGGCGTAGGGCGGCACGCCGTGGTAGCGCGCCACCGCGCCGGGGCCGGCGTTGTAGGCGGCGAGGGCGAGCGCGGCGTCGTTGCGGTAGCGCTTGAGCAGCGCCTTGAAATGCCGCGCGCCGGCTTCGATCGACTGCGCCGGCGCGAAGGGGTCGGTCACGCCCAGTTCGGCCGCGATCTCCGGCATCAGTTGCATCACGCCCTGCGCGCCCTTGGGCGAGACCGCCTTCTCGTCGAAGCCGCTTTCGACGTGCGCGATCGCGCGCAGCCAAGCGTCCTCGACGCCGGTCTTCTTCGCCACCGCGCGGAACACGCGGGCATGGCGGTCGAGCTGCGGCTTGCCGACCGTGCCCAGGCCTTCGTGCGCCGGTTCGCCCGGCGGCGTGGCGACGGTGAATTTCAGATACACCCGCGAACCGGGCAGGTTGCGGGTGCCGTAGACGGTCTTGCCGTCCTGTTCGCGCTCGTACAGCGTGCCGCTGAACACGCCCATCTCGCCCCACAGGTTGGGCGTCTGCACGGCGTCGTCGGGAATCTCCTTCGGCTCGCACTCCGAACCGGGCTCCGGCGCGGTCGACAGGCTGACCGTGCGATCGCGGATGCAGCGGTAGATCGTGCGCGCGCCGGCCGGCGCCGGGGCGAGCGCCAGCGCGGCGGTCGTCGCGACGAGGAGCGCCAGGCGATGCAGGGTCATGTCGGCCAAGGTCATGTCGGCCAAGGTCATGCCGTCCAGGGTCATGCCGTCCCGGCGGCCCGCTCAGCGCTGGCGCGCAGCCTCTTCCTGCGCCCAGGTGCGCGCGGCGCCGACCCGGCGCATGCGATGGCGCTCGGTCTCGTCGTGCGCGGCGCCGTACTTCGAGCGCTCGTCGGTTTGCAGCAGCTCGACCACGCCGGTGTCGCGGCGGAACAGCAGCGTGCCGGTCTGCTCCAGCGCCAGGTCGGCGGGACGTCCGTCGCCGAGGGTCTCGGCGCCGAGCTCCTTCGCCAGCGCCCACAGCGCGGCCGGGGCGCCGCCGGCATCGAGCCGATGGGTCCAGCGGATCCGCGCCAGCGACGGATCATCGCGGTCGATCTCCAGCGTGTATTCGCGCAGGCCCGGCAGCGGCCGGCCCTCGATCGGCGAGAGGATCGGCTCGCGATCGGTGTAGCGACGGCCGGCGACGAGGGTCTTGCCGACGAAGGCCGACAGCAGGCGCTGCTGCATCGCCGCCCCGGCTTCGACGCTGTCGCGGCTGACGATCGTGTCCATGTTCGCCTGCAGGTCCCTGCGTGCGGCCTCGAGGGCGTCGTCGCGGCCGATCTTGTCGACCTTCGCCCCGGCGCCGAGCGTGCGTTCGAGATTGGTCAGGAACGCCGGCAGCATCGCGGCGCGGACGCGCCCGGCGAGCGCGTCGAGATCGCGCACCCGGCGGTAGCGGCCGTCGCCGTCGAGTTCGATCACCGCCGGCACCTCGTCGAGGCTGGCGAGCACCGGCGCGAGCAGATCGGCCATCGTCCGATCGCCCTCGACCGCCTCGACCCGGCTGTCGCGGGTGGTCCACGCCAGCACGATGCCGTCGCGGCCGGCGGACTCGACCCGGATCTCGGTGCGGTCGGTGATGCGGCGGGTCGAGGGGCCGTCCTCGCCGACCGCGTCGCGCTGCAGGGCCTCGTCGTCGTAGGCCACGGTTTGGCCGGCGATCCACGGCGCCGGCACGCGGACGCGCTCGGCGGCGGAGGCGACGGTGGCCTGCGCGAACAGCAGCGCAGGCAGCAGGACGGCGGCGGGCAGGCGGGGCGAAAGCGTCATGCGGGGAGGCTCCGGCGGGGAATGCTGCGGGTGGATCAGGCGTCGCGCGCGACCAGCGCCTGCATGCGTCGCAGGCGCGGGGCGGTGATCGGCACGGTCAGCATGGTGCTGGCGACGGCCATCAGCAGCAGCGCGGTGAAGGTGGCGCTGGTGATGATGCCCTTGTCGAGCAGCACGTTCGCGAAAATGATCATGATCAGCGCCTTGGTCTGCAGCAGCCAGCCGATGACCGTGGCCTCACCCGGTTTCCAGCCGAGGATCCGGCCGGCGACGTGAACCCCGGCCAGCTTGCCGATCGCCTGCGCCGCCAGCAGCGCCGCGGCGGCGGCGATCACCGCGCCGCCGCCCATGCTCCAGCCGGTGCGCAGGCCGGTGCTGAGGAAGAACACCGGCATGATCACCAGCAGCACGTTGTGGCGCAGGGTGTCCAGGCGGTCGCGGTCGAACCAGTGGTGGTCCATGACCACGCCGGCGAGGAAGGCGCCGACCATGAAGTGCAGCCCCGACCAGTCGGCGCCGAACGCGCAGGCCGCCAGCCACACCAGCGCCACGTACCAGCGGTCGCGCTCGGGGAGCCGCGCCATCAGCTTGCGGAAGCCGACGCAGGCCAGCGCGTAGACCGCGATGAACGCGCCCTGCCGGCCGATCCGCTCCCAGTCCATCAGCACCAGCGCCAGCACGCCCCAGATCGCGACGTCGTCGAGGCTGGCGTAGCGCAGGATGCGCTGGCCGATCGGCCTGCGCAGGATCTCCAGCTTCTCCATCAGCAGGATCAGGATCGGCAGCGCGGTGACCGCGCAGGACATGCCCACGCCGAGCACGAACTGCCAGGTCCGGCCGTTGTCGCCCAGCCAGCCGGGGAAGCCGAGCATGCCGACGGCGACCACGCTGCCCACCAGCAGCGGCGTGCCCAGCGCGAGGCCGGCGGTGATCGCGCTTTCGCGGCGGTGCTTCCAGGCTTCGCCGAGATCCAGTTCGATGCCGGCCAGCCACACGAACACCATCACCGCCCACCATGCGACGCCGTTGAGCGACTGGATCACGTCCTTGGTGAACACGAAGGCGTAGTAGTCGGGGAAGGCGGCGCCGAGGACGCCGGGTCCGAGCAGGATGCCGGTGATGATCTGCACCACGACCAGCGGCGCGAAATAGTCGGTGCGACCGAGCCGCCAGATCAGGTAGGGCACCGAGAAGATGATCGTCATCGCGATCAGGAACAGCTCGGTGGTGGTGATGGCGTGGGGCATGGTGCGTCGGGGTTGCGGGCAGGCGGACAAGGGTCCGGGGTCCGCCCGGGAAATGCAACGGCGGTGGGTCATGGTGACCTGCGGCGGGACGAGGCGGCTGTGGGCGAGCGCTTCCGCGGTGTGCCGAAGGATCGTCGCGAACCCCGCCGTGCCCAAGCCCCGCAGATGTCATCCCGAACGAAGGCCAAGGACCTGCTTTTTCGCGAGGCTATCGGGTCGGTCGCGTCGCCTCGGGTCGCGCGGTCGTGGCTGCGCATGCCTCGGCCCGCCCTCGAGCGCCCCTTCGGGTGTCATCCCGAGCCGCAGGCGAGGGATCTGCTTGTCGCACGATGATGCGTCGCGGGTTCTGATCCGTGAGGCTGAGCATTGGCTTCGATCGCGCATCTCGTGAGCGGAAAAATTCTCCTTTCGAACTTTCCACTTGACGAGGATCAATCCTGCAGGCGATGGATTTTGTGGTCGCGGACTCAGGCTTGGCCTGGGTCCGCGACATTTGAACGCCGTCCCTGGGACCTACTTGTCCTTGCCGTCGGCTGCGATGATCGAACGCAACAATTCACGATGCTCGATCTCATACGCGCCCCACTTATACTTGTCCCGCAGATCTTTCAGCGACTCCTGATAAACGCTTTGCGCGGCGTCGGAAAGGCCCTGCGTATTATCGGTCCAACCGCTCGACAGGTAGCCTTCACCGTTCACCAGGTAACCGTGGCAGAGTCCTCCGGAATTTTCCGAGTTTGGTACCCAGCCGGCACCGATGTAGGACTGCACGGATTGGAAGCAGTCACTCTGACTGAAGGCCTTGATTGTAAGGAACTCCCATTCGGACCCGGTCCAATGCTTCACCCAGGCCACGTACATTTGGTACTGACCCCCTGTGGAGATCACAGGCCCATCGGGGGCGACGACAAGCACTCCGCCAAGGAGGGTGGCGGCAGCAGGCAGGCTGGCGCCGAGTGCGAGGGAGAGGGCAATGGCTTTGCAGAGAGACTTCATATCGAATGCATCCATTTTGATGAAGGGAATGCCGGCGTATCAGCGCCGCCAGCCGGTCAACCGGCCGCGATATGCGACCGATGATGTCCAGTCGTAGCTCGAGGCCGGCAGGTTCAATCCGTCGGGGCTGAAAGCCGTACTTGATTCGGCGACCCGATGTTTGAACTCTTTGCGTCCGCCGACGGTGGCCTCCGACGCCCGCGGCGACTGGGGACAAGCCCGGCCCCGTGCTACCCTCTCGCCGTCCAGTCCAAGAAAGAGGCGCAAGCCATTGATTTTTCGTAGCTTGCTGCGTATGGGCACGGTCGCGGCCGTGGTGTCGCTGGCCGCTTGCGCCACCCCGTCCCCGCCACCCGCGCCGGTCGTGGCGCCGGCGGCCGATCCCGCGCCCACGCCCGTGCCGGCGTCGGCCGCGCGGCTGTTGCCCGAAGTGCCGGCCGCGCAGGAGCGCCCGGTGGCGCCGCCGTCGGTCACCGATCCGGCGATCCCGCGCGAGCAGCGCATCGCCGCGTTCGTCGATTACGCCGCGACCACCTACGGCATCGAGCCGCAGCGCATCCGCGACGCGCTGGCGCAGGCCGAGTACAAGCAGAGCATCATCGACGCCATCACCCGCCCGGCCGAGGCGGTGAAGCCGTGGCGCGATTACCGGCAGATCTTCCTCACCCCGGCGCGGATCGACGGCGGGGTCGCGTTCTACCGCGACAACCGCGCGGCGCTGGAGCGCGTGTCCGCCGAGACCGGCGTGCCGGCCGAGTACATCGTCGCGATTATCGGCGTGGAGACCTTCTACGGCCGCAACACCGGCAGCTACCGGGTGCTGGACGCGCTGTACACGCTGGCGTTCGACCATCCCAAGCGCGCGCCGTTCTTCGCCGGCGAGCTCGCCCAGTTGTTCGCGCTGGCGAAGGAAGAACCGCAGCTCGACCTGCTCACGCTCAAGGGCAGCTACGCCGGGGCGATGGGCATGGGCCAGTTCATGCCGTCGAGCTACCGGCTGTGGGCGAAGGACGGCGACCGCGACGGCCGCCGCGACCTGCTGACCCATCGTCCGGACGTGTTCGCGTCGATCGCCAACTACTTCGTGGTGCATGGCTGGCAGGCCGGCGGCCCGGTGGTGGCGCGCGCCACGCTCGATCCCGGCCGCGAGGAGTTCGTGCCCGATTCGCTGCAGCCGGTGCATCCGCTGTCCGAACTCGCCGCGCGCGGCTACCGGCCGATGGCCGGCGAGCCGCTGCCGACGGATCCCGCCACCCAGGGCGCGACCGTGGTCGGGCTCGACGGCGACGCCGGCCGCGAGCAGTGGATCGGCTACCGCAACTACTTCGTGATCACCCGCTACAACCGCTCGCCGATGTACGCGCTGGCCGTCCACCAGCTTGCGCAGGCGATCCGCGCGGGCGCCGACGGCGCGGGCGCGACGCCATGATCCGGGTCGCGACGGCGGTGCTGCTCGCGGCGGCGCTCGCGGGCTGCGGTTCCGCGCCGAAGAAGGCGCCGTCGCCGCCGCCGGCGGAACGCGTGCCGCCGCCGGCGCAGGCCGACGGGCCGAAGCGTTCGCCCTACGCGCCGGCGCAGGAGGATCCGTCCAAGCGCGGCGATTACGTCGCCGGCGGGCTGTACGCGCCGGGCGTGTCCGACAGCGCCCCGGACGACATTCCTGACGTCGACGCCATCCCGGAGCCCGAAGTGAAGGCCGAGCCGCCCTCGCGGATCGGCAACCGCGACTACACCGTGCTCGGCAAGCGCTACGAAGTGCTGGGACGCGCGGACGGCTACGTCGAGGAAGGCCTGGCCTCGTTCTACGGCAAGAAATTCCACGGCCGCAAGACCTCGAACCACGAGGTGTACGACATGTACGCCTTCACCGCGGCGCACCGCTCGCTGCCGCTGCCGAGCTTCGCGCGGGTGACCAACCTCGCCAACGGCAAGTCGGTGGTGGTGCGGGTGAACGATCGCGGCCCGTTCCACTCCGCGCGGATCATCGACCTCAGCTACGCCGCGGCGGCCAAACTCGGCTTCATCCGCCAGGGCACGGCCCGGGTCGAAGTGCGCGCGCTGACCCCGGGCGACGGCGACGATGGCCCGGCGCTGGCGGCCGCCGGCCCGGCCAAGCCCGCGGGACCGGCCGCGGCGCCGGCGGCCGCGCCGGCAGCCGTGCCGGCAGATCCGGCGCTGCCGGCGGACGAATTCGAGCGCTGGATGCGCGAGCGCGGGATCCGCGTCGCCACCGGCGTCCCCGCGCGCCCGGGCGCGGCGGCGGCCACGACGGCCGTAGCCGACCCCGCGCCCACCCCCGAGACCCCGGTCGCCACCGCGTCGCTGCCGGCCCCGGCCGACGGCGTGCTGCTGCAACTGGCCGCCTACGCCGCGCGCGAGAACGCCGAGCGCGCCCGCGACCGCCTCGCCGCCGCCGGGCTCGGCCCCGCGCGCATCGACGAGGCCCGGGTCGAGGGGCGTCCGGTGTGGCGGCTGCGGCTGGGTCCGGTGCCTGCCGACCGGGTTTCCGATCTGTCCCGTCGCGCCGCCGAGCTGGGGTTCACGCCGGCCCGGGTCGTCCACGATTGAGCGCCCGTCCGGCCGGCGGATGAATGCATGGCCGCCGGACCCATCCCGCGTGACGCGATCCCTCGGCATCGCGCGCGGCATCGGTCAGAATGCCAAGTTCTGACCACACGCGCGGCACGGCCGCGGAACTCCGGAGTACACGATTCGATGAAGACGTTGGGCGGCTGGCGGCAGCGGTACGGGAATGGCTGGATGCGGGGGCTGGCGCTGGCCGGCGCCGTGTTCGCGACGGGCCTGGGAGCGGCCCCGACACCTGCACCGGCCCCCGCGGCGCAGCCCGCGCCGCCGCCGCTGCAAATCCCCGACGCGCCCAAGCCGCCCCACGCCAGGGCCTGGCTGGTGATGGACGACGCGACCGGCCGCGTCCTCGCCGGCGAGCACTACGACGAGCGCCTCGAACCGGCCAGCATCACCAAGGTGATGACCTCCTACGTCGTCGCCGCCGAGCTGAAGGCCGGCCGCATCAAGGCCGACGACAAGGTGAGGATGAGCGAGAACGCGTGGCGCATGGGCGGCGCCGGTACCGACGGCAGCTTCAGCGGCTTCGCGGTGAACACCTCCGCGCCGCTGGTCGACATGGAACTGGGCATGGCGGTGCAGTCCGGCAACGACGCCGCGATCGCGCTGGCCGAGCACGTCGCCGGCAGCGAAGCGGCGTTCGCGACCCTGATGAACCAGTACGCCGCGCGGATCGGCATGAAGGGCTCGCACTTCGTCAACGCCACCGGCCTGTCGGCGGAGAACCACTATTCCACCGCGCACGACCTGGCGCTGCTCGGCCGCGCGCTGATCCACGACTTTCCGCAGCAGTACGCCTACAACAAGGTCCGCGAGTACACCGTGGGCCCGATCACCCAGCGCAACCGCAACCTGCTGCTGTGGCGCGACGAGTCCGTGGACGGCATCAAGACCGGCCACCATTCCGGCGCGGGCTACTGCCTGATGGCCTCGGCCAAGCGCGGCGACCAGCGCCTGATCACGGTGGTGATGCACGCGGACAGCGAGGAAGAGCGCGCGGTCGATTCGCTGGCGCTGCTCAACTGGGGCTTCCGCTTCTACGAAACCCACCGCCTGTACGACAAGGACGCGGTGATCGCGACCCACAAGATCTGGAAGGGCGCCGAGAACGAAATCAAGCTGGGCGTCGCGCAGCCGCTGCTGGTCAGCGTGCCGCGCGGCCGCTACGCCGAGCTCAAGCCGACGATGGACGTGCCGAAGACGCTGGTGGCGCCGATCAAGGGCGGCCAGGCGATCGGCACCGTGAAGGTGACGCTGGACGGCAAGGTCGTCGCCGAGGCGCCGCTGGTGGCGATCGACGGCGTGGCCGAGGCCGGGTTCTTCAAGCGCCTGTGGCACGAGTTCCTGATGTGGTGGGATTCGGACTGAGCATGCCGCTCTGATCCGGCCCGCCCGAATGCGGGTGGCGGCGCCTGCCGCCACCGGGGAGGCAGCGGATGGATTTCAGCGAGTTCGTCGCGGTGGTCGCGGCGCCGAAGGAGCCCGAACTCAAGGACTTCGAGCGCATCACCGTGTTCGCCAACACTGCCGAGAAGGAGTGGCTGTGGACGGCGATGGGCCACGCCGGCATCCATCCGGTCTACCGCGCGCTGCTGGCGCAGGCGCTGCAGCGCAGGATCGTCGAGGAGCACGAGCTCGAACAGGCGCGTCGCAGGAAGCTGGAGGAAGAGGCGCGGCTGGAAGCGATCAAGGACCAGGACACGCCGCCGCCGGCCCGGCGGCGCGCGCGGTGAACGCCGCCATCGCGCACGGAGCGATCGCATGAGCCACCGCAGCCGCCTCGCCGGCTTCATCATCGATTGCGAGACCGACGACCTCGACGCCGCCGCGCGCTTCTGGAGCGACGCACTGGGCTGGCCGATCGGCACCCTGCCGGCGGAAGAATCGGACACCTACGTCAAACTCGACGACGCGCCCGGCGGGCTGCACGTCGAGGTGCAGAAGGTGACGCACGCCTCGCGCGTTCACCTGGACATCGAGACCGACGACATCGAGGCCGAGGTCGCGCGCCTCGAGGCCCTCGGCGCGAAGCGGCTCTCCGCGGTCCACACCTGGGTGGTGATGGAAGCGCCGACCGGCCAGCGCTTCTGCGTGGTGCGGATGAAGCACCCGGAGACCGGCGCCACGCCGAACGTGTGGTGACGCCCGACCGATCTCCGGGCCGACTCGCGGACTGACCTCCGGCGCGCGGCCGCGGCCGTCGCTCAGCCTCGCTGCCTGGCCGCCTCGCGCTCGGCTTCGGCCCGGGCCAGTGCCTGCAGCCCCGCGGCCGCATCGTCATGCCGCGTCGCCAGCACGCCGGCGGCCGCGTCCAGCGCGGCCGCGCCCTCGCGCTTGAGTCGCGCGACCCAGGCGCCGGCGTCCTTCGGATTGTCGAAGCCCGTGCTCTGCAGCAGCACGGTGTCGCCATCGGCGAGCTTGAAGTAGAACCGGCCGTCGGGCTCGCGATATTGCTTGAGCACCGGCGCGGCGGCGGCCTTCTCCGCCGCCGGGGTCGTCGCGACCGGCATCTTCGACAGGTCGCGCAGGCCGACCGCCTCGCGCAGGGTGCGCATGAACGGCGTGCCCAGGCGCTCGCGCGCGGTGCGCGCACCGTCGAGCAGCATCGCCTCGATGATCTGCGGTTTCGCCATCAGTTCGTCGTAGCGCTCGCGCAGCGGCGCGATCTCGCGGTCGACCCGCTCGAACAGCCGCTGCTTGGCGTCGCCCCAGCCGATGCCGTCGGCGAAGGCGGCGTGCATGGCCGCGGTCTCGTCGGCGTCGGCGAACGCCTGGTAGAGCTGGAACAGCGCCGAGCCCTCGGTGTCCTTGGGCTCGCCGGGCGCGCGCGAGTCGGTGACGATCGAGAAGATCAGCTTCTTCAGCACGTCGCGCGGCGCGAACAGCGGGATCGTGTTGTCGTAGCTCTTGGACATCTTGCGGCCGTCGAGGCCGGGCAGGGTGGCGACGTGCTCCTCGATCTGCGCTTCGGGCAGCACGAAGTATTCCTTCCCGACCGGCTCGCCGTAGAGATGGTTGAAGCGCTGCGCGAAGTCGCGCGCCATCTCGATGTGCTGGATCTGGTCGCGGCCGACCGGCACCTTGTGCGCGTTGAACACCAGGATGTCCGCGGCCATCAGCACCGGGTACATGAACAGGCCCGCGGTGACGCCGAAGTCGGGGTCCTGGCCCTCGGCGGCGTTGCGGTCCACCGCGGCCTTGTAGGCGTGGGCGCGGTTGAGGATGCCCTTGCCGGCGACGCAGGTCAGGAACCAGGTCAGTTCGGGGATCTCGAGGATCTCGCTCTGGCGGTAGAACCACACCCGGTCGTTGTCCGGCTGCAGGCCGCAGGCCAGCCAGCTCGCCGCGATCTCCAGCGTCGAGCGCTGCACCTTCGCCGGGTCCTGGACCTTGATCAGCGCGTGCAGGTCGGCCAGGAAGTAGAAATTCTGCGTGCCGGGCGTGCGGCTGGCGGCCACGGTCGGGCGGATCGCGCCGACGTAGTTGCCCAGGTGCGGCGTGCCGGAGGTGGTGATGCCGGTGAGGATGCGGGTGACGGACATGGGAAGCGGGGGCCGCGGAGGGACTCGGCCGGCCAGTTTACCCGCCGCTGAACGCGCCCGCCCCGCCGGCGCGGCGCGCCACAACCCCGTTTTCCGCGACGGCGCGTTCATCACGGGCGTCCATGCCGGACATTCCCCTCTCTGGAGCCCCGCCATGCTGCGCCCGACCGCCCTCCTGCTCACCGCCCTCGCCGCCGTCAGCGCCTGCACCTCGCTGTCGGCGCAGCCGCTGGTCGACGTCGACGTCGTCGATCGCGACACCGGCGAATGGCTGCCCGAATACCGCCACCGCGGCCAGGACTGGATCCCCGGCATCCCCGGCCACCGCTACAGCGTGCGCCTGACCAACACCACCGGCGAGCGCGTGCTGGTGGTGCTGTCGGTGGACGGGGTCAACGCCATCAGCGGCGAGACCGCCGCCGCCGGCCAGACCGGCTACGTGCTGGGCCCGTGGCAGACCACCGAGATCGCCGGCTGGCGCAAGTCCTACCAGGACGTCGCCCAGTTTTACTTCACCGATCTGCCCGACAGCTACGCGGCGCGCACCGGCCGGCCCGACAACGTCGGCGTCATCGGGGTCGCGGTGTTCCGCGAGCGCGTGCAGCCGCAGCCGTACTACGAACCCGCGCCGATCGCGCGCGAAGACCGCGAATACGACCGCGGCCGCGACGCCGCCAAGTCCGCGCCCGCCGCGCCGCAGGCCTCGCGCCGCGCCTCCGAGGCCGCCGCGGATTCGGCCTACGGCGGCGGTGTGGCCCAGCGCATCGGCACCGGCCACGGCGAGCGCGAATGGTCGCCGGTCGGCCGCACCGATTTCGTCCGCGCCTCGCGCAGTCCGGCCCAGGTCGCCCAGCTCCGCTACGACGACATGCCGAACCTGGTCGCGATGGGCGTGATCCCGCGCTGGCGCGACGACCGCCGCTATCGCGGGCAGCCGCAGGCGTTCCCCAACGGTTTCGCGGCCGATCCTCCCGGCCGCTGGTGACGCGATCGCGTCGTGCACGACGGGCCGGCATCGCCGGCCCGTTCGCGTTGTGCGTCCACCTGGGCCGCGAACGAAGTATGCGATCATCCGGCCGCGCCGCGCAGCGACCGTCCCTGGACGGCGCCGCGGCGCTCGTCGTCGCAGTTCGCCGTGCAGGAGCAGGCCCATGGATCCCAGAGAAGCGCTGAGTCGCCTCACGCCGGAGCAGTTGCGCGCGCTGCGCCGCCAGGCGCAGGCGATTCCGCGGCAGCCGCGCGATGGCCGCGTGTTCCCGGTCTCGCCGCAGCAGCAGCGACTGTGGTTCCTCGACCGGGTCGGCGGCAGTTCCGCCGTCTACAACGTGCCCGAGGTGGTCGATCTGGTCGGCCCGCTGGATCGCGGGGCGCTGGCGTGGGCGCTGGAGCGCGTGGCCGCGCGCCACGAGAGCCTGCGCACGACCTTCGAGTCCGTCGACGCCGCGGTCTGCCAGCGCGTCCACGAGGCGCTGCCCTTCGCGCTGGCCGAGGACGATCTGTCCGCGCCGGACGTCGACCCCGCCGCGCGGGCGGCGCGGCTGGAGGCCCTGCTCGCGTCCGAAGCGGCGATCCCCTTCGACCTCGCTCGCGGGCCGCTGTGGCGCGCGCGGCTGGTGCGTCTGGCCGCCGACCACCACGTGCTGTCGATCGTGATGCACCACATCGTCTGCGACGGCTGGTCGCTGGCGGTGTTCGCGCGCGAACTGGAGGCGCTGTATTCGGCCCGCCATCGCGGCGAGCCCGACCCGCTGCCGCCGCTGCAGGTGCAGTATCCGGACTACGCGGCCTGGCTGCAGCAGCGCCTGGCCGGCGACCGCCTCGCCCGCGAAGCGGCGTACTGGCGCGAGGCCCTCGCCGGCGCGCCGCCGCTGCTGGAATTGCCGACCGACCGTCGCCGCCCCGCCCAGCAGTCCTTCGCCGGCGCGTGGGCGCCGCTGTCGATCGATCCGGCGCTCACCGCGCGGCTCAGGGCGCTTTGCGCGCACCACGGCGCCACCCTGTACATGCTCCTGCTCGCCGCCTGGGCGCTGGTGCTGTCGCGACTGTCCGGCCAGCACGACGTGGTGATCGGCTCGCCCCTCGCCAATCGCGGCCGCCGCGAGGTGCAGGACCAGATCGGGTTCTTCGTGAACATGCTGGCCCTGCGCCTGGACCTCGACGGCGAGCCCGACGTCGCGACCCTGCTGGCGCGCACGAAGGCGGCGGTGTTGGCCGCGCAGGAACACGGCGAACTGCCGTTCGAGCAGGTGGTCGAACAGGTCAATCCCGCGCGCAGCCTCGCCTGGTCGCCGGTGTTCCAGGTCGCGTTCGCCTGGCACAGCGACACCGCCTGGGACCTGCGCTTCGAGGGACTGACGGCGCGGATGCGCGACCCCGCGCTGGCGACGGCCAAGTTCGACCTCAACCTCAGCCTGATCGAGGACGGCGACGGCATCGCCGGGGTGCTCGAGTACGCCACCGCGCTGTTCGACGCGGCCACGGCCGCGCGCTACGCCGGTTATTTCGTCGAGGCGCTGCGCGGCATGGCCGCCGACGAACGCGCGACGGCGGATCGGCTGCCGCTGATCGGCGACGACGAATACCGCCGGCTGGTCGTCGACTGGAACGCGACCGCACGCGACTTCGGGCCGTGGCGGCCGCTGCACGCCTACGTCGAGGACCGCGCCGCGGCCGCTCCCGCGGCGCTCGCGGTGACCTGCGGCGACGACGCGCTGGACTACGCGACCCTCGACGCCGAGGCCAACCGCCTCGCGCACTGGCTGCGCGCGCAGGGCGTCGGCCGCGGCACGCTGGTTGCGATCTGCCTGCAGCGCTCGGTGCGCGCGATCGCGACGGTGCTGGGCGTCATGAAGTCCGGCGGCGCCTACGTGCCGATCGACCCGGCGTATCCGGATCGGCGCATCGCCGCGATGGTGGCCGACGCGCGGCCGGCGCTGGTGCTGGCCGATGCGCCGAGCCGCGCCGTGCTCGACGCCGCGCTGGCGCAGGTCGACGCGCCGCCGCCGGTGCACGCGATCGACGCGATGCCGGCGCCGTGGGCCGACGCGCCGGCGACGCCGCCGGATCCGGCGGAGGTCGGGCTCGGTCCCGACGACGCGCCGTACATCATCTACACCTCCGGCTCGACCGGCGTCCCCAAGGGCGTGGTGGCGCGCCACGGCGGCGTCACCGGGCTGATGCACGCGCTGCGCGAGCCGTTCGGCCTGGGGCCGGACACCCGCATGCTGCAGTTCGCCTCGTTCGGGTTCGACGCCTTCGTGCTGGAGTGGGTGATGGCCTTCGGCGGCGGCGGCTCGCTGCACCTGGCCGAACCCGGGACGACGCTGCTCGGCGACACCCTCGACGCGCTGGTCGCGCAGCGCGGCGTCACCCACGCGCTGATCCCGCCGGTGGTGCTCGCGTCGATGCCCGCCGACGCGTCGCTGGCGTCGCTGCACACGCTGACCTGCGGCGGCGAGACCGTGCCGCCGGCGCTGCTCAGGCGCTGGAACCACGGCCGCCGCTTCATCAACATCTACGGCCCGACCGAAACCACCGCGATCAGCACGTACCACGTCTGCCCGCCGTCGCTGCAGGACGCCGACACGGTGCCGATCGGCCGTCCGTTCGCCAACGAGCGCGTCTACGTGCTCGACCGCTGGCTGCGCCCGGTGCCCACCGGCGTCGCCGGCGAACTGTGCATCGGCGGCGTCGGCGTCGCCGCCGGCTACCTGCGCCGGCCGGAACTCACCGCCGACCGCTTCGTCGACAGTCCGTTCGTGCCCGGCGATCGCCTGTACCGCAGCGGCGACCTCGCGCGCTGGCGCGCGGACGGCACGATCGAACACCTCGGCCGCAACGATTTCCAGGTGAAGGTGCGCGGTTACCGGATCGAACTCGGCGACATCGAAGCCAAGCTCGCCGCGCAGCCGGGCGTGAAGGAAGCCGTGGTGCTGGCGCGCGAGGACGTGCCGGGCGAGAAGCAACTGGTCGCCTATTACCTCGACGCGGGCGATGCGAACGTGGCGCCCGAAGCGCTGCGCTCGGCGCTGCAGGCGCTGCTCCCGGACTACATGGTGCCGACCGCCTACGTGCGCATGGACGCCTGGCCGCTGACCTCGAACGCCAAGCTCGATCGCCGCGCGCTGCCGGCGCCGCAGGGCGCGACCGCCGCGTGCGCCCGCGCCTACGTCGCGCCGCGCACACCGATCGAGGAAGTGCTGGCCGACATCTGGGCCGAGATCATCGGTGTCGAACGGGTCGGCGTCCACGACAACTTCTTCGACCTCGGCGGCCATTCGCTGATGGCGATGCGGCTGATGTCCGCGATCCGCGACGGCCTCGGCCTCGAGCTGCCGCTCAAGACCTTCTTCGAGGCGCCGACGGTCGCCCAGATGGGACGGGCGCTGCTGCCGGACGAGGCGTGAACTCCCTGCCGCGGCCCCGGCGCGCGGCGCCTGCGGCCGCGCTCACTCCGTGGCGCGGAAGTACGGTTCCACCGTGCCCTTGAGCTTCATCGTCATCGGCTGGCCGCGGCGGTCCAGCGCCTTGCCGGCGATCACCCGCACCCAGCCCTCGCTGACGCAGTATTCCTCGACGTTGTTGCGTTCGACGCCGTTGAAGCGGATGCCGATGCCGCGTTCGAGCAGGGCGGCGTCGTAGTGCGGGCTGCGCGGGTCGTTGGAGAGGCGGTCGGGGAGGGTGTCCGGGAGCTGGTCGGTCATGGCGGAGCGCTGCGGCTTGCGTGGAGCCGGCTAGGATACGCCATCGCGCCGGCGGCTCAGTCCGCGGGCCGGCCTTCGCCGCGCCCGAGCGGGTCCGGCAGCGGCGCGCCGGCGTCGACGAAGCCCAGCGACACCGAATTCAGGCAGTGGCGCTCGCCGGTCGGCGGCGGGCCGTCGGGAAAGACGTGGCCGAGGTGGCTGTCGCAGCGGGCGCAGACGATCTCGGTCCGGACCATGCCGTGGCTGGTGTCGCGGATGCGCCGCAGGTGGCGCTCGGCGTAGGGCGCGAAGAAGCTCGGCCAGCCGGTGCCCGAGTCGAACTTGGCGCTGGAGCGGAACAGTGGCAGCCCGCACAGGCGGCAGACGTAGACGCCTTCGCGCTTGTTGTCGAGGAAGACGCCGCAGAACGGCGCCTCGGTGCCGTGCGACAGCAGCACGCGGCGCTCCTCGGGCGAGAGCGCGGCGGCCAGGCGCTCGCGCTGGGCGGGGGTGGGCGGGGACAGGTCGAAGTCGGTCATTGCGGGGTCCTGGCGATCGGGGGGCGTCGCCGGAAGGGAGGCCGGCTCCGCGGCGACGGTTGCGTGGCCGCTCCACTGCCGGCGCGCGTTGGCGATGATCGCCCGCATCCGGACGCGGTCGCGGGTGCGCGAGACGGCGATCGCGCCCAGCGCCAGCGCGCGCTCGCGGGTGTCCGCGTCGACGTCGTAGTGCGCGCCGCTGCGCAGGTCCTGGAAGGACTCGCGCGGCAGCCCGAGACGGCCGGCGAACGCATGCAGTTCGTCGAGGTCGTCGGCCAGCAGGTGCGCCCAGCGCCGGCCGCGCCAGGGGAACACCGCATCGTCCACGTAGACCGCCATCGGCACAGTGAAGCACGCGCGGCGGGGATCGGCAAAGCCGGCGGACGGCACGCCGCGTCGCCTTGACTCCGCCCCGGACGCCCGCATCATGCCTCGATGACCACCCCGCCCACGCCCCCTTCCGGCGACGCCGACGCGCCGGCCGACGCCGCGGACGCCCCATCGCTGACCGCGCAGCGCCCGCCCGGCGCGCGCGGCGAATGGCGGATCCTGCGCGACCTGCTGCCCTACCTGCGGCCCTACCTCGGCCGGATCCTGTTCGCGCTGGCCCTCGTCGTCGCCGGCAAGCTCGCCGGACTGGCCGTGCCGACCGTGCTCAAGCGCCTGGTGGACGCCCTCGACGTCGGCCCCGGGCACACGGTGCTGGTGCTGCCGGTGGCGCTGCTGCTGGCCTACGGCGCCTCGCGGGTGGGCACGATCCTGTTCACCGAGCTGCGCCAGATCGTGTTCGCGCGGGTCATGGCCCGGGTCACCCGCGCGCTCACCCTGGAGGCGTTCCGCCACCTGCACGCGCTGTCGCTGCGCTTCCACCTGGCCCGGCGCACCGGCGGCGTGGCCCGCGACATCGAACGCGGCGGCACCGCGGTCTCCGACCTGCTGGACTGGATGGTCTACACCATCCTCCCGACCCTGTTCGAGATCGCGCTGGTCACCGGCGTGCTGGTCTACCTCTACGACGGCGGCTTCGCGGTGATCGTGCTGATCACGCTGGTCGCCTACGCCGCCTTCACCTTCTCGGTCACCGAGTGGCGGACGCGCTACTACCGCGCCGCGGTCGAGGCCGACACCCGCGCCAACGAGCGTGCGGTCGATTCGCTGCTCAACTACGAGACCGTCAAGTACTTCAACAACGAAGAGCACGAAGCGCAGCGCTACGACGCCAGCCTGCGCCACCGCGAGGAGACGCAGATCCTCAGCCGCAAGACCCTCGGCGTGCTCAACCTCGGCCAGGCCGCGGTGGTCGCGCTGGGCGTGACCGCGATGATGTGGCGCGCCGCGGCCGGCGTCGTCGCCGGCAAGATGACGGTCGGCGACCTGGTGTTCGTCAACACCGTGCTGCTGCAGCTCTCGGCGCCGCTGAACCTGCTCGGGATGATGTACCGCGAGGTCAAGCAGGCGTTCACCGACCTCGAGCGCCTGTTCGGCCTGCTCGACGAGCACCTCGACGTCCGCGACAAGGACGACGCCGTGGCGCTGCGGGCGTCGCGGCCGCGGGTGCGCTTCGAGCACGTGCGCTTCGGCTACGACCCGCGCCGCGAGATCCTGCACGACGTCGATTTCGAGGTCGCCCCGGGCGGCACCGTCGCGGTGGTCGGCCACTCCGGTTCGGGCAAGTCGACGCTCGCCCGCCTGCTGTACCGGTTCTACGACGTGGACGCCGGCCGGATCGCGATCGAAGGCGCCGACGGCGCGATGCGCGACCTGCGCGACTACACCCAGGCCTCGGTGCGCGGCGCGATCGCGATCGTCCCGCAGGACACCGTGCTGTTCAACGACAGCATCTTCTACAACATCCTCTACGGCCGGCCCGACGCCACCCGCGAGGAAGTGGAGGCCGCGGCGAAGGCCGCGCACATCCACGACCGCATCCTCGGCTTCCCCGACGGCTACGAGACCGAGGTCGGCGAGCGCGGCCTGAAGCTCTCCGGCGGCGAGAAGCAGCGCGTGGCGATCGCCCGCGCGCTGCTGAAGAATCCGGCGCTGCTGATCTTCGACGAAGCGACCTCGGCGCTGGATTCCAAGTCGGAAAAGGCGATCCAGGCCGAACTCGACCGGATCGCGCAGGGCCGCACCACGATCGTCATCGCCCATCGCCTGTCCACGGTGATGAACGCCGATGAAATCCTGGTGATGGACCAGGGCCGCATCGTCGAGCGCGGCCGCCACGCCGAACTGCTCGCCCTGGGCGGCCAGTACGCGCAGATGTGGGCGCTGCAGCAGCAGGAACGGGAACACGCCGGCGCCACGGCGTGAACGCCCGACGCATCGACGGCGCGACCTGAACGAACGCGCTTGACGCGGCCGGCCGCGGTTCCCACCATGCGGTCAACGCCGCGAAAGGAATCGTCGGGATGTCGCGTTCATCGATCGCGTGGATCGGCACGATCCTCGCAGCCGCACTGGTGGTGGTGCTGGCCTGGCAGAACCGGGGCCTGCGCGCGGATCGCGACTGGCTGTCCGACCGCGCCCACTACGCCTATCCCGGGATGTACGTGCCCGAGATCGGCGTCGACTCGCTGCAGGGCGCGAAGCTCGCGCTGGGATCCCCGGCCGGCGATTTCCAGGTGCTGTTCTTCTTCAACGAGACCTGCCCGCACTGCCGCGCTTCGGCGCCGGCCGTGTCGGCGCTGGCGCCGGTCCTGCGCGATGCGTTCGCCGGCCGCGTCGCGCTGGTCGGGATCTGCGAATGCGATGCCGCCGCGGCCCGCCGCTATGCCGACGCCCAGCGCTTCGACTTCCCGGTGGCGTCGCTGCGCGACCGCCGCGCGCTGATGCTGTTCCGCGCGCAGAACGTGCCGCTGCTGCTGGTGATCGACCGCGACGGCCGCGTGCGCCACGCCGTGCAGGGCACGTTCTCGACGCAGGGGCAGCGCGACGCGCTGCTGGCCGCGCTGCGTCGATCGCCTGTCCCGCCGGGGAGCTGAACACGGGATCCCCGGTCATGATCGCTGGTCAGGGAAGACCGGCATTCGCCGTGTCGCGACGGCCAGGAAGGCCCCGCGGCATCCATGAGGAGCATCGACATGCAGACACGCAAGGTTTCATTCCGGGCGCTCGCGATGGGCGCACTGGTCGCGGCGGCCTTCGGCTTCGGCGCCACCCAGGCGATCGCGACCGAGACCGGCGAGATCGGCACCCGCCACGAGAGCTGCAGCGCCTGGGCCTGCAAGCAGGAATGCGCGCCGTTCGGCGGCGATCTCGGCCCGGGCGGGCCGGGCAAGCCGTTGCAGTGCTACTGCTGCGGCTGAAGTCGCAAAAAAAGACGCCGTGCGCAGGCACGGCGTCTTCCGGCGGGGTCGGTGCTCAGCCCTTCACGCACAGCACCTGGCGCAGCGTATGCACGACCTCGACGAGGTCCGACTGCGCCGCCATCACCGCGTCGATGTCCTTGTAGGCGGCGGGCGATTCGTCGATCACGCCCGCGTCCTTGCGGCATTCGACGTGCGCGGTGGCGTCGCGGTGCTGCTTCAGCGTGATCCGCTGCTTCGCCTCCGACCGGCTCATGGTGCGTCCGGCGCCGTGGCTGCAACTGCAGAAGCTGTCGGCATTGCCCTTGCCGCGGACGATGTAGCTCTTCGCGCCCATGCTGCCGGGAATGATGCCCAGTTCGCCCGCGCGCGCGCTGACCGCGCCCTTGCGGGTGACCAGCAGCGATTCGCCGTGGTGCGTTTCGCGCTGCACGTAGTTGTGGTGGCAGTTGACCGCCAGCTTCTCGAGCTGGAACCGCGGCAGCGTGCGCCGCAGTTCGTCCAGCACCCGGGCCATCATCGCCTCGCGGTTGGCGCGCGCGTAGTCCTGCGCCCACGACACCGCCTCGACGTAGTCGTCGAACAGCGGCTCGCCTTCCAGGAAGAACGCCAGGTCCCTGTCGGGCAGATGGAAGCCGAGCGTGCGGCGCGTCAGCGCCTCGCGCGCCCGCTCGATGAAGTAGGTGCCGATCAGGTTGCCGGTGCCGCGCGACCCCGAGTGCAGCATCACCCACACCGCGCCTGCCTCGTCGAGGCACAGTTCGATGAAGTGGTTGCCGCCGCCGAGCGTGCCGAGCTGCCGGTCGAACTTGTCGACGCGGATGCGACGGTGCCTGGCCTTGATGGCGTCCAGCCGCGGCCACAGCCCCGACTGCGCGATCCGGGTCTCGATGCTGTCGGGCAGACGTCGGTGCTCGCCGCCGCTGCCGTTGCCGACCGGCACGCTGCGCTCGATCGACGTGCGCAGGTGCGCCAGCGAATCGGGCAGGTCCTTCGCGCGCAGCGTGGTGCGGACCGCGGCCATGCCGCAGCCGATGTCCACGCCGACCGCGGCCGGGATGATCGCGCCGCGGGTCGGGATCACCGAGCCGACGGTCGCGCCCTTGCCCAGGTGGACGTCGGGCATCACCGCCACCCACGGCCCGACGAACGGGATGCGGGCGATGTTCTGCAACTGGCGGTGGGCGCCGTCGTCCAGCGGCACCCCGCGGACCCAGCCCTTGATCGGGATGGGCGCGCCTTCGGCGTGCAGGAGCTGGAAGGTGGAAGGATTCATGGGGGTGGCTCCTTGCGCGTCCGCTGTCGGACGCACGGGTTCGGGATCAGGGTTCGTCGTTGTGCAGGCGGAAGTGTCGCAGTTCGCGCGCGCCGAGCTGGCGTTTGCGCACCGCGTACAGCCGGGCGTCGCCGAACAGCCAGGCGTTGTCGGGCAGGTCCTTGCGCGGGAGGTCCCGCGGGCACTGGTCCACGGGCAGCCTGCGCAGCGCATCGATCGGCATGTCGTCGACCGCGATGGTGTCGATCCGCGCGACTTCCACCCGGTACCAGACGCCGTCGATCCGGTGCAGTTGCCACTGCGCATCGATCACGTGCAGGACCTCGCGTGCGCCGCCGTTGCGCAGCGCCGCCGCCTGCCGGCGACGCTCGCGGTCCTGCCTGCGCATTCGGATCCTGCGCTTGTTGAGGCGCAGCAGGCCGGTGCGCGGGTCGACGTAGAAGCGCGGACCGTGCGATTCGGCGATCGGGCGCAGCCCGCCCCAGCGGCGGTCCCAGCACAGGACGCCGTCGACCTCCACCACCCGGCGCGCGACGAAGTCGTCCAGGTGTTCGTGGATGTGCTGCTGCACCGTGTTGCGGCGATCGATGACCGCGCAGACCTCGGAATACACCTTGTCCCATGGTCGCCCGACCTGCGCGGCCAGATAGCGTTCCAGCGGACTCAGGTGGTCGTTGAGCCATTTGCGGTTGCGGTGTCGCCGCTTCAGGCCCTCCTGCCGCGGCGAATCCTCGGGATCGCGGGGCGGCAGGCGTTCATGGCGTCCACCGCCGCGGCGGGGGCGCTCCACGATCACCTTGTACATGTCCTCACGCATGATGCTTCTCTTCCGTCCGTAGACTGCGGCCGGCTCCTTCCGGCCGCAGGCGGGTTACTGCCTGATGTTCACCAGTTGCTTCAGCACGCCGTCCAGGCCGCCGAACACGGTGAGCTTGTCGATCTTCTCCGTGATCTTCTCCAGCGCCTCCAGTTCCTTGAGGCGCATCAGCACCGGGCTCTCGTCGATCAGCTTCGCGGTGTTGAGCAGGGAACGCGTGGCGTTCGCCTCCTCGCGACGGCGGATGACGTTGGCCTGGGCCGCCTTCTCCGCCTGCACGACGCCGTTGAGGATCTCGCGCATCTCGCCCGGCAGGATCACGTCCTTGATGCCGACGCCGACCAGTTCGATGCCGAACGCGGCGACCTTGTCGCGGACGCCGTCGAAGATGTCGCCGTCCAGCGAGGCCTTGTCGCCGAGCAGTTCGTCCAGCGTCCTGGCGGAGACCGCCCTGCGCAGGCCGTACTGCAGCTCGCGATAGACCTGGTCGCTGGCCTTCGACACCCGCGTGCGCGAGGCGACCGGGTCGGTCACGCGAACGCTGGCGGCGAGGTTCACGCGCAGCGAGACCTTGTCGCGGGTGAGCAGCTCCTGGCCCGAGACTTCCACCGCCTGCAGGCGCAGGTCGGCGACCTCGATCGCCACGTTCTTCCCGAAGTTCCAGAAGGCGTAGCTGCCCGGCGCGAGCATCCGCACGTAGCGGCCGTCGATGAACACCAGGCCGACGCATTCGGTCGCCACCTCGGCGGCCGTCGCGACGCGAGCCAGCGCGCCGAGCTGGCGCAGGCGGCGGGCGACATCGGGACGCACCTCGAGGCCTTCCTCGAGCGCGATGCGTTCGATCTCCACCCGCACCGGGCCGCGCCAGTACAGCTTGCGCGTGCCCGGGAGCAGCACGTCCTGCAGCTTGCCGTTCTTCGACACCAGGCCGACTTCGTCGGTGCCGATGTCGCCGAGCACGAAGCGCTCGCCGAGCCTGTCGCCCAGCGCGTCGATCAGGGTGTCGACGTCGTTGCCGGCGTATTCCGGCTTCGCGACATCGTGCACCGCGATCGACCGGCGGCCGAGCGGGTCGTGGAACTTGTACACGCCGGGGTCGAGCACGCGCTCGAGCCGACGATCGCGAAACACCAGGCCGCGCTCGCCGTCGCCGATCACGACCCTCTTCTTCCAGAACATCGGGGTTTCTCCTTGGGTTGGCTCTGGTGGTTCCGGTTCACGAGCAGGGGCGCCGCGCGTGAACCGGTGGGCCGCGCGGACCATGCCGAACGGCGAGGCCGATGCGGCGAAAAGGAAGGGAAGCGCCCCCACGGCGGCGCCGCGGGTCCTGCGCGCTGTCCGCGCGGAGGCCGGCATCGCCTGCGAACCCGCGATGCACGGCGGGCGTCGTTTCGGAGGCCGGCCCGCGCGCCTCGAGGGCGGAGGTCCGGCGGCGTCGCCGCTGCGGTGTCGGCGACGCGCGCGATGGACTGCGCGCGCCGCGGTGCGCCGCAAGGGGCGTTTCCCGGGTGGGGCTTGCGCCCCGGTGTGGCAGATGACCTGCGGGGTCATGTTCTGGAGCGGGAGTCGAACCCGCAAATGACAGATCAGGAGTCTGTTGCTCTACCGCTGAGCGATCCAGGGGTCGGCGTACCGGAATCGAACCGGCGACCTGCGGCTTTCGCCGCCGCTCTCCCTGACTGAGCTAACGCCGTCTTGTCGAAACACCGTCTTGCGATCGCCGGCATGCGCCACGGCAGCGCCGCGCGCACCGGACGGGATCCGAACCCGTGCCGCTGGCGACCGTTCGATCGATGCTTCGCATCGCCGGCCGTCGCCGACCGGCAATCCGTGTGCCCATGCGTTCCCCGCCGCCGCCCGCATCGAGCATCGCGATGCAGCGCCTGCGCGCCTCGTGGCGGATTTCCGCGCAGCGACGACCCGCGCGCGGACCTCGCTGTCCGGGCGTTCGCGCTGGATGCTGCGGAATGTCGGTGAAGAACGCGTGAGCGAAACCGTTCGCGCCGCGAAGATTCGCGCGCGTGTGCGTTGGAGTCCTTTGCGAACGCGGAAACGAAAACGCCCCCGGAAACGGTTCCGAGGGCGTTCGCGTGCCTCGGAGATCGGGACGACCGATCTCCTGGCGAAGATCAGTGCGGGTGGTGGATGCCGTCGTACTGCGGCTGCGGGCCGTCTTTCGCCCGCCCGCGGACGTTCGCATCGCGCAGGAAGCGCGAAGGTGCGAAGCAGCGATGGTTGCGGCAGGCGGACGTCATCGAAAGGGCTCGAAACAAGGGGTTTTCGACGCGGTCGTGCGTCGATGGGCGCGCACGTTACACCCGTCGCTCGCGCATTGCAAACATTTTTTTAACCCGCGTGCGTGCGCCCGACGAGCGGTCGCCGTGCGCGGACGGGCGACGACGGCACGAAGGAAGGGCGGCCTGCGCCGCCCTTCCGTAACCGACCGATGCGATCGCACAAGATCGACGCGATCGAAACGATCGGTGCGATCGCTGCGAGGCAAGCGATGCCGCTTACGGCATCAGCACCTTGTCGATCACGTGGATGACGCCGTTCTTCTGCTGCACGTCGGCGATCGTCACCGTGGCGACGTTGCCTTTCGCATCGGTGACGGTGACGCCGCCATCGGCGCTGCGCACGGTCAGCGTTTCGCCCTGCACGGTGGTGAGCGCGGCGCTGCCCTTGCCGGCCTTCACCTTCGCCGCGAGCGTCTTCGCATCGAGACGGCCCGGCACGACGTGGTAGGTCAGCACCGCGGTCAGCGTGCCCTTGTTCTCGGGCTTGAGCAGCGTGTCGACCGTGCCCGCCGGCAGCGCCGCGAATGCCGCGTTGGTCGGCGCGAACACGGTGAACGGACCCGGGCCCTTGAGCGTCTCGACCAGGCCCGCGGCCTTCACCGCGGCGACCAGGGTGGTGTGGTCCTTCGAATTCACGGCGTTGTCGACGATGTCGCGCGTGACCAGCATCGGCGCGCCGCCGACCGTCGGGTTGTCGTGCCGCATGTTGCCGGCATGCGCGCCGAGCGTGGCGGCGATGAGGGTGGCGGCGAGCGCGGCGGCGATGGACGAGGTCTTCATGGCGTTGTCTCCGTAGGTTGGGGGGCGACCGGCGTCCGTCACGCGCGTGATGCGCGTGCGGTCGATCGGTACGGACACAAGTACGC
This sequence comes from Lysobacterales bacterium, assembly GCA_019510125.1. GTDB lineage: Bacteria > Pseudomonadota > Gammaproteobacteria > Xanthomonadales > Xanthomonadaceae > Lysobacter_I. The sequence goes on from JAEKKX010000006.1 coordinate 99,476, forward strand.
GGCCTCTGGTTGTCTGGATGCAGTCCGGATGCGGTGAAAGTGCGATCGGGACGCGATGCATGCGCGATGCAATGGCGTGGACGTGCGTCGTGCGCGATGCAGGCGGGCGCCGCGCTACGGAAAGCGGCGCGGCGCGGATGCGCGCGAGGCGCGCGGCGCGGGAGTCAGTTCAGCAGCGGTTCGAGCGCGGGCCAGACGTGGTCGCGCAGCTTCGGCTGCGCGCCGGCGTTGGGATGCAGGCGATCGGCCTGGAATGCGCTGTCGTCGGCGGCGACGGGCTCGAGCAGGAACGGCAGGAAGGCGACCTGTTCGCGCTTGGCGAGATCGGCGAACAGCGCCTCGAAGCCGCCGGTGTAGTCCGGGCCGTAGTTGGGCGGCAGGCGCATGCCGATCAGCAGCACCTTCGCCTTCGCGCCGCGCGCGGCGGCGATCATCGCCTCGAGGTTCGCGCGGGTCTGCTCCAGGGGCAGGCCGCGCAGGCCGTCGTTGGCGCCGAGTTCGATCGCGACCACGTCGGGCTTGTTGCGCGCGAGCTCGCCGGCGATGCGCGCGGCGCCGCCGGCGGTGGTCTCGCCGCTGACGCTGGCGTTGACCACGCCCCAGCCCGGCTTTTCCTGCGCGACCTTCGTCGCCAGCAGCGACACCCAGCCTTCGGACGCGGCGAGGCCGTAACCGGCGGACAGCGAATCGCCCATCACCAGCACGACGTGCTGTGCGACGGGCGTCGCCGCCGGGGCGGGTGTCGACGGTGCGTCCGGCGGAACGGTCGCGGCGGTCGGCGCGGCGGCGTCGCCCGCGGGTGCAGGCGCGGGTGCAGGCGCGCGCGAACAGGCGCCGAGGGCGAGCAGCGCGCAGGCGCCCGCGGCGATGGCGATGCGGCGCAGCGGCGACTCAACCATGGCGTGCCTTCAGCATCGCGTAGCACGCGCGCAGCGCCTGCGCTTCGCCGCCGGCGGGACGCCCGGGGCGGTCGCCGTCGTTCCAGCTATAGACGTCCAGGTGCGCCCACGGCTGTTCGGCGGGCACGAACTTGTCGAGGTACAGCGCGGCGGTGATGCAGCCGGCCATGGTCGTGCTGCTGCCGTTGGCGATGTCGGCGATGCCGCTGTTGAGGTAGCGCAGGTACGGCCGGTGCAGCGGCATCCGCCACAGCGGGTCGAAGCAGCGTGCGCCGGCGTCCAGCCAGTCGTTCGCGAGCGCGTCGTCGTTGGCGAACAGCGCCGGCAGGTCGGGGCCGAGCGCGACCCGCGCGGCGCCGGTGAGCGTGGCGAAGTCCAGCAGCAGCGCCGGTTTCTGTTCCGCCGCGTAGGTCAGCGCGTCGCACAGGATCACCCGGCCCTCGGCGTCGGTGTTGTCGATCTCGACGCTCAGGCCCTTGCGCGTGGCCACGACTTCGCCCGGGCGGTACGCGTTCGGGCCGATCGCGTTCTCCACCGCCGGCACCAGCAGCGTCAGCCGCACCGGTAGTTCGCGCGCCATGATCAGCTCGGCCAGCGCGATCGCGTGCGCGGCGCCGCCCATGTCCTTCTTCATGTTGCGCATGCCGGCGGCGGCCTTGAGGTCGAGGCCGCCGGTGTCGAAGCACACGCCCTTGCCGACCAGCGCCAGGTGCGGCGCGTCCTGCGCGCCCCAGTGCAGGACGATCAGCCGCGGCGCGCGGTGCGAGGCGCGACCGACGGCGTGGATCGCCGGGAAGTTGTGCGCCAGCAGGTCGTCGCCGACGAGCACGTCGAGCTCGGCGCCGTGTGCCTGCGCGATCCCGCGCACCACCGCTTCCAGGTCGTCGGGGCCCATGTCCTCGGTCGGCGTGTTGATCAGGTCGCGCACGCGCACGCAGGCGGCGATCTGCGCGGCGACGTCGGCGTCGAGGTCGGCGGCCAGCCGGGCCGGTGCGCGCGCGGCGGCGCGGTAGCGGGTGAAGCGGTAGCTGCCGAGTCCCCAGCCCAGGTGCAGCGCGTCGCGCGCCGCCGAGTCGAGCGCCTCGGCCATGCGCCAGTCGCCCGCCGGCAGTGCGAACGGCGCGTGCGCCCAGGCGAACGGATCGCGCGGGTCGGCCACGCCCAGCACCGCGCCGGCGAGGCCGTCGTCGCCGGGCAGCAGCGCGCAGCTCCCGGCCGCGCCGGTGAAGTCCTGCGCCTGCAGCCACGCCCGGCGCGCGGGCGGCTGGGCGGCGCTCCAGGCGTCGAAGCCTTCGGCGGTGGTCGCGTGCAGGGGCCGCGCGTCGGCGTCGGCGGCGGCGAATCCGGGCAGTGCGTTCATGGGGCGGTTCCGTGGGCGGGGGTCGCGGTCGCGGTGGCGGCCGCTGCGGGGAGGCGTTCGATCAGGTCGGCCAGCGCGGCCAGGTCGGGGACGATCACGTCCGGCGCGATCCCTTCGTGCGGCCAGTGCGGGTGGCGGTCGCGGGCGTCCTCGCGGTGGACCCACGCGGTGCGCAGGCCGGCGCGCGCGGCGCCGAGCACGTCCGCCTCGACCGCGTCGCCGACGTGCAGCACCTCGTCCGGGGCGCAGCCGAGGCGTTCGCAGGCGGCGAGGAAGATGCTCGGCTCCGGCTTCGCCGCGCCGTGTTCGCGCGCGCCGAGCTGGAAGGCGAAGTGGTGGTCGAGGCCGATCGCGGCGAGGTCGGCGTTGCCGTTGCTCAGCGCCGCCACCGGCATCCGCGCGGCGAGCCGGGCGAGGGCGTCGACCGCGTCGGGATAGCACTCGACGCGGTTGCGCTCGGCGTAGAACACGTCGTAGGCGGCGTCGACCAGCGCCGGGTCCTCGCCGCTGTCGACGAGGGCGGTGTGCAGGCACAGCCGGCGCAGCGCGCTCATGTCGTGGGCGAGGTCGAGGCGCTCGGCGAAGATGCGGTCGCGCAGCGCGCGCATGACCGGGATCGGGAAGCGTTCGGCGGTGCGCGGGCTGTGCACGCGCAGCCAGTCGTCGAGCACGCGTTCGATCCGTGCGCCGACCGGCGCGAACGGCCACAGGGTGTCGTCCAGGTCGAGGGTGATGGCGCGGATGCGGAACTTCACGGCGGCAGTGTAGCGCGGGGGCGGACGCGCGCCCCGGGACATCGGTCATGCGCGCGTGCGGTCGGTCGCGGGCCGGCGCACGGGCCGGCGCCGGGGCTCATTCCAGCAGCCGCGCCCAGGCCTCCATCCCGTCCAGCCGCTCCAGCACCAGCTTGGTGCAGACCAGCAGCGGCACCGCCAGCAGCAGGCCGACGATCCCCCACAGCCAGCCGAACACCATCAGCCCGAGGATCAGGATCAGCGGCGACAGCGCCATCCGCCGGCCGAGCACGATCGGCGTGACCAACTGGCTCTCCAGCGCATGCAGCAGCAGGTAGGCGCCGGCCGGCGACAGCGCCTCCAGCGGCGCGTCGAAGCGGACGAAGCCCATCAGCAGGGTCGCGGCCACGCCGATCAGCGGGCCGACGAACGGTGCGTAGTTCAGCAGCCCGGCCAGCGTGCCCCACATCAGCGCCTCGGGCATCGGCAGCCCCAGCGCCAGCAGGATGCCCGCGTAGAGCAGGCCCAGCAGCGCGTTGATCACGGTGATGGTGAGCACGTAGCGCGAGATCTCGCGCTCGATCGACTGCAGGATGTCCACGGTCAGGCGTTTCTGCTGGGTGCCCGGCAGCAGCGCCAGCGCCTTCCGCTGCAGGCCGTCGCCGTAGACCATGAAGAAGAAGGTCAGCAGCACGACCGCCAGCACCGAGGCGATCATCCGCGGCGTGGTGGTCAGCGCGCGGTAGGGGTCGTTGACCTCGGTGCGCACCACCTTCACCGCCCCGGCGTCCTCGCCGCCGGCGACGCGGGCGATGTTCTCGGCGCCCTTCTTCGCCTCCTGCACCGGCTTGACCACTTCGCGCAGCTTGGGCGCGAGCTGGCGCATCTCCCGCGGCAACTGGCGGACCAGGTCGCCGGCGGGATCGGCGAGGAAGCTGCCGAGCAGGATCGCGGTCGCGATCCCGCCGCTCAGCACCGCGGTCGCGCCGAGGAAGCGCGGCACGTACAGCCGGCGCAGGCCGCGCAGGATCGGGTTGCCGATCAGCGCGAAGAACGCCGCCAGCAGGATCGGCAGCAGCAGTTCCTGGGTCGCCCAGAGGGTGAAGCCGACCGCGAGCAGCGCCAGCACCAGCGCCGCCGGCGAGGAGCGCGGGCGCGGCGGCGGCGCGACGGGCGCGGCGCCGACGGAGGTGCCGGCGTCGAGGCCGGCGGAGGTGTCGGCGCCGGCGGCGAGGCCGGCGGGATCGGGCGCGTTCATGGCCGACAGCTTAGTGGCATCGCCACCGCGCGGGGCCGCGCCGTGCGTGCTGCACGGCGGGCCGGGCTCAGCGCATGCCGAGGTTGCCCTGGACCCCGCCGCGCCATACCTGCAGCACGAGCTGGCCGGGCGGTTCGGCGAAGCCGGCGCGGAAGCCGGCGAGGTCGGCGAATTCGCCGATCGTTGCCTGCTGGACCACGTCGCCCTTGCGCAGGCCGTTGCGCGCGGCGCGGCTGCCGGCAGCGACGTCGTCGACCAGCACCCCGGACGCGCCCTGGCGGCGCAGCGATTCGGGCAGCTCGGCGAAGGTCGCGCCGGCCAGGCGCGGATCGAGGCTGGCGCCGGCGATCGTCCGCGGCTGTTCGCGCAGCGTCGCCTGGACCAGCAGCGGCTTGCCGTCGCGGCGCACGTCCAGCGAGACCTTGCTGTCCACCGGCTGCAGGCCCTGGAAGTTGCGCAGCGCGTCGCTGTCGTCGATCCGCTGGCCGTTGGCGGCGAGGATCACGTCGCCCTCGCGCAGGCCGGCGGCGGCGGCCGACGAACCGGGGTAGACCCGGGTCACCACTGCGCCGCGGGCTTCCTTCAGCCCAAGCCCGCGGGCGATGCGCTCGTCCACGTTCTGGCTGTCGATGCCCAGCGCGCCGCGGCGCACGCCGCCCTTGAGCAACTGTTCCATGACGTTGTGCGCGAGGTCGCTGGGGATCGCGAAGCCCAGGCCGATGTTGCCGGCCATGCTGCCGCGCGGGTTGAAGCTGGCGGTGTTGATGCCGACCAGCGCGCCGTGCAGATCGACCAGCGCGCCGCCGGAGTTGCCCGGATTGATCGACGCGTCGGTCTGGATGAAGTTCTGGAAGCCCATGCCGGGCAGGCCGCTGCGCTGGGTCGCGGAGACAATGCCCCAGGTGACGGTCTGGCCGACGCCGAACGGATTGCCGACCGCGACCACGAAATCGCCGACCTGCAGCTTGCCGCTGTCGGCCAGCGGGATCGCGACCAGGTCCTTCGCCGCGATCCGCATCAGCGCCACGTCGGTGTCCGGGTCGGACCCGACGAACTCCGCTTTCAGGGTGCGGCCGTCGTTGAGCGTGACCGAGACGTCGTCCGCGCCCTCGATCACGTGGTGGTTGGTCAGGATCAGCCCGCGCTGCGCATCGACGATCACGCCCGAGCCCAGCGACTCGGAGATGCGCTCCTCGGGGATGCCGAACAGGCGCCGGAACACCGGGTCGTCGCCGAACGGCGTGTTCACCCGCACCCGCTGCTTGGTGTGGACGCTGACCACCGCCGGGGTCACCTTCTTCAGCATCGGCGCCAGCGACGGCAGCGGCTGGCCGTCGACCGCGGCCGGCAGCGGCGCCGATGCCGCCATCGCCGGGACCGCGGCCTCCGGCGCGGCCAGGCCCGGCGCCTGCAGGGTTTCGCGGACCCAGGTCGCGGCGAATCCACCGAAGGTGGCGGCGGCGGTCAGGGCGAGCAGGAGGGGGGCCTTGCGGAAGCGGGCGGGGCGTTCGGCGGTCATCGGCGGAGGGCGGGCTGGGCGGTGGGTGGCGGGGCGGCGGGAGCCGGACGGGGTCCCAACATCGCGGCCCGGGGCGACAGAATCAAGCCGGGATCGCGCCGGGTCGGGCGTGGGGTGCGCGCCGATCGCGCCGATCCGGGACCGTGCCGGCCGGGCCGCAGGGCGAACAGGCTCGGGGGCGCGCCATAAACGCCGCCTGAAACCCTGACCGGCCAGCCGCGCCCGGGGTTCCCGGCCGGACCGACGAACGGCGCGCGGAACGGCCGTCGAATGCGTCGTCAAGCCGTTGACTTGGGTCCGTTCGGGGGGTAGCTTGGCACCCCGCGTCGCCACTACATCTTGGGGTGTTGGCGACATTCGACCCAACCAATGGTGTTTCACGGAGCGATTTGTTCCACGGAAGACAGGTCGGGCACGGGGCGTCGAAAGCAGGACAGCGCCGGTTTCCGGTGGTTTCCGGCGGGGGCGTACAGGAGCGACACGGTCGCGGTCGGAACCAGTACCGCATCACAGAATCCGTTGGCGGCGTGGAGCAGGGGCTCCGCCGTCGGCAGTACCGATCACAAGAGGTCGCGGCACGTCCCGCGACCCGCGAACGACGAGGATGGGAGTGGAATGAGCACAGTGCGTCTTGAGGCCGTGGCCAGGGCGGAATCCGCCGCGGAGATTCCGATGCAGCCGGCCTCCTGGGACATCTGGGACAAGAAGTACCGGCTCAAGACCAAGCAGGGCGACGCGGTCGATCCCGACATCGACGGGACCTACCAGCGCGTCGCCCGGGCCCTGGCCGACGCCGAGCCGACCGCCGAGACCCGCAAGTACTGGTACGAGCGCTTCCTGTGGGCGCTGCGCCGGGGCGCGATCCCGGCCGGCCGCATCACCTCCAACGCCGGCGCGCTGGAGCACAAGCCGGCGACCTCGACGATCAACTGCACCGTGTCGGGCACCATCACCGACTCGATGGACGGCATCCTCGAGAAGGTCCACGAGGCCGGTCTCACGCTGAAGGCCGGCTGCGGCATCGGCTACGAATTCTCCACGCTGCGCCCGCGCGGCGCGTTCGTCGCCGGCGCCGGCGCCTACACCTCGGGCCCGATGTCCTTCATGGACATCTACGACAAGATGTGTTTCACCGTCTCCAGCGCCGGCGGCCGCCGCGGCGCGCAGATGGGCACGTTCGACGTCAGCCACCCCGACGTGAAGGACTTCATCCGCGCCAAGCGCGAGGACGGCCGCCTGCGCCAGTTCAACCTGTCGCTGCTGATCACCGACGGCTTCATGCAGGCGGTCGAGACCGACGCCGACTGGCCGCTGGTGTTCCCGATCAACGAGAAGGAAGTCGGCGACATCGACCTCGCCGACGCCGCGCAGGTCGTCTGGCGCGACTGGCCGACCACCCGCAGCTACATCACCCGCGACGACGGCATGGTGGCCTGCAAGATCTACGGCCACATCCGCGCCCGGCACCTGTGGGACATGATCATGGTCTCGACGTACGACTACGCCGAGCCGGGGTTCATCCTGATCGACAAGGTCAACGAGATGAACAACAACTGGTGGTGCGAGACCATCCGCGCCACCAATCCCTGCGGCGAGCAGCCGCTGCCGCCGTACGGCGCCTGCCTGCTGGGCTCGGTCAACCTGACCAAGTTCGTGCGCAAGCCCTTCACCGACGAGGCCGCGTTCGACTGGGAGGAATACAAGGAAGTCGTCCGCGTGTTCACCCGCATGCTCGACAACGTGGTCGAGGTCAACGGCCTGCCGCTGCAGCAGCAGCGTGACGAGATCATGCGCAAGCGCCGCCACGGCATGGGCTTCCTGGGCCTGGGCAGCACCATGACCATGCTCGGCATGAAGTACGGCAGCCCGAAGTCGCTGGAATTCACCGATCGCATCGCCCGCGATATGGCCGTCGCCGGCTGGGAAACGGGCCTCTCGCTCGCCCAGGAGAAGGGCCCCGCCCCGATCATGGAAGAGCGCTTCGCGGTCACCGCCGAAATGCTGCGCAAGCGCCCGGAAATGGCCCGCGACGGCTGGAAGGTCGGCCAGGAGATCCCCGGCAAGGTCCTGCACGCGAAGTACAGCCGCTACATGCAGCGGGTGGCCTCGGTCGCGCCGGAGCTGGTCGACGCCCTCGCCGAGACCGGCGCCCGCTTCACCCACCACAGCTCGATCGCGCCGACCGGCACCATCTCGCTGTCGCTGGCCAACAACGCCTCCAACGGCATCGAGCCGAGCTTCGCCCACCACTACAGCCGCAACGTCATCCGCGAAGGCAAGAAGACCAAGGAAAAGGTCGACGTCTACAGCTTCGAGCTGCTGGCCTACCGCGAACTGGTGAACCCCAGGGCGATGCCGTTCAGCGAAGACCCGGCCGCGAAGCTGCCCGACTACTTCATCTCCGCCGACGACATCAGCCCGAAGGAACACGTCGACGTCCAGGCCGCCGCCCAGAAATGGGTCGACAGCTCGATCTCCAAGACCGCGAACGTCCCCACCGACTATCCGTACGAGGACTTCAAGGACATCTACCGCTACGCCTACCAGCAGGGCCTCAAGGGCTGCACCACGTTCCGCTTCAACCCGGCCGCCTTCCAGGGCGTGCTGGTCAAGGAAGCCGACCTGGAGAACACCCTCTACCGCTTCGAGCTGGACGACGGCAGCGTGATCGAGGTCAAGGGCAACGAAGAGATCGAATACGACGGCGAGATGCACTCCGCCGCCAACCTGTTCGACGCCCTCAAGGAAGGCTACTACGGCAAGTTCTAGACGCTTCCCGGCGGGGGTGGGCGACGCGCCGCAACGCGCGATCGCCCGATCTCCTGCCGCGTGATTCCCTTCCCCGCTCGCGGGGAAGGGCGTCGGCGGAAGTGATGCGCGATCGCATTCCCGGCATCGCATTTCCGCTCGTCGCCAACTCTTCCGCACCCCCGTTCCAGCCCACGCAGATCGCGCTACATTGCATCCACGGGCAGCCCGCCCGTAGTCCCTGACGAGGAACCACCATGAGCAATGGCAATGTGATTACGGACGCCCTGTCCGACGCCGCCGAAGCGGTGGCCGACAAGGCGAAGGAAGTCGGCGACGCCGTCGCCAACACCAAGGCCGGCAAGGCCGTGACCAAGGCCGTCGGCAAGGCCAGGAAGCGCGCCGCCAAGGCCCGCAAGCAGGCCGGCAAGATGGTCGACGAAGCCAAGGCCAAGGCCGCCGACTCCGTGAAGACGGTCAAGGCCAAGGTCGCCGGCGAGAAGAAGGCCGTCAAGAAGGCGGCGAAGAAGGTCGCCAAGAAAGTCGCCGCCGAAAAGGCCGCCGTGAAGAAAGCGGTCAAGAAGGCGGTGAAGAAGGCGACCGCCAAGAAGGCGCCGGCGAAGAAGGCCGCCGCCACCAAGAAGGCCCCGGCCCGCAAGGCCGCGGCGAAGAAGACCGTGAAGAAGGCGGCGAAGAAGGCCGCCCCGAAGAAGCCGGCCGCGAAGAAGGCCGCTCCGAAGAAAGCCGCCCGCAAGGCGGCGAAGAAGTAGCAGGCACTGCCTGCCCTCCCTCCCGCGCGGCGGGGGGGAGGGCGGGGCTCCAACCACAGCACAGCATCCGGACACACGCACCATGGCCGTCAAGATCGACAAGAAAATCAAGGGTTACGCCGTCGTCAAGCCCGAGGACAAGGCGAAGGAGGCCGCCGCAGGCGCGTCCGTCGCGCGCGAAACCGTCGAATCCGAACTGCCGGCCGCCGACAAGCGCGTCGCCGACGTCATCCAGATGCACGAGCGCATCGAGCGCCCCGACGTGCTGATCGGCAGCACCTACAAGATCAAGTCGCCGCTGGTCGAGCACGCCATGTACGTGACCATCAACGACATCGTGCTCAACGCCGGCACCGAGCACGAACTGCGCCGCCCCTTCGAGATCTTCATCAACTCCAAGTCGATGGAGCACTTCCAGTGGATCGTCGCGCTCACCCGGATCATGTCCGCGGTGTTCCGCAAGGGCGGCGACGTCACCTTCCTCGTCGAGGAAATGAAGGCCGTGTTCGACCCCAAGGGCGGCTACTTCAAGGCCGGCGGCGTGTACATGCCGTCGCTGGTCGCCGAACTGGGCATGATCGTCGAGGACCACCTCAAGACCATCGGCCTGATGCACGACCCCGAGATGAGCGACCACCAGCGCGCCCTGATCGCCGAAAAGCGCCGCGCCTACGAAGAGAACCGCTCAAAAAAAAAGCCTGACGTGAGCGACGCCGCCCCGGCGTCCCACCACGAAGAAGACATCGAAGTCACCGGCGAAGGCGTGTCGTTCCCGCCTTCGGCCACGATGTGCCACAAGTGCAGCACCAAGGCCATCGTGATCATGGATGGGTGCGCGACCTGTTTGAATTGTGGGTATTCGAAGTGTGGGTGATTTTTCGGGATTGAAGAAAGCGGGGGGCGATAACAGAGAGCAATGCGACAAATTCCTTTGCCGGGCTAGGAAGCGAAAGCGGTGAAAGCCATGCCAGATATCCGCGATGTTGACTTCGGCCGACTAGATGCCGAAAGCGATAAAAAACTCCCCAGCTACTTTGTCGACACTGGCGTGATTGAGCGCATCAGCCGTGGTGAGCGTCAGTTCGTGATTGGTCGTAAAGGGTCGGGGAAAACTGCTCTTTTTCAGCACCCTCTAAAATCGATTGGTGGCTCCCATATTGTTCAGTTGGAGTTTTCTGATTACGCGTGGGAGTCGCACAAAGCAGTCAAGGAGCTTGGGCTTCCGCTCGAAAACGCCTACACAGCATCTTGGATATTCACATTTTTAATTTCAGCGTGCCGCAAGTGGTCGACATCCGTAGATCAGGCTGTTTCAAAGAAGGCAAAAAGCGTTTATCTAAAAATCTACGGTGCCGAAGAAGGCGATTTGAAAGATATCCTGTTCGACCGATTCCGGAGATTGCGAAAAATTGAGGGGCCTGCGGTTGGGGATTTTATTAAAGCGGGCTCCGTCGAAATAAGAGATATTCCTGATGGTGCGCACCTCGCGCATGCCGCAAATGCATGGAACCGCAAGCTTTTTGAGTTAGCTGATGAGTTGTTTAAAACCAAGCCGATTACGATCTTTGTTGACAGGCTGGATGACGGCTGGGATGCTTCCCCAGAAATTAAGGCAATGTTGTCTGGTGCAATCAAAGCTGCCCGCACTATTAATCTCAGGTATGCGGCTAAGCGCCCGCCCGCGGTGGTTTTGTTTCTTCGCAGCGATATTTATTCACAGCTTGATTTCAACGATAAAAACAAGATTGGGGCTGATATTGAACACGTAAACTGGGATCAGGGCACGTTAATAGATATTGCTGGCGCGCGAATCGCGGAATCAGTGCCGGTAAGAAAGGAAGATGCTTGGAGTGCCGTTTTCTCCGACAAGCAAATGCGGCAGCGTGCATATATTCCAAACTATATTATTAAACGCACGATGCTTAGGCCGCGCGATATGATTGCGTTCTGTATCTATTGCCGAGAAGCTGCCGTAAGCAATGGTCACAGCATTGTTGAGCCGTCCGATGTATATGAGGCAGAGAAGGCTTACTCGCGACATATCTACGAGGAGCTTCGGGATGAAATGCATAAGCAAGTTCCGGAGTATGAGGATCTATTCCGTGCTCTAAATAGAATTGGCTATTCGCGATTTACTTTTGCTGATTGGGAAAAATCAATTAAAGACGTCGGACTTGATAGCGGAAAATGCAAGCAATATCTTCTCACGTTATTCGAGTATGCGGTTGTTGGTGTTCCGCGTGTTGGTGGCAAAGGTGGCGGCAGCAAGTACGAGTTCATTTACGAAAACAGGTTTTTGGAGCCGAATTTTGTGGATGACCTAGTGGTGCATCACGCTCTCCGAAAGCATCTCAATTTGAAAGATGCAATGCCGGCCGCTGATGGAGTAGCTGAACTCGATCTTGACGAGGACTAACGCATAAGCGGTCATAACTTGTAACGCGTAAGCGCGCAGGATGGACTCATGCGATGCCTCGTCGTTGCCGACCGTGCGGTCGAAGCAGTGCCTCAAGTGCCACTACGACTGGCATGATCCGGAAAGCGTGGTCCGGCATGCCGACGAGCGCTGGAACCGTTTCGGCCTGGACTGGGATAAACAATACGTCGTTGAGTTGTGTCAGGCGCCGGACGGCAGGCGCTACACGAAGTATCGCGAAATCGATGGTGTTCCTGACCCCTTTGCCGTCCGCGAGACGGATCCCGCCAGCGGCAAGCAGTTCGTCGATTGGGGGTTCTACACCTATGCGGAGCATCTGCGCCTAAGGGATGGAACGCGTTTTGCGTTCGAGGCACATGGCATTTGGTTGACGGAAGCCGAGGCTGCCTATCTCTGCAGCAACGCGCAACAGGGCCCCGCGCCATGGGTCAATGGCATCAAGCCTCGTTTGCCGCCAGCTTGAATCCCTGCGATGCACATTAACTCGTAAGCGCGAACTCGTAAGCGCGTAGGGCGGACTCGTGAGATGCATCGTAGGGTGGCGGTGAGCGCAGCGAACCCCACCATTGGACGCCACAAACGTGCCGACCTCCAACGCATGACAGCCACGGCCGCCGCAATGCGGCCGTTTGCTTTTGGGTGTGCGGCGACGGATGCATGTGTGGTGGGGTTCGCCTATGGTCGCGGGTTTCCTGCGTGGCGGTGAGGCGGATGCGTGATGCGTAGGGTGGGCCCTGGCTCACCGCCTCGGCAATGAAACGCCCGACTGCGTTCGGCGCATGGGTGCTGTTTCGCTGTTTGCCACCGGTGCGTGGACGTCATGATGATGGGCCAGGGGCCCACCCTACGACCGCGGGGTTTTCCTGCGCGATGGCGGGACGGATGCCGACGCATGTCGGATCGTGGGCAGGCGACGATGCGGTATGCCGAACTATCGTCGCTTGCCCGTTCCGGGCGGGACTTATTTGTTCACCTTGGCCATCGCGGACCGGAACCAGGCGTGGCTGGTCGATCGGATCGATGCGCTGTGGGCCGCCTTCCGCACGGTGCGTGCATGGCGACCCTGTGCGATGCCGGCGTACGTGATCCGCCCCGATCATCTGCATTGCATCTGGTCGCTCCCCGAAGGAGATTCGGGTTTCCCTGAACGCTGGAACCGGATCAAGGGCGAATGCTCGCGTCGAGGAGTGGTGGTGAACATCGTTCGCGATCACGGTGTCTGAAGCGAGAACGCTGTCTCTGGCAGCGCCGCTACTGGGAGCGACTGGTTCGCAACGGGGACGATCTGCAGCACGCCATCGACTACATCCACCTCAATCCCGTGAAACATGGATTGACGACCCGCGTCGCCGATTGGCCGCATTCGTCCTTCCACCGTTCCGTCGCCGAAGGTAGATTGCCGCCCGACTGGTGCTGGTAACGTCATGTAAGGAGGTCGCTGAGGCAGGAGTTCCGGTGATGCGTGCCGGTACGCATCGCCCTTGTTCCCTTCCTCTTCCGGTCAGGTGAGAATGGCCCTTGAATGATTCAGTTCCCAGGGGCAATTCAATGAATATCCGCAAGGCGTTCGCGAGCTTTTCCTGCCTGCTCGTATTCGCGAGCCTTCCGTTCCATGCGTGGGCCGGCACGCCCAAGGCCGTGCAGGTGGCGCCGAGCTTTGATGGGCCGACGCAGGTGGAATTTTCAGCGGATCAGACTTCCAAATGGACCGAGCTTCCGTCTGGCACCTATTGCGTGCCAAACAGCGATGTGGTCATCTCCGGCTACAAGAAAGCCAATGCGGTGCCTTTTGCGTTGTTCGGACTGATCGGCATTGCCGTGCGGAACAGCATCAATGCAGGTCGTGGCAACAACGCCATGGCCTCCGCGGAGCAGGCGTTGACCTTCTCGATCGACGAAGAAGCAAAGGCCAAGTTGCAAGCGGCGATGGCGGATCCGATGTATGCCGGAAAGTTCACAGCCGATGCGACACCCGGCCGAAAATTCGAAGTGATCGGCGCGGTGGTGATGAGTTTCGCCGATCAGCTTGAAGTGTTGCCCTATGTCACCCTACGGGTGAAGTTGATTGGCAACAACGGCAGGTCGAAGCTATGGACGATGCGCTACATCGCGTCTACAGGCGCGCGACGGCCGCTGGTTGGTGAGGGCAGTTGGACGGAGAATGGCGGTATAGCGCTGAGGTCACAGGTGAGCAAGCTGCTCGACCTGGCCATCCATACGATGTTCACGGATATCGCTACGCCGTACCCACGCGACGACGCTTCGCTCACGAACGTTCACGGCTTCTTCGTGCATGTGAATGCGCCGTATCAGGTCGTTGGTTACAAGCTGTCCGAGCAGAATGGGCGCATGTTGTTCCTGCCAAAAAGTAGTGCCTCAATCGTTTTTGCGGGAGTAAACGTCCTCGACACCGATTCTGTGTGGCAACAGCCGGCCAGCTCCAAGGACAGACCGTTGAAGCGCCTCAAGGTCGATGATCCGACACTCGCAGGGATCAGGCTGAAGCCGCCGACGGCCGCTGACGCGACCTCCGCCGAAGCCGCCGGCGACACGATCGAAGCGTCCGAATTGGATGCGCAGGAAGAGAAGCCGGTCGAGGATTGATCACTCTTCGTGTCGCCCCCAATTCGACGACGGCCGCCAAAGGGTGTCAATGCCAGGTGATCCTCGGGTTCAGCCTTTGACCTCATACGGGCAAAGAGGATTTTCTCTGTCAAACGTCCTTTCGTCGCCTGCGCGTTTTCTCGCGATCGGTCTATGCAAGGTGGCCGAACATGCACATGCCGCGGTTGCGAGCCTTGTCCATCTACTACCGCGATCGCGGGCCCTGAATCCGAAATTCCCCGGCCCGGCGTAGACACTCCGGTTGCCGGCCCGCGCCGGCATCGCCCCCGCCACGCCATTCGCCTCACCGGAGCCTCCCATGCGCCACCTCGCCTGCCTCGCCCTGCTGTCCTGCGCCGCCGCGGTGTCGGCTGCGGAACCCGCCGCGGAACCCGCCCTCGACGGCGACTGGGTCGTCGACCTGTCGACCGAGCCCGGCACGCCGTACACGCAGCCGATGACGCTCGTGCTCGCATCGGACCACACCGTCACCGGCAGTTTCTATCGCAGCGAGATCCTGGCTGGGCGCTGGAAGCTCGATCGCGGCCGGCTGTGCGCGAGCTTCCGCACCACCGACGGCGCGGGGCCGTACCACACCGCGGTCTGCCTGATCGACGGCAAGGCGGTGGGCCAGACCTGGGCCGAGCATCGCGGCTTCCTGTTCAACTGGATCGCGACGCGTCCGGCCGCGCCCGCGCAGCCGTGATCGCGCAGCCGTGATCGCACCGCCGTGATCGCACCGCCGTGATCGCGTGGGTGCGGACATTGCGACCACGCCCAGGCGATCACGTCGATTCGGTGCCGCGGAGGCCAGCGCGCGCGCGCCGTCGTCACGCTGGCCGCTCGCGCGACGCATCGGCGTTCGCTTGCTCCGGACCCCACACAAGGAGCAGGTGAGTGCGACAGATTCTTCCCCAGGCCGGCTTCGGCCCGATCACGCTGGTCACGCGTGGCCCCGACAAACTCGATGCGTTCGCGACCGGCGCGGACGGACGTGTGTACGCCGCGGCGTGGGAGCCCGGCGACGCCGCGTGGCGCGGCTGGTGGGCGATCGACGGCCTGGAGGCCGCGCCCGGCGCGCCGGTGTCGGCGGTGTCGCGCGCGCAGGACAAGCTGGACGTGTTCGTCGTCGGCATCGACGGCCACGTGTATGGCGCGGCGTGGGAGCCGGGCGACACCGTGTGGCGCGGCTGGTGGCGGATCGGCGAGCTGAAGGCGCCGCTGCACGCGCCGATCGCCGCGGTGTCGCGCAGCGCCGACCTGCTCGATCTGTTCGTCGGCGGACTGGACGGCGGCGTGCACACGGCCGCGTGGGGGCCGGGCGACGATGCGTGGCGCGGCTGGTGGCGGATCGGCGATCTGCGCGCGCCGCCGGGCGCGCCGGTGTCGGCGGTGTCGCGCGCGCAGGACAAGCTCGATGTGTTCGCCGTCGGCGAAGACGGGCGCGTCTACACCGCAGCGTGGGAACCGGGCGACGCCGCGTGGCGCGGCTGGTGGACCGTCGGCGCGCTGCAGACGCTGCCGCGCACGCCGGTCTCGGCCGTTTCGCGCAGCCAGGACAAACTCGACGTGTTCGCGGTGGCGGGCGACGGCCGCGTGCATACCGCGGCGTGGGAGCCGGGCGATGCGGCGTGGCGCGGCTGGTGGCCGGTGGCGCAGTTCACCGCGGCGGCGCGCGCGCCGATCGCCGTGGTCAGCCGCGCCGCCGACAAGCTCGACGTGTTCGCCGTCGCGCCCGACGGTGCGGTGCATACCGCGGCGTGGGAGCCGGGCGACGACGCGTGGCGCGGCTGGTGGCCGGTGGCCGGCGGCGTCGCCGGCTGTGCGGGCATCGGTGCGGTCTCGCGCAGCGCGGACCGGCTGGACCTGGTGGTCGGCGGCGCCGATGGCCGCGTGTACGCGGCGGCGTGGGCGCCGGGCGACCCGGCGTGGCAGGGCTGGTGGCCGGTGGCCGACCTGGTGTTGGGGATCACCGATCCCGGCGTCGGCGAATGGACGCGGGTGGGCGATGCGTTCCGGTCCGAGAACTCGGCCTTCTCGGAGGAGGCGCAGGGCATGACCAGCAACGGCGCGGCGTGGTTCCTCGCGTCCAACGGCGAGAAGACCGTGCGCAAGTACGGCCCCGGCCCGACCCTGCTGGCGAAGATCGCGGTGCCGCAGGGCAAGGCCGGCGGCCACGTCGGTGCGCCGGGCTGGTTCGAAGGCCAGGTCTACGTGCCGGTGCAGGGCCCGCACGGGGTCGCGGTGATGCCCGACGACCTGTCGTCGCAGGCGTTCCGTCCGGTCGCCACCGACCAGGACCTGTTCGCCTGGTGCGACGTGAACCCGCTCAACGGCCGGCTGTACACCACGATCTACGACCACTATTCGGACGCGGACCACATCGTGTTCGCCTACGACCGCGAGACGCTGGAACGTCGACCCGAGGACGATCTGCGCCTCGGCCCGTCGCCGATCCACTTCGATCGCATCCAGGGCGGCGTGTTCACCCGCCGCGGGCGGCTGATCCTGAGCCGCTCCGGCCCCAACGGCGTGTTCTGCTTCTCGGCAGTGAACGGCCACTGCTTCGGCGGGATCCACCTCGGCGACTTCGGGTCGAGCGGCTCGGAGGTCGAGGGCGTGACCGTGCGCGACTGGCAGTTCGGCGGGGTGTCGGCCAGCGTCCACGTGCTGGAACTGGACAACGACATCGACAGCGGGGACGACTGCTACCTGCACAGCTACCACGTGCCGGAGCCCGAGCGGCTGTGACGCTGCGGCGGTCGCGGGGCGAAGCGCCGCCGTCGCCGGCTGCCGACGAGCGGGCATCGTCGACGGCGTCGGGGAACTGATAGGCTTCGTCTATCCCGCCACCCGCCCGACCCGCCATGGCCGACCCGAAGCCCGATTACCGCAACGACTACGTCATGGCGCGGCTCGCGGTCTCCGCGTACATGACGCCCGAGGAGATCCGCAGGCAGGAGCTGGTCTGCAGCAACGACCCGCGGCAGGACCCCCTGCCGCCGGGCTGGCAGGTGCTGCCGGGCAGCTACGTCAACAACAACGTCTACGGCGGCAACCAGGCCGATCGCCCCGCGGACGGGATGCGCGCCGTGGTGCCGCCGTCGAAGGACGGTTTCGCCGCGATCGCGTTCGTGGACCCGACGACGCGGCAGATCGTGATCGGTTTCCGCGGCTCGGAATGGGAGCAGGGCGTGCCGGCCGGGGTGGCCGGGATCGCCACCGGCGTCGCGGCGCAGAACAATCCCGTGCTGCAGCTCACCGGGAAGGCCGACGCGGTCGCCGCGGCCGCCTCGGCCAAGGGCGGGGCGGTCGACTGGACCGGCCCGGACAAGGCCTTCGCCAATCCGTTCAGGGACTGGGACCCGCAGTTCACCGACGCGCTGAAGTACACGCAGGCGATCCTCGACCTGACCAAACCGGGCGGCCCCTACGCCGGCTACAGCGTGCAGGTCACCGGGCATTCGCTGGGCGGTGGGCTCGCGCAGTTGGCCGGGCAGATGTACGGCCTGAACGGGCGCACCTTCGACGCGCCGCCGCTGGGCAACGTCGGCGTGGCCGGCGAGTTCGTCGACTGGGCGCGCGGCCACGGCCTGCCGGCGAAGGGCAAGGGCGTGGATCCCGACTTCATGAACTACTTCGTCAACGAAAGCCCGCTGCGCCTGGCCGGGATCCACTACCCGGGCCGGTCGATGAACATCAGCGGGCAGCCCGAACACCCGCCGCTGGTGCCCACGATCCTCAACGACAACATCGCCACGCGCCACGACCGGATGCGGATCCTCGACCTGTTCGACGACGCCGCGCGCACCGGCACGCTGCGCCGGACGGGCGAGCTGCCGGACCCGCACGGCCCGCGGCTGGCGACCGCGCAGGACCCCCGCGACCCGTCGCATCCGGACAACGCCGCGTATGCGCGGATCGCGGGCGGCGTCGAGGCGCTGGGCAAGTGGTCCGGTCCCGAAGCCGAACGCATCGGCGCCGCGCTCTACGCGGCGTACAAGGCCAATCCGATGATGCAGGGCGTCGACGGCGTGGTCAGCGCCCATCCCGGCGCCGCGCAGGAGCGGGTGTTCGTCTTCCACCAGGCGTCGAACGGGCAGCGCGAGGGCGCGTTCGTCGACAGCGCGCAGGCCCTGATGCAATCGCCGGAAAAGAGCTTCGCGGCGGTGCCCGCACCGGTCGTGGCGGACGTCGGTCAGGTCGAGGCGAGGACGCGCGAGGCGGCGCAGCGCCAGGCCTGAGCCGGGCCGCGGCGCTTCAGGGCTCGAACCGTTCGCTGGTGTCCATGCGCACGTTGCGCAGGTGGGCGGAGGCGAGGTGCGCGGCGTGGCGCGATTCGGCGAAGTAGCCGATCAGGATCGAGCGCCGCTGCGCGCCGCTGCGGTTGAGGCTGGCCGCATGCAGCAGGTCGGCGTCGAACACGAGGATGTCGCCCGCCTGCCCGCTGAGCTGCACGGCGCGCGATTCGTCGGCGAGGTCGAACGGCGGTGCATCCGGCGCCGGGCGGTGGCTGCCCGGCACCAGCCGGGTCGCGCCATTGTCGGGGCCGTAGTCGTCGAAGAAGGCGAGCGCGTTGACGGTGTCGCCGGGACGTTCGGCGGAGAAGTCGCGATGCAGGCCCTGGTGGCCGCCCCCGGGCAGCGGCGCGCGGCCTTCCACCTGCGCGAGGAAGAAGCGCTCGCCGATCAGCGCGCCGGCCGTGGCGAGCAGCGCGGGCAGTCGGCACACGGCCTGCACGGTCGGGTCGAGATCGAGCATCGAATGCCGCCAGTCCGGGCCGCGCGGCACCGGCCAGCGGTCCGACGGCGTCACCCCGGCGTCGAACGCGGCGCGCAGCGGCACCAGCCAGTCGGCCGGGATCGCGCCGCGCAGCAGGGCGTAGCCGTCTCGTTGCAGTCGTGCGGGGTCGATCATGGGTTTCCGCGAGGCTCGCGCCGTCGCTCGCGCGGACGCAGGGAGCCGGAAAATACCACGCGCGCCGCGGCCGGCGGCGATCGGCGTCGCCCGGTCCCATCGCCCGCATCGCACGTACGCGATCGGGGAGGCACCCATGCAGCAGGACCTTTCCGGGGTCGCGTTCAATCGCGATCATCGCCGGCAGAGCGCCGCGCGCGAGGCCGCGGTCGGCCTGCGCTACCGCATCGCGTCGTTCGCGCTCAACGGCGTGGTGATCCTCGACCTGCTGATCCCGTACGCGAAGCTGCCGGTGCCGATCGTGCCCGGCGTGCCGGGGCTGAACCCGATCCGCGGGGTCGGTTTCCGCTTCCGCCTGTCCGGACCGCTGGAGCCTTGAGGCCGGGGCCGCCGCCGCTGCCGCCGGCCTGACCGGAACGCGTCAACTGAAATCCACGCTCTTCTCGAAGGTGCGCAGTTCGTGGCGGGCCATGGCGAGGTTGGACTTGGAGCGGTCGAGGACGACGTAGAGGAAGAGCTTCTGGTTGGACTCGAGCGGGCGGATGATGTGGTACTGCTTGGTGAGGCTGATCAGGATGTCCTCGATGGTGTCGTTGAGCTTGAGCGCGTTGGCGACCTTGCGCTTGGAACGGACGACTTCGGAGTTGCCGGCGGCGGCGACTTCCAGATCGATGCCGGCGCCGTCGCCGGCGAGGAGCATGCCGCTTTCGGTGTCGACGAGGGCGGCGGCGATGTAGCCGTCGAGGCTGCGGAGGGGTTCGAGCGAGATCTTGGCCATGTGCGTGCTCCATGCGGGTGGGTCGGGGACGACGGGCGGGTCGCGGGGGACGGGATCGCCGACGACCGCGATCGCTGCGGGCGTCGCCGCGGGATCAGGATCGCTATCGGGACCGACATCGGGATCGATATCGTGATCGTGATCGGCGAGCGGGAATACATCGCGGGACGGGTCCGGCGCCGCCGCCGTCGCGACGGCGGCCACAGCGACCGCCTCGGCGGCGGGGACCGCGACAGGGACGAACGGCGGCAGCGGGGCGAGCGGCAACGCGTGCCGGAGCCGCAGCACGTCGATGACCCAGGACAGGCTGGCCGCGGGCAGGTCGGACGGCGGGGCCGCTTCGCCCATCGGGAACGATGCGATCTTCACGAAGCGCAGCGCGGCGATCGCGTCCACCGCTTCGGCTGCCGGCAGGCGCAGGTGATCGAGCCGCGCGACCCGGCCGTGGTCGACGTACACCGCGCCATGCGACAGCGTCCCGCCGGGCGAGGCCGCGTAATAGAAGGAGATCTTCGCGCTGGTGCCGCGCGACGCGTGCGCTTCCAGCGCTTCGTACAACTGCGGCAGGTCCGCCATGACCCTTCGCCCCTGTGGATCGTCCGAATGATGCGAGCCGTGTCGCCACTATGCCGGACGAAAATGCGCAGCGTCCATCGCGGAAAGCGCGATTCGATCGCGGTTTCGGCACGCGACGGCGCATGCGATCGACGCGCGTGCGCGCAAAGGCGCCGAGGGCATCGATGCGGGATATCGCGCCACGATTTTCGATCGCCGGCGCTTGTCGGAAGCGCGGCCATGCCGCGCCGCGCGAGCGGAGGCGGGCGGCACGGGATCGCGCTGTCAGTCCGCGGTGTGGTGGATGCGGTCGCTCGCCTGCCTGAGCAGGGCGCGGAACCGCAGTGCCTGCACCGGATCGAACTGCGGATTGGGCGCGCCGAGGATCGTGTCCACGCCGACGCGCGGCATCCAGTAGCCCTCGCACTGCAGCCAGCGCGGCTGCGCCATGCCGTGTTCGGCGAGCACCAGCAGGTAGTGGATCGGATCGCCCTGCGGATCCCTGCGACAGGCCATCTCCGCGTGGATCGTCGCGTAGTCGTCGAGCGAGCAGGGTGCGCCGCCGCAGGCGGGCGCCTGCGCGGCCCTGTTGCCGGCGGCGACGGCGCCTTCGCGGGGCTCGTCGCCCCCGGCGCCGGCCATCGGGGCGTGGTGTCGGGCGTGGCGTTCCGGCGGAATCATGGGCAGGGTTCCGGGCAGGCATCCGGTCGCGGAGGCGGTCGTGTCACGGGAACGCGACCGGCCGCCGCCGCCGGCCAGCGTGCCCCCCACGCGGTTGGCCGCCGGGCCGCGTAAAACGCGTTCTCGTCGGCACATCGGACAAGGAAAGGACCGGCCATGAGCTCGAGACCCGACAAGATCCACGACGTCGCCCTGGCCAGCCGCCACCACGTGCGGTTGCCGGAATGGCAGGACCTGGCGCCGCCGGTGCATGGCGCCCGCATGGAGCACGCGTCCTACAACCCCCGCAACGGCGAGCGCCCGCAGTTCTACGACTCCACCGCCGAGTGGATGCGCAACGAAAGCGCGCGCGGAACCATGCCGTCGGCGAATGCGCAGATCGACCAACAGCACATCCGGCTGTTCTATTTCCCGACGACCGGGACATGGCACGCATCGGACGCGCTGGACATCGACCACGTGCGGCCATGGCGCGACCACCTCATCGCGAAGGAGGTGGACAACCGCGCCGACGCCATCCGCGCCTACAACGACATCGACAACCTGCGCGTGGTGCCGTCGTTCTACAACCGCGCCCGCGACAGCGCCGACGGCGTGCTGGCGCAACACGGCGCGGATTCGCAGGCGTGGCGACAGTGGGTGGACACGCGGATCGGCTTCGACCCGTCGGCGCAGCCCGAGCCGTTCGACGCCGAGCGCGACCTCGCGCGGCGCACCAAGGCGACCACCGGCCAGGAGTGGACCGAAGATCACACCCGCTCCGACCTGTCGTTCGACAAGAAGGTGCTGGAGAAGTGGTTCGACCATGCCCTGCACCAGTCCTATGCGGGTTCGGTCAAGGTCGACAATCCGGTGACCGGGCAGACCGACACCGTGCCGCTGTTCCGATGCGGCGCTTCGGGGCAGTTGACCACGCGCGACGCGCTGGACATCGATCATGCGATCCCGTTCGAGATCGTCGCCGACCAGATGCACCGGCTGTTCCCGGAGCACGTGATCACCAAGGCGGACATGCTCGACGTCTACAACGACACCAGCAACCTGCGCCTGGTGACGCGCGGCGTGAACAGCTCGCACGAATTCGAGATGGACGGGCACGGCCAGTGGCGCGACGCCGAGGCGCCGGAGCGGCGCAACGAGTTCCGCGGCTGGCTGCGGGAAGGGCCGCCGCTGGACGAGCAGGCCCGGTCGCTGATCCGGGAGCATTTCTCCGGGCACGAGGCGCAGCTACCGAAGCCTGCGCCCGAAGGCCTCGTCAACCACCTGATCCCCCGCCACCACGACGAGGAGAACCTGCTGCCGCAGACACCGGAGGCCCGTGCCGCCGCGCAGGCGCGGCTGACCACGCCGGACAGCCCGTACCACGCGACCTACGGCAAGGTGTCCGCGGCGGTCGAAGGAATGATCGCGCACGATCCGAAGCTCTATGCGTCGATGCAGTACTTCAACAACGGCCAGCCGCCCGCGCCGGGCCACGTCGAGCACATGGCGACCTCGCTGATCGCCGCGGCGAAGGAGCGCGGCATGACCCAGATCGACGGCATCGTCAGCGACGAGAAGCGACAGACGCTGTTCGCCTACCAGGGCGACGGCCAGGGCGGCATCGGCAACCGCGTGGACGTGCCGCTGCGCGCGGCGATGCAGTTCACGGTCGAGGAGAACACCCAGCGCGTGCACAAGGTCGACCAGCGCGTGCTGGAACAGCAGCAGGGCCCGCCGCTGCAGTTCGCCCAGCCGCATTCCGGCCTGCACCAGTAGCGGGTCGCGCGCCGCGGTGGCGCGGCGCG
The DNA here is from genome assembly GCA_019510125.1 of Lysobacterales bacterium. GTDB lineage: Bacteria > Pseudomonadota > Gammaproteobacteria > Xanthomonadales > Xanthomonadaceae > Lysobacter_I. Next base: position 122,523 of record JAEKKX010000006.1, read on the forward strand.
CGCGTCACACCACCCAGGCGGCCCGCAGCGGCGCGTCGTCGTCCCAGCGCGTGCGGCCGCCGAGCGCGGCCAGTTCGATCAGCACCGTGGCGCCGACGATCTCCGCCTGCGACTGCGTGGCCAGCGCGCGCGCGGCTGCGAGCGTGCCGCCGGTGGCGAGCACGTCGTCGACCAGCAGCACGCGCGCGCCGGGACGCAGCGCGTCGGCATGCAGCTCGAGCGCGTCCTCGCCGTACTCCAGCGCGTAGGTCTGGCGGAACGCGCGGCAGGGCAGCTTGCCCGGTTTGCGCACGGGCACGAACCCGGCGCCCAGCGCGCGCGCCAGCGGCGCACCGAGGATGAAGCCGCGCGCCTCGATCGCCAGCACCGCGTCGATGCCGGCCTCGCGCCACGGCGCGGCCAGCGCGTCGATCGCCGCGGCGAAATCGCCGGCGTCGCCGAGCATCGGCGTGATGTCCTTGAACACGATGCCCGGCTTCGGGAAATCGGGCACGTCGCGCACATGGCGCGCCCAGTCGGGGCGGGAGGTCTGCAGCATGGGCGGTTCCGGTCGGCGGAGGCGCGCATCATGCCCGACTCGCGGGGGGCGGTCATCGGCTGGCGTATCCTGTGGCCGGTCCTTGCGCACCAGGAGCGTCCACCCATGCGCCGTCGTCCCGTCGCCCTGTCGTCCGCGCGCGTGCCGGCGGCGCTGCTGTGCCTGTCGCTGGCCGCCTGCGGCCTGCGCGATGCGCGCACCTGCACGAACGCGAACGTCGATCCCGAGACCGGCATCGCCGCCTGCACGCGATGGCTGTCGAGCCAGAGGCTCGACGTCGACGCCCGGATCCTCGGGCTGAACAGCCGTGCGATGCACGCCACCCGGCTGCGGCGGTTCGACGACGCGGCGCGCGACTACAAGGCGGCGATGCACCTGCGGCCGGGCGATGCCGACCTGCCGGTCTGGTACGGCGCGGTGCTGAGCGAAGGCGGCGATGGCGAGGGCGCGCTGCGCGCCTTCGACAGGGCATTGAAGCTCGATCCCGATCACTTCGCCGCGCACATGAACCGGGGCAAGGTGCTGGCCGACCTGCGGCGCTTTCCGGAAGCGGCGGCCGCCTACGACCGCGCGATCGCGCTGGATCCGGAGAACGGCAACGCCCGCGACGGCCGCTGCTGGGTGCGCGCGCTGATCGGCGCGGACCTGCCCGGCGCGCTCGACGACTGCGACCGCGCGATCGCGGCGATGCCGGGCGCGGCCAACCCGCTGAACAATCGCGGCCTCGTGCATTTCCGCATGGGCCGCATGGCCGAATCGATCGCGGATTACACCGCTTCGATCGACGCCGATCCGGCGATGGCCTCGTCGTACTACGTCCGCAGCCTGGCGCGACGCGCACAGGGCGATGCCGCGGCGGCCGATCGCGATCTCGCCGAAGCGCTGCGCCGGGAACCGGGCGTGGCCGCGCGCTACGCCGGGTACGGCCTCGCACCCGCCGCACCGTGATGGCGATCGTCGCCGGCGCCGGGGCCGCGCCAGCGGCGCTGCGGTGCGCGGACGGCGACGACCGCCTCCGCGGCCTGGACTGCCATGGCCGCCGCGACCTGCCGGACCGGGAAGCGCCGCCGCCGGCGTGACCGCGGTCGTCGAATCCGCCGCCCGCCGGCGGTACGATCCACGGCGCGGGCGGCAGGGGGCTTCCGCACATCCCACATCGAGGCATGCGCATGTCCCCTCGCGCCATCATCCGCTGCTGCCTGGCCCTGGCCTGCCTGCTCGCCGCCGGCGCCGCCGCGGCGCGCACCTGGACCGTCGGCCCGAGCGGCCGCGACGCCACCCAGTTGTCGACGCTGTTCGACACCCGCGACCTCGCGCCCGGCGACATCGTCGAGGTCGACGGCAACGCCACCTACAACAGCGCGAAGATGGGCGAGGACGACGGCGGCGCGCCGGGCAATCCGGTGATCGTGCGCTGGAAGCGCGTCGCCGGCGCCAGCCGGCCGGTGCTGGCCGGCGGCGTCCACACCTTCAAGTTCGAGCGCGCGGACCACGTCGTGTTCGAGGGCTTCGAGGTGCGCGGCGGCAGCAGCACCTGCGTGTTCAGCGAGGCCGACGACATCGTCGTGCGCGATGCGGTGATCCACGCCTGCCCCGGCCACGGCATCCTCGGCGCCGACCAGAATTCCGGGTCGTTCACGCTGGAATACAGCGAGCTGTACGACAGCGGCGCGGGCACCACCCGGCACACGATCTACATGCAGTCCGACGAAGTCGCGCACCCGGGCGCGACCTTCACGATGCGCTGGAACTACGTCCACGATGGCAACGGCGGCAATCTGCTGAAGGTGCGGCACGAGCGCAGCCTGATCCACTCCAACTGGTTCGAGGGCGCCGTCTACCAGGAGATCGAGCTGATCGGCCCGGACTGCGAGACGCAGCAGGCCGGCTGGAGCCGCGGCCTGCGCCGCGAGGACAGCGAGCTGCTGAACAACGTGATCGTGCACACCGCGGCGTGGCCGAACGCGATCCGTGCCGGCGGCGACCTCAACGGCGCCAGCGACGGGCGCGTGCGCATGGTCGGCAACACGATCGTCTTCGACCGCGCCGGCAGCGCGACCGCGGTGTACGTGCAGCTCGGGCTGGGCAGCCTGGAGATGCACGACAACGCGATCTTCCAGACCGGCGGCGCGGCGCCGGCGATCGTGCGGGAGAACCCGACGCCCGACACGCCGTTCTGCGCGCCGTTCGTCACCACGCCGTGGAGCGGCGCGCGCAGCGTCGCCGGCAGCCGCAACTGGGTGCAGGCGACCGCGACCTCGGTGCCGCCGGAGTGGACCGGCACGGTGACCGGCAGCGATCCGGGCTTCCGCGACATCGCCGCGCGCAACCTGCGCCCGACAGCGACCAGCCCGCTGCGCAACGCCGGCGTCAACCTGCCGGCGACGGCCGCGGCGTTCCCGATGCCGTGGGCGCTGCCGCGCGTGACCTACGATCCGCCGCCGCGCGCGAAGCTGGCGATCGGCGACCAGCGCGCGCGCCTGCCGCAGGGCTACTTCACGGTCGACATCGGCGCGCTGGAGGAGATCGACATCGACAGCCTGATCGGCCCGTTCGCGCTGCCGGGCGCGACGCCGCGGACGCCGCGACCGGTGACGCCGGTCGCGCCCGTGCCGCCGCCGTCGCGCCCGCGCGCCGCGCCCGCACGCGTGGACCCGTGTCCGGGTGGAGTGCGAGGTTGTAAAGTGCGGCGCTGACGCGGACGTCCGGCGCGGCCTGCGCGGGACATGGACCAGGGAGACCACCGATGCCCCTCACGGAAAAGGAACTGCTGAGCGGCGAGACGGTCAGCATCGCATTCACCGACGAGCTGCTGCCGCCGACCCATGGCGAAGCCTTCCAGAAGAAGTGGAACCCCGAAAGCGGGCGCGAGAGCCTGAGCTTCTACGATTCCACCGTCGACTACATGCGCAACGAGTGGACCGCGGATCCCGCCAACGCCCGCAGCACCGAAGTCGAGCTCCACGGCAAGCCCCTGCTGCTGTTCTTCGACGAGCGCACCCGCACCTGGAACTCGCCCGAGGCGCTGGACGTCGACCACAGGACGCAGTGGCGCGAGCACCTGGACAACCTCGGGGCCTGGAGCCGCGAGGACGCGATGCTGGCCTACAACGACGCCGGCAACCTGCGCACCGTGCCCGCCACCTACAACCGCGCCCGCAACAGTGCCGACGCGATCCTCGACGACCCGGCCAAGGGCGTCGATTCGAAGGAATGGAAGGACTGGGTCGACGCCAGGATGCGTTTCGACGTCGGCAAGGACTACCCCGCCTACGACCCGGACGTGCACGGCGTGGAGCGCTCGTCGCGGACGACGGACGCGGTGTGGACCGCGGGCGTCACCCGCGAGGGCCTGGGTTTCGACGACCCGATCAAGACGACGTGGCTCGACCACGCGCTGAAGGAAGCCTACGCCGGCGAAGTGAAGGTGCCCGATCCCGACCACCCGGACGACCGCGCGAAGGACCACGCCGTGCAGTTGTTCCGCTGCGCGACCACCGACCAGCTCGTCACCCGCGGCGGGCTCGACATCGACCACGAGATTCCGTTCACGGTCGCGCTGGAGCAGATGCTCGACACGAACCGGGAGGCGCGCGAGCTGGCGCAGGCCAACGGCGACGAACTGCCGCCGCCGATCTCGAAGGCGGACGTCATGGACCTCTACAACAATCCGGAGAACCTGCGGCTGATGTCGCGCAGCGCGAACAGCGCGCACGAGTGGGAGCTCCAGGCCGACGGGCACTACTACGATCCGGAGCTGGTCGACGCGGAATACGCCACTGCGGAGCCGACCGTCGTGGTCGACGACGACGGCGCCCCGGTGGTCTACGCCGACGAGGAGGCGGTGAATCCGAAGAAGCGCGGACGCGACGACGTCGACCCGCCGCTGAACGTGCACGTCGTCGACGGCGATTCCGGCGAGCCCGTCACCAAGACCGCCAAGCGCACCGACGACGGCGCCGACGTCGAGGTCAGCCGGCGCGATGCCGCACTGCTGGCCATGCATCGGGACGACTTCGGCCTGCTCGAGAAGATGCGGGGCGAGGTCGCGAAGCTCGATCCTGCCCAGACCGGGCCGCTGTCGCCCGCGCAGCAGGAGAATCTCTCGATGGCCCTGGTCTACGGCGCCCGCGGCCAGGGCATCGACATCGACCACGTGGTGTTCGACCCGCAGAAACGGACCCTGTTCGGGGTGCAGGGCCCGCTCGACAACGACACCGGCAAGACCTGGTTCCCGATGGACACATTCAAGAACGTGCCGCTGGAAGTGACCGCCGGCCATGTCGCCGAGCAGCGCCAGCAGGCGGCGCTGGCCGTCGCGCCGGTGCAACCGCAGCACACCCCCGCCCAGCACATGTGACCCCACGCCCCGGAGCGCCGCCATGCCCTACACCGCCGAACATGCCGCCTCCGAACCGGCCCGCGCCGAAGTCGATGCGCTGCCGGGACTCACGGTGCTCGAATTCGGCACGGGGTGGTGCCCCCACTGCATCGCCGCGCAGCCGCTGCTGCGCGAGGCGCTGGCCGCGCGCGACGACGTCCGCCACCTGAAGATCGAGGACGGTCCGGGCCGTCCGCTCGGCCGCAGCTACCGGATCAAGCTGTGGCCGAGCGTGCTGCTGCTGCGCGACGGCGTCGAGGTCGCGCGCGCGGTGCGCCCGACCGCGCGCGGGGATCTCGAGGCGCTGCTCGCGCAGGCGTGACGCCGCGCACGGGACGCCGTCGCGGGACGGACGCCGCGCATCCCGCGGATTCGTGAAGGTTGTGTTCGATTCAGTCGAGCCGCGGCGCGGCGGATTCAGCTTGCGCGGCGCGAACCCGCATGCCTGCGTGCGCGACAGGTCCGCGCTAGCGCATCCGCGACGGCGAGTGGTTAAGGCCGCGTTGGCCGCCGCGCGAGCGTAGCGGAATCGGTTCATCGCGCCCTGCGCAGTCTCGACCTCGACCGGCGCCCTCCCACACCCCGCCGGTCCCGATCCCCCACTTTTCTCCCGGAGAATCCCCCGATGAAGCAGAAGATCGACATGCGTGCCCCGTTGCTGATCGCACTGGCGACCGCGTTCGCCGCACCGGCTTTCGCGCAGAGCGCCGAGCCGACCCAGGCCCAGCAGGACGCACCGCCGGAGGCGGCGCAGCCGGCGACCGACGCCTCGAAGGCGCTGCGCTGGTCCGACCTCGACAAGGACAAGGACGGCAAGCTCAGCAAGAGCGAGGCCCAGCCGGTGCAGTCGCTGAGCGCGGTGTTCGACCAGGCCGACGCCAACGCCGACGGCGCGCTGACCGGCGACGAATACAAGGCCTACCTGGCCGCGAACACCAGCGGCGACGCCGCGACGCCCGCGAAGCGCTGATCGCCTGCGCGCCGGGATGGCCCGGCGAGACGAAGCGCGCCGCAGAAGCGCGCGCCCCCACCATGCCGGCGGACGTAGCGCGTACCGCCTCCGCGACACCGGATGTCGCGTTCGACGTCCCGCCGCTGCGGGACACGCCTCGCGGCGGCGCCACGGACGGCGCCCCGCGACTGCGGAATGCGCGGCCGCGCGGATCGCGGCCCGCCGCCACGCGCCGCGACCGGCCTAGCCCGCGCCGGCGAATCCCTGCTGGCGCCAGGCCTCGAACACCACCACGGCGACCGCGTTCGACAGGTTGAGGCTGCGGTTGTGCGGCCGCATCGGCAGGCGCAGGCGCTGCGCGTCGGGCACGCCGGCGAGCACGTCGTCGGGCAGCCCGCGGGTCTCCGGGCCGAACAGGAACGCATCCCCCGGCGCGAACGCCACCGTGTCGAAGCGCACCGCGTTGCGGGTGCTCAGCGCGAACAGCCGCGGCGGCCGCAGCGCGTCGATCGCCGCTTCCAGCGTGTCGTGGACGCGCAGTTCCGCATATTCGTGGTAGTCCAGCCCGGCGCGACGCAACTGCGCGTCCTCCAGGGTGAAGCCGAGCGGCCGGATCAGGTGCAGCCGCGCGCCGGTGTTGGCGCACAGGCGGATGACGTTGCCGGTGTTGGGCGGGATTTCGGGCTGGTAGAGCAGGACATCGAACATCCGCGCATTGTGCCGTGCCCGGCGGACGGGATCACCGCGTTCCGTGCCGGTCGTCGCGCCGCCGTCGCGATCGTCACGGCCCCAGCGTGCAGGCGGCGAGCGGCAGCGTGGCCAGCCGCCGCCACAGCGCGTCGTCCTCGACCGCGCGCGGCGCCTGCGCGAACTCGATCCGCGCCTCGATCTGGTCGCCGCGCGCATCGCGGATGTTGGTCGGCCCGACGAAGCGCCGCAGCCGGCGGTCGCGCAGGTCGTAGTCCACCGCGATGGCGGGCGCGACCAGGCCGACCAGGCCGCTGGCCTTCAGCTCGAACCGGCGCAGCGTCGGGGTCCGGTCGCCGGCGTTGCGGATCTTGAAGGACAGGCTGCGGCCGAGCGCGGGCAGCGCGAACGCCAGCGCCTGGGTGCGGCCGGGGCCGAGCGCCGACCAGCGCTCGCGGATGAATTCGTCGAACCCGGCGTCGGCCACCAGCGTCGCCTCCGGGGTCGCGAGCGCGCGCGCCGCCGCGCCGTCGTGCCAGACCCGCGGCGCGCCGCGTTCGCGGCGCAGGCCTTCGCGGAAGCCGCGGGCATCGACCAGCTCGAAATCGGGCGCGAGGGTGGACGCGCGGTAGTCGACCCGTTTGCGCGCGAACGCGGTGCCGTCGGGGCAGCGGTACAGCACCAGCCGTTCCAGCGGGCGGTCGCCGTCGCGGCGCACCAGGTGCTGTTCGCGGTAGAGCAGCCGGCCGTCGTCGCGCGCGTGCGCGTCGCCGACCGTTTCGAGCACGGCCGCACGGCTGGCCGGGGCGAGCGCGAGCAGCGTCGCGACCAGGACGAGTGCCGGCGCGGCGGTCGGCGGACGACAGCGGGACAGGGGGCGCATGCCGGACGATACGGTCGTCCGGCGCCGGCGGATGCGCGGGTCAGCGCGGCGGGGTGTCGCGGCCTTCGCGCTCGAGGTCCAGCGGCTCGGCCTCGCGGCGCTTGAGCTCGACGGTGGATTGGCGCTCGCAGCGCAGTGCGACCGGATCGTGGGGGCCGTTGGGCTGGCTGGCGCAAAGCGGGTCGGCGTCGACCGCGGCGCGGGTGTCGCGGTATTCGGCGGTGGCGGCGCAGCCGGCGAGGACGAGGGCGAGCGGGAGCGGCAGGAACGATCGCATGGGGCCTCCGGTGGCGGACGGACGGGCAGGCGGGCCGGTCGATCACAGCAGCCGGCGCGACCGCCGCCGCGTGTCGAAGGTCACGCGGTCGCGGCGGACGAGCCGGGCGGACGGCCGGCGTTCATCGCGGCCGATCGCCCGCCGCGCCGGTCGTTCACGCAGGCCGGTCGTTCACCAGGGCAGGCGGCCGCCCTGCCAGTCGCGATAGCCGCCGCTGTCCTCGGCGGTGAGGCCGTCGATCGTGCGCAGCAGCCCGGCGACGGCATCCGCGGGCGCCACCTGCGCGCCGTCGCCGCCCATGTCGGTCTGCACCCAGCCCGGATGCAGCGCCACCACCACGATCCCCCGCGGCGCCAGCGCGTGCGCCAGCAGGCGGGTGGCCATGTTCTGCGCGGCCTTGCTCACCGCGTAGCTGGGCGTGCCGAAGCGCTGGGTGGAGGCGATCGAGCCGAGGATCGACGACAGGTTCGCGACCGTCGCGCCGTCGGCCAGCAGCGGCGCCAGCGCCTGAGTCAGCAGCAGCGGGCCGGAGGCGTTGATCCGGAAGCTGTCGTCGAAGTTCGCCTCGGTGAGCTGGCCGAAGCGTTCGCCCGAATGCAGCACGCCGGCGTTGTTGACCAGCAGGTCGAGGCGTTCGCAGACCAGCGGCAGCTCGTGGGCGAAGGCCTCGCGGGATCGGGCGCCGGCCACGTCCAGCGGCAGCACCCGCAGCCGGCCCGGATAGTCGCCGGCGAGGTGGTTGAGCGCGGTGGCCTTGCCGGGCTGGCGGCAGGCGGCCACCACGCGGTCGCCGCGGGCCAGCAACTGGCGGACGAATTCCAGGCCGATGCCGCGGTTGGCGCCGGTGACCAGGCAGTGCCGGGCCATGGATGACGGGGGCATGGATGGCCGGGGCATGGATGGCTGGGGCATGGATGGCTGGGGCATGCGACCTCCTCCGATGGCGGGCCGGGACTTGTGGCCTAGTGCCTCGCCCGGGACCCGGGGCTAGCATGCAACGCCTGCCGGGCGCTGTCGAACCGGGCCGTCGCGCGTGTCCGCGGCCGGCGCCGCGCCCGTCCACCCGCTCATGCGCCCGAGGGCGCCCGCCTGCCTGGAGTCCCGTATGTCGTCCGACGCCCGTTCCACCTCCGCCCTGCGCTTCGGCGCGCTGGCCGTTTCGCTCGCCCTGGCCGTCGGCGGCGGCCTGGCGTTCGCGCCCCTGCCGGCCTCGGCCGCGAAGCCGGCGAAAGCGGCCGGCGTCGACATCCCCTACCAGCAGTTCACGCTGCCCAACGGCCTGCGCGTGATCGTGCACACCGACCGCAAGGCGCCGATCGTCGCGGTCAACCTGTGGTACCACGTCGGCAGCAAGGACGAGCCCAAGGGCCGCACCGGCTTCGCCCACCTGTTCGAGCACCTGATGTTCAACGGCTCGGAGAACCACCCGGGCGAATTCTTCGAGCCGTTCGAGCTGGTCGGCACCACCGACCAGAACGGCACCACCAACGAAGACCGCACCAACTACTTCGAGAACGTGCCGACCACCGCGCTGGACATGGCGCTGTGGATGGAATCCGACCGCATGGGCCACCTGCTCGGCGCGATCGACCAGAAGACCCTGGACGAGCAGCGCGGCGTGGTCCAGAACGAGAAGCGCCAGAACGAGAACCAGCCCTACGGCCAGGTGTTCGAGCTGCTCGGCAAGGCCATGTATCCCGAAGGCCATCCCTACCACCATTCCACGATCGGCTCGATGGCCGACCTCAACGCGGCCTCGCTGGAGGACGTGAAGAACTGGTTCCGCACCTGGTACGGCCCCAACAATGCGGTGCTGGTGCTGGCCGGCGACATCGACCTGGCGACCGCCAAGCAGAAGGTCGCGAAGTATTTCGGCGACATCCCGGCGACGCCGACCATGGCCCAGCCCAAGGTCGACGTGGCGCCGCTGGCGTCCGACACCCGCGCCCAGATCGCCGACAAGGTGCCGCAGGCGCGCGTCTACCGCATCTGGAACGTGGCCCAGGCCGGCACCGCCGACGTCGATCGCCTGCAGTTGCTCTCGCAGGTGCTCGGCGGCAGCCGCGCCTCGCGCCTGGACAAGCGCCTGGTCCACCAGGACAAGCTGGTGGACAACGTCAGCGCCGGCATCTTCGCCTCGCAGCTCAGCTCCGGTTTCCTGATCAGCGCCTCGGTGAAGCAGGGCGTGGATCCGGCGAAGGTCGAGGCGGCCATCGACGAGGAAGTGAAGGCGCTGCTGCGCGACGGTCCGACCCAGGTCGAGCTCGACCAGGCCCGCACCGTGCTCAAGGCCGACTTCATCCGCGGCGTGGAGCGCATCGGCGGCTTCGGCGGCAAGGCCGACGTGCTCGCCGAATGCGCGGTCTACACCGGCAATCCGGGTTGCTTCCGCGACAGCCTGCGCAACTACGACACCGCCACCGTCGCCCAGGTGAAGGCCACCGGCAACGCCTGGCTCGGCGCCCGCCACGGCAGCCACACGCTGGTGGTCGTCCCCGGCGAGCGCACGCCGCTGGCCGAGGCGCCGGCGGTCACGCCGACCCCGCTGACCCTGCCGCCGGTCGACAAGAAGTACCGCACCACCGCCAGCACCGTCGATCGCAAGGCCGGCGTGCAGGTGCCCGACACCTTCCCGGAACTGAAATTCCCGGCGCTGGAGCGGGCCACGCTGTCCAACGGCACCAAGGTGGTCCTGGCCGAGCGCCACGGCCTGCCGGTGGTGCAGATGAACTACCTGTTCGGCGGCGGCTTCGCGGCCGACACCGGCGCCAAGCTCGGCACCTCCAGCTTCGCCATGGGCATGCTCGACGAGGGCGCCGGCGATCTCGACGCCATCGCCTTCGGCAACCGCGCCGAGGCCCTCGGCGCCAACCTCAACGCCGGCGCCAGCCTCGACGGCGGCAGCGCCGGCCTGTCGGCGCTGAAGCAGAACCTCGATCCGTCGATCGCGCTGTTCGCCGACATGCTGCGTCGCCCGCGCTTCGACCAGAAGGAGATCGACCGGGTCAAGGCCAGTTGGATCGCCGGCATCCGCCAGGAGAAGGCGCGTCCCAACGGCGCCGCGCTGCGGGTGCTGCCGCCGCTGCTGTACGGCGCCGGCCATCCCTACGCGATCCCGTTCAGCGGCACCGGCGATGAGGCCTCCATTTCCGCGCTCGGCCGCGACGACCTGCTGGGCTACCAGCGCGCCTGGGTGCGCCCGGAAGGCGCGACCCTGCTGATCGTCGGCGACACCACGCTCGGCGAGATCGTGCCGCTGCTGGAGAAGCACTTCGGCGACTGGAAGGGCGAGGGCGCCGCGCTCGCCGCGCGCGCCATCCCCGCGGTGGCGCTGCCGAAGAAGCCGCGCGTGTTCCTGATCGACCAGCCCGGCGCGATCCAGGCCAACCTCTACGTCGGCGAACTGGTGCCCTCGACCACCGACGCCGGCGCGGTGAAGTTCGACATCGCCAACTCGGTGCTCGGCGGCGAGTTCTCCTCGCGCCTGAACATGAACCTGCGCGAAGACAAGCACTGGGCCTACGGCTCGTACAGCTTCACCTCCAACGCGCTTGGCCAGCGGCCGTGGATCGCGTTCGCGCCGGTGCAGATCGACAAGACCGTCGAATCGCTGAAGGAACTGCAGCGCGAGATCGGCGGCTTCGCCACCGGCAAGGCGCCGCCGACCGCGCAGGAAGTCGGCAAGATCCAGTCCACCGAGATCCGCAGCCTGCCCGGCTCGTACGAGACCGCGAACGCGGTGATGGGCACGCTCGCCGGGATCGTCCGCTACGGCCGTCCCGACGACTACGTGTTCCAGCGCAAGGCCGAGATCGAGGGCCTGACCGTCGACCAGGTCAAGGCCGCCGCGGCGACGCTCGACCCGAACGCGCTGACCTGGGTCGTGGTCGGCGACCTCAAGCAGATCGAGAAGGGCGTGCGCGCGCTGAAGTTCGGCGACGTGACCATCGTCGATGCGGACGGCAAGCCCGCCCGCAAGTGACGTGACGCCGCGACGCCCTCCGGGCCGCGCATGCGGCCTGCGAAGGTGAACTGCAGGGTTTTCGCGCGACCTCCCGAGGTTGCCACCCTCCGACGATGCCCGCCATCATGGCGGGCATCGTGTTTTCGAGGAGTGCGTCCGATGTCCCTGCGAGCGTTCGTGCGAGGCGCCGCTGTCGTCGCGGCGATGCTGTCCGTGTCCGCCTGCACCTGGGTCCACATGGCGCCGGGCGCCGACCGCGTGCGCGTGGTCGCCGTCGAGCCCGCCGGCTGCGAGAAGCGCGGCGAGATCGAGGTCTCGGTCAAGGACAACGTGCTGTACTACAAGCGCAACGCACTGAAGGTGCGCGACGAACTGGAAACGCTCGCCCGCAACGAGGCCCCGGGCCTCGGCGCCGACACCGTGCAGCCGGTCGCGCCGCCGGCCGTCGGCGAACAGCGCTTCATCGCCTGGCGCTGCGTGAAGTGAAGAGCGGCCGGCGGCGGCGCGAGGAGATCCGGCTGAAACGGATCGAACGCGCGAAGCGGCTGGAAGCGCGCCTGAGCGCTCCGCCGTACGCCGTCGCCCGGCCCGGCGACGGCGTCGAGGACGCCGACCGCGCGCTGCTTGCCCGCCACAACAACACGTGCGGGACGCTGCCGGCGTTCTACATCGACAAGGTCTTCACCTGCCGCGACTGCGGCCAGGAACAGGTGTGGACGGCGAAACAGCAGAAGTGGTGGTACGAGGAGCGGCTGGGCCCGATCGACAGTACCGCCGTGCGCTGCCTGCCGTGCCGGCGCGCGCGCCGCACCCAGCGCGCGGTCCCGGGCGCGAACCTGCTCGGCGAGCGCCGCGACCGCCTGCGCGCGCTGGGCGCGCGCCCGCCCGACGCGGACGCCCGCGCGGAGGTCGAGGCCGCGCTCGCCGACAAGTGGTGGGGCCTGCGCACCACCGCCATCGCCACCCTCGGCGCGTGGGGCGACGCGGCCTCGGTCGCGCGGCTGAAGACGCTGCTCGCCGAACATGCCGCGCGCGACGGCTGGAACAGTTGGAACCGGCAGGCGCGTGCGGCGGCGTTCAAGGCGCTGGGCGCCTGCCTGCCGGATGACGAAACGGCGTGGGCGCTCGAGCGCTATCTCGGCGAGAGTGAGGCCGCGGCGCTGCGCGACGGGCTGGCGCGACGGCCGCCGGCGTTCTGGGAGCCGGTCATCGATGCCGAATGGCGCCGCGGCGAACCCCGGCGGCTGCAGCGCCTGGTCTCGCTGCTGCCGATGGTGACTGCCGAGCCGGCGCGGCGGCAGCGCTGGCGCGAACGCTTAGAGGCCCATGCCGAGCCCGGCGTGCGCCGCTGGGCGGCCTGGGCCTGGCCGTCGCGTTGACCGCGGCTCAGCCGCGGCCGCCGCAGCTCTCGATCCGCACCGCGGTCTGGCCCTGGTCGAACTCGCCGCGGCCGTCGGGCACCCGCACCTGGACCCCGAAACAGGCCGACTCCAGCTTGTTCCACTCGCTCAGCTCGCCGTTGTGCGCCCACTTCCGGGCCACGCGGAGGCTGTAGCAGCCGGCGGCCTCGGTGTCGGCGGGCTCCCAGTCCAGTTCCTCGGCGCCGAGGATGTTCATCTCGAACACCGCGCCCAGCGGCGAGCAGACCCGGAAATGCTCGCGGCCCAACCCGTTCACCGGAGCGCCGCTGTCCGCCCGGCACACCGACACGAACAGCAGCAGGACGTAACCGTCCTCGTGGACGGACTTGGACTCCTGGGACACGGCATCCACGATCAGGCGCGCCATCGCATCGAACTCCTGGGCTGGTGGGGGACGCCCAGTCTGCCTCGGTCGGCGACGCCGGGCATGGGTCGAAGGGCAGGGGGCGGGGGCCTCTCCGGCCCCCCGGCCGTCGGCCCAGCGGCCTCCGGGCACCCGAAATGCGACCGTCGGCCCGCTTCCGGCATGCGGAGCCCCGGCGAAGGCGCTACCCTATGCGGTTCCTGCCTGCCTGACGGCCACCCTCCATGCTGTTTCAACACGTCGCCATCGCCGGTCTGGCTCACATCGACGCCCCGCGTCAGTTGACCACCGCCGAGATCAACGCCCGCCTGCAGCCCACGCTGGACCGTCTGGGCATCAAGACCAATGTCCTGGAGGACGTCGCCGGCATCCACGCCCGCCGCCTGTGGGACGACGAGGTCCAGGCCTCCGACGCCGCCACCCTGGCCGGCGTGAAGGCCCTCGCCGACGCCGGCGTCGATCCGTCCCGGATCGGCCTGCTGGTCAACACCTCGGTCAGCCGCGACTTCCTGGAGCCGTCCACGGCCAGCATCGTCAGCGGCAACCTCGGCCTGTCCGACACCTGCCAGAACTTCGACGTGGCCAACGCCTGCCTCGCCTTCCTCAACGGCATGGACATCGCCAGCCGGATGATCGAGCGCGGCGAGATCGACTACGCGCTGATCGTCGACGGCGAGACCGCCAACCTCGCCTACGAGAAGACCCTCGAGCGCATGACCCGCCCGGACGCCACCGAGGAGGAGTTCCGCAACGAGCTCGCCACCCTCACCCTGGGCTGCGGCGCCGCCGCCATGGTCCTGGCCCGCGCCGAGCTGGCCCCGGGCGCACCGCGCTACCGCGGCGGCGTCACCCGCGCCGCCACGCAGTGGAACACCCTGTGCCGCGGCAACCTCGACCGCATGGTCACCGACACCAAGATGCTGCTCACCGAAGGCCTGAAGCTGGCGCAGAAGACCTTCATCGCCGCCCGCCAGGCGCTGGGCTGGGCCGTGGACGAGCTGGACGAGTTCGTGATCCACCAAGTCAGCAAGGTCCACACCAAGGCCTTCGTCGACGCCTTCGGCATCGATCCGCGCAAGGTGATGACCATCTTCGGCGAACACGGCAACATCGGTCCGGCCTCGGTGCCGATCGTGCTGAGCAAGCTGCGCGAGATGGGCCGCCTCAAGAAGGGCGACCGCATCGCCCTGCTCGGCATCGGCTCCGGCCTGAACTGCTCGATGGCCGAAGTGGTCTGGTAAGTGCGCGCCGGCAAGCGTGCCCGGGGCTTGCTCCGGCAGGCATGCTCTGCCAAGGTCTGCCGACCGATCCGCCTCCCGAAACCCCGGCTCCGGCCGGGGTTTCGCGTTCTTGCCGCAGGCCCAGGAGCCCCCGTGAACGACAAGCTGCGCAGCCACCACGAAATCGCCATCGCCTCCATCCACGTCTTCGCCGACGACGGCCGCCTCGACCTGGCCGAGCTCGAGAAGCTGCTCGCCCTGGCCCTGCGCGACCAGACCGTCGACGAGGAGGAAAAGCGCGTCCTCGCCAACATCCTCGGCCGCGCCGAGCGCGACGGCGTCGCCCCCGAGGTCCAGGCCCGGATCGACGAGGTTCGGCGGCTGTACGGCCTGCCCGCCTGACCCCGATCCGGGCGCGCTCCGGCGCCGCCCGCGCGAATCCGCCTCCCGACACCCCGGCCCCGGCCGGGGTGTCGCGTTTCCGGACCCGGCGATCGTCTGGCCGCGCGCCCCTTCCTCGCGTTCGGCCGGGCAGCGTGGGGCGACGGCGGCAGATCGACCCTCCATCCGAATCCCACATGTGATGTCTTGACAGCGTCACATGTGAGTCTTAGGCTGCCGTTCATGGAACGCCGCAGCTCCGCCTTCTATCAGCGTCGCCACCGCGACCGCCTGCGCGAGCAGGGGCTGGTGAAGAAGGAGCTGTGGGTGTTGCCGGAGTACGCCGACGAACTGGCGGCGATCGAGCGGCGGATGCGCCGCCCGCAAGGCCTTGTCCCGCGCCGGCGCGCGGGGGGAGACGAGACGATGCGCAGCAACGACACGGTGTGGACGGCCCCGGCGCTGTACGAGGCGCTGGCGAACCACGCGCGGGCCCGCGAGGGCGCCTTCGCGGTCGAACTGATCGACGGCGCCGAGCCCGGCCTGTACCTGACCATGCACGACTACGGCGACCTGCCGCTGTTCATGGCGGTGGTCGGCCGGCAGATCGTGGTCGAGGCGCTGCTGTGGCCGGTGGACCAGATCGAGGACCAGGCTGCGTTCAACGAGGAAGTGCTCCGCACCCACAAGCTGTTCCCGCTGTCGACGCTCGGCATCGAGGTGATCGACGGGGAGGACGTGTACATCATGTTCGGCGCGCTGAGCTCGACCTCGTCGCTGGCCGACGTGCTGTTCGAGGTCGAGAGCCTCGCCGACAACACCATCCGCGCCACCGAGGCCTACGCGCCGCACCTGCGCGAGCTGCGGGAGGCCGCATGAGCACGAAAGGGCGGCCGCGCACGAAACCCGAAGCCGCGGCCGAGCCGCAGGCCGAGCGCGTGGCGGAGGCCGCGCCGGCGGTGTGGCAGCGGCTGGTCGCCGCAGTCCGCGGCGGCGTGAACGAACTGGGCGAGGCGATCGCCGAAAGCCAGGCGCTGCGCATCCTCGACCAGGAGATCCGCGAGCACGACGCCGAACTGCATCGCGTCCGCGCGACGCTCGCCGAGACCCTGGCCCGCAGCCACGTGGCGAACGAGCGGCTGGCCGCGGCCAACGCGAAGCTCGCCGAATACGAAGGCTACGCGGTGAAGGCGCTGAAGGCCGGGGAAGAGGCGCTGGCGCGCGAGGTCGCGGCGAAGATCGCGCTGCTGGAGATCGAACGCGACGGCGAGACCGCCCGGGTCAAGGACCTCGCCGGGGGCGTGGCCCACCTGCGCGCGACCGCGGCGCGCTTCGAGGCGACGATCCAGCGGCTGAAGCAGCAGGTCGACACGGTGCGCGCCACCGAGACCGTGCAGCGCGCGCAGGCCGCGGTGGCGAGCCGCCGCCGCGATTCCGACGTTCGCGTGCGGACCGCGCTGGATTCGCTGGAGCGCATCCGCCAGCGACAGAGCGCACGCGGCGCGCGACTGGACGTCGAGGACGCGCTGGCGGACGCAGGCGGCGACGATGGCCTCGAAGCGCGCCTGCGTCGCGCCGGGATCATCGCCGAAGAAGACCGCACCGATTCGGTGCTGTCGCGGCTGAAGCAGCAGGCCGACTGAACCAACGCGGGGGAGAGGGCAGCGATGGCATTGTTCCTGGAAATCGTCACGTCGTTCCCGACGGTCGTCTACAGCGTGCTGCTGCTGGTGGTCGTGGTCCACTGGCTGCTGTCGGCGCTGGGCATCCTGGAGGTCGACAGCGTGGACGGCCTGATGCCGGACGGCTTCGGCGGCCACGACGTCGGCGGGCATGGCCTCGGCGGGCACGCGCACGGCGCGCACGGCATCGGCCACGATCCGGGCGGGCACGCGCATGGCGGGCATGCGGAAGGCGCCGGCGACCACGCGGACGCAGGGCGCCACCACGAGGCGGGCAGCGACGCCGGCGGCGTGCTGATGAAGTTCGGCCTGCACGGGGTCCCGATCATGGTGGTGTTCACGATCATCGCGGTCGTCGGCTGGAGCTTCTGCTTCTTCGTCGACGAGTACGTGCTGCGCACCGTGCCGCTGGGAATCTTCGAGCTGCCGGCGCGGATCGCGACGATGGTCGGCGGCCTGCTGCTGGCGATCCCGGTCGGCCGGATCGTGCTGACGCCGGTGCGTCGCGCGATGCGGCGCTACGCGCCGGTCTCGCAGCGGCCGATGCTGGGCCGCTACGGCACGGTGCGCAGCCCCGAACTGACCCTGACCTCGGGCACGGTGGAAGTCGACGACGGCGGCGCGGGCCTGATCCTGCAGGTGCGCGCGGACGTGTCCGGACGCTTCGTCCGCGGCGACCGCGTGGTGCTGATCGAATACCTCGAGGACCGGAACGCCTACCGGGCGATCTCGGCCGAGGAATTCGAGCGGCTCTGACCCTTTGCGACCGTCGCGGCGGACGCCCGGCGGACACATTCCGAACTCGACGAGTTCAAAGTGCTGGAGAACGTGTGATGAGCGAGCATGTAACGGACATCATGTGGGTGTTGGCGATCGCGGCGGTGTGCATCGTCCTGATGCTGGGCCTGCTGGGGATGTTCAAGGCCTTCTACGTCAAGGTGCCGCAGGGCACGGCGCTGATCGTCAACGATCTGTCGTCGACGCCGAAGGTGCATTTCACCGGCGCGCTGGTCTACCCGGTGATCTACAAGAAGGAGTTCATGCGGATCTCGCTGATCACCCTCGAAGTGGATCGCCGCGGCAAGGACGGGCTGATCTGCCGCGACAACATGCGCGCCGACATCAACGTCGCGTTCTACCTGCGGGTGAACGAGACGCCGCAGGACGTGCTCAAGGTCGCCAAGGCGATCGGCGTCGATCGCGCGTCGGACAAGGCCGCGGTGAACGAGCTGTTCAACGCCAAGTTCTCCGAGGCGCTGAAGACGGTCGGCAAGCAGATCGACTTCGTCAAGCTGTTCGAAAACCGCCAGGAATTCCGCGACCGGATAATCGAGGTGATCGGCAACGACCTCAACGGCTACGTGCTGGAGGACGTCGCGATCGACTATCTCGAGCAGACGCCGAAGTCCTCGCTGGACCCGAGCAACATCATGGACGCCGAGGGCATCCGCAAGATCACCGAGCTGACCGCCGCGCAGAACGTGATCACTAACGAACTCGCGCGCAACGAGGAGCTGGCGATCAGCAAGAAGAACGTCGAGACCCGCGAGGCGATGCTCGCGCTCGAGCGCCAGCAGGCCGACGCCGAGGCGCGCCAGCAGCGCGAGATCGCGACGATCCGCGCCCGCGAGGAGGCCGAGACCCACAAGGTGCAGGAAGAGGAGCGCCTGAAGGCCGAGCAGGCGCGGATCGCGACCCAGGAACAGCTCGACATCCGCGAGCAGAACCGCATGCGCGAAGTGGAAGTCGCCGAGCAGAACCGCCAGCGCGCCGTCGCCATCGAGGTCGAGAAGGTCAACCGTGCGCGCCAGCTCGAGATCGTCGCCCGCGAGCGCGAGGTCGAACTGCAGCAGATCGACAAGGAAAAGGCGCTGGAAGTCCAGCGCAAGGACATCGCCAACGTGGTCCGCGAGCGGGTCGCGGTCGAGAAGACCGTGGCGCAGGAAGAGGAGCGCATCAAGGAAGTGCGGCTGGTGTCGGAAGCCGACCGCCAGAAGCAGGCGACCATCCTCGCCGCGCAGGCGAAGGCCGAGCAGGAACTGGTGCGCCAGGTGAAGCAGGCGGAGGCCGACGAGGCCGCCTCCAAGCATCGCGCGGTGCAGATCACGGTGATCGCCCAGGCCGAACTGGAAGCGGCGGCCAAGCAGTCCGAGGGCAAGAAGCGCATGGCCGAAGGCATCGAGGCCGAGCGCGCGGCGCCCGGGCTCGCCGACGCGCGCGTGCGCGAGGTCGCGGCCGCGGCGTTGGAGAAGGAAGGCCTGGCGAAGGCGCGCGTGGTCGCCGAGACCATGGCCGCGGAGGCGAAGGGTGCGCAGGACAAGGGCGCGGCCGAGGCCGAGGTCATCAAGGGCGTCGGCTTCTCGCAGGCCGAAGTGCTGCGCGAGAAGTACCGCTCGGAGGCCGAGGGCCTGACCGACAAGTTCGCCGCGCTGGGGTCGCTCAGCGACCAGGCGCGCGCGCACGAGGAGTTCCGCATGCAGTTGGAGAAGACCTTCGAGCAGGCGATGGCTTCGATCGAAGCCAACAAGGACATCGCCCGCGAGCAGGCCGAAGTGCTGTCGACCGCGCTGGCCAAGGCCAACATCGACATCGTCGGCGGCGAGGGCGCGTTCTTCGACTCGTTCGCCAAGGCGCTGTCGGTCGGCAAGGCGGTGGAGGGCGTGGCCGGCAAGAGCCCGATCGTGCAGGAGCTGCTGGACAAGCTGATGTCGCTGCAGTTGGGCGGCGCCAGGACGCCGGCAGCGAAGGCCGAGACCGCGGCCGGCGAGGCCTGATCCCGCCAGACGTCCGCCGGCGACCGCCGGCGGACGGCGCCCTGGCACCACGAGGCAGGACACGATGTCGGACAAGATCGCAACCGTCGCGAACGAGGCGACGCAGGCCGCCGACGGCGCGGTGGACCGCGCCGTCGCCGAAGGCGGCGCCTACGAGGTGCTCCGGCACCGGCTGGATGCGCAGGGCGAGGCGCTGCGCCAGCGGGTCGATGCGCTGAACGCGGCGCGGATCGAAGCCTTCGGCGCGAGCCGGATGGAGATGATCGGCCGGGTCCGCATCCGCACCGAGCACAACTGCGTCGCTCGCGACATCGTCCAGGTCGGCGACTGCCTGCTGTTCGGCTACAACGTGTTCATGGGGCTGAAGAAGACCACCCGGGTCGAGGACGTGTTCTCGCTGTACCGGCTGGTCGAGGGCGAGGCCGGCTACGACGTGGTGCCGGTGGAGGTCGCCGGCAGCTTCCTCGCCGAACCGGCGTTCGCGAAGGATTTCGGCGAACTGTTCGCCTACTACCAGCACGCGCGCCTGCTGCAACTGATGGTGCGCGACGGCCAGTTGCTGGCGGCGTTCCAGATCGGCGAGCGCATCGACGACATGCGCGTGTTCCGCTGGAGCGTCGACACCGACGGCAGCGTGCGCTACGTCGACAATCGCGGCGAGCGCGACATCGCGCTGCCCGCGCCCCACGATTTCGAGTGGACCCGGGCCGGCCGCGAGCAGGCCGTCAACGGGCGTCATCCGCACATGAACATCCTCGACACGGTGTTCGTGGAGACGGTCGGCGGCGACCTGACGATCAAGATCGAGAACAACACCGAATCCGGGCTCGGCCTGTACAGCGAGCCGGTGGAGGACAAGACCCAGTCGTTGGACGACGCGCAGATCGAATACGCGCGGGTCGGCACGCTGCTGCTGCTGCGGGTGTTGCCGTACCGCGAGAAGGCCTGGCGCCACCTCGCCTACAGCACCGTCGCGCGCAAGGTGTACCGGATCGACGCCATCGGCCAGGCCTGCGTGCAGTTGCCGGAGGACCACGGCATCGTGTTCCCGGGCGGCTACCTGCTGCAGAGCGGCGAGCTGCGCACGTTCGACCAGGACGTGCAGGGCATGCGCTTCCGGCGCACGCTGCGCGCGCCAAACGGCGAGGACGTGCTGTACCTGTTCTACGAGCCCGAAGACGGCCGCATCGCGCTGTGCGTCTACAACACCATCGAGCGCGGCATGCAGCCGCCGGTGATCGGCCACGGCTACGCGCGGCTGGGCGACGGGCGCATGGTGATCTTCAGCGCCGACTCCGCGGAGCCGACCCGCGTCCACCCGATGCAGGTGTGGCGCACGCCGTTCGCCGCCGAGGAACACGCGCTCGCGCAGCCGGCCGGCACCGGCTTCTTCGCCCGCGTCGGCAATCCGGACCTCGTGCGCGGGCTGTCCGACCTGCGCGACCTCGCGCGCGAGATCGCGACCGAGGCGCTGTCGGCGGCGCACTACCAGCGCCTGAGCCAGAACGCGCGGCGGCTGTTCGACCGTCATCACTGGATCGAGGACCCGCAATGCGAAGGCCTGGCGTCGCTGCTGCGCGAGATCGTCGCCGGCAGCGAAGCGGTGCTCGACGAATACGAGAAGGTCGAGGGCCTGCGTCGCCGCGCCGGCGAGGCGATGCGCGAGGCCGAAACGCGGCAGCGCGAACTGCTCGACGGCCTGCATCCGGACCGCTGGGAGCGCGTGCAGGACTGCGTCGCCGCGCTGAACGCGCTGTCGGCCCAGCGCGGGCGCTGGATGACGCTGCGCGAGCAGCGCTATGCGGACGGCGCCGCGATCGACGCCTTCGACGCCGCCCTGCAGGAGGCGCAGGCGCGCACCGCGGCGGCGGCCGGCGCGTTCCTCGCCGACGCCCGCGTGCTGCAGCCGTACGAGGTCCGCATCGGCGAACTGGACGCGCAGGCGCAGCGCGCGGAAGGCGCGGCCGCGCTGCGCGAGCCGCTCGACGCGATGCGGACGCTGTCCGCCGACCTCGACCTGCTGTCCGAACTGATGGCGACGCTGCCGGTGGACGACGCCGCGCAGCGCACCCGCGTGGTCGAGGCGATCTCCGCGCTCTACGCCAGACTCAACCAGGCGCGCGCCCGCGCCGAGCAGCGTCGCAAGCAGCTCGGCGCCGGCGAGGCGGTGGCCCAGTTCGGCGCCCAGTTCGCGCTGTTCGGGCAGGGCATCGCCGGCGCGCTGTCGGCGGCTCGCGATCCCGACGCCTGCGACCAGGCGCTGTCGCGGCTGCTGCTGCAACTGGAGGAGATCGAGGGCCGCTTCGGCGAGCACGAGCAGTTCCTCGCCGACATCGCGACCAAGCGCGAGGAGCTGATCGAAACCTTCGAGGCGCACAAGCAGGCGCTGCTCGACGAGCGCCAGCGCCGCGCGCAGTCGCTGGCCGACGCCGCGTCGCGCATCCTCGACGGTCTGCCGCGGCGCACCGAGCGGCTGGGCGACGCCGATGCCCTCAACGCCTTCTTCGCCGGCGATCCGCTGGTGCTCAAGCTGCGCGACCTCGCCGCGCGCCTGCGCGAGCTGGAGGACAGCGTGCGCGCGGACGATCTCGAGGCGCGGCTCAAGCGCGTCCGCGACCAGTCGGTGCGCGCGCTGCGCGACCGCAGCGAACTGTTCGAGGACGACGGCAACGTGGTCCGCCTCGGCCCGCGCCACCGCTTCAGCGTCAACACCCAGCCGCTGGACCTCACCGTGCTGCCGCGCGGCGACGGTCTGGCGCTGCACCTGACCGGTACCGGCTATTTCGCGCCGGTGCAGGACCCCGAGCTCGACGCGCTGCGCGATGTGTGGGACAGCCCGCTGGAATCCGAGTCGGCGGGACTGTGCCGTGCCGAGTACCTGGCCGGCGCGGTGCTGGCCGCGGCCGAAGCGGGCGAGCAGGGCCTCGACGCGGATGCGCTGCTGCTGCAGGCCAAGCAGCCGGAGCGACTGGCGAAGACCGTCCAGGACTTCGCAGCGCAGCGCTATCGCGAAGGCTACGAGAAGGGCATCCACGACCACGACGCGGTGAAGCTGCTGCTCGCGCTGCTGCCGCTGCGCGAGGCCGCGGGCACGCTCGTGCATGCGCCCGATGCGCGCGCCTGGGCGAGCGTCGCCTGGACCCGGCTGCGGGTGCGTCCCGAGGCCGCGCAGTGGTCGACGCGGGCGCGCAATGCGCAGGGCATCGAGCGCGTGTTCTCGCGGCGCAGCGGCCTCGACGCCCTGCGCGGGGAACTCGCCGGCGCGCTGGAAGCGTTCGCCGCTTCGGCGGGCCTGGCGTTCGACGTTTCGCTGCACGCGCGCGCCGCGGCCTATCTGGTGGACGTGCTGGCCGCGGCCCGTCCGACGTTCGCGTTCAGCCGTTACGCGCGGGTCCTGCACGACGCGCTGCGCCAGCGGCTCGACGGCGACCGCCTGTGGGACGAACTGCAGACCGCGCTCGCCGCGGCCCAGGACGACCCCGGCGCGCGCTGGCGGCTGGCGATGCAGTGGTGCGAGGCGCTGGTCGAGGCGCCGGCGCACGCCGACCTGGCCGAATACGCACCCGAGGCCGCGGCGCTGCTGCTGCTCGGCGACGAGGCGCTGGCGCAGGTGCGCGAGACCGAACTGCGGACCCGGGTCGAGGGCCTGCTCGGCGAACATCCGCGGATCGTCGACGGCGCGATCGCGCTGGGCGTCGACGACTTCGCCGAACGCCTGCGTCGCCATCGCGAGGACTTCCTGCCGCGCTTCCGCCGCTGCCAGCACCTGCGCCAGGCGCTGGTCGCGCGCGAACGCGAAGCGCTGCGGCTGTCGGAGTTCCAGCCGCAGCCGCTGACCTCGTTCGTGCGCAACCGGCTGATCGACGAGGTCTACCTGCCGCTGATCGGCGACAACCTCGCCAAGCAGATGGGCACCGTCGGCGAGGCCAAGCGCAGCGACCTGATGGGCCTGCTGATGCTGATCTCGCCCCCGGGCTACGGCAAGACCACGCTGATGGAGTACGTCGCCCACCGGCTGGGCCTGATCTTCATGAAGATCAACGGGCCGGCGCTCGGGCATGCGGTGCGCTCGCTGGACCCGGCGCAGGCGCCGGACGCGACTTCGCGCCAGGAACTGGAGAAGCTCAACCTCGCGCTCGAGATGGGCGACAACGTGATGCTGTACGTCGACGACATCCAGCACACCCACGCCGAGTTCCTGCAGAAATTCATCTCGCTGTGCGACGGCACCCGGCGCATCGAGGGTGTGTGGCGCGGACGCACCCGCACCTACGACCTGCGCGGGCGCAAGTTCTGCGTGGTGATGGCGGGGAATCCGTACACCGAATCCGGCGAGGTGTTCCGGATCCCGGACATGCTCGCCAACCGCGCCGACGTCTACAACCTCGGCGACGTGCTCGGCGGCCGCGAGCCGACGTTCCTGATGAGCTACCTGGAGAATGCGCTGACCTCCAGCCCGGTGCTGGCGCCGCTGGCGCAGCGCGAGCTCGGCGATCTCTACAAGCTCGTCGACAAGGTCGAGGGCCGGCCGTTCTCCGCGAACGCGCTGGCGCATGCCTACGGCCCGGCCGAGATCGACGAGATCGCGGCCACGCTGACGCGCCTGATGCGCGTGCGCGACACCGTGTACGCGGTCAACCGCCAGTACATCGCCAGCGCCGCGCAGGCCGACCGCTACCGCACCGAGCCGCCGTTCAAGCTGCAGGGCAGCTACCGCAACATGAACAAGCTGGCGGAGAAGGTGTCGCCGGCGATGAACGACGCCGAGCTGCAGCAGTTGATCGCCGATCACTACCGCGGCGAGGCGCAACTGCTCACCGGCGGCGCCGAGGAGAACCTGCTCAAGCTCGGCGAACTGCGCGGCACGCTCGACGCCGCCCAGGTCGAGCGCTGGGCGCAGATCCGACGCGATTTCCTGCGCGACCGGGCGATGGGCGCGGGCGAGGCCGAGGTCGGCCCGCGCGTCGTGGCGCAATTGCACGACCTGGTCGAAAGCGTGCGCGGGCTGGCGACGCCGCCGACCCCGGCCGAGGTCGAGGTCGAGGTCGCGGCGCCCGCGGCCGAGACGCCCTGGCCGCAACTGCTGGCCTCGCTGGAACGGCTGTCCGAGCGCCTGACGCCCGCGCCGACGCCGCCCCCCGCCGCCGCGCCGGCGCCGGGCCCCGCGGCCGACTGGTTCGAGCGCCATGTCGAGCAGCAACAGCAGTTGCAGCAGGTGCTGGCGCTGCTCGCCGAACGTCTGTCGACCCTGTCCGCGGCCCCGGCGCCGGCCCCCGCGAAGCGCGGCAAGACCATGCCGACCGAGGGCCCGGCGCTGGCCATGGCCCTGCGCGAGGAGCAGTTGAAGCAGGCGCTGGAGGAATTCTCGGACCGGCTGCTGGGCAAGCCCAAGGGCTGACGACGGCCGGGGCGGCGATCCCGCCGCGGTGCCAAACCGGGGGTCAGGGCTTATCCTTGGCGGCCCTGTTCCCTGGCCGCCGCGCGCGGTGGAACGCTGCCCCGCGCCGATGCCGCCGATGACATGCCGCAAATGAGCACCACCGCCTATCCCGACTATCCCTTCACCCCACGGCGTTTCGAGGTCCGTCCGGGCATCGCGATGTCCTACCTCGACGAGGGTCCGCGCGACGACGAGGTTGCGGCTCCCGAGGTGATCGTCATGCTGCACGGCAATCCGTCGTGGAGCTACTACTGGCGCCACCTGGTGCTGGGCCTGAGGGACCGCTACCGCTGCATCGTGCCGGACCACGTCGGCATGGGGCTGTCGGACAAGCCCGGCGACGACCGCTATCGCTACACGCTGCAGTCGCGGGTGGACGATCTCGAGGCGCTGCTCAAGCATCTCGGCATCGACGGCCCGGTGACCCTGGCGGTCCACGACTGGGGCGGGATGATCGGCTTCGGCTGGGCGCTGTCGCACGAGACGCAGGTGCGCCGGCTGCTGATCACCAACACCGCGGCGTTCCCGCTGCCGGCGGCCAAGCCGATGCCGTGGCAGCTCACGCTGGGTCGCGACATGAAGCTCGGCGCGCTGCTGATCCGCGGCTTCAACGCCTTCGCCGCCGGCGCCGCGCGCGACGGCGTGGTGCGCAGGATGCCGGCCGACGTGCGCAAGGCCTACCTGGCGCCCTACGACTCGTGGGCGAACCGCATCTCGACCCTGCGTTTCGTGCAGGACATCCCGCTGGGCCCGGACGACGCGGCGTGGATGCTGGTCGATGCCGCCGGCAAGCGCCTGCCGGCCTTCGCCGACCGCCCGGCCTTCATCGGCTGGGGCCTGCGCGACTTCGTGTTCGACCATCATTTCCTGGAAGGCTTCCAGCGCGCGCTGCCGGACGCCGAGTCGCACGCTTTCGAGGATGCCGGCCACTACGTGCTGGAAGACAAGCACGAGGTGCTGGTGCCGGCGATGCGGCGGTTCCTGGACGCGCATCCGGTCTGACGTCGCGACCCGCGCGCATCCGCACCCGTCGGCGCGGTCTCGGGCCGCGGTGGTTCCTGCATGTCGGTAGAGCGGCCTTCAGGCCGCTTCGCCCTGGTCTCGTCTCGAAAACAGCGGCCTGAAGGCCGCTCTACCGATACACCGAAACGGCAGCGGCCCGAAGGCCGCGCTACCGGGCCGGGGCGGTCTCCGCGTCCCGCGCGCCGTCCCCGCTTGACCCGGATCAACGCCGCGCCGGGCCGCGCCGCCTAACCTGCGACCTCCGCAATCGCCGCGAGGGCGCGCCATGGCCGAGGCATTCGCCACTTCCCCGTGTCCGTCCGAGGCCGCGTTCGACCTCGTCGTGGTCGGCGCCGGTCCCGCCGGGCTGTGCTTCGTCCGCTCGCTGGCCGGCAGCGGCCTGCGCATCGCGCTGGTCGAACGGCAGCCGCGCGCGGCGCTGGCCGCGCCTGCCGAGGACGGCCGCGAGATCGCGCTGACCCACCGTTCGCAGCGGCTGATGGCCGATCTCGGGCTGTGGGCGCGGCTGGCCGCGGACGAGCCGTCGGTGCTGCGCGACGCGCTGGTCCTGGACGGCGACGACGCCGACGGCCTGCGCTTCCGCCACGAGGACAGCGGCCGCGACCAGCTCGGCTGGCTGGTGCCGAACCACGCGATCCGGCGGGCCGCCTTCGCCGAGGCGATGGGCCATCCCGACGTGGTCCTGTTCGACGGCCGCAGCGTGACCGGCGTGCGCAGCGGCGCGGACGGCGCCGAGGTGCGGCTGGACGACGGCACCGCGCTGCGCTGCGACCTGATCGTCGCCGCCGACAGCC
This sequence comes from Lysobacterales bacterium, assembly GCA_019510125.1. Classification (GTDB taxonomy): domain Bacteria; phylum Pseudomonadota; class Gammaproteobacteria; order Xanthomonadales; family Xanthomonadaceae; genus Lysobacter_I. The sequence continues at coordinate 149,304 of JAEKKX010000006.1, forward strand.
GCTTCTCCGAGACCCGCCGGGCGATGGGCATCGGCGCGGACATGCGCGACTTCGGCCGGACCATGCTGGTCTGCCGCGTGCGCCACGAGCGCGACCACGAGCAGACCGCGTGGGAGTGGTTCGACTACGGCCAGACCCTCGCGCTGCTGCCGCTGCAGGACCGCCACGCGTCGTCGGTGGTGCTGACCCTGCCGCACGCCGAGGCGGCGGCGGTGCAGGCGCTGGATCCCGAGGCCTTCGGCGCGGACATGACCCGGCGTTTCCGCGGCCGGCTGGGCGCGATGACCTTCACCGGCCCGTGCTGCGCGTATCCGCTGGTCGGCGTGTATCCGCGCCGGTTCGCGGCCGAGCGTTTCGTCGCGATCGGCGACGCCGCAGTCGGCATGCATCCGGTGACCGCGCACGGTTTCAACTTCGGCCTGCTCGGCCAGGACACGCTTGCGCGCGCGATCCGCGGCGCGCACGCGGCCGGGCGGCCGTACTGGACGCCGGCGCTGCTGGCCGACTACGAACGCGCCCATCGCCGGGCGACGCGGCCGCTGTACCTGGCGACGCAGTGGCTGGCCGGGCTTTACACCGACGAACGCGCGCCGGCCAGGCGGCTGCGGCGGCTGGCGCTGCACGCGGCGGCGACGTTCGCGCCGTTCCGGCGGCTGGTCGCCGCGGGGCTGACCGACGACGGCCGCGGTTCGCCGCTGGCGGGACTGCGCGGACGCCTGCGCCCGGCGCGCTGAGCCTCAGCCGCCCGCGAGCGCCGCCGCCACGTCTTCCCGGCGCAGCGGCGGCAGACCATGCAGCGCCCGCGCCCGGTCGCACTGCGGGTTCGGGCCGCCGTCCTGCCAAGACATCCGCAGCTCGCGGCAGGGCGAAGGGCGCGCGTCGTAGATCGTGCAGTGGACCGCGTCGCCGACCGTGCCGGCGAGGGCGATGCAGTGCGGCCGCTGCGCCCAGGTGCCGCGCATGCAGCGGCGGTGGCCGTCGAGGACTTCGGTGAGGGCGACCGGCACCGCGCCGCCGAGCGCGGGCTCGGCCTCCGACCAGTGCATCGATACGCGATAGGCGGCGCAGCAGGCGCCGCAGCTCAGACACGGATGCGACATGCGCGTGGGCCGGGTGGCCGGGCGTGCGCCCGGGGCGGGGTGGCGGGGAGGGTTCGGGGAAAAGCGCCGGTGCCTGCGCGGTGCGCCGGCGGAGCGGCATTCTCCCGAACCGCCCGCGGTTGGCAAGGGGGGGCGCCGGCGGGGGACAATGCCGGGATGACGACCGCCGACGCCCCCGCCACGCCCTGCAACATCGCCGCCTGCCTGCCGCCGCTCGCCGCCGCCCGGCCCGACCAGGTGGCGATGCGCTGCCCGGGCCGCGACGGGCGCTACGCCGTCGCCCTGACCTACGCCGACCTGGACCGCCGCAGCGACGCCATCGCCGCGGGCCTGGCCACCCGCGGCATCGTCCGCGGCACCCGCACCGTGGTCATGGTGCGGCCGACGCCCGAGTTCTTCCTGCTGATGTTCGCGCTGTTCAAGGCCGGTGCGGTGCCGGTGCTGGTCGATCCGGGCATCGATCGCCGCGCGCTGCGGCAGTGCCTGGACGAAGCGAAGCCGGAGGCGTTCATCGGCATCCCGCTGGCGCAGGTCGCGCGGGTGGCGCTGCGCTGGGCGGGCAGCGCGCGGGTGCGGGTGACCACCGGCGCGCGCGCGATCCTCGCCGACGTCACCCTGGCCGCGCTGGAGCGCGCCGGCGCGGGCGCCGGGCCGCAACTGGCCGACACCGCGCCGGACGACGTCGCCGCGATCCTGTTCACCAGCGGCTCCACCGGCATCCCCAAGGGCGTGGTCTACCGCCACCGCCATTTCGTCGGCCAGATCGCGCTGCTGGGGCAGGCGTTCGGGATCGCGCCGGGCGGCACCAACCTGCCGACGTTCCCGCCGTTCGCACTGTTCGATCCCGCGCTCGGCACGACCTCGATCATCCCCGACATGGACCCGACCCGGCCGGCGCAGGCCGATCCGCGCAGGCTGCACGCGGCGATCGCGCGTTTCGGCGTGGACCAGTTGTTCGGCTCGCCGGCGCTGATGCGCGTGCTGGCCGACCACGGCCAGCCGCTGGCCGGCGTGAAGACGGTGATGTCGGCCGGCGCGCCGGTGCCGGCGGACGTGGTCGCGAAGATCCGCTCGCTGTTGCCGCCGGACGCGAATTTCTGGACGCCCTACGGCGCCACCGAATGCCTGCCGGTCGCGATCATCGAGGGCCGCGAGCTGCTGACTCTGCGCGCGCGCACCGAGCACGGCGCCGGCACCTGCGTCGGCCGCGCGGTGCCGCCGAACGAGGTGCGCATCATCCGCGTCGACGACGCGGCGATCGCGCAGTGGTCGGACGACCTGCTGGTGAAGGGCGGGCTGGTCGGCGAGATCACCGTCGCCGGCCCCACCGCCACCGACGAGTACTTCGGCCGCGAGGCGCAGACGCGGCTGGCGAAGATCCGCGAGTCGCTGCCCGACGGCAGCGAGCGCATCGTCCACCGCATGGGCGACCTCGGCTACTTCGATGCGGAAGGGCGGCTGTGGTTCTGCGGCCGCAAGACCCAGCGCGTGGTCACCGCCGCCGACACGCTGTGCACCGAGCAGATCGAGCCGGTGTTCAACGCCCATCCCGACGTGCGCCGCACCGCACTGGTCGGCATCGGGGCGTTCGGGTCGCAGGTGCCGGTGCTGTGCGTCGAGCTGCGCGCCGGCGTGGCGGTCGCCGACTGGCCGCGGATCGAGGAGGCATTGCGCCACCTTGGCGAAGGCTTCGTCCACACCGCGAAGGTGACGACGTTCCTCCACTACCCCAAGCCTTTCCCCGTCGACATCCGCCACAACGCCAAGATCGGGCGCGAGAAGCTGGCGGCGTGGGCGGCGACGCGCGTGCGATGACTCGCGACGACGCGCCGTTGCCGCCGACGCGGGAAGACCTGGTCTGGGGTTGGTGTTTCACTCTGCTGATGGCCGCGTGCACGGGGGGCGGCATGTTCCTCGCGGCGGCATGGCTGCCGCGCGAGGTCGTCGAGCCTGCAGGCCTGTTGCTTGGCGGTTTCGCAGGCATCCTGATCAGCACGATGATTTCGCGGTGGCTCCAGCGGCATCGCGTTCCGGTCGAGACGCGGCGACGCTGGAATCGACAGTTCGAGGTGTTCCTGGCGCAGGCGGCGCCGTTCGCACGCCCGGTGATGCAAGCGTTGCATCGCTTGCTGTTCGTGCGCGATTGATCGATGGCCGCAACAAGAACGGGCCCGGCATGCGCCGGGCCCGTCGTGTCGCGATGACGTGCGAAGGCCGGCTTACGGGCCGAAGTACGACGAGATGCTGGAGTACACGTCGGCGAAGCGCGAGTAGTAGTCCGGGTCGCGCGGCGCGGAGCAGTACGAATAGCCGCCGTAGAGGCCGCCGGTGAGCTGGTAGGTGCCGTCGGCGGCGATCCTGAACAGCGCCGAGCCCGAGGAGCCGCCTTCGGTCACGCCCGAATTCCACACCACCTGGTACAGCGGCGACTTGCGGTCGATGGTGGTGCTCAGCCCGGTCACGCTGCCGAGCGAGTACATCTTGGCGTCGCCGGCGGGGTGGTGGATGCCTTCGATCGCGGTGCCGGTGGCGCCGATCGCGGCGCTGGTCCAGCCCGCGTAGTAGGCGCCGGCCGGCGGCGCGGTCTTGAGCTCCAGCAGCAGCGTGTCGCGCGTGGTGTTGGAGAAGCGCAGGTAGGCGCCGCCGGTCAGGGTCACCGCGCCCGGCGCCTGGGTGGTGCCGCCGCAGGTGGTCGCCTTGTAGAACCAGTAGGTCTGCAGCGTGTTCGCCACGGTCTGCGAGCTGATGCAGTGCGCGGCGCTCCAGAACAGGTGGCGCTTGGTCGCGTTGCTGTTGTTGAGCAGCGTGCCGGTGCACAGGTACGACGCGCCGCCCTTGGTGAACAGCATGCGCGCCACCGCCTTCTCGGCGTTGAGGAAGCCGGTCGTCGGGCTCACGCGGCAGACGATGTCGTTCTCGCAGCTTCCGCTCTCGCCGATCTTGGCGACCGAGGCGATCGCGGCCTCGCTGGCGATCGGGCTCATGTCGAGGTGCGAGATCTGCGGCATCGCCAGCGCGAACTGCTGCGGGCGCAGGCCCTTCGCCAGCACGACTTCGACGCTGGAACGCGCGCCCATCGTCACCGGCGACCAGCCGCCCTGCTTGCCGGCGAACTCGCGGCCGTTCATCTCGAACACGCGACCATCGTCGCCGCCGAAGCGGAAGGTGACGCCGGCCGGATCCGCGCCCCGGGCCGCGGCCTTCAGCGTGAACGCGGCGCGGACCGCGACCGCGTCGGCGGAGCCGATCTCGAAGCGGGTGGCGTAGCGGCCGTCGGCGAGCTTCTGCCAGCCGAGGCGGGCGAGGGCGATGCGCGGGTTGGGCACGTCGCGTGCGAAGCCGATCTCGAACGGCTGGCCGTGCTTGGCCTGCTGCTGGCGACGGCTCTTGAGGGCGCGCGCGTCGCCCAGCGAGGGCGCGGACAGGGCGACGAGGGTCGGGCCGCGCGCGGCGATCGCGAAATCGGCGCCGCCGAGCGCCTTCGCGGACGGCGCCGCGACGACGGCGTCGGCCTTCATTTCGACGGGCGCGGCGTGTGCGAGCGGGACGATCGACAGCGCGGCGAGGAGCGCGGCGTGCAGTGCAGTGTTGCGAACCATGGCGATGCTTCCTTGTGTCGTTGGGTACGGAAAAGCCGTCGGCCGGTGCGCGATTCCAGGGGGCGACGGCGGTCGGCCGCGCACGGCGAACGTCGCGCAGCCCGGCGATCCTATCGGCGGGCCGTCTCGCGGAATGCGATGGCGGTCGGTGTTCGGCGATGCGCGCGCCGCGTCGGGCGCACCCTGCGCCGGCGTATCGAGTTCGACCTCGAGTCCGACCTCGAGCCCGACCCGGCGCCGGCGTCGCGCCGGACCGGGCCGGCGTTCACTTGAAGACGCGGCGCAGCAGGTCGGTCGTGCGGGCGAGCGGGTTCTGGCGGATCTGGCGTTCCTGGTCGGCGATGACGTGGAACAGGCCGTCGATGGTGCGGCGGGTGACGTAGTCGTCGAGGTCGGCGCCGTTCATCGGCTGACCGTTGCCGCCGCCGAGCAGCGCCCCGGCCAGCGCGCTGCCGCCGGCCTTCTTCGAGAAGTCCTTGTACTTCTGGGTCACGCCCACCGAGGCGGTCTGCTTGGTGACGATCGGCAGGAACGCGGCGTACAGCTTGTCTTCGCTGGTGCGGCGGAAGAAATCGGTCGCCGACGTGTCGCCGCCGCGGACCAGGCCGATCGCGTCCTGCACCGTCATCTTGCGCACCGAGTCGGCGAGGATGTTCGCCGCCATCGGCACCGCCTTCTCCGCGGCGCGGTTCATCGACAGCTCGAACGCGTCGACCTGCCGGCCCGCGCCGAACTTGCGCGCGAGGTCGGCGGCCTTGCGCAGGCGTTCGGGGACGAGGATCTTCACCGCCTGGTCGCGGAAGAAGCCGTCCGGGGCGCCGAGCTGGCGCACCGCGCGGTCGACGCCCTGCGCCAGCGCTTCCTTGATCCCGCCGGCGGCGTCCTTCTCGCTGAGCCCGGCGCTGCTGCTGCCGGCGCTGCCGCCGAGCAGGCGGTCCTTGAGCTGCTGTTCCAGCGACTGCGCGCCGGCGCCGCCGGCGACGGTCAGGCACACGATCAGGGCAAGCAGGGACGGACGGCGCATGGCGGGCTCCTCGCGGGGGTCTGCGGCGCAGCATACGCCCGCGCCGCGTACCATGTGCGCGGTCATCGGACGAAGTCGCGAAACGCGCGGCGAGCAGGTCACGGCATGAAGGTCACGGCATGAGGGGCGGCGCATGAAGGTCACGGCATGAAGATCCTGGTCACCGGCGGCGGCGGATTCCTCGGCCACGCCCTGTGCCGCGGGCTGGTCGAACGCGGGCACGAGGTCGCAAGCTTCAATCGCGGGCACTACGCCGACCTCGATCCGCTGGGTGTGCGCCAGATCCGCGGCGACCTGGCCGACCGCGACGCCGTCGCCGCGGCCTGCGCCGGCATGGACGCGGTGTTCCACAACGCGGCCAAGGCCGGCGCCTGGGGCAGCTACGACAGCTACCACCAAGCGAACGTGGTCGGCACCGACCACGTGCTCGCCGCCTGCCGCGCCCATGGCATCGGCCGGCTGGTCTACACCTCCACGCCCAGCGTCACCCACCGCGCGACCCATCCGGTCGAGGGCGGCACCGCCGACACCGTGCCCTACGGCGAAGGCTTCAAGGCGCCCTACGCGACCACCAAGACGATCGCCGAAAAGGCGGTGCTCGCGGCGAACGACGCGAATCTCGCCACCGTCGCGCTGCGGCCGCGGCTGATCTGGGGCCCCGGCGACCAGCAACTGGTGCCGCGGCTCGCCGATCGCGCCCGCGCCGGGCGCCTGCGCTTCGTCGGCGGCGGCCACAACCGCATCGACACCACCTTCATCGACAACGCCGCGCAGGCCCACTTCGACGCCTTCGACCATCTCGCGCCGGGCGCGGCCTGCGCCGGCAAGGCCTACTTCATCAGCAACGGCGAGCCGACGCCGGTCCGCGAGATCGTCAACGCGCTGCTGCGCGCGGTCGGCGCGCCGGAGGTCGACAAGTCGCTCCCGTTCAGCGCGGCCTACGCCATCGGCGCGGTCTGCGAAGGCCTGTGGACCGTGCTCCCGCTGAAGGGCGAGCCGCCGCTGACCCGCTTCCTCGCCGAGCAGTTGAGCACGACGCACTGGTATTCGATGGCGCCCGCGACCCGCGATTTCGGCTACGTGCCGAAGGTGACGATCGCCGAGGGCCTGGCGCGGCTGGCGGCGGCGTCGGGCGCTGTGACGCTGCGCTGAAGCGCAGCGGCGTGCGTCCTCTCTCCCCAGCCCTCTCCCGCGCGGGGAGAGGGGCTCAAGGCGGACATCGGGGAAATGAGGCTGCGTGCGCAGCGGCCGAGAAGGCAGATGACGGAATCGGCAGCGCATTGTTGTCACCTCTCCCCTTGCGGGAGAGGTCGTCGCGCTGCGCGCGGCGGGAGAGGGGAGCGCGCCGCAGGCGCGCCTCAGCGTGCGCCCCCCTCTCCCCAACCCCTCTCCCGCGAGGGGAGAGGGGCTTGAGGCGGCGTCGGGGAAGTTGGGACTGCGCGCGCAGCGGCCGAGAAGGCAGATGACGCAATCGGCAGCGCATTGTTGTCACCTCTCCCCTTGCGGGAGAGGTCGTCGCGCTGCGCGCGGCGGAGAGGGGATCGCGCCGCAGGCGCGCCTCGGCGTGCGTGCCCCTCTCCCCAACCCCTCTCCTGCGAGGGGAGAGGGGTTTGAGGCGCGAGATCGATCCGGGCGAGGGGAAGTGCGTCCGGACGAAGGGAAGTGCGTTGCGCGGCAGGGGAGCGACGTTGGCTGAGCGGTTCCCGGCAGGCGGAATGCCCGGCGGCCGTGACGGCGGCGGCCCCGGCTAGAATGCCGCCATGACCTCCCCCCTCGACTGGAAGCCGCGCGCCGGCCGCGCGCTGGAATCGGCGCTCAACCGCGCCATCGCTCTCGATCCGGACACCCGCGACGCGCTGCCGCCGCTGGACGGCCGCAGCGTGGTGCTGGCGCTGGCCGGCGGCGACAGCTCGGCCGACCCGCTGGCGCTGCGGCTCACGGTCGAGGGCGACCGGCTGCGGGTGGGGCCGGTCGATCCCGCGGCCAGCCCCGACCTCGCCGTGCGCACCACCCTCGGCGGCGTGGTCTCGTTCGGCCTGCGCAACGTGCTACCGCGGCTGCTCGGGACCGCGCCGGACGACGCCGATGCGCTGCCGGTCGGGCGCATGCGGATCGAGGGCGACGCCGACCTCGCGCGCCGCCTGCAGCGCCTGGCCGAGCGCTTCGACCCGGATTGGCAAAAACCCTTCGCCGACGTCTTCGGCGACGTGCTCGGCGTGCAGATCGCCAACGGCGTCGCGGCCGCGCTGCGCGGCGCGCGCGACGGCGGACGCCGGTTCGCCGGCGCCGCCGCCGAATACGTGACCGAGGAATCGCGCGACGTGGTGCCGCGCGCCGAACTCGACGCCTTCCACGACGACGTCGACGTGCTGCGCGACGACGCGGCGCGGCTGGCGGCGCGGATCGCGCGCCTGCACAGGCGGATCGACGCATGAGCGCCGCTGCCGTGAGGGCCGCAGCATGAACGCCGTCCTGCGCGCCACCCGCATCGGCCGCGTGCTGCTGCGCTATCGCCTCGACGACCTGCTCGACGGCACCCCCGCCAAGCGCTGGCTCAAGCTCGCGCGCCCGTTCGTGCCGCGCGCGTCCGCGGAGGTCGCGGCGATGCCGCGCGGCGCACGCCTGCGTCTCGCGCTGCAGGAGCTGGGGCCGATCTTCGTCAAGTTCGGGCAGATCCTGTCCACCCGCCGCGACCTGATGCCGGCGGACATCGCCATCGAACTGGCGCTGCTGCAGGACCGGGTCGCGCCGTTCGACGGCGAGACCGCGCGGCGCATCGTCGAGGCCGCGCTGGCGCAGGACATCCGCGAGGCGTTCGAATACTTCGACACCGTGCCGCTGGCGTCGGCGTCGATCGCGCAGGTCCACGCCGCGCGCCTGCCCGGCGGGCGCGAGGTGGTGGTGAAGGTCCTGCGCCCGGACATCGAGAAGCAGATCGACGGCGACATCGCGCTGTTGTCGAGCATCGCCGCGCTGGTCGAGCGCGCGCACCCGCGCGCCGAGAAGATCCGGCCGCGCGAGGTGGTGCGCGAGATCGAGACGACGCTCGCGGCCGAGCTCGACCTGCAGCGCGAGGGCGCCAACGCGTCGGTGATCCGGCGATTCTGGAAGGATTCGCCGGACCTGTACGTGCCGGAAGTGATCTGGAGCCACACCGCCGAGCGCGTGCTTACCCTCGAACGCGTGTACGGCATCCCCAGCGACGACGTCGCCGCGCTCGACGCCGCCGGCATCGACCGCAAGGCGCTGGCGGCCAAGGGCGTGCGCGTGTTCTACACCCAGGTGTTCCGCGACAACTTCTTCCACGCCGACGCCCACGCCGGCAACATCTGGGTCGATACCGATCCGGCGCGCAGGGACAACCCGCGGTTCATCGCGATCGACTTCGGCATCGTCGGCCAGTTGTCCAGCGAGGACCAGTACTACCTCGCCGAGAACTTCATGGCGATCTTCAACCGCGACTATCGCCGGATCGCCGAACTGCACGTGCAGGCCGGCTGGATGCCGGCGACCACGCGCATCGACGAGCTGGAGGCCGCCGCGCGCGCCGTGTGCGAGCCGTACTTCACCCGCCCGCTGTCGGAGATCTCGCTGGCCGAGGTGCTGGTCAAGCTGTTCCGCACCGCGCAGAAATACGAACTGACCCTGCAGCCGCAGTTGATCCTGCTGCAGAAGACCCTGCTCAACATCGAGGGCGTGGGCCGCCAGCTCGATCCGCAGCTCGACATCTGGGCGGTGGCCAAGCCGGTGCTGGAGAAGATCCTGGTCGAGCGTTACAGCCCCGCGCGCCTGGCGAGCGAGTTCCGCAAGCGCCTGCCCGAACTGGTGACGCGCGCGCCGGAGATGCCCAAGCTGCTGCACGACTGGCTCAGCCAGCAGACCACCGGCCGCCACGAACTGGGCATGCGCTCGGAAGACCTCGCCGACCTCGCCGACACCGTGCGCGCGATGCAGCGGCGGATCGTCTCGGCGATCCTCGGCACCGGCCTGCTGATCGTCGCCGCGGTGCTGTACGCGCTGGAGGCCGGCGGCCCGCGCGTGCTCGACGTGCCGGCCGCCGCCTGGATCGCCGGCCTCGGCGGCCTGTGGGCGCTGATCGCGGCCTGGCCGCGGCGCTGACGACCCGATCGCTCGCCGCGGGGTGGGCCGCTGGCCCACCCTCACGTCGGGTCCGTTGCCGACGGCGCTGACCGGAAAACGATCGTGCCGATCATCGATCGCGGCGACCGGAGACGCCGCGATGGCGGGCCTGGGCCCGCCCTACGTGCCGGCGGGCGCCGTCATTTCTTCGCGGCCTTGGCGAAATCGCCGGCCTCGTAGACGCTCAGCGTCGCCGGGTCGATGCGGCGGCGGAGCACGTCGTTGACCTGGGCGACGGTCAGCGCGGCGATCTTGCGATCGGCTTCCTGCCACCAGGCCATGGTGCGGCCCAGGTACAGATTGCGCGCCAGCGTGCCGACCAGAGCGGGGTCGCTGCCGCGCCACTGCTCGCGCTCGGTGCGCAGCGAGGCGACCGCGTCCTGCAGCTCCTGCGCGGTGACGCCGTCGCGCACCAGCCGCGCCAGTTCCTCGCGCACGCCGGCTTCGATCCGGTCGATGTTCTCGGGCGCGCCGATCGCCTGCACCGACAGGCTGCCGGCGTTCTCGCCGGGCAGCGCGCCGAAGTCGATGTCGCTGCCGACGCCGTAGGTCAGGCCTTCCTTCTGGCGCAGGCGGTCGGCCAGTCGCGCCTTCAGCGGATCGCCGCCGAAGATCTTGTTGACGACCACCAGCGCCGGATAGTCCGGATCCTCCTGGTTCAGGGCCAGGTTGAGCCGCGCCATCAGCACCGCGTTGGCCTTGTCCGGGGTCTCGAAGCGCTGGCGTTCGGCGGGCACGGCGTGGTCGGTCTCGATCAGCGCCGTGAACCGCTTGGGGCTGCGCCAGTCGGCGAACAGCTCGCGCAACTGGGCCTTGACCGCGACCGGGTCGAAATCGCCGATGATCGCGATTTCGCCGTTCGAGGTGCCGTAGAAGTCGCGGTGGAAGGCGACGATGTCCTCGCGCTTGAGCGCGCGCAGGTCGGCCAGGCTCTGGTCCAGCGAGCGGAACGCGAACGGATGCCCGGCCGGCCACGGGTCGAAATGCTGCGCCATCGCCATGCCGGCGACGTTGCCGGGCTCCTGGCGCGCGGCTTCCAGCCCGGTGGTCCACTGCAGGCGCTGCTGCTCGAACTCCGACTCCGGATAGGCGGGATGCCGCAGCACGTCGGCGGCCAGCGCCAGCGCCTGGGCCAGCGTCTCGCGGCGCGTGCTGAGGTTGATGGTCGCCCCCTGCGCGCTGCCGCCGACGTTGCCGCTGGTCTTCAGCGCCTCGAAGCGCTTGGCGATTTCCTCGCGGCTCATGGTCGTGCTGCCGTTCATCAGCAGGCTGCCGGCGAAGCTCGCGGCCATCGGCGGCACCGGGCGCAGCGCGTCGACGTCGGCGAAGCGGAACGTCGCCCGCACCACCACCTTGTCGCCGCGGGTGTCCTTGGGCAGCAGCGCGACCCTGAGGCCGTCGCCCAGGGTGAAGGTCTCGGTGCGCTTGTCGATGTTGGCGGTGGAGGTGTCGAAGGCCTCGCCGGCGGCCTCGGCGACCTTGCCGGTGTAGCCGCGCAGCGCTTCCGCCGCGGTCGGCGCCATTGCGATTTCGGTGCGGTCGGGCGTGGCGGTCGGCTCGAACCGGCCCAGCGTGCGGTTGCTGGGCTTGAAGTACAGCTTCGCCACGCGGTTGACGTCGTCCGCGGTCACCCTGGCGATCCGGTCGCGTTCGAGGAAGTGCAGGCGCCAGTCGCCGTTGGCGATGTCGCCGGTCAGCGCCATCGCCATCCGGTTGGCGTCTGCGGCGGTGTTGTCGTAGCCGTTGGCGATGCGCTGTTTGGCGTCTGCGACCTCGGCGTCGGTCACCGGGCGCTGCGCGATCGCCTCCAGTTCGCGCAGCATCGTGTCCTGGGCCTTGTCGAGGTCGCCGTCCTTCGGGACGATCGCCAGCGCGGTCAGCAGGCCGCCGTCGCGCAGGCTCTCGTCGAACGCGCCCGCCTGCGCGGCCAGCTTGGTTTCCACCAGCGCCTTGTGCAGGCGGCCGCTGGGCGTGTCGCCGAGGATGTTCATCAGCACGTCGAGCGCGGCGCTGTCCGGATGCGTCGCCGCGACGCTGCGCCAGGCGGCGCCGACCACGCGCATGTCGCCGGTGCGCCGCACCGTCACCGCGCGTTCGCCGTCCTGGGTCGGCTCGACGGTGTAGAAGGTCGGCAGCGGCTGCGCGGGCCGGGGGATCGGTCCGAACGCGGCCTGGATCTTCGCCAGCGTGGCCTTCGGGTCGATCCGGCCGGCGACCACCAGGGTCGCGTTGTCCGGCCGGTACCAGGTCCGGTAGAAGGCCTGCAGGCGCTCGATCGGCACGTGCTCGACGTCCGAACGCGCGCCGATCGTGTCCTTGCCGTAGTTGTGCCAGAGGTAGGCGGTGGAGCGGATGCGTTCGAGGGTGACGCCGACCGGATTGTTCTCGCCGGCCTCCATCTCGTTGCGGACCACGGTCATCTCGCTGTCGAGGTCCTTCCTGGCGATGAAGGAATGGACCATGCGGTCGGCCTCCATGCCCAGCATCCAGTCGAGGGTGGCGTCGTTCGCCGGGAAGGTGCCGAAGTAGTTGGTGCGGTCCAGCCAGGTGGTGGCGTTCTTCTGGATGCCGCGCCTGGTCATCTCGCCGGGGATGTCGGTGTGGGTCGGCGTGCCCTTGAACATCAGGTGTTCGAGCAGGTGGGCCATGCCGGTCTCGCCGTAGTTCTCGTCCACCGAGCCGACGCCGTACACGATGTTGACCGTGGTCTTGGGGGTGCTGGCGTCGGGGAACAGCAGCACCCGCAGGCCGTTGCCGAGCGTGTATTCGCACAGGCCCTCGACGCAGGGGCCGGCGGTCACGCCCTTCGGCGGCGGCACGCCTTCGGCGGCGGCCAGGCCGGGCGCGGCCAGCGCGAGCGCGCAGGCGAGGGCCAGCGTGTGCAGGGGACGACGGGGGGACGGACGGGGCGAGACGGGCATGCGCGTTCCTTGGGCGGTCACGGGGCGGTGACGGGTGGGTGTGTCGGATGGGGGGGCGGGGCGTCGATGGGCGCGGCGCGCCGGCGCCGGCGGATCGGCGAAAATGGCGATTGTGCGACGCTCTTCGACTCCGGACATGGCCGAAAAGTTTGCCCCACCCCCCGCCGCCGCCGATCCGATCCCGGTGCTGTACCGCGACGACCGCCTCGCCGTGGTCGACAAGCCCGCCGGGCTGATGGTCCACGACAGCGCGCTGGCCCGCGGAGAAACCGATTTCATGGCCGACCGCCTGCGCGCGCAGTTCGGGCGCCAGGTCTTCCTGGTGCATCGGCTGGACCGGGCGACCAGCGGCTGCCTGCTGCTGGCGTTCGATCGCGAGGCCGCCTCGGCGCTGGGCAGGACGCTGATGTCCGGCGAGGTCGAAAAGGCCTATCTCGCGGTCTGCCGCGGCTGGCCGGCGGATGCGGCCTTCACCGTCGACCACCCGCTGGACGGTGGCCCGGGCAAGCCGCAGAAAAAGCCGGCGACCACGCGGTTCGAGCGGTTGGCCACCTGCGAACTGGCGCTGCCGTCGGCGGGGTTCGCGACCTCGCGCTACGCGCTGTTGCGGGCGTGGCCGGAGACCGGGCGCTTCCGCCAGATCCGCCGCCATCTCAAGCATCTGTCGCACCATCTCATCGGCGACACCAGCCACGGCGACGGCCGCCACAACCGCCAGTTCCGGATGCTGGGCATCCACCGCATGCTGCTGCACGCGGAACGATTGGCGTTCGATCATCCCGACGACGGCCGCCGGATGCTGGCGACCGCGCCGGTGGACGCGGAATTCGCGAAGGCGCTGGCGCTGTTCGAGCCGGCGGCTGGGTGAGCGGCTGGGTGAGCGGCGGTATGAGCGGCGGTATGAGCGGCGGGGCTGTCGGCGAGGGCGTCGATGCCCCGCCGGCAATCTCAGCGATGATCGGGCGCGGGCTTGTCGTCGCCCAGTTCGCGCTGGATGTCGCGCTGCATGCGATCGACCGTTTCCTCGATCATCGGCCGCATTTCGTCGGTGGCCAACTGCATCGCCTGCGGCAGCTTGGCGAGGATGCTGCGGCCGGTGTCGCTGCCGTAGAAGGCGATCATGGCCTCGACTTCCTCGGCGGTGAACGCCTGGGCGTAGATGCGCCGGTACACCGGGCTGAGCTTGTCCCAGCTAAGGATCATCCGCAGCGCGTCGTGCTGGCGGTCGAGGACGCGCTGCATCCTCGCCCGGTCCCCGGGCGTCGGATCCGGGCCGATCGCGTGTTCCGCGCCGATCGCGGCGCCCTGGTCCATCTGCGCCACGATCTGGTCCACAAGCCGCGGCATGTCGAGGGCGGCGAACAGCCGGTCGATCTGGGCGTCGGTCGGCGGCGCGGCGAACGCCGGGGCCGCGCTCGCGCACCACAGCAGCAGCAGCGGCAGCAGGCGGATGGCGAAGCGACGCATCGGCATTGACATCAGCGTCGGCTGCGGTTGCGCAGTTCGGCGTCGAAGCCGCGCTTCATGTCGCCCAGCATCGGCAGCAGCAGGTCCTCGAGGCCCTGCATCGCCTGCGCGGCGTCGCGGGTGCCGCCGAGCATCTGGTCCTCGATCTGGCCGTTGTCGCCGTAGGGCGAGCGGTAGCGCTCTTCCTTGGCGTCGGGGTGGCGCGTGCCGTAGCTCGAGGAGTACAGGTCGCGGGTGACCGGGCTCAGGCGGTCCCAGTAGCGGCGGACCAGTTCCTCGGCGTCGGCGCGGTAGCGGGCGGCGGTGGCGCGGTCGGTCATGGCGTTGCCGCTGGTGGCGCTGCCGTCCATCTGGCCCTGGACCAGGCCGAGCAGCGCCTGAACTTCGTCGGCGGCGCGCTGCGACGAGGTCGGGCCGCCGCCCATCTCGCCGCCGAAGCCGCCGGTGAGGCTGGCCGCGGGGCCGGCGTCCTGGCCGCCATAGGCGGCCGATGCGGCCGGTGCGGCCGGGGCCCAGCCGCCGCCGCCGACCAGCGCCGGATCGCCGCCGCCGCCGACCATGGCCCGGTCCTGCGCCGAGGCGGCGAGGATCGGCAGCGCCGACAGGCAGGCGAGGAGGGCGAGGGACAGGGACGTGCGAGGGGACATGACCGGGACTCTCCATGCGATCGGGGGGCTGTCGGCAGGCAGGGCGAGCCGCCGCGTGGCGGGCGCGAAAAACCATCTTCCGGCAGCGCCCGCGACCGGTCAATCGTGCCCGCGCGTCCGCCGACGGCCGGAACGATCCGCCGCCATGCGTCCGTTGCGACCCGGCCGCCGCGGCCGGTCCGTCGCCACGGCTCCGCCGCGACGCACCGGCGGCGACGCTCGCTACAATCCGGCCATGGTCAGCGAGATCGTCATCCCCGAGTCGGAACTGGTGGAGCGCTTCGTACGCGCCTCCGGCCCGGGCGGGCAGAACGTCAACAAGGTCGCCACCGCGGTCGAACTGCGGTTCGACGTCGCCGCTTCGCCGACCCTGCCCGAAGCCGTGCGCGAACGCCTGCTGGCGCGCCGCGACCGCCGGGTCACCGCCGAGGGCGTGCTGGTGATCAACGCCCAGCGGTTCCGCACCCAGGAGCGCAATCGCGAGGACGCCCGCGAGCGCCTGGCCGCATTCATCGCCGCCGGCCTGCATGCGCCGACCCCGCGGGTCGCCACCAGGCCCTCGCGCGCGGCCAAGAAGCGCCGGCTCGACGACAAGCGCCAGCGCGCCGGGGTCAAGCGCGAGCGCACGCGCAAGGACTGGGATTGATGGCCGCGCGTCCGCCGGCCCCGCCGCTGCTGCCGACGCTGCCTCCCAGCCTGCCGCGGGTCCCGCGCAGCGGCTTCACGCGCTGGCTGGGGCGCACGATCCTGCGCCTGGGCGGCTGGCGCATGGTCGGCAGCTTCCCGGACATTCCCAGGGCGGTGCTGATCGGCGCGCCGCATTCCTCGAACTGGGACGGGCTGTGGGGCCTCGCCGCGAAGGCGGCGGTGGGCCTGGACATCCGGATCTTCGCCAAGCACCAGTTGTTCTGGTGGCCGCTGGGCCCGGTGCTGCGCCGCTTCGGCATCATCCCGGTGAACCGCGGCGACCCGCGCGGCCTGATCGAACAGATGCTGCAGCGCTTCCGCGAGCAGGACGCGTTCTGGCTGGGGATCGCGCCGGAAGGCACCCGACGGCGGGTGGAGCGCTGGAAACCGGGGTTCTGGAAGATCGCGCACGCGGCCGGCGTGCCGATCGTGCCGGCGTACTTCCACTACCCGGAGAAGATCATCGGCATCGGCGAACCGTTCGTGACCAGCGGCGACATGGAGGCCGACCTGGCCCGCATCCGCGCCTGGTACGCGCCGTGGCAGGGCAAGCACCGTGGCGTGTGAGCGCGCGCGATGTGCCCGCATGCGCGATCGCCGCGTCGACTGGCATCGCCCCCGCCTTCCCGTATCCTTGCAGGGTTCATCCCGATCGGCCCGGAGACGCATGGCGACGCCCGAACGCATCCCGGGAGCGGCCCGCGACGACACGGTCGCGGCACGCTTCCGACCGTCGCCGCGCCCGGTGCGGCGCCATGCCTGCCACGTCCGCCGCGGGCGGTGGACGCCGAGCGGACACGACATTTCCAGGAGACCCACATGAACATCTTCAGCCGAATGGCCAACCTCGTGCGCGGCTTCTTCTCGCTCTTCGTCACCGGCCTGGAGCAGCAGCATCCGGAGATCGCGTACGAGAACGCGATCAACACGATGATCGAGAAGTACAACAAGCTCAAGAACGCCAGCGCCGGCCTGATCCGCCTCCGCGAGGACGCCGCCGACCGCCTGCAGAAGGCGCAGCGGCAGCAGGGCGAACTGAGCGCGATGCTCGAACAGGCGATGGCGACCGACCAGGACGACCTCGCGGTCGAGCTGATCGAGCGCAAGGACGCCGTCGACGCCGACATCGTCGCGCTGCAGGCCGAGCTCGAGGGCGCCGGCAGGGACGTCGAGACCGCCAAGACCGCGCTCACCGAGGTCAAGAACGAGATCGCCAAGCTCAAGGCCGAGAAGGACCGCATGCTCGCCAAGATGCAGAGCGCGCAGGCCCGCACCCGGATCAACGACCAGCTCGAAGGGCTGTCGGTGGACGCCGAGCTGCGCGCGCTGGAGAACGTGCGCACCGGCATCAAGGACACCATCGCCAGGGCCAAGCTCGGCGACGAACTGCGCGAGTCCGACCTCGACACCCGCCTCAACGCGCTGAAGGCCAGCAGCAGCAAGGCCACCGCGCGCGCCAAGCTCGAAGCGCTGAAGCGCGAGCGCGCCGGGCAGGGCGCGGGCGACCGGACGATCTGACCGCGTCGGCCGATCCTGCCGCGGTCCGCGTCCGGCACGACCGCGCCGCACGCGGATCCGCACGCACGTCGCCCTTCGTCGCCAGGACAACGCCGCCATGACCACCCTCAACGGCGCCACGACGCCGACCGCCGCGCTCCCGGCCTGGGCCGAAGCGCTCAAGCGGCGCTACCTCGCCGGCGAAGCCGGGCTGTTCCTGCTCCACGGCAACGTCCACGACGGCGTCCCGCACGCGGGCCGGCTGCTGCCGTTCGCCGACTACCTGCAGGACGTGGTGCTGGCCGCGAAACCGCAGCGCTACGAACTCGCGCTGCGCCACGCCGGCCTCAAGCGCCGCGGCGACGGCGCCAGGCCGATCGAGCCCGCCGGATCGCTGCTCGCGGACATGGCCGCGCTCGAATTGCGGCTGCGCAGCGGCGAGGGCGTCGCGCTGGTGCTGCCGCATGCCGGCGACCTGCTGCCGAACGCCGACACCACGTTCCTCAGCACCGACGAGCGCGGCCTGCTGGAGATCTTCCACGACTGGTCGCTGGGCGGGCTGCTGCTGCAGCGCAACCACATCGTCGTGCTGCTGTGCGCGTCGCTGGCGGAACTGCATCCCTCGCTCAACACCAATCCGCGGATCGCCGCGATCGAAGTGCCGCTGCCCGACGAGGCCGCGCGCGCGCAACTGGTCGCGCAGTCGGCGCCGCACATGCCGGCGGAGCGGCGGGCGCTGGTCGCCAAGCACACCGCCGGCCTGCGCCTGCTGGAGATCGACGGCATCGTCGCCGAGCGTCCCGACGCCGGCCTGCCCGAGGCCGAGCGCAAGGCGCTGGCGCTGCAGTTGCTCGGCGACGCGCCGGACGCGGCGAAGCGCGCCGAGGCCTACGCCGGCGTCACCGCCGGCAAGAGCCGCGAGGAGATCGCGTTCCTGATCCTCGGCCACGACGCGCCGCAGGGCGGCGAGGACCCGGTCGACGCGATGCTCGCGGTCATCGGCCAGCGCAAGCGGGAGATCATCCAGCGCTCCTGCGGCGACCTGATCGAATTCCTCGATCCGGACCACGGCCTCGACGCGGTCGGCGGCTACGACCGGATCAAGGCCGAACTGATGAAGATCGCCGCGCTGATCCGCAGCGGCGACGCCCGCCTCGCGCCGATGGGGCTGCTCGCGGTCGGCCCGATGGGCGTGGGCAAGACCTTCGTGGTCAAGGCGTTCCTCAAGGACGCCGGGCTGCCGGGCGTGGTGCTCAAGAACTTCCGCTCGAAATGGGTCGGCTCGACCGAGTCCAACCTCGAGCGGGTGCTGAAGATCATCCGCGCGATGAGCCCGATCGCGCTGGTCATCGACGAAGGCGACCGCAGTTTCGGCGGCGGCGAGGGCGGCGAGACCGACGGCGGCACGTCGTCGCGGGTCATCGCCCGGCTCAAGGACTTCATGTCCGACCCCGGCAACCGCGGCCACGTGCTGACGATCCTGATGACCAACCGCCCGGACCGGCTCGACGTCGACATCAAGCGCCCCGGACGGCTCGATCGCAAGATCCCGTTCTTCTACGCCGACACCGCGGCCGACCGCCTGCGCATCGTGCAGGCGATCCTCGGGCGCAACGGCGCCGCGCTCGCGGACGCCGATGCGGCGGCGCAGACCGCGGCGCTGGAAGGCCTGGACGGCTATTCCAACGCCGATCTCGAGGCGATCGCGCTGCTCGCGCTCGACAACGCGCGCGACGACGGCGCCGCGCTGGCGCTGGCGCACCTGCAGCAGGCCATCGCCGACTTCATCCCGCCGCAGCACGCGGACACGCTGCAACTGATGGAACTGCTGGCGGTGCAGGAATCCTCGCGCCGCAGCCTGCTGCCGGAGCGCTTCGCGACGCTGGCCCCGGCGGAGGTGTCGGCGCGGATCGCGGAGCTGAAGCGGCGCGTCCGCTGACGCGCCGCGATCGGGTCGTTTTCGGTTCTGCGCTTCAGCGCTGGCCGACGCGCTCGCGCATCGGCGGCGCCTCCGGCCAGCCGCCGGCCAGCGCCTTGTACAGCGCGACCGCAGTGGTCGTCGTGCGCGTGCGCGCGTCCGCGAACGCATCCTCCGCCTGCAGCCGCGTGCGCTCGGCGTCGAGCAGTTCCAGCAGTCCGGTCGCCCCCGCGCGGTAGCGGATGCGCGCGAGCGCGGCGGCGGCGGTGCTGTCCTGCGCGGCCTGCGCCAGCAGCGCGTCCTCCTCGCGCGCGCGGGCGTGGCGGACCAGCGCGTTCTCGGTGTCCTCCAGCGCCAGCAGCACGGTGCGCTCGTAGCCGGCCAGCGCGCCGGAGGCGTCGGCGTCGGCGGCCGCGATGCGCGCGCGCACCCGGCCCACGTCGAGGAACGACCAGTCGATGCCGAACGACGCCAGCCGGGTCTCGCTGTCGCGGCGGAACAGCGCGTCGGCGTCGATCGCCTGGCTGCCGATCAGCCCGCCGAGGGTGAAGCGCGGGAACAGGTCGGCGGTGGCGACGCCGACGCGGGCGGTCGCGGCATGCAGCCGGGCTTCCGCGGCGGCGATGTCGGGACGGCGGCGCAGCAGCGCGCCGGGCGTGCCGGGGTCGATGCCGGCCGGCAGCGACGGCAGCGCCTTCGGGGTCGACAGTGCGTCCACCAGCGCCTCCGGGGTCTGCCCGCTCAGCACCGCGAGGCGATGCATCGCGACCGCGATCTGCGCTTCCAGCGCGGGGATGCGCGATGCGGTCGAGGCCTGCTGCGCGCGGGCGCGGGCGGCGTCGAAGGCGCTGTCGGCGCCGGCCTGCAGCCGCGCCTCGACCAGGCGCAGGGTGTCGCGCTGGGTGTCGGCGTTCTCGCGCGCGACCCGCAGCCGTTCCTGCAGGCCGCGCAGCTCGAAGTAGGTGCGCGCGACTTCGCCGACGATCGCGACCTGCGCGGCCGCGAGGTCGGCGGCGCTGGCCGCGGCCTCGGCGCGACCGGCCTCCACGCCGCGGCGGATGCGGCCGAACACGTCGAGTTCCCACGCCGCGTTCGCCGAGACCGCGTACGCGTCGGCGTCGCGATCCGCCCGCGGCACGCCGGGCTGCTGGTCGGCGCTGGCGCGGCTGTCGCTGGCGGCGGCGCTGCCGGTGATCGTCGGCAGGCGGTCGAACTTCGCGCCGCGCAGCAGCGCGTTGGCGCGGTCGTACTGCGCCAGCGCGATCCGCAGGTCGTGGTTGGCGGCCAGCGTCCGCTCGACCAGCGCGTCGAGCTGCGGATCGCCGAAATCGCGCCAGAACGCGGCGTCGACCGTCGGCTGCGGCGCGTCGGCGTCCACGGCCGGCGACGCGCCGGAGAAGCGCTCCGGCACCGCCACCGCGGGCCGGACGTGGTTCGGACCGACCGTGCACGCGGCGAGCGCGAGGGTCAGCGCGGCGGTCGTGAGCAGCGCGGCATTGGTCGCGCGCGACGGATGGGACATGGAAGGTCTCCGGAAGGAAGGGGAAGCGTCCGCGCCGCGCGACCTCACCAGCGCAGGGTCTGCCCGAGGTGGGTGAAGCCGCCGGTGGGGCCGTCCGCGCCGAGCAGCGCCATCTCGACGCTGCTGCGGGCGCCGGTCGCGATGTCGAGCTCGCCGTTGGCGTTCATGTCGGTCTTCACCGATCCCGGATGGATCGCGTTGACCTTGATCGGCGTGTCGCGCAGTTCGTGCGCCAGGTGCACGGTCCAGGCGTTCAGCGCGGTCTTCGAGACGTTGTAGGCCGGCACCTTGTAGTCGTAGATCGCGGACGCCGGATCCTGGTGTTCGGCCAGCGAGCCGAGCAGGCTGGAGACGTTGACGATGCGGCCGGCGTCGGAGGCCTGCAGCAGCGGCAGGAACGCCTGGGTGACGGCGACGACGCCGAACAGGTTGGTGTCGAAAGTGTCGCGCCACGACGACAGCGACTGCTGCGACGGCGTCTTGTCGAAGGCGTCGCGGAACACGCCGGCGTTGTTGACCAGGATGTCGAGGCGGCCGTGGCGCTCGCGGACCTGGTGCGCGGCGAGGGCGATGCTGTCGGCGTCGGTGACGTCGAGCGCGATCGCCTCCACCGGCAGGCCTTCGGCCTGCAGCGCCAGCGCGGCCTCGACGGCCTTGTCGCGGTCGCGGCCGGCGAGCAGGGTGTGGACGCCGGCGGCGGCGAGCTGGCGGACGGTTTCGAGGCCGATGCCGCGGGTGGCGCCGGTGACGAGGGCGATCTTTGTGGTGGTGTCGGACATGATCTGGCTCCGTGGGGTCGGTAAGTGTTGGAGTGAAGCGGGGGGAATGAAGCGGTGGGGAATGACGCAGGGAGAATGAAGCGGGGGTGGGGATTGCAGGCGGGAAATGCGTGATGGCCGGGTCCCTGCGGCGATCGCCGCGGGAACGGTGCATGGTGGGCGGGCGTCGCCGCGGCGCGCTATCCGATCCTTGCGGCGCGCGCCGCGACGACGGGGAAAAGACCGTGTCAGGCGTGGGCCGCGTGCGGCGCGGCGTCGCCGTGCTGTCCGGCGCCATGCGGCTCGGCGCCGTGCGAAACCAGCGGACGATTCGCGAGCTTGCGCAGCGCCACGTAGAACACCGGGGTCAGGAACAGTCCGAACAGGGTGACGCCGAGCATCCCGGCGAACACGGTGATGCCGGTGACCGACCGCACCTCGGCGCCCGCGCCGTGCGAGAACACCAGCGGCACGGTGCCGGCGATGAACGCGACCGAGGTCATCACGATCGGGCGCAGGCGCAGGCGGCAGGCTTCCAGCGCCGATTCGACGATGCCCTTGCCGTGCAGCTCCAGTTCGCGCGCGAACTCGACGATCAGGATCGCGTTCTTGCACGCCAGGCCCATCAGCACGACCAGCCCGACCTGGACGAACACGTTGTTGTCGCCGCCGGTGAGCTTCACGCCCAGCAGCGCGGACAGCAGCGTCATCGGCACGATCAGGATCACCGCCAGCGGCAGCGTCCAGCTTTCGTACAGCGCCGCCAGCACCAGGAAGGCCAGCAGCACCGCCAGCGGGAACACCACCAGCGCGGCCTTGCCCTGGGTCGCTTCCTGGTAGCTCAGGTCGCTCCAGTCGATGCCCATGCCGTTGGGCAGCACCTTGCCGGCCAGTTCGGTGACCTTGGCCATCGCCTGCGCCGACGACAGCAGGTTCGGATCGGCTTCGCCGAGCAGGTCGGCCGCGGGATAGCCGTTGAAGCGGATCACAGGATCGGGGCCGTAGCTGCGCTTGATCGTGACCATCGAGCCGATCGGCACCATTTCGCCGGCGGCGTTGCGGGTGCGCAGGTTGGCGATGTCCTCGACGCTGTCGCGATACGGGCCGTCGGCCTGCGCGATCACCTGCCAGGTGCGGCCGAACAGGTTGAAGTCGTTGACGTACGACGAGCCGAGGTAGGTCTGCAGGGTGCCGAACAGCTCGGTCAGCGGCACGCCCTGCGCCTTGGCCTTGACCCGGTCGACCTCGGCGTCGAGCTGCGGCACGTTGGCCTGGTAGCTGCTGATCGGGAAGCCCATGCCCGGGGTCTGCGAGGCCGCGCCCTGGAACGCCTGCACCGCGCTCTGCAGCGCACCGTAGCCGAGGTTGGCGCGGTCCTCGACGAACAGCGAGTAGCCCGAGCCGTTGCCGAGGCCCTGGATCGGCGGCGGCATCAGCGCGAACGTGAAGCCTTCCTGGATGCCGGCGATCTTCTGGTTCAGTTCGTCGTTGATCTCCTTCGCGGTGCGATGGCGCTGGCCGAACGGCTCCAGGGTCAGGAACATCACGCCGCTGTTCGGGGTGTTGGTGAACTGCAGCGGGTTGAGGCCCGGGAACGACACCTCGTAACCGACCTTGTTCACGCCTTCGATGCCCCTGGCGATCTTCGCGATCTTCCCCAGCACCGCGTCGGTGCGCTCGATCGACGCGCCTTCCGGCATCTTCACGCCCGCGATCAGGTACAGCTTGTCCTGCTGCGGGATGAAGCCGCGCGGCACCCACTGGAACACCAGTCCGGCCGCGACCAGCAGCACCGCGTACACCGCGAACACCGCGCCGCGGCGGCCGAGGGTGCGCGACACCGCGCCCTGGTAGCGATCCGAGCTGCGCTTGAAGAAGCGGTTGAACGGACGGAACACCCAGCCGAACAGGCGGTCGATCAGGCGCGAGGGGCGGTCCTTCGGCGCGTCGTGCGGCTTGAGCAGCTTGGCGGCGAGCGCCGGCGAGAGCGTCAGCGAGTTGATCGCGGAGATCACCGTCGAGATCGCGATGGTCACCGCGAACTGCTTGTAGAACTGGCCGGTCACGCCGTTGAGGAAGGCCATCGGCACGAACACCGCGCACAGCACCAGCGCGATCGCGATGATCGGTCCGGAGACCTCGGTCATCGCCTTGTGCGCGGCGGCGAGCGGGCTCAGGCCCTCCTCGATGTTGCGTTCGACGTTCTCGACGACCACGATCGCGTCGTCGACCACGATGCCGATCGCCAGCACCAGCCCGAACAGGGTCAGGGTGTTGATCGAGAAGCCGAGCAGGTACAGCGCGGCGAACGTGCCCACCACCGACACCGGCACAGCGATCAGCGGGATGATCGACGCGCGCCAGGTCTGCAGGAACAGGATCACCACCAGCACCACCAGCAGGATCGCCTCGAACAGGGTCGAGACCACCGCCTTGATCGAGTCGCGCACGAAGACCGTGGTGTCGTAGATCGACTTGTACTCGACGCCCGGCGGGAACTGCTTCGACAGCGCGTCCATGGTCCGGATGACCTCGTCGCGGATCTCCAGCGCGTTCGCGCCCGGCGCCTGGAAGATGCCGATCGCCGCCGCGTCCTTGCCGTCGAGCCGTGCGCGCAGCGTGTAGTCGCCGGCGCCCAGTTCGATGCGGGCGACGTCGGACAGCCGCACCACCTCGCCGTCGGCGCCGGTCTTGATCACGATGTCGCCGAATTCCTGCGTGGTCTGCAACCGGCCCTTGGCGTTGATCGGCAGCAGGAAGTCGCTGCCGTTGGGCATGGGCTCGGCGCCGAGCTGGCCGGCGGACACCTGGACGTTCTGTTCGCGCACGGCGTTGAGCACGTCGCTGGCGGTCAGGCCGCGCGAGGCGACCTTGTCCGGGTCCAGCCACAGCCGCATCGCGTAGTCGCCGCCGCCGAAGGTCTGCGCGTCGCCGACGCCGCGGATGCGCGAGAGCGCGTCCTTGACGTGCAGGCGCATGTAGTTGCGCAGGTACAGCGTGTCGTACTTGCCGTCGGTGGACACCAGGTGCACCACCATCAGGAACACCGGCGACTGCTTCTGCGTGGTCACGCCCTGGCGCCGCACGTCCTCGGGCAGCCGCGCCAGCGCCTGGCTGACCCGGTTCTGCACGCGCACCGCGGCGTCGTCGGCGTCGGTGCCGGCCTCGAAGGTGACGGTCATCTGCAGCACGCCGTCGGAACCGGCGACCGACTTGACGTAGAGCATGCCCTCGACGCCGTTGATCGCTTCCTCCAGCGGGGTCGCGACGGTTTCGGCGATCACCTTCGGGTTGGCGCCCGGGTAGACGGTGCGCACCACCACGGACGGCGGCACGACTTCGGGATACTCGCCGACCGGCAGCAGCGGGATCGCGATCAGGCCGGCGGCGAAGATCACGATCGACAGCACCGCGGCGAAGATCGGTCGGTCGATGAAGAAACGGGAGAAATCCATGGGAGGTCCTCGGCAGTCCTCGGGAATGGCGGTCCCGCGCAGGCCGGGCCTGCGTTCGGGCGGAACGTGAAGCGGGAGAAAGCGAAGCGACGAAACGGGGCGGCACGAAACCCGGTACGACGAAAGCCGGTGCGACGAAAGCCGGAGCGACGGCGGCCGCCCCTCCGCCATCGGGGGAGGGGAAGGGCGAAGGGGCGGCGGCCGTCAGACCGACGGCGCGGGCGTCAGGGCGCCCGCGCCACGGCCTGTGCGGGCGCGGCGCCCATCGCGACCGTCTTCGGCGCCACCGGCATCCCAGGGAAGAACACCTTCTGCACGCCGTTGACGATCACCCGGTCCTGCGCGCCGAGGCCGGCGGTCACGATGCGCAGGCCGTCGGCGGTGCCGCCGAGGACCACGTCCTTGCGCAGCGCCTGGTTGCCCGGGCCGAGCACGTAGACGTACTTGCGGTCCTGGTCGGTGAGCACCGCCTTGTCGTCGATCAGCAGCGCGGGCACGTCGGCGCTGCCTTCGAGCTGCACGCGCGCGAACAGGCCCGGCGTGAACGCGCGATCGGGATTGGGCAGCACCGCGCGGGCGCGGATGGTGCCGGTGGCGGGATCGACCTGGTTGTCGACGAAGTCGACGGTGCCGGCGTGCGGATAGCCGTCTTCGTCGGCCAGGCCCACGCGCACCGGGTTGCGGGTGCTCGCGCGCTGGCCGTCGCGGGCGAGCTTGCCGTAGCGCAGGAACGCCTGCTCGTCGCTGTCGAAGTAGACGTACATCGGGTCCAGCGACACCACCGAGGTCAGCACGGTGGCGTCGGCCTGGGCGAGATTGCCCGCGGTCACCAGCGCGCGGCCGGCGCGGCCGTCGATCGGCGAGCGCACCTCGGTGAACTGCAGGTCGAGGCGGGCGGTGGCGACCGCGGCCTCGGCCGCGCGCACCAGCGCATCGCTCTGCGCGGTGGCGGCCTTGCGGGTGTCGAACTCCTCGCGCGAGATCGCCTGCGCCGCGATCAGCGACTGCGCGCGCGCGTTCTGCGAGTGCGCGAGGCGCGATTCGCTGCGCGCGCGTTCGAGCTCCGCCTGGGCACGCGCGAGCGCGGCCCGGTAGGGGCGCTGGTCGATCACGAACAGCAACTGGCCCTTGCGCACGTCGTCGCCTTCGCGATACGCGACGCGTTCGATGTAGCCGCTCACGCGCGGGCGCAGTTCGACCGTCTCCACCGCGGCGACGCGACCGGTGAACGCGTCCCACTGGCTGACCTTCTTGTTCAGCACCTGGGCCACGTCGACTTCCGGCGGCGGCGGGGCGGCCGCGGTGGGTTCGGCCTGGCTGCTGCAGGCGGCGATGGCCATCGCCGCGGCGAGGGCGAGCACCAGGGCGCTGAACGACGGCAGCGTTCGCGAATCGAGGGAGAGGCGGGTGTGCATGGCGGTGGCGGTCCTGGAAACGATGTCGGTGGAGGTCCGGCGGGCGACGACGGGCCCGGACGAGGTTAGGGGGCGGGCATGCGCATTCATGGCAGCAGGGTGTTGTCGGTCCTTGTCCGCGGGGCGGCGGCGATGTCGCGCAGCAGCCGGCGGGCGGCGTCGCGATCGCGGTCGCCGACGGGCATCGGCGGCGCCGTCGTCGCTCGCTGGTCGCTCGCGTCGATGTCGTCCGAGCGCAGCACGTCCGGGCGCAGCGCCGGCGGCGCGGGGGTGGCGGCGTAGCGCACCACCGCATCGCGCGGCGCGGTGTCGCGATCGAGCAGCGACAGCGCGCGACGCGCCACCGCGCCGACCTGCGGCCAGCCCGGGCAGGCGTGCTGCGCGTTGTCGTCGGTGCGCATCGGCGCGTCCACGCCGAGCAGGTGGACGCGCACGCCGACCGTGCGGGCCTCGTCGTGCAGCACCCGCGCGAGCATGCGCAGCGCCGCGGCGACGATGGAGTGGTGGCCGTAGCCGGCCCAGGGTTGGTCGGCGCCGGGGCCGCCGATCAGCACGTAGCCGGCGCCGGGGCGTTCGGCCAGCAGCGGCAGCAGCCGGCGCGCGGCGAACAGGTGCGGCAGCAGGTCCTCGTCGAGGCGCTGGCGCAGGAAATCCTCCGGCTGGTCGAGCAGGCGCGCGCGCACCGGCGCGCCGCGGATCGCCGCGATCACGCCCGCCAGCGGCCGGCCGCGCATCCGCAGCCGCGCGACCAGTTCGGCGGCGTCGGCATCGCGGGCGATCCCGGCCTGCAGCGTCGCCAGCGCGTCGCCGGCTCCGGGATGGCGGGCCTGCAGCGCCGCCAGGGCGTCGGCGTCGCGGCCGACGGCGACGACCCGGTGGCCCGCCTGCAGCGCGGCGTCGACCAGCGCGCCGCCGAGGCAGCCGGTCGCGCCCAGGATCAGCAGTTCGGCCCCGGCGGGAGCGCCATCGGCGATTGTCCCGAAGTCGATTGTCCCGTTCACGGGATTTTCTCTCCCGAAAACTGCACCCCGCCGGGGAGGATCCGGCCGTTCACGAGGTCGTCGGCCCAGTGCCGCAGCAGCCCGAACGCCGTCAGCGCCGGCGCGACGCTGATGCCCCACGACCAGGCATCGCTCACGCCAAACAGTTGATTCAGAAGGAGAGAGGCGCCGGCATAGACGTCGGCGACGATCAGGCTCAACAGGCTGGTGCGCAGCAATCTGCGCTGGGTGGCGGCGCTCACGATCCGGGTTCCGCAGGAAGATGGCGCGCACTCTAGGCGGCCGCGGTGCGCTTGATTAGTCCCTGAATCGGGGAATAATTGTCCCAGAGCCGGTCCAATCCACACTTTGCCCCGGGAGCCCGCCATGTCGCGCGATCTCAACGACACCCTCATCTTCGTCAAGGTCGTCGAACACGGCAGCTTCATCGCCGCGGCGAACGCCCTGCGCCTGCCCAAGACCACCGTCAGCCGAAAGGTGCAGGACCTCGAGACGCGTCTGGGCGCGCAGCTCCTGCATCGCACCACCCGCAAGCTCGGGCTGACTGAAGCGGGCAACGTCTACTACGAACACTGCCAGCGCATCGCGCGCGAACTGGACGAAGCCGAAAGCGCGGTCGGCCAGTTGCAGGCCGGTCCGCGCGGCTGGCTGCGCTTCACCGCGCCGTATTCGTTCGGCATCACCTGGATCGCGCCGCTGCTGGGCGAGTTCTACGCCCGCCATCCGGAGCTGCGGGTGGAGATGGTGCTGAGCAACGATTCGGTGGACATCATCGACCAGGAGATCGACGTCGCCCTGCGCGGCGGCGTGCTGCCGGATTCCAACCTCGTCGCCCGTCGCCTGTCGGTGTTCCGCACCCAGGTCTACGCCAGCCCGCAGTACCTCGAACGCCACGGCGAGCCGGTGCATCCGGACGACCTGCTGCACCACCGCGCCCTGGCGATGCCGAAATGGCGTCGCGGCGGCCAGTATTTCTGGGGCCTGAGCGACGGCGAGCGCACCCAGGACTACCGGATCGATCCGATCCTCGTCGCCAACGATCCCGGCGCGCTCACCGGCGCGCTGATCTGCGGCGAAGGCCTGCTGCTCAACAGCGACGTGACCATGAAGGCGCACGTCGAACTCGGCCAGGTCCAGCGCGTCTTGGCCGGCTGGACCGGGCCGGAGTACGAATTCAGCGCGGTGTTCCCGCGCGGCCGGGTCGCCTCGCCGAAGGTGCGCGCGTTCGTCGATTTCCTGGTCGAGCGGCTCAACTTCGATGCCGATTACATGCATGCGGTGTGCCCGAACCGCAAGCACTTCCTCGCCGCCGAGCAGGCCGCGGCCGTCGCCAAGGCGGAGATGCAGCGCGCGCGCAGCCGGCTCGACGCGACGCCGTCCGACGTCGCGCCGTCCGACGCGATCGACGGACACGCCGCCGCGGACACGGTGTTCGCCGGCGAGTGAAACCCGCCACGGCACGCGACGGCCCCGCGGTCGCGGACGCCGTCGCGGGTCGGAGCCTCAGGGCTCGTCGGTGGTGACGACGCGGTGGAGCAGGGCGCCGACGAGGCCGCCGACGATCGGCGCCAGCCAGAACAGCCACAGTTGCTCGATCGCCCAGCCGCCCGCATACAGCGCGACGCCGGTGCTGCGCGCCGGGTTGACCGAGGTGTTGGTCACCGGGATCGAGATCAGGTGGATCAGCGTCAGCGCCAGGCCGATCGCCAGTGGCGCGAAGCCCTGCGGCGCGTTCTTGTGGGTGACGCCGAGGATGATGAACAGGAAGAACGCCGTCATCACGACCTCGCAGACCAGCGCCGCGGTCAGCGAATACCCGCCCGGCGAGTGCGCGCCGTAACCGTTCGAGGCGAATCCCGCGGCGGCGTCGAAACCGGGCGCGCCCGAGGCGATCACGAACAGCACGCCGCCGGCGGCGATCGCGCCCAGCACCTGCGACACCACGTACGGCAGGATGCCCGAGGCCGGGAACCGCCCGCCGGCCCACAGGCCGACGGTGACCGCCGGATTGAGGTGGCAGCCGGACACGTGGCCGATCGCGTAGGCCATGGTCAGCACGGTCAGGCCGAACGCGAGCGCGACCCCGAGCAGGCCGATGCCGACGTCCGGGAACGCGGCCGCCAGCACGGCGCTGCCGCAACCGCCGAGGACCAGCCAGAACGTGCCGAGGAATTCCGCTGCATACCGCTTCATCGTCTGTCTCCCGCAGGGTCAGGTGGCCCGATCCTACGCGCATCCGGCGCGCGGGGGCGGCGTCCGCGGCCTTTTTTTCGCGGCGGGGCGGTGCGCGGCGGCGCCCGGGGCGGGCGCCCGCGGGCTGGCTACAATGCCGGTTCCGGTCCGGGCGACGCGACGCGCGCCCGGCGGCATCTCCCGGGGTTTTCACGATGAACATGTTGCGAGCGGGTGTGCTGGCGTTCGCCGTCTTCGCCTGCCAGGCGGGCGCGGCCATCGCCGCGGACACCCTCACGGTCCGCCTGCAGTTCCGCAGCCAGGGCGCGGTCGCGCCGCTGGTCGTCGCCGAGCGCGCCGAGCGCAGTGCGGGCGCGCTGATTCCGCTGCCGCTGGACGAGATCGAGACCGCGCGAAGCTGGTGGCTGCTCGGGTTCGATGCGCGCGGCAGGACCCTGCTGCGCATGCCGGTGCGCAACCAGGCGTGGCGCCGGCTGGAGGCCTTCGATCCGGTCAGCGGGCGCATCACCGACGTGCAGACGCTGCAGGTGCCGCAGGGCACGTTCGAGGTGTCCTTCCCCGACGATCCGCGCATCGCGCGCCTCGCGCTGCGCATGGGCGACGCGGGCACGGCCGCGGCGACCATGATCGACCTCGATCGCGGCCAAGTGGATCGCCTGCTGCGCAACAGCGCCGTGAAGGCGACGACCAAGGCCGCCTCGACCACGACCCTGGTGGACAGCGGCGCCGCGGCCGATCGCCTCGACCTGGTCTTCGTCGGCGACGGCTACACCGCCGCGGAGCTGGGCAAGTGGCAGACCGACGCGCAGACCGTCGTCAACGGGCTGATGTCCGACCCGTTGTTCAACGTCTACCGCCGGCGCATCAACATCCGCCGCGTCGATGTCGCCAGCGCGGAGTCCGGCGTGGACGAGCCCGACCTCGGCCTCTACCGCGACACCGCGATGGACGCCGCGTTCAACTGCGCCAACATCGACCGCCTGCTGTGCGCGAACACCGCCAAGGTGCAGTCGATCGTGGGCTCCGTGCTGCAGGCCGACGCCCGCGACGTGGTCATCGTGGTCGCGAACTCGACCCGCTACGGCGGTTCCGGCGGCTCGATCGCCGCGATCTCCATGCACGCGGCCGCGGTCGAGCTGGCGCTGCACGAACTCGGCCACACCCTGTTCGGGCTCGCCGACGAATACGACTACGGCACCTGCAGCCTCGGATCCGAGCCGCCGGACGGCAACGCCTCGCTGGTCGCGAGCCGCGCGGTGAAGTGGGGCGCGATGATCGGCCCGTTCACGACCGTCCCCACGCCCGCCGGGCTGTATCCGAACGGCACCGTCGGCGTATTCGAAGGCGCGCAGTACTGCAAGACCGGCAAGTACCGGCCGACCGAGGATTCCAAGATGCGCAACCTCGGACGCCCTTGGCACGCGGTGAACGAACAGGTCGCCTACGAACGCTTCGCGCGCTACGCCCGCAACAGCGCGAAGCCGCGGATCCGGTTGCCCGGACAGACGCGCCCGATCGAGGCCGCGCCGCCCGTGCGCGACGTCGGCACGCCGCAGCGTGCGCCGCTGCGCGGCAGGACGTTGCCCAGACCCTGAGGCGCCACGTCATCGGCGAGCGGCGGTGTCGCCCAGCACCCCCCGCTCGCGCAGCCACGTCGCCAGCAGCGTCGGCCACGACGACACCGCGCGGCCGGTCCCGCGCAGCCCGAACGCATGGCCGCCCTTCGCGAACAGATGCACCTCCGACGGCACGCCCGCGTCGTCCAGGGCGCGCGCGTACAGCGTGCTGTTGCACAGGTCGTCGACCGGGTCGTCCCAGGCCTGCAGCAGGAAGGTGGGCGAGGTCCGTTTGGACACGTGCAGGCCGGGGTCGAACGTCGTCCCCCGCCGACAGAGGTGGCCCGGGTAGAACACCACCGCGAAATCGGGCCGGCTGCTGATGCGGTCGATGGCGTCCACCGGCGCGTAGGCGGGCGCGAAGACGTTGCTGGTCTGCACTGCGAGATAACCGCCGGCGGAGAAGCCCATCACGCCGATCCGGTCCGGGTCGACCCCGAGCGCCTTCGCCCGCGCACGCACCAGCCGGATCGTGCGCTGCGCGTCCTGCAGCGCGCGCGGCACCTTCGGCGTGACCGCGCAACGGCAGTCCGGGTCCCAGTGGTGCGCGGTCTTCGGCACCCGGTACTTCGACAGGATGCAGGTCATGCCCTGCGCCGTGATCCAGTCGCAGATCTCGGTGCCTTCCACCGTCACCGCGAGGATCCTGAAGCCGCCGCCCGGGAACACGATCACCGCCGCGCCGGTGTTGCGGCCCTTCGGCGGGAACACCGTCATCGTCGGCACCGACACGTCGAACACCGCCTGCGACGTGCGCCCGGCGAGCGCCTCCGGCGTATCCGCGGTCAGCACGCTTTCGGCCGGCCACGACACGCCCGCCATGTCCGGCGCGGCGCCGGGCCAGATCGGCACCTGCTCCAGCCCCGCGGGCGGCTGCCAGACACCGACCCGCTGCACCTTGCCGCCGGGCGGCAAGGTCGGCGTCGCGGACGCGGGCGGCGCGGTCGTCTCCGCTTCCGGCGCCGGTACCGGTGCAGCATCTTTCGCCGCTTGCGGCGTCGCTGCATCGCCGCAGGCCGTGCCCGCCGCACACAGCATCGAAATCAAGAGCCAGCCCGCTGCACGCATGATCGTTCTCCCCGTCGTTGCAAGCCGCGCACGTCCATCGCCGTTTCGCTTGTCGGCGATCGGCGATCGGCGATCGGCGATCGCGCGTGCGTGGAGGGAGTGTGCGAGCAGCCGGCCGCGGCAGACAGGGCGCGGCGTGTATCGGGCGTCACCCGCTACCTGCATGCGCGATGCGCGGGCTCCCGCAACGCCCGGCAGGCCACGTAGGGTGGCGGTGAGCGCAGCGAACCCCACCATCGGGACGTTTCCGATGCTTTGCGGACGCTCATCAAACCGAATTCCGTGAGCTGTCCCCTTGCAGCCCGGGAGTCTTCCGGATTCTGCAAAGAATGGTTTGGCTCGCTGCGCTCACCACCATTCCACAAGTCGCAACCTGCGTGCTAATACCTGAATCAAGCCGAGCCGCGAAGCGGCTTTGGCTTGGATGAATTTTTAGGCTGCACTAGCGAACGATCTCCGCAACACGCAGTCCAGTGTAATTGCACAGGCCCAGATAAACTCCGTCTTGAGCGGTCATGTCACGGACAAATGTGCCCCGCAGACGTACCTGCTTGCGGTTGGAGCGCCGAACTGACTCCCCAATGTGTTTCGGATAGATCAGCGAGATACATGAGTGGGGATCGCCGCTCCTCGATGCCTGTTCGCTATCCCACAGGGCGTAGTTTTCCGGTTCGTGGATGAGGTACGCGTCCAGCACGATTTCAGTCCCATCCAGCTCGCCCTTGCGCGCGTTGAGTTCACTGCTCGACCAGACCTTGATCCCGGTCTGGATGGCGCTGTGCTCCTGGGCAGCACAGCCTGCAACGAGCACTAGAGCGATCAGAAGAACTTGTACTTTCATGTGCAGCCTGAGGTTGGAGGTAACCGGACGGCAAAAAAGCGCTGCTTTTTTGACGCTCCGGTTGATGGACATGTTAGGCCTCGTTGGCATTGAGCACATCGCCGTTTTCCGAAGCCTTGAGGTAGCACTCCAATCAGAACTCACCGCTCCGAATGCCCCGTCTCGTCATACCCCCGCGACGCCAGCATCTGCGGGCGGATCAGTTCGATGAAGTCGCGTGCCTGCTGCGACAGGTACTTGCCCTTGCGCACGACCACGCCGTAGCTGCGTGAAGGGAAATACTTGGCGAGCGAGCGGATCGCGAGGCGGTCGCGGTCGGCGTCGGTGAGGCAGATGGCGGTGACGATGCTGATGCCCAGACCCATCGCGACGTACTGTTTGATCACTTCCCAGCCGCCGACTTCGAGGGCGACGGTGTAGGGCACACGGTTCTGCTGGAACACCAGGTCGACAAGGCGATAGGTGGTCAGGCGCTGCGGCGGCAGGATCAGGCCGTAGGGCGAGAGGTCCTCGAGCTTGAGGTCGGGCTGGGTCGCCAGCGGGTGGCCGCGGGGCGCGATCAGCATCGGCTCGAAGCGGTAGACCGGGGCGTAGTCGAGGTCGGCGGGGACGTCGAGCATCGAGCCGACCGCGAGGTCCACGCCGTCGCTGCGCAGCAGGTCCAGGCCACCGGCGCCGGTGACGTTGTGCAGGATCAGGCGCACGTCCGGGTGGGCGCGGCGGTAGGCCTCCACGATCTTCGGCAGCAGGTAGAGGATGGTCGAGCTGCCGGCGGCCACGTGCAGCTCGCCGCCGTCCAGACCCTTGATCTGCTCGCGGAACGCGTCCGGCAGGCGATCGATGCCCTCCACCAGCGGCCGCGCCAGTCCGTACAGGGCGTCGCCCTCGCGGGTGAGGGCGAGCCGGCGTCCGACCCGCTCGAACAGCTTGACGCCCAGTTCCCGCTCCAGCGCCTGCAACTGCAGGGTGATCGCCGGCTGGCTCAGGTACAGGGCCTCGGCCGCGCGCGAGACCGAGCCGAGCCGGGCGACTTGGCAGAAGGCCCGGAGCGGCTTCAGGCGGTCGGCCTTGTAGGCGAAACGGGGGCTGTGGGCGGTCTCGTCGGTCATGGCGGCGCTCGCTGTCGGGTCGAACCGGGCTGTGTCGGGCGATGTTGCGGTGCAAAATCAACGAGTTGCGGCACATTCGACCTTCGTCGAAGCCTTCGTATTAAGTATTCTTATAAAACACATTGCCAAAACTGTGTTGTCAAATAAAGTACCCGGACGGATGGTGAGGCTCCCAACGCCGTTCCGGAGTCGCCCATGTCCGCCGTCCTCAAGCCGCAGGCCGACGCCTCGCCCGCACTCCCCGGCATCGCGCTGCTGGGCCGCGCCGAGGGCCAGGACGCCCTGCTGACCGACGCGGCGCTGGCGTTCCTCGCGGGCCTGCACCGCCGCTTCGAGCCCGAGCGCCAGGCGCGGCTCGCCGCCCGGCAGCGCCGGCAGGCCGAGTTCGACGCCGGCGCGCTGCCGGCCTTCCGCGAGGACACCCGGGCGATCCGCGAGGGCGACTGGCGGGTGGTGCCGATCCCGGCCGCGCTGCTGGACCGTCGCGTGGAAATCACCGGCCCGGTCGATCCGAAGATGGTGATCAACGCGCTGAACTCGGGCGCGAACTGCTACATGGCCGACTTCGAGGATTCGACCTCGCCGACCTGGGCGAACCTGATCGAAGGCCAGGTCGCGCTGCGCGCGGCGGTGGCAGGGACGCTGGAGTTCGACGCGCCGGCGATCGACGGCAAGCCGGGCAAGCAGTACCGCCTGAAGCCCGAAGCCGAGCGCGCGGTGCTGATCGTGCGGCCGCGCGGCTGGCACCTGGACGAGAAGCACGTGCTGATCGACGGCCAGCGCATGAGCGGCGGCCTGTTCGACCTGGCGCTGTTCGCCTTCCACAACGCCGGCGCGCTGGTGTCGAAGGATCGCGGCCCGTACTTCTACCTGCCGAAGCTGCAGGGCATGGAGGAAGCGGCGCTGTGGAACGCGGTGCTCGACGAGATCGAGGTGCGGCTGAACCTGCCGCAGGGCGCGATGAAGGCGACGGTGCTGATCGAGACGCTGCCGGCGGCGTTCGAGATGGACGAGATCCTGCATGCGCTGCGCAGCCGCATCGTCGGCCTGAACTGCGGCCGCTGGGACTACATCTTCAGCTACATCAAGACCCTGCGCCGGCATCGCGACCGGGTGCTGCCCGAGCGCGGGCAGGTGACGATGACGCAGCCGTTCCTGAAGGCGTATTCGGAGCTGCTGATCCGGACCTGCCACCGGCGCGGCGCGCACGCGATGGGCGGCATGGCCGCGCAGATCCCCAATCCGCGCGACCCGGAGGCCAACGCCGCCGCGTTCGCGCGGGTCGAGGCCGACAAGCTGCGCGAGGCCACCGCGGGCCACGACGGCACCTGGGTGGCGCATCCGGGCCTGGTCGAGACCGCGCGGCGCATCTTCGACGCGCGCATGCCCGGGCCGCACCAGCAGCACGTCGCGCGCGAGGACGTGCGCGCGGGCGCCGAGGACCTGCTGCGCCCGTCGCTGGGCACGATCACGACCGTCGGCTTCTTCGGCAACGTCGAGGTCTGCGTGCGCTATCTCGCGGCGTGGCTGGCCGGCAACGGCTGCGTGCCGATCCACGGGATGATGGAGGACGCCGCGACCGCCGAGATTTCCCGCGCGCAGCTCTGGCAGTGGCTGCATTTCGCCGACGACGGCCGCGACCCGCTGCACCTGGACGACGGCACGCCGGTGGACTACGCGCTGCTGGAACGCGCGCTGATCGGCCTGCCGTCGAAGCTCAAGGGCGACGCCGGCGTCGTCGGCGCCGAGCGCGTCGACGAAGCGATCGCGCTGCTGTCCGACCTGACCCACCGCGACGCGCTCGTCGACTTCCTCACCCTGCCGGCCTACGAACGCATCGATTGACCCGCTCCGCTTTTTTTTCGTAGGAGCGACGTGAGTCGCGACACGCGTATCCGTAAGACGGTCGCGACCCAGTTATCCGGAGAAGAGGTCGCGACTCGCGTCAGCGCACGGGTCGCGACTCACGTCAACGCACGGGTCGCGACTCACGTCGCTCCTACAGAAACAGACACACCACCGCATTCACTTCCCACGCGAGACCACGCCCATGAAGACCACGCTCCCCACCGCCGAACAACTGAAGCTGGACTGGACCAACAATCCGCGCTGGGCCGGCGTCACCCGCCCGTACAGCGCCGAGGACGTGGTCCGCCTGCGCGGCACGATCCCGGTCGACCATTCGATCGCCCGCCTCGGCGCCGAGAAGCTGTGGAAGTACCTGCAGACCGAGGACTTCGTGAACGCGCTCGGCGCGCTCACCGGCAACCAGGCGATGCAGCAGGTCAAGGCCGGCCTCAAGGCGATCTACCTCAGCGGCTGGCAGGTCGCGGCCGACGCCAACATCGCCGGCGAGATGTATCCGGACCAGTCGCTGTACCCGGCCAACTCGGTGCCGCAGGTGGTCAAGCGCATCAACAACACGCTGCTGCGCGCGGACCAGATCCAGTGCGCCGAGGGCACCGGCGACGTCGATTTCCTGCAGCCGATCGTGGCCGACGCCGAAGCCGGCTTCGGCGGCGTGCTCAACGCCTTCGAGCTGATGAAGGCGATGATCGAGGCCGGCGCCTCGGGCGTGCATTTCGAGGACCAGCTCGCCAGCGTCAAGAAGTGCGGCCACATGGGCGGCAAGGTGCTGGTGCCGACCCGCGAGGCCGTCGAGAAGCTGGTCGCCGCGCGCCTGGCCGCCGACGTGATGGGCACCCCGACGATCATCGTCGCCCGCACCGACGCCGAGGCCGCCGACCTGCTGACCAGCGACATCGACCCCAACGACCAGCCGCACTGCACCGGCGAGCGCACGGTCGAAGGCTTCTACAAGACGAAGAACGGCCTCGACCAGGCGATCAGCCGCGGCCTGGCCTACGCGCCCTACGCCGACCTGGTGTGGTGCGAGACCGGCAAGCCGGACCTGGAGTTCGCGCGCAAGTTCGCCGAGGCCATCCACGCGAAGTATCCCGGCAAGCTGCTGGCGTACAACTGCTCGCCGAGCTTCAACTGGAAGAAGAACCTCGACGACGCGACCATCGCCAAGTTCCAGAAGGAAATCGCCAGCTACGGCTACAAGTTCCAGTTCATCACCCTGGCCGGCTTCCATGCGCTGAACTACTCGATGTTCAACCTCGCGCACGGCTACGCGCGCCGGCAGATGAGCGCGTTCGTCGAGCTGCAGGAGGCCGAGTTCGCCGCCGCCGACAAGGGCTTCACCGCGGTGAAGCACCAGCGCGAAGTCGGCACCGGCTACTTCGACAGCGTGACCCAGACGATCCAGGGCGGGCAGTCCTCGACGGTGGCGCTCAAGGGCTCGACCGAAGAAGAGCAGTTCCACGATCGGCCGGCCGCGGCGGCCTGAACGCAACGACGGGTCATCCCCCTACCATGACCTTCGTCAGGTTGGGGGATGGCGTCGGGTGTGCTGGAATGCATGACCCCTCCGTTCGTCTGGATTTAGCATGCGGATTCAGCTTTCCCTCGTTCTCCTCGCCGCGGCCACCTTCTGCGCGCCCGCGTTCGCCGAAGACGCGACCCGCCTCTCGGTGACGCCCGACCAGATCCGCACGCAGCAGGCCGAACTTCGCCACGCCATCGAAACGAAGTCCGGCAACTACGCCCAGTACAGCGACGAAGAGCGCAAGGCGATCCTCGCGCGCCAGGACGACGTCCTGACCGTGCTCGGGGACAAGACGTCGATCGACGACCTCGGTCCGGAAGGCAAGGTCCGGCTCACGAACGCGCTGGAAGCGGTCGATGCCGCGGTGAACCGCGCCGAGGACAATCGGATGATCTGCGAGATCGTCAAGCGCACCGGCTCCAATCGCTCGGAACGCAAGTGCATGACCGTGGGTCAGCGCCGCCAGATGCGCGAGCGGATGGAAAGCAGGGGCATCAGCACCTCGCGCTGAGTCGACGCGCATCGGGCGAGCGGCCGGCCTTGCGCCGGCCGTTTCGCTTTCTGCGGGCAGCGCCCGTGAGCCGTCCCGGCCCGCGCGCCCGCGGACCTCACGCCACGTCCGTCTCCGGCTTGCGCGGCAGGCCGTCGCCGGGGTCCACCGCGGCCCAGTCGACGTGGGTGTCCCAGAACACGTGCGCCATCGGCGCCTGGTCCGGCTCGCCTTCGAGGTTCGCCAGGGCGATGTGCAGTTCGCCCGGCCAGCGCGCCGAGCGGAAGAACAGCGAGCTGCCGCAGCGCGCGCAGAAGCCGCGTTCGGCGCCCGGCGACGACGGGTACCAGCGCAGCGACCCGGCGTCGTCGTCGATCCGCGCGCTGTCTTCCGCCATCCCGAACCAGGTGACGAAGGCCGCGCCGTGCGCGCGCCGGCACATCGAACAGTGGCAGTGCGCGACCCACAGGCTGGGCCAGGTCGCGGTGAAGCGGACATCGCCGCAGAGGCAGCCGCCGTGCGCCGGGGTCATGTGCGCCTCGCCGATGGGAACCGCCACCGAGCATACGCCGCTCGCGCGCCTGCGGCGGACATCGTCGAGCGGCCCTGCCCGATGGCTTCGCCCGGGACCGGCGTGCGCCGGCCCGGGCGTGCCGCAGGCCGCGTTACGGAACGACCCGCATCGACCGGCTCAGTGCTTCGATGTCGACCGTCGTCGGCGCGCCGTCGGCGCGCTGTGCCGCCAGCGATGCGGTCTGGAAGCCGAGGAAGTTGTAGAGCAGGGTCCGCTGGCCGCGGGTGAGGTCGCGGGTCACCGGCATGTAGCGGAAACGCTCGAAGTTGGCCGGATCGGTGAGTGTGCGGATCATCCCGCCGTAGCTCCGCACCTGTCGTTCGTCGTTCAGGCGCAGCCAGTTGTCCATGCACGGCGCCATCGACGCCCAGTTGGCCAGCACGCGGTTGTAGACGTTGTCCCAGGTCGGCGGCAGCGCGGCGATGTCGTCGTCCGCGGGCAACACCCGCAGGTAGGTGTAGGTGTAGTTCAGCGGCGTGAAATCGTTGCCGATGGGCAGGGTCGGGTTGTCGCCGGTCTGGAACACCCAGCCGACGATCTGGCCGGTCGTGCCCAGCACCCGGAAGCTCGCGCGGCCGTCGGCCCCGGTCACCTGCTGCATGCTGGTGGCCTGGCTGGCGTTCATGTCCGACATCCAGA
This sequence comes from Lysobacterales bacterium, assembly GCA_019510125.1. Lineage (GTDB taxonomy): Bacteria > Pseudomonadota > Gammaproteobacteria > Xanthomonadales > Xanthomonadaceae > Lysobacter_I. Next base: position 188,376 of record JAEKKX010000006.1, read on the forward strand.
CCTTCACCCCCGCGCCGACGGGTTTGCCGCGCTCGTAGACCTGGACGGCCACGTTCGCGGTCTCGCCCTGGTCGATGTACAGGTTGGGCTGCAGCGGCACCGCCCGCACCGGCGATTCCACCAGGTAGGCGGTGCCGTCGGCGGCGACGATGCTCAGGTCCATCCCGGCGAGCTGTTCGACCCTGCCGCTGTCCAGCGGGATGTCGATGATCCCCGAGGTCGCCTCGAACGCGGCGCGGTCGTATTGGCCGAGCGGGATGTCCGCGATCCGCGCGATCGCGACCGCCGGCGGCGGATCCGCGGCGGTCAGGGTCAGCGTTCCGAGGTCGACCTTGTCGGTGGCGCGGTCCATGCACGGGATGGTGTTGGAGAAATCGAGCGCGAGGCCCTTGCCGGTGGCGCGGGCGAACGCCGTGGCCACGACCGGGCCGCCCTTCTGCGGCGACGGGTAGCCGGGGACCGTCGCCATGGTGGCGATCAGCGCGCGGTCGGAGGGTTCGGTCAGCATGTCGTTGCGCCGCCACAGCCCGACCGTGCCCACCAGCAGGCTGCGCGCCGGGTTGGGCTGGAAACCGCCGGCATTGAGCGCCGCCTGGTGCGCGGTCGCGGCGGCGGCGGTGGCCGGCGATTTGTTCGACAGCGCCGGATCGTTGTAATACACCGTGCGGTAGGTGACGAAGCGCACCATCACGCCCAGCACGTCATCGTCCGCCATGTACGCCTGCAGCCGCTGCAGCGCCCGCGAATCGTGGGCGTCGATCTGCAGCCCGTCGGCCTTGGCGAAACAGGTCTGCCACATCACCGAGGCCACGCCGGCGATCATGTTGTTGCTGGGATTGGCGTTGAAGTTGATGAAGCGGTCGCTGATCCGTTCGATGCGCCGGCCATGGATCCGGCAGCCGCCCTGGATGCCGAAGCTCATGTCGTCGAAGAACAACTGCGACGAGAAGGCGCCGTAGGGTTCGCAGTCGACCAGCATGCCGCTGAAGCCGACCGGGGCGGTGGCGAAGCTGTCGGTGGTGTCGAGCCCGTCGCCCAGGTCGACGCCGGTGATGTAGGTGTCGTAGAACGGACAGCGATAGCTGCCGTCGGGATTCCAGTTGCCCTTGGACAGCACTTCGTCGATCGCCGCCTGGCGGAAGCCGGCCACCTGCGGGCCCAGCACCGGGCTGCGGTCGAGGGTCGAGTCGCAGTCGTCCTCGTCGTAGGCGGCGGGGGCCTTGTCGACGGGATAGTTGTTGGTGGTGACCGGGTCCCAGGCGACGGCGCCGCGGAAGTAGATGCGAGGGAATTCGAGGATGCTCATGCCGCACCTCCCTGGGCGTTGCGGTCGATGGTCTGGTCCGGGGCCTGGCCGGCGGCCTTGCCCGGGCGATAGAGGAACGCCGGTCCCGCGACCGACACGCCGTCGGCCAGCGGCGTGTTCAGGGCGTGGATCGCGGCCATCCGCAGGTCGAACATGGCGCGCACCGCCTGGCCCATGCCGCCGGTGGCGCCGCGGAACGTGGCGGTCAGCGCATCGACCAGCGCGGTGTAGGCCGCGTCGCACGCCGCCTGCGCCTCGCGCGCGGCCGGCGGGTCGTTCGAGAAGTCGTGCAGTTCAGGATCGGGGATGGCCGGATAGACCCGGCTCCAGTCGATGCCCAGCGGCCCGCCCCAGGCATAGCCGACCGGATTGGGATCCTTCACCAGCACCTGGTTGCGCTGCATTTCCCAGAACCGGTAGTAGTGCGCCAGTTCGTTCTGGAACGTCAGCGGACTGCCCTGGCCGTCGGGCGTGACCGGCGTGCCTTCGCCTTCCGACACGATCTGGTCGATCGCCTTGTGCGCATCGGCGTAGTCGTTGACCGCGAAGAGCTGTCCCGGGAAGAACTGGCTGTCGTCGATCTGGTGGTTGTCGCGTATCCAGGCATCCGCCGGCAGCTCGGCGAGCGCCTGGTCGAGCAGGTGGTAGAACTGGCCGATGGTGACCGGGGCGTCGACGCCGCGGGCGGCCATCAGTTCGGGCGGATCGATCGGACTGACGGGTTCCTCGATCGCCATGCCCTGGGTCATGGCGGCGGGAGAAAACGGCAGCAGGTGGACGATCAGGCCGCCGCCGATGTCGCCCGGGAGCGGCCCGGGATACGCGGGCGGATTGATCCGCACCGTCCCGCCGATCGCGTTCATGATGTTGCAGGCGAGACACATGTGGATCATTTCCTGGCCGACGATCCCGCTCAGCCGCGACATCGCGGCGGGATTGGCCTCCGGCAGGATCGACATCTTCGCGTAGAGATACGGCGGCAATGTCGAGAACTCGAGATCGATGGCCGTCTGGACGGCGGCGCGGACGTCCTCGATGCCCTGTGGCGCGTGCCATAGCACTCTGATCATGACTTCCCCCTTCCTTGATCGGTCTGGAATATCGACGCACGCCGTCGCGATCGCATCGTTCGATCGTTCGGATCATGTGCGGATCGGCATGCGTCGGTCGGTGACGTACCCCTGTCGATGTGATGCGTTCCATCGGCCGTGCGGGTATCGCGAAGCGAACGCGCGACGGCGGATCGTGCTGCGATGCGGCAACGCCCCGGGCGACGACGCGAACGAGCGGGCGAGCCGCATCATCGGTCGCGTGTGCGTCGTGTCGGACCGTCGTGGAGAGGCGGTGCCGCAGCGTGCCTGCCCGGGGCGTCCGGCGCGGGCCCACCATACTCCCGGCCGTGGGCGTGCGCAATTGCAGGGCGCGCAGCCTGCACCCGCGATCAACGACGACGATCGGACAGGCGAAAGTCGCGTCCGGCACGCATCGGCGCGGTCGATGCCGCGCGTCGGAATCCGCTGGCGTTGCGGTGGTTTTGCTGGGATACGCTGTCGCGGCGACCGCGGTGTCGCGTCGTTGAGGGTTCGCGATCGCTGTGGGATCTTCCGGCGCGGCGCGGACAAGGTCTGCATCGACGCAGGCAGCTTCGATGCAAGCAACTTCGACGCAAGCAGCATCGACGGGCGCAGCCCGGATGAGACAAGCATGGAGGAGACCCGCATGGACGAGACCGGTATGCAAGAGGCACCCATGGACAAGAAGGACAAGGTCAGACAGCGCCTCGAACGGCTCCAGGTGCTCGACGGCGTCATGCCGACGCGCGTGGCCGACACGCGCGAAGCGCGCCGCGCGTGGAGGGCGGTCGCCGGCGACATCGACACCGACGAGGTGCAGACCGCGGACATGCGGTCGCGGGACCTGCTGGGGGCGAGCCTGCCGGAAGGCGCCGTGCAGGCGTCGGCCATCGAATCCCTCGCGGATTCGGACGACAGGCGCGAACAACTCGCCGCATTCGCGCGCGCAGGCATCGGGCTTTTCCATGCGAGCGGTCGTTATCTCGAGGCATCGACCGAGGATCGCCGGGCGCAGGGCGGCAACGATGCGGTGACCCGGGTATTGGCCGACGGTCCTCGCCTCCTGCTGGAGACGCAGCGCCTGGTCGTGCGCTTCGACGACCGCGCGGACAGCGGCGAGATCGCGGCGATCCTGCGTCGATACGGCCTGTATCCGATGGATTCCGGCGCGCTGCCTCCCGGCCTCGTGCGGGCGGCATGCACGTCGGGCAACGCGACCGAGATTGCGTTCGCGTTGATGCAGGACGCCGCGGTCGTGTTCGCGGAGCCCGATTTTCTCGAACATATCGGCCAGCGCTACGTTCCGACCGATCCCGGTTATCCGCAGCAATGGCATCACGCCCGCATGGGTATGGAGCGGGCCTGGGACATCAGCACGGGGGCGGGCGTCCGCGTCGCGGTCATCGACAACGGGTTCGACGCCACCCATCCGGACCTGGCGTTCGGACCGCTGTCGAGCTGGTTCCGGCCGACGTCCGACCTGATCGATGCGGATTTCATCCCGGGTATCGACCGCATGCCCGGCGGCTGGCACGGGACGGCCTGCGCCGGCATGGTCGCGGCCCGCGAGAACAACGGCATCGGCGGCTGCGGGGTCGCGTTCGGCAGCGAGCTGATGGCGGTCGCGTGCGCGCCCGACCAGGTGGGGACGCAGTCCACGCTGGCGAGGGCGCTGGGCTATGCCGTGCGCCCGGCGCTGGAGGGTGTCGAAACGCGCGGCGCCGATGTCGTCTGCTGCTCGCTCGGAGCGGACGGCGCGGCCTGGACGATGACCGAGGGACTGCTCGAAGCCATCGAGTTCGCCGCCGCGGGCGGCCGCGAGGGTCGCGGCACGCCGGTGTTCTGGGCCACGACCAACGGCAACCATCCGATCAGCGCCGACGAGGTGTGCTCCTGCCCGCAGGTGATCGCCGTGGGTCGATCGACCCGGAACGACAGCGACAACGGCTCGGGTTTCGGCGATGAACTCGAATGCCTCGCGCCCGGCGTCGACGTGTGGCTGCCCATCCAGGGCGGGCGTCACGCGACCGTCACGGGCACCAGCTTCGCCGCGCCCGCGGCCGCGGGCGTCGCCGCCCTGGTGCTGTCGGCGATGCCGGAGTTGACCGCCGCCGAGGTGCGCGCCCGGCTGCGATCGAGCTGTGACAAGATTGGTCCCCTGCCGTATGTGCAGGGACGCAATGCGCGTTACGGATTCGGTCGCCTGAACGCGCTCAACGCCCTTCGGTGAGGGCCTTCCGCGACCGTCCCGCACTCCGACATCCAGCGAGGCTGCCGATGGACGACGAATTCAGTCACGTGCGCGACAGGGTGCTGGCCCGGCTGGGCAAGCTCCGGCCGCTCGAAGGCATCGCCGCGACCCGCGATCCGCAGCCGGCCGACGAGGCGGCGGTGCCGGCCATCCACGAAGCGGTGCCGGTGGACGAGGTCGTCGCCTTCCTCGACGCGGGCTGGCGCTTCCTCTCCGGCGATGCGTCCCGCGACGAGCACGGCAAACGCCTGTTCCTCGACGCCGACGGCCATCTCAAGATCGATGCGGGCGCGCTCAACCTGCGTTTCAGGCCCGATGCCGATCCCGCCTCGATCGAGACCTATCTCGCCGAGCATGCGCTGCGGGTCAGGCGCAAGCTGGGGTTTGCGCCGAACCTCTTCCTCGTCTCGACCGAGACCGGGGAAGGCATGCCGGACTCGGTCGAGCTGGCCCAGAAGCTCACCAGCGAGGACGAGGCGCTGGTGATCTATGCCGAACCGGTGCTGATCGAGGGCATCGGTTCGCGCTGACGCACGGCGCGTCAGGCCACCCGCGCGGTCGCGGCGCGCTCCCCGCGTCGATACCCGATCGCCTCCGCCACGTGCGGGCCGAGGATGTCGGTGCTGCCGGCGAGATCGGCGATGGTGCGGGCGACGCGCAGGATGCGGTGCATCGAACGCGCGGAGAGCTGCAGCAGGTCGATCGCGTTTTCGAGCATGGCCTGATCGTCGGGCGCGAGCCGGCAGACGGCATTTGTCTGCGTCTGGTCGAGGCGGGCGTTGGTGCGGCCTGCGCGTCGCAACTGCGCATCGCGGGCGCGCACCACGCGCGCACGGACCACGGCGCTGGATTCGCCGGCGGGCGCGTCGGGCCGCAGTTCGGCCGGCGGCAGGCGAGGGACGTCGAGGTGCAGGTCGATGCGTTCGAGCAGCGGGCCGGAGATCCGGCTCCGGTAGCGCGCGATCGCCTCGGGATGGCAGCGGCAGCGGCCCGACGGATCGCCGGCCCAGCCGCAGGGGCAGGGGTTCATCGCCGCGACCAGTTGGAAGCGCGCGGGGAATTCGCTCTGCCGCGCCGCGCGGGAGATCGTGACGACGCCGGACTCCAGCGGTTCGCGCAGCACTTCGAGGGCGCGGCGATCCCATTCCGGCAGTTCGTCGAGGAACAGCACGCCGTTGTGCGCGAGCGAGATCTCGCCCGGGCGCGGCTCGGCGCCGCCGCCGACCAGCGCGACCGGGCTCGCGGTGTGGTGCGGCGACCGGAACGGGCGCATCCGCCAGCGCGCGGGATCGAGGCCGCGGCCGCCGAAGGCGGCGATCGAGGCGATGGCCGCGGTCTCGAGCGCGTCGGCTTCGCTGGCTTCGGGCAGCAGTCCGGGCAGGCGCGAGGCCAGCAGGGTCTTGCCGCAGCCCGGCGGACCGACCAGCAGCAGGTGGTGGCCGCCGGCGGCGGCGATCTCCAGCGCGCGCCGCGCCCGCATCTGGCCGCGCACGTCCTCCAGGTCGGGGCCGTGGTCGTAGCGGCTCGCGGGGGCGACGGCGGCCGGCAGCGGCCGGTGGCCGCACAGGTGGCCGCAGACCTCCAGCAGGGTGCGCGCGGTGAAGGCTTCGCCGCCGCTCGCCAGCGCGGCCTCGGCGCCGTTGTCGGCGGGCACGATCAGCCGACGGCCGGCCGCCGCTGCGGCCAGCGCCGCGGGCAGCACGCCGTCGACCGGGCGCAGTCCGCCGGTCAGGCCGAGTTCGCCGAGGAACTCGCAGTCGCGTAGGGATTCCAGCGGGATCTGGCCGCTGGCGGCGAGGATGCCCAGCGCGATCGGCAGGTCGAAGCGGCCGCCGTCCTTGGGCAGGTCGGCCGGCGACAGGTTCACGGTGATCACCCGGGCCGGGAAGTCGTACTGCGCGCAGAGGATGGCGGCGCGGACGCGGTCCTTGGCTTCGCGGACGGCGGCCTCGGGCAGGCCGACGATGGACATCCGCGGCAGCCCGCCGGCGAGGAAGACTTCGGCGTCGACGGCGGGCGCGCGCACGCCGGCGCGTGCACGCGTGTGCACGAGCGCGAGGGTCATGGCGGCGGCCCTCAGTCGCGGGGCGGCGTTTCGGTGCCGGAAGCGCCGGCGTCGCGTGCGGCGAGCTGCGCTTCGAGCCGGTCGACCAGCGCGCGCAGCTCGTCGAGCTGGCCGCGGGTGCGGGCGAGCACCGCGCGCTGCACGTCGAATTCCTCGCGGGTGACGAGGTCGAGCTTCGCCAGGCCCGCCTGCAGCGCGGCCTTGAAGTTGTCCTGCATCTCCTCGCGGCCCTCGCGCAGCGCGGGGGGCACCAGGCCGCTGAGGCGGCGGGCGAGGTCGTCGATCTGGCGGAGGTCGATCATGGGCATGTCCGGTGATTGTAGCGTGGCGCCCAGCATTCCGCCCGCGCCGGGCCGGCGCCATCGGCCTTCGCCGCGCCGCGGGGTCGGAAAATTCCGGGGCCTTGGTATCCTCGCGCCTGTTCCCGCCGCCGGAGTCTCGCCATGAAGATGGTGATGGCCATCATCAAGCCGTTCAAACTGGACGATGTCCGCGAAGCGCTGGCCGAGGCCGGCGTCGCCGGCATCACCGCGACCGAGGTCAAGGGCTTCGGCCGCCAGAAGGGCCATACCGAGCTGTACCGCGGCGCCGAGTACGTGGTCGACTTCCTGCCGAAGATCAAGCTGGAGGTCGCGGTCACCGACGACCGCGTCGACGCGGTCGTCGAGGCGATCCTGCAGACCGCCGGCACCGGCAAGATCGGCGACGGCAAGATCTTCGTGTGGGACCTGGACCGGGTGGTGCGCATCCGCACCGGCGAACTGGACGCGGACGCGCTCTGAGCCGGCGCGGGGTCAGCCCGCGCTGCGCGAGCCGCCGCCGCCGAACAGGCGTTCGCCGAGTTCGCGGAACGTGCGGTGATTGAGCGGAAACTCCAGCACCACGTGCAGGAAGCTCAGCAGCAGCAGCACGGTGAAGCCGAGCAGGTAGTCGCGGAAGTACAGCGCGCTGGCGCCGATCCACGCCGCGCCGATCAGCGCGCCGCGCAGCGGGGAGATCCGCGCCCAGCCGATCACTTCGACCTTCGAGAACCAGTTGAGGTAGTGGTAGAGGTAGGCCAGCGCCAGCACGCGGGCGACCAGGACGGCGGTCGGGTCGGTGAGCAGCGCGGGGCCGTCGAGCGCGTGCCCGGCGCCGCCGGGGACGTCGCCGAGGACCAGCCGGCTGATGCTCGACAGGGTGCCGACGAAGGCCTGCCCGGCCCACGCCGAGGCCGGCGCGCTCCACGCCAGCGGCGCCCACCAGCACAGCAGTGGGCACAGCACGTAGGCGGCCATCGCCGCGCGGCCGTCGCGGCTGGGGCGGCGCAGCGTGCCGACCAGCATGAACAGGCCGGTGAACACGTAGACGTGGAGGACGGTCGGCAGGTAGCCGGCCAGCGAGGCCGCGAAGCCGTCCGCGTGCGTGAGCAGGGCGCAGACCGGGACCAGCACCAGCAGCGCGAGCAGGCGCGTGCGCCAGCGCGGGGTCAGCACCATCACCAGCGCGAAGCCGAACAGCGCGAACAGCGCGCCGTGCTCGAGCGCCAGCCGCAGCGGGGTCTTGCGCGCGGCGGCGACGGTGGCGACGGCCAGGATCAGCGCGGTGCCGCCGAGCACCAGCGGCCACGCGTCGTGCCGGCGCGGCAGGAAATAGCGGCGATCGTGCAGCCAGGAGATTTCGGTGAGGTAGTGCAGCGGGCCGAGCACGGCGTAGGCCAGCAGCAGGGTCTCGAACGGCCAGCGCACCGCCAGCAGCGCCGACCCGAGGATCAGCGCGAGGTTGAGGCGATCGAGGTTGAGGCGTCCTGCGGGTGCGGCCACGGCGGCGGCGGTGGGGGGCGTCGGCGCGATCGTACAACGCGTCCGGCGGTCAGCGGGACGGGCGGCTTTCCGCTCCCGGCGGACGCTTCGGCCGCAGCCACAGGTAGACCAGCAGCGCCACGGTCCAGCAGATCATCGCGGTCCACAGGTCGTGCGACAGGAAGTGCGCGCCGCGCAGTTGCTGGGCGATGCCGTAGGTCAGGCCGACGCCCACCCCGGTCGCCAGGCCGCGCCAGCGCCAGCGCGGGCGGATCATCAGGAACGCGAAGTACAGCGCGACCCAGGCGTAGCCGCCGCTGGCGTGCCCGGCCGGGAAGCAGCGCCCGCGCGGCAGGTCGTGCGGGCGGGCCTCGTACAGCGTCAGGTGCGGCCGTTCGCCGCCCAGCCCCTGCACGTCCCACGGGCAGTCCATGTTCGATTTCGCCTTGATCGCCGACACCGTCAGCGTCGACAGCGCCACCGCCAGCAGCAGGTAGCCCAGCGGCCGGCGCCACGGCCGCAGCCGCGGACGGCGGAAGCTGAGCAGCCACGCGATCAGCACGCCGACCCAGGCGGCGATGCTGAGGTCGTGGCCGACCTTGTGGATCAGGTTCTCGGTGACGAACGCCTTGCGCAGCGCCCATTCGCCGCCTTCCAGCGCGTAGAGGTGCGTCGCCAGCCGCCAGTCGATGTTCAGCCAGTGGATCGCGGCGATCGCGACCGCGAACACCGCCAGCGGGATCGCGCCGTGGCGCAGCAGGAAACCCGGCGGCAGCGGCGTCCGCCCGGCGGCGGTCTGCGGGGCGTCGGGCGCGGCGTCGGGCATGGCGGTGTCCTGCGGACGGGGCGGGGGCGGCTTACGGGGCGAGCGCGGCGGCGACGAACGGCGGCGTCGACAGCGCGCCGCGGTGGATGCCGGCGTTGTAGTACTTCGTCGCGAAGCCGCGGGCGTCGGCGTCGCCCTCGCGGAAGCCGAAGCCTTCGCCCTTGCGCGCCAGCGTGCAGCTCCACCAGCCGGTCGGATAGCACGGCTGCGGGAACGGCAGGGTGGCGAAGGTCGTGAAGCCGGCCTTGCCCATCTCGCCGCGCATCTCGCGGATCAGGTCGAGCTGCACCAGCGGCGATTCCGACTGCTGCACCAGGATGCCGTCGGCGCGCAGGGCGCGGAAGCAGCTTTCGTAGAAGGCGCGGTTGAACAGGCCCTCGGCCGGGCCGACCGGATCGGTGGAATCGACGATCACGACATCGACGCTGCCCGGGGCGCGGTTGGCCATGTAGGCGATGCCGTCGTCGAACAGCAATTCGGCGCGCGCATCGCGGTTTGAGTCGCACAGTTCCGGGAACCACTTCTCGGCCATGCGCGTCACCTGCTCGTCGATGTCGCACTGCACGGCTTCCTCGACGCCCGGGTGCTTGAGCACTTCGCGCAGCGTGCCGCAGTCGCCGCCGCCGATGATGACGACGTTCTTCGGGCGCGCGTGGGTGAACAGCGCCGGGTGCGACATCATCTCGTGGTAGAGGAAGTTGTCGCGGGTGGTGAGCATCATCGCGCCGTCGATGAGCATCAGGTTGCCCCAGTCGGTGCTCTCGTAGATCTCGATCTTCTGGAACGGCGACTGCACTTCGTCCAGCTTGCGCACGATGCGATAGCCGATGGCCGAGCCGGTGGGCTCGAAGCGCTCGTAGTGCCAGGAAGTCTCGGTCATCGCGGTGGTCCGGTGGTCGGCGGGGCGCGGCATTGTACCGGAGCGGCCCGGTGCGGCCGCGGCGCCGGCTGAACGGCCGCCCGGGCTAGAATCGCCCCGGGGCGGACAGCGGACGGGGGACGCATGGCGGTGGCACGTTACGACCGGATGGTGGCGCGGCTGGAGCAGGAGGCGCGGCTGGCGCCGGGGCGGTATCGCACGAAGGTGGCGCTGCTGGCCCTGCTGGGCTTCGCGGTGCTGGGCGGGGCGTTCCTGCTCGCGCTGGGACTGTCGGCGGGGCTGGTGATCGCGCTGCTCGCGATCAGCCCGCTGCTGCTGCTCAAGCTGGTGAAGATCGTGTGGATCCCGATCGGCTTCGGCTGGATGATCCTGCGCGCGCTGTGGATCCGGTTCGAGCCGCCGGAGGGTCACGTCCTGCGCCCGGACGAGGCGCCCGCCCTGCACGCCGAAGTCGAGCGCCTGCGCCAGGCGACCGATGCGCCGCGGCTGGACGGGATCGTGATCGACGGCGACATCAACGCCGCCGCCGCCAGCGTGCCCCGCGCCTTCGGGCTGCTGGGCTACCGCCACTACCTGGTGCTCGGGCTGCCGCTGATGCAGGCGCTCGACCGCGACCAGCTCGCGGGCGTGATCGCCCACGAATTCGGCCATTTCGGTGGCGGCCACGGCCGGTTCTCCGGCTGGATCCACCACGTCCGCAGCAGTTGGACCCGGGTGCTGATGGCGCTGGCCGGCGAGAAGGCGCTGCTCACCGGCGTGTTCATGCGCTTCTTCCGCTGGTACGCCCCCTATTTCGACGCCTACAGCTTCGTGCTGGCGCGCGGCAACGAGTACCAGGCCGACGCGATCGCCGCGAAGACCGTGGGCGCGCCCGCGCTGGGCCAGGCGCTGATCCGCACCGGGCTGTGCGCGGAGCGGCTCCATCGCGACTACTGGCCCGCGCTGCAGCGCCGCGTCGCCGACAGCGAGCGCCCGCCGGAGGGGCTGCAGTCGGACATCGCCCGGGTGATGCGATCGACCCACGACGCCGATGCCGGGCGGCTCGCGAAGTCGCTGGCGCGCCGGCCCGACTACGAGGACACCCATCCCTCGCTCGCGCAGCGGCTGGAGGCGCTGGGCGTCGCTGCGGACCTGCAGGCCGAGCCGCGGACCAGCGCGGCCGAATCCCTGCTCGGGCCGCTGCTGCCGACGCTCGAGGCGCAGTTCGACCGGCAATGGCGGGACGCCGTGGCCGAGGGCTGGCGTGCGCAGCACCAGCGCCTGTGCGAAGGCCGGCAGCGGCTCGCGGCGCTGGAGGCGTCCGCTGCGCCGCTGTCGGAGGACGAGCGCGTGGAGCGCGCGCTGCTGCTGGACCTGGTGGGCGACCCGGCCGAGGCGCTGCCGGCGTTCCGCGACGCGATCGCGGTCGCGCCCGACGACGTGCGCCTCAACCTGCGCCTCGGCGAACTGCTGCTCGCCGGCGGGGACCCGGCCGGCGCCGATCTGCTGTGGCGGGCGATCGCGCTGGACCGCGAGGCGACGCCGGCGGCCTGCGAGGCGCTGCACGCGCACTACCGCGAGACCGACGACCGCGACGGGATCGCGCGCACCGAAGCGGAGATCGGCGGCTATTTCGGCCGCCTCGCGCGCGCCGCCGACGCGCGCTCCGAGGTCGACGCGCCGCTGGCCGCGCTGGCGCCGCACGGGCTCGACGAAGCGACCGTCGCCAGGCTCCGCGCCGAACTGGCCAAGGCGAAGGTCGGCGTGGCCTGGCTGGTGCGGCGGCGGATCGAGGAAGACCCGCCGGAAGCGCCGCCGCACTTCCTGCTGCTGGTCAATCTGCGTGGCCTGGTCGTGGACGAGACAGCGGCGCTGGAGCGCGTCCGCGACGCCGTCGATGCGCTGCCGGGCTCGTTCGTGGTGTTCGGCAGTTCCGGCCACCGGATCATGGCCGGCCGGGTGCGCAAGGTCGCCCGGGGTCCCGTCTTCGGCTGAACGGCGGTCGCGACGACGGCGTGCTGCGCGATCGGTGCGCGATCGGGGGACGATCGGGGGACGATCGGGGGACGATCGGGGCGCGATTGCGCAAGATCGGCGCAGGATTCCCGCAGGATCGACGCGGGAGGGGCGCGGTCGCCGGTCGCCGGCTGAACGAGGTCCCCCGCCGCGCCCCCCGGCCCTACAATGCGCGTCCCCCCGCAGTTCCGGACCGCCCGCCCATGACCGTCTGGTCGATCGACCGCGCCCGCAAGACCTACTCGATTCCGCACTGGGCCGAAGGGTATTTCGACGTCGACGACGGCGGCCGCATCGTCGTGCGCCCCCAGGGGGGCGCGGGCGGCGCCGTGGCGCTGGCCGAGGTCGTGGACGCCGCGCAGGCCGCCGGCGCCAAGCTGCCGCTGCTGGTGCGCTTCCCGCAGATCCTCGGCGACCGCCTGGCCCGGCTGCAGGACGCGTTCGCGCAGGCGCAGCGCGACTGGGACTACGCCGGCGGCTACACCGCGGTGTATCCGATCAAGGTCAACCAGCACGCCGGCGTCGCCGGCACCCTGGCCTCGCACGCCGGCGAGGGCTTCGGCCTGGAGGCCGGCAGCAAGCCGGAACTGATGGCCGTGCTGGCGCTGTCGCGCCCGGGCGGGCTGATCGTCTGCAACGGCTACAAGGACCGCGAGTACATCCGCTTGGCGCTGATCGGCCGCAAGCTCGGCCTGCAGACCTTCATCGTGATCGAGAAGCCGTCCGAACTGCCGCTGGTGATGGAGGAGGCGAAGGCGCTCGACGTGAAGCCGGGCCTCGGCGTGCGCATGCGCCTGGCCTCGCTGGGCGCCGGCAAGTGGCAGAACAGCGGCGGCGACAAGGCCAAGTTCGGGCTGTCGCCGCGCCAGGTGCTGGACCTGTGGAAGTCGCTGCGCGACAGCGGCATGAGCGACTGCCTCGGCCTGCTGCACTTCCACATGGGCTCGCAGATCAGCAACGTCCGCGACATCGCCAACGGCATGCGCGAGGCGGTGCGCTATTTCGTCGAGCTGTCCAAGCTCGGCGCGACGATCAGCCACGTCGACGTCGGCGGCGGCCTCGGCATCGACTACGAGGGCACGCGCTCGCGCAGCTACTGTTCGGTCAACTACGGCGTCGCCCAGTACGCCTCCAGCATCGTCCAGCCGCTGGCCGAGGCCTGCGAGGCCAACGCCATCGCGCCGCCGCGCATCGTCACCGAATGCGGGCGCGCGATGACCGCGCACCACGCGGTGCTGGTCACCAACGTCTCCGAGGTGGAGCGCGCGCCGGAAGGCCGGGTGCCGCCGGCGCACGACGACGAGGCCGCGGTCATCCGCCACCTGCGCGGCATCCACGACGAACTCGACCGCCGTCCGGCCGTCGAACTGTTCCACGAGGCCCAGCACCACCACAGCGAGGGCTTGTCGCTGTATGCGCTGGGCCAGATCGACCTCGTCGCCCGCGCGCGGCTGGACGATTTGTTCTACGCCATCGCCCACGCGGTGCGCGCGCGCCTGACCTACGACGAGAAGAGCCACCGCGACTTGCTCGACGAACTCAACGAGCGGCTGGTCGACAAGTATTTCGTCAATTTCAGCCTGTTCGAGTCGATCCCGGACGTGTGGGCGATCGACCAGGTGTTCCCGATCGTGCCGATCGAGCGCCTCGACGAGCGCCCCGAGCGTCGCGGCGTGATCGCCGACCTCACCTGCGATTCGGACGGCAAGATCGACACCTACGTCGAGAACGAGGACCTCGACAGCTCGCTGCCGCTGCACGCGCCGCGGCCGGGCGAACGCTACCGCATCGGCTTCTTCCTCGTCGGCGCGTACCAGGAAATCCTCGGCGACATCCACAACCTGTTCGGCGACACCGATGCGATCGAAGTGCGCGTCAACGACGAAGGCTTCCGGGTCACCCAGCAGCGTCGCGGCGACACCACCGACGTGATGCTGGACTACGTCGGCTACAAGCTCGACGACCTGCGCCGCATCTACAAGGCCAAGGTCGGCGCCGTCGATCTGAGCAAGGGCGAGGCCGCGCGGCTCAACGAGGCGCTGGAGAACGGCCTGACCGCGTACACCTACCTGAGCGACGAGCCGCTGGGCTGAACGCGCGGTCGCGGCGTCCCGAAGTGTGATCGCGCCCGGATTCCCGCCGGGGCATTCGGCCTACGGTGGGGCTGCCGCGATCGGCCCGGTCCTCTCTGCGCCGGGCACGCATCGCGGCCGTGCGCGGACAGGAGGTCCGCACGTCCGGAAAGGGAGCCGTTCCACACCATCGGGAGGATGAAACGATGAAATCGAAATGGTTGCGTTGGGCCGCGACGGCGGGCTTCGTGCTCGGCTGCGGTCTGTCGTTCGGCACGTCGGCGACCGGCAGTTGCAGTGCCTGCTTCTCGGCCTGCAAGACCGCGTACAACGCCTGTCTGGCCTCGGGCCAATCGGCCTCGATCTGCCTGACCCAGTACACCAACTGCCGCGGCGATTGCGCCTGCTGAGGCGCGGTGCGGATGCGCGGCCTGCGCTGCGCATCCGCACCCTTCGCCCCCGTCTTCCCCGCTCCATCGCAAGCGAGCAGCCTTTCCATGCGCACGATCCGCGCTCGCGCCCATCGCCTCGTCGTCTTCCCCGCCACGGCCGGCGCCCGGTGCCGCGAAACCTTTCGTGCGCGCTGTCGGCAGCGCCGCCGGGCCGGCGTCGTCCCCGTCCTCGCGTTGCTCCTGCTCGCGATGTGGTCCGGCCTGTGCGCGGCGGCGGCAGGCAGCCGCACCGACGCGGCCCTGCCGAGCCACCGCCCCGGCTTCCGCTGCGTCGACGCGCTGCTGCGCAGGATCGTCGACGACGTGCATCCGCGCACGCCGCAGCGCCTGTACCTCGGTCCGGTGGAAGCGAGCGAAAGCGGCGCCTTCCTCCGCGTCTACTGGCCGCAGCAGCGCGCCATCCTGCTCATCGACTGGCCGGAGACCTGCACCGACGCGGACCTGCGGATCGACGATGCCGCGCTCGGCTGGTACCGAACGAAGGCGCGCATCGACCTCGACACCGACGTCGTGCCGACGCCCGACGACATCCACGGCAGTTCTTACCTGGTCGACAAACCGTGGGTCGACCGCGTGATCGCGCAATGCCTCGCCGGCGAGACGCGGGTGATCCGGCCGTCGGGCAAGCGATGATCTCGACTGTGCCCGCGCCGATGTGCGCGGATCAGACGCTCATCAGGATCTGGAAGAGGACATACAGCGCGGCCCAGGGCGGCACCGCGGCGCAGAGCCGGCTGGCCCAGGCGTCGCGCGACTGGCCGCGCGGCGGCGGTACCAGCGCGCATGCCAGCGTCACGAGGCCGCCGATCGCCAGCAGCGGCATCGCCAGGAACGCCGCCCCCGGTCCGATCGCGAAGGCGAACGGAAGGCCGAGCATGGACGGCAGCGAGGCGAACAGCGTGACGCCGAGCAGGGTCTGCTCGCGCTCCGCCAGTGGCGGACCTTCCCTCGAGCCGACGCGGATCAGGAACACGATCTGGGCCAGGTGGCCGATCGCCCAGAGCGGGGCGCACAGTCGCAGCGCGAGGTCCGCGAGCGGCATCGGAAGGCGTCGCGCGCGTCCTCAGCCTTCCCGCGCCACCTGGAATCCCGCGAACGACTGCCGCACCGGCATGACCTCGATCCGGTTGATGTTGAGGTGCGGGGGCAGGGTGGCGATCCAGAACAGGGTCTCGGCGATGTCCTCGCCGCTGATCGGGTCCGCGCCCTTGTAGAGCGTGTCCGACGCGCCGCGGTCGCCGCCGGTGCGGACGAGGGTGAATTCGGTCTCGGCCATGCCCGGCTCGATGCTGGTCACGCGCACGCCGGTGCCGTGCAGGTCGCTGCGCAGGCCCAGCGAGAACTGCGAGACGAAGGCCTTGGTGCCGCCGTAGACGTTGCCGCCGGCGTAGGGATAGGTCGCCGCCACCGAGCTGACGTTGAGGATCGCGCCGCGGCGGGCGATCAGCGTCGGCAGCAGGGCGTGGGTCAGGGTCGCCAGCGCGGTGACGTTGGTGTCGATCATCTGCTTCCACTGCGCCAGGTCGGCGCGCTGCGCCGGCGCGGTGCCGAGGGCGAGGCCGGCGTTGTTGACCAGCACGTCGATGTCGCGGAACGCCTCCGGCAGCGCATCGAGCGCGGCGCGCATCGCCGTTTCGTCGCGGATGTCGAAGGCGGCCGTGTGCAGGCGTGCGTGGCCGAGCGCGTCGGCGAGGGCGTCGAGGCGTTCGCCGCGGCGGCCGGTGGCGATCACGCGCCAGCCGGCGCCGTGGAAGCGTTCGACGGCGGCGCGGCCGAAGCCGGAGGTGCCCCCGGTGATGAGGATGGTCTTCATGCCGCGATTGTATGTGTTCGCGGTGCGGCGGCGGTCACCAGACGAACGGCAGCAGCCGCCACGTCGCGCGGGCGTAGTCGGGATACTCGGCCGGGAACGCGTCGGCCAGCACCTGCTCCTCGACCCGGATACGGTGCAGGAACGCCAGCGTCACCGGCGCCGTCGCCGCCAGCAGCGCGGCGGCGCTGCCCAGCGCGCAGCCGAAACCGAGGAAGGTCGCCAGCGCGCCGGTGTACGACGGATGCCGCAGCAGGCGGTAGGGGCCGGTGCGGATCAGGCGATGGCCCTCGCGGATCGCGACCTGGATGGTGAAGAACCGCGCCAGGGTGCGCACCGACCACAGCCGCAGGGCGATGCCCAGCGCCATCGCCGCGCAGCCGCCGTGGAACAGCGGCGCGCGCAGCGCCGGCGGGAACGGCCACACGCCGCGGATCGACAGCCACACCGCCAGCGCGATGCTGGCGTAGATCGCCACCAGCAGCAGGCGCAGGGTGCCGCGGTCGCGGGTGGCGTCGCCGCCGCCGGCGCGGTGGCGGGCGCCGATCCACGCCTCGCTCAGCGGCCACAGCAGCGACAGTCCGGCGAACAGGGGCGATACGACCATGGCGGTGCTCCGTCCCGGGCGTCGGGATCAGGGGGGCGAAGGCTTGTCGAGCGGGGCGACGGGTGGGGTGTCGACGAGGACGATCTTCCCGCGCGCGACCTGCCAGGACAGGCCGTTGGTCGTGGTCACGACCCGCATCGGCTGGCGGGCGTAGAGGCTGACGAAGACGTGGATCTCGGTCGGCTGCGGGTCGAGCAGGTGGGAGACCTGCGACATCACCGGTTCGAACCCCTTGCCGGCCTTGTCCAGTTTGCTGTTTTCGTCCAGGTCGAGGCAGCTTCTGGTGAATCCCCGCGAAGACAGGATCTTCTGGCCTGTCGCGTCGATCTCGTACCGCTGGTAGCCGCCCATGGGGTAGACGCGGTCGCGGCTGAAGACCGGCATCCGGTACACCCGGAACCCGTCCAGCGACGCCAGCGCAGCCGTGTTGTAGTCCTCGCCGCAATGGCCGAACGCCTGCGCCTGCGCGAGTGTCCGGGCGCGGACCTGCGCGCGCTGCGCGTCCGTCAAGGGCGCGGACGATCCGACGACGGCGTCGAACAGGCGTTCGCCTTCGTCGACATCGACCTCGTACAGCGACACCGGCGCGTCGTCGCGACTGTAGAAGACGACACGCACGCCCAGCGCGGACGGCTCGGTGATCCAGCCACCGAGCCGGTCCATCAGCGCGGTCATGCGCGCGTCGGCCCGCATGGCGTCGGTGGCGAGCCAGGCGGCGCGGTCGTGCAGGTAGAGCTGGCGGCCGAGGAATTCGGCGCGGACCACCGCCGGCCGCAGATCGGCCGGGATCGGGGCCTCGGCGACGGTGGCGTCGGCGCTCGTCGCGGCCGCCGGCGCGGCCGTCGCCCAGCACAGCAGGGCGATCGCGGGCAGCAGCAGGCGGGGCGGGACGGACATGGCGGCGGTGTCCGGCGGCCCGGCGTCCGTGGCCTTACTGCGCCCGGATCGCCATCGCCGGCAGACCGCCGGCGGCGAGCTTGCGCTTGGCCTCGGCCAGTTCGGTGGCCGTGCCGTAGGGCCCCATGCGCACGCGGTAGACCGTCTTGCCCTTGACCTGACCGGACTCGACCCGGGCGCCCAGGCCCAGGAACGCGATCTTCGCCTTCAGCGCCTCGGCGTCGCCGGAGGCGGCGAAGGCGCCGGCCTGCAGCAGGTAGCGGGCGCCGTCGCGGGGCGCCTGGGCGACCGCCGGCGTCGGCTCGGGCTTCGACGGCTTCGGCGTGGCCGGGGTCGAATCGATCGCCGGCGGCGGCGTCGCGACATCGGCCGCGTCGGGGTTGGCGGGCGCGGCGGTCGCGGGGTCGGGCTGCGCCGGCGCCTGCCGGTCGGCGGCCTCGGCGTTCGCGCGGGCGTTGAGCTCGCGATCGCTCAGCGGAGTCTCGTTGCCGGGCAGCAGGGTGTAGAAGTCGTAGTCCTGCTCCTTCGGCGCGGCGTCGTCCGCCGGCTTCGCCGGGGCGGCGGTCTCGGGCACGATCGGGGCGTCGTCGTCCTTCGCGTCGACGGCCTGCGGCGCGTCGGGCCTCGGCGAAGCGCGGAAGAACCCGTCGGCGCCGCCCTTCAACAGGTCGGGCTTCATCAGGAGCAGGCCCACGCCGATCGCCAGGCCGATCACCAGCCAGGCCCAGCCGGGCATGCCGCCGCCCCCGCCGCCGTTGCGCTTCGCCTGCGATTTGCCGCGTCTGGCCGCCATCACATCTTCTCCGGGGCGTGCACGCCCAGCAGCGACAGGCCGTTGGCCAGCACCTGACGGACCGCCAGCGCCAGCGCCAGGCGGGCGTTGCGCACGTCCGCCTCGTCGACCAGGAACTGGTGGTCGTTGTAGTACGACTGGAACGCCTGCGCCAGTTCCACCAGGTAGCCGGCGATCAGGTGCGGTTCGAGGTCGCGGCCGGCCACCTCGACGATTTCCGGATAGCGGGCGAGGTCGATCAGCAGATCGCGCAGCGGCGCGTCGGCGAGGTCGATCGGCTGGGCGAGGCCGGCGTCGAGGTCGAACGCCAGGCCGCGCTCCTGCATCTGGCGCAGCAGGCCGCAGATGCGCGCGTGCGACAACTGCACGTAGTACACCGGGTTGTCGAGCGTCTGCGAGCGCGCGAGGTCGATGTCGAAGACGAGATGCGAATCGGGCTTGCGCGCGATCAGGAACCAGCGCACGGCGTCGGCGCCGGTCTCGTCGATCAGGTCGCGCAGGGTCACGAAGCTGCCGGCGCGCTTGGAGATCTTCACCTCCTCGCCGCCGCGCATCACCGTGACCATCTGGTGCAGCACGTAGTCGGGATAACCCGCCGGGATGCCGCAGTCCAGCGCCTGCAGGCCCGCCTTCACCCGCATCAGCGAGCCGTGGTGGTCGGCGCCCAGTTCGGTGATCGCGCGCTCGTAGCCGCGCTGCCACTTGGTCAGGTGGTAGGCCACGTCCGGCACGAAATAGGTGTAGGTGCCGTCGGACTTGCGCATCACCCGGTCCTTGTCGTCGCCGAAGTCGGTGGTGCGCAGCCACAGCGCGCCGCCTTCCTCGTAGGTGTGGCCGTGCGCGATGAGCTCGCGCACGGTCTCCTCCACCTTGCCGTCGGCGTACAGCGACGACTCGAGGTAGTAGACGTCGAACGACACGCCGAACGCGGCGAGGTCGAGGTTCTGCTCGCGGCGCAGGTAGGCGACGGCGAACCTGCGGATGGCGTCGAAATCGTCCGGGTCGCGCGCGCCGACCACGGCCTGGCCGTCGACTTCGACGGACGCGCCGTCGAGGTAGGCCTGCGCGACGTCGGCGATGTAGTCGCCGCGGTAGCCGTCTTCCGGCCAGCCGGCGTCGGCGGGGGTCAGGCCCTTCGCGCGCGCCTGGGTAGAGCGCGCGAGGTTCTCGATCTGCACGCCCGCGTCGTTGTAGTAGAACTCGCGGCGCACATGCCAGCCGTTGGCGTCGAGCACGCGGGCGATGCAGTCGCCGATCGCCGCGGCGCGACCGTGGCCGACGTGCAGCGGGCCGGTGGGGTTGGCGGAGACGTATTCGACGCCGGCCGTGCGCCCGGCGCCGACGGCGTTGCGGCCGTAGGCCGCGCCCTGCGCATGGACGCTGCGTAACTGGCGCTGCCAGGCGGCCGGAGACAGCCGGAAGTTCAGGAAGCCCGGTCCGGCGATCTCCACCGCGGCGATGTCGTCGTTGGCCGGCAGGGCGTCGATCAGCGCCTGCGCCACGGCGCGCGGGTTGCCGCGCGCGGCCTTGGACAGGGTCATCGCCACGTTGCTGGCGAAATCGCCGTGGCTGCGGTCCTTGGGGCGCTCGACCACGAACGCCGGGAGGGCGAGGTCGGCGGGCAGCGTGCCCTGCGCGCGGAGATTGGCGATGCCCTGTTCGATCAGGGCGCGAAGCTGGGATTTCACTGGGGATTCGGCCGGAATGCGGCGGTGTTTCGAGGATCGGGCATTGTAGCCCGCCCACCGCGCTCCCCGACGCCCGGCGTCGAGGAGGCCGCGCCGACGATGCCGCGGGTGCGGCCGGCAGCCGCGACGATGATGTCCGCCTCACACCCATCCCCGCGCCGCCAGCGACACCGGGGCGCCGTCGCCGATCACGAAATGGTCGAGCAGGCGGATCTCGACCAGCGCCAGCGCCTGTTTCAGGCGCAGGGTGATGGCGCGGTCGGCGGCGCTGGGCTCGCCGTTGCCGCTGGGGTGGTTGTGGCCGACGATCACCGCCGCGGCGTTGCGGGCGAGGGCGCGGCGGACGACCTCGCGCGGGTGGACCTCGGCGCCGTCGACGGTGCCGCGGAACAGCTCCTCGAAGCCGAGGGCGCGGTGGCGGGTGTCGAGGTAGAGCGCCGCGAACACCTCGTGCGGCAGCCCGCGCAGGCGCTGGGCGAAGTAGCGGCCGGCGGCCTGCGGGTCGTTGAGGGCGTCGCCCCGTTCCAGCCCGGCGGCGAGGTGGCGGTGGCCCAGTTCCAGCGCGGCGATCATCGCGCAGACCCGGGCCGGGCCGAGCCCCGGCAGTTTCAGCAGCTCCTGCGGCGGGCGCTCCAGCAGCCGGCGCAGCGGGCCGTGGTCGTTGAGCAGCGCGCGGGCGTCGGCCACGGCGTCGCTGCCGCGCCCGCCGGAGCCGAGGAACAGCGCCAGCAGTTCGGCGTCGGACAGCACCGTGGCGCCGCGGTGCAGCAGCTTTTCGCGGGGACGCTCGGTCTCGGGCCAGTCGCGGATGTGCATGGGGACGGTTCCGGTGAACGGGCGCCCAGCGTCGCCCGCGGGCCCGGGCCGCGCCGTCGGGCGTCGCCGCGGCTTCGGGTAAGCTGTCGCCTTGGTTCCCGGTAGGAAAACCCCGCGATGTCGCTCCCCGGTCGACGCATCCTGCTCTGCGTGTGCGGCGGCATCGCCGCGTACAAGGCGGTCGAACTGGTGCGGCGACTGCGCGAGGCCGGGGCCGAGGTCCAGGTCGCGATGACCGAGAACGCCCAGCGCTTCGTCGGCGCCGCCAGCCTGCAGGCGGTGTCCGGGGTGCCGGTGCGCGGCACGCTCTGGGACGAGGCCGCCGAGGCCGCGATGGGTCACATCGAGCTGGCGCGCTGGGCCGACCGCGTGGTGGTGGCCCCGGCCACCGCCGACGTCCTCGCCAAGCTCGCGCACGGCCTGGCCGACGACCTCGTCAGCACCCTGTGCCTGGCGACCACCGCGCCGATCGCGGTCGCGCCGGCGATGAACAACCGCATGTGGCTGCACCCGGCGACCCAGGCCAACGTGGCGACGCTGCGCGGCCGCGGCGTGCAGGTGATCGGGCCCGACGACGGCGCGCAGGCCTGCGGCGAGTTCGGCCCGGGCCGGCTGCGCGAGCCGCCGGACATCGTGGCGGCGCTCGCCGAGGCCGACGCCGCGGTGCAGGACCTCGCCGGCGTCCGCCTGCTGATCAGCGCCGGGCCGACCTTCGAGGACCTCGATCCGGTGCGCTTCATCGGCAACCGCAGCAGCGGCAAGATGGGCTTCGCGATCGCCGCGGCGGCCGCCCGCCGCGGCGCGGACGTGACCCTGATCGCCGGGCCGGTGTCGCTATGCGCCCCCGCGGGCGTGCGCCGGGTGGACGTGCGCTCGGCCGCGCAGATGCGCGATGCGGTGCTCGGCGCACTGCCGGCGGACGTCTACATCGGCGCGGCCGCGATCGCCGACTACACGCCGCGGATCGTGTCGCCGCAGAAGATCAAGAAGACCGCGCAGTCGGGCGACGGCCTGACCGTCGAACTGGTGCGCACGCCGGACGTGCTGGCCGAAGTCGCCGCGCACGCGCAGCGGCCGCGGGTGGTGGTCGGCTTCGCCGCCGAGACGAACGACGTCGAGCACTACGCCCGCGACAAGCTGGTGCGCAAGCGCCTCGACATGATCGCCGCGAACCAGGTCGGCCGCGCCGGCTGCGGGTTCGAGAGCGACGACAACGCGCTCACCGTGATCGACGCCGAGACGTCGCACGCCCTCGGCCCGGGGCCGAAGACGGTGCTGGCGGATGCGCTGCTGGACCTGGTGAAGGCGCGGCTGGGTTGAAAGCGCTGCCGCGGCGCGGTGGTTGGATCGCGGCTGCGACGAAAAAAGAGAGCATCGTCATCCTCGCGAAAGCGAGGACCCAACCGTGGTCATTGATCGAGCATGGGTCCTCGCATGCGCGAGGATGACGGTGTTTTTTCCGATGCTTTCACGTTGAAACAGCGCTGGGCTTGTCGCCGTTGCGCTCACGCTGAAGCAACGCTGGCGGCGGGTTCGAGCGCGACGACAACGCGCTGATCGTGATTGACGCCGAGGCGTCGCACGCCCTCGACCCGGGGGCGAAGATGGTGCTGGCGGATGCACTGCTGGATCTGGTGAAGGCGCGGCTGGATTGAAAGCGCTGCCGCGGCGCGGTGGTTGCATCGCGCTGCGACGAGAAAAGAGAGCATCGTCATCCTCGCGAAAGCGAGGACCCAACCGTGGTCATTGATCAAACTTGGGTCCTCGCATGCGCGAGGATGACGGTGTTTTTTTGCGGATGCTTTCACGTTGAAACCACGCTGGGCTTGTTGCCGTTGCGCTCACGCTGAAGCAACGCTGGCGGCGGGTTCGAGCGCGACGACAACGCGCTGATCGTGATTGGTGCTGTGGCGGTCGAGGTGCGCCGCGACGAGAAAAGAGAGCATCGTCATCCTCGCGAAAGCGAGGGCCCAACCGTGGTCATTGATCGGGCGTGGGTCCTCGCATGCGCGAGGATGACGGTGTTTTTTCGGATGCTTTCACGTTGAAACAGCGCTGGGCTTGTTGCCGTTGCGCTCACGCTGAAGCAACGCTGGGATTTTGAAGCAACGCTGGTGGCGGGGTCGAGCGCGACGACAACGCGCTCACAGCGATTGGTGGTGCGGCGGTCGAGGTGCGCCGCGACGAGAAAAGAGCACCGTCATCCTCGCGAAAGCGAGGAGCCAACCGTGGACAGCGATCGAGCGTGGGTCCTCGCATGCGCGAGGATGACGGGGAGGGTGCTTTGCGCGACGGGGGTGCGTGGCGGGAGTGCAATGAAAAAGGGCGCCGAAGCGCCCTTTTTCGTGGATGCTGCCGGTGGGTGTTGCCGGCGGGTGATGCCCGAAGCCGCGATCAGCGCGACAGCTCGATCAGGGTCGAGGAGATCCAGCCCTTGTTGCCGAGTTCGTCCTCGACTTCCCACATCATCCCCTCCTTGTTGCCGGTGGGGTACAGCATCATGCCCGGGTCGAGGCTGCGCACGACCTTGGTGCCCTTGGCCGTGGTGAACAGGCGCGCGGGCTTGGTCACGGTCACCGCCTGCTGGGCGTTGGCGGCGGAGGCGTTGGCCGGCAGGCCGCCGAGCTGGGCGACGATGTCGGTGTAGGCCTGCAGGTAGGCGAGGGTGATGACCTGGCCGATCTCGGTGTTGGCGTAGCCGCTGGCGCCCATCGCGCCGAAGCCGCTGTAGCCGAACAGGCCGCCGCCGGCGCCCCAGCCGAGGTCGGTCTTCTTGGCGCTGCCCTCGGCCATCGCGACCTGCTCGGTCGAGCGCACGTCGGTGACGGTCAGCACCACGTCCGCGGTCTTGCGCTTGAAGTCCAGGCCGCCGATGGCCGCGCCGGCGCGACCGCCGACCAGGCCGCCGATCAGGCCGCCGAGGGCGTTGCCGCCGGCGTTGCTGTTGGCCGAGATCAGGTCGGGGACCATGACGTAGTCGGCGGCCTTCATCTGGCCCTTGCCGACGTTGGAGCGGCCGCGCAGTTCGCCGCTGGCGCCGAGCGCGCGCTCGCGCTGCGCGGCGTCGAGGCCGGCGCCACGATCGACCAGGGTGAAGCAGCGCGACTTGCTGACGAACACCTTGATCAGCTTCGACGGGGCCGGGAGTTGCTGGCCGGTCCACCAGTTGGTGGCGTCTTCGGGCTCGAGTACGGAGATCGTGCCCAGCGGCTTGGCGCAGGTCGGGATCTGGGCGACCTTCTCCTTGCGCTCGTCCTGCGCGCTCTTGGCGCTGGCGACCGGTGCCACCACGGCGGCGAGGGCGAGGGTCAGCAGGCTGGCCTGCAGCAGGACGGACGGACGGACGGAACGGATCATGGCGTGCGTGGGCCTCGGAAAGGGAAGAAATGGAGTGTCGCCGGCGACGTGCCCGGCGCATCCCGGGAATTGTCGCGCCGGGTGACCGGCAAGTCGATACAACGGCTGCGGCGCGGCGACGCGGCCAGTCGCGGGGCGGCGGGCCGGGGTCGCCGTTGGGGAACCGCTCAGGTGCGGGCGGCAGCGCGGGCGGCCGGCGGGTACACTGGCCGCTTCCCCGTTCCCCCGGCCTCTGTCATGCGCGCTACCTTCCTGGCCCTGCCGCTGTTCGCTTCCCTGATGATGACCGCCTGCCATTCCGACACCGACGCGACCACCGCCCCCGCGGCCGCCCCGGCGAAGGCCGCGGCCCCCGCCGCTCCGGTCGACGAGCATTCCTACGCCGAGCCGAACAAGGTCGCGGTGTCCAACCTCGCGCTCGACCTGTCGCTCGACTTCGACAAGAAGACCCTGTCCGGCACCGCCACGCTGGACCTGGACTGGAAGGACAAGGCCGCGAAGGCGCTGACCCTCGACACCCGCGACCTGACCATCGACAAGGTCGAGGGCGCGGACGGGAAGGGCGGCTGGGCGCCGCTGACCTTCCAGCTCGCCGCCGCCGATCCGATCCTCGGCAGCAAGCTCACCATCGACACGCCGGCCCGCAACCCGGAAGTCCGCATCACCTACAGCACCTCGCCGACCGCCTCCGGCCTGCAGTGGCTGGAGCCGTCGATGACCGAGGGCAAGTCGCTGCCGTTCATGTTCAGCCAGTCGCAGCAGATCCACGCCCGCTCGTGGGTGCCGCTGCAGGACACGCCGAGCGTGCGCTACACCTACACCGCGCACGTCACCTCGCGTCCGGACGTGATGGTGCTGATGAGCGCCGACAACGACCCCAATGCGGTCCGCGACGGCGACTACAGCTTCAAGATGCCGCAGAAGATCCCGTCGTACCTGATGGCGATCGCCGCCGGCGACCTGGTGTTCAAGTCGATCTCGCCGCGCAGCGGCGTGTGGGCCGAGCCGGCGATGGTCGACAAGGCCGTGGCCGAGTTCTCCGACACCGAGAAGATGATCGCCACCGCCGAGTCGCTGTACGGCCCGTACCGCTGGGACCGCTACGACCTGCTGGTGCTGCCGCCGTCGTTCCCGTACGGCGGCATGGAGAACCCGCGCCTCACCTTCGCCACCCCGACCGTGATCGTCGGCGACAAGTCGCTGGTGTCGCTGGTCGCGCACGAGCTGGCGCATAGCTGGTCGGGCAACCTGGTCACCTTCTCCAGCGCCAAGGACGCCTGGCTCAACGAAGGCATCACCACCTACGTCGAGGGCCGCATCACCGAGGCCCTGTACGGCAAGGACGTGGCCGACATGGAGAAGGTGATCGGCCGCAACGAGATGAAGAAGGAATTCGCCGAGATCGATCCGAAGTACCAGGTGCTGGCCGAGAAGCCCGGTACGCTGAAGGACCCGGACGACAACAGCAGCGCCACGGTCTACACCAAGGGCGCCTGGTTCATGCAGTTCCTGGAAGAACGCTACGGCCGCGACAAGTTCGATCCCTTCCTGCGCGGCTACTTCGACCACTTCGCGTTCCAGAGCATCGACTCGCAGCAGTTCGCGAAGTACGCCAAGGCCAACCTGCTGGCGAAGTACCCCGGCGTGGTGACCCAGGCCGAGTTCGACGCGTGGCTGTACGAGCCGGGCATCCCGCCGACCGCGCCGCAGGTCAAGGCCCGCCGCTTCGGCGTGGTCGACTCCGCGCGTCTGGCGTGGCTGGGCACGCACCAGTTGCCGCCGGAGGCGCTGACCAAGGACTGGACCACGCAGGAATGGGTCCACTTCATCGAGAGCCTCCCCGAGACCCTGAGCCAGGAGCAACTGGCCCAGCTCGATGGCGCCTACCACTTCACCGGCACGCCCAACGGCGAGATCGCCCAGCGCTGGTATCCGCTGGCGGTGCGCAACGGCTACACCCAGGCCAACGACGCCATCGCCGCGTTCCTGGAGCGGGTCGGCCGGCGCAAGCTGATCATGCCGACCTACAACGCCCTGGTGCAGACCGAGGCCGGCCTGGCCCTGGCGAAGCAGGTGTTCGAGAAGGCGAAGCCCGGCTACCACCCGATCACCACCGGTTCGGTGCAGAAGGTGATCGACGAGGCCAAGCCCAAGCCGGCGACCGCCCCGGCCGCGACGCCCGCTGCGGCGCCTGCCGCCCCGGCGACCGCCACGACGCCGGCGGCGCCCGCGGCGCCGGCGAAGTAACGGCGCGGCCATGGCGCGCGTCACGCCGCGCCAGGCCCGCTGGGCCAACGCCATCGCGGGCGCGATCCTGCTCGCGATGGCGTTCGCGCTCTGGCGCGATCCAGGGCTGGTGATCCGCAGCGAGTTCGCCAAGCAGCGCCTGCTGCTCGGCGGGCGCAGCCACGACAGCGTCGCCGGCGACCATCGCTGGACCTGGACCGAAATCCCGGCGAAACAGGCCGATGCGCCGACCCTGGTGCTGGTCCACGGCTACACCGGCGGCAAGGAGAACTGGTACCGGCTGGCGCGCGCCTTCGACCACCGCTACCGGCTGGTGATCCCCGACCTGCCGGGCTGGGGCCAGAGCGAGCGCAAGCCGGGCGCCGACTACGGCTACGTCGCGCAGAGCGCGCGGCTGGCAGCGTTCCTGGCGCTGCCGGAGGTCTCCGGCGGCCGGCCGGTGACGCTGGTCGGGCACTCGATGGGCGGCGGCATTGCCGCGCTGACCGCGGCCCGGCATCCGGACCGTGCCGGCCGCGTGGCGCTGATCGACGCCGCCGGCGTGCGTTTCGACGACAACCGCTTCGGCCAGGACGTGCTCGACGGCAGGAATCCGTTCGCGGTCGAGGACCCCGCCTCGCTGCAGCGCTACCTGCACACCGTGTTCGGCGATCCGGCGGCGATCCCCGACCTGCCGTGGCCGGCGGACCGCATCTACATCGCCCAGCGCAAGCGCGACGCCGCGTTCGAGCAGTCGGTGCTGGCGAAGATCGGCCGCGGCGACGAGGCCTTCCTGCCCGGCGCCGAGGCGGCGAAGATCGGCCAGCCGGCGCTGCTGCTGTGGTGCGCCGACGACCAGGTGATCGACCCCAGCGCGATGGCGCTGTACGGCGCGCGCATTCCCCACGCCAGCCGGGTGTTGCTGGACGGCTGCGGCCACATGGCGCAGATGGAGCGCCCGGGCGAAGTCGCCGGCGCACTCGACCTGCTGGTGACCCGCGGCGCCCCCGCCGGCCCGCCCTGACCGAGTCCTCCGTCATGTCATCCCTGATTTCCCTGTGCCTGCGACCGCTCCTCCCGCTGGCCCTGTGCGCCGGCCTGATCGCCGGCTGCGGCGAGGATCCCGAAGCCGCGAAGGCCGCCGCCGCCGAGCAGGCCGCGGCGCAGGAGGCCGCGGCCGAGGCTGGCGCGAAGGCGTTCGACGACGCCGTCGCGCAGCAGAACTGGTCGCTGGCCAAGGCCCAGGCCGACCTGCTGCTGCACGATCATCCCGGCAGCGCCGCCGCCGCGCGGGTCCAGACGCAGTACGCAGACGTGAAGGCGCGCGCCGAGGCCGGCCGCGAAGCCGCGCGCCTGTCGGCGCTGTGGGCGTACGTCGATCAGCCGGTGACCGGCGGCGTCCAGCGTTCGGCCGCGGTCTACGCGAAGGACGACGTCGACGTGGACGGCAGCGGCCCCAGCCGGGTGCAGTTGATCTTCCGCGACCATCCCGACTGGGGCCGCAGCAGCTACCTCGTGCTCCAGCGCGGGGACTTCGACTGCTACGGCGGCTGCCGGCTGCAGGTGAGCGTGGACGGCGCCGCGCCGAAGTCGCTGCATGGCACCCGGCCGAAGACCGACGAGGCCATCGCCATGTTCATCGACGACGAGAAGACGCTGTGGCGGCTGGCGAAGTCGGCGAAGACGCTGGAGATCACCTTCCCGCTCAAGGGCCACGGCAGCGGCAAGGCGCTGTTCGAGGTCGGCGGGCTGGACCCGGCGCGCCTGCCGGGCTGGTGAGATGCGCCGTCGCCGCCGCCCGTCGTGGCCGGCGCGGCTGGCCGCGACCGCGGTCGTCCTGGCGCTGGTCGCCGCGGTGCTGGCCTTCTCTGGCTGGCGCTGGTTCCGCGAATACCGGCCGGACCCGGCCCGCTACCCGCTGCGCGGGATCGACGTCTCCCACCACCAGGGCCGGATCGACTGGCCACGCGTCGCGGCCGACGACGTCGCCTTCGCCTACCTGAAGGCCACCGAGGGCGGCGATTACCGCGACGACGCCTTCGCCCGCAACTGGGACGCGGCCCGCGCCGCCGGGCTGGCGGTCGGCGCCTACCACTTCTTCACCTTCTGCCGGCCGGGCGCCGAGCAGGCCGACAACGTCCTCGCAACGGTCCCCGCCGCGGCCGACGCGCTGCCGCTGGTGGTCGACCTGGAGTTCGGCGGCAACTGCGGCCGGGTGCCCGCGCCGGCGGACCTGCGCGGCGAACTCGACGCCTTCCTGGCCCGGGTCGAGCCAGCCCAGAGCCGCCGGGTCGTGTTCTACGTCACCGCCGAATTCCTGGACGCCTACGGCGCCGCGCTGCCGCCGCGCGCGCTGTGGCGGCGCTCGCTCCTGCGCGAACCCGAGCCGCTGGCGCGCTGGGTGCTGTGGCAGTACCACAACCGCGGCCGGGTCGACGGCATCGACGGCCCGGTCGATCTGGACGTGTTCTTCGCCGGGCCGGAGGCGTTCGCGGCCTGGCGGGGGGCGGCCGCCGCCGACGCCCGCCCTTGGGTTGCCCGCCCCCCGGGTCCATAATCCGCGGATGACGATCCAGTCCGACAACCCCGACCACGGCTTCCAGTTCCCCGGCGTGTTCGAAGTCACCGCCATGGGCCCCGCCGGCGCGGGCCTCGAGGAGCGCGTGCCCGAGCTGCTGGAGGCCATCGGCATCACCGTCCTGCGCGAGACCGTGGCCGCGCGCAACTCCTCGGGCGGCAAGTTCGTGTCGATCCGGCTGAGCTTCGAGGCCGTCGATCGAGAGCGCTACGAAGCCGCCCATGCCGCCCTGCGCGCCGACCCGGACATCAAGTGGACGCTGTGAGCGCCTGCGCCGCGCTGCCCGCCGGCGACGGCGCCGCGGCCGCGCCGCTTCGCGACGCGCTGTTCCGCGATCTCGGCCGGGTCGCCTATGCGCCCGTCTGGCGGGCGATGCAGGGCTTCACCGACGCCCGCGGCGACGACACCCCCGACGAGGTCTGGTGCGTCGAGCACGACCCGGTGTTCACCCTCGGCCAGGCCGGCAAGCCCGAACACGTGCTGGCGCCGGGCGACATCCCGGTACTGAAGGTCGATCGCGGCGGCCAGGTGACCTACCACGGCCCCGGCCAGATCGTGGCCTACCCGCTGCTGGACCTGCGCCGGCTCAAGATCGGCGTGCGCGACTACGTCTGCCGGATCGAGCAGGCGATGATCGACACCCTCGCCGACTGGAACGTCCACGCGCAGCGCCGCGACGGCGCGCCCGGCGTGTACGTCGGCGACGCCAAGATCGGCGCGCTGGGCATCCGCGTCCGCCACGGCTGCACCTTCCACGGCCTCGCCTTCAACATCGCGATGGACCTGTCGCCGTTCCACCGGATCAACCCCTGCGGCTACGCCGGCCTGCGCGTGACCTCGCTGCACGACCTCGGCGGCCCGTCCTCCGCGGACGCGGTCAAGCCGGTGCTGCGCGACCACATCGCCCGCCAGTTCGGCCTGCGCCTGCAGGACGCGCCGCCGCCCGACCTCGCCCTCCTTTCCGCCGCCAACCGGGCCGCCTGACATGTCCACGTCGCCATCCGCCCCGTCGTCCAACGACAAGTCCATCCCGCTGACCGTGGTCGGCGACGCGCCCGCGTCGCTCGCGCCCGGCGCGAAACAGGTGGCCGGCGACAAGATCGCGCGCTCCCCGGTCCAGTTCGCCGAGGCGCCGGTGCTGCGCAAACCCTCGTGGATCCGGGTGCGCATCCCCTCGGGCAACGCGGTGCAGGCGCTCAAGGCCAAGCTCCGCGAGAACCGCCTGGTCACGGTCTGCGAGGAAGCGAGCTGCCCGAACATCCACGAGTGCTTCGGCCACGGCACCGCCACCTTCATGATCCTCGGCGAGGTCTGCACCCGGCGCTGCTCGTTCTGCGACGTCGCCCACGGCCGGCCGAAGCCGCCGGACGCCGACGAGCCGCTGAACCTCGCCCGCACCATCGCCGACATGCGCCTGAAGTACGTGGTCGTGACCAGCGTCGACCGCGACGACCTCCGCGACGGCGGCGCGCAGCATTTCGTCGACTGCATCGCCGCGATCCGCGCGCACAGCCCGGGCACGAAGATCGAGATCCTGACCCCCGATTTCCGCGGCAAGGGCCGCATGGAGCGGGCGCTGGAGATCCTCGCGACCAACCCGCCGGACGTGTTCAACCACAACCTCGAGACCGTGCCCGACCTGTACCGCAACGTGCGCCCGGGCGCGGACTACCAGTGGTCGCTGACCCTGCTGCAGCGGTTCAAGGCCGCGCACCCGGACATCCCGACCAAGAGCGGCATCATGCTCGGCCTCGGCGAGACGATGGAACAGGTCGAAGCCACCCTGCGCGACCTGCGCGCGCACGACGTGGACATGGTGACGATCGGCCAGTACCTGCAGCCCAGCGCGCACCATCATCCGGTGCTGCGCTACTGGACGCCAGACGAATACCAGGCGCTGGCCGACTACGGCACGGCGCTGGGCTTCCAGCACGTCGCGTCCGGCCCGATGGTGCGCAGTTCCTACCACGCCGACCGCCAGGCGGCCGAGGCCGGCGTCGCCGGCTGAGCTTGCCCGCAGCCCGGTCGCCGGGCCGACTCCCGGCTGAACGCAACGCCGGCCCCGGCCGGCCGGCAGCGGTGGCGCGACGAACGGCCGATCGCGGGCCGGCACCTGCAACTTCCGACACTTTGCAGCGGTCCCACGCGGGTGCATGCTAGGTCCCGACGCGCCGTCGCGGACGTGCGCGCCCCCCACCGAGTGTCCCATCGCGTTCGCCTTCGAGAGTCCCGATGAAAGTTTCCAGAGTCCTGCCGGTGTCCCTGCTCGCCCTCGCGCTCACCGCGCCGCTGGCGTGGATCACGGCGCATGCCGACGCCGGCAGCCCGTCCGCGGAGCAGGCCACCGCGTCCAAGTTGGTCTACGGCCTGCTGTCCGACAGCCGCTATGCCTACCGCCCGCGCGCGCTCGACGACGCGCTCTCGGCCGAGATCTACAAACGCTACCTCGACGATCTCGACCCGGCCAAGCTCTACTTCACCGCCGCCGACATCGCCCAGCTCGATCGCTACCGCACCACGCTCGACGATGCGATCCGCAGCGGCGAGGTCGGCCCGGCGTTCGACATCTTCAGCCTCTACCAGACCCGGGTGAAGGAGCGCATCGCCCGCGCCCGCGCGATGCTGAACGAGGACATCTTCCATTTCGACGGCCAGGACCGCTGGGCGTACGACCGCAAGGACGCGCCCTGGGCCAAGGACGCCACCGAACTCGACGCGCTGTGGAAGCAGTCGGTGCGCAACGACTGGCTGCGCCTGAAGCTCGCCGGCAAGCAGCCGGACGAGATCCGCAAGACGCTGGACAAGCGCTACGCCGCGACCGTCAAGAGCGTGGACCAGCTCAACGGCAGCGACGCGTTCCAGACCTTCCTCAACGCCTACACCAACACCATCGATCCGCACACCGACTACTTCGACACCCGCGAGGCCGAGCGCTTCAACCAGTTGATGAGCCAGTCGCTGGAAGGCATCGGCGCGCAGTTGCAGAAGCAGGACGACGTGGTCGTGATCCGCGAGTTGATCCCCGGCGGCCCGGCGCTGCTCAGCGGCAAGCTCAAGGCCGGCGACCGCATCGTCGCCGTCGGCCAGGGCACCGACGGCCCGATGGAGGACGTGATCGGCTGGCGCATCGACGACGTGGTCGAGAAGATCAAGGGCGCCAAGGGCACCCAGGTGCGGCTGGACATCGTCCCGGCCGAGGCCGTCCTCGACAGCAAGCCGAACCGGATCGTGCTCCAGCGCGCCAAGATCCGCCTCGAGGAGCAGAAGGCGAAGGGCGAAGTGATCGTCGTGCCCGGCGCCGACGGCCAGCCCGGGCGCCGCATCGGCGTGGTCAAGCTGCCGGCGTTCTACGAGGACTGGGAAGGCCGTCGCCGCAACGCGAACGACTACGCCTCGGCCAGCCACGACGTCGCCGCGCTGCTGAAGGGCTTCCGCGACCAGAAGGTGGACGGCGTCGTCGTCGACCTGCGCAACAACGGCGGCGGCTCGCTGAACGAGGCGGTCGCGCTGACCGGCCTGTTCATCGACAAGGGTCCGGTGGTGCAGGCCAAGGAGTCCGGCGGCCGCGTGCAGGTGGATGGCGACGAAGAGGCCGGCGTGGCCTGGGACGGGCCGCTGGCGGTGCTGATCAACCGCGGCTCGGCGTCCGCCTCGGAAATCTTCGCCGGCGCGATCCAGGACTACGGTCGCGGCCTGATCATCGGCGAGACCAGTTTCGGCAAGGGTACGGTGCAGAACCTGGTCGACCTCGACCGCTGGCCGCGCCCCGACGGGCAGCGCTTCGGCCAGGTCAAGCTGACCATCGCCCAGTTCTTCCTGCCCGGCGGCAGCAGCACCCAGAACAAGGGCGTGGTGCCGGACGTCAAGTTCCCGGTGACCGTCGACGCCAGCGAGTTCGGCGAGAGCACCTACGACAACGCGCTGCCGTGGACCCGGATCGCCGCGGTGCCGTACACGCACTACGGCGACTTCGGTCCGCTGCTGCCGAAGCTGGAGCAGTTGCATGCCGCGCGCGTGGCGAAGGACAAGGAGTTCCAGTGGTGGAGCGAGGACATCGCGCAGTTCCGCGAGGAGACGGCGCGCAAGTGGATCTCGCTCAACGAGACCGAGCGCCGCGCCGAGCGCGACCGCGACGCCGCCAAGCGCAAGCAGCGCCAGGCCGAGCGCAAGGCGCTGGGGCTCGACCTCGATCCGCTGGCCGACGAGAGCGACGACGGCCTGACCGCGAACGAGCGCGATATCGCCCAGGACGCGGCGCGCGAGAAGGCCGCCGAGAAGCGTCCCGATCCGCTGCTGCGCGAGTCGGCGGCGGTGCTGGCCGATGCGCTGTGCCTGCTCGACGAGGACAAGCCGCTCTCGGCGCAGGTGCTGCTGACCGCGCCGACGGTGCCGGGGCAGTGGGTGAACTGAGGTTCGCCGCTGTCGCTGAGGTGTTGCGGAACGGGCCCTGCGGGGCCCGTTTCCGTTGCTGCCGGCGTGGCAGGCGGATGGTTGCCGATGCGGGCCCTGCAGGCGGACTGCGGCCTGTTCGGCGCCGATGCCGTGCGCGCTTGCGTTCGAGTTGACCATGAAAAGCACCGTCATCCTCGCGCATGCGAGGACCCAGGCTTGATCGGCATCCACGGTTGGGTCCTCGCTTGCGCGAGGATGACGGCTTGTTTTCGATCGTCCGCACACCCACGCACCCACGCACCCACGCACCCACGCACCCACGCACCCACGCACCCACGCACCCACGCACCCGCGCACGAGTGTCGCGTGCTCCGGCGCAAGAATCGGATAGCGCCCCCGCGCGACCGGCCGTAGCCTTGTCCCCATGACGAAGACCGCCCGCCCCGATGCGCTCGAACGCGCCCGCGCCCTGCTCGATGCGGGGGAACCCACGCTGCAGGCGCTGGCCGAGGCGGTCGGCCTGAGCGCGTCGCACCTGCAGCGGCGGTTCGCCGCACGGTTCGGGCTGAGTCCGGCCGAATACCTGGCCCAGCGCAAGCTCGGCACGCTGAAGTCGGCGCTGCGCGCCGGGCGCGACGTGAGCGCGGCGCTGTACGACGCCGGCTACGGCTCGCCGTCGCGGGTGTACGAGACCGGCGCGGCCCGGTTGGGCATGACCCCGGCGCGCTACCGCGCCGGCGGCAGCGGTGAGGACATCCGCTGGAGCGTGGTCGAAACCGCGCTGGGGCCGGCGCTGGTGGCCGCGACCGCGCGCGGCATCTGCATGGTCGAACTCGGCGTCGACAGCGACGCGCTGGAGGCGCGGCTGCGCGCGGAGTTCCCGGGCGCGCGGCTGCAGCAGGTCGACGCCGGCCGCGACGAGTTCCTCGCGCCGCGCGTGCGCGCGGTCGCGGACGCGCTGGCGGGCCGGCGCGCCAGCGTGCCGGTGGACCTGATCGGCACCGCGTTCCAGAAGAAGGTGTGGGACGTGCTGATGAAGATCCCGCCGGGCGAGACCCGCAGCTACGCCGAGGTCGCCGCCGCGCTCGACGCGCCGTCGGCGTCGCGCGCGGTCGCCGGCGCCTGCGCGCGCAATCGGGTGGCGATCGTGGTGCCCTGCCATCGCGTGATCCGCGGCGACGGTTCGCCGGGCGGTTACCGCTGGGGACTCGATCTCAAGCGCCGGCTGCTCGATCGCGAACGCGCGGCCTGAGCGCGCGCGCGGAAAAGCGGTGTTCCACCGGAGGCGGCAATCGAGGCCGGATCGCGGCCGGTCGCGCGCGTAGAATGGCCGTCCGCCGTCGGCATCCCGACGGCGCGCCGCTCCTCCCCGTTCCGCTCCACACTTCCTCCCGAGGACTGCGATGGCCGCATCCCCCGCGGTCGCCCCGCGCCCTGCCTCCGCGCTCGCCATCGGCATGGCGCTGGCGGCGGTGTACCTGATCTGGGGTTCGACCTATCTGGGCATCCGCTTCGCGCTCGAAGGCGGCTGGCCCGCGCTGCTGGGCGTGTCCGGCGGGCGCATGCTCGTCGCCGGCGCGCTGCTGTACGCGGTGCTGCGCCTGCGCGGCGTGCCGTCGCCGACCCGCGCGCAGTGGCCGGCCCTGGCGGTCATGGGCCTGCTGATGATGCTGCTCGGCAACGGCATGGTGGTGCTGGCCGAGAAGGAAGTGTCGTCCGGGCTGGCCGCGATCGCGATCGCCTCGATGCCGCTGTGGATGGGCCTGTTCGGCCTGGCGTTCGGGCATCGGCCGACGCGCGGCGAATGGCTGGGCATCGGCATCGGTTTCCTCGGCGTGCTCTGGCTCAACGCCGGCAGCGCGCTGGCGTCCACGCCGCGCGGACTGGCGCTGCTGCTGATCGCGCCGATCGCCTGGGCGTTCGGCTCGGTGTGGTCGCGCGGCCGCGATCTGCCGTCGCCGTTCATGGCCGCGGCAGGGCAAATGCTGTGCGGCGGCGTCATGCTGATCGCGCTCGGGTGGGCGTCCGGCGAGCACTGGCCGGCGGCACCGACCGCGCAGGGCACCGCGGCGCTGGTCTACCTGGCGCTGTTCGGTTCGATCGCCGGCTTCGGCGCGTACATCTGGCTGCTGCACCACGTGCGTCCAGCGCTGGCCGGCAGCTACGCCTACGTCAATCCGCCGATCGCGGTGCTGCTGGGCGCGGCGTTCGGCGGCGAGCACTTCTCGCTGCACGACCTCGGCGCGATGGCGGTGATCCTCGCCGGCGTGGTCGCGATCAGCCGGGCGAGGGCGCGCGCCACCGCGGGACCGGCGCGATGATGGCGGACGTGTCCGCCGCGGAATCGCGGCGCGGGCTGTGGATGGCGCTCGGCGCGTTCGTGATCTGGGGGCTGATGCCGCTGTACTGGCACCTGCTCAAGGCGGTGCCGTCGATGCAGATCGTCGCCCACCGGGTGGTGTGGAGCGCGCTGCTGGTGGCGCTGTGGCTGCTGTGGACGCAGGGCCGCGGCTGGCTCGCGCGGGTGCTGGCGCAGCCGCGGCTGGCGGGCCTGCTCGCGCTCAGCGGGCTGTGCATCGGCGCCAACTGGGGCCTCTACATCTGGGCGGTCAACGCCGGCCACATCGTCGAGACCAGCCTGGGCTATTTCATCAATCCGCTGCTCAACGTGGTGATCGGCACGCTGTTCCTGCGCGAGCGGCTGACCCCGGTGCAGTGGGTGTCGGTGGCGATCGCCGCCGCCGGCGTGCTCTGGCTGACGTTCAACTACGGCAGCTTCCCGTGGATCGCGCTGTCGCTGGCGGCGTCGTTCGGCGTGTACGGGCTGATCCGCAAGCTCGCCGCGGTCGACTCGATCACCGGCCTGGGCGTCGAGAACCTGGTCCTGCTGTTGCCCGCGCTGGGCTTCCTGGCGTTCGCCGAAGGCACCGGGCACGGCGGCTTCTTCGGCGACTGGGGCGCGGCCACCGACGCCCTGCTGATCGTCGGCGGCGCGCTGACCGCGCTGCCGCTGATCGGGTTCTCGTTCGCGGTGCGCCGGGTGCCGCTGTCGACAATCGGGCTGATGCAGTACCTCGCCCCGACGATGCAGTTCCTGATCGGCGTGCTGGTGTTCCACGAACCCTTCGATCGCGACCGCGGGATCGGCTTCGCGATCATCTGGGGCGCGCTCGCGCTGTTCATGGCCGACAGCCTGCGCCGGGCGCGCGCGGCGCGGCCGGCCTGAGCCTCAGGCGAATCCTTCCAGCACCAGCTTGCCCCTGGTGCGCCCGGACTCGATCAGGGCGTGCGCGCGCCTGAGGTTCGCCGCGTCGATCCGGCCAAGATGTTCGCCGGTCGTCGCGCGCAGCGTGCCGGCATCGACGAGGTCCGCGACTGCGTCCAGCAGGCGATGCTGTTCGATCATGTCAGGCGTCCGGTGCATCGGCCGGGTGAACATCAGTTCCCAGTGCAGCGACAGCGCCTTGCCCTTGAGCTTCATGACGTCGAGCGGCGTCGCCGGATCGTCGATCAGGCCGAGCCGGCCCTGCGGCGCGAGCGCATGCACCAGCGCGTCGTAATGGGCGTCGGTGTGGGTGAGGCTGGCGACGTAGCGCACCTGCGGCACGCCGATGGCGTCGAGCTGCGGCTGCAGCGGCTGCGCATGGTCGATGATGTGGTGCGCGCCGAGGTCGCGCACCCATTCGCGCGTCCCGGCGCGCGACGCGGTGCCGATCACGGTCAGGCCGGTGAGCCGGCGCGCGAGCTGGACCAGGATCGAGCCCACGCCGCCGCCCGCGCCGACGACGAGGATGGCCTCGCCCGCGCCGCCGTCGCGCGGCGCCTGCAGGCGGTCGAACAGCAGTTCCCATGCGGTGATCGCGGTCAGCGGCAGCGCCGCGGCGTCGGCGAACGACAGCGACGCCGGCTTGCGTCCGACGATGCGCTCGTCGACGGCATGCCATTCGGCATTCGTGCCGGGGCGGCCGATGTCGCCCGCGTACCAGACCTCGTCGCCCGGCGCGAACAGGGTGACGTCGCGACCGACGGCGCGGACCACGCCGGCGGCGTCATAGCCGAGGATGCGCGCTTCGCCGGGGGGCGGCGCCGCATTGCGGCGCACCTTGGCGTCGACCGGATTGACCGAGATCGCGCGCACCTCGACGAGGAGGTCGCGCGGGCCCGGCTCCGGCGCGGGCACGACGAGGTCGAGCAGGGCATCGGCGCGGTCGATCGGGCCGTTCGCGCGGTAACCGACGGCTTTCATGGGCGGGTCTCCGTGGCGGCGAAGGCGGGATAGCTGGTGTAGCCGCGGGCGTCGCCGCCGAACAGCGTCGCCGGATCGACCGCGGCGAGCGGACGGCCGTGGGCGAGGCGGTCGGGCAGGTCGGGATTGGCGATGAACGGGCGGCCGAACGCGACCAGGTCGACGAGCCCCGTGGCCAGGGTGGCGTTCGCGCGATCCAGGTCGTAGCGGCCGGCGGCGATGATGGTGCGGCCGAAGCGTTCGCGCAGGGACCTGCGGAAGTCGTCCGGGATGCGCGGCGCGTCGTCCCAGTCGGCTTCCGACAGGTGCAGGTAGGCCAGTCCGCGCACGTCGAGGAAGGCCGCCGCGTCGAGCAGCGTGGGCAGGATGTCGGGACAGGCCATGCCGCGGGCGGTGATGAACGGCGCCAGGCGGATGCCGACGCGCTCGGCGCCGATCGCCCCGGCCACCGCATCGACCACCTCGCGCAGGAAGCGCTGGCGGTTTTCGCGCGAGCCGCCGTAGGCGTCGGTGCGGACGTTCGAGGACGTGCGCAGGAACTGGTCGATCAGGTAGCCGTTGGCGCCGTGGATCTCGACGCCGTCGAACCCGGCCACGATCGCGTTGAGCGCGGCGCGGCGGTAGTCGTCGACGATGCCGGCGATCTCGGCCGTCTCCAGCGCACGCGGCGTCGGGCAGTCGACCATGCCCCCCGTGCCGGTGGCCGGGTCGGCGATCCACACCTTGCCCTCGAACGGCACGGCCGACGGCGCCACCGGCAGCGCGCCGCCGTGGAAGACGGGGTGCGACATGCGGCCGACGTGCCACAACTGCAGGACGATGCGCCCGCCCGCGGCGTGGACCGCGTCGGTGACCAGGCGCCAGCCGGCGACCTGGGCGTCGGTGTGGATGCCTGGCGTGAAGCTGTAGCCCTGGCCCTGCGGCGAGATCTGGGTGGCCTCGGTGACGATCAGGCCGGCGCCGGCACGCTGGGCGTAGTAGCCGGCCATCAGCGCGTTGGGCACGTTGCCCGGCTGGCTGCTGCGGGCGCGGGTCATCGGGGCCATGACGATGCGGTTCGGCAGCGACAGGCGGCCGACGCGGGCGGGGGTGAAGAGCGGCGGGACGGGCGGGGACATTGGAAGGACCGGGGAAGGCGCCGGAGGGCGAGGGCGGCATCATCCGCTGCCCGCCCCATGCCGGAAACGGGGTAAATTCGGAATCACTTTCAATGGAAAAGCGAAAATGAAGTCCGTGCCCGACCTCCGGTTGTTCGTGCAGACCGCGCGTGCCGGCAGCCTGTCCGCGGCGGCGCGCCAGCTCGACACGACCGCCGCCGCGGCCAGCGCGGCGCTCAAGCGGCTGGAGCAGGCGGTGGGGGCGCCGCTGTTCGTGCGCTCCACCCGCAGCCTGCGGCTGACCCGGGAGGGCGAAGCGTTCCTCGTGCACTGCGAGCAGGCCCTGCAGGCGTTGGACGACGGCCTGGAGGCCGTCGCCGGCGGCCGCGGCGTCGTCCGCGGCACCCTGGTGCTGTCGGCGCCGTCGGACTTCGCCCGCCACCTGCTGCTGGACTGGCTGGAGGACTTCCAGGCACGCTTCCCGGAGCTGCGGCTCCGGCTGTGCGCGACCGACCGCCGCAGCGATCTCTACCGGGAACCCGTCGACGTCGCGCTGCGTTACGGCGCGCCGGCGGACTCGTCGATGGTCGCGCTGCCGGTGGCGCCGGCCAACCGCCGCATCCTCTGCGCGTCGCCGGCCTACATCGCGCGCACCGGGCCGCTGCGGCATCCGTCGGAACTGGCGGGGCGCAACTGCCTGTGCTTCATGCTCGGCGACGACGTCCACGACCGCTGGCGCTTCACCGGCCCCGGCGACGACGAATGCCGGGTGGAGGTGCGCGGCGACCGCGTGTCCGACGACGGCGACATCGTCCGCCGCTGGGCGCTGGCCGGGCACGGCATCATCCACAAGTCGGCGCTGGACGTGGTCGACGACCTGCAGGCCGGCCGGCTGGTGGCCCTGTGCCCGGACTGGCGCGGCGAGCCCACGCCGCTGCATCTGGTCTGCGCGGACCGGCGCCGGCTCGGCACCGCGATCCGCGAACTGCGCACGCTGTTGGAGGCGCGCTGCGGCGAACGCCTGGCCGCGCTCGGCATCGGTCCCGGCGCGGCGGCGACCGGCGGCTGACCCGTCCGGCGACCGCAAAGGCGAACGCCCGGCCGGGGCCGGGCGTTCGCGAGGGTGCGGCGAGGGCGGGCGCGTCAGCCGGCGCGCAGCGCCGTGGTCACCGGCATCCGGGCGGCGCGGATCGAGGGCAGCAGGCCGCCGATGAACCCGACCGCTACCGCGATCACCAGGCCCATGCCGACCAGCGCCGGCGTGACCTTGAACGCGAACACCACCTGGGTGAAGTTGGCGCCGAGCGTCGACACCGAGACGTTGTTGAACAGCACGTAGGCGATGAGCGCGCCGATCAGGCCGCCGACCAGCGACAGCACCAGCGCCTCCAGCATCACCGACACCAGCACCGGCAGGCCGCCGAAGCCCAGCGCGCGCAGGGTGGCGATTTCCTTGGCGCGGGTGGCGACCGCCGCGTACATGGTGTTCAACGCGGCGAAGATCGCGCCAAGGGCCATGATCGCGGTCACCACGACCGCCAGCGCACCGATGGTGTCGCGGAACTGCTTGGTCTGGGCGCTGAAGTAGGTCTGCTGCGTGACCACGTCGACGTTGAGGCGCGGGTCCGCCTTCAGCGCCGCTTCCAGCGTCTTGATCGACTTCTCGCTCTCCAGCGCGGCCAGCACCGAGCTGTAGCCGTTGCGGCCGAAGCTGGTCTGGGCGACGCCGGTGTCGGTCCACAGCTCGCTTTCGTGGGCGTCGCCGGACTCGAACACGCCGACCACGTTCCATTCCGAACCGCGCATGCGGATCGT
Organism: Lysobacterales bacterium; assembly: GCA_019510125.1. Classification (GTDB taxonomy): domain Bacteria; phylum Pseudomonadota; class Gammaproteobacteria; order Xanthomonadales; family Xanthomonadaceae; genus Lysobacter_I. The sequence goes on from JAEKKX010000006.1 coordinate 229,399, forward strand.
GCGGCCCACGGCGGCGTTGTCGTACTGGCGGGCCACGCCGCGGCCGACGATCAGCTCGCGCAGGCCGGGCTTGAACATGCGGCCCTCGACGACCTTGAGCTTGGGCCGCAGCACGAATCCGGCCGGCTCCACGCCGCGCACGGTGATGTTGGCGCTGTTGGTCGGGTCGCCCTTCTTGGTCAGTTCGCCGATGACCAGCACCTCGCCCGAGGCGAGCGGCTTGCCGTCGCTGCCCTTGCGGATCCCGGGGGCGAGCTTGATCAGGTCGACTTCGTCGCGGCCGAGGGCGGAGTTGACCTCGACTTCCGAGCCGCCGCGCATCACCAGCGCGATGTCGCGGCTGCCGGTGGCGGCGAGCGTGGAGCTGAAGCCCTCGCTCATCGCCAGCAGCGCGGTGAACACCGCGACCACGCCGGCGAGGCCGATCACGATCACGAGCGAGGGGCCCCAGCGTTCCGGGATGCTTTTGAGGTTGACGCCGGTGATGGCGAAGATCTGCGAGAACATGCGGTGTCTCCTTGCGTGCGCCGATCAGCGGCCGGCGAGGGCGTCGACGATTTTCAGGCGCTTGGCGCGCAGCGCGGGCAGCAGGCCGACGGCCAGGCTCAGCAGCAGGATCGCCGCCACGCCCAGCCCCCAGACATGCCAGTCCACGCGCAGCGGCAGCGGGATGCCGGTGTGCTGGATGGCGATCGCCGCCACCGTCGCCAGCGCCAGGCCCGCGAGGCCGCCGAACGCGCACAGCGCCACGGTCTCGGCCATCACGAAGCCGAGCACGCTGCCATCGGAGAAGCCGAGGGTCTTGAGCACCGCCATCTCCGGCACGCGCTCGCGCATGCTCTGCGCCATGGTGTTGCCCACCACCAGCAGCAGGGTGAAGAACACCGCGAACAGTATCCAGCGCACGATCAGGCCGATGTCGCCGATCTGCTTCACGAAGCCGAGGTTCCAGTCCTTCTCGGTCTGGGTCTTGGTCTCGTCGGGCGAGTTCTCGAACTTGGCGTCGATGATGCGCGCGACCTTCTGCGCGTCGTCGGGGTTCTTCAGCTTGATCAGGTAGATGCCGCCGCTTCCGCTGCCGAACTGGTTCTCCTCGTCGAAGTAGGCGTGGTTGATCCACACCTGCGTCGCCTTGTCCTTCCATTCCTGGTCGCGGCCGTCGACGATGCCGACGAGGTCGAACGTCCAGTCCTTGCTGCCGTTCTTCATCGGGAAGATGTTGGAGCTGATCGGCACCTTCTGGCCGACCTTCCAGCCGTACTGGTCGGCCACCTTGCGGCCCGCCACCATCGCGGTGCGGGTGTCGGCGAACTGCTTCCACTGCGCCTCGGCCAGGTCCCACTCGGGGTAGACCTGGTGGAAGCGCATCGGGTCCACCGCCAGCGCGATGAGCTGGTCCTTGCCCTGCCACACGCCGCCGAACCACTGCGACTGGGTCACCGCCTCGACCCCGGGCACGCCCTCGATCTCCTGGCGCATGCGCAGCGGCAGCGGCTGGGTGAACGAAACGCGGGCCTGGGTGATCAGGCGCGCGGTGCCGAGGTAGTCGGCGCCGGCGTTGAACAGCGCGTTGACCGACTGCAGCAGGCCGAACAGCAGGAACGCGGTGATGATCGAAAGCATCGTCAGCGAGGTCCGCGTCTTCTTGCGGAACAGGTTGGCGATGACGAATCCGGTCTTGGTCATGTCCGTCTCCCGACGCTCAGGCCGCGTGCCCGCTCTGTTCGATCAGGCGGCCCTTGTCCAGGTGCAGGGTGCGCTTGGCGTACTCGGCGGCGAGCGGATCGTGGGTGACCATGACGATCGTCTTGCCGTGTTCGCGGTTGAGCGTCTGCAGCAGGGTCAGGATCTCGTCCGCGGTCTTGCGGTCGAGGTCGCCGGTGGGTTCGTCGCAGACCAGCAGCGCCGGGTCGGACACGATCGCGCGGGCGATGGCGACGCGCTGCTCCTGGCCGCCGGACAGTTCGCGCGGCTTGTGCCTGGCGCGCTCGGCCAGCCCGACCACCTGCAGCGCGACCTCGGCATTGCGCTTGCGCTGGGCGGCGTTGAGGCGGGTGAGCAGCAGCGGCAGTTCGACGTTGCCCTGCGCGGTCAGCACCGGCATCAGGTTGTAGAACTGGAACACGAAGCCGACGTTGGCCGCGCGCCAGCGGGTGAGTTCGCCGGCGGTGAGGCTGTCGATGCGCTTGCCGTCGATGCTGATCTCGCCCCTGGTGGGCTGGTCGAGGCCGCCGATGAGGTTGAGCAGGGTGGTCTTGCCCGAACCGGACGGGCCCATCAGCGCGACGAAATCGCCCTTGGGGATATCGAGGTTGATGCCGTGCAGGACTTCCACCTGCTGCTTGCCGCGGGTGTAGGTCTTGACGACGTCGCGGATGGAGATCAATGCGGACATGGCGGTCTCTCGTACGGGAGTCGGGGGATGGCGGGCGCGCCCGCGCGCCCGCGGCGGATCACGGGGTGGTCTTCTCGCGCACTTCGGCGCCGTCCTGCAGGTCGGCCGCCGGGGCCAGCACGACGCTGTCGCCCGGCGCCAGGCCCGAGGCGACCACGCGCTGTTCGCCGCGCACCTCGCCGGCCTGCACCGGGGTGAGGACGGCCTTGCCGTCTTCCACCACGAAGACGGCGTCGGCGTCCTTGCCGTCGATGCTGCGCTGCACCACCGCGTTGTTGGGCACCAGCACGCCGACGGGCTTGGGTGCGGCCGGCTGCGCGTCGGCGGCGGCGCCGCCCTGCGGCTGGTCGAGGAAGCTCACGCGCACGCCCATGTCGGGCACGATGCGCGCGTCCTTCTGCTTCAGCGCGATGCGCACCTTGACCGTGGCCTTGCTGCGGTCGGCGGTGGGGATGATGGCGATGACCTCGGCCGGGATCTTCCAGTCGGGGTAGGCGTTGAGCGTCGCCTCGACCGGCATCTTCGGCTGGACCTTGCCGATGTAGGCCTCGTTGACGTCGACCTCGATCTCCAGCGAGTCCATGTCGACGATGGTGCCGATGCCGGTGCGGGTGAAGCCGCCGCCGGCCGACAGCGGCGAGACGATCTCGCCCGGCTGCGCGGCCTTGGCGATCACCACGCCGGCGAACGGCGCGCGCACGACGGTGTTGTCGACGCCGTTGTCGGCGATGCGCAGCGAATCGGAGGCCACCTCGGCGTTGCGCTGCGCGGTCGCGAGCTGCGCGCGCAGCGAGTCGCGCTGGGCGAGAGCCTGGTCGTACTGCTGGCGCGAGACCAGCTTCTGGCCGACCAGTTGGCCGAGCCGGGCGGCGTTGGCCTCGGCCTCCTTGAGCTGCGCCTGCACGCTGCCGACCTGGCTGCGCGAGGCTTCGAGCTGGGACTGGGCCAGCGCGCGTTCGGAATCGGCGTCGATGGGATCGAGCGTGGCCATCACCTGGCCGGCCTCCACCCGCATGCCTTCCTCGATCAGCACCTGGCGCACCTTGCCGGTGATCTTGGCCGAGACGGTGGCGGTGCGGCGGGCGACGATGTAGCCGGTGGCGTCGAGCACCGAGGACGCGCCGCCGGCGGCGCTGGCGATCGGGGTGGCGACAGCGGTCGTGACTTCGGCGCCGCCCTTGCCGCGGAACACGATCCAGCCGCCCACGGCGAGCAGGGCGACGGCGCCTGCGGCGAGGAGCCCGATCCACAGGCCGCGCCGCGAGGGCGGCGGGGTGGCGGAGGCGCTGCGGTCGATGCGGAGTTCCTTCAGCAGATCGGCATTCGTGTTCATGGTCTTCCGGGACGTGCGGGGGCCGCGGGACAGGGCCCGGCCGCGGGCGGGTCCCCGCGGAGGGGACCGTGGGCCGGCGGCGGAGGGGCGGGATGCGGCCGCGTGGACTGCGCGAGCCCGGACAGGGTACCTGCTCCGGTCGCCCGCCGTCAGCTGACGAATGTCATGGGCGATGGCTGACGCCCCGATCTGCAGGTCGCGACCGGCCGCGCCCAGCATGGCGGCACCCTCGAACGGAGCCCCGCCATGACCGATCCGGTCTCGATTGCCCCATCGATCGCCGCGCCGCTCGCCGCGCCGCTCGCTCGCCTGCAGGCCGTGCGCAAGCGCTACGGCGGCGTGGTCGCCCTCGACGGTGTCGATCTCGCGCTCGCGCCGGGCGAGACCCACGCGCTGCTCGGCGCGAACGGCGCCGGCAAGTCCACCGCGGTGGCGCTGATGCTGGGCCTGGTCCGGCCCGACGCCGGCGATGCCCTGCTGCTGGGCGAGCCGGCCGGGACGCTGGCCGCGCGTCGCCGCACCGGGGTGATGCTGCAGTCCGCCGGCCTGCCCGAGAACGCGCGCGTCGACGAACTGCTGGCGCTCACCCGCAGCTATTACCCGGCCCCGCGCAGCCGCGCCGAATGCGTCGCCCTCGCCGGCCTCGACGGCCTGCTCGATCGCCGCTACGGCCGGCTCTCGGGCGGCCAGCAGCGCCGCGTGCAGTTCGCGCTGGCGATCTGCGGCCGGCCGCGGGCGCTGTTCCTGGACGAACCGACCACCGGGTTGGACATCGAGGCGCGGCAGGCGCTGTGGGCCGCGATCCGCGCGCTGGTGTCCGAAGGCGCCGGGGTGCTGCTGACCACGCACTATCTGGAGGAAGCCGAAGCGCTGGCCGACCGGGTGACGGTGCTCGATCGCGGCCGGGTCGCCGCCAGCGGACGCATGCACGAGGTGCGCGCGCTGGTGGCGCAGCGGCGGATCGGCTGTTTTTCTGCGCTGGACGTCGCCCGGATCGCGACCTGGCCCGGCGTGCGCAGCGCGCTCCGCGGCGGAGCAGGCGATCCGGCGCGGATCGAGATCCTCGCCGACGACGCCGAGACCGTGGTCCGCCGCCTGCTGGCCGAGGACGCGGCGCTGAGCGACCTGGAGGTCCGCCGCGCCGGCCTGGCCGAGGCGTTCCTGGAAATCACCACACAGCACGACGGCGACACGTCCGCCGCCCGGGAGGCCGCATGAACGCCATCGCCCGCGACACCGCGCCGTTCCTTGCCTGGCGCAGCTACCTGCTGGAAGCCCGCTGCGAGTTCCTGCGCCTGCTGCGCACGCCTTCCTATGCGATCCCGACGCTGCTGTTCCCGGCGCTGTTCTACCTGTTGTTCGGCGTGTTGCTGAACCAGGGCAAGGGCGACGCGGCGCGCTACCTGCTCGCGACCTACGGCAGCTTCGGGGTGATGGGCGTGGGTCTGTTCGCGTTCGGCGTGACCGTGGCGATCGAGCGCGACCAGGGCCTGCTGCGCTACAAGCGCGCGCTGCCGATGCCGCCGGGCGCCTACCTGTTCGCCAAGGCGGCGATGGCGGTGCTGTTCGCGGCGATGGTGGCGTTGATCCTGTCGCTGCTGGCGGCGACCGCCGGCGGCGTGTCGCTGGCGGCGTGGCAGTGGGCGCTGCTGTGGCTGACCGACGTGGTCGGCGTGCTGCCGTTCGCGGCGCTGGGCCTGCTGGTCGGGTCGCTGGTCGGCGGGCAGGGCGCGCCGGCGCTGGTGAACATCCTGTACCTGCCGATGGCGTTCCTGTCCGGGCTGTGGCTGCCGTTGAAGCTGCTGCCGGCGTGGATCGCGCAGATCGCGCCGCTGCTGCCGGCCTACCACCACGCCCAGCTCGCGCTGCGGGTGGTCGGGCTGGCCGACGGTGCGTCGTCGCCCGCGATGCACGTCGCCGTGCTGGTCGCGTTCTCGGCCGCCTGTTTCGCGATCGCCCGGCGCCGACTGGCGCGAGGCTGAGCCGCGGGCGACCATGGCGACCGTCCTGCACGACCTTCCTGCACCACATTCCTGAGCCGCATCCCCATGCCGCAGACTTCCGTTCCACCGCCCGGCGCGCCCGCCGTGATCGCCCGCCTGTTCCATCCCAGCGAGACCGCGCTGCTGCACGAGCGCAGCCCGATGGGGCGCGCCCGGCCGCAGTGGCTGCCGCTCCTGATGCTGGTCTGGTCGATCTGGATCTTCCTCACCCCGCACTACGCCGGGCTGCCGTCGCTGCGCTGGCTGCCGGCGACGCTGGCCACGTACGCGGTCTTCCTGGTGCTGTACTGGCGCGCGTATTTCCGCGACCGCGGCCATCTCTACGCGCTGTCGCTGGGCATGGGCGCACTGGCGTTCGCGCTCACCCCGATGAATCCGGGCGCGCAGGGGTTCCTGATCTACGCCTGCGCGTTCCTGGGATTCACCCTGCCGGCGCGGCGCGCGATCGTGACGATGGTGGCGATGCACGCGCTGTATGCCGCCGAGTGGCTGTGGCTGGGCATCCCGACGATCTACCTGTTCAGCAGCACCGTGGTCGGCCTCGCGGTGGGGCTGATGAACCTCAGCTTCGCCCGCCGCATGCACGCCGACGCCGCGCTGCGCCTGAGCCACGACGAGGTCCGCCGGCTCGCCGCGCTGGCCGAGCGCGAACGCATCGGCCGCGACCTGCACGACCTGCTCGGCCACACCCTGTCGCTGGTGGCGCTCAAGAGCGAACTCGCCGGCAAGCTGCTGCAGCGCGGCGACTCGCCGCAGGCGCGCGAGGCGGCGCGGCGCGAGATCGACGAGGTCAGCCGGGTGGCGCGCGAAGCGCTGACCGAGGTGCGCGCCGCGGTCACCGGCATCCGCGCGGTCGGCGTCGCCGCCGAACTGGCCTCGGCCAAACTGCTGCTGGAAAGCGACGGCATCGCGTTCGAGGCCGAGATCGCGCCCGAATGCCTCGACGCCGGCGTGCTGCCGGCCGCGGTCGAGGCGCCGCTCGCGCTCACCCTGCGCGAGGCGGTGACCAACATCCAGCGCCACGCCCGCGCCCGCAGCGCCCGCGCCGCGCTGGCGATCGAAGGCGAGGTCGCGGTGCTGCGCGTGTCCGACGACGGCCGCGGCGGCGTCGACGCGCCGGGCAACGGGCTCACCGGCATGCGCGAGCGGCTGGAAGCGGTCGACGGCCGCCTGATCGTCGAGTCGCCGCGCGGCGGCGGCACGCGGATCGAGGCGCGGGTGCCGCTGCATGCGCCGGAGACGGCTTCCGCGCCGGCCGTCGTGGCCCCGGTCGCGGTCGAAGCGGCCGCAGGGGCCGCGCCGGACGCGGAGGCCGCCGCATGATCCGCATCCTGCTGGCCGAGGATCAGGCGATGGTGCGCGGCGCGTTGACCGCGCTGCTGTCGCTGGAGAGCGATATCGAAGTGCTCGGCGCCGCCGCCGACGGCGAGGCCGCGTGGCGCGAGCTGCAGCGGCTGAAGCCCGACCTGCTGGTCACCGACATCGAGATGCCCGGCCTCACCGGCCTCGAACTCGCGCAGCGCGTGCAGCGCCACGCGCTGCCGACGAAGGTGGTGATCGTGACCACGTTCGCCCGCGCCGGCTTCCTGCGCCGCGCGCTCGACGCCGGCGTCTGCGGCTACCTGCTCAAGGACGCGCCGGCCGAACGGCTCGCCGAGGCGCTGCGCCAGGTGCATCGCGGCGGCCGCGCGATCGACCCGCAGCTCGCGCTGGAGGCCTGGTCCGAGCACGATCCGCTGACCGACCGCGAACGCCGCGTGCTGCGGCTCGCCGGCGAAGGCCTGTCGGCGAACGAGATCGCCGCCCAGCTCAACCTGTCGCACGGCACCGTGCGCAACTACCTGTCCGAGGCCATCGGCAAGCTCGGCGTCGGCAACCGCATCGAGGCCTACCGCCTCGCGCGCCAGAAGGGCTGGCTGTGAACACGACACCGGCCTGCACCCGCACCGGACCGCCCGCCGGCTGATCGCCGGCCCCGGCCGTTCCTTCCCCCAGCATCCGACCCTCGCCGGTCGCGGTCACGTCCGCGGCCCCGGGTCGTCCTGTGCCCTTGTCCCTGCCATCCGCCCCGAGGAAATCGCCATGCGCACCCCGACCACGCCCCCGACCACGACGTCGCGCCGTCCCGCGCGCAGCGCCACCTTCTTCGCCATCGCCGTCGCCATCGCGACCGCGGTGCTTTCCGGCCACGGCCAGGCCGCCGCGGCTGCCGCCGCGCGCGCTGCCGCGCGTGATGCAGACCCCGCGAACGACGTCCTGATCCGCGATGCCCGCGTGTTCGACGGCGCCCGCGTGCGCCCCGCCGCCGACGTGCTGGTGCTGGACGGCCGCATCGCCGCGGTCGGCGCAGACCTCGCCGCACCCGCAGGCGTCGTCGTGGTCGACGGTCGCGGCAAGACGCTGCTGCCTGGCCTGATCGACAGCCACACGCACAGTTGGGGCGACGCCCGCCGCGACGCGCTGCGCTTCGGCGTGACCACCGAGCTCGACATGATGGGCGACTGGACCCGATTTCCCGAGCTGAGGGCGCAGCGCACCTCGCTGGCGCGCACCGACGAGGCCGACCTGTGGAGCGCCGGCGCCGCGGTCACCGCGCCCGGCGGCCACGGCACCGAATACGGGATCAAGGTGCCGACGCTCGCGCCCGGCGACAGCGCCGATGCCTTCGTCGCCGCGCGCGTCGCCGAGGGTTCGGACTACGTGAAGATCATCCTCGAGGATTTCAGCGCCTACAGCGACACCCACCGCCTGCCCACGCTCGACGCCGCGCAGACCCGCGACGCCATCGCCGCCGCGCACGCGCGCGGCAAGCTCGCGGTGGTGCACGTCTCGCGCCTGCGCGACGCCCGCGCGGCGGTCGACGCCGGCGCGGACGGGCTGGTGCACGTGTTCGGCGAACCGGCCGATGCCGCGTTCGTCGCGGCCGCGAAACGCCATCGCGCCTTCGTGGTGCCGACGCTGTCGGTGCTGGGCACCATCGCCCATGCCGGGGAAGGCGCGCGCCTCGCCGACGACGCGGCGCTGAAGCCGTGGCTCGCCGACAGCCAGCGCGATGCGCTGCGCGCCGGTTTCGGCGGCGGTGCGCCGCATCCGAAAGTGCTGGCCGACGCGATCGACGACGTGCGCGCGCTGCATGCCGCGGGCGTGGACATCCTCGCCGGCACCGATGGCGGCAATCCCGGCACCACCCACGGCGCCAGCCTGCATGGCGAACTCGAACTGCTGGTGCGCGCCGGCCTCACGCCGATGCAGGCGCTGGCCGCGGCCACGTCGGCGCCGGCGCGGCGCTTCCACCTCGACGACCGCGGCCGCATCGCGCCGGGTCTGCGCGCCGACCTGCTGCTGGTCGACGGCGATCCCGCCGCGGACATCCTCGCCACCCGCCGCATCGTCACGGTGTGGAAGAACGGCTACGCCGTCGCCCGCGTCGAACCGAAACAGGTGACGGCGCCGGCCGGCGCGGCGATTCCCGCCGACGGCCGCATCGACGATTTCGGAAGCAGCGCGACCGCGACCGGCGGCATGGCGCCGGCGAAGTTCGGCGCTGGCTGGACCGCGACCACCGACCAGATGGCCGGCGGCCATTCCGAGGTGACGCTGGCGCGCGAGAACGGCGTGCTCTCGCTGCGTGGCGAACTCAAGTCCGGCTTCGCGATGCCGTGGGCCGGCGCGATGTTCTTCCCGGGCCCGCAGCCGATGACGCCCGCCGACTTCGGCAGCCGCAAGACGCTGGTGTTCCGCGCCCGCGGCGACGGCCGCACCTACGCGGCGATGCTGTTCTCCGGCGCGCAGCTCTCGGGCATGCCGGCGATCCAGCCCTTCGTCTCCGGCAAGGACTGGGCCGAGGTGCGCCTGCCGCTGTCGGGCTTCGCCGGCGCCGACCTCGCCCGCGTCCGCGGCCTCGCGTTCACCGCCAGCCAGGGCGAGGGCGCGTTCGCGTTCGAGATCGACGACGTGCGGGTGGAGTGAGGTCCGGGGCCGAGCGGAAGCGTTACAGCGCCCGCGTCGGCCCGCGCGTGGCCGGGTCGTCCGGCGACGGCCCGGGCTGCGTAGGCGTCTGCTGTGCGACCCGTTGTTGCTCTTGGGTCCGTGCGATCTGCTGGAGACTGTCTTCGATCGGCACGCCGCCCGCCTGTTTCAGGTCCACGCTGGCGTGGAAGATCGGCTCCCGGTCGCCGTGCGGGTGATACGAGGCGAACACCCGGCCGTCGGCCTCGACCATGCGGTCCGCGTGCTGCATCAGCGGATCGGCCTTCGCGGCCGCGGCCAGCGCCATCGCCGCGTTCTGCGCCTGTTCGGGCGGCAGTCCGGCCTGCTGCGCGATGCGCAGCGTCTGATCGAACACCTTGCGGTCTTCGGGCGCGAGGCGTTCGATCGCCTGCCCTGGCGACGGCCTCGCGGAATCGAGGCGCGACGTGCGATCGGCATCGTGCAGGTATTCCGGGATCGGCGGATAGGTCATGCGCTCGGGCCCATCCGGGTGCGGTGCGTCCCGCGCAGGCGCTGGGCGCGGCGCGGGCGCAGGCGAGGGCATGCGCGACCCGTCGTCGAGGTGCGCCGGCAGCGGCGGGACGATCACCGGCTCCAGCAATTGCACGCCTTCCCGGCGTCCCGGGGCGCCCGCCGGCGTCGGCGGCTGTACCCGGTCGCTGTCGTAGCCGACCAGTCCCGGGGTGAGGCGGGTCGTCACGGCCGTGGCCGCGCCGCGCGCCAGCGACATCTCGTCGCGGAATTTGGCGAACATCGGCGCGTACTGCTCGGCGCGCTGGCGTGCGTCCGGGTCGGCGAGGATGGACCGGTCGGGGCGGCCGTCGCCATCGACGTTCGTGAAATTGTGGATGCCGTGCGTGCCCAGCAGCGCCGCGTGCGCGATGCCCGGTGAACGCACGTCGGCCACGAAGCGGTCGTCGTTGTCGTAGCCGGCGCCCACCAGGGTCGCCACTTCCTTCGGCGAGGCGTGCAGCCGCACCTGGCCGTACTGCGGCGAGGCCGCGCTGACGAAGTCGCTGGCCATGACGTGGTTGATCATGTCGTCGCCGCCCCGCGGAATCCCCAGGCCCAGGCTGGCGGCGCCGTAGGCGTTGAAGGTCTCGCCCTTGAGGCCGAAATGATGCGCGCCGATCTGCGCCAGCGTACCGCCGAGGGAGTGGCCGGTGACGGTGACTTCGGGGATGCGATGCCCCGGTATTCTGGCTTCGCGATTTGCGAATTCGATGGCATGCCGGGTGAGCTCAATGGCCTCCTGCGCCTGCGGATTGAGCCGGGAAGCGACCATCCGGCCGTCGGTCCAGAGCGCATCCTTCACCAGGGGGCCGATGCCCTGGTCGATCTCGGTGCCGCGATGCGCCACCACGATGTCGCCGGTGTCCACGCGCTGGTAGATCGTGCCCTGATAGCCCGTGCGGGGATTGCTCTGGTGTTCGAGGATGCTGTATCGGGTCCCTTGGAGATCAATGGTGTCCGTCGTACCGGGCGGCCTGATTCCAACGGGATAGGTGTGGTAAGCATCTTGGGAAAGATCGGCGTTCTGTTGCGTTGTTTGACTCATGGCCGAACATCGCTTGCCGCTAGAACAATGCTGAAAAATTCCGATTTCCTATCGTCTGGGACATTATCCAGATTCATTTGTCCGAATTCAGGAAATCCATGCCCGTTGGAGGGCAGGGGACTGTCCATTGGATAGCTTTTTTTCCAGAAGTACTTGCGGATCGCTTTTTTCTCAAAAATTTCCGTGGCGTCGATGCTGGGGAGGAATCGCGTCTCCCTCTCATCTCCCGTGGCCCGCAGCAGCGCGCTGAAGTAGCTGAACTTCCAATGGCACGTTCCGCGACCGTAGTAGTCCTCGTCGATCATCAGGTCGGCGTAGACGGTCGCGGCGTAAGTGTTGTCGGACAGGCGCTCCATGCGGACTTCCGGTTGGGTTTCGATCCTCGAAGCCACGCCTTCCGCGCCGCGAATCCTGCTGAGTTCGCCGCAGGCCTGGTAGTTGACGACGTCGTAGCGCGCAGAACCGACGATCTGCTCGAACGGCCCCGGCGCATTCTCGATCGTCATCACGATGCGGTAGGCCTGCTGCGGGCGGGGACGCACTTTGAGTTCGACGGTCTTTTCGGCGTTCATGGGCGTGTTTCCTGGCAGTTGGCAGGCAGAGAGCGAACTCGCCAGCAGCAGGGCAAGCGCGATGCAACGTGCAGAGAGGAAGGCCGGACGCGACATGGGCGGTCCTTCGCGAGAGGGTGTGGGCAGACTAAGAGTGAAAAAATATGTTGTCAAACTACATCATCGGCATGATGTCGAGAAACGAGGCAGCAATGCCGGCTGCAATCGTGTGCGAGTAGAGCGGGCCTGTGTGCCTTGCGCGGAGACCGTTCTGATGTTCAAGGATGCTGTACTGGAATCCATGAGTGTGGACGGTATCATTTTTCCCGGCAGTCTGAGCAAAGACGATGCGATTTCGATCCGCATCCTGCGCGAGATCGACGTTATTCGGACTCGTCTGGTTTACCGTCGTACTTCCTGCGCCGCCAGCGTGATGCTGAAGAGTTGGTCTTGTATCTCAGTCCGGAACCTGGATGGATCCGTGTCTCCGAATTCTGCGAAATCAGGTATGCCGCTTGCGGGATATCTGATCTTGGGGAAGTGCCAGGTCACACGCTTTCCAGAAGCGATATCTTCGGCGTCGATGCTGGGCAGGAAACGCGTCTCCCGCTCATCTCCCGTGGCCCGCAGCAACGCGCTGAAGTAGCTGAACTTCCAATGGCACGTTCCGCGGCCGTAGTAGTCGTCGTCGATCATCAGGTCGGCATGGACGGTCGCGGCGTAAGTGTTGTCGGACAGGCGCTCCATGCGGACTTCCGGCTGGGTCTCGATCCGCGAAGCCACGCCTTCCGCGCCGCGAATCCTGCTGAGTTCGCCACAGGCCTGGTAGTTGACCACGTCGTAGCGCGCAGAACCGACGATCTGTGCGAACGGCCCCGGCGCATTCTCGATCGTCATCACGATGCGGTAGGCCTGCTGCGGGCGGGGACGCACCTTGAGTTCGACGGGCTTGTCGGCGTTCGCCGGCGAGGCGCCGGGCGGCTGGCAGGCGGAGAGCGCGCTCGGCAGCAGCAGGGCAAGCGTGCGCAGGACAAGCGTGGTGCGGCGTGCAGCGGCAAAGGCCGGACGCGTCATGGTGCTCCTTCGGAGAGCGCGATGATGCGAGGCTAGGAGTGAAAGATTTTGTTGTCAATCGACGGGTCGCATGCGCGATGCCGTGCAATGGGGGCATCCGTCGTGCGGCATCGTCGGCAGCGCAGGCGAGGGCGGCGCCGCGATCGGGGGACGCCGAGCGGTGCGTCGCCCGTGTGCGCGACCGCCGATCCGGCCGCCGAGGGACGTTGGGCGCCATCGCCGCGGGGCCGAGGGGACGGCGGCCCGGGCGGCCCGCCCGCCTGCCATCGGTTGGGTCGCATCCGCCTTGCGATCCCCGCCGTATCGCCCCATAACCCCCATTCGTCCCCCACGGCGTCCTTGCGCATGTCCACGACCACGGCCGACCCCGCCACCGCAGCCCCCGTCTCGACCCCCGCCGTTCCGCCTGCGCTCGCCGTCGAAGGCCTCGGCAAGCGGGTGAAGCTGCCTGGCAGCGAACTGACCATCCTCGACGGGATCGACTTCCGGATCGCCGCAGGCGAGCGCATCGCGGTGGTCGGCGCCTCCGGCTCCGGCAAGAGCACGCTGCTGGCGCTGATGGCGGGGCTGGACACGCCGACCGCCGGGCGGGTGCTGCTCGACGGCGCGCCGCTGTCCACGTTCGACGAGGATGGCCGCGCGAAGGTGCGCGGCGAGAAGGTCGGGTTCGTGTTCCAGAGCTTCCAGTTGCTGCCCTCGCTGACCGCCCTGGAGAACGTGATGCTGCCGCTGGAGCTGCGCGGCGACGCCGATCCGGAGACGCCGGCGCGGGCCATCCTCGATCGCGTCGGCCTGGGCGAGCGCCTCGGCCACTATCCGCGGCAGTTGTCCGGCGGCGAGCAGCAGCGCGTGGCGCTGGCGCGGGCGTTCGTGACCCGGCCGGCGCTGCTGTTCGCGGACGAGCCGACGGGCAACCTCGACACCCGCACCGGCGCGGCCATCGTCGATCTGCTGTTCGGGCTCAACGCCGAGGCCGGCACGACGCTGGTGCTGGTCACCCACGACGCCCGGCTCGCCGAGCGCTGCGACCGCCAGTTGCGGCTCGACAGCGGCCGGCTGGTGGGCGCATGAGGACGCTGGCGCTCGCCTGGCGGCAGTTGCGCCGCGACCTCGCCGCCGGCGACATCCGCATCCTGATCGCGGCGCTGGTGCTGGCGGTGACCGCGGTGACCGCGGTCGGCTTCGTCACCGATCGCGCCGGGCGCGCGCTGGCGATCGAGGCCAACCGCCTGCTCGGCGGCGACGCGGTGGTGCGCGGCGATGCGCCGATCGACGGCGCGATCCTGGCCGCGGCGCGGTCGCCCGGGCTCAAGCGCACCGAACTGGCCGAACTGCCGACGATGATCCGGCTCGGCCGCGGCGAGACCGCCAAACTCAAGCTCGGCGAACTGCGCGCGCTCGGCGCGGACTTCCCGCTGCGGGGCACGTTTCGCATCGTCGACGGCCGCGGCGAGCATGTGGTCGCGAACGGGCCGTCGAAGGGCACGCTGTGGCTGAGCCGCGCCGGCGCCGACGCGCTGGGCGCGAAGCTCGGCGACACGATCGCGCTCGGCACCACGGAGTTCCGCCTCGCCGCGCTGGTGCTGCAGGAGCCCGACGGCAGCATCGACTACTTCAACGTGGCCCCGCGGGTGTTCGCGGCGATGGACGACCTCGCCGGCACCGGACTGGTGCAGCCGGGCAGCCGCATCGAATACAAACTGGTCGTCGCCGGCGATGCGGCCGCGGTCGAACGGTTCACGCGGCTCGCGCGCGACGCGCTCGGACGCGGGCAGAAGCTGGAGACGATCGCCGATGCGCGGCCGGAGATCCGGTCCGCGCTGGATCGCGCCGGGCGCTTCCTCGGCCTCGCCGCGCTGGTGTCGGTGGTGCTGGCCGCGGTCGCGGTGGCGATGGCCGCGCGCCGCCACAGCGAGCGGCATCTGTCCGGCGCCGCGGTGATGCGCTGCCTCGGCGCGCAGCAGCGCACGCTGGCGGCGATCCACATCGGCGAACTGGCGATCCTCGGCGTGGTCGCCAGCGCGATCGGCGTCGCCATCGCCTTCGCGCTGCAGTGGGCGGTCGGCGCGTGGCTGGCCGATGCGCTGAAGGTGTCGATCCCGCCGGCGGGTCCGTGGCCCGCGCTGCGCGGGCTCGGCGTGGGCCTGGTGGTGCTGCTGGCGTTCGGCGCGCCGCCGGTGCTGGCGCTGCGCCGGGTGCCGGCGCTGCGCGTACTGCGCCGCGATCTCGACGCGACCGAGCCCAGCGCCTGGGCGGTCGGGCTGGCCGGGTTCGCCGGCCTCGCCGCGCTGCTGTGGTGGCAGGCCGGTTCGGCGACGCTGGGCCTGACCATGCTCGCCGGCATCGCGCTGACCCTGGCCGCGCTGGCGGCGGTGGCGTTCGCGCTCATCGCGCTGGTCCGCCGCCTGCGCACGCGCCTGCGCGGCAGCCTGCGCTACGGCCTGGCCAACGTCAGCCGCCGCGCCGGCACCAGCGTGGCGCAGGTGTCCGCGCTGGGCCTGGGGCTGATGGCGCTGCTGCTGCTCACGTTCGTGCGCACCGACCTGCTCGATCGCTGGCGGCTGTCGCTGTCGGCGGACGCGCCCAACCGTTTCGTCGTCAACGTGCAGCCGGACCAGATGGCCGCGGTGCGCGCGTACATCGCCGGGCAGGGCGTGGCGCCGCCGACGCTGTTTCCGATGATCCGCGCGCGCCTGGTCGGCTACAACGGCCGCGCCGTCACCGGCGCCGATTTCGCCGGTCGCGGCGACCAGGCCAAGCGGCTCGCCGAGCGCGAGTTCAACCTGTCGATGGCCGACGCGGTGGGCGACGACAACGCGGTCGTGGCAGGCCGGATGTGGCCGCCGCGCAAGCTCGCGAAGCCGGAACTGTCGGTGGAGCAGCGCTTCGCCGAATCGCTGGGCTGGCAGGTCGGCGACCGGGTGGCGTTCGATATCGCCGGGCAGCGCTTCGAGGCCACCATCACCAGCCTGCGCACGGTGCAGTGGGAGAGTTTCCGGCCGAACTTCTTCGTCGTCGCGTCGCCGGGCGCGCTGGACGGCTATGCCGCCAGCTACATCACCGCGGTGAAGGTGCCGCCGACCGCGCAGGGCTTCACCGCGGGGCTGGTCGAGCGCTTCCCCAACCTCACCGTGATCGACGTCGACGCGATCCTCACCCAGGTCCGCAGCATCGGCGACCAGGTCGCGACCGTGGTCCAGGTGGTGTTCTGGTTCTCGCTGGCCGCCGGCGTGCTGGTGCTGCTGGCGGCGGTCAGCGCCAGCCAGGACGAGCGCCTGCGCGAGGGCGGGGTGATGCGGGCGCTGGGCGGCAGTCGTCGCCAGTTGCGGCTCGCGCAGGCATCCGAGTTCGCGGCGATCGGCCTGCTGTCGGGCGTGGTGGCAGCGGTCGCGGCGAGCGTGCTCGCCGGCGTGGTCGCGACCCGCGTGTTCGACCTGCCGTGGCGCATCGACTGGGCGATGGCCGCCACCGGCGCCGGGCTCGGCCTGCTCGCGGCGCTGGTCGCCGGCCTGTTCGCGACCCGCCGCGTGCTGGACGTCGCGCCGTCGGTGACACTGCGCGAACTGGAAAGCTGATCGCCGCCGCGACTCCCGGTGCCCGGTAGGGCGGCCTTCAGGCCGCTCGAAGCGCATTCCCGCAGATCTCGTGTTTTTGCAGGATTTTTGTAGGAGCGACGTGAGTCGCGACGGTTTTCGGAAAGGCTGTCCGCAGCGGGTCGCGACTGACGTCGCTCCTACAGGGGCAGGTAGGGGTGCGGTGGGGGCGGGCTAGTTGCTTCGGAAAGGGCAGCCGCCGGTCGTGTTCGGCATGCGCGAGTCGCATTCCCCGCAGGTCTTTCTCGTAGGAGCGACGTGAGTCGCGACGGTCTCCGGACGGGCGATCCGCAGGCGGTCGCGACTCACGTCGCTCCTACAGGGGCAGGTAGGGGTGCGGTGGGGGCGGGCTTGTTGCTTCGGGAAAGGCAGCCGCCGGTCGTGTCCGGCATGCGCGAGTCGCATCGCTCGCAGGTCTTTCTCGTAGGAGCGACGTGAGTCGCGACGGTCCTCGGAAAGGCGATCCGCAGCCGGTCGCGACTCACGTCGCTCCTACACGAGTGTCGGAGAGAGGGGCGGAGCGGCCGGCTCACTCCTCCGCGTAGCGGGCAAGCGCGTCCAGTTCGGCCTGCGCTCGACGCAGACTGCTGCCGGCGGCTGCGTCGTCGAGTCGCCTCGCGAGGGCTTCGCGGCCGGGTCGGCGCAGCCAGCGGAAGAACCCGAGCGTCGCGACCAGGCCGACCGCGCCGCTCGCGAACCAGCCCCAGGCCGCGGCGGGGATCGACGTGCCGGTTTCGTGCGCGTGCAGCGACAGCAGGATCACCGGCGGCGCCATCCACAGCACCCACCAGGGCAGCCCGACCACCATGCCGCCGATCAGGTAGGCGCGGCGGAGTTTCGCGAGCCGCCGCTGCAGCTCCAGCACCGGCAGGCTGCGATCGATGCCGGCGATGCCTTCGAGCACGACGCTGCCGGCGATGATCGTGGCGACGCCGTAGAATTGCACCACGATGCCGGCGACGAGGATGGCGGTGACCGCGTGCAGGTGCCGCCACAGCCACACGCCGGCGATCAGCATGACGATGCCGAACGCGATCTGCGCCACCTGGCCCCAGAACAGCGGACGCAGGCTGGACTGGATGCGGCCGGTCTTCTGTTCGCGAAGGACCGCGAGCTGGAGGGTGTTCTGCTGCTGCAGGCGCCGGTCGAGCGACTGCCACGCCTGCTTGAGTTCGTCGAGTTCCATGCGGGTATCCATCGTGGGGTCTGCCTTCGGAGGGAGCCGGGCGATGCCGGTGGGTCAGGATGCGTCGTCGTCCGCGAGCTGCTCGCGGATGCGCTGCTTGAGGCGGTTGAGCTTGGTCGAGACGTTGCTTTCGGTGATGCCGAGCACGTCGGCGATTTCGCGCTGGCTGCGTTCGTCCAGCCACAGCAGCAACAGGGCGCGGTCGAGCGGCGGCTGGCGGTCGATCACCGCATACAGCGCGCGCACCCGTTCGTCCTCGGGGCCGGTGTCCTCCACCGCGAGCGCCGGATGGCCGTCGTGGTCGTCGATCGGCACCAGCGGGGCCTGCCGCGCGTCGCTGCGGACGTGCGAGATCGCCACGTTCAGCGCGATCCGGTACATCCAGGTGGTGAACGACCGCGCCGGGTCGTAGCCGGGGAATGCGCGCCACAGTTGGGTCGCGATCTCCTGGACGAGGTCCTGGCGGTCGTCGGGGTGGCGGCAGTAGGTGTTCGCGACCTTGAACACGATGCCGCGATGCGCATCGAGCAGGGCGGCGAAGCGGGTGCGGGTCACGTCCATCGGGGCGTCGGCGGCGATCACGTCGGCATCGGCAAGGGAGGATGCTCACATGATTCGCGGCGGCGGGGGAAACCTCACGGCCCGCCGCCTACAATGGGCGCCCGTCCCGATCGCCCTCCGTTCCCGCATGGCCGCCGCCGATGATCCGGCCCTCGACGTCCTGATGCTGCCGTTCGCCAGCGGCGTCCTCGCGTGGCCGACGGCCGGCGGCGCGCTGTTCCTGCGCGCCCGCGACGGTTGGCCGCTGCGCGCCGTCGCGCGCGACGGGCTGGTCTGCGAACAGAGCTTCCGGCCGCAGGCCGATGCGTTGGCGCGCTCGGGCTGGACCGTCCGCGAGGCCGCCGCCGATGACGTCGCCGCCTTCCCGCTGGTGCTCGCGCTGCCGCCGCGCCAGCGCGAGGAGGCGCGGGCGCTGCTCGCACGCGCGGTGCGCGCCTGCGCGCCGGGCGGCACGGTGGCGGTCTGCGCGACCAACGACGAAGGCGCGAAATCGCTGGAAGGCGACCTGAAACGGCTCGCCGGCCTCGGCGGGATGCTGTCCAAGCATCACTGCCGGGTGGCGTGGTCGCGGATCGCTGCGGACACGGTCGACGTCGCCCTGCTCGACGCCTGGTCCGCGCTCGACGCGCCGCGGGCGATCGCCGACGGCCGCTTCGTCAGTCGTCCGGGCGTGTTCGCCTGGGACCGCATCGACGCCGCGTCGGCGCTGCTGGCCGCGCACCTGCCGGGCGATCTCGCCGGGCGCGCCGCCGACCTCGGCTGCGGCTACGGTTATCTCTCCGCCGAACTGCTGGCGCGCTGTCCCGGGATCGTCTCGCTCGACCTGTACGAGGCCGAGGCGCGCGCGCTGGACCTTGCCCGCCGCAATCTCGCCGGCAGCAATCCCGCCGGCGCCCGCGCGGCACTGGCGTTCCACTGGCACGACGTCACCGCGGGGCTGTCCGCGCGCTACGACGTCATCGTCGCCAACCCGCCGTTCCACGCACAGGGCCGCGCCGACCGGCCGGACATCGGCCGTGCGTTCATCGCCGCGGCGGCGGACGCGCTCGATCCCGGCGGTCGCCTGTGGCTGGTGGCGAACCGGCACCTGCCCTACGAAGCCGTGCTCGACGCGCGCTTCGCCGAGGTGCGCACGGTCGCGCAGACGCAGGGCTTCAAGGTGATCGCGGCGACCAGACGATGAGGACAATGCCTTGAGAACGATTCGATGAAGCTCCTGCGCCGCATCGCCAATCTCGGCTACGGCAGCCGCAAGCAGGTCACGGCGCTGTTCCGCGAGGGCCGCGTGACCGATGCGAACGGCGACGTGCTGTACGCCGACGACGAACTCGACGTGCATGCGCGCCACGAGGACGTGCGCATCGACGGCGAGCCGCTGGATCCCGCGCCGGGCCTGCTGCTGATGCTGCACAAGCCGGTCGGCGTGACCTGTTCGACCAAGGACCAGGGGCGGCTGGTGTACGACCTGCTGCCGCCGCGGTTCCGCCTGCGCGATCCGCTGCTGTCGACCGTCGGCCGGCTCGATCGCGAGACCAGCGGGCTGCTGCTGTTCACCGACGACGGCGCGCTGCTGCACCGGATCATCTCGCCGAAGGCCGAACTGCCGAAGACCTACGAGGCGACCCTGGCGCAGCCGCTGCGTGGCGACGAGGCGGCGCTGTTCGCCAGCGGGACGCTGCTGCTGGAATCCGAAACGAAACCGCTGCTGCCGGCGGAGCTGACCGCGCTCGACGCGCGACGCGTGCGGCTGGTGCTGCACGAGGGCCGCTACCACCAGGTGCGGCGGATGTTCGCCGCGGTCGGCAACCATGTCGAGGCGCTGCACCGGCCGCAGGTCGGCGGCCTGGCGCTGGACGACCTCGCCGAGGGCGACTGGCGGGCGCTGGACGAGGACGATCGTGCGCGCCTGTTCGCCGAGGGGGCGGCATGAGCCGGATTCCGTTCGTCCCCGAGGCCGTGCTGTTCGACATGGACGGGCTGATGCTCGACAGCGAGCGGGCGATCATCGACTGCTGGCGCGCGGCCGCGCGCGAGCTCGCGCTGGAGGTCGACGACGCCCTGTGGTTCCGCATGATCGGCATGCACGACCGCGACTACGTGCCGCTGCTGCTGCGAAGCATGAGCGAGGCGCAGGTCCACGCGCTGCGCGAGGGCTGTTACGCGCGCTACCGGCAGCGCATCGAGGACGGCATGCCGCTGCAGCCGCACGTCCGCGACGTGCTCGACGACCTGCAGTCGCGCGGCATGCCGCGCGCGGTGGTCACCTCCACCCATCGCGAGCGCGCGCTGCGCAAGCTCGAGACCAGCCGCATCGCGCATTACTTCGAGGTGGTGGTCACCGGCAGCGACGTGGTCGAGCCCAAGCCCGCGCCGGAAGGCTATCTCAAGGCCGCCGCCGCGCTCGGCGTCGATCCCGCGCGCTGCGTCGTGTTCGAGGACTCGGCCTTCGGCGTGCGCGCGGCGCTCGCGGCCGGGATGACGCCGGTGCAGGTCCCCGACCTGGTGCCGCCGGACGAGGCGACGCGGGCGCTGGGGCACCGGATCGCCGCGTCGCTGGGCGAGGCGTATGCATGGATCGGCAGGTGACCGCGATTCGCAGGTGATCGCGCTCGCAAGTGACCGCGCTCCGCGTGCCGCGCGCTCTTCTCCCCTCTCCCCTCGCGGGAGAGGGGCCGGGGGAGAGGGGCGCCGCTCCGCCGCGTTTGTCCGAAGGCGATCGTCGTTCACCCCCTCTCCCCAACCCCTCTCCCGCGAGGGGAGAGGGGCTTGAAGCGGATGTTTCGAGAGGCGTCGTCAGTTCTGGGCACGTTCTTCTCGCCTCTCCCCCTCGCGGGAGAGGGGCTGAAAGTCGCGGCTTCCAAGGCTGGGTCGATTGCGGATCGGCCGACGGCGCATCAGCCGATCGCGGGTCACGTGTCGTGCGCGGCCGGCTTCTCGTCTTCGAGCAGGCGCTGCAGGCCGTCCAGGCCCAGCGCTTCCATCGTCGCCAGATTCCGCTGCACGATCGCGTCCGGATCGGGATACGCCGCCACCGCGCGGTCGAGGCTCTCCTCGCGCAGCAGGTGCAGGGTGGGGTAGGGCGCGCGGTTGGTGCCGTTGCCCGGGTCGTCGGGGTCGGTGTCGGCGAACCTGTACTGCGGGTGGAAACTCGCGACCTGCAGCACGCCGTCGAGGTCCAGCGCCTCGACCAGCGCGTCGACGCGGTCGAGGAAGTCGTTGTACTCGAGGAAGTCGGCCAGCACCCGCGGATGCACCAGCAGCGTGGTGTCGATCTCGTCCGCAGGCGTATCGCGCAGGCGCAGCAGTTCTTCGGCCAGTTCCTCCAGCAGGTCGTCCTCCAGCTCCGCGTCGCTGAGCACGAAGCGCACCTGCTGCTTGACGTACACCGACTTGGCGAACGGGCACAGGTTCAGCCCGATCACCGCGCGCTCCAGCCAGCGGCGGGTGGCGGCGAGTTCGGGGGCGTCGTCGGACGCTGCGGGGTCCACGGCGTTCAGTCCCGGAAGTTGTCGAACTGCAGCGGCCGCTCGAAGGTCTGGCCGCGCAGCAGCGCCATCGTCGCCTGCAGGTCGTCGCGCTTCTTGCCGGTGACGCGCAGCTTGTCGCCGTTGATCTGGGCCTCGACCTTGAGCTTGGCGTCCTTGATCGTCGTCTGGATCTTCTTCGCGAGGTCGCGCTCGATGCCCTGCTTGACCGTGATCTTCTGGCGCGCGCCGGCGAGGTTGGTCTCGATGTCGGCGAAGTCGAGGCAGCGGGCGTCGATGCCGCGCGCGATCAGCCGGGCGCGGAGGATGTCGGTCATCTGCTGGAGCTGGAATTCGCTGGGTGCGGACTGGGTGATCAGCTTGTCGTCGAGCGCGAACTTCGCGTCGACGTTCTTGAAGTCGAAACGATTGGCCAGCTCGCGGTTGGCCTGGTCGACGGCGTTGGTCAGCTCGTGGACGTCGACTTCCGAGACGATGTCGAAGGAGGGCATGGCGGTGTACGCAGATCGTGGGGGCGCACAGGGTAGCCCATGTGGGGCGAGCCTTGGCCCGCCGTCGCGATGCGTCCGGCGAGGCCGAACGTTGATTGAAACGGCTCCGATGCCTTGCGCGGCGACCGCAGACGCCGCAATGGCGGGCCCAGGGCCGCCCTACGGATCGTCCGGGCCGCAACGGCGGGCCAGGGGGCCGCCCTACCGCTTCACCAGCTCCACGCGGCGGTTCTGCGCGCGGCCGTCCTCGGTGCCGTTGTCGGCGACCGGCTTGTCCTGGCCGAAGCCCCTGGACGACAGCCGCGCCGGGTCGATGCCCAGCCCGACCAGCGCCCCCAGCACGCTGCGCGCGCGGGCCGTGGACAGGTCCTGGTTGTGCGCCGGGGCGCCGGTGTTGTCGGTGTGGCCCTCGATCGACAGCTTCAGCCCGGGATCGCCGGACAGCAGCTTGTGGATCTCCTCGATCACCGGCTGTGCGTCCGGACGCAGGGTCGCCTTGTCGGTATCGAAGTTGATGTGCAGGGCGACGCGGCCGTCCTTGTCGATCGCCTGCTTCATGGCCGCGGCGTCGAGGAAGCCCAGCGACTGCTGCATGCCTTCCTTCTCCAGCACCACGACGTAGCCGTGCAGCGGGAACGAGCCGGTGCTGACGTCGATCCACCACTCCTTGCCGCCCTGGCGCAGCAGGTAGATGTCGTGACGGTAGTCCGGGACCATCGCCGCGGCGTAGTTGGTCTTCTCCAGCGCATCGCGGCCGCCGGCGGCATCGACGACCTCGTAGGTGTACTGCACGTCGTTGATCTTCTTCGCGCCGAGGGCCAGGGCCGCGTTCTCGTAGTTGCGCAGGAATTCGGTTTCGCTGTAGGTGCGTTTGCCGCCGTCGAGCTTGAAGCGGTCGTGGAAGATCTTCCCTTCCACCGGCACCGCCTTGCCGCCGGCGATGAAGAACTGGCGGTCGAAGTTCGCGAGCTTGTCCTTGTCGTCGAAGGTGCTTTCCATGCCGTCGGGGATCGCGAAGAACGGGAACGGCGGCAGGGTCGCGGTGCTTTCCGGGACGCTGGCGGGGTCGAAGTCGGCGGCGGGCGCCGGGGCGGCCGCTGGCGGGGCCTCGGCCGGCGCGGGCGCCGGGGTCGCGGCGGCGTCCGCAGCGGTCGCCGTCGGCTGCGCCTCCGCGGGCGCGGCCTCGCGCTTGCAGGCGGGCAGCACCAGCAGGCAGGTCAGCAGGCAGGACAACGACAGCGCGCGTGCGGCGTTCGACGGCATGGCGAGGGGCTCCGGGCAGGGATGTTCGGTGGAGACAACGGCGGAACCGCCGCAAGCGGGTCAGCCGCGACGCGATGTTGCGCCCGGCGGGCTGGTGTGCGCCGGACGCGGCGGGCATGCTGGCGCGATGTCTCCCCCCGTCGCCAATGTCCGCCACCCCTTGGGGGCGGCCCTGCGCATGCTCGTCGCCGTCGGCTGTTTCGCGCTGATGGACGCCGGGCTGAAACTGCTGTCCGCCCGCTACCCGCCGCTCCAGGTGGCGTCGCTGCGCGGCATGGCCTCGCTGCCGCTGGTGCTGGCGTGGGCGCTGGCCACGGTCGGTCCGGGCCGGTTGCTGCGGGTGCGCTGGCCGTTGCACCTGCTGCGCGGCGCGCTGGGCGTGGTGATGATGGTCGCGTTCGTGTACGCGCTGCGCACGCTGCCGCTGTCCACCGCCTACACCCTGTTCTTCGTGGCCCCGATGATGATCACCGCGCTGTCGGTGCCGGTGCTGGGCGAGCGGGTCGGGCCGCGCCGCTGGGCCGCGATCCTGGTCGGCTTCCTCGGGGTGATGGTGGTGCTGCGCCCGACCGGCGAGGGCGTGCTGACCCTCGCCGGCGGTGCGGTGCTGCTGTCGGCGCTGGGCTACGCGGTGTCGGCGATCACCGTCCGCGTGCTGGCCCGCACCGACAGCAGCCAGGCGATGGTGGTGTGGCTGCTGGCCTGCATCGCGGCCGGCGCCGGCGCGCTGGCCGCACCGTCCTGGGTGCCGGTGGCGGCGGACGACCTGGGGTTGATCGCCGGCGTCGGCGTGGCCGGGGCGCTCGGCCAGTACTTCGTGACCGAGGCGTTCCGGCTGGGCGAGGCGTCGTCGATCGCGCCGCTGGAGTACACCGCGCTGCTGTGGGGCGTGCTGCTGGACTTCGGCCTGTGGCGCGTGCTCCCGGACGGCGTGACCTGGGTCGGGGCGGGGATCATCGTGACCAGCGGCCTGTACCTGCTGCATCGCGAACGGGTGCATCTGGAGGCCGAGCATCCCTGAGCGGCCTGTCCGCCCCGCCGCCTCTCCTGCGTATTGCTCCGGTTGTCACGCCATTCCAACCGACCCGGAGTCCCGCCGATGTCCCGCAAGCTTCCGTTCGCCAAGTCCGCCCTCGTCCTCGGCCTCGCCGCCGTGGGCGCCATGGCCGCCGCCTACGCCGCCCGCAGCCTGCCGCTGCGCACCGACGCCCCGCGCGGGGTGTCCGCCGACCTGCAGAACTACCCGCAGCAGCGCCTGCTGGCCCAGCGCGCAGGGCAGGCCAAGCGTGCGCCTGCCGCCCGCACCGGCGTCACTGCCAAGCTGGCGCCGCCGCTGTATCCGGTGACCACGGACGAGGTCTACGACGTCGATTCCTTCGGCCGCAACGTGCGCTGGCTGGGCCTGACCAGCGCCTTCGTCAGCGTCGAGAGCGGCTGTCCGAAGCCGACCCAGCCGGACGAGTTCTGCCAGGAAATGAACCCCGCCGTCGGCGCCACCACCAGCTTCGCCTTCAACGACGCCGTGCGCATCAAGCTGCCGAAATACGCCAGCAATTCGATCCTGTGCTACTGGCTGTCGCCCGTGCTCACCTACACCTGGAGCAACCCGACCGCCTCGCGCGTGATCGGCCAGTTGCGCTACTCGCCGACCCTGACCATCGAGAACCCGGTGCTGGCCGATCCCAGTCTGATCGACCCGACCACCGGCGTGCCGTTCGGCGGCAAGCTGCAGACCTCGATGACCTCCAACGAACTGTTCCAGGAGGCGCTGGAGCCCGGCGTGACCCTGACCGAGCGCAGCCGCGATTCCACGGTGTGCATGGCCGGCCTGATCAGCCACAAGTCGCTGATCGAGAACTACGGCCTGACCCCTGGGCAGGCCGACGATTTCTTCGCCAATCCGATGACGGTGAGCATGAACGTCAGCGGCAACGTCCGCTACGTGTCCAGCGCCTCGCTCGTGCTCGGCCTGCGCATCGTCGGCGACTGACCCGCATCGCCGCCGCCCGCGCCGTCGGCGTGGGCGGCGGCAAGGCACTTCCCCGGACGGCCGTGGGCTGTCCGTTCCGCGCCGGGCGCCGCGTTGTGCTCGGTGCCGTCCCCGTACCGGCCCAACCCCGGAGCACATGCCCATGCAACGCAAGCACCTGATCGGCCTCGCCGTCGCCACGGCCCTCGTCTCGCTCGCCGTCCACGCGCAGCAGAACGTCCCGTCGCGGCACGACATCGCCGAAGCCGTTTCTTCCGATCTCCCGGTCCATCGCGCCCAGGCGCAGCCCGGCGCCCGCGCGGTGGCCGCGAAGGTCGCCGCCGCGCGCGCCGGCGTCGCCAAGGCCGCCGGCCCCACCGTCGAAGACGTCTACGACGTCGATTCGTTCGGGCGTCCGGTCGTCTACCTCGGCCTCGCCAGCGCCTTCATCAACCTCAGCGACACCTGCCCGACCGACCCGTCCAATCCGGACGAACTGTGCACCGTGCTCAATCCGGCGCCGGCCCTCACCGCCTTCACCTATGAGGACGCCGCCCACATCACGCTGCCGGCGAAGTCGACCAACTCGCTGCTGTGCTACTGGTTCTCGCCGCTGCTCACCGTGAACTGGAGCAACCCCGGCGCGACGCCGGCGCTGGGCCGCCTGCGCTACAACCCGACCCTGACCGTCGAGAATCCGGTGCTGAACGACCCGGCGCTGATCGATCCGACCACCGGCGTGCCGTTCGGCGGCAAGCTGCTGACCTCGATGAGCTCCAGCGAGATCCTGGCGACGCCGCTGGATCCGGGCCAGACCTTCGTCGAGCGCACCCGCGACTCCGCCGTCTGCATGGCCGGGCTGCTGTCCAAGCAGGCGCTGATCGACAGCTACGGCCTCACCGAGGCCCAGGCCAAGGACTTCTTCAAGAAGCCCACGACGATCCGCCTCAACGTCACCGGCAGCGCGCAGAACGTCTCGTTCGCCACGATGGTGTTCGGCCTGCGCATCGTCGGCGACCAGCGCTGAGCCCCCTCCCGCGACGCCTCCGAAGCCCGGCCTCGCGCCGGGCTTCGTCGTTTGCGGCCGCGAAGGCCGCGGACGCAGATCGACACCGTACGCCACCGCACGCTGGCGCACGCGCCGCGGTGAATACGTTTTCGACCGCGCGCGGGCCTCGTGCGCGGGCCCGGCGGGGACGCCGCGGTTGGCGTGCGCGCCGGGTGCGGCCACAATAGCCCGTTCCCGCGCCGGGTCCGCCCGCGCCGCGTCATCGAGTCTCCCGCACAAGGCCACGCCATGACCGCACCGAAGGAAGCCCGCGTTCCCGATATCGGCGATTTCACCGACATTCCGGTGATCGAGATCCTGGTCGCCGTCGGCGACACCGTGGCGAAGGACCAGGGCCTGGCGACGCTGGAGTCGGACAAGGCGACGATGGAAGTGCCCGCGCCGTTCGCCGGCGTCGTCCGCGAACTCAGGGTCAAGCTCGGCGACACCGTCTCCGAGGGCAGCGTGGTGGCGATCATCGAGCCCGCCGAAGCCGCCGAGGCCGCCGCCGCGCCGCCGGTGCCGAAGCCGGTGGCCGATCCGCCGCCGCCCGCGCCTGCGCCTGCGCCCGCTCCGGTGTCCGCCCCGGCGCCCGCGCCCGCTGCGTCGCCTGCGCCCGCCGCCGTCGCGCCGATGGGCGCCGGCCTGCCGCCGGTGCGCTTCGAGGCCGACGCCGTGCTGCCGGAGAAGGTGCCGCACGCCAGCCCGGCGGTGCGCCTGTTCGCGCGCGAACTGGGCGTCGACCTGTCCCGCGTCGCCGGCAGCGCGCGCGGCGGCCGGATCACGAAGCAGGACGTGCAGGGCTTCGTGAAGGCCGCGATGCAGGGCGGCGCGTCCGCCGGCGTCGCATCCGCCGCGTCCGGCGGCGGCCTGCAGCTGCTGCCGTGGCCGAAGGTCGACTTCGCGAAGTTCGGCGAGATCGAGGTGCGCGAACTCTCGCGCATCAAGAAGCTCTCCGGCGCCAACCTCGCCCGCAACTGGGCGATGATCCCGCACGTCACCCAGCACGACGAGGCCGACATCACCGACCTCGAGGCGCTGCGCGTGCAGCTCAACAAGGAGCACGAGAAGGCCGGCGTCAAGCTGACCATGCTCGCGTTCCTGATGAAGGCCGTGGTCGCGCTGCTGAAGCAGTACCCGGACTTCAACGCCTCGCTCGACGAGAGCGGCGAGAAGCTGGTGCTGAAGAAGTATTTCCACGTCGGCTTCGCCGCCGACACCCCGAACGGGCTGGTGGTGCCGGTGATCCGCGACGTCGACCGCAAGGGCGTGATCGAAATCGCCCGCGAGACCTCGGAACTGGCGAAGAAGGCCCGCGACGGCAAGCTCGGCCCGGCCGACATGAGCGGCGGCTGCTTCTCGATCAGCTCGCTCGGCGGCATCGGCGGCACCGCCTTCACGCCGATCGTCAACGCGCCGGAAGTCGCGATCCTCGGCGTGTCGAAGTCGTCGATCAAGCCGGTGTGGGACGGCCAGCAGTTCCAGCCCAGGCTGATGCTGCCGCTGTCGCTGAGCTACGACCACCGCGTGATCGACGGCGCCGCCGCGGCGCGTTTCGCCGCGTCGCTGGCGCAGTTGCTCGCGGACATGCGCCGGGTCCTGCTGTAAGGCGATGACCACGACCGCGGACACCGCAGCGCGCAGCGCGCAGGACCGCATCGACGCGGTCGCGCAGCGGGTCGCCGATCGCGGCCGCGTCGATTTCCACGCCATGCTCGGTTACAGGCCGCTGGAATACTTCGGCCTGGACGTCACCGTCGGCGGTCTGCTCGCGGCGGTGCTCGCCGTCGCCGGCGCGTGGCTGCTGTCGGCGCTGGTGCGCCACTGGCTCACCGGCTACGCCCGGCGCAATCCCAACGCCAACCGCGCTTCGCTCTACACCTTGTCCCGGCTGGTGCAGTACGTCCTGCTGCTGGTCGGCGCGCTGATCGGGCTGGACCACGCCGGCATTCCGGTCAGCAAGCTCACCGTGTTCGCCGGCGCGATCGGCGTCGGCCTCGGCTTCGGCCTGCAGGCGATCTTCAGCAACTTCGTCTCGGGCCTGATCCTGCTGTTCGACCGTTCGCTGAAGGTCGGCGATTTCGTCGAACTCGAATCCGGCGCGCGCGGCGAGGTGCGCGACATCAAGATCCGCGCGACCCGCATCGCCACCAACGACAACATCGACATCCTGGTGCCGAATTCCGAATTCGTCACCGGCAAGGTCACCAACTGGACGCTGTACGACGGCTCGCGCCGGGTCCGCATCCCGTTCGGCGTGGGCTACGGCAGCGACAAGGACACGGTCCGCGCCGCCGCGCTGGAAGCCGCGGCCGAGGTGCCGTTCACGCTCGCCCAGGACGGCCCGCGCGCGCCGCAGGTGTGGCTGGTCGAATTCGGCGACAACAGTCTGAACTTCGAGCTGGTGGTGTGGCTCACCGCCGAAGCCACCAAGCGTCCCGGCGCGGTGAAGGCCGCCTACCTGTGGGCGCTGCACAGCGCGCTGGTGCGCCACGCGATCGAGATCCCGTTCCCGCAGCGCGACCTGCACCTGCGCAGCATGTTCGGCCGCGAGGGCGAGGACGCGATCGCGCTGCTGCGCGCGCAGCCCGCGCCGGCGTCGCCCGCGGGCCCGCGGGCCGAGCGCACGCGCGCCGGCGACCTGTCCATCAACGACGCCGTCCGCGAGGTGGAGGCCGACCTGGCGCGCGACGCCGAGGCCGCCGCCGCGCGCGACGACGCCACGAACCGGAATCCCTGAGGAGAACCGCATGTCCCAGTCCATCGAAGTGAAAGTGCCGGACATCGGCGACTTCGAGCACATCCCGGTCATCGAACTGCTGGTCGCGGTCGGCGACACCGTCGCCAAGGACCAGGGCCTGGTCACGCTCGAATCCGACAAGGCGACGATGGAAGTGCCGTCGTCCGCCGCCGGCGTGGTGAAGGAACTGCGGGTGAAGCTCGGCGACACGGTGTCCGAGGGCAGCGTGATCGCGGTGCTGGAAGCCGCCGATGGCGCCGCGGCCGCACCCGCCGCAGCTCCTGTCTCCGCACCTGCGCCCGCCGCCACGCCCGCGGCTGCCCCCGCACCGGCCCCTGCCTCTGCAGCGCCCGCACCGGCCGCCGCCGCGGCCACCGGCCGCAAGGCCGACATCGAATGCCGCATGCTGGTGCTCGGCGCCGGCCCGGGCGGCTACACCGCCGCGTTCCGCAGCGCCGACCTCGGCCTCGACACCGTGCTGGTCGAGCGCTACCCGTCGCTCGGCGGCGTCTGCCTCAACGTCGGCTGCATCCCGTCGAAGGCGCTGCTGCACGCGGCGAACGTGATCGACGAGGCGGCGCACGCGAAGGATTACGGCATCGACTTCGGTGCGCCGACCATCGCGCTCGACACCCTGCGCGGCTACAAGGACAAGGTCGTCGGCCAGCTCACCAAGGGCCTGTCCGGCATGGCGAAGCAGCGAAAGGTGCGGGTGGTGCAGGGCGCCGGCAAGTTCGTGTCGCCGAACGAGATCGAAGTCGCCGGGGACGGCGGCACGCAGCTCGTGCGCTTCGAACAGTGCATCATCGCCGCCGGCTCGCAGCCGGTGAAGCTGCCGGCGTTCCCCTGGGATGACCCGCGGGTGATGGACTCCACCGACGCGCTGATGCTGGCCGACGTGCCGAAGTCGCTGCTCGTCGTCGGCGGCGGCATCATCGGCCTGGAGATGGCGACGGTGTACCGCGCGCTGGGCGCGGCGGTCACCGTGGTCGAGTTCATGGACCAGATCATGCCCGGCGCCGACACCGACCTGATCAAGCCGCTGGTCGATCGCCTGAAGAAGCAGGGCGTCGCGATCCATCTCAAGACCAAGGTGGTCGAGGCCAAGGCGACCAAGGCCGGCATCGTCTGCGGCTTCGAGGGCGCCGGCATTCCCGCAAGCGACACCTACGATCGCGTGCTGGTCGCCGTCGGCCGGTCGCCGAACGGCAGGAAGATCGATGCCGACAAGGCCGGCGTCGCGGTCACCGAGCGCGGCTTCATCGAGGTCGATCGCCAGATGCGCACGAACGTGCCGCACATCTTCGCGATCGGCGACATCGTCGGCCAGCCGATGCTGGCGCACAAGGCGACGCACGAAGGCAAGCTCGCCGCGGAAGTCGCCGCCGGCGAGAAGAAGGAGTGGGTGGCGCGCGTCATCCCGTCGGTCGCCTACACCGATCCGGAAATCGCCTGGGTCGGCGTCACCGAGACCGAAGCGAAGGCCAAGGGCCTGAAGGTCGGCGTCGGCAAGTTCCCGTGGGCCGCGTCCGGCCGCGCGATCGGGCTCGGCCGCACCGAGGGCTTCACCAAGCTGATCTTCGACGAGGCCAGCCATCGCATCATCGGCGCCGGCATCGTCGGCGTGCATGCGGGCGACCTGATCGCCGAGGCGGCGCTGGCGATCGAGATGGGCTGCGAGGTCGCCGACATCGGCCACACCATCCATCCGCATCCCACGCTGAGCGAGTCGGTGGGCATGGCCGCGGAAGTGTTCGACGGCACCATCACCGACCTGTACATCCCGAAGAAGAAATGACCGCAGCGATCCGGTAGAGCGGCCTGAAGGCCGCTCTACCGGGAAGAAGGAAACGCAACAGGGAGCGCCCGATGAAAACCCTCGGCCTGCTCGGCGGGATGAGCTGGGAATCGACGCTGCCGTACTACCGCATCGTCAACGAACGCGTGCGCGCACGCCTCGGCGGCCTGCATTCGGCCCGGCTCGTGCTGCACAGCGTCGATTTCGCGGAGATCGAGGCGCTGCAGCACGCCGACCGCTGGGACGACGCCGGCGCCTTGCTCGCCGCCGCCGCGCGCGGGTTGCGCGCCGCGGGCGCGGAGGCGCTCGTGCTGTGCACCAACACCATGCATCGCGTCGCCCCGGCGATCGAGGCCGCGGTCGATCTTCCGCTGCTGCACATCGCCGACGCCACCGCGGCGCGGATCCGCGCGGCCGGGCTGGAGCGGGTCGCACTGCTTGGCACGCGGTTCACGATGGAGCAGGCGTTCTATCGCGATCGGATCGCGGCGGCGGGCATCGCCGTGCTGGTGCCCGACGCCGAAGAACGCGAGCGCGTGCATCGGGTGATCTACGATGAGCTGTGCCTGGGCCGCCTGCACGACGCCTCGCGCGCCGACTACCGGGCGATCATCGCCGGGCTGGTCGCGCGCGGCGCGCAGGGCGTGATCCTCGGCTGCACCGAGATCGGTCTGCTGGTGGGCGAGGGCGACGCCGACGCGCCGCTGTTCGACACCGCCCGGATCCACGCCGAGGCCGCCGCCGACTGGGCGCTGGAGGGCTGAGCGCCGCACATGAAAGAGGAGCCCCGGCCGGGGAATGCCGGGGCTCCGGTGCCTGCGGGCCGCCGAGGTACGGCCGGATGCGTCGTGCAGGACGTTTCCATGGACCGGCCACTGGCGCGGAAGTTCCCGCGGGGCCGCGACGGCCGCGAATGTGACGACGGTCGTCCGCCGGCCGGAAGCGCCTTCGGGATCAATGGCTTGCGATCGAACGCCCGGGCGGCGGGGCGGCCCGGCTTCGACGATGGCCGCGGTTGCCCCGGAAAACCGGCCGCTGCTATACTTTTGCGGCTTCGCAGGACGGTTTTCGGCTGCCATCGGCGCCGCGCCGGCCTGTCGTCTTCGCCAATTCCCCGGGTGCCGCGTGCTGAATTCTGTCGCCGCGGGCCGCCGGTTGGCGCGACGCACGGTGCTGTTGCAGGCCGTCGCGGTCGCGATCGCCGCCGTGGCCTGTCTGACGTTCGGAGGTCCGGCCGCGCTCGCCGCGCTGGTCGGGGGCGCCGCGATGACGCTCGGGACCGCCCTGGCGGCCTGGGGCGCGTTCCCCGGCCGCGTGGTCGGCGCGGAACTGGCGTTCGGTCGCCTGCTCCTCGGAGTGGCGGCGAAATGGATCGTGGTGGCCGTGGGCCTGTGGCTCGCGATCGCCGTGTGGAAGCTGCCGGCGGTGCCGGCGCTCGTCGGTGCGGCCGCGGCCGCGGCGGGCGTGCTGTTCTCCGCGAGGTCCGGCCTGCGCTCGCCCTGAGCGCTGCGGACCGCGCGGATCGCGTGACTCCCGCGTCGTGGAATTCCCGCGGCGCGACCAGTGGCAATGACCTGCAAGCAAGTGACCCGTAAGCAATCGAGGACGACGGCGTGAGTGCTGAGAAGAGTGGCGGCGGGCTGACCGAGTACATCGTCCATCACCTGACCCATAACCAGGTCGAAGTGGCCGGCCAGGGCTTCCATCTGGACTCGTGGGTGATCGCGCTGGGCCTGGGCCTGCTGGCCTGCCTGCTGCTGTGGTCGCAGGCGCGCAAGGCGACGTCGGGCGTGCCGTCCAAGCCGCAGGCGTTCGTCGAGATGGTGGTCGAGTTCGTCGACAGCCAGGTCAAGGACGCCTTCCACGGCGACCGCCGCTTCATCGCCCCGCTGGCCCTGACCATCTTCGTCTGGGTCGTGTTCATGAACACGATGGACCTGCTGCCGCTGGACCTGCCGGGCTGGATCATCGGCAAGGTCGCCGGCGAGGAAGTCGCGCACCACACCTATCTGCGCATCGTGCCGACCGCCGACGTCAACACCACCTTCGGCATGTCGATCACGGTCTTCCTGCTGATCATCTTCTACTCGATCAAGGCCAAGGGCTTCGGCGGCTTCACCAAGGAGCTGTTCACCGCGCCCTTCCACGGCCACGGCATCATGGCCGTGATCCTGGCCCCCTTCAATCTGTTCCTGAACATCGTCGAGTACCTCTCCAAGCCGGTGAGCCTCGGCATGCGACTGTTCGGCAACATGTACGCGGGCGAGCTGCTGTTCATGCTGATCGCCGGCCTGTTCGCCTCGTGGGCCACCTTCGTGCCGGGCGTGCTGATCAACGCCGGCTGGGCGATCTTCCACATCCTGATCATCCTGCTGCAGGCCTTCATCTTCATGGTGCTGACCGTCGTCTACCTGGCGATGGCGCACGAGCACCACTGAGCCCACGTTTTTCAAGCTTTCGCTTCATCCCTCCACGTTTCCTTCATCCATCTCGTTCAATCCGGAGTTCACCATGGAATTCATCGCCAACGTCCAGGGCTTCACCGCCATCGCCATCGGCCTGATCGTCGGTCTCGGCGCGCTCGGCGCAGCGCTCGGCATCGGCATCATGGGTTCGAAGTTCCTCGAATCCGCCGCGCGCCAGCCGGAACTGGTCCCGATGCTGTCGGGCCGCATGTTCCTGCTCGCCGGCCTGATCGACGCCGCGTTCCTGATCGGCGTCGGCGTCGCGATGATGTTCGCGTTCGCGAACCCGCTGCTGGCCGCGCTGCAGAACACCGCGGGCTGATCGGCACCGGCACGGGGCCGTTCGCGGCCCCGCGCCCCCGTACGCGCAGACCGCGGCCCCGCGCCGCGGCTTGCGCCGATTCGCAGGACACGCTTCCTCAGGGCACGTCATGAATCCGAATATCACCCTGTTGGGCCAGATGATCTCGTTCGCGATCCTCATCTGGTTCACCGTCAAGTTCATCTGGCCGCCGCTGATGAAGGCGATCGAGGAACGTCAGCAGAAGATCGCCGACGGCCTCGCCGCCGCCGACAAGGCCAAGGCCGACCTCGAACAGGCCGAAGACAAGGTCAACGAGGAGCTGAAGGTCGCCCGCGCCAAGGCCAACGAGATCATCGAACAGGCCCACCAGCGCGCCAACCAGATCGTCGACCAGGCCAAGAACGACGCCGTCGCCGAAGCCGGTCGGCAGAAGGCGCTGGCCGAGGCCGAGATCGCCGCCGCCGCCAACCGCGCCAAGGAAGACCTGCGCAAGCAGGTGTCCGCCCTGGCCGTGTCGGGCGCCGAGAAGCTGCTCAAGCGCGAGATCGACGCCAACGCCCACAAGGCGCTGATCGACGACCTCGCCGCCCAGCTCTGACGGCACGGAGACTCCGATGAGCCAGGCTCTCACCCTCGCCCGCCCCTACGCCCGCGCCGCCTACGCGATCGCGCGCGAGGCCGGCGCCGCCGCGGCGTGGTCCGACGCGCTCGCCTTCGCGGCGCGCGTCGCCGCGGAATCGCGCGTGCATGCGCTGCTCGGCCACCCGCAGCTCGGCCGCGACGATGCGGTGACGCTGCTCGCCCCGGACGACGCGCCCGCCGCGTTCTGCGATTTCCTCGCCCTGCTGGCGGACAACCGCCGGCTGCCGCTGCTGACCGAGATCGCGGGGCTGTACGAGGAACTGCGCGCGGACGCCGAGCGCATCGTCAAGGCGAAGGTGACCTCGGCGACGGCGCTGCCGGCCGCGGAGCTGGACACGATCAAGGCCGCGCTCAAGCGCCGTTTCGGCCGCGAGGTCGAGGTCGAGACCTCGGTCGACGCGTCGCTGATCGGCGGCGCGGTGATCGACGCCGGCGACGTGGTGATCGACGGCTCGCTGCGCAGCAAGCTCGCCCGCCTGCAATCGGCGCTCGCCCACTGACGCGCCCGCACACACGCATTCATTTCATCGTCGGCGGCGACGCCGGCACAAGGGAACCACCATGGCCAGCACCCAGCTCAACCCGTCCGAAATCAGCGAACTGATCAAGACCCGCATCGAAAAGGTCAAGCTCGCCGCCGAGGCGCGCAACGAAGGCACCGTGACCTCGGTGTCCGACGGCATCGTGCGCATCCACGGCCTGGCCGACGTGATGCAGGGCGAAATGATCGAGCTGCCCGGCAACACCTTCGCGCTCGCGCTGAACCTGGAGCGCGACTCGGTCGGCGCCGTGGTCCTCGGCGACTACGAAGACCTGCGCGAGGGCGACACCGCCAAGACCACCGGCCAGATCCTGTCGGTGCCGACCGGTCCGGAGCTGCTGGGTCGCGTGGTCAACGCGCTGGGCGAGCCGATCGACGGCAAGGGCCCGATCGAGGCCAAGACCAAGGCCCCGGTCGAGACCATCGCCCCGGGCGTGGTGTGGCGCAAGTCGGTGTCGCAGCCGGTGCAGACCGGCTACAAGTCGGTCGACTCGATGATCCCGATCGGCCGCGGCCAGCGCGAGCTGGTCATCGGCGACCGCCAGACCGGCAAGACCGCGCTGGCGATCGACGCGATCATCAATCAGAAGCACTCGGGCATCAAGTGCATCTACGTCGCGATCGGCCAGAAGAACTCGACCATCGCCAACATCGTGCGCAAGCTCGAAGAGAACGGCGCGATGGCCTACACCACGGTCGTCGCCGCCTCGGCGTCCGAGTCGGCCGCGATGCAGTACATCTCGGCGTACTCCGGCTGCACCATGGGCGAGTACTTCCGCGACCGCGGCGAAGACGCGCTGATCATCTACGACGACCTTTCGAAGCAGGCCGTGGCCTACCGCCAGATCTCGCTGCTGCTGCGCCGTCCGCCGGGCCGCGAAGCGTACCCGGGCGACGTGTTCTACCTGCACAGCCGCCTGCTCGAGCGCGCCGCGCGCGTGTCGGAGGAGTACGTCGAGAAGTTCACCGACGGCGCCGTGAAGGGCAAGACCGGTTCGCTGACCGCGCTGCCGATCATCGAGACCCAGGCCGGCGACGTGTCCGCGTTCGTGCCGACGAACGTCATTTCCATTACCGACGGCCAGATCTTCCTCGAGACCGACCTGTTCAACGCCGGCATCCGCCCGGCCGTGAACGCCGGCATCTCGGTGTCGCGCGTCGGCGGCGCGGCCCAGACCAAGATCATGAAGAAGCTGTCGGGCGGCATCCGCATCGCGCTCGCCCAGTACCGCGAGCTCGCCGCGTTCGCCCAGTTCGCCTCGGACCTCGACGAAGCCACCCGCAAGCAGCTCGAGCGCGGCCAGCGCGTCACCGAGCTGATGAAGCAGAAGCAGTACGCGCCGATGTCGGTCGCCCAGCAGGCGCTGTCGATCTACGCGGTCGACAAGGGCTACATGGACGGCGTCGCGGTCAACAAGATCCTCGCCTTCGAAGCCGGCCTGCAGGCGCACTTCGCCAACACCCAGGGCGCGCTGATCGCGAAGATCGACGAGACCGGCGACTGGAACGACGAGATCGAAGCCACCTTCAAGGCCGGCATCGAGGAGTTCGTGAAGACCGGTTCCTGGTGATGCGCGGGGTGGGCCTCCGGCCCATCCTTCGCGGCGGCGAAACGCCGGCGCAGGTGTGACCTCACGACGGCGGGCCGAAGCCCGCCCTACGGGAAGAAAGAGATGGCAGGCGGCAGAGAAATCAAGACCAAGATCAAGTCGGTGCAGAACACCCGCAAGGTGACGCGTGCGCTGGAAATGGTCTCGGCCTCCAAGATCCGCAAGGCGCAGGACCGGATGAAGGCCTCGCGTCCGTACGCGCGCGCGATGAAGCAGGTCATCGGCCACCTCGCGCAGGCCAACTCCGAGTTCCACCATCCGTACCTGGTGGAGCGCAAGGAGATCAAGCGCGTCGGCTACGTCATCGTCTCGTCCGACCGCGGCCTCGCCGGCGGCCTCAACAACAACCTGTTCCGCAAGCTGCTGGCCGACATGCGCAAGTGGCAGGAGCAGGGCGCCGAGGTCGACGTGGTCACCATCGGCCAGAAGGCGACGGTGTTCTTCCGCCGGATCAAGGTCGGCATGCTCGCCTCGGCGACGCACCTGGGCGACACCCCGCGCGTGGACCAGTTGGTCGGCGTGATCAAGGTGATGCTGGACGCCTACAGCCAGGGCAAGGTGGACAAGGTCTTCCTCGTCTACAACGACTTCGTCAACACCATGACCCAGCGCGCGGCGTTCGACCAGTTGCTGCCGCTGCCGGCCTCGGAAACGGCGGTCGCCCACCACGACTGGGACTACATCTACGAGCCGGACGCGCAGACCGTGCTCGACCACGTGCTGACCCGCTACATCGAATCGCTGGTGTACCAGGCGGTGATGGAGAACGTGGCCTCCGAGCACGCGGCGCGCATGGTGGCGATGAAGGCCGCCAGCGACAACGCGACCAAGCTGATCGGCACCCTGAACCTGGTCTACAACAAGGCCCGCCAGGCCGCGATCACCCAGGAAATCTCCGAAATCGTCGGCGGCGCGGCCGCGGTCTGACGACGCGACGATGACGGATCGACTCATGCAACAAGACTTTTTCGAATCGGGAACCTCCATGAATACCGCCGCCAACACGCAAGGCAAGATCGTCCAGATCATCGGCGCCGTCGTCGACGTCGAATTCCCGCGCGCCGACGTGCCGAAGGTGTACGACGCGCTGAAGGTGCAGAACACCGACATCACCCTCGAGGTACAGCAGCAGCTCGGCGACGGCGTGGTCCGCACGATCGCGCTGGGCTCCACCGACGGCCTCAAGCGCAACCTCATCGCCGTCAACACCGGCCGCGCCATCTCGGTGCCGGTCGGCCGCGGCACCCTCGGCCGCATCATGGACGTGCTCGGCAATCCGATCGACGAGCAGGGCCCGGTCCAGGCCGACGCGCACTGGGAAATCCACCGTGCGGCGCCGACCTACGAAGAGCAGTCCTCGTCCACCGAGCTGCTGGAAACCGGCATCAAGGTCATCGACCTGATGTGCCCGTTCGCCAAGGGCGGCAAGGTCGGCCTGTTCGGCGGCGCCGGCGTGGGCAAGACCGTCAACATGATGGAGCTGATCAACAACATCGCGACCGAGCACTCGGGCCTGTCGGTGTTCACCGGCGTGGGCGAGCGTACCCGCGAGGGCAACGACTTCTACCACGAGATGCAGGAATCCAACGTCGTGGTCGTGGGCGACACCGAGAAGTCCAAGGTGGCGATGGTGTACGGCCAGATGAACGAGCCGCCGGGCAACCGCCTGCGCGTCGCGCTGACCGGCCTGACCATGGCCGAGTACTTCCGCGACGAGGGTCGCGACGTGCTGCTGTTCGTCGACAACATCTACCGCTACACGCTGGCCGGCACCGAAGTGTCGGCGCTGCTGGGCCGCATGCCGTCGGCGGTGGGTTACCAGCCGACCCTCGCCGAGGAAATGGGCGTCCTGCAGGAGCGCATCACCTCGACCAAGACCGGTTCGATCACCTCGATCCAGGCCGTGTACGTGCCCGCGGACGACCTGACCGACCCGTCGCCGGCGACCACCTTCGCGCACCTCGACGCGACCGTCGTGCTGAGCCGCAACATCGCCTCGCTCGGCATCTACCCGGCGGTGGACCCGCTGGACTCGACCTCGCGCCAGCTCGACCCGAACGTCATCGGCAACGAGCACTACGAGACCGCGCGCCGCGTCCAGGCCACGCTCCAGAAGTACAAGGAGCTGAAGGACATCATCGCGATCCTGGGCATGGACGAGCTGTCGGAAGACGACAAGCTGGCCGTGGCCCGCGCCCGCAAGATCGAGCGCTTCTTCTCGCAGCCGTTCACGGTCGCGGAAGTGTTCACCGGCTCGCCGGGCAAGTACGTGTCGCTGAAGGACACGATCCGCGGCTTCAAGGGGATCGTGGAAGGCGAGTACGACCACCTGCCGGAGCAGGCGTTCTACATGGTCGGCGGCATCGAGGAAGCGGTCGAGAAGGCGAAGAAGCTCGCCGCCTGATGCGTGTTCCCTCTCCCGCCAGCGGGAGAGGGTCAGGGTGAGGGCGTCGCGGCTCGTCACCCTCACCCCCGCCCTCTCCCGTGAACGGGAGAGGGGGACCATGAACAAGAGCGTTTACCTATGGCTACCATCCGTTGCGACATCGTCAGCGCCGAAGCCGAGATCTTCCACGGCGAAGCCACGCTCGTGGTCGCCACCGGCGAACAGGGCGAACTCGGCATCGCGCCGCGCCATGCGCCGCTGATCACCCGCCTGAAGCCGGGCAAGGTCGTCGTCACCACGGCGAACGGCGAGACCCTGGATTTCGCGATCTCCGGCGGTATCCTCGAAGTGCAGCCGCAGGTCGTGACAGTGCTGGCCGACACCGCGGTCCGCGCGCAGGACATCGACGAGGCCGCGGTCAAGGCCGCGATGGAAGAAGCCAGGCGCGCGCTGGAACACAAGGATCCGAAGATGTCGGCCGAAGAGGCCCAGTCGCAGTTGGCGATGAGCCTCGCCCAGCTCAGCGCGCTGGAGCGCCTGCGCAAGAACCTCAAGCACTGAGGCGCCTGCCTTCGCGACACCCGGAACGCCGGCGCAAGCCGGCGTTTTTCGTGGGACGGTTCGCGCATCCCGCCCCGGTAGAGCGGCCTTCAGGCCGCTGTTCCCATCCAATTCGCCTCGCCATCAACAAAGCAGCGGCCTGAAGGCCGCCCTACCGGCGGCGTCAGCGCTTGTAGACCCAGTGCCGCGAGACCAGGAAGCCGGCGAGCCCCAGCGTCAGTTCGATCGCCGGTTTCGCCAGCCATGCGCCGCGCAGGCCGAACACCTCGTCGACCCGGCCCATCGCCAGCGTGCTGAGCGCGGTGCTGGTCAGCCACATCAGCATGAACCGGCGCAGTTGCGCACCGCCGA
This sequence comes from Lysobacterales bacterium, assembly GCA_019510125.1. Taxonomy (GTDB): domain Bacteria; phylum Pseudomonadota; class Gammaproteobacteria; order Xanthomonadales; family Xanthomonadaceae; genus Lysobacter_I. The sequence continues at coordinate 269,297 of JAEKKX010000006.1, forward strand.
CGCGGGTGTCCTCGCCGGCGAAGGTGATCTTGCCGTTGAGCCAGAAACCGAGCATCGCGCCGCTGATGCGGCCGCAGACGTTCGCCGGTTCGATCGGCAGGCCGAGGTGGCTGGCGAGGACGGTCACGCCCCAGTCCAGCAGCCACTGCAGGCCGCCGAACAGCAGGTAATGCCCGCCCTGGCGGGTCAGGCTCATGGCGCCTCCGGTGCGGAAGCGGGCGGAAGCCGCCAGAGCGTCGTCGTGCCCTCGCGCGCGAACGTTTGCGCGCCGGCGCGATCCAGGCCCGCCCGCAGCGCGGGGCTGGCGTCGGCGGCGTCGCCGAGGACCCAGCGGATCCCGTGCGCGGCGAACAGCCGCCGCCACGCCGCGCCCGAGCCGTCGCCGTCCGCGGCCTGCGCCTCGCGCTGCAACCAGGGCGCGTGCGGCGAGACCGTGCGTCCGCGTCCGCCGAGTTCGGCCACGAAGCCGCGCCCGGGGTCGGCGGCCAGCACCGCGCCTCGATCACCGGGGGGCAGCCGGCGCAGCAGCAGGCGCTCGGGCAGCCAGTCGCGCAGCAGTGCGGCGTCGTCGAACGGACTGCGCAGCGTCCGCTTCATCACCGAAGCGTGGTGCAGCCAGCTCGCGTTCGCCTGGAAGGCGAGATCGAGCACGCACAGCGCGACGAAACTCCAGGCGAAGGCGCGCCTGCCCAGTCGCGCCTCTGCGCCGATCGGCAGCAGCACCAGCAGCAGGCACAGCCCGGGCCAGGCGTAGCGCGCGTACTGCATCGGCAGCAGCGGCAGCAGCATCGCCAGCGAGGCGGAAACGAGCAGGCCGCGCCGCGGCCCGCGCAGCAGCGCGAGCAGCCACAGGCCGCCGAGCGCGATCGCCGCGAAGCCGAGCGCGCCGTCCCAGCCCTCGTAGTAGCGATCGGTGTCGAAGGTCATGCGCCAGAGCAGGTCCGGCGCGAAGCCCGCATGCCAGCGCGCGTCGTCGAGCGCGATCGGCGGCATCGCCGGTGCGCGGAACACGTGGTTGAACAGGGGCAGCAGCGGATTGCCGGTGGCGCGCCAGGCCATCGCTTCGCTGGACAGCGCGACGAGCGCGAACAGCGCGATCGCGGCCGGCATCCGCGACCACGGCAGCGTATGCCGGTGCCGCCAGGCCGCGTACGCGAGCAACGGCAGCGCCGCGATGCCGTGGACCGGCTTCAGCGCGAACAGGCCGGCGAACAGCACCGTACCGGCCCACAGCCGGCCCGGCGCATCGGCGACGATCACCGCCGCCAGCGCGAGGGTGACCGCGGTGGCGGCGAGTTCGGTCTGCTGCCCGGCGGCCATCCACACCAGCGGCGGCAGGCTGGCGAGCAGCGCCAGCGCCGCCCAGCGTTCGCGCGGCGCGGCGTGCAGCGCCGTGAGCAGCGCGCCCGCGGCGCCGGCCGTCAGCAGCAGCCACAGCGCGTTCATCGCGCCGTGCGCCTCGCGTCCGGCCATCACTCCGACGAGGCCGTGCAGCACGTCGCCCGCCCACGGCGCGTACGCCCACATCTGCACGCGGGCGTCGGGTGCGTAGGCGGCGTGCAGGCGCAATTGCGCCGGCAGGCCGAGGTGGTAGGTGAGGTCGTCCATCTGCAGCGAAGGCAGCCAGCACGCCGTCGAGGCCAGGCCGAACAACAGCACGGTGGCCGCCGCCGCGCGCGGTGCAGCGTCCACCGCCGCGCGCCAACCGGCGAGGGCCGGACGCAAGGCGTCGAGGATGGCGCGATGTCGCCACGCGACGACGACCACCAGCAGCGGCCACCAGACGACGGCGCGGTGGATCGGCCACGCCAGCGTCCAGCCCGCGAGCCCGGCGATTGCGATCAGCCCGACGCTGGCGGCGATCGCGGCGCGCGCCGGCATCCGCACGGGCACCAGCCACAGCCCGACGCCCAGCGCCGCGAGGCCCAGCGCCGCCGCCGCCAGCACCGGCAGCGCGCCGGCGTAGACGACCAGCGCGAGGAACCAGATCGCGGCGATCGCGCTCGCCATCTTCCCGCGCAGGCGCGCGCGCAGCGGCCAGGCGAGGAGGCAGGCGAGCGCGGCGAGCACCAGCGACAGCGCGAAGCGCTCGGCGGGCAGCGCGCGCCAGGTGTCGTGGACGAACAGGCCCGCGGCGGTGGCCGCGAAACCGAGCGCCAGCGCCGTGCGCATCGCCCGCGAAGGCAGTGGCGGATCGATGGCGAGGGGCGATGCGGACATGCGCGGGACGGGCGGGCGGGGGAATGCGGGCGCCGGCATCGTAGCAGCCGCTGCCGCTAGAATGCCGGCATTCCCGGCCCCGGAGTCCGCATGACCGCTCCCCTCCACGTCGTCGTCCTCGCCGCGGGCGAGGGCAAGCGGATGAAGTCCGCGCTGCCCAAGGTGCTGCAGAAGATCGCCGGCGTGCCGATGCTCGCGCACGTGATCGCCAGCGCCCGCGCGCTCGATCCGGCCGGCATCCACATCGTCTACGGCCACGGCGGCGACGCGGTGCGCGCGGCCTTCTCCGGCCAGCTCGACCTGCAGTGGGCCGAACAGGCCGAGCAGCTCGGCACCGGCCATGCGGTGCAGCAGGCGATGCCCGGCGTCCCCGACGATGCGCGCGTGCTCGTGCTGTACGGCGACGTGCCGCTGATCCGCGCGGAGACCCTGCGCCGGCTGCTCGATGCGCCGGGGCGGTTGGCGGTGCTGGTCGCCGAGGTCGCCGACCCGACCGGCTACGGCCGCATCGTCCGCGACGCGCAGGGCCGGGTCGCCGCGATCGTCGAGCACAAGGACGCCGACGAGGCGACCCGCCGGATCCGTTCGATCAACACCGGCATCATCGCCGCCGACGCCAACGCGCTGGTGCCGTGGCTGGACCGGTTGTCGAACGGCAACGCGCAGGGCGAGTACTACCTCACCGACGTGTTCGCGATGGCCGCCGACGAGTTCCTGCCGGCCGAAATCGTGACGGTCGCCGATCCGATGGAAACCGAGGGCGCGAACGACCCGTGGCAGCTCGCCCAGCTCGAGCGCGCCTGCCAGCGCCGACGGGTGCGCGCGCTGTGCGATGCCGGGGCGCGCTTCGCCGACACCGATCGCGTCGACGTGCGCGGCGAGGTCGTGGTCGGCCGCGATGTCGAGATCGACGTCGACGTGGTGTTCGAAGGCCGGGTGGTGCTCGGCGACGGCGTGCGCATCGGCCCGTTCTGCCGGCTGAAGGACATCGCCCTCGCCGCCGGTACCGAAGTGCGCGCGCACTGCGACCTCGAGGGCGCGCAGACCGAAGGCGCGGTGCAGATCGGCCCGTTCGCGCGGCTTCGGCCGGGGACGGTGCTCGCCGACGGCGTCCACATCGGCAACTTCGTCGAGGTGAAGAACGCGACCCTCGGCATCGGCAGCAAGGCCAATCACCTGACCTACCTCGGCGACGCGGTGATCGGCGCCGGCGTGAACGTCGGCGCCGGCACCATCACCTGCAACTACGACGGCGCCAACAAGTGGACCACGACGATCGCCGATGGCGCTTTCATCGGCTCCAACGCCGCGCTGGTCGCGCCGGTGACCATCGGCGCGGGCGCGACCATCGCCGCCGGCTCCGTGATCAACAAGGAGGCGCCGGCGGGCAAGCTCACCGTCGCGCGGGCGCGGCAGGTCACGCTCGACGGCTGGAAGCGGCCGGTGAAGAAGCCGAAGGATTGACGGTGGCCCGCATGCATCCGGTAGAGCGGCCTTCAGGCCGCTGCCCCGTTCAATCACCGACCGACCTCTGACCTGTCGCCCATCAGCGGCCTGAAGGCCGCTCTACCGGGGCTCAGCGCGTCGGCAGGCTCAGGCTGACCCACAGCCCGCCGCCATCGCGGTTCTGCAGGGCGATGCGGCCGCCGTGGGCCTCGATGATGTCGCGGCACAGCGCCAGGCCGAGGCCGGTGCCGTGGCGCTTGGTCGAATAGAACGGCAGCAGCGCCTGCGCCAGCACCGCCTCGCTCATGCCGCTGCCGCGGTCGAGGATGTCGATGCGCCAGGCGTCGGGCTGCCGGCGCAGCCGCAGTTGCACGTCCTCCGGCGCCGAGCCGGACTCGTGCGCGTTCTTCACCAGGTTCAGCAGGGTCTGCTCGAATTGCGCGGCGTCGGCCTGGAACACGCCGTCGCCGTGCTGGCCGTCCCACGCGAATTCGACCTGGCTGCGCAACTGCGCGAGGAAGCGCGACCATTCCAGCGGCTGCAGGCGCGGCGCTGGCAGCTTCGCGAAGCGCGCGTAGTCGCGGATGAAGCCTTCCAGATGCCGCGCGCGCTCCTCGATCGTCGCCAGCGCGTTCGGGATGCGTTCGAGCTGGCCGCGCCGCATCAGCTCGGCGCTGGAATGCGCGAGCGAGGCGATCGGCGCCAGCGAATTGTTGAGTTCGTGGCTGATCACCCGGATCACCTTCTTCCAGGTCTGCACTTCCTGCCGCCGCAGTTCGGCGGTGAGCTGGCGCAGCAGCACCAGTTCGTGGCGGCGGCCGTTGAGGCGGAAGCCGCGGCGCGAGAGATGGAAGATCTCCTCGTTGTCCTCGTCGCCGACCGCGAAGATGCCGTCGCCGTCGCGCTCGAACGCGTCGCGCAGCGCCTGCGGGGCGCGGGTGAGCACCGCGTCGAAGGCCTGGCCTTCCAGCCGCCGTCCCTGGCCGAGCAGCTTGCGCGCGGCGAGGTTGCCCAGCACCACGCGCCGGGCGGGGTCGAGCAGCACCATCGCCACCGGCGTGTTCTGCACCATCGTGTCGAGCAGCAGTTCGCGCTGGACCAGCGACAGCCGCTGCTCGCGCAGCGCCGTGCCGAGCGCGTTGTGCGCATCGACCAGCTCGGCGAGATCGCGGTCGCGGTCCCAGGCGATGCCAAAGCTGAAGTCGCCGTCGCGATAGCTCGCGACCGTGCCGGCGAGCGCGCGGAACAGGCCGCGCATCGGCTTGAGCGTGCGCCGCAGCGCGGCGATCGCCAGCAGCGCGGACAGGGTCGAGGCCAGCGCCGCCGCCGCCCACGGCGTCAGCCAGCGCGCGAGCAGCGTGGTCGCGACCGCGGCGCAGACGACGCCGAGCACCGCCGGAACCCCGATCCGGATCGACAGCGGCCAGCGGCGGAGACGCGACATCGGCACGCGTTCAGTCGCGGGCGATGCCGAGGCGCTCGATGCGCCGGTACAGCGCCTGCCGGGACATGCCCAGCTCCTGCGCGGCCTGCGCGAGCACGCCGCCGGCGCGCGCCAGCGCGGCCTCGATCGCCTCGCGGTCGGGTTCGCCGGCGTCCGCGAGCGCGGCGGGCGCGGCCGGCGCGGCGGGCAGGCCGAGGTCGGCGGCTCCGACCCGCGCGCCCTGCGCCAGCAGCGCCGCGCGCTGGATGGCGTTGCGCAGTTCGCGCACGTTGCCCGGCCAGCGATGCGCCAGCAGTGCGCGTTCCGCACTGGCGTCCAGGCTGCGGCCGTCGGGCATGAAATGGCGCGCCAGCGGCAGGATGTCGTCGGGGCGCTGGGCCAGCGGCGGCAGCCGCAGCTCGATCGCGTTGAGGCGGTAGTAGAGATCCTCGCGGAACTGGCCGGAGGCGATCAGCGCCGGCAGGTCGGCGTTGGTGGCGCTGACCACGCGCACCTTCACCTCGCGCTCGCGATTGCTGCCCAGACGCTGGAAGCGGCCGGTCTCCAGCACGCGCAGCAGCTTGACCTGGCCGGCGAGCGGCAGGGTGCCGATCTCGTCGAGGAACAGCGTGCCGCCGTCGGCGGCCTCGAACTTGCCTTCGCGGGCGCGGTTGGCGCCGGTGTAGGCGCCGGCGTCGGCGCCGAACAGCTCGGCCTCGATCAGGTCGGCCGGCAGCGCGCCGCAGTTGAGCGCGATGAAGGGGCCGTCGCGCACCGCGGAGTTCGCATGCACGATCTCGGCGAGCCGCTCCTTGCCGCTGCCGTTGGGACCGGTGATCAGGACCGGCAGGTCCGAGCGCGCGATCTGCCCCGCCAGTTGCAGCACCGAGCCGGTCAGCGGATCGGCGTGCACGAAGCCGCGCAGGTCGAATGCCGACAGCGCCTCGCGCCGGCGGCGGTCGCCGGCGTCGCGGCGCGCGAGCTGCTGCCGGGTCTGCGACAGTTCCAGCAGGTTGTTGACGGTCGCGATCAGGCGCCGGTCGTCCCACGGTTTCGCCAGGTAGTCGGCGGCGCCGGCCTTCACCAGGTCCACCGCCGAGCCCAGGTGCGTCCACGCGGTGAGCAGGATCACCGGCAGGTCGGGGTGGCGGGCGCGGATCTCGCGGAACAGCGCTTCGCCTTCGGCGCCGGAGGTGGTGTCGGCCTCGAAGTTCATGTCCTGCACGACGAGGTCGACCGGCGCTTCCTCGAGCGCGGCGAGCCCGGCGGCGGGCGTCGCCGCCGTGCGGGTGTCGATCTCGTGCAGCGAGAACAGCGTTTCGAGCGCGGTCGCGACCGCGGGGTTGTCGTCGATGACGAGGACGGTGGGCATGCGCGAAGCCTAGCAGGTCGTCGGAAGCGGGCGTCAGACGCTGCGCGTCGCCACCGCCGGCGGCACCGCCGCCGCGCGACGTGCGGGACCGAACACCGCGACCTGTCCCAGCAACCACAGCGCGATCGCGCCGGCCGGCAGGTAGGTCCACGGCAGCCGCTCCAGTTCGTAGTGCGACATCAGCAACTGGTTCAGGCCGTAGGCGCCGAGCATGCCGAGGGTGATGCCCAGCGTCGCCAGCAGGAAGTTCTCGGTCTGGAAGTAGCGCAGGATCTGGCCGCGGGTCGCGCCCAGCGCCCGGCGCACGCCGATCTGCTTGGTGCGCTGCTGCACCCAGAAGCTGGCGAGCCCGACGATGCCCAGCGCGGTGATGAACAGCAGCCCGATGCAGACCGCCGCCAGCAGCCAGGCCATCGTGCGCGGGGCCTGGTAGAACTCGCCGCGCAGCTCCTCCATGGTCTTGGTGTTGTCGTCGAGGATGATCCGGTTGGGGCCGTTGGCGCGCAGCGCCGCGACCGCGGCCTTGAGCACCTCGTCGCGGCGGCCCGGCTCGGTGCGCAGCACGTAGTTGCCGCCCACGTCGTAGTGCGGTCGGACCGGCAGCACCATCGAGTATTCGCGTGCGTCCGGCCCACCCTGCATGCTGGGGCGGACCAGATGGTCGAGCACGCCGATGATCCGGGTCGGCTCCGAGCCCCAGACGTAGATCGCCTTTCCGAGCGCCTTCTCCGCCGGCGTGTCCGGGAACAGCTTCTCGGCCATCTTCCGGGTGATGATCACGGCGGGGTAGCGGACCGGGCCTTCGGCCTTCTCCACCGTGTCCCACTCCAGGTATTCGTCGGGCGTGAAATTGCGGCCCGCGATCAACTGCAGCCCGAACGTGTCGATGAACTGGTCCTCGGCCATGTAGTTGCTGGCGTTCAGCGTCGGCCGTTCCTGGTCCGGCTTGAGGCTCACGCCGCTGTTCCAGGAGGAATTCACGAACGGCACCTGGTTGGTCACGGTGGCGGCCTTGACCCCGGGCAGGCCGCGCAGCGAGGCGAGGTCGGTGCGGGTGAGCGCGGCGGCGTTGTCGTTCGACCCGATGCTGGTGATCTGCACGCGCACCAGTTCGTTTTCGGCGAGGCCGCTGGTTTCGCGGACCTGGCGGATGCGGTCGCCGATCATGAACAGGGCGTTGCAGATGATCGCGCAGGTCATGGCGATCTCCAGCACGATCAGGGACGCCGCGGTCTTGTGGCGCATCAGGGTGGAGAGGATGGGGCGGAGTTCCATGGCGTTTTCCTGGTCCCGGGGGCGGGACGGACGAAGTGGGTCCGGACGAAGCGCCGGGGATTACTGCGACTTCAACTGCATCGCCGGCGTGATCTGCATCGCGCGCCAGGCGGGAAGCAGGCCGGCGAGCAGGCTGGCGACGATCGCGAGCACGAACGTGGACAGCAGCATGCCGATGTCGAGGTGGGCGAGCTTGGCGTAGCTGGCTGGCTGCAGGCGCACCGCCCACAGGCCGAGCAGCGACAGCCCCAGCCCGAGGATGCCGCCGGCGAGGCCGACCGTCCCCGCTTCCACCAGGCACTGGGTGAAGATCGCCCTGCGCGAGGCGCCCAGCGCGCGGCGCACGCCGATCTCGCCGCCGCGGCGCAGGAACTTGGCCAGCAGCAGGCCGACGGTGTTGACCAGGCAGACCAGCAGGAAGCCGAAGCCCAGCCACATCTGCACGACCACGTCGTTGGGCACGACCTTGTTGTAGTCCAGCCACGCCATGACGTCGCGCAGGCGAACGTTGGCGGGCCGCTCGAATCGGCCCGCGCTGCGCTGTTGGTTGGAATAGTTGACCAGGTAGTCCTTGTATTCCGCCGCCGCCTGCGCGCTGTCCAGTTGCACCCAGTACTGGATCCACACGCACGGGGCGTTGAGGTCGGTGGCGTCGGCGCTGGTGTCGCCCCAGCAGTTCATGCTGCCGCTGCGGCTCATCTCCAGGTCGCGCGAGGTCGAGAACGGCAGGAACACGTCCTCCAGCGTGCCGAAGCGGTCGGTGTTCATGTCGTAGAAGCGCGGCGTCGGCCGCCACTCGTCGATCACGCCGGCCACGGTGAAGTCGGTCTTGTCCAGCCGGATCTGCTTGCCGACGCTGTCGCCGCCGGCGAACAGCTTGTCGTTCAGCGCCTTGGAAATCACCGCCACGCGGGCGCGGGCGTCGTCGTCCTTGGCGGTCCAGCCGTGGCCGTAGAGGAACGGCACCTCGAACATCGGGAAGAAGTCCGCCGAGGTGTAGCGCGAATCGGAGTAGAACGGCGTGAGGCCGGACTGCTGCGGCGTGATGGAGACGCCGCCGCCGGTCATCATCGCCTGGCGCTTGCCGCGCTTCTCGCGCAGCAGGGTTTCGGCGTCGAAGCGGGTCACCTGGTCCGACGGCTCCTCCCCGGGGCGGTAGCCGGCCTTGCCCTCCGGGTCGAGCTGCACGTAGAACAGCGTCGAGCTCTTGCCGGGCAGCGGGTCGCCGGACAGCACGTGGAACACCGTCAGCGTGGTCATGCAGGCGCCGATGCCCATCGCGATCGCCAGCACCATCAGCGTCGTCAGCGCCTTGTTGCGCTTGAAGCTGCGCAGGGCGAGGTTGAAGTAGTAACCGAACATGGCGGTGTCCTCAGGCCGACGCCGGGGCGCCGGCCTCGGCCGAGCGGGCGACGCGGACCAGGCTCGGCTCCACCGACAGGTCGGTGGCCATGCCGTCGACGATGTGCACGTTGCGCTGCGCGCGCGCCGCGAGCTCGGGATCGTGGGTGACCATGATGATGGTGGTGCCGCGGCTGTTGATGTCCTCCAGCAGTTCCATCACGCCGCGCGCCATCTGCGAGTCGAGGTTGCCGGTCGGTTCGTCCGCGAGCAGCAGGCGCGGGCTGCCGGCCAGGGCGCGTGCGATGGCCGCGCGCTGCTGCTGGCCGCCGGACAGCTCGGCCGGGAAGTGCTTCATGCGCGAGCCCAGCCCGACCTTGGCCAGCGCGTCCTCGATGCGGGATTTGCGCTCGGGCGCGGACATGCCGCGGTAGCGCAGCGGCACGTCGACGTTGTCGAACAGGTTGAGGTCGGGGATCAGGTTGAAGCCCTGGAAGATGAAGCCGATCTTCTGGTTGCGCAGCCTGCTGCGCGCGTCGTCGGACAGGCCCTTGACGTTCTGGCCGTCGAGCACGAACTCGCCGCCGGTGAAGGTTTCCAGCAGGCCCGCGATGTTGAGGAAGGTGGTCTTGCCCGAACCGGACGGCCCGGTGACGGCGACGAACTCGCCTTCCTTCACGTGCAGGTCCAGCGACCGCAGCGCGTGGGTTTCGACCAGTTCGGTGTGATAGACCTTGGTGACGCCTTGCATGTGCAACATGGGGAACTCCGGGAAGGGAAGGGGGCGCGGGAGGCGGCGCGGTCGCGCCGCGCTCAGCCGATGCGGAAGCGCGAGGGCAGCGTCGGCGCCGGCGCGAAGCCGCCGTCGCGGTGCGGGCGATGCGCCTCGGCGTCGTTCGCCGAGGGCGCGAAGGCGACGGTGTGCAGCGGCGGCGGCCGGCGCTGCACCGCCGCGGCAAGCGCGTCGGCGTTCCAGTGCAGGGCGAGGGGGAAGGCGTCGTGGGCGGTGGACATGGTCATTCTCCGGTGATGCGGATGCGTTCGGCGTCGCCGAACCGGTCGGCGCCGGAGACCACGATGCGGTCCCCCGGCTTGGCGCCATCGAGGATTTCAACGGCGGCGAGGCTGCTGACGCCGGTGCGGATGCGGCGTTTCACCGCGGTGTCGCCGTCCATGACGTAGACGGCGCCGCCGCCCTGCTCCAGGAACGGGCCACGTTCGACCATCAGCACGTCGCGCCGGGTGTCGAGCACGATCCGCGCGCTGAGGCGCTGGTTCTGGCGCAGGCCCGGCGGCTGGCGGTCCTTGAAGCGCAGGCGGGCGGCGACTTCGCCGTTCACCACTTCCGGCGATACGGCGGAGATCGACGCGGCGTAGGTGTCGCCGGTGGCGGAGATCTCCGCCGGGATGCCGATGCCGAGGTCGCGGGCGAAGCTCTCGGGCACCTTGATCTCGACCTCGAACACCGACAGGTCGACAACGCTGAGCACCGGCGCGTTGTCGGCGACGTTCGCGCGCTGCGCGATCATCACCTGGCCGACCTGGCCGTCGAACGGCGCGCGCAGCGACAGCGCCTCCACCTGCCGGCGCAGCTCGTCGACCACGGCGCGCTGGCGGTCGGCCTGCAGCCGCTTGTTGCGGCTGTCGAGATCAGCGCCGCGGCCCTGCAGCGCGAACTCCTGCTGCGCGGCGGCGAGCGCGAGTTCCGATTTCCTGAGCGCGTCCTGGGCGCGGGCGACGTCGATCTGCGCGACCGCGCCGCCGTCGAACGCGCGTTTGTTGCGTTCCAGGTCGCGGGCCGCCGCGGTGCGGTCCACCGTGGCCTGGTCGAGCTGCTTGCGCGCGTTGGCGCGGGTGAGCGCGCCGTCGAGCGTCGCGCGGGAGGTCTCGGCCTCGAGGCCGGCGAGGGTCGCCTCCTCCTGCGCGAGCCGGCTGCGCAGCTCGGGGCTGTCGATCTCGGCGAGCACCTGGCCCTGCTTCACCGCGTCGCCGGCGACCACCTTCAGGGTGACGGTGCCGGCGGAGATCGCGTACAGCGTGGGGCTGTTCGCCGAGATCACCCGGCCTTCGGCCGACAGGTCGCGGACCAGGTCGCCGCGGCGCACTTCGGCGATGCGCACCCGCGCGGCGTCGACCGAGCGGCTGCCGCCGCGCCAGGCCGACACGGTGGCTGCCGCCGCGATCGCGACGCCGAGCGCGACGATCACCGGCAGGCGCCAGCGTCGGCGGGCGCGGGAGGAGGGGGTGAGGACGGTGTCCTGGGCGGCGGTGTCGCGAATGGACATGGCAGTGGAATGCTTGGGTTCGCGGTAATGAATGCAAACCTCGTGCCAACTACAAGGCAATGATTTTCAATGGTTTTTTGTCGGAGGTCGGCTGTCCGTCCGCTGTCCGGACGTGTCCGCGCGGACGCCCGCGGCGGGTTTCGTCGTTACACTAGCCGCCCTCGGAGACGCCGCCCGCCGGGTCGTCCGCCGCCCGTCCATCCGTCCAACCCTGAGAGGACTCCAGACCCATGTGTGGCATTGTCGGCGCGATCGCGGATCGCGATGTGGTACCGGTGCTGGTCGAGGGGCTGAAACGTCTGGAATACCGCGGCTACGACTCCGCCGGCATCGCCATCGTCGACGGCGCCGATGCCGCACGCGACGTGCGCCGCGTCCGCCGCACCGGCCGCGTCGCGGAAATGGCGAACGCCGCCGAGACCGAAGGCTTCCGCGCCGACCTCGGGATCGGCCACACCCGCTGGGCCACGCACGGCGGCGTCACCGAGGGCAACGCGCATCCGCACATCAGCCACGGCGTCGCCCTGGTCCACAACGGCATCATCGAGAACCACGAGGCGCAGCGCGAACGCCTGCGCGCGCTGGGCTACGAATTCGAGTCGCAGACCGACACCGAGGTCATCGCCCACCTCATCCACCACTACCTCGCCAGCGGCGACGACCTGCTGGCCGCGCTGCAGCGCGCGGTCAAGGAACTGGAAGGCGCCTACGCGCTGGCCGTGATCAGTCGCAAGGAGCCGGGCCGCATGGTCTGCGCGCGGATGGGCTGTCCGTTGCTGGTCGGTCTGGGCGAGGGCGAGAACTTCATCGCGTCCGACGTCTCGGCGATCATCCAGGCCACGCGCCGGGTGATCTTCCTCGAAGAAGGGGACACCGCCGAGGTCCGCCGCGACGGCGTGCGGGTGTTCGACGCGCACGATGCCGAAGTCGCGCGCGACGTCCACGTCTCCGACGTGTCGCTGGCGTCGCTGGAGCTGGGTCCGTACCGGCACTTCATGCAGAAGGAGATCCACGAGCAGCCGCGCGCGATCGCCGACACCATCGAGGCCATCGTCGACCGCGGCGCGTTCGTGCCCGCGCTGTTCGGCGACAAGGCGGAGGCGGTGCTGCGCGACATCTCCGGCCTGCAGATCCTCGCCTGCGGCACCAGCTACTACGCCGGCCTGACCGCGCGCTACTGGTTCGAGGCGATGACCGGCCTGCCGTGCACGGTCGAGATCGCCAGCGAATACCGCTACCGCAAGATCGTCGCCGACCCGCGCCAACTGGTGGTGACCATTTCCCAGTCGGGCGAGACGCTCGACACGATGGAGGCGCTGAAGTACGCCAAGTCGCTGGGCCACGAGCGCACGCTGTCGATCTGCAACGTGCCCGAGAGCGCGATCCCGCGCGCCAGCAGGCTCGTGTTCTACACCCGCGCCGGCGCCGAGATCGGCGTGGCCTCGACCAAGGCCTTCACCACCCAGCTCGTCGCGCTGTTCGCGCTGTCGGCGACGGTGGCGCGGCTGCACGGCAAACTTTCCGACGCGGCCGAGGCCGAACTGATCGAGGCGCTGCGCCACCTGCCCGGCAGCGTGCAGCACGCGCTGAACCTGGAGCCGCAGGTCGCGGTGTGGTCGGAGCGGTTCGCACCGAAGCAGCATGCGCTGTTCCTCGGCCGCGGCATCCATTACCCGATCGCGCTGGAAGGCGCGTTGAAGCTCAAGGAAATCTCCTACATCCACGCCGAGGCCTATCCCGCCGGCGAGCTCAAGCACGGGCCGCTGGCGCTGGTCGACGCGAACATGCCGGTGGTGGTGATCGCGCCCAACGACAGCCTGCTGGAGAAGGTGAAGTCCAACATCCAGGAAGTGCGCGCCCGCGGCGGCGAGATGTACGTCTTCACCGACGCCGACAGCCACTTCAGCGAGTCCGAGGGCGTGCACGTCATCCGCACCCCGCGCCACGTCGGCACCCTGTCGCCGATCGTCCATGCGATCCCGGTGCAGTTGCTCGCCTACCACGCCGCCCTGGCCCGCGGCACCGATGTCGACAAGCCGCGCAACCTGGCGAAGTCGGTGACGGTGGAGTGACGGGCGCCCGCGCCGCCGCCCGGTTCCGCGCGGATCGGCGCAAAAAAAAGACCCCGGCGCGAGGCCGGGGTCCATCGGTGCCGGGGCGTCCCCGGGGAGAAACGTCCCGGGCACCGCGAGGCGCGACGCTTACGGCGAGATCGTCGCCTTCAGGCTGACGCCGGAGTACGCGGCGTAGGCGCGGACGCCCACGTAGTACGTGCCCGCGGTCGGCGCGTTGAAGGTGCAGGTCTCGGCGTTGCCGGTGGTGTACGGACGGCAGTTGTACGACGTCGTGGTCGGCGCGCTGCCGATCCGCACGTACAGGTCCGCGTCGCCGGTGCCGCCGGAGATGTTGAACACGACGCTGGTCTTGCCGGCCGGGACGGCGATCGTGTAGATCGGCGACCACGCACCGGTCGCCACCGACGGCAGCGCCACGGCGGTGCCGCTGCACAGCACGGTGCCGCCGCAGCTTCCGCTGCCGGAGACCGTCACGGACATCGTCTTGGTGCTGCTCAGGCCGCCGGTGTCGGTGACCGTCTCGCTGACCGAGTAGGTGCCCGCGGCCGCGTAGGCGTGGCTCGGGTTGGTCGCGGTGGAGGTCCCGCCGTCGCCGAAGGTCCAGCTATGGGTGCTGATGTTGTTCTCGGCGTCGGTGGACGTGTCGGTGAAGGTCGCGGTCAGGCCGCTGGAGGTCGCGCTGAAGTTCGCCACCGGCGCGGTGTTGGTGCTGCCGCCGGTCACGATCGCGTGCGAGATCGCGCAGTTGTTGGTGTCGTTCGACCAACTGGCCTGCTGGGTGAAGGTGCCGGTGCTGAAGGCGACGTTGGCCGCGCCGCCGGCGCTGCCCGCGGCGATCCACGCGCATTCGTCCGAATTCTCGTAGCCGCTGTTGGCGGTCCAGCCGCCGGCCGGGAACTGGTCGGACATCATTTCGTGCCACTCGTGGCCCAGCGTCATCGTGTAGCCGTCGAGCTTGCCGGCGGTGCCCGAGTTGACGAAGTTCACGCCGCAGGACGAGCCGACGTCGATGTTGTACGGCTGGTTGCTGAAGGCCAGGGGACCGTAGGTGGTCGGGGTGGAGATGCCCGGGTCGCCGACGTAGTCGTGCCAAGCGCAGTAGCCCTGGGTCGGGCTCTTGTAGTTGTCCGGGTTGGTGCCGGTCGGCGAGAGGATCACGTAGTAGGTGTAGCGGTTGGACGCCGCGGTGGTGTTGCCGAAGTGCGCGGCGGCCTTGTTGGCCTCGGCGGCGAGCTGGGCGGCGGTGGCGCCGGCGGGCGACGCGGCCGAGTTGTCGTACCACACGCCGGCCAGCACGTTCTGCTGGTACGGGATGCGCGCGATGGTGCCGGTCGACGGGCAACTGCTGGCGCCGGTGGCGACGCCGGGGCCGTCGCACCACTGGGTCAGTTCCGCCGACCACAGTTCGCCGTTGGTGCCGATGCCCTTGAACATCTTCTGCGCCGCGGGGCCGGCGCCGGCGGCGTCGTTGCTGAAGTTGAGGTAGCCGTTGGCGTCGGTGGTGGAGGTGCCCCACTGGCTGCCGTAGAAGATCAGGTAGACCTTGGACTGGCCGCTGAGCACGCCGACGCCGCCGGTGCCGCCGCGGTAGTACAGCGTGTTGGTCGAGGTGGCCTTGGCGATGCCGGACTTGGTCGCCCACTGCTGGATCGCGATCTTGCCCTGGCGCGTGGGGATCGCGCCGTGGCGGTAGCCGTGCATGTACGCGGGGGCGTAGGGGTTGCGCTCGGGCTGCGGCGGCGCGGCCGAGGCGGCGAAGGTCGCGCATGCGGCGGCGGCGAGCGCGGCGCAGGAGAGCGTCCGGAAACCGGGCTTGAGGGACATCGGAAGCATCACGGGTCAGAATCCTTTGGAAGGGTGGTGGTGCGCGCCGGTCGCGGGGGGACGGCGCGAGCGATGCAGGGCCTGGCGCGGGGCCAATCGAGTCCGTTCCCGCTTCGCCGGTGGCGCTGCGGGTGGGGTCGGGGAAGGCTTTGCGCTGCGTCTCCCGTTCCGTGGGGAGAGCGCGGATCGAAGCTAGCAACGGCGCTGCGCGCGCTCAATCCCGGCGCCGTGGCCGCTTGGGCGCTCCGTTGCGAGCAATTTTCATCCGGTGAGGATTCGTCGACTTCCCGGGGTCGTGCGGCGTCGGGAAGTGCAGGAATCCGCGACCGTGCCCGGGGGGATGCGCATCATTACGGTTTGGTAATGGCCGGCTTAATGTTGCGAAAAGAAATCGCGCTTTTTCTGGAAATCCCCGGGGAAAACCGTTTTCCCGCGGGCTTCGGGCGGGCGTTCTCCGGCCGAAGCCGCATTGCGCCGCAGCAGCGCGCCGCCGGGCGTGCCGGGCGTGCGGGCGAACGCGCGAACGCGCAGCGGCGTGGCGGCATGCCGTGCGCCGGCCGCGTTCGGCGCGCGACCGGATCGGGTATGGTGGCGGCGCTCTCCGTTGCCGTCGATCCATGCGCAAGATCCTCCACATCGACATGGACGCGTTCTACGCGTCGGTGGAACAGCGCGACGATCCGACGCTGCGCGGCCGTCCGGTGGTGGTCGCCTGGCGCGGCGAGCGCTCGGTGGTCTGCGCCGCGTCCTACGAGGCGCGCAGGTTCGGCGTGCGCTCGGCGATGCCGGCGGTGCGCGCCGAGCGCCTGTGTCCGGAGGCGGTGTTCGTGCCGCCGGATTTCGCGCGCTACAAGGCCGTGTCGCGCCAGGTGCGCGCGATCTTCGCCCGCCACACCGACCTGATCGAGCCGCTGTCGCTGGACGAGGCCTACCTCGACGTCACCGCGCCGGCCAGCGGCCTCGCCACCGCGACCGAGGTCGCGCAGGCGATCCGAGCGCAGATCCGCGAGGAGACGCAGCTCACCGCATCGGCCGGCGTGGCGCCGAACAAGTTCCTCGCCAAGATCGCCTCCGACTGGAAGAAGCCCGACGGGCTGTTCGTGATCCGCCCGCACCAGGTCTTCGATTTCCTCACGCCGCTGCCGGTGGGATGCATCCCGGGCGTGGGCAAGGTCGCGCAGCGCCGGCTGGAGGCGCTCGGCGTGAACACCGTCGGCGACCTGCGCGGCATCGATATCGCGACGCTGCAGGACGCGTTCGGCAGTTTCGGCCTGCGCCTGCACGAACGCGCGCAGGGCATCGACGAGCGTCCGGTCGAGCCCGACCAGCCGGTGCAGTCGATCTCCTCCGAGGACACCTTCGCCCGCGACGTGCCGCTGGCCGAGATCGAACCGATGATCCGCACGCTCGCCGAAAAGACCTGGGCCGCGTCGCGCAAGACCGAGCGGGTCGGGCGCACCGTGGTGCTGAAGCTGAAGACCGCGCAGTTCCGCATCCTCACCCGCAGCCATACGCCGGAGACGCCGCCGGATTCGCTGGCGCGGTTCACCGAACTGGCGCTGTCGCTGCGCGACCGGGTCGATCTGCCGCCGCGCACGCTGTATCGCCTGGTCGGCGTGGGGCTGGGCAATTTCCGCGATCGCGAGGCGCTGGCGCCGCCGCAGCCGGCGCTGTTCCCGGCGGAGTGAGTCTGGGGAGCCGTCCGCCGCTTCGGTAGAGCGGGCTTCAGCCCGCTGCCACGCTTCCGGCGAACGGCAGCGGCCTGAAGGCCGCTCTACCGGGGCATCGGCACCGCTTCATCGACATCGGGTCATCGACACCAGGCCATCGACACCAGGCCATCGACTGATCGCGGCGTTGGTTTTCGTAGAGCGGGCTTCAGCCCGCTGCTAGGCTTCCGGCAAGCGGCAGCGGCCTGAAGGCCGCTCTGCCGGGGCGCCGGCACCCCTTCATCGACATCGGGTTATCGACACCAGTCCATCGGCTGATCGCGGCGTTGATTTTCGTAGAGCGGGCTTCAGCCCGCTGCCACGCTTCCGGCAAACGGCAGCGGCCTGAAGGCCGCTCTACCGAGGCGTCGGCAGCGGGTCATCGACACCGTGCGACCAGCACCGCGCGGTCAGTCCGCCGGCGGCTTCCACGCCTTCGCCAGCGCCACCGCCTTCGCGGCGTCGATGCGGCCGTGGCCGAATTTGTTGGAATGCCCGTTGGCCTTGTACGCCGAGGCCGGGCCGATCTTCTTCGCGCTGGCGATCAGGATCGCGCGCACGTCGTCGGGCGTCATTTCCGGCTTCAGCGACAGGATCAGCGCGCACAGGCCGGCGACCAGCGGCGTCGCCGAGGACGTGCCGCCGAAGTCGTTGGTGAACAGCCCGTCCGCACCGCCGGCAGCGACCTTGCCGGTGTTGAAGCCGCGCCCCGGGGTGGACACGTCGGTGGTGAAGATGCCGCGCGCGCCGCCGTTGGAGGGCGCGACCACGCACAGTTGCGGGCCGCTGTTGGAGTACCAGGCGAGATCGTCGCCGTCGGTGGAGGCGCCGATCGCCATCGCGTTGGCGTCGGAGGCCGGATAGTCGACCTGCTTGCGCTCCTCGTTGCCGGAGGCGCAGACCACCACCGCGCCGCGGCCCTTGCGCCCGATCGCGCGCGCGTCGCGCAGCGCGAATTCGATGTCGGGGCTCTTGGCGCCGCCCCACGAGCACGAGATCACGTCGGCGAACTGCGCCGCATAGCGGATCGCGTCGGCGACGCGGCTGTCGCTGGCGAGATCGTCGGCGTGGAAGACCTTGACCGGCAGCAGCCTGCAGTTCGGCGCCAGCCCGTAGGCCTTCGGGCCGCGGCCCACGGCCACGCCGGCGCAGCAGGTGCCGTGGATGTCGTTGCCGGCCATCTCCTCGAACGGCGTCCGGAAGCGCTTGGGTCGCGGATTGAAGTGGTCGGGGTCGTCGTCGGCGAGATAGAAGTCGCGGCCGCAGAGGTCGCGCGCTTCGTCGGGATCGGGGTGGCGCAGCACGTTCGTGCGCAGCTCCGGATGCTCGATGTCGATGCCGTCGTCGAGCACCGCCACCACCACCCCGCGCTTGCCGCGGCCGTGCTTCCACGCCTGCGTCGCGCCGATCAGCTTCAGGTGCCACTGCTTCGTCGAGGGCGTGCCGCTCGCGGCCGGCAGGCTGCGCCGGTACTGCGAGATGAAGTCCGGGGTGGCGAAGGCGACTTCGTCCAGGGTCGCCAACTGCGCGGCCAGGCGGACCAGCGCCTCGCCGGGATGCAGCTTCGCGTCGTCGCTGAGCGTGACCTGGCCGGGCGCGAGCGGGTTTTCGGCGAGCAGGCGCAGGCCGCTGTCGCGGATGATCGCGTTGCGCAGCTTCTGCGGCGTCCCCGCCCTGAAGCGCAGCACGATCTGCTTGTAGAGGATGCGCATCAGCCGGGTGTCGGCGTCGAGGTACGCGCTGATGGTCTTGCGTTCGAGCACGTTGCCCAGCGCGCGGGTGGAGGCCTTAGAGCGCGAGGCCACCACCGGCGCCGCGGCCGGCGTCGGTGCCCGGCTCGGCAGCTCGAAGAAGGCCTGCGCGGCGCGCATCACCCGGGCGGTGGCCATCTCCGCGACCGGGGTGCCCGACAACCGGGCCACGGTGGTGCCGGCGACGGCTTCCAACTGCAGCGGCAGCGGCTGCAGGCCGACCCAACTGCCGTCGGCCATGCGCATGCCGAGGGCCTCCGGGACGGGCACGGCGATGCCCGGGAGGGGGTTCGGGGGAGCGATCGGCGATGCGGGCATGCGGGCGTCCTCACGTCCTGTGGCGGGAAGGCCGGTCGGCAGGCCGGCGCAGGGGCCGGATCGAAACCCGGCGGGTCACGTCCGGGTGAACGCGCTTTCGGCATCGAACCAGACGGCCTCGACCTTGTCGTCGCGTTCGATCCGGCCGCTCACGTCGGGCAGGAACACCTCGCTGCCGCCGGCCGGGCGGAACAGCGCCTGTTGCCGCGTGAAGCGGGTGCGGCCGACCAGTTCCAGACCATAGTGCATGCCGATCTCATGCAACGCTTCCTCACTGGCATCGTTGCCGAATCTCAGCGAGAGCAGACCGGTGGGATAGCGCGCGCGACCGGCGTCGTCGACGATCGCCGGCAGCACCACGTAGGCGTCGCCGAGCAGGCGATGCAGGCTGTTCCAGCCGGCGCGGGCGGTCTTCGGCGCGCGCTTGAGCTTCACCAGCCAGCCCGGGGTCGGGCCGGACAGCGCTTCGACCCGGGCGCTGGCGCCCAGGCGCGACTGCAGGTCCTGGTCGACCGGGGCCTTCGCCTGCTTCTGCGCGGAGGCAGCCGCGGGCCTGACCACGAAGAGGCCGGGGCTGAGCTGTTCGGGCGTGGACGGCATGGCGGGCGCCGGGAAGAGATGTCGCGGAGGAAATCAGCGGTCGGGAGGGTCGCGTCGATGGCGATCACAGGAATGCAGCGGGCGACGCGGCGCCCGCTGCATTGTGGTACCACGCCGCCGCCGTCCGGCGCAACCGCGCGCCGGACGGGCCGTTTCGACGAGCCGGCTTCAGGGGGCCGACATCAGAGGGCCGACATCAGCGGGCCGACTTCAGCAGGTCCGGCTCAGCGCGCCGGGTCGAACCGCAGCGCCACCGTCCAGGTGCGGCCGGGCTGGTTGTAGTAGGCCGCGGTCTCGTAGTGGCGATCGAACACGTTGGCGACGCCGGCCTGCAGCGTCCATGCGTCGGCGATCCGGTATTCGCCGCGCAGGTCGAGCGTGGCGAAACCGCCGAGGCGACGGGTGTTGGCGACGTCGTCCCAGCGCGCGCCCTCGGCGATGGCGGTGAGGCCGAACCCGAAGGCGCCGAACGCGCGATCGAGGTCCAGTCGCGCGCTCTCCCGGGCCCGGCGCGGCAGGTCCTTGCCGCGGTTGCCGCCGACGGCCAGGTTCTCGGTGTCCAGCCAACTGGCGCTGGCGGCCAGCGTCCAGTCCCACAGCGTCGCGTCGGCGCGCAGTTCAGCGCCGCGCAGGCGGGCCTCGTCGAGGTTGTTCGGCAGGCCGAGCGAGGCGTCGTAGGCGATCAGGTCCTTCACCCGGGTCTCGAACGCGTCCAGGTGCAGGCCGATGTCCGCGCCGCGCCAGGCGAGTCCGGCCTCGGCGGTGCGCGAGGATTCCGGGCGCAGCGCCGGGTTGCCGAAGAACGGGTAGTACAGCTCGTTGAAGGTCGGCGCCTTGAACGCGGTGCCGTAGCCCGCCGTCACCCGCCAGCCGTCGCCGAAGCCCAGGCCCCACGCGGCGTTGCCGGTGGTCTTGCCGCCGAACTGATCGTTGTCGTCGCGGCGCAGCGCGAGCTGCACGTCCTGCGCGCCGAACCGTCCCTGGTACTGCGCGAACGCGGCGCGGTCCGCGCGGCGCCTGTCGTCGTACGCGGTGTCGCTGCCGATGCGGTCGCGCAGCCAGTCCGCGCCGACGGTCACCGTGTGGCCCTCGGCCACCGCGACGTCGGCCTGCACCGACGCGGTGTCGCGGCGGCTGGAGAAGAAGCCCGCCGGCGCATCGCCGAGGAAGTTGTCGGAGCTGTCCTTGTTGCTGCCGGCCGCGACGGTGAGCGTGAACGCATCGTTCGCCTTCCACTGCAACCGGGCGCCGACCGCCTGCTGCACGATGTCGGAGTTGTCGACGAAGCCGCCGTCGTATTCGTTGTGGCCGCTGACGTGCAGCGCGTGCGCCTGGAGCGTGGCGCGGTCGCCGATGTCGACGCCGCCGCGCACCGACACCGCGCGGTTCTCGTAGCCGTCGCGGTCGGTCTGGCCGTTCACGAAGCAGCCGGCGTAGACGAAGTTGACGTCGTCGGCGATGCCGCGGCAGGCGTCGATGCCGTCGGTCCGTACCAGTCCGGCGTCGAAGCCGAACCAGCCGCGCGCGTTGCCGCCGCCGAAGCCGACGCCGCCCTCGCGGCGGCCGTGGCTGCCGGCGCCGACGTGGAACCGCAGCGACGGCGTGCCGCGGTCGCGACGGGTGAAGATCTGGATCACGCCGCCGATGGCGTCGGAGCCGTAGAGGCTGGAGCGCGGGCCGCGCACGATCTCGATGCGGTCGATCAGGGCGATCGGCAGATCCTGGAACGACGCCAGGCCCGAGGTCGCCGAGCCGATGCGCACGCCGTCCACCAGCACCAGCACGTGGTCGGATTCGGCGCCGCGCACGAACAGCGTGCTGAGCTTGCCTTCGCCGCCCTGGTTGCTGACGGCGATGCCGGCGCGGCCGCGCAGCAGGTCGCCGAGCGATGCCGCCTGGCTGCGGCGGATCGCGTCGGCGTCGATCACTTCGACCGGGGCCAGCGACGCGTCGACGGTGACCGCGGTGCGGGTGGCGGTGACGACGACGGCGTCGAGCGCGTCGGCGCCGTCGCGGCGGTCCGCATCGGCGGCGCGGGCGGACGGGGAAACGGTGGACAGGGCGCACAGCGCGGCCGGGACGGCCAGCGCCAGCGGAAGACGGCGGAATTGCATTCGGGACTCCATCGCGCGCACCCGCGCGGTGAGAAGGACGGGAGTCGCGATCGGAGGACAGGGAAGCGAGACGGACCGCGCGCGCGGCGACGACATCGCCGCGACGCCCTCCGCATCGCAACCGTGTGGACTTCGTGGCCGGTCTCCGGGCTCGCGCGCGGAGGACGAGGCCTCCGGCCGTCGCGCCTTCCCGTGGTCGAGAGAACCACAGTGGCGGATGCGACGGTTTCACGCGCTTACCGTTGCGGGGGCAGCGCCGGAATCACCCCGGCATCCCGGGGTCCACCGGCTTCCCGTTTCAATCCTCGGACGAACGTCTCCGGATCACCGCGAAGCGCGCGCAGTGTACTCCATGCGGCGCGGGCGGCGGCTCATTCGCCGCTGTCGGGTTCGTCGAACAGGCGGAAGGCCGGTGCGGCGGACTCTTCGCGGGCCGCGTGGGTGGTGGTCACCGGGGCGGCCGCGGGACGGCCGCGCGGCGGCGGCAGCAGGGCGATGGCGGCGTCGGCCGCGACCAGCAGCTCGCTGCGCCGTTCCGCCGGGACTTCCTGCCAGTGGCAGTCGGTCAGCGCGCCTTCCAGCGCGTACAGCAGGTTCAGGCTCGGCTTGAAGCCCGCGCGCTTGACGCGCATGAACGCCTCGAGTGCGCCGATCGCGCGCAGGTCCTCTTCGGTGCGCAGGCCCACCTGGCGCAGCCAGGCGGCGCTTTTCGGGCCGATGTTGCGGAGTTTGATGGAAGTCGCCATGCGTGATCGCGGTCCGGAAGTCGTGTGGTCGCGGCTCAACCGTCCGTGCCCAGACTGCGCACGAACAGCGCCGCGATGGTTTCGAGCCCTGCCTGATCTTCAACGTCGAATCGTTCGGGAACCGGACTGTCGAGGTCGAACACGCCGAGCAGCGCGCCGTCGCGCACCAGCGGCACCACCAGTTCCGAACGCGAGGCCGCATCGCAGGCGATGTGGCCGGGGAAGGCGTGCACGTCGGCGATGCGCTGGGTGGTGCGGGTGCGCGCCGCGGCGCCGCAGACGCCGCGGTCCAGCGGGATCCGCACGCAGGCGGGCAGCCCCTGGAACGGGCCGACCACCAGTTCGGCGCCGTCGAAGAAATAGAAGCCGACCCAGTTCAGCGCCGGCAGCGCGTGGTAGACCAGCGCCGACAGGTTGGCGGCGTTGGCGATGCGGTCGTGCTCGCCCGCGAGCAGCGCTTCGGCCTGCGCGGCGAGTTGGGCGTACTGGTCCGGCTTGCTGCCGGTAAGCGGGACGGCGGCGAAACTCATGCGGCCAGTGTACATGCCCACCGCTGGAGCGGCGGCATCGTGCGTCTTACCATGCGCGTCCGCAACCGAGCGTTCCGCCACGACCACGATGACCGCGCCCGCCACCGCCCGCAGCCTCTACGTCACCGGCACCGACACCGGCGTCGGCAAGACCGTCGCCAGCGTCGCGCTGGTGCGCGCATGGCGCGCGCGCGGGCTGCGCACGATCGGCATGAAGCCGGTCGCCAGCGGCTGCGAACGCACGCCCGAAGGCTGGCGCAACGCCGATGCCCTGCGCCTGCAGGCGGCCAGCGATCCGCGGCCGGCCTACGGCGACCTCAATCCGTGGGCGCTGCCGGCCGCGACCGCGCCCGAATTCGCCGCGCGCGAAGTAGGCGCGACGCTGACCATCGGGCCGATCCTCGACGCCCATGCCCGGCTCGCCGCGCAGGCCGACCTGGTCGTGGTCGAAGGCGTCGGCGGCTGGGCCGCGCCGATCGACGACGGCCTGGTCCAGGCCGACCTGGTCGGCGCGCTGTCGCTGCCGGTGGTGCTGGTGGTCGGGCTGCGCCTGGGCTGCCTCAACCATGCCGCGCTCACCGCGCGGGCGATCGCCGCCGACGGCGGCAGGCTGTCGGGATGGATCGCTTCGGAGATCGAACCGGACATGCCGTATCGCGACGACAACCTCGCCTGGCTGCAGCGCCACCTCCCCGCCCCCTGCTGGGGCGTGTTGCCGTTCCGGGCGGATGCCGACGAGGCCGACCTCTCGGGCTTCCTGTCGCCGCGATAGGCAACGCCAACGCCGGGCCGATACTTCCGGCACGCGCCGGGGGTGGGCCCGCGGCTAAACTGGACTGCCGTCGCGATTTGCGTGAGGTCGCCATGCGTCTTCGACGTGTTCCCGCCGTAATGACGATGGCCTGCGCGCTGGTGCTGGCGGCCTGCGGCGACAAGCCGCCCGAAGCCCAGGGTGGCGAAGGCGGGCCGCCCGGCGGCGGCGAGATGCAACTGCCGGTCGAAGCGATCACCGTCGCGCCGC
This sequence comes from Lysobacterales bacterium, assembly GCA_019510125.1. Taxonomy (GTDB): domain Bacteria; phylum Pseudomonadota; class Gammaproteobacteria; order Xanthomonadales; family Xanthomonadaceae; genus Lysobacter_I. The sequence goes on from JAEKKX010000006.1 coordinate 293,347, forward strand.
AGCCGCTGTCCGCCGGCCTGCAGACCGTCGGCAGCCTGCGTGCCGACGAGACCGTCACGGTGCGCGCGGAAGTGCCGGCGCGCATCACCCGCATCCATTTCGAGGAGGGCGGCCACGTCGTCGAGGGGCAGCCGCTGTTCACGCTCGACGCCAGCCTGCCCGAGGCCGCGCTGAAGGAGGCGCAGGCCAATCTCGAGAACAGCCGCCGCGCCGCCGCGCGCAGCAAGGAACTGCTGGCCGGCAAGCTGGTCGCGCAGGCCGATTACGACAAGGCGCGCGCCGCGCTCGGCGTGGACGAGGCGCGGGTGAACTCGGCGCAGGCCACGCTCGCGAAATACACCATCCGCGCGCCGTTCTCGGGCCAGGTCGGCCTGCGCAACGTCAGCGTCGGCGCGTTCGTCACAGCGGGCCAGGAGCTGATCAGCCTGGTGCGGATCGATCCGATCGAGGTCGACTTCAGCGTGCCCGAGCGCGCCCTGACCCAGTTGTCGCGCGGGCAGGCGATCCGGATCGAGGTCGACGCCTTCCCGGGCGACCGCTTCGGCGGACGCGTGCTGGCGATCGATCCCAGCATCGACGCCGGCACCCGCAGCGTGAAGCTCCGCGCGCAGATCGGCAATCCCGACGGCCGCCTGCGCCCGGGCCAGTTCGCGCGCCTGCAGCTCGAACAGGCCGGCGACGCACAGGCGCTGCTGGTGCCCGAGCAGGCGCTGATGCAGGACGGCGACACCCGTTTCGTCTACACCGTCGTCGACGGCAAGGCCAGGAAGACCGTGGTCAAGACCGGGGCCCGCGTGCCGGGCAAGGTCGAGATCGTCGAAGGCCTGCAGGCGGGCGCGGTGGTGATCACCGCCGGCCAGGCCAAGCCGATGATGCACGACGGCATGGGCGTGATGGTGCTGCCGCCGGACGACGCCGAGCAGAAGCCCGCCGCGCCGGCGGCCGCGCAGCCCGCCGCCGCAAAGCCACAGGCCGAGAAATCCCAGGCCGAGAAATCCCAGACGGCCGCCGCGCCGGCCGCGAAGCAGGGCGGCTGAGCCATGATGCTCTCCGACCTCTCGATCCGCCGCCCCGTCTTCGCGACGGTGATCAACCTCATCGTGCTGCTGATCGGCCTGATCGCCTACCAGCGCCTGCCCGTGCGGTTGATCCCCAAGGTCGACGAACCGGTGGTGACGGTGAACACGACCTACCCCGGCGCCAGCGCGCAGGTGATCGAGTCGCAGATCACCCAGCCGATCGAGGACGCGCTGTCCGGCGTCGAGGGCATCCAGTACATCCAGTCGGTCAGCCGCGAGCAGTCCAGCCAGGTCACGATCCGGTTCCGGCTGGATCGCGATCCCGACGGCGCCGCGTCCGACGTGCGCGACCGGGTCGGCCAGGCCCGCGATTTCCTGCCCGAGGAAGCGCGCGAGCCGATCGTGCAGAAGCAGGAAGCCGACGCGCAGCCGATCATCTACCTCGCCTTCTCCTCGCCGCGGCACTCGCAGGTGGAGCTCGCCGACCTCGCCGACCGACTGGTGAAGGATCGCGTGCAGACGATCCCCGGCGTCGCTCAGGCGCAGGTGTTCAGCCCGACCTACGCGATGCGCGTGTGGCTGCAGCCGCAGCGCCTCGCCGGTTTCGACCTCACGCCCGCCGACGTCGAGGCCGCGCTGCGCGCGCAGAACGTCGAGATCCCCGCCGGCCGCGTCGAAGGCACGATGCGCGAATTCACGGTGCTGTCCGAGACCGACCTGAAGACGCCGGAGGAATTCGGCGCGATCGTGCTGCGCGACGACGGCCAGGGCGTCGTCCGCCTGCGCGACGTGGCCAAGGTCGAGCTGGGCGCGCAGGAAACCCGCTTCCGGGCCCGCTACAACGGCCGGGACGCGGTGCCGCTGGGCATCGTCAAGCAGGCCGTCGCCAATCCGCTGGAGATCTCCACGGCGCTGAAGGCGATGATCCCGCAGATCCAGCGCACGCTGCCGGAAGGGGTGAAGGTCGACATCGCCTACGACTCCACCATCTTCATCGAGAAGTCCATCGACGAGGTCTACAAGACCGTCGGCGAGGCGATCGTGCTGGTGGTGCTGGTGATCTTCCTGTTCCTGCGCAGCGCCCGCGCCACGTTGATCCCGCTGGTGACGATCCCGGTGTCGCTGGTCGGCGCGTTCGCGCTGATGTACGCCTTCGGCTTCACCATCAATACATTGACCCTGCTGGCGATGGTGCTGGCGATCGGCCTGGTGGTGGACGACGCGATCGTCATGCTGGAGAACATCTACCGCCACGTCGAGGAAGGCATGCCGCCGTTCGAGGCGGCGCTGAAGGGCAGCAAGGAAATCGGTTTCGCCATCGTCGCGATGACCCTGACCCTGGCGGCGGTCTACCTGCCGCTGGCGTTCTCCACCGGTCGCACCGGCAAGCTGTTCGTCGAGTTCGCGCTGACCCTCGCCGGCGCGGTGCTGGTCTCGGGCTTCACCGCGCTGACCCTGTCGCCGATGATGTCGTCGAAGCTGCTGCGGCACCAGGAGAAGCCCGGCCGCTTCTACCTCGCCGGCGAGCGCATGCTGGCCGCCATCGACCGCGGCTATCGCGGGCTGCTGCAGCGGGTGCTGGCGTGGCGCTGGGTCACGGTCGGCGCGGCGGCCGCGGTCTTCGCCGGCGCCGCGTTGCTGTGGACGGGCCTGCCGCGCGAGCTCGCACCGCAGGAGGACCAGGGCTTCATCATCGGCTTCGGCATCGCGCCGGAAGGCTCCACCGTCGAATACACCGACAAGTACGCAAAGCAGATGGAGGCGCAGTTCCGGCAGTTGCCCGACCTGCAGCGCCAGTTCCAGATCGTGGGCTTCCCGTCGATCACCACCACGATCGGCTTCGTGATGCTCAAGGACTGGGAACAACGCAAGGTCTCGACCCAGGAAGTGCAGGGCCGGTTGTTCCCGCAGTTCATGGGCATCCCCGGGATCATGGCCTTCCCGACGCTGCCGCCGCCGCTGGGCCAGGAGGGCTTCGGCCAGCCGGTGAGCTTCGTCGTGCAGAGCACCGGCACCTGGGACGAACTGGGCGGCACCGTGCAGCAACTGATGGCGAAGATGCGCGAGAACCCGAACCTCACCAACCCCGACAGCGACCTCAAGCTCGACAAGCCGCAGTTGCGGGTCGCGGTCGATCGCGACAAGGTCGCGGCGGTGGGCAGCGACGTCGCCACGGTCGGGCACACGCTGGAGACGATGCTGGGCGGGCGCAACGTCACCCGCTTCAAGCGCGGCTCGGAGCAGTACGACGTGATCGTGCAGGTCGAGGACGCCGACCGGCGCACGCCCGGCGACCTCGACAACATCTTCGTCCGCGCCGGCGACGGCGGGATGGTGCAGTTGTCGAACCTGGTCGACGTCAACGAGGCGGTCGCCGCCAAGGAACTGAACCACTTCAACAAGCTGCGCTCCGCGACGATCAGCGCCGGCCTCGCGCCGGGCTATTCGATGGGCGAGGCGCTGGCCTGGATGGAAACGGCGCTCAAGGAGGTCGCGCCCGACGCCCAGTACGACCTGTCCGGGCAGAGCCGCGAGTTCCGCGAATCCGCCGGCGATTTCGGCCTGATCTTCGGCCTCGCCATCGCCTTCATCTTCCTGGTGCTGGCGGCGCAGTTCGAGAGCTGGGTCGATCCGCTGGTGATCATGCTGGCGGTGCCGCTGGCGATGTTCGGCGCGTTCCTGGCGCTCAAGCTGACCGGCGGGAGCTGGAACATCTACTCGCAGATCGGCGTGGTGACCCTGGTCGGACTGATCGCCAAGCACGGCATCCTGATCGTCGAGTTCTCCAACCAGTTGCAGGAAGCCGGCAAGACCAAGCTGCAGGCGGTCGTCGACGCCGCCGCGCTGCGCCTGCGCCCGATCCTGATGACCACCGGCGCGATGGTGCTCGGCGCGCTGCCGCTGGCGCTGGCCAGCGGCGCCGGCGCCGAGGCCCGCAACCAGATCGGCTGGGTGATCGTCGGCGGCATGGGGATCGGCACCGTGTTCACGCTGTTCGTCGTGCCGGTGGTCTACCTGCTGATCGGTCGCGACCACCATCGCCGGCAGGCCGAAGCGCCGCAGGCCGCGCCCGCCCACCCCGCCGCAGGCTGAGGCCGCGGCGCGGCGGGCCGCCGGGCCGGGTCGCGGACAAGAACATCCCGGACAACGCCATCGCGGGCAAGAAAAAACCCGGTCGCTGGGCGACCGGGTCGAAAGAGAGAGACAGCAGGCGCCGGGGAGGGACGGCGCCCTTGCAGCGATGGATCAACGCGCCTTGCGGGCGCTGGCGGCCTTGACCACCTTTTCGGCGTCGGCCTGCACGGTGGCGGCGACGGTCTCGAACTGCGACTTGGCGATCTGGGCGATGGCTTCGTTGGTCTTCAGCGTACGGCCGAAGGCTTCCTGGCCGGCGCCGATGCTGCGCTCGACGTTCTCGCGGGCGACTTGGGCGCCCTTCGGCCACGCGGCCTTGAGGCCGTCGAAATCGCGCACGTCGGCCAGCTCGCCCCAGAAGGCGAAGGTGGCGTTCATGTTCTCTTCGATGGCGGCGAGCTGCAGGCCGAAGACGGCCTCGGTGTTCTCGAGGGCCAGGCGACCGACCTGCGCGGTGGTGTCCGCGAACTGGCGGGCCGACTTGGCGAACTGATCGTTGAACTGCGGGTACATGACGGACTCCTGGGCGGGGTGCCGGCAGGGCTGCCGGTTTGTGCAGTGCAACATAGGCCCGACTTTGCTGCATTGCAACATGAGCCCGACGAACGGCGGCCTCCTGTTCAGGATTCCATGGGAAATCAACGGGTTGAGGCCGATTTTCGGCTGAATCCGGCCGGAGGCCGCCGAAAAACGGCCGGACTCAGCCGCGGTGGCGGCAGCCGGACGTGCAGGTTTCGTGGACCACGACCTCGCTCAACAGCGGCAGATCGGGCTTGAGCCGGTCCCAGATCCACGCCGCCAGGCGCTCGCTGGTCGGGTTCTCCAGGCCCTCGATCTCGTTGAGGTAGTGGTGGTCCAGACGGTCGTACAGCGGCTTGAAGGCGGCCTTGATGTCGGCGAAGTCCATCACCCAGCCGGTCTGCGGATCGATCTCGCCGGAGACGTGGATCTCGACCCGGAAGGAATGGCCGTGCAGCCGCGCGCACTTGTGCCCGGGCGGGACGTGGGGCAGCCGGTGGGCGGCCTCGAGGGTGAAGACCTTGAAGATGTCCATGGCGGACTCCGTGCGGGGGCGGGCGGGCCGGACGGGGAGGACCGGGCGCCGGGGCTGCGTGGCCGGAAACGGAAAACCCGCCTGCCGGCGGGTCGTCGGTCGCGCCCGTGGGCGGACGGGAATATCGGGTAACGGCGGAGCGATGGTGGCTATGGGTGGACTCGAACCACCGACCCCAGCATTATGAGTGCTGTGCTCTAACCGGCTGAGCTACATAGCCACGGGGCCGAACATTGTCCGCGTCGTGCGGACGGCCGTCAACCATTCCAAAGTGCGGATGACGGCAACGACGGGTCCTCGGATAATCGGGCGCTCCCCCTCGCGACCCGTGCCCAGCGTCGGCGTCCCGCCCGCTCCGCGCCTGCGCGACCCCCACGTCCGGACCCGCCATGAACCAGACCCACCGCAAGCCGCTGCCCGGCACCGCCCTCGACTATTTCGACGCCCGCGCGGCGGTGGAAGCGCTCCGGCCCGGCGCCTGGGACGGCCTGCCGTACACCTCCCGGGTGCTCGCCGAGAACCTCGTGCGCCGCGCCGAGCCGTCGCAGGTCGACGCCTTCCTCGGCCAGCTCATCGGGCGCAAGCGCGACCTCGACTTCCCGTGGTTCCCGGCGCGGGTGGTCTGCCACGACATCCTCGGCCAGACCGCGCTGGTCGACCTCGCCGGCCTGCGCGACGCCATCGCCGACCAGGGCGGCGACCCGGCGCAGGTGAATCCGGTCGTTCCCGTCCAACTGATCGTCGACCACTCGCTCGCGGTCGAATGCGGCGGCGACGACCCGGACGCGTTCGCGAAGAACCGCGCGATCGAGGATCGCCGCAACGAGGACCGCTTCCACTTCATCGACTGGACGAAGCTGGCGTTCCGCAACGTCGACGTGATCCCGCCGGGCAACGGGATCATGCACCAGATCAACCTGGAGCGGATGTCGCCGGTGATCGGTACCCAGGATGGCGTCGCCTATCCCGACACCTGCGTCGGCACCGACAGCCACACGCCGCACGTCGATGCGCTGGGCGTGATCGCGATCGGTGTCGGCGGGCTCGAGGCCGAGAACGTGATGCTGGGTCGCGCCTCGTGGATGCGCCTGCCCGACATCGTGGGCGTCGAACTCACCGGCAAGCCGCAGCCGGGCATCACCGCGACCGACATCGTGCTCGCGCTGACCGAATTCCTGCGCAAGCAGAAGGTCGTCGGCGCCTACCTCGAATTCCGCGGCGAAGGCGCGGCGGCGCTCACGCTGGGCGACCGCGCGACGATCTCGAACATGGCGCCGGAATACGGCGCGACCGCGGCGATGTTCTTCATCGACGGCAACACCCTCGACTACCTGCGCCTCACCGGCCGCAGCGACGAGCAGGTCGCGCTGGTCGAGACCTACGCGAAGACCGCAGGCCTGTGGGCCGACGATCTCGCCGCCGCGCAGTACGAACGCATGTTGACCTTCGATCTGTCCACGGTCGTGCGCAACATGGCCGGTCCGTCGAACCCGCACGCCCGCGTCGCGGTGAGCGACCTCGCCGCGAAGGGCATCGCCGACGAATCGAAGCTGGGAGCGGGCAAGGCGCAGGAAGCCGAAGGCCTGATGCCCGACGGCGCGGTGATCATCGCCGCGATCACCAGTTGCACCAACACCTCCAATCCGCGCAACGTCATCGCCGCCGGCCTGCTCGCGCGCAACGCGCGCCGCGCCGGCCTGATGCGCAAGCCGTGGGTGAAGAGTTCGCTCGCGCCGGGCTCCAAGGCGGTCGCGCTGTACCTCGAAGAAGCCGGACTGAAGGACGACCTCGAAGCGCTGGGCTTCGGCATCGTCGCCTTCGCCTGCACCACATGCAACGGGATGAGCGGCGCGCTCGATCCGCAGATCCAGCAGGAAATCATGGACCGCGACCTCTACGCGACCGCGGTGCTGTCGGGCAACCGCAACTTCGACGGCCGCATCCATCCCTACGCGAAGCAGGCGTTCCTGGCCTCGCCGCCGCTGGTGGTCGCCTACGCCATCGCCGGCACGATCCGCTTCGACATCGAGAAGGACGCGCTGGGCTTCGACGCGGCCGGCAATCCGGTCACGCTGAAGGACATCTGGCCGGCCGACGCCGAGATCGACGCGATCGTGAAGGCGAGCGTGAAGCCGGAGCAGTTCCGCAGGGTGTACGAACCGATGTTCAACGTGCGCGTCGAACACGGCGCGCCGGTCAAGCCGCTGTACGACTGGCGCCCGATGAGCACCTATATCCGCCGCCCGCCGTACTGGGAAGGCGCGCTCGCCAAGCCGCGCACGCTGCACGGCCTGCGTCCGCTGGCGGTGCTGGGCGACAACATCACCACCGACCACCTGTCGCCGTCGAACGCGATCCTCGCCAGCAGCGCCGCCGGCGAATACCTGGCGAAGATGGGTTTGCCAGAAGAGGACTTCAATTCGTACGCGACGCACCGGGGCGACCACCTCACCGCGCAGCGGGCGACGTTCGCCAACCCGACCCTGCTCAACGAGATGGTGCGCAACGCCGACGGTACGGTGAAGAAGGGTTCGCTCGCACGCGTCGAGCCGGAAGGCCAGGTCATGCGCATGTGGGAAGCGATCGAAACCTACATGGACCGCGGCCAGCCGCTGATCATCGTCGCCGGCGCCGACTACGGCCAGGGCAGTTCGCGCGACTGGGCGGCCAAGGGCGTGCGCCTCGCCGGCGTGGAAGCGATCGTCGCCGAAGGTTTCGAGCGGATCCACCGCACCAACCTGATCGGCATGGGCGTGCTGCCGCTGGAGTTCAAGCCCGGCACCACCCGGCTGACGCTCGGCCTCGACGGCACCGAGACCTACGACGTGATCGGCGCCCGCACCCCGCGCGCCGACCTCACCCTCGTCGTGCATCGCCGCAGCGGCGAGCGCCTCGAAGTCCCGGTCACGTGCCGCCTCGATACCGCCGAGGAAGTCTCGATCTACGAAGCCGGCGGCGTCCTGCAGCGGTTCGCGCAGGATTTTCTCGAAGCGAGCAAGGTGCACTGAGAGAGGACAGGAGGCCACGATGGGAGCGAAGACCTGCCTGCTGATCCACACCGATGGGGATGCCGGTGCGTTGCTTCGCGATCGGCCGCAACTCGACCGTGAGGCTGCCGCGCGCATGGTGGCGACGCTGTTCCCGAAGGAACGGCTGCATGCGGACGGCGAGGTCGACCTCACACATACCTATCCCGCAGACGATGAAGTCCTGGTGGCGTGCTATCCGAGGTTGTCGATCGTGATCGCGCGTGATTTCGGGTTGGATCGGCCGTCGGAGTTGCCCCGCCGCTTCATCGAAGCTGCCGGGTCAGGCGATGTGATGGTGCATGCGATGCATTCGGTCGTGGACTGGTTCGCTTTCGCGATCTGGAAGCAAGGCCAACTGCACCGGTCGCTCAGCCTGTCTCCCGACAGCGGTATCCTCGAAAATTCTGGCCAACCGCTTCCCGTGGAAGTGCCGTACTGGAATGGCGATCGTCCCCTCTTCGATGACGGTGAAGACGAGGGCGAAGGCTACCCGTTCCGTTTCCATCCACTCGAACTCGGAGAAGCCGTGCTCCATGCCTTCCTCGGGTTCCATCTCGAAGGTCATACCAGCGAGGATGTCGTGGACCCCGAATCCATCGTGTTGCTGCGATATCGCCGAGAACCACGTCCTTGGTGGAAGTTCTGGGCGTGACTGCATTTCCATCTCCCTTGCACGGATGTCTGCAATGACCGATCGCCGGCGTTACGCGCCTCAACTGAAAATCCCCGCCACCTACATGCGCGGCGGCACGTCGAAGGGCGTGTTCTTCCGGCTCGACGATCTGCCGGAGGCGGCGCGGGCGCCGGGGCCGGCGCGCGATGCGCTCCTCATGCGTGTCATCGGCAGTCCCGACCCCTATGGCAAGCACACCGACGGCATGGGCGGGGCGACGTCGAGTACCAGCAAGTGCGTGATCATTTCGCGCAGCAGCCGGCCGGACCACGATGTCGACTATCTCTACGGACAGGTGTCGATCGACACCGCATTCGTCGACTGGAGCGGCAACTGCGGCAACCTGTCGACGGCGGTGGGGCCGTTCGCGATCGCCAACGGCTTCATCGACCGGGCGCGGCTGCCGGAGAACGGCACGTTCCCGGTGCGGGTGTGGCAGGCGAACATCGGCAAGACCATCGTCTGCCACGTGCCGATCGCCAACGGCGAAGTGCAGGAAACCGGCGATTTCGAGCTGGACGGGGTGACCTTCCCGGCGGCGGAGATCGTGCTGGAGTTCCTCGATCCCGCGGACGAGGGTGAAGACGGGGGCGGCGGTTCCATGTTTCCCACCGGCCGCCTGGTCGACGATCTCGACGTGCCGGGCGTGGGCACGCTGAAGGCGACGATGATCAACGCCGGCATTCCGACCGTGTTCGTGCGCGCGGCCGACATCGGCTACACCGGCGCCGAGCTGCAGGGCGAGATCAACGGCGACGCGAAGGTGCTGGCGATGTTCGAGGCGATCCGCGCCCACGGCGCGGTGCGCATGGGCCTGATCGCCGATGTGGCCGATGCGGCGAAACGCCAGCACACGCCGAAGGTGGCGTTCGTGGCGCCGGCGGCTGACTACACGGCGTCCAGCGGCAAGCGCATCGCGGCCGGCGACATCGACCTGCTGGCGCGGGCGATGTCGATGGGCAAGCTGCACCACGCGATGATGGGCACGGCCTCGGTCGCGATCGCCACCGCCGCGGCCGTGCCGGGCACGCTGGTGAGCGATGCCGCGGGCGGCGGTGCGCGCACCTCGGTGTGCTTCGGCCATCCGTCGGGCACGCTGCGCGTCGGCGCCGAGGCGCTGCAGGTCGACGGCCAGTGGACCGTGCGCAAGGCGGTGATGAGCCGCAGCGCGCGGGTGCTGATGGAAGGCGCGGTGCGGGTGCCGGCCGACGCTTTCTGATCCGTCGCCGATCGTCCCGGGGCTGCCGTCCTTTCCGCGGCGGCGGGACTGAACGCGCCGTCGCCGCATCGCGACGCCCCGGATCGTTCGGCGGACCTCGCCGGATCTCGGCCGGACCTCGGCCGGACCGCGACAGGCGGTGCCCGCCGGCTGGCGTGGGCCGGGCAGCGGACCCGCGCCCGGGGCCCGGGATCGGACTCCTCCAGGCCCCGGCCATGATCGCCTGCGGACGCCCGCGGCGGCGCGCAACGGGGCCGGCGCGTCTCCGGGATCGTTCACATGAATCGCACCGGGCCACGGCTTGTCCTCGTCACGGTCGCGTGGCAGAGTCGGGGACAGCGGCCATTGGCCAACCAGAATCAGGAGTCCGCATCGTGATCGATCCGGACGGTTACCGACCGAACGTCGCCATCGTCCTGATGCACCCGGATGGCCGGGTGTTCTGGGCGCGTCGTGTCCGTCGCGACGGATGGCAGTTCCCGCAGGGCGGGATGAACAGCGACGAGACGCCCACCGAGGCGATGTACCGCGAACTGCGCGAGGAAACCGGGCTGCTGCCCGAGCACGTCGACGTGATCGGCAGCACGCCGGGCTGGCTGCGCTACCGACTGCCGCCGCGCGCGGTGCGCCACAACGAGCGCCTGGTCTGCATCGGCCAGAAGCAGGTGTGGTTCCTGCTGCGCTTCACCGGCGAGGAGAGCGACCTCAAGCTCGACCTCACCGAGTCGCCCGAGTTCGACCACTGGCGGTGGGTCGATTTCTGGTACCCGCTGGAGCACGTGGTGAACTTCAAGCGCTCGGTCTACGCCAACGCGCTGCGCCACCTGGCGCCGTTCGCGCGGCAGGTGGCGGGGACCCAGGCGATCCCGCCGCAGACCATCGAGTCGCGGCGCTGGTCGCGGACCCGCGGGCGTCGGCGCGGGCCGGCGACGAGCCGCGACGGGCAGGGGTCCGGGCCCGAGCACGGCTGAGCGCGTGCCGGCTGAACCGCCGCCAGGGGGGAATTGACAATCATTCTCATTCATGGCGGAATGGTGGCGTTCCCCGCTCCCGTTCCCGCCATGTACGTCTGTCTCTGCAACGGCATCACCGAACGCGACATCCGCCAGGCCGCGACCGCAGGTTGCCGGTCGATGGCCGAGCTGACCATGCGCACCGGCTGCGGCGCCGGCTGCGGGAGCTGCATCGAGACGGCGAGCCGGCTGCTCGAAGAGACGGTCGCCGAAGGCGAGGTCGCGCGCGCCGCGTGATCCGCGGCCCGTCTTCGCGGGTCCATCCCCGATCCGCCGTGCGCCGCAAGTCGTCCGCCATGAAGGAGGACTCGTGCGCGCCCGGCCCGCGCGCCGGGCGGCCGATGCGTTTACAGTGCCCGAGTCCCGCGAACAGGAGCCTGCCGTGAAAGGCGACCCCAAGACCATCGAGTTCCTCAACAAGGCGCTCTACAACGAGCTGACCGCCATCAACCAGTATTTCCTTCACGCGAAGATGCTGAAGAACTGGGGGCTGAAGGAACTCGCTGAACACGAGTACCACGAGTCGATCGACGAGATGAAGCACGCCGACAAGCTGGCGGAGCGCATCCTGTTCCTCGACGGCCTCCCGAATTTCCAGGCGCTGGGCAAGCTGCGCATCGGCGAGAATCCGAAGGAAGTCCTGGCCTGCGACCTCGCGCTGGAGATGGAAGCCCTGCCGCTGCTGCGCGAGGCGATCGCCCACTGCGAGCGCCTCGGCGACTACGTCAGCCGCCAGTTGTTCGCCGACATCCTCGATTCCGAGGAAGAGCACATCGACTGGATCGAGACCCAGCTCGCGCTGATCGAGCGGGTCGGCGAGCAGAACTACCTGTCGATGAAGATCGACGGCTGACGCGGCGCGCGGCGCCGCCGGTTCGCGCCGGCGCCGCGCTTGAGCCGGACCGTCTCCCCGGCGCGCCTTCGAGGCGCACACGTCGCCCGGCCTGCCCCGATCGCAGCGCCTTCAGCCGGTCTGCTTCAACCGCTGGGCTTCAGCCTGCCTGCGAGGCGCTCTTCGCCATGCTGGCCCGCAGCGCCTGGCGGGCGCGGGCGAACTCGTTGGCGATCAGCGCCACCGCCACCGCGGGGCGTTCCAGGGTCTGGGTCCGCGCGCCGAGCTCGACCTTCTTCGCCGCGTTCGACAGGGCCATGGCGCCGAGGTTGGCGCTGGACGACTTGAGGGTGTGCGCGGCGTTGCGCAGCATTTCGAAATCCTGCCCGGCCGCCGCGGTTTCCAGCGCGGAGATCAGGCGCGGGCTGTCGTCGAGGAAGACCTCGATCAGGCGATCGACCTCGTTGCCCAGGATGCTGCGCAGTTCGTCCAGGACGCTCTCGTCCACGACCGGCGGCTGCGGTTCCGCCGGCGGCGGGGGCGGTGCGGGGGCCGGCGCGGGCGCGGGGGCCGCGGGTCGGGCGGTCGCGGGGGAAGTCAGGAAGGGATTGGGGTTCAGCACGGGGCGGTTCGCGGCGGCTTCAAGCGTGGCGTCGGGCGATCTGGGCGCGACCGGCGGGGCCGCGAAGGTGGGCGCGGGCGGGGCCGGCGGCGCCGGCGGCGGCAACGGAGCGGCCGCCGCGGCCGATGGCGGCCGCGACGCCGGCGCGCTCGCGACCGGGGCGGGCGCAGGCGCCGGGGCGGGCGGAGGCGTAGGGGCGGCGACGGGCGCAGGCGCGGGCGCAGCCACCGGGGGGGCGGCCGCGACCGGGGCGGCGGCCGGGGCCTGCTGCGCGGAGATCTGCTGCCAGTGGAACAGGCAGCGTTCGAGCTCGCCGCGGGTGACCGGTTTGGCGAGGTAGTCGTCCATGCCCGCGTCGAGGCACTTCTGGCGGTCGCCGGCCATCGCGTTGGCGGTCATGGCCACGATCGGCAGGCGCCGCCCGCCGGTGGCCGCCTCGTGCTCGCGCCAGCGCCGGGTGGCGGTGTAGCCGTCCATCACCGGCATCTGGCAGTCCATCAGCACCATGTCGTAGCGCGAGGCGGACATCCGCAGCAGCGCGGCCTCGCCGTTGGTGGCGCTGTCGCAATGGGTGCCGAGCACGCCGAGCAGGCGCTGGCCGACCATCAGGTTGACCGGGTTGTCCTCGACCAGCAGCACGCGCATCGGGCGCGCCGCGGGCAGCGGTTCCTCCGGCGTCCGGACCGGTGCGGGGGCGGGCGCCAGCGAGGGGGGCGGGGGCGTTTCGGCCGGGGGAACCGGCAGCGAAGGTTCGATCTCCAGCGGCGCGCCGCTGTCGACGTACATCGGCATCGGCGCGGGCGCTTCGCCCTCGTCGTCGCGACGTCCGAGCAGCGCCGCGCGCAGGTCGGCGTCGGGCGACAGCCGCGGCAGCACGCTCGCGCTCTGCAGCAATTCCTCCGGGACCGGCTCGTCGCCCTGCAGGCAGATCAGGCGCACCTGGCCGTAGGTGTTCTGGCGTTCGAGGTTGCGCTGCAGCGCCACCGCGGTGCTGCGCACGCTGGTGAGGTCGGCGAGGACGGTGGTGTAGGCCCAGGCCGGGCCCTGGTGCAGCGCGCCGCGGATCCGCTCCAGCGCCTCCTGGGTGGTTTCGACGCTGGTGACGCGCAGGCCCCAGTTCGGCAGCAGCATGCTCAGGCGCAGGCGCAGGCGCTGGTCGCCGGTGAGCAGCAGCACGCGGCCGGTGGTGGGTTCGGCCGCCTTGGCCGCGGTGATGTCGCCCTGCACCTTCAGCAGCGGCACCTCGAACCAGAAGGTCGAGCCCTGGCCGGCTTCGGACTCGACGCCGATCCGGCCGCCCATCAGGTCGATGATGCGCTTGGAGATCGCCAGGCCCAGCCCGGTGCCGCCGTAGAGGCGGGTGGTCGAGGCGTCGGCCTGGCTGAAGGCCTGGAACAGCCGTTCCTGCGCCGCCGGCGAGATGCCGATGCCGGTGTCGCGGACCTCGAAGCGGAGCTGGTGCTGGGCGCTGGTCTCGCCGATCCGGCGCACGGCGACGGTGATCCCGCCGCGTTCGGTGAACTTCACCGCGTTGCTGATCAGGTTGCTCAGCACCTGGCGCAGCCGCACCGGGTCGCCGCGCACCGGCAGCCGCACCGACGGATCGATCTGCAGCGCCAGGCGCAGGCCCTTGCTCTGCGAAGGCCGCTCCATCAACTGGATGACCGACTCCAGCGTGTCGCGCAGGTTGAAGGTGGTGGATTCGAGCTGGAGCTTGGACGCCTCCAGCTTCGAGTAGTCGAGGATGTCGTCGACGATGCGCAGCATCTGCTGCGACGACAGGAAGGCGGTGTGCACCATCTCCGCCTGGTCGGCCGGCAGCCGCGCGTGCATCAGCAGGTCGAGCATCGGCACGATGCCGTTGAGCGGGGTGCGGATCTCGTGGCTCATCGTCGCCAGGAACTCGCCCTTGGCCATCACCGCCGATTCCGCGTCCTGCTTGGCCTGGCGCAACTGCTGTTCGAGGGTGCTGCGCCGCTGCAGTTCGGATTCCAGCTCGCTGCGTTCGGCGTCGCTGCGCGCGGCGATCTCCGCGGCTTCGCGCATGTGCCGCTCGTAGTCGCGCGAGGCCCAGGTCAGGTAGGCGACGATGGCGGCGGTGACGCCGGTGAGGACGATGCCGATCGTCAGCCATGGACCGTCGGTGGCGACGAAGTGCACGGCCAGCACCAGCACGGCGGCGACGGCGGTCGCCAGCGCCAGCCAGCGGAGGGTCAGGAGCGAGGGCTTCGGGTCGTTCAAGGCGTGGTACCTGAGCTGGATCGACGTCGGCATCGGGTCCATCCGGGACCTCGGTGCCCCCTCCGGCGCCGGCCGGAGCGTCGATGATGCCCCACAGCGCGCCGGGTTGACCAGCGCGGGCGGCGGGAAGACGGCGTCGGGAAGCGGTTAGAGCAGCGCGGACTGGAAGTCGAAGTCCATGGCGTCCGCGGCGCGCTGGACCAGATCGCCCTGGATGTAATCGATGCCGCTGAGCCAGAGCTTGGCCGCGGTCTGCGGATCTTCCACGTGCTGGCCGATGACCTGCAGGCCCTGCAGATGGGCGCGTTCGATCACCTGGCGCATCTCGTCGTGGACCGCCTGCTGGTCGATCCGCGCGGCGTAGTGCGGCGACAGCCGCAAGTAGCTCAGCGGCAACTGGGCCATCAGCGCGTCGGCCTCGGGATTCGACTGGAACTGGCTCAGGCACAGGCGCACGCCGGCGGTCATCATCCGCTCGCAGAACTCGCGCAGCAGCACCGAATGCACCAGCGCGTCGCCCAGGCGCACGTCCACCACCAGCAGGCGGCCTTCGATGCCGAGGTCGGTCATCGCGCCGAGCAGCCAGTCGCTGTAGCCGTCCTGGCCGAGGGTGCGCGCCGCCTGCGGCACGAACAGCCGCGCCCGCTGGCTGCCGCGCAACTGTTCGCCGAGGATCGCCATCGCCCGGGTCATCACCCGGCGGTCGATCTCGTGGACCAGGCCGGCGCGCTCGGCCACCGGCACGATTTCGGCGGCGGTGTGCAGCCGGCCCTCGGCGTCGCGCAGGCGGACCAGCGTCTGGTACTGCTGCTGGTCGCTGCCGACCACCGAGACGATCGGCTGGAACGCCAGTTCGAGGCGCTCGTGCGCGAGCGCATCCTGCACCTGCGCCAGCACCTGCGCGGCCTGCTCGCTGACCGCGTCGGCGGGCGGGCGATAGGCGGCGATGCCGGTCGCTTCGGCGCGGGCCAGGCGCAGCGCCTCTTCCGCGGCGGCCAGCGCGCCGCCGGCGTCGGGGAAGCCACGGGCGAGGTCGACGTAGCCGACGCAGGCGCGCAGCCGCACCGGGTCGCCGTTGATCTCGAGGGTCTGGCCGAGGAAGGCGTCGCGCAGTTGCCGCGCCCACACCGCATGGCGATCCGCGGGCAGGCCCGGCCAGTAGACGACGAAGGTGTTGTCGTTGAGGCGCGAGGCCGCGCGCTCGCCGGCGGTCGCGGCGACCAGCTTCCCGGCCTCGGTCAGGATCGCGTCCAGCGCCGCGTAGCCGTAGTGGTCGCGCAGCGCGGAGGTGCCTTCGATCACCACGAAATGCACCGCGCCGGAGGTCTGCGCCGGGAACGCCAGCGACAGTTGCTGCAGCATGTAGTTGCGGGTCAGCAGGCCGGTGGCCGGATGCCGCCGGACTTCCTGCTCGCGCTGCTGCTTCAGCGCGCGGGCGCGGCGGACGCGGTTCTGCACCGCGGCGATCAGGTGGCGCGGGCGCACCGGCTTGCTCAGGTAGTCGTCGGCGCCGCTGTCGAGCACCTCGAGGTGGCGCTCGGGATCGGTGTCGCCGGTGAGAAACACCACCGGGGTGTGGGCGTAGGCGGCGTTGCTGCGGATCTGCGCGGTCAGCTCGGTGCCGGACATGCCCGGCATGTGCAGGTCCATCAGCATGAGGTCGGGCTGGAAGCGCTCCATCGCGGCCAGCGCCTCGCTGGCGAGCGCCACGACCTCGGTGTCCATGCCCGAACCCTTGAGGATGCTCTGCGCGAACAGCGCCTGGGTGCGGTCGTCCTCGACGATCAGGATGCGGTACGGCGGCTCGCCGCGTTCGGCCGGAACCACCTGCGGGGGACGCTCGGCCTCGGGCTTCGCCGCGGCGTTGCCGCTGGCGGGCGTCTGCGCGGGCGCGGCGTCCGCGCACCAGCGCCGCCAGTAGCCGGCCGGCGGCATCTCGGCCCGCACGGCGTCCGGACCCCCTCCCGGAGGAGAGGCGAACGACGAGCCGGGCGCGCTGGGAACGAAGGACATCGGGACTCCAGGGGCGAACCCGCATTATGCGGCTTCGTCCCCGGATGGGAAGCGCCGCGCCGCCGGAGCGCGGCGGTGCGGCTCAGCGCGACGGGTCGAGAGCGTTCGTGGTCGCCGCGGGCGGGGCGATCTCGCCCCCCGAAAACAGCCGCGCGAGGCCGCGGGTCACCTTGCGCCACAGCCACCAGACCACCAGCGCGGCGATCAGGCCCGTGCCGACGACCAGGATCAGCGCGATCCACGGGTGCGCCCAGGCCAGCGCCAGGCCGCCGACGACCATGCCGTCCTCGACCACCGACGCGGTCCAGTTGGTGACCGGTTCGGGCGAGGTGTTGAGCAGGGCGCGGGTGCCGGCCTTCAGGACGTGGCTGGTCAGCGCCGCGCCGGCGCCGGCCGCCAGCATGCCGCCGGCGAGGTCGCCGTCCGGCGACATCGCGGCCGCGGCGAGGAAGGCGCCGGCCGGAATGCGCAGCAGGGTATGCAGCAGGTCCCAGCCGGAATCGACGCCGGGGATCTTGTCGGCGAAGAACTCCACCGCCGCCAGCAGTCCCGAGATGCCGAGCACCCAGGGCGAGGTGGTGACTTCCAGCGCGGGCGGCAGGTGCAGCCAGCCGAAATAGCCGGCGATGCCGACCCCGAACACGGTGAGATAGGCGCGCACGCCGGCGAGCCAGGCCAGCAGGATGCCGATGGCGAACACGTGGGCTTCGGACATGGTGACACTCCCCCAGCGAATCCCGGCAGCGTCGCGGCCGGGCGCGGTGGCGACCGGTCGGGCCGCACGGGCGCAGAGTATCAGCCGCGCGGCTTGACGCAGGCTTAAGGGCCACCGGTCACGGTTTTGCCCGCTCGCCCCTTCCCGGGGCGTGAACGACGGCAGCGCACGCGCCGGGACGCTGCGGGTACGATGGTCGGCGATGAGCGAGTCCTCCGACACCACCGCCCCGCGGCGGCGCAATCGCCGCCGCAAAGTGCCCGCCGCCGCCGCGCCGCCGGCCGAACCGGCGGTGCGGGCGATCCTGGAGCAGGCGCTGCACCCGGATCAGACGGCGCTCGATGCCGAGGCCGGCGACGGCGCGGACGCGCCGCCGGCGCCTGACGCCAGGCCCCGCCGCGGCCGCCGCAAGCCCGCCGCAGCGCCTGCGGCCGAGCCTGCGGCGGAAACGTCCCGGAAACCCCAGACGCCGCGCAAACGACGTCGCCGTGGCGCGTCGTCGCCCGAGGCGGTCGCCGTGGAAGTGGTGGTCGAACGCGCCGCGGAGGACGTGGCGGCCGAAGGCGTCGCAGTGGAAAGCGTCCCGACGGAAAGCGTCGCGGCCGAGGGCGCCATCGTCGCCGCGGAGCCGGAGACGGCCGCCGCCGACGTTCCGGCGGCGACCGCGGCGTGGCCCGAGGCGACCGAATGCTGGTCGCCCGCGCAGGACATCGCGGCGACGGCGGAGCACGCGCCCGCCGAGCTGCCGGCGGACGAGGCGTTCGCCGCTGCGGAGGCGCCGCCGCCGGACGAGGCGGGTGGCGAAGCGGACCCCGGCGCGGCCCCCGGCGAGACCGAGGGCGGCGCCGTCGCCGAGGCGCGATCGCATGCGTCGCCGCATGAACTGCCGGATGCGCCGCCGCCGGAGCCGCCCGGACCTCCCCACGAACCGCCGCCCGGACCGCCGCCCGGACCGCCCCCGGCATCGTCCGCCGCCGCCCCCGGGCATCCGCCGGTCGCGCACGGCTGGGTCTACCTCGCCGTCGGCCTGTTCCTCGCCGCGCTCGGCTTCGGCGTGTGGGGCGTGTGGAACGTCTTCTTCACCGATGGCGACGCGCAGACGATGGCCGCGACCCGCGCCCGCGCCGACCGCCTGAGCCAGGAGGTCTCGACGCTGCGCCGCTCCGACCAGATCAGCCGCGACGCCAACCGCGACCTCGAGCGCACCCTGGCCGAACGCGACGAGGAAATCGCCAGCCTGCGCGCCGACATCGCCTTCTACGAGCGCTTCGTCGGCGCCACCGGCCAGCGCCGCGGCCTCAGCGTGCATACCCTCGAAATGCGCAGGCAGGACGGCGACGCCTGGCATTTCGTCGCCACCCTCACCCAGAACGTGAACCGCGGCGCGGTCAACGACGGCCGGCTCGCGCTGTCGGTGGAAGGCACCCGCGGCGACCGCATGGAGAAACTGTCGTGGTCGACCCTGCGCAAGCAGGCCAACGCGCCCGGCCAGGCCTATTCGTTCAAGTATTTCCAGCAGTTGGAGGGCGAGATCCTGCTGCCGGCGGACTTCAAGCCGCTGCGGGTGACGGTGCGCCTGGTGCCGCAGAGCGGCAGCGCGGTGGAGCAATCCTTCCCCTGGCCCGAAACACTGCATTCCGCGGCCGGCGGATGACGCCTGCGGCTTGAACGCCCGCGCGCCGGGCCGCATCCTGTGCGCATGGATACGCACGCTTCCGCTCCGTCCCCCGCCGATGCCGCGCCGTCGGCGCCGCTGGTCGATTTCACCGCCGCCGCCGCCGCCAAGGTCCGCGAGCTGATCCGCGAGGAAGGCAATCCCGCGCTGAACCTGCGCGTCTACATCCAGGGCGGCGGCTGTTCCGGCTTCCAGTACGGCTTCGAGTTCGACGAGCAGCGCAACGAGGACGACATGGCGATCGTCACCGACGAGGTGACCCTGCTGGTCGATCCGCTCAGCCTGCAGTACCTCGTCGGCGCGCAGGTCGATTACACCGAGAGCCTGCACGGCGCGCAGTTCGTGATCCGCAATCCGAACGCGAAGACGACCTGCGGCTGCGGCAGCAGTTTCAGCGCCTGAGCCGGCCATGACCCTGCCCGCGCCCCGCTTCGCATTCGTCGAGGGCGCGCTCGACCGCGCCGACGCCCTGCGCGACAAGCCCGATGCCCTGCAGGCCTACTGGCACGACGCGCGCGTGCTGGTGGTCGATGCCGACGGCCGCACCCGCGCGGACGCCGCGGGCGCGCTGGCGACCCCGCGCGGGCGCACGCTCGCGGACGCGGCGGGCGAGGCCGCGTTCCTGGGGGCCGTGTTCCTGGGCATGCGCGGGGACGAGGCCTGGTTCGCGATCGACGACGACCGCGAGTCCGCCGCCGCGGCACCGCCGGCGCCGTTCGAGGCGCGCGGCGCGCAGGACGGCCGCATCGACCTGCGCTCGGCCGCGGCCCAGTGGCCGGCGTTCGAGGCCACCGTCTTCGCCCAGGCCCGCGCCGTGCTGCACTGGCGCGCCCGGCACCGCCACTGCGGCGCCTGCGGCGGCCCGCTGCGCTTCCTGCGCGGTGGCTGGCAGGGGCATTGCGACGCCTGCGGACTGGATCACTACCCGCGCACCGACCCGGCGGTGATCGTCGCCGTCAGCGACGGCGAACGCCTGCTGCTCGGCCGCCAGGCGAACTGGCCGCCGCGCCGCTACTCGACCCTGGCCGGGTTCGTCGAGCCCGGCGAAACCCTCGAACAGACCGTGGCCCGCGAGGTGATGGAGGAATCCGGCGTTCGCGTGCGGACCAGCCGATACCTCGCCTCGCAGCCGTGGCCGTTCCCCTCGTCGCTGATGCTGGGGTTCGTGGCCGACGCCGAACCGGACCCGCCCCGCGCCGACCAGGAGCTCGAGGACGTGCGCTGGTTCTCGCGCGAGGACGTCGGCGCCGCGCTGCGCGGCGAAAGCGGTCCCGACGGGCTGCTGCTGTCGCCGTCGATTTCGATCTCGCGCTGGCTGATCGAGGCCTGGCACGCCGCCGCCGCCCGCTGACCGGGCGCGCTCCGGGCCGCCGGCGGGCCGCGACCAGTTCCTGACGCAGGCCGTCACTCCAGGTGACGGCGTCGGTCCGAAGTGATGTGTTTTGCTTGACGTCTGCCGGCCTTGGTCAGGGGTCTTGCGCTGCGCCGGTCATCGCGCCCGTTGTCTCCCGTGTCTCCTCCCGGGCCGCCGTCGCGGCCGCGCGCCAGACGATGCGCGACGCCGCAACGACGCCGATTCAAGCCCGACTCGTGCGCCGAACATGCGCCGAATGCGCCCATCTTCGGCCTTCTTCTGGAATGCAATCGATTCTCATCATCACTGTCTCCACGAGAAGCGCAAACGTTGGCACGTTGCTTGCGCCAACCTCCTCGCAGCGCATGACCCGCCGCGTCGAAACGACGGCCGGGCGCGCGCGTCGGGTCCGGGGAGCGGGTCCGCTGCGTTCGTAATTTTCAACGCCGCCGTGTCGAAGGATCGTCCGCGGATCACATCCCGCGCACCATCAAAAGAAGAGGCCTCCATGCAGCACGAGATCGGCGGATTGTCCGGAGGCACGGGACAGATCGCGGCCGTGTTCGATGCCGACGACGGCGCCCTGGGGCTCGTCACCCGGGCCGCCGGCGGACGCGAGGCCGTGTCGCTGGCGCTCGATGGCGTCGGCGAGGTCTGGCTCGACCCGGTCCTGAAGCGCGCCGTCGCGCGCGTGGACGACTGGACGGCGTTCTGCACCGCGCCGGCCGCGCGGCTGCGGATGAGGCCCTCGGGCGCACCCGCCGGCGTGGCCCAGCGCGAGTTGTCCGAACTGCTCTGGATGCTGGGCTACCACAGTTCGCGCGGGCGCCTGCCGGTCAGCATCAACCGGCATGCGGTGATCCGGCTCGCGCACTGGCCGAACCTGAGCCGGTTGCCGCGGACGCCGGACATGTACCGGCTGTGCGCGCTGCTGGCGCGCCGTCCGAGCAGCATCCATCTCGCCGGCCGGCTGGTCGGCGTCGACGACGCCCAGGTCTTCCAGTTCTTCAGCGCCGCCCATGCCGGCGGCGCGATCGAGATGATCACCCGCGATCCGTCGCTGTCGCAGGTGCAGGCGCACGCGCAGGCGGATGAGGCCGACGTCGCGCGGCCGCTGTCGGAGACATCGGTCACCTCGATGCTCAAACAGTTGTGGAACAAGATGACGGGGCGCTGATCGATGGAGCGGAAAATCATTTTCGCCGGCCCGGTCGGCGCCGGAAAAACCACCGCGGTCGCCGCGATCAGCGACATCCCCGTGGTCTCGACCGAAGGCGCGGCCACCGACGACGTCGCGCTGCGCAAGGCCAGGACCACGGTCGCGATGGACTACGGCGTGCTGCACCTGGCCGACGGCGGCAAGGTGCACCTGTACGGCGCGCCGGGCCAGGACCGTTTCGATTTCATGTGGGACATCCTCACCGTCGGCGGCATCGGCCTGGTGCTGATGCTCGACCAGATGCGTCCGGATCCGGTCGCCGATCTCGATCACTACCTCGACGCCTTCGGCGGCTTCATCAAGCGCACCGACGGCGCGATGGTGGTCGGCGTCAGCCGCATGGACCTGTGCGCCGACGCCACGGTGGAACCGATCCGCGCCCGGCTGCTGCAAAGGGGGCTGAACGTCCCCGTGTTCGAGGTCGACGCGCGCGACCGCGAGGACATCCGCCAACTGCTGCTGGCGCTGCTGAGCCTGCTCGACCCCGCGGTCAGGCGGTTCCGGTGAGCGCCGCCGCCGTGCCGTCCCCGGTGTCGATGGGCGCAGTGCCCGAACGGGTGCTGTCGCTGCGCGGGTTCGGCGTCGCCTACGGCGGCAAGGTCGTGCTCGCGGAGATCGACCTGGCGGTCGCCGAGGCCGGCATGACCGTGCTGGTCGGACCCTGCGGCACCGGCAAATCGACCCTGCTGCGGACGTTGGCCGGCCAGGCCGCCGCCAATCCGGCGCTGCGCACCTGGGGCGACGCCGACTACCTGGGCCTGCCGCTGGGCGCGGCGCCGGCCTGGCCGGCGCTGGTCGGCCAGAGCGCGCGGCTGATGATGTCGAGCGTGTTCGAGAATCTGGTCTGCAACCTGCCCGAACGGGCGCGCCTGACCCGCGCGCAACAGCGCGAAATCATCGAGCGCTGGCTGTGGGAGAACGACCTCGGCGCGCTCGCGTCGCGGCTGGAGGACCCGGTCGTCAGCCTGTCGCTCGCCCAACAGCGGCACGTGGCCATCGTCCGCGCGGTCGCCGCCGATCCGCGCCTGCTGTGCCTGGACGAACCGACCGCGGGGCTGGACGACGACGAGGCCGATCGCCTGCTCGACCATCTGCGTCGCGAGGCCTGCCGGCGCGCCCTGATCGTCACCACCCATCACCAGGGGCACGCGCGCCGGCTCGGCGGGCGCGTCGCGCTGCTGGCCGGCGGCCGCATCCAGGAAATCCAGCCCAACGCCGCGTTCTTCGACGCGCCGTCGACCCAGGCCGGGCGCGAATTCGTGCGCAGCGGCACCTGCCTGCTGCCGTCGCCGGACGCCGATCCGCAGGACCTCGACGAGGGCGTGCCGCCGCCGCCGCCGCTGCCGGACGCCGCGCGCGGCGCGATCAGCGGCGCCTGCGGACCGCGCGGGTTCCACTGGCTGCGGCCCGGCCTGCTGGCCGGCACCCCGCTGCCGGGCGTGTTCCATGACCGCGACTACGATCTCGCGGCGCTGCAGCGGGTCGGCGTCCGTCACCTGGTCAACCTGACCGAACAGGCGATGGCGCCCGAGCCGCTCGCGCGCTTCGGCATCGCCAGCCACTGGTTTCCGGTGATGGACATGACCCCGCCGTCGACCGCGCAGGCGGACGCCATCTGCGATCTCGTCGACCGCCTCGTGGCCGCCGGCGAGCCGGTGGCCGTGCATTGCCGCGCCGGCCTCGGCCGCACCGGCACCGTGCTCGCCATGCACCTGATCCGGACCGGGCTCGGAGCGCGCGAAGCGCTCGACGCCGCGCGCCGGATCGAACCGCGCTGGGTCCAGTCGTCGTCGCAGATCGCCGCGCTCGAGGCCTTCGCCGCGCACTGCGCGGGTCGTCGCGCGGACGCAATCGTTTCCCGCTCCGGTTTCGACCGGCGCGCCACCGTCGCCGTCGCCGGTGCGGTTTCTTTCACGTCAACCACCAAGAGGGGAGTCAACTGATGTCACTCGACCAGGGCCTGCAGAAGGCCATGACCAGCGTTCCGGAATGCATCGCCGCCGGCTTCATCGATCTTTCGTCCGGCATGCTGCTCGGCGTGAAGACGGTGGATTCGCATCCGTCCGAAGTGATGGACCTGCTCGCAGCCGCGACGTCCGACCTGTTCCAGGGCACCAACGTCACGATGATCGAACAGATCTTCAAGAAGGCCCGTGGCCTGCCCGCGAACGACCATCACTATTTCCAGGAAATCATCGTCAACAGCGACAACCTCGTGCACGTGTTCGTGCGCGGCAAGGTCCACCAGAACTACGTGGCCTGCTTTGTGTGCCGTCGTTCGACCAACCTCGGCATGGCGCTCACCAAGGTGCGCGTGGCGATGCCCGAACTCGAAACGCTGGTCTGATCCCGATGATGCGGACCGGGCGTCGGCGCGCATGCCGGCGTCCGGCGCCGCACCACGGGGCAGCCCCAGCCGCATTCTCCCGCCCCCATCCGCATCCGGCCCACCCCCATGACTTTTCCGACGCCGTCGAATCCGCTCGCCACCCACGCCAGCCGCCTGCGCGGGCTGCTGCGCGCCCTGCATGTCGCCCAGCCCGACATCGAGGCGTCCGCGGTGATCTCGGGCGACGGGCTGGTCGTCGCGTCGGTGCTGGGCCAGGGCATCGACGCCGACCGCTACGCGGCGATGTGCGCGGCCCTGCTCGCGCTGTCCGAGCGCGCCTCGAAGGAAGCGCAGCGCGGCGCCCTGCAGATGGTGCTGGTACAGGGCGACCAGGGCGCGATGCTGCTGGTGCGCGCGGTCGACGACCAGGTGCTGGCGGTGGCCGCGCATCCGAAGGCCAACCTCGGCATGATCTTCAACCAGGCGCGCAAGACCGCCGCCGGCCTGCCGTCGCCGCACGGCGTGACGGCAGGCTGAGCCTGGCGCATGGCCCATCTCGAATACCGCGACCGCCGCCTCGAGTCGCGACCCGACGAAACCGTCCTCGACGCCTGCCTGCGCCAGGGCGTCGCACTCCCGTTCTCCTGTCGCGGCGGCAGTTGCCACAGTTGCCTGTGCCGCAGCGACGATCCCGTCCCCGAGCGCGCCCGCCGCGGGCTGCGCCCCGATCTCGCCGCCAAGGGCTATTTCCTGCCCTGCGTGTGCGTGCCGGAAGGCGACCTGCGTTTCGAGCCGCCGCGGCCGGACGATCTCACCATCCGCGCCGTGCTCCAGTCCCGCACGTGGCTCTCGCCGGAGGTCTGCCGCGTCGTGCTGGAGCCGTTCACCGTGCTCGATGCGCGTCCCGGCCAGCACGTGGCGGTGCGCCGCGACGCGCAGCGCGTGCGCCGCTACTCCATCGCCAACGCGCCGGCGGCCGAGGGCGTCCTGGAACTCCACGTCAAGCGCATCCCCGGCGGCGCCGTCGGCGAATGGCTGTGCGAGACGCTGGCGATCGGCGACGAGCTCGACCTGCTCGGTCCCGACGGCGGCTTCGTCTATGCGCCCTCGCATCCCGAACAGCCGCTGCTGTTCGTCGTCACCGGCACCGGCCTGGCGCCGGCGCTGGGCGTGATCCGCGATGCGCTCGAACAGGGGCACCGCGGCCCGATCCACCTGTATCACGGCAGCCGCCACGCCGAGGGGCTGTACCAGGACGCCGCGCTGCGCGCGCTGGCCACGGCGCATCCGGGCGTCCACTACCATCCCTGCCTGTCCTCGCTTGAGCACGATGCCGACGGGGTGCGCGCGGGCCGCGCGCACGCGGTCGCGGCGGCCGATCTCGCCGACCTCGCCGGCTGGCGCGTGCACCTGGCCGGCCTGCCAGCGATGGTCACCACCGCTTCGGCGCTGTTCCGTTCGCGCGGCGTGGCCGAGGCGGACCTGGTGGTCGATCCGTTCGAGCCGCCGTCGGCGCATCCGGTGGCCGACGCGGTGGCCGCGCACGTCGTCGAAGCGGCCGCGCCGACGACCGCGGAAGTGCCGCAGCCGGTGCCCGATCCCGAACTCTGGGCGGCGCTGGACGCGGGCGCGAAACTGATGCCGATCCTCGAGGAGTTCTACGGACGGGTGTTCGAGGACCCGCTGCTGTCGCCGTATTTCCACGGCAGCACCCGCCAGCGCGCGATCGAGAAGGTCTACTCGTTCCTGCACCAGGTGTTCACCGGGAACAAGGTCTATTTCGGCGACCGTCCGCGCAACGCGCACCACTGGATGACGATCTCCAACGAACTGTTCGACTATCGCGAGGACCTGTTCTTCGCGGTCGTGCGCCGCCACGGCGTGCCCGAGCCGGTGATCGAACGCTGGCGGGAGATGCAGGCGCGCTACCGGCCGGACATCGTCAAGTCCGCGCCGTGGCCGAAGATGCTCGACGGCGTCGCGCTGCCGCTCGACGGCTTCGGCACGATGACGATCGATGTCGGCAGCGTCTGCGACGGCTGCGCCGGCGAGATCCACGCCGGCGAGACGGTGCGCTACCACCTGCGGCTGGGCTCGACCTACTGCCCGGGCTGCGCGGACGCCACGGCATCGGCTGGGGCGGCTGGCTGAGCGGCTGGCTGATCCCGCCGGACCGGCCGCGGGCGACTGCTAGACTGCCCGGCATGTCCACCACCCTCATCGCCGTCGTGTTCGCCCTGGTGCTGGGGCACCTCGCGCCCGGGTTCGCCGCGGCGGTGCGCGGGCACGCGCTGTACTCCGACTGGCTGCGCTGGCTGGCCGCGCGGATGACCGTGCGCCCGGCGTTCTGGCGCGGTCGCGGCGGCATCCTGCTGGCGGTGCTGCCGCCGGTGCTGCTGGTCGCGCTGGTGCAGTTCGGCCTGCGCACGCCGCTGGCCGGTGTGCTCGGCCTGCTGTTCGCGCTGCTGGCGCTGTTCTGGGCCTGGGGCCCGCGCGATCTCGATGCCGATGTCGCCGCCGTCGTCGATGCCGGCGACGGCGACGCGCGCCGCATCGCCGCCGCACGGCTCGCGCCGGCGTGCGCAGGCGAAAGCGCCGAGCCGGGCCTGCTGGTCGAAGGCGTGTTCGCCGGCGCGCTGCGGCGCTGGTTCGGGGTGCTGGCGTGGTTCATGGTGCTCGGCCCCGCCGGCGCGGTGCTCTACCGTCTCGCCGCGCTCTCCGCCGAAGCGGAGGCCGCCGACGCGCTGCCCGAAGGCACCCGTGCCGGCGCGCGCGAACTGTTCGCGCTGCTGAACTGGCCGGTGGCGCAGGCCATGACCTTCTCGCTCGCGCTGGTCGGCAATTTCGACACCGTGCTCGGCGCCTGGCGCGAGCGCGGCGGCGCCTCGCTGCGCCTCGACCACGCCTTCCTCGGCGCCGCCGCCCGCGCCAGCGTGCGCAGCGAAGTCGCCGAAGAGGCGCAGGAATTCATCGAGGAGGGCGTCGCCCCCGGCAACGCCTGGGCGAAGCTGGGCGAACTGCCCGAACTGCGCGACGCGATGAGCCTGGTCTGGCGCATCCTGCTGCTGTGGCTGGCGATCCTCGCCCTGTTCGTCGTGGCCGGCTGGGTGAGCTGAGGCGTTCGCGCGCCGCGGCGCCACGGCCGGCGCTTGCGCCAAAGCCGCAGAGGCAGGCCGGCCGAGCTTTCGCAGGAGCGACGTGAGTCGCGCCCGACGGCGTCCTGAGGGGCGGTCTGCGGCGCCGCGAGTCGCGTCTGATGGCGTCACGGGTCGCGACTTCCGTCGCTCCCACGAGACGGCTTTCGCTGCGGTCAGCCCGCAGGAAGCCGGCGCGCGCTTGTAGGAGCGACGTGAGTCGCGACCCGATGGTGTCCGGGGGCGTGACCTGACGGTGCAACGGGGCGCGATCTGACGCCGCCGGGGTCGCGGCCTGACGATGCCGTGGGCTGTGATCTGAGGGCGCCGGGGTCGCGACTGACGTCGCTCCTACAAGTCGCTCCTGCGAACAGAGGGCGATTTCGCTCGTTACGCCAGTCGCGCCAGCACCGACTGGGTCGGTTTGGCGAGGTTGAGGGTGTAGAAGTGCAGCGCCGGCGCGCCGCCGTCGAGCAGTCGCCGGCACATCGCAGCGACCAGGTCGGCGGCGAATTCGCGGATGCCGTCGACGTCGTCGCCGAGGGCCTGCATGCGCTTGCCGATCCAGCGCGGGATCTCGGCGCCGCAGGCCTCGGAGAAGCGCTTGAGCTGGCTGAAGTTCGAGATCGGCATGATCCCCGGCACGATCGGCACGTCCACGCCGAGCCGGCGCACGTCGTCGACGAAGCGGAAATACGCGTCCGGGTTGTAGAAATACTGGGTGATCGCGGCGTTGGCGCCGGCGTCGATCTTGGCCTTGAAGTGGCGCAGGTCGGCGAAGGCGTCCTCGGCCTGCGGGTGGGTCTCGGGGTAGCAGCCGACCTCGATCCGGAAATGGTCGCCGTGCTCGGCGCGGATGAAGGCGACCAGGTCCGAGCCGTAGCGCAGGTCGCCCATGCGCGCCATGCCCGAGGGCAGGTCACCGCGCAGCGCGACGATCCGGCGGCAGCCCAGCGCGCGATACAGCCGCAGCAGTTCGCGGATCTCCTCGCGGCTGCCGCCCATGCACGAGAGGTGCGGCGCGGCGTCGAAGCCGTGGGTCTGGGCCAGGTGGCGCACCGTTTCCGAGGTGTAGCTCAGGGTCGAGCCGCCGGCGCCGAAGGTGCAGGAGACGTACTCGGGCGCATGCGTGCGGAGCTTCTTCGCCGTCCGGTCCAGCAGGTCGCGCTGTTCGTCGGTCTTGGGCGGGTAGAACTCGAAGGAGATCGCGGGCATGGAGAGCGTCCGGGCGGGCCGGGCGAAATCATATCTCTTTATCGCGATGAATGTAAAACAAAAATGTTCCGGCGTCGGAAACGACGACGGCCCGGGATCGCGCCCGGGCCGTCGTCGAACGCTGCGGCGTGGCTCAGTAGATGTCGCCGATGGTGTTGTGGACGTTGAACTTGCCGGTCGGGGTGATGATCCGCTTGTCGTCGATCACCGCCTTCAGCGTGCGCGTCTTGTCGTCGACCACCACGATCGCGGAGCGCTCGGTCTTGCCGTTCCACACCGAGAACCAGACCTCGTCGCCGGCCGCGTTGTACTCGGGCTGGACCACGCGCTTCGGGCCCGGGCCGAGGTTCGCCCATTCGGCGATCGGCAGGACGGTGAAGCCCTTGGCCAGGTCGCGGATGTCGAACACGGCGATGGACTGGCTCATCTTCGGATCCGGATTGAGCGGGGTATCGACCCAGAGATTGTTCGACTTGGGATGGGTCTTGATGAACAGCGAACCGCCGCCCTGGCCGTTGAGCACTTCGCAGACCTTCCAGGCGTGGGACTTGTGTCCGGCCGGGTCGGTGCCGATCAGGGTGATCTTCTCGTTGCCCAGCGCCGAGGTCGCCCACACCGGGCCGCAGGTCGGATGCACGAAGTTCGCGCCGCGGCCGGGATGCGGGATCCTGTCCACGTCGATCAGCGCGGTCAGCTTCTGGTCGCGCGAATCGACCACCGCGATCTTGTTCGACTGGTTGGCGGCGGTGAGGAAGTAGCGCTTGGTCGAATCCCAGCCGCCGTCGTGCAGGAAGCGCGCGGCGCCGATCGTGGTCACCTTCAGGTTGTCGATGTCCTGGTAATTGACCAGCAGGATCTGCCCGGTCTCCTTGACGTTGACGATGAACTCCGGATGCTCGTGCGAGGCGACGATCGCGGCCACGCGCGGCTCGGGGTGGTATTCCTGCGAATCGACGGTCATGCCGCGGGTGGCGACGATCTTCAGCGGCTCCAGCGTCTCGCCGTCCATGATCACGTACTGCGGCGGCCAGTAGGCGCCGGCGATCGCGTACTTGTCCTCGTAACCCTTGTACTTCGAGGTCTCGACCGAGCGCGCCTCAAGCCCGATCTTGATCTCGGCCACCTTGTCGGGGATCGGCATCCACAGGTCGATCAGGTCGATGCGCGCGTCGCGGCCGATGGTGTAGATGTAGCGGCCGGAGTGCGACGTGCGCGAGATGTGCACGGCGTAGCCGGTCTTGACGATGTTGATGATCTTCTTGGTGTCGCCGTCGATCAGCGCCACTTCGCCGCTGTCGCGCAGGGTGACCGCGAAGATGTTGTCGATGTTGAGCGTGTTCATCTTCTTCTTCGGCCGCTTGTCGACCGGCACGAAGGTGACCATGCTCTGCTTCATTTCCTTCATGCCCCATTCCGGCGGCGACGGCGGATCGTGCTGCAGGAAGCGGGCCATGACGTCGATGTCGTCGGCGCTCAGTTCGCCGGAGGTGCCCCAGTTCGGCATGCCGGCGGGCGAGCCGAAGGTGATCAGCGCGCGCAGGTACTCGGTGCCCTTGACGCGGGTGATGTCCGGGGTGAGCGGTTTGCCGGTGGCGCCCTTGCGCAGCACGCCGTGGCAGCCGGCGCAGCGCTCGAAGAAGATCTGGGTCGCGCGCTTGCGCTCGTCGTCGCTGAGCGGCGGCAGGTCGGTCGGGTTGGCGGCGAGCACCGCCGGTGCGGACACCGCCGTCGGCGCGCCCTGGTATTTCGCTTCCGCCGTCTTCGTGCCGGCTTCCGCGGCCTGCCGGGTCTGGGCGCCGCGGCGCGCGGCGACCTCCGTGGCCGCGATGACCGGCCCGGTGTTGCCCCAACTGTGGGTGACGTAGGACAGCACGTTGGCGATGTCGCCGTCGCTGAGGTGGTTGAGCGCGGGCATCACCCCGTCGTAGTCGGCACCGTTGACCTTGATCTTGCCGCTGAAGCCGTGCAGCACGACATCGACCAGCCGCTCGCGCGGCACGCTGCGGATGTAGTCGGAATCGGCCAGCGGCGGGAAGGCGCCGGGCAGGCCCTTGCCGGTGGGCTGGTGGCAGGCCGCACAGTTGGCGAGGTACGCGGCTTCGCCGGCTTCCATCGCGGCCTTGGGCGGGCGTTCGTTGGCCAGGTCCTGCGCCAGCGCGTAGGCGGAGCCCGCCGCGAGCAACGCAAGGAGGGAGGCAGCAAGGGGTCTCTTCATGACGGTGCTCCGGAACGGATGAAGGGGTGGCTGGACGCATGTCCAGCCTTCACCGCGGATTCTCCGGCCGGCGTCCCGGACCCCGGCATGACGCAGGTCAAGCACACCGCAGTTTCCACTCGAAGTCCCCTGGGGCGGCTCCCTACACTTGCGCCGTCCAGATCAGGCCCGCGCCATGTCGCCGCTCGTCCATGCCGTTCGCATCGCAGTGCTTTTGCCGTGGTGGGCGGTCCTGCCCGTGCAGGCGGCCGATCCCGCGCCGGGGGAGGGACACGCGCGCGAGCTCGATCGGATCGTCGTGATCGCCAGCCGCGCGCCCGAGCCGCTGGGCAAGGTCGTGGCGACGGTTTCGGCGATCGATCGCGCCACGCTCGATGCGCAGCAGGCGCGCACGCTCGGCGACCTCGTGCGCTACACGCCCGGCGTCGATGCGCTGGGCGACAGCGCGCGCTTCGGCTGGCAGGGATTCTCGATCCGCGGGCTCGACGGCAATCGCGTGGGCATGGAGATCGACGGCGTGCCGATGGCCGAGGCCTTTTCGGTCGGCCAGTTCGCCGCCGCCGGCCGCGATCTGGTCGATCTCGATCTCGTCGAGCGCGTCGAGATCCTGCGCGGTCCGGCATCGACGCTGTACGGCAGCGACGCGCTGGCCGGCGTGGTCGCGTTCCGCACGCGCTCGCCCGCGGATCTGCTCGCAGAGGTCGACGGGCCGGTCGGGCTCTCCACCCGGGTGTCCGCCTCCGGGCGCGACGGCGGCCGCGGCACGTCGGGCGCCTTCGCCGCGCGGGGCTTCGACGATCGGCTGCAGGCGATGCTGCTGGCGACCGCGCATGCGGGCCACGAAGCGGACAACCGCTCGGACGCGCATCCGGCCAATCCGCTCGACAGCCATCAGAACGCCGCGCTGGCGAAGCTGCGCTGGGACGCCGCCGCGTTCGGGCGCTGGACCGCCACGCTCGACCACGGCGAAGGCCATGTCGAGACCGACGTGCGCTCGCTGCGCTTCGGGCCCGGTCGCTTCTCGACGACCACCGACCTGCGCGGCGACGACCGCCAGCGCCGCGACCGGGTCAGCCTCGGCGCGGAATGGACGCCGACGCGGGGCTGGCTCGACCGCGCTTCGCTGCTGCTCTACGGCCAGCGCACCGACGCCCGCCAGGACACCGCGCAGACCCGGCTCGCCGACCGCACCACGCGCTTCCCGTCGCTGCGCCTGCGCCGGTTCGCGCTGCAGCAGGACAACCGCGGCCTGCAGTGGCAGGGCGAGGCCGGCAGTGGCGGGGCAGGCGGCGACAAGCCGGGCAGCGACAACGCCGCGGCGATCACCCATCGCCACGTCTTCGGCGTGTCGTTCGCGCGCAGCGAGTACCGGGGCCTGCGCGACGGCAGCGAGATCAATCTCCTGACCGGCGCGATCAGCACCGTGGTGCTCGGCGAGCGCTTCCCGGTGCGCGACTTCCCGAGCAGCACCGTGCGCGAAACCGGCGTGTTCTGGCAGGACGAGATCGGCGTCGGCACGCGTTTCGCCGTCATTCCCGGCCTGCGCTGGGAGCGCTACGACCTCGACGCCCGGCCCGACGCGATCTTCCGCGAGGACTACCCGACGATCGCGGTCGCGGACATCCGCCGCGATGCCTGGACGCCCAAGCTCGGCCTGCGCTGGGAGCCGGGCGAACACACCACCTGGTTCGTGCAGTACGCGCGCGGGTTCCGTGCGCCGCCGTTCGGCGACGTCAACATCGGCCTGTCGCTGACCCTGCTGAACTACGAGGTGCGGCCGAACCCCGACCTGCGCCCGGAGCGCAGCCATGGCCTCGAAGCCGGCTGGCGCTGGCAGGGCGAAGGCCTGCGCGCCAGCGTCACCGCGTACCGCAACCGCTACCGCGACCTGATCGATTCGCGCGCGAATCTCGGAGTCGATCCGACCACCGGCGCGACGATCTTCCAGTCGGTGAACCGCGCCCGGGCGGTGATCGAAGGGCTCGAGGCCGAGACGACGTGGACGCCGGGCGGCGGCGACTGGCAATTCCGCGCCGCCGCCGCGTGGGCGCGCGGGCGCGACCTCGCGCGCGACAGGCCGCTCAACAGCGTCGCCCCGGGCCGGCTGGTGCTGGGCGCGAGCTGGGCCCCGGCGACCGCGCACTGGGGCGTGGAAGCGGTGGCCACCGGCGTCGCCCGCCAGCCCGCGCTCGACGAGAGCGCCGGCCCGCTGTTCCATGCGCCGGGCCACGGCCTGCTCGATGTGTACGCTTGGTGGAAGCCGGTGTCGTCGATGCGGGTGAACCTCGCGCTGCTCAACGCGTTCGATCGCCGCTACTGGGACTGGAGCACCGTCCGCGGCGTCTCGGCGACGGCCAGCGACATCGACTTCTACACCCGCCCGGGCCGCAGCGTCAGCGTGTCGGCGTCGTTCGACTGGTGACGCGGTGCGCCGGCGCGGGCGCTAGACTGCCCGCGTCCCGTGCCCTGCGTCCGCCATGACTATCGTTTTGACCGAATTCGCCCGCCCGCGCCTGTTTCCCGCCGAACCCCGCCGCAACACGATCCAGGACTGCACGCCGGAACAGTTCGTGCAGCGGCTCAACGCGGAAACCCCGGTCGCCATGCTCGACGGCTACGCGCCGTTCTGCAAGCTCCACGTGCATCGCAACTGGACTTCGACGCGATGCATGACCATCCCGATCGACACCGGCAATCGCCACCTGCTGCGCAGCGCCTACGAAGCCCGCAACTCCCGCGAGCTGCCGGTGCTGGTGCGCTGGTTCGAGGGCGTGGAGCCGCCGGTCGCCGAGTACCTGATCGCGATCCTCTACGACCGCGAGCAGATGGCAAAGGAAGGCACGCCGTACGACGCCGAGTGGGGCGTCGTCGGCTGCCTCTACACGATGACGCCCGAGGAAACCCCGATGACCCCGATCACCATGCTGCGCAACGCGCTGGGCGTGGAGGAGGGCGGCTCGGGCGTGCCGATCGACCGCGAGGCCTACCGGCGCGCGGTGGAGTTCTGGGAAGCGAATGCGGGTTGGCGCGGATGAAAAATTGGAGCGCTGCGACGGCTTGTGCGCGGAGCTGCTCTTTGTAGGAGCGACGTGAGTCGCGACCCGAAACGTCATCAGGTCGCGACTCACGTCGCTCCTACAGAAGCGTTGCTTGCGGAACGAATGCCAACGACGCGGCGCGATGCGTTGTCGATGCCGGGCGCGTGCGTGTTGCTCGCTCGATCAGCTCTTGTACTTCCGCGCCCGGTTGATCGCGAGCGCGGCGAGGGTGCCGACGGCGCCGGAGAGCAGGTAGGCGCCCAGCCATTCGAGGCCGAAGCTGGCGCACAGGCCGAGGGCGACCAGCGGCGCGAAGGCGGCGCCGATCAGCCAGGCGAGGTCGGCGGTGAGCGCGGCGCCGGTGTAGCGGTAACGCTTGCCGAAGTTCGCGGTCACCGCGCCGGCGGCCTGGCCGTAGGACAGGCCCAGCAGCAGGAAGCCGATCAGCACGAACGCGGCCTGGCCGGCGCTGCCGCCGCCCATCAGGGTCGGCGCGAAGCCGCTGAACATCGCGATGGCGATCGCCAGTCCGCCCAGCGTGCGCGCGCGGCCGACGCGGTCGGCGACGACGCCCGAGGCGATCACGCCGCCGATGGCGACGAGGCCGCCGACGATCTGGATCGACAGGAAGCCGCTCATCGACTGGTCGGAATACAGCCGGATCCACGACAGCGGGAAGATCGTGACGATGTGGAACAGCGCGTAGCTGGCGAGCGCCGCGAACGCGCCGATGACCACGTGCTGGCCCTTCTCGGCGACGAGTTCGCGGATCGGGGTGGGCTCGAGGTCCAGTTCGTGCATCTTGCCCTGGTATTCCTCGGCGACGACGATGCGCAGTCGTGCGAACAGGGCGACGACGTTGATCGCGAAGGCGACGTAGAACGGATAGCGCCAGCCCCATTCGAGGAAGTCGCGCTCGGTCAGGCTGGCGAGCAGGAAGGCGAAGACCGACGCCGCGACGATGAAGCCGACCGGCGCGCCGAGCTGGCCGAGCATCGCGTACCAGCCGCGGCGTTCCTTCGGCGTGTTCAGCGCGAGCAGCGACGGCAGGCCGTCCCACGAGCCGCCCAGCGCGATGCCCTGCAGGATGCGCAGCAGCGCGAGCAGCACGATCGACGCGCCGCCGAGGGTGGCGTAGCCGGGCAGGAACGCCATGCCCGCGGTGGCGGTGCCCAGCATGAACAGCGCAACGGTGAGTTTCATGCCGCGGCCCCAGTGGGTCTGCAGCGACATGAACAGGATCGTGCCGAGCGGCCGCGCGACGAACGCCAGCGCGAAGATCGCGAACGCGTACAGCGTGCCCCGCAGTCCGTCGGCGAACGGGAAGAACACCGCCGGGAAGGCCAGCGCCGAGGCGATGCCGTAGACGAAGAAATCGAAGTATTCCGAGGCGCGGCCGATGACCACGCCGACGGCGATTTCGCCCGGCGCCACGTCGGGATGGGCCTTGGTGCCGTGGTCGTGGGTGGAGGCGGTGGGACCTGTGGCGGTGTTCATCGGTCGCGGCGTCGGATCACGGGAAGCGGGGCACGGGCGAGTCACGGGAGCGTGCGGCCGGAATCGCCGCAGGACACAGACTGACAGAGCCCGGGTGCGCGGACCATAGGACAAAACGTCCAATCTTCTCGCAAGCGCGTCGCCTCTATATTGATCGCGATCAATTCCGGTCGAGATTCCTCTCCCTCCCCATGCGCTACAGGCTCCGTTCGCCGCTGGTCGTCGCCCTGGCGTCGGCCGCGCTGCTCTCCGGCTGCCGGCTGCAGGTGCTCGATCCCGCGGGCGACATCGCCAGCCGCCAGGCCGACCTGATCGTGGTCGCCACGCTGCTGATGCTGATCGTGATCGTGCCGGTGATCGCGCTCACGTTCTGGTTCGCGTGGCGCTACCGCGCGTCCAACCGCGCGGCGACGTACACGCCGGACTGGGACCACTCCACCCAGCTCGAACTGGTGATCTGGGGCGTGCCGCTGCTGATCATCATCGCACTCGGCGCGGTGACGTGGATCAGCACCCACCTGCTCGACCCCGCGCGCCCGCTCGACCGGATCGCCGCCGGCCGCCCGGTGCCTGCCGGCACCAGACCGCTGGAAGTGCAGGTGGTCGCGCTCGACTGGAAGTGGCTGTTCGTCTATCCCGAGCAGGGCGTGGCCACGGTGAACGAGGTCGCGGTGCCGGTCGATCGCCCGGTGCATTTCCGGATCACCGCCTCGTCAGTGATGAACACCTTCTACGTCCCGGCGATGGCCGGGATGATCTACGGCATGCCCGGCATGGAGTCCGACCTCAACGCGGTGATCAACGCGCCGGGCGACCACGAGGGTTTCTCCGCCAACTACAGCGGCGCCGGCTTCTCGCACATGCGCTTCCGCTTCCGCGGGCTGGCCGACGCCGACTTCGAGCGCTGGATCGAGCAGCAGCGCGCGGCCGGGACGACGCTCGACCGCGGCGCCTACCTCGAACTGGAGAAGCCGAGCCAGCGCGAGCCGGTCCGCCGCTACGGCGCGGTCGAGCGCGGGCTGTTCGACGCGATCGTGAACCGCTGCGTCGATCCGGCGCGGCTGTGCGCGAACCAGATGATGGCGATCGACGCCGCCGGCGGCCTCGGCAAGGACGGCCTCGGCCAGATCGCGATGCCGCGCCGCGGCGATCCGCGGCTCGGTCCCTACGTCGCCTCGGGCGTGTGCGAGACGCCGGAAGCGCAGCGACGCCTCGTCCCCGCCGGCCTCGGCGGCGCGGGCGCGCCCTGATCGCGCCCGGATCCCGCGTCGATCGCATCCCGAACCCGCCGCCCCGCGCACCCACAACGCCTTCGTTCCCGGAAGACCCCGATGTCCCTGTCCACCGCCACCGCCGCCTATTCGCCCCTGACCGGGCGGATGTCGCTGGCCGACATCCCCATGCTGCACGAGCCCATTGTGCTCGCGACCTTCATCGGCACCGTGCTGGTCGGCCTCGCCGTGTTCGCCGCGATCACGAAGTACCGCCTCTGGGGCACGCTCTGGAAGGACTGGTTCACCAGCATCGACCACAAGAAGATCGGCATCATGTACATGGTGCTGGGCCTGGTGATGCTGCTGCGCGGCTTCGCCGACGCGCTGATGATGCGCCTGCAGCAGGCGATGGCGTTCGGCGACAACCTCGGCTACCTGCCGCCGCACCACTACGACCAGATCTTCACCGCCCACGGCGTGATCATGATCTTCTTCGTGGCGATGCCGCTGGTCACCGGGCTGATGAACTACCTCGTGCCGCTGCAGATCGGCGCGCGCGACGTGGCGTTCCCGTTCCTCAACAACTTCAGCTTCTGGATGACCGTGGGCGGCGCGGTGCTGGTGATGCTGTCGCTGTTCTTCGGCGAGTTCGCCACCACCGGCTGGCTGGCGATGCCGCCGCTGTCGGGCATCGCGTTCAGTCCGGGCACCGGCGTGGACTACTACCTGTGGTCGCTGCAGGTGGCCGGCGTCGGCACGCTGCTGTCCGGCGTCAACCTGCTGGTGACGATCATCAAGATGCGCGCGCCGGGCATGACGATGATGAAGATGCCGGTGTTCACCTGGACGGCGCTGTGCACCAACGTGCTGATCGTGGTGTCGTTCCCGGTGCTGACCGCGGCGCTCGCGCTGCTGACGCTGGACCGCTACGCCGGCACCAACTTCTTCACCAGCGACCTCGGCGGCAACGCCATGATGTACGTGAACCTGATCTGGATCTGGGGCCACCCGGAGGTCTACATCCTGATCCTGCCGCTGTTCGGCGTGTTCTCGGAGATCGTGTCCACCTACAGCGGCAAGCGCCTGTTCGGCTACTCGTCGATGGTCTACGCCACGGTCTGCATCACCGTGCTGTCGTACCTGGTGTGGCTGCACCACTTCTTCACGATGGGCTCGGGCGCGAGCGTCAACTCGTTCTTCGGCATCACCACGATGATCATCTCGATCCCGACCGGGGCCAAGATCTTCAACTGGCTGTTCACGATGTACCGCGGCCGCATCCGCTTCGAAGTGCCGATGCTGTGGACGATGGGCTTCATGGTCACCTTCGTGGTCGGCGGCATGACCGGCGTGCTGCTGGCGGTGCCGTCGGCGGATTTCGTGCTGCACAACAGCCTGTTCCTGGTCGCGCACTTCCACAACGTGATCATCGGCGGCGTGGTGTTCGGCCTGTTCGCGGCGATGACCCACTGGTTCCCCAAGGCCTTCGGCTACCGGCTCGACGCGTTCTGGGGCAAGGTCTCGTTCTGGTTCTGGCTGGCCGGCTACTGGTTCGCGTTCACGCCGCTGTACGTGCTCGGCCTGATGGGCGTGACCCGGCGCATGAGCCACTTCGACGACCCGTCGCTGCAGGTGTGGTTCGTGGTCGCCGCGTTCGGCGCGGTGCTGATCGCGATCGGCATCGCCGCGTTCCTCGTGTGCCTGTACGTCAGCTACCGCCGCCGCGAGCAGTTGCGAGACCTCACCGGCGACCCGTGGGACGGCCGCACCCTGGAGTGGTCCACGTCGTCGCCGCCGCCGGACTACAACTTCGCGTTCACCCCGGTGGTCCACGACACCGACGCCTGGTGGGACATGAAGCGCCGCGGCTTCGTGCGCCCGACCAGCGGCTTCCTGCCGGTCCACATGCCGCGCAACACCTCCGCCGGCGTGATCCTGGCGGCGACGAGCACGCTGGTCGGCTTCGCGATGATCTGGCACGTCTGGTGGCTGGCGATCGCGGGCCTGGTCGCGACCGTGGCCTGGGCCATCCGCAACAGCTTCGACCTCGATCGCGACTACCACATCCCCGCGGAGGTGGTCGAGGCCACCGAGCGTGCGCGCACCGCGCAACTGGAGGCCGTCCGTGTCTGACGCCATCGCCCTGCGTCACGGAGAGGGTGCGCCGGCCGCGCCCGGCAGCGGGCGCCTCGACAGCATGCCCTTCGACGGCATGTTCCTCGATACCGCCGGCCGCCATCATCCGCAGAACGGCTCGCTGTTCGGGTTCTGGCTGTACCTGCTCAGCGACCTGATGATCTTCGCCTGCCTGTTCGCCGCCTACGGCGTGCTCGGGCGCAACTACGCCGCGGGCCCGTCCGGCGCCGATCTGTTCGACCTGCGCCTGGTCGCGGCCAACACCGCGGTGCTGCTGCTGTCGTCGATCACCTACGGCTTCGCGATGATCGCGATGCAGCGGCGCAGCCGCCGTGGCACGATCGGCTGGCTGCTCGCGACCGGCGCGCTGGGTCTGGCGTTCCTCGGCATCGAGCTGTACGAGTTCGCGCACCTGATCCACGAGGGCGCCGGCCCGCAACGCAGCGCGTTCCTGTCGTCGTTCTTCGCGCTGGTCGGCACCCACGGCCTGCACGTGTTCTTCGGCATCGTCTGGCTGCTGACGCTGTGCGTGCAGGTCGCGCAGCGCGGCCTGACCCGCGAGAACATGCGCCGCATCGCCTGCCTGTCGATGTTCTGGCACTTCCTCGACGTCGTCTGGATCGGCGTATTCACCTTCGTCTACCTGATGGGCGTGCTGCCATGAGCCAGTTGCCTTCCGAAGCCGCGCACGCCGCGCATCATGACGACCACGACGACGACGGCATCCCGCACGTCTCGGCGCGCGAGTACCTCACCGGCTTCGTGCTGTCGGTGGTGCTGACCGCGATTCCCTTCGCGCTGGTGATGGGCAAGGGCGTGCAGAACTCCACCGCGCTGGCGGTGGTGCTGCTGGCCTTCGCGGCGGTGCAGATCGTGGTCCACATGGTCTACTTCCTGCACATGAACGCCCGCTCCGAGGGCGGCTGGAACCTGCTGGCGCTGGTATTCACGGCGGTGCTGGTGATCATCGTGCTCAGTGGTTCGCTGTGGGTCATGCACCACCTCAACAGCAACATGATGCCGGGCGCCCACGAGATGCAGGGGATGCAGGGCGTGCCATGAGCGCGTCGACGGCCTGCGTCGGGCGAGCGTCCGCGACCGCGCCTGCGGCGGCGCGGCGGGACCGTCCTTCGGCGGCGGCCGTGGCCCTGTGCGCGCTGCTGGCGGCGGCGTTCGCCGGCTTCGTCGCGCTGGGCGTCTGGCAATTGCAGCGCATGGCCTGGAAACACGCGCTGATCGCGCGGGTCGAGGCGCGCATCCACGCCGCGCCGGTCGCGCCGCCGTCACGCGCGGCCTGGCCGACGGTGACCGAGGAGAGCGACGGCTACCGCCGCATCCGCGTGACCGGCGCCTTCCTGCCGGTCGCCGAAGCGCGCACCCAGGCGGTCACCGACTTCGGCATGGGCGCGTGGGCGCTGGCGCCGCTGCGCACCGACGCCGGCGACATCGTGTTCGTCAATCGCGGCTTCGTGCCGCAGGGCGCGCGCGCGGCCGCCGCGCCGGCGGGCCGGGTCGAGATCGTCGGCCTGCTGCGACCGTCGGAGCCGGACGGCGGCTTCCTGCGCCGCAACGCGCCGGCCGACGATCGCTGGTATTCGCGCGACGTGGCGGCGATCGCGCGCGCGCGCCGACTGCCCGCGGCCGCGGTCGCGCCGTTCTTCATCGACGCCGAGGCCGGCCCGCAGCCCGGCGGCTGGCCGCGCGGCGGCCTGACCGTCGTGCAGTTCCGCGACGCCCATCTCGGCTACGCCCTGACCTGGTTCGGCCTGGCCGCGCTCACGGTCTTGGCCGGCGCGCGCCTGCTCGTGTCGCGGCGCCGCATGCGGCAAGATGGCCGCTGACGAAGAGGGCCCCGCCATGCAGGCCATCCCTGCCGACCGGTCGACCGTGGAAACCGTCGCCAGCGGGCTGCGCACGCCGTCCGCGATCCCCGCGCCGGCCCACGCCGGCCTGCGCGGCATGCACCAGCTCATCCAGTTGCGCTGGATCGCGGTGGGCGGGCAGTTGCTCACCATCGTGGTCGTCTATGCCGGCCTGCGCATCGCGCTGCCGCTGGGCTGGATGCTCGGCACGCTCGCGGCGCTGGCGCTGTTCAACCTGTGCAGCCAGTTCGTGTGGTGGCGCTCCGGTCGGGTGTCGGAAGGGGCGCTGCTGGCGGCGCTGCTGGTCGACGTCGGCTCGCTCGCGTTCCAGTTGCACCTCGGCGGCGGCATCGCCAATCCGTTCATGTTCCTGTTCCTGCTGCAGGTCGCGCTGGCGACCGTGCTGCTGCGCCCGCCGGGCAACTGGATCGTCGCCGCCGCCACCGCGCTCAGCGTGGCGGTGCTGATCGCGGTGCCGAGCCCGACCCGGATCGAGGTCGATCTGTCGAAGGGCCTCGCCGACCTCTACGTGCAGGGCCTGCTGATCTGCTTCGTGCTGATCGCCGCGCTGCTGGTGGTGTTCATCACCCGCATCGGCCGCATCCTGCGCGAGCGCGACGCGCGCCTGGCCGAACTGCGCCAGCGCGCGGCCGAGGAGGAGCACATCGTGCGCATGGGCCTGCTCGCCTCCGGCGCCGCGCACGAACTGGGCACCCCGCTGTCGACGCTGTCGGTGATCCTCGGCGACTGGCAGCACCTGCCGTCGATGTCGTCGGAGGCCGAGATCTACCACGACCTGGTCGAGATGCAGGCGCAGGTCGCGCGCTGCAAGTCGATCGTCACCAACATCCTGCTCGCCGCCGGCGAGACCCGCGGCGAGGCGCCGGTGCAGACCACGCTGCATGCGTTCCTGGACGAGCTCGCCGAGCAGTGGCGCACGCTGAGCAACCCGGCGGATTTCCGCTACGCGCGCCGGGTCGCGCCGAATCCGTGGATCGTCGCCGACGCCGGGCTGCGGCAGATGGTGTTCAACGTGCTCGACAACGCGCTGGAGGCGTCGCCGCAGCGTGTCGAGCTGGACGTGTCCGGCGGCGGCGACGACCTGGTGATCGAGGTCCGCGACGCCGGGCCGGGGTTCGAGGCCGACGTGCTGGCGCGGCTGGGCACGCCGTACAACTCCACCAAGGGCCGCGCCGGCGGCGGCCTCGGGCTGTTCCTGTCGGTGAACGTGGCGCGCACGCTGGGCGGACGGCTGGCGGTGCGCAACCTGCCGCAGGGTGGCGCC
This sequence comes from Lysobacterales bacterium, assembly GCA_019510125.1. Taxonomy (GTDB): domain Bacteria; phylum Pseudomonadota; class Gammaproteobacteria; order Xanthomonadales; family Xanthomonadaceae; genus Lysobacter_I. The sequence goes on from JAEKKX010000006.1 coordinate 335,085, forward strand.
GCGGTGACGGTCACGCTGCCGCTGGCGGCGATCGAGATCGACGCCGGCGCGCATCCGGACGACGACATCGGGGAGGGTCGCGACGATGACCGATGAGCGCAGACTGCTGATCGTGGAGGATGACGTGGCGTTCGCGCGCACGCTCGCGCGCTCGTTCGAGCGCCGCGGCTACGCGGTGCGCGGCGCGACCGGGCAGGAGCCGCTGGCGAGCGTGCTCGACGGCTTCGCGCCGACCCATGCGGTGGTCGACCTCAAGCTCGCCGGCAACGCCTCCGGGCTGTCGTGGGTGAAGGACCTGCACGCGCACGATCCGGACATGCTGATCGTCGTGCTGACCGGCTACGCCAGCATCGCGACCGCGGTCGAGGCGATCAAGCTCGGCGCGATGCACTACCTCGCCAAGCCATCCAACACCGACGACATCGAGGCCGCGTTCAAGCGCGCGGCCGGCGACGACGAGGTCGAGGTCGGCGCGCGCAAGACCTCGTCGATCAAGACGCTGGAGTGGGAGCGCATCCACGAGACGCTGGTGGAGACCGGCTTCAACATCTCCGAAACCGCGCGCCGGCTGGGCCTGCACCGGCGGACGCTGGCGCGCAAGCTGGAGAAGCGGCGGGTGAAGTGAGCCGCGGACCGGCGTCTGCCGCGGCCCGCGCCGCACGCTGTCGCCGGGGCGCGATCAGAAGAAATCCGCGCCGGCGGCGGTGATCAGCACCGTGCCTTCCGGATCGACCGGCGGCGACGAGACCGAGATCGCCACCGGGGTCATCTTGAACGCGATCGACAGCCCCCACAGCACTTCGTGGTCGGTCGGCAGGGTGATGGTGTTGCGGCCGTCGATGCCGGTCGAATGGTTGCCGGTGCGCCGGAACGGGCTGGCGCCGCTGCCGTTGACGAAGTCCTCGGCATGGATGCGGTTCGGGCCGTCGAAGACATGGACGCTGTCGATCGCCGCGTGCTGGCCGGTCTTGTAGAGCAGGAACAGGGTGCGCACCTTCGCGCGCGCGTCGTCGATGATCACCGGCGTCGGGATCGGGATGTGGGCCCAGGCGGCCGGCGGCGATTGCCCGGCGCTGAAGGTGAACTGCATTTCGGTGCCCCAGCCCCAGTGGCGCACGAGCAGCCCGCTCGGCAGTTCCGTCACCACGGCGTTGCCGTGGGCCCACGATGCTTGTTTGGTCATGCCGCGTCTCCTGATGGCTCGATGGCTGCTGCCCGGCCCGCCGTCGCGGACCGGGGCCGGCGATGCCGGACATCGGGTGAACGGGAATCGCGGCGGGCGAAGGCCAGCCGGCGGCAGCGCTTGTCTTTCGTAGGAGCGACGTGCGTCGCGACCCGCTGTGTCGTCAGGTCGCGACTCACGTCGCTCCTGTGGCAGGGGTGTTTGCATCCGGCGGGGGGAGGCCGTTCGGGTTGCAGGAGGCCGGCCCGATCGGCGCGCCTCGCCGGTCCCGTTGCCGGGCCGTGTCTTTCGTAGGAGCGACGTCAGTCGCGACCCGCTGTGTCGTCAGGTCGCGACTGACGTCGCTCCTACGGCAGGGGTGTTTGCATCCGGCGGGGTGGGCCGTTCGGGTTGCAGGAGGCCGGCCCGATCGCGCGCCTTGCCGGCCCCGTCGCCGGGCCGTGTCTTTCGTAGGAGCGACGTCAGTCGCGACCCGCTGTGTCATCAGGTCGCGACTCACATCGCTCCTACGGCGGGGTGTTTGCATCCGGCGGGGGGGAAGCCGTTCGGGCGGCAAGAGGCCCGCGGAAACGACGACGGGCGCCGAAGCGCCCGTCGGGTGAAGTCTCGCGGGGGAAACGCCGCGATCAGTAGCGGTAGTGCTCGGGCTTGAACGGGCCGCTGACCGGCACGCCGAGGTATTCGGCCTGCTGCGCGGTGAGCGTGGTCAGCTTGACGCCGATCTTCTCCAGGTGCAGGCGCGCGACTTCCTCGTCGAGCTTCTTCGGCAGGATGTAGACCTTCGGGGAATAGAAGTCCTTGTTCGCCCACAGGTCGATCTGCGCCAGGGTCTGGTTCGAGAACGAGTTGGACATCACGAAGCTCGGGTGGCCGGTGGCGCAGCCGAGGTTGACCAGGCGGCCTTCGGCGAGCAGGAAGATCTCGCGGCCGGGGTTGCCGTCGACGGCGGGCAGCCTGTACTTGTCGACCTGCGGCTTGATGTTGATCTTCTCGGCGCCGCTGGCGTTGAGGCGGTCGACCTGGATCTCGTTGTCGAAGTGGCCGATGTTGCAGACGATCGCCTGGTCCTTCATGCCGAGCATGTGGTCGTAGGTGATCACGTCCTTGTTGCCGGTGGTGGTGACGTAGATGTCCGCCAGGCCCAGCGTGTCCTCGACGGTCTTGACCTCGTAGCCTTCCATCGCCGCCTGCAGCGCGCAGATCGGGTCGATCTCGGTGACGATGACGCGGGCGCCGTAGGCGCGCAGCGAGTGCGCCGAGCCCTTGCCGACGTCGCCGTAGCCGCAGACCACCGCGACCTTGCCGGCCAGCATCACGTCCATCGCGCGCTTGAGGCCGTCGGCCAGCGACTCGCGGCAGCCGTAGAGGTTGTCGAACTTCGACTTGGTGACCGAGTCGTTGACGTTGATCGCCGGGACCAGCAGCTTGCCGGCTTCGGCAAGCTGGTACAGGCGGTGGACGCCGGTGGTGGTCTCTTCGGAGACGCCCTTCCAGTCCTTGACCACCGTGGTCCAGAAGCCGGGACGTTCCCTGGCGACGCGCTTGAGCAGGTTCTTGATGATCTGCTCCTCGTGCGAGGCCGAGGGGGTGTTCACCCAGTCGCTGCCGTTCTCGAGCTCGTAGCCCTTGTGGATCAGCAGGGTGACGTCGCCGCCGTCGTCGACGACCAGTTCCGGGCCGAGATACTTGTTGGAGCCGCCGCCCGGGAAGGTCACGGCGTCGAGGGTGCAGTCCCAGTATTCCTCAAGGGTCTCGCCCTTCCATGCGAACACCGGGGTGCCGGTGGCGGCGATCGCGGCGGCGGCGTGGTCCTGGGTCGAGAAGATGTTGCACGAGGCCCAGCGCACGTCGGCGCCGACGTCCTTGAGGGTCTCGATCAGCACCGCGGTCTGGATGGTCATGTGCAGCGAGCCGGTCACGCGCACGCCCTTCAGCGGCTTGGACTCGGCGTATTTCCGGCGGATCGACATCAGGCCGGGCATCTCGTGCTCGGCGATCTGGATTTCCTTGCGGCCCCAGTCGGCCAGCGAGAGGTCGGCGACCTTGTGGTCCTGGATGGGCTTGACCTGTGCGTTCATGCGGTTCTCCGTCGTGTGCCCGGGCGGGGCAGTGAACGGGCGCCGTTGATGCGTGGAACCTCCGCCGAGCCTGATCCCGGGGACGGCCGTCCGGCGGGCTTGCAGCGCCCCTCGGCGGGGGCAGGGGCGGCATTCTATCGCTATCTCGCGATGGAACGATGAATCGGGCCGGCAGCATGACCTGTGGCGCATGGCGGGCCGCCGGGCCGGGGCGACCATGGGGGTCTTCACGTCGATTCCGGGGAGCCGCCGCCATGTCCATCCGTTCCGCCCTTCCGCGCCGCCTGGCCCTGCCGGTGCTGCTCGCCGCCGCGTTGGCCGTGCCGGCAGTGCCGGCAGTGCACGCCCAGTCCGCCGCGCCCGCCGCGCCCGCGCCTGCCCGCGCCGACGGCGGCTACCGCGAGCCCGTCCCCGAGCTCAAGGCCATCGTCGACGCGCCGCGGCCGCCGCAGCTCTCGCTCAGCCCGCGCCGCGACCTGATCGCGCTGCAGCAGGTGCCGCCGCTGCCGTCGATCGCGCTGGTGGCGCAGCCGGAGCTGCGCCTGGCCGGCATGCGCATCAACCCGCGGACCTACGCGCCCAGCCGGTTTTCGTTCGTCACCGACCTGTGGCTGATGGCGGCCGACAGCGGCCGCGAGATCCGCATCGACGGCCTGCCGCAGCCGCTGTCGCTGGCCTCGGTGTCGTGGTCGCCGGACCAGAAGTACATCGCCCTCAACCAGCAGGATCCCTATTCCGGCGCGAACACGCTGTGGCTGGTCGATGTCGCCGCGCACCGCGCGCGCAAACTGCTGGACCGTTCGCTGAACACCGTGCGCGGCGACCTGCGCTGGATGCCCGACAGCCGGCGCCTGCTGGTGAACCTGCGCGTGGGCCAGGGCGGCCCGCCGCCCGAGGCGGTGGTGCCGACCGGGCCGGCCCTGCAGGAAACCCGCGGCAAGGGCGCGGTGCGGCAGATCCGCACCTACCAGGACATGCTGCGCGACGAGCACGACGCGCAGACCTTCGAGCACTATCTGCGCGTGCAGCCGGCGCTGGTGGACGTGGACGGCGGCGTGCGCGAGATCGGCGCGCCCGGCCTGTACGCCAGCCTGACGCCGTCGCCCGACGGCCGCCACCTGCTGTCGGAGAAGATCGAACGGCCGTTCTCCTACGTCGTGCCGTGGTCGTACTTCCCGCGCCGGATCGAGGTCCTCGACCTCGACGGCAAGCCCGAGCACACCGTCGCCACGCTGCCGCTGTTCGAGGGGTTGCCCAGCGGCAACGACGCCGTGCCCACCGGCGTGCGCGACATCGACTGGCGCAGCGACGCCCCGGCGACGCTGGTCTGGACCGAGGCCCGCGACGGCGGCGATCCGGCGAAGCCGGCCGATATCCGCGACGAAGTGCTGATGCAGGCCGCGCCGTTCGATGCGCCGCCGGTGTCGCTGGCCAAGGTCGGCAGCCGGGTCGCCAGCATCGCCTGGGGTCGCGGCGACGTGGCGCTGCTCAGCGAGTTCTGGTGGAAGACGCGCAAGGTCAAGACCTGGCGGCTGGCGCCGGACGCGCCGGCGACCGCGCCGGCGCTGCTGTTCGAGGGCTCCAGCGAGGATCGCTATGCCGATCCCGGCACGCCGGTGGCCGAGCGCGACGCCAACGGCTTCCCGCGCCTGCGCTTCTCGTCCGACGGCAAGAGCCTGTACCTGATCGGCGACGGCGCCTCGCCCGAGGGCGACCGTCCGTTCCTCGATCGCTGGAACCTCGCCGACAACACCAAGCAGCGGCTGTACCGCTCGGCCGCGCCGACCTACAGCGACGTGGTCGCGCTGCTCGACGACGACGCCAGGCGGGTGCTGATCACCCGCGAATCGCCGACCGAGCCGGTGAACTTCTATCGCCTCGACCTCGCCGCGAAGGGCAAGCCGGTGGCGCTGACCCGGTTCACCCATCCCACGCCGCAGCTCCGCGACGTCAGGAAGGAGCAGATCCGCTACAAGCGCAAGGACGGGGTCGAACTCACCGCCAACCTCTACCTGCCGCCGGGCTTCAAGCCGGGCCGCGACAAGCCGCTGCCGATGCTGATGTGGGCCTACCCGGCGGAGTTCAAATCCGCGGAGGCGGCGTCGCAGGTCACCGGTTCGCCCTACCGGTTCAACGCGATCAGCTACTGGGGGCCGCTGCCGTTCCTGGCGCGCGGCTACGCCGTGCTCGACAACCCGTCGATGCCGATCGTCGGCGAAGGCGACAAGGAACCGAACGACACCTACCTGCCGCAGTTGATCGCCGACGCCGAGGCCGCGGTCGACGAGGTCGTGCGCCGCGGGGTGGCCGACCGCGACCGGATCGCGATCGGCGGGCATTCCTACGGCGCGTTCATGACCGCCAACCTGCTCGCGCACACCCGCCTGTTCAAGGCCGGCATCGCCCGCAGCGGCGCCTACAACCGCACGCTGACGCCGTTCGGCTTCCAGTCCGAGGAGCGCAACTACTGGGATGCGCGCGAGACCTACCAGACGATGTCGCCGTTCAACTACGCCGGCGACATCAAGGACGCGCTGCTGATGATCCACGGCGAGGACGACAACAACAGCGGCACCTTCCCGATCCAGAGCGAGCGCATGTTCGCCGCGATCAAGGGCCTGGGCGGCACCGCGCGACTGGTGATGCTGCCGAAGGAGTCGCACGGCTACCGCGCCCGCGAGTCGATCCTGCACATGCTGGCCGAGAGCGATGCCTGGCTGGACGAATTCGTGAAGCACGCGAAGCCGGCCGCGCCTGCGGCCGCGGCCCCGGCGAAGGACGCCGCGACGCCCTGAACGGCGGCGTCCGCGCGTCGCGATCGGCGATGTCGATCGCGACGCGTGCGGACGCATCGAAGCGCGCGTCGACGCGCCGCATCGCGCATGCGATCGATCGTGCGCGCGATCTTCATTGACGACATCTTTCCCCCGTGCGCGCTCGCCGCCGCCGCTTCGGTTCGCGCGTCGAACATGGCTTGACGGACGATGGCGCAAGCGGTATCTGTCGCGCGGACACGCCGCAATCACGCCACCTCGAGGACGCACAGGGCAGGGCATGCGCAAGGAGTCGCCACCAGGACGCGTGGACCCGAACGCGCAGGCCGATCCGGAAGCGGCCGCCGCCCCTGCGCCCGGCCGCGATGCCGGGCTCTACGCCCGCATCATCGCGGCCCAGAACGAGATCGTGCTGCTGGCGCACGACCCCAACCAGGTGGTCGATGCGGTCATCCGCCGCGCGTGCGAACTCACCCGGTCCGCCGGTGCGGTCGTCGAGATCTTGGACGACGACCATTTCGTGTACTGGGTCGCGAACGGTTCCGCCGCCGCGCAGGTCGGCATGCGCGTGGCGGCGAAGGACAGCCTGTCGGGGCTGTGCGTCGCGCGCAACGAAGTGCTGCGCTGCGACGACTCCGAGCGCGACCCGCGGGTGAACCGCGAGGCCTGCCGGCGGGTCGGCCTGCGTTCGATGCTGGTCACGCCGCTGGTGTACGAGGACAAGCCGTTCGGCGTGCTCAAGGTGCTGTCGCCGTATCCGCGCGCCTACCGCGCGCCGGACGTCCGCACCATGCGGATGATGGCGGCGCTGGTCGGCGCGGCGCTCGGCCATGCGCTCGGGTATTCCGACCTGCTCAGCGAATATCGCGGCCACCTCGCGGCCGAGCACGAGGCCGCGCAGGTGAAATCCGATCTCGCCGGACGCATCCGGACGCTGATCCGCGATCATGCGCTGGCCATCGTCTACCAGCCGATCGTGTCGCTGTCGGACGGCCACGTGCTGGCGTACGAGGCGCTGTCGCGGTTTCCCGCGGGCACGCCGACGCCGGACGTGTGGTTCGTGCAGGCGGCGGAGGTCGGCCTGGGCCTGGCGCTGGAGCTGGAGGCGGCGCGCGCCGCGCTGAGCCGGCTGGACGACATCCCGCACCCGTGCCGGCTGTCGATCAACGCGTCGCCGGACACCATCGTGTCCGACGCGTTCCGCGCGCTGCTCGCCGCGCACGACACGGCCCGGGTGATCGTGGAGATCACCGAGCACACCACGGTGGCCGACTACGAGCGCCTGTGCGCCGTCCTGCGCGATCTGCAGGCGCGCGGCGTGATGGTCGCCATCGACGACGCCGGCGCCGGCTTCGCGTCGCTGCGGCACATCCTCTACGTGTCGCCGGACATCATCAAGCTCGACATCTCGCTGACCTGGTGTCGGCGATCCGGACCTTCGCCAGCGGCACCAACGCGACCGTCGTCGTCGAAGGCGTGGAGACCGAGCGCGAGTCGAGGACGCTGGCCCGGCTCGGCATCGAGTACGGCCAGGGCTACCACCTCGGCCGGCCGGCGCCGCTGGACGCCATCCCGGTGCCGGCGATCTGAGGGTCGCCGGCGCGGCGGCCGATGCCGAACCGCCCGGATCCCAGCCCGCTCAGATCTCCACCGGCGTGCCCAGTTCCACCAGTCGCGTGCTGGGGATGCGGAAGAACTCGTTGGCCGGCGCCGCGTTGCGGTGCAGGAACGCGAACAGGCGGTCGCGCCACTGCGGCATGCCGCGATTCGGCGGCGCGAGCACGCTCTCGCGGCTGGCGAAGAACGTGGTGTCCATCGGATCGAACACCGGGCCGTCGCGATCGCCGGAGCGCATCAGCGCCAGCGGCACGTCGGGCGACTCCATGAAGCCCACCCGCACGGTCGCGCGCAGGAAATCGTCGTCGAGCCGTTCGAACGCCAGCCGCGCGTGCGCCGGCGCGACCGGCACCGGCAGCGTTTCCACGGTCAGCAGCAGGTTGCGCGCATGCAGCACCTTGTTGTGCTTGAGATTGTGCAGCAGCGCCTTGGGAACGATGTCCGGCGTGCCGGTGAGGAAGACCGCCGTCCCCGGCACCCGCAGCGGCGGCGACAGCCGCAGGCCGGGCAGGAAATCCGCCAGCGGCACGCCGTCCTTGTGCAGTTCGGCGTGCAGGATCGCGCGCCCGCGCGCCCAGGTGCGCATGACCGCGAACATCGCCACCGCCATCGCGATCGGGAACCACGCGCCGTCCTTGAACTTCGCGAGGTTCGCGGCGAGGAAGGCGACGTCGACCAGCACGAAGGCCGCGGCCAGCGGCCAGAACAGCCAACCGGGGATGCGGCGGCGGGTGCGCAGCAGCACGATCAGCAGCAGGCTGGTGATCAGCATCGTGCCGGTGACCGAGACCCCGTAGGCGGTCGCCAGCGAGGTCGAATCGCCGAAGCCGAGCACGGTCGCGATCACCGCCGCCATCAGCAGCCAGTTCACGCCGGGCACGTAGATCTGGCCGGCGGTCTGGCGCGAGGTGTGGCGCACGCCCATCCGCGGCAGGTAGCCCAGCAGCATCGCCTGGCGCGCGGCCGAGTACGCGCCGCTGATCACCGCCTGCGAGGCGATCACCGTGGCCGCGGTCGCCAGGCCGATCATCGGATACAGCGCCCACGACGGCACGCCGAGGTAGAACGGGTTTTCCACCGCCGCCGGATCGCGCAGCAGCAGCGCGCCCTGGCCGAAGTAGTTGAGGGTCAGCGCCGGCAGCACGATGACGTTCCAGGCGACCTGGATGGGCCTGCGCCCGAAATGGCCCATGTCGGCGTACAGGGTCTCGCCGCCGGTGACCGCCAGCACCACCGCGCCGAGGATCAGCAGCCCGTGCCAGCCGTGGTCGGCGAAGAAGCGCAGCCCCCAGCGCGGATCGAGCGCGCGCAGCACCTCGGGATTGGCGAGCAGGTTGTGGATGCCGATCGCCGCGAGCGCCGCGAACCACACCAGCACCACCGGCCCGAAGGCGCGGCCGACGACCGCCGTGCCGAAGCGCTGCAGCAGGAACAGCGCGACCAGCACGCCGATCGCGATCGGCAGGATCCACGGCCCCAGTCCCGGCGCCGCGACGCCGAGTCCTTCGACCGCCGACAGCACCGAGATCGCCGGGGTCAGCACGCCGTCGCCGAAGAACAGCGCCACCCCGAACACGCCGAGCAGGCCGACGACGTAGGCGCCGCGCGAGCCGGGGACCAGTCCGCGCCCGACCAGTGCGGTGAGCGCCATGATCCCGCCTTCGCCCTCGTTGTCGGCGCGCATGATCACGGTCACGTACTTGACGGTGATCACCACCACCAGCGACCAGAAGATCAGCGACAGGATGCCGAGCACGCTCGGTGCGTCGGGCGCCAGCCCGTAGTGCGGAGAGAAGGCTTCCTTGACGGTGTACAGCGGACTGGTGCCGATGTCGCCGTAGACGATGCCGATGGCGCCGAGCATCAGCGCGCCGAAGCGCGCGCGCGGCTCGGCGGGATGTGCGGGATGGGCCTTGGCATGGCGCGCGGCGTCGGCCGTGGCGGGAGAAGCGGGGAACGCGTTCATGGTGCGGATCGCAGGCGGCGAGGGAGGCGGCAGTCTCCCGCCGGCGGCCGTAAAGCCGGAAGACCGCGCGCCCGTCCCGCGCGTAAATTCGACGTAAATTCGGCGCCGCGCGAAGGCCGCGCCATGCCCCGTCGGCGACGGTTCCGGCACAATGCCGGCGAGCGCCTTCCGGCGCCTCCGGAACGCGCCGATGACCGAACCGGTCCGCCACCTCGAATACCGCCAGCGCTTCGACCGGGCCGCCGGGCTGCTGCTCGCGGTCGGCGCGTCGCTGGCGGCGGTCGGCATCGCGGCGGTGGCCGAACGCTGGCTCGGCCTGGCCGACCTGTCGCTGGTGTTCATGCTGGCGGTGCTGCTGGTCGCCTCGCGCACGCGCACCGGGCCCGCGCTCGCGACCGCGGTGCTGTGCTTCCTCGCCTACAACTTCTTCTTCATCGCGCCGCGCTACACGTTCTACATCGACGCGCGCCACGGCATCGTCACCGTGTCGCTGTTCCTCGCCGCCGCGCTGCTGGCCGGCGGCCTGGCGTCGCGGCTGGCGATGCAGGTGGATGCGCTCGAACGCGCCCGTCGCCACGCCGAAGCGCGCGAGGCGCTGGTGCGCCGGCTGTCGTCGGCCGAGGACGACGCGACCGTGCTGCGGATCGCGACCGACGTGTTCCGCGACGTGCTCGACGCCGACCTGTGGCTGCGTGCGGACGTCGCGACCGCGCGCGACGGCGTCGACGAACAGGGCTGGTGGTTCCTGCCGCTGGGCGCGGGCGAGGAGCGGCTCGGCACCCTCGGGCTGAAGTTCCCCGGTTACCTCGACCGGGTCGAGGACGGCCCGCGGCGACTGGCGCGGGCGCTGGCCGACGACGTCGCCGGCGCGCTGCGCCGGCTGCGGCTGCAGCATGCGCTCGACGATGCCCGGCTCGCGCACGAGCGCGAGCGCCTGCGCGCGGCGCTGCTGTCGTCGGTGTCGCACGACCTGCGCTCGCCGCTGGCGGCGATCCTCGGCGCCGCCGGCGCGCTGGAGAGCTATGGCGAGCGCCTGCCCGCCGACGAGCGCGGCGCGCTGCTGGAAACCGTGCGCCAGGAGGGCGAACGGCTCGACCGCTACATCCAGAACCTGCTCGACATGACCCGCATCGACCACGGCGCGCTGTCGCCGGTGCGCGAGTGGATCGGCGTCGACGAACTGGTCGGCGCCGCCGCCGCGCGCCTGCGCCGCTACCGGCCCGACGCGCTGTTCGCGAGCGACCTGGGCGCCGCGCCGGCGCTGATCCGGGTGCATCCGGCGCTGTTCGAGCAGGCGCTGCTCAACCTGCTCGACAACGCGGCGAAGTTCTCGCCGCCGGGCCGGCCGGTGCGGGTGCGCGCCGGTCGCGACGCCGCCGGCGCGACCTGGCTCGACGTGATCGACGCCGGCCCGGGCATCCCCGCGGCCGAGCGCGCGCACGTGTTCGACCCGTTCCATACCGCCGAGCGCGGCGACCGCGGCCGCGACGGTGTCGGCCTCGGCCTGGCGATCGCGCGCGGCATCGTCGAGGCCCACGGTGGCCGCCTCGAAGCGCTCGACGGCGACGACGGCGTCGGCGCGCGGCTGCGGATCGTGCTGCCGGCGGACGCGCCGCCGGAAGCGGAGGACGACGCATGACCACGCGCGCGGTCGCACCCGCCCGGGTGCTGGTGATCGACGACGAACCGCAGATCCGGCGGTTCCTCGACATCGGCCTGCGCGCGCAGGGCTACGCCGTGCGCCTGGCCGCGACCGCCGGCGAAGGCCTGCAGGCGCTCGCGCTGGAGGGCGCTGACCTGGTCGTGCTCGACATGGGCCTGCCCGATCGCGACGGCATGGACGCGCTGCGCGAACTGCGCACGTGGTCGGAGGTGCCCGTGATCGTGCTGACCGTGCGCGCCGACGAGCGCGACAAGGTCGCCGCGCTCGACGCCGGCGCCCACGACTACGTCACCAAGCCGTTCGGCGTGCAGGAGTTCATGGCCCGCGTGCGCGCCTGCCTGCGCGGCCGCACGAACGCGGCGGGCGGCGTCGCCGTCTACGACGACGGCCGGCTGCGGGTCGATCCGGCGCAGCGACTGGTGCTGCTGGACGGCGAGCCGGTCGCCCTCAGCCGCAAGGAATACGCGCTGCTGCTGGCGCTGGTGCGCCACCCCGGCAGCCTCGTCACCCAACCGCAACTGCTGCGCGAACTGTGGGGGCCGACCCACGAGGACGACACCCACTACCTGCGCATCCTGGTCGGCAAGCTGCGCCAGAAGCTCGGCGACGACGCCACCGCGCCGCGCTGGATCGCCACCGAGCCGGGGGTCGGGCTGCGGTTCCTCGCCGGCGGCTGAGTCAGGCGACGCCGGTCTCGACGATCCAGCGGATCGTGCGCCAGTCCGCGTCGGGACGGCCCGCGGCGATCGCGTCGATCCGGGCGAGCAGCGCCGCGCGCCGCTCCGGCGACAGCGATGCATAGCGCCGGCCCGCATGCGCGGGCCAGTGGCGCAGCGCCTGCGCCACGTCGGCATCGTCGGGCCGCTGCGCGCCCAGGTCGAACAGCATGTCCAGCGATTGCCACGGGCCGAGATGCCAGGTGGCGTCCAGCAGCAGGCGCCGGGCGCGGACGTTCGCCGCGCGGCCGTAGGCCGCGACCAGGGTGTCGCGGGACAGCACGCCGGGCACGCCCTTGCCCAGGGTCAGGGCGAGCCGCACCACCTTGCCCTGCGGCGCGGCCAGCGCGTCGCGCAGCATCGGCAGGGCGTCGTCGATGCCGGCCCGCATCAGGCCGCGCAGGACGGCGCAGCGCAGGTCGCCCGAGGCATCGTCGAGCGACGGACGCAGGCGCGCGACGTCCTCCGCCTGCGCCTGTTCCGCGAGCCCGAGCACGGCGCCGCGCGGCGCGGGGCCGGCCGCCCGGTCGATTGCCTGGTCGATTGCCGCGCGCCAGACGCCGCGGGCGTCGATCCCCAGCGCGCGCGCCGCGAACGCCGCCACGCTGCGCACCGACGGATGCGGGTCGAGCAGCGCTGCGCGCACGCGGTCGGCGAACACGGCGTCCGGGCGTTGCGCCCGCACCCGCATCGCCTGCGCCCGCACCGGCGCGAAGCGACTGCGCTCCGCGCGCGCCAGCAGGGCGTCGTCGAAGGCGATGCCGGCCAGCCCCGGGAGATCGCGGATCGCCCACAGCGCGATCACCGGATCGCGGCCGGCCAGCGCCCACGCGGCGAGTTCGGTCGCGCGTTCGGGATCGGCCTGCGCGATCGTGCGGCAGGCGAACATCCGCACTTGGGGATGGGGATGGCCGAGCAGCGCCCAGCGTCGTTCGGCCTGCGCGGGCGCGAGCAGGGCCGGCGCCAGCAGCGTGCACCAGGCGCCGTCGCGGAAGCGTTCGCGGCGGGACAGCGCCAGCAGCAGGTCGATCCGCTCGAACGGCCAGCCGGCGTCGCGCTCGACGCGCTGGCGCAGCGCGTCCTCGGCGCAGGCGCGCACCGGCGCGACCCAGTCGTCGCAGCGGATCGCCGCCAGCGCGTCGGCCAGGCGGCCTTCGCGCGTCTGCGACAGGCGCAAGGCGCGCTCGCGCAGATGGCCGTCGGCATGGCAGCCGATGCAGAACAGTTGCGCGTCGGGTTCGCGTTCGCGCGGCGGCATCGACGGCGACCAGGCCGGGCCCGGCGGCGCCGGTCGCCACCACGCCCGGCGCAGGGCCTCGTCCAGCGCCAGCCACTGCCCGGGGGACAGCGCGTGCAGGGCGGCGGCGGCCACTTCCGGCGTGGTTTCGATCCGCAGCGCACGGCGCAGCGTGTCGGTCAGCGCTTCGCGCCAGTCGCGTGCGGAGCTCATCGGTGCGCGCAGGGGCCGCGCTACAGCGGCGCATCCTCCAGCCACGCCGGGTCGGGCAGATCGCGCACGCCCTGGCGCAGGGTCTCGTTCCACTGCCGGCTGATCGATTGCAGGTACGGGTCGTGTTCGTCCAGGCGCTGGCGCAGGTCGGCGCTGAAACTGTCGCGGCGGTACAGCAGCAGGTCCAGCGGCGGGCCGACCGAGAGGTTGGAGCGCATCGTCGAGTCGAACGACACCAGCACGCACTTGCACGCTTCGGTCATCGCCGTCTGCGGGGTGATGACGCGATCGAGGATGGGCTTGCCGAACTTGCTCTCGCCGGTCTGGAAGTAGGGCATCTCCGGCGAGCTCTCGATGAAGTTGCCCTCGGAGTAGACCAGGAACAGCCGCGGCGCTTCGCCGCGCACCTGGCCGCCGACGATGAAGCTGCCGGTGGGATCGACCCCGCTGTCGCGCAGGTAGGCCTCGTCGCGCTGGCGGATCTCGCGCAGCGCGTCGCCGATCATCCGCGCGATGTCGAACATAGAGCCGACCGACGCCAGTGCGCCGGGGGCGCCGTCGCGGCCGCGCTGCTCCAGCAGGTTCAGCGCGTTCTGGGTCAGCGAGAGGTTGCCGGCGGACAGCGTCGCGAACAGGTACTGGCCTGCGGACGCGAAGATCCGCATCTTGCCGGTGCGGCGGACGTCGTCGACGCCGGCGTTGGTGCGCGAATCCGACGCGAGCACGAGGCCCTGGTCGAGATTCAGTCCGATGCAATAGGTCATGGAAACGGCAGGGCGCGGAGACGCCGCACATTCTGCCCGCTTCCGCGCCGCAGCGGGTAGCGCGGCGTCGTCCGGCGGTTCGCGCCGCGGATCGCGGGCGCGACCACGGCGGCGTGCGCGACGACGATCACGCCGCGGCCCGCGGCGGCACCATGTCGGCGGCGCTCATGAACTGGCGGTGGATCGCGTCGCCCAGCCGCACCAGCCGCGCCATCGCGGCCTGCAGCCACGGTTCCAGCCCTTCGGCGAGGATCTCGTCGATGCGCGCGTAGCGGACGTGGGCCGACAGCGCGCCGGCCTGGCGCACCACTTCCAGCGCCTGGCCGCCGGCGAGATCGCGCAGCACCCCGTGCAGGGTGTGGGTGCAGGTCTGCAGCGAGCGCGGGTTGGCCTCGTGCAGCAGCATCAGCTCGGCGACGCCGGCCGGATCGACGCTCTTGCGCTGCAGCCGGCGGTAGGTTTCGAACGCCGACAGCGACTGCAGCAGCGCGCTCCACTGGAAGAACTCGGCGGTGTCGCGCACGGCGCCGTCCTCGCGCGGGCCGGCGTCGCCGCCGACCACGTCGAGCAGCCGGATCGCCCAGTCGGCGCGCTCGATGAACACGCCGAGCTGCATGAACTGGTAGCCCTCGCCGCGGCCCAGGGTGCCGATGGTGACGCCGCGGAACGAGGCGGAGCGGCTCTTGACCCGCTCCAGCAGGCTGCTCAGGCCGTCGCGGGCGATGCTGGCGCGGTCCAGCCCGCGCATTTCCAGCCACGAGGCGTTGAGGTCCTCGTACATCTCGGAGGTGATCGCCACGCGCTGCGCCCGCGCGGCCTCGCGCGCGGCGCGCAGGCAGCCGTGGATCGACGAGGGATTCTGCGGCGACAGCAGCAGGTGGTCGATCACGCTGTCGGCGTCGATCGCGCCGTAGCGCTGCTGGCAGGTCTCGAGCGCGCCCAGTGCGTCCAGCGCGCGCCGCCACGGCGCGGCCTGGGCCTTGCCGCGGTCGAGCCGTTCGGGAAGCATCGCGATGCGCGTGGTGACGTCGAGCAGGCGCGCGGTGTTCTCCGCGCGCTCCATGTGGCGCGACACCCAGTAAAGATCCTCGGCGGTGCGACAGAGCATCAGGCCTCCAGAACCCAGGTGTCCTTGGTGCCGCCGCCCTGCGACGAGTTCACCACCAGCGAGCCTTCGCGCAGCGCGACCCGGGTCAGGCCGCCGGGCATCGCCACGATGCGCTTGCCCGACAGCACGTACGGGCGCAGGTCGATGTGGCGCGGCGCCAGGCCGCTGTCGACGAAGGTGGGGCAGGTCGACAGCGACAGCGTCGGCTGCGCGATGTAGTTCGACGGCGCGGCGAGGATGCGCGCGCGGAAGTCCTCGATCTCGGCCTTCGTCGACGCCGGCCCGACCAGCATGCCGTAGCCGCCGGCGCCGTGGACTTCCTTCACCACCAGCTCCGGCAGGTGTTCCAGCACGTAGCGCCGGTCGTCCTCGCGCCGCAGTTGCCAGGTCGGGACGTTGAGCAGGATCGGCGTTTCGCTCAGGTAGAAGCGGATCATGTCCGGCACGTACGGGTACACCGACTTGTCGTCGGCGACGCCGGTGCCCGGCGCGTTCGCCAGCGTCACCCGGCCGGCGCGGTAGGCCGAGAACAGGCCCGGCACGCCCAGCACCGATTCCGGGCGGAACACGGTCGGGTCGAGGAAGTCGTCGTTGATCCGGCGGTAGATCACGTGCACGCGCTGCGGGCCGCGGGTGGTGCGCGCATAGACGGTGTCGTCGCGCACGAACAGGTCCGCGCCCTCGACCAGCTCCACGCCCATCTGCTGGGCGAGGAAGGCGTGCTCGAAGTAGGCGGAGTTGGCCGCGCCCGGCGTGAGCACCGCGACCGTCGGGTCGTCGATGCCCTCGGGCGCGGCCTCGCGCAGGGTGTCGAGCAGCGCGTCGGGATAGTGCTCGACCGGCGCGATCTGCTGGCGCGCGAACAGCTCGGGGACCAGTCGCGCCATCATCCGCCGGTTCTCGAGCATGTAGGACACGCCCGACGGCACCCGCAGGTTGTCCTCCAGCACGTAGTACAGGCCGTCGCCGGCGCGCACCAGGTCGATGCCGGAGATGTGCGAATAGATCCCGCCGGGCACGCGCAGGTCGCGCATCTCGCGCCGGAACGCGTCGTTCTCGAGCACCAGGTCGGCGGGCACCACGCCCTCGCGCAGGATGCGCTGTTCGCCGTAGACGTCGCCGAGGAACAGGTTCAGCGCATGCACGCGCTGGCGCAGGCCGGCTTCGAGCATCCGCCACTCGGTCGCCGGGACGATCCGCGGGACCATGTCGAACGGGATCAGGCGCTCGTCGCCGGAGGCCTCGCCGTAGACCGAGAAGGTGATGCCGACGCGGTGGAACGCCAGTTCGGCTTCGCTGCGCTTGTGCCGCAGGACCGGTTCGGGGGTGCCGCGGAGCCAGTCGTCGAACGCGCGGTAATGCGGCCGGGCGACGCCGTCGGCGTCGTGCATCTCGTCGTAGCGCGACGCGCCCCACGTCGCCGCCGTCGCCTGGGTCTGCCTCGCGTCCGTCGTCATCCCGGTGTCCGACTCCTGCCAAGGACCATCGGCTCGATCAATAGCACGGGCCGGACGGCTTGCCTAGATGCTGCGCCGCACCAAAACCGGGGCCGGCGACGCTGCCGGCGCGATGCGGTCGGCCCGATCGACGATGCGCGCCGCCGACGGTCCGCTATCCTGCAGGCCCGCCCCCCGCGAGCCGTCCGCATGTGCCTGATCGCGCTGGCCTGGCGCGCGCATCCGCGCTGGCGCCTGGTCCTGGCCGCCAACCGCGACGAATTCCACGCCCGGCCCACGCTGCCGCTGGCGCGCTGGACCGACACGCCGGCGGTCGTCGGCGGTCGCGATGCGCTGCACGGCGGCGGCTGGCTGGCGCTGCGCGGCGCCCGGCTGGCGGCGGTGACCAACGTGCGCCGCCCGCCGGAGCGCGAAGGCCGCAGCCGCGGCGAACTGGTCGCCGACCTCGTGCGCGCCGATACGCCGGTGACGCCGGCGCTGGACGCGCTCGCCGGCGCGGCGCCGGGCTTCCGGCCGTTCAACCTGCTGGTCCACGACGGCGAAACGCTGGGCTTCGCGACCAACCTGCCCGGCGCGCCGCGCGCCGGCGAGGACGGTCGCGCGTTCGCGATGCGCCTGCTCGCGCCGGGCGTCCACGGGGTGTCGAACGGCGACCTCGACGCCCCCTGGCCCAAGACCGCGCGGCTGATGGCGCGGCTGGACGCGTGGCGGACCTCGGCGGACGCGGCGGGCGACGCGCCCGACCTCGCGCCGCTGTTCGACGCGCTGGCCGATCCGGCCGCGGCCCCCGACGACGCGCTGCCCGACACCGGCGTCGGCCTCGAACTCGAGCGCCTGCTCTCGCCGGCCTTCATCCGCGGCGCGCGCTACGGCACCCGCGCCAGCACCGTCGTGCTGATCGGCGCGGGCGAGGCGCGGATCGTCGAGCGCCGGTTCGGGCCGGACGGCGTGTTCGAGGGCGAGACCGACCTGCGCGCCTGATTGCGACGGATGTCGATTCCCCGCGCACCCGTTCGTCGTGGAAGATACGACACCGACACAAGGAGCTTCGCCATGCACCGTGCCGCCCCGTTCATCGCCCTGTCCCTGCTGGCCGGCGCCGCCGCCGCCGCGCCCGTGACCTACATCGTCGATCCCGGCCACACCTATCCCAGCTTCGAGGCCGACCACATGGGCGGCCTGTCGGTCTGGCGCGGCAAGTTCAACAAGAGCGAGGGCCGGATCGTCCTCGACAAGGCCGCCGGCGCCGGCAGCGTCGACATCCTGATCGACGCGGCGAGCATCGACTTCGGCCACGACGTCCTGAACGAACACATGCAGGGCGCCGACTATTTCGACACCGCGAAGTACCCGCAGGCGCACTACGTCGGCAAGCTCGCCGGCTTCACCGCCGGCAAGCCGACCCGCGTCGACGGCGAACTCACCCTACGCGGCGTCACCAAACCGGTGACCCTGACCATCGGCAGCTTCAAGTGCATGCCGCATCCGATGCTCAAGCGCGAGGTCTGCGGCGCCGACGCCACCGCCACGCTGCAGCGCGACCAGTTCGGCATCGACGCCGGCAAGGACTGGGGCTTCGACATGGCCGTGCAGTTGCGCATCCAGGTCGAAGCGGT
Organism: Lysobacterales bacterium; assembly: GCA_019510125.1. GTDB lineage: Bacteria > Pseudomonadota > Gammaproteobacteria > Xanthomonadales > Xanthomonadaceae > Lysobacter_I. The sequence goes on from JAEKKX010000006.1 coordinate 353,477, forward strand.
GGCGGAGGACGCGCCGTCGGCCGCACCGGCTCCGGGCGCGGCCCCGACGCCCGCGCCCGCGCCGGCGACGCGCGCCGACACCCAGTCCTGACGGCCGATGCCGTCGGCCGGCGCTGACCGCCCGCCCTGACCCGCGGTCCTTTCGGCGACGCGCACACCGGACTGTCGCGAAGCCTCCGGCGCGCGCCGGAGCTTCGTGGATGCGCCCGGCGCATACGCCGCGATCACCGTGGCCGCGTCCGCGCCACCGCGAGCACGAAAGCGTGACGATCGTCCATGCCGCGACGCGCCTCCGCCTGAACCCGGAGGTGGCGCATCCGCGCGGAAAAAGCAGGAAATTCCGCCGGATGTTAAGATGCCGGCATCAGGCCTCGCCTGCCACGCGCGTTCCGCGCAGCCGCCCAGGCAGTTGCCCGCTCCGCTCCCTCTCATGCGTGACCCGCTCCGATGCGTTCCGGGCGGCCGCTCAACGGGAGCGTTCCATGCCCGGCTATTCCACCCGCAACCAGGCGGTCACCATCGCGGGCCATCCCTATCTGCTGCGGATCCTCAGCGACAAGCAGCAGTTCGCCGATCCGGACGGCTACGGCGCGCGTCTGGGGATTTCCTCCGCGCAATGGAGCCTGTTCGGCCAGTTGTGGCCAGCGGGCCGCCTGCTCGCGCAGGCGATGTCGCGTTTCGACATCGCCGGCAAACGCATCCTCGAACTGGGCTGCGGCATCGGCCTCGCCAGCCTGGTGCTGCAGCGGCGCGGCGGCGACGTCGTCGCGTCCGACATCCATCCGCTGGCCGAGCCGTTCCTCGCCTACAACGCGGCGCTGAACGCGCTGCCGGCCGTGCACTATCGCCACCTGCGCTGGGACGTCGAACTGCCCACGCTGGGACGTTTCGACCTGATCATCGCCAGCGACGTGCTCTACGAATCGGCGCACGCGGCGCTGCTCGCCGGCGTCGTGGAGCGCCATGCCGCGCCCGAGGCCGAGATCGTCATCACCGATCCGGGACGCGGCGAAAGCGGGCGTTTCAGCCGCATGCTCGACGCGGCGGGCTTCCACTGCACCGAAGTGCGCTGCCCGATGGACGATGCCGACACGCCGCCGTTCCGCGGCCGGCTGCTGCACTACGTCCGCCACGTCGTCGGGGCGCCGGCATGAACCGCATGGTGCGCGAAGCGCGCAGCGCGATCCGCTGCACCGCGTGCGAGGCGGTCTGCTGCCGACTGACGGTGGTCCTGGGCGAGGAGGACGACGTGCCCGCGCACCTGACCACCCACCTGCCCGGCGGCCTGCACGTCATGGCGCGCGATCCGGAAGGCTGGTGCGTGGCGCTGGACGGCGTGCGCATGAACTGCCGGATCTACGACACCCGGCCCACCGTCTGCCGCAGCTTCGTCATGGGCGGTCCGTACTGCAGCGCGGTCCGCGATGAATACGCCGCCCGCCCCATCGAAACCACCCTGGTCTGAGGAGGCCCCATGGCCGTCCGCCGCAAGGCCGATGCCGTCGACATCGCAAAAAAGGCTTCGGCCGTCGACCACTATGTCCCACCCCATGAACTCGCCCGCGAACGCATCGCCGAGGACATGGCCGCTTTCGAGCAGGCGGGCGGACGGATCGAAGTGCTCGGCAACACGCCGCTGCGGATCACCACGAAACCCGCCAAGTCCGCGGGCGCCCGCACCGGCGCCAGGGCCGGGGACCGCGATCCCGGCAAGGCCTGATTTCCCTTCCCGACGAGAGACACCATTGGCAAAGATCAACTATTCCTTCGAAAAACGGCAGCGCGAACTGGCCAAGAAAAAGCAGAAGGCGCAGAAGCTCGCGAAGAAACGCGGCGGGCGCGACGCTTCGTCCACCGACGAAGGCGACCGCTCCGCGCCTGCGCCATGAATCCCGACGGGCCGGCGTCCCGCGCCCGGCCCGGCACGCCGTCGCGCCCTTCGTCGCGACCGGGCGCATGCGATGATGCCGTCCCGCCCGGACAGGAGTGCTGGATGAAGGCCTCACGACACGCTGCGTTGCTGGAGACGCTGGAAGCCCGGTTCGCGAAGCACGCGCAGCGGCATCCGGGCCTTGCATGGGCGACGGTGTCCGCGCGCCTGCGGGCCGCGCCGGACAGGCTCGAAGCGCTCGCCGCGATGGAGGCTTCCGGCGGCGAGCCGGACGTCGTCGACCACGATCCGGCGACCGGCGAGGTGGTGTTCGTCGATTGCGCCGCGGAAAGCCCGCAGGGCCGTCGCAGCCTGTGCTACGACGCCGCCGCGCTCGCCGCGCGCAAGGCCAACAAGCCCGCCGGCAGCGCGGTGGCGATGGCCGACGCGATCGGCGTCCGGCTGCTCACCGAGGCCGAGTATCGCCGGCTGCAGACCCTGGGCCGCTTCGATCTCAAGACCTCGAGCTGGATCGCCACGCCCGACGCTGTCCGCAGGCTCGGCGGCGCGCTGTTCTGCGACCGCCGCTACGACCAGGTGTTCGTCTACCACAACGGCGCGGAGTCCTACTACGCCGCGCGCGGATTCCGCGGCCTGCTGCGGGTGTAGCGGCAGGGCCGGCGATCGACGGCGCGACGCCGTCGCCGCGCTACATCACCGCGCACATGCCTCTCCTGGGCGCTTCGGCGTCAGGGACGCCATGCGCCGGTGCGGGGGCGTCCGGGACAGGCGCCGGATGTGTCCGTTCGTAGGCTTGCTCGAACAGTGCGTTCGCGGTCTTGGCGATCGACTGCGTTTCCGCCGGATCGTGCTGCACGCGCTGGTCGTTCGTCCCTCCGAGCCACATCCTGCCGTCCTGCCCGGTGCCGGCCTGCGCGATCTGCGAGGGGTCGTCCAGTCCCACGTCCCTGGCCTTCAGCAGCAGGTGCGCGACATCCTCCGCGCGCGCGTCGGGAAACCGTTGCTGCAGGAATTGGAAATAGCCGTTTTCGGGGCTGTCCGGCTGGTCCGGCGTCGGCAAGCCGGAGTCGACGACGCGCCCCAGGGCGACCCGCTCGACCGGATCGTGCGGCACCGCGACACCCAGCGCGGCGAAGTCGATCCGCGGTGACTGCAAGGGGTCGTGCACGACGGGCACGCTGCGTCCGTCATCGAAATCGAGGCTCTTCCGCGCTTCGACGTTGTTGACGGCGTTCAAGACGCCGTTGAGGCCCTGGCGCCACTCGTAGCCCTTGTCCTGGTAGAACAGCCGGCCCATGGTCTCGCGGTTGCCGGGGTCGTCGGCATCGAGATGGAGGCCGCCGGGACCGGTCGGCACCAGCCCCGGCTTGTAAGTGGCCGTCGGCCCCTGCGGCGTCTCGTGGAGGTCGACGTAGGGACCCATGTCCTGCGGCGAGAGCAGGTAGATCGCGTGCAGCGACAGGGGTTCGCCGGGATGCTGCGCGATCGCCCTGGACACGTGCGCATTGACGCCCGCCGTTTCCGCATCGATCTCGAAGTTCATGTCCCGGCGGAGATACTCCCGCGCGACTTCCGTGTAGTCGTGGGGCAGCGGCCCCGTGGCGATCTCGACGATCTGGTCGCTCAGTCTCTGGCTGGCCGCCCGGATGTCGTCGGCGTCCAGCGCATGCCGGCTTTCGTGGGCCAGCGTGAAGTGCAGGTTGTATTCCGTGGCGTGATCCTCCGTGATCCGCGCCAGGTGATCCAGCCCGATGCCGAGCGTCTGGGTACTGAAGCTGTACACGCCCTGGCCTTCGTTGGGGGTGGTCAGCATCCGGATGTTGCCGGCGTCGACGGCCTGGAGCAGGTTCTCGTTCAGCGTGCCGGGATCCGTCAGCAGCCCGCGCAGCCGTTCGACGGGCTGATCGGGGAGAGGCGGTTCGCGGCGCGCTCGACGCTCGGCATTCACGTCTTCGATCAACGTCTCGAACATCTCGTCGAGTTTCATCGCTGCCGGCGATGCGGCCATGGTCATCTCCTTCCTGGTGATGTGGCGTGCCGTCGGGCATCGGCGCCGGTGCGGGGCGGTGCGTGACGACGGAGGGTCGGTGGCGTGCGCGCGAAAAAACGCTGCGGCCCATTCCCGGCGGGATGGGGCGACGCCGGGCCAGGGCATGCCGGGGCGGCGACCGCCGCAGTTTTACCGCGGCCGTTCGCGGGGAGTCAATGGTCGCGCATCGGAAACGACGAAGGGCGCCTTGCGGCGCCCTTCGTCTGCGGCTGCGTCGATTTCGCGCAGCGCTTACTTCAGCTTCGCCGCCTTGCGCAGTTCCTCGGCCTTGTCGGTCTTCTCCCAGGAGAAGGCGGTCGCGGTGTGCTGCTTGCCGGCGCCGTCGACGTAGGTCACTTCCTTCGGCTTGCGGCCGAAGTGGCCGTAGGCCGCGGTGGCCTGGTAGATCGGGTGGATCAGGTCGAGCATCTTCACGATGCCGTACGGGCGGAGGTCGAAATGGGCGCGGATCAGCTTCTCGATCTGGTCGTCCGGGATCTTGCCGGTGCCGAAGGTGGTGACCGAGATGCTGGTCGGCTCGGCCACGCCGATGGCGTAGCTGACCTGCACTTCGCACTTGTCGGCCAGGCCGGCGGCGACGATGTTCTTCGCCACGTAGCGCGCGGCGTAGGCGGCCGAGCGGTCGACCTTCGACGGATCCTTGCCCGAGAACGCGCCGCCGCCGTGGCGGGCCATGCCGCCGTAGGTGTCGACGATGATCTTGCGGCCGGTCAGGCCGCAGTCGCCGACCGGGCCGCCGATCACGAAGATGCCGGTCGGGTTGATGTGGACCTTGTTCTTCGGCAGCGCCTCGTACCACTTCTTCGGCAGCACCGGCTTGAGGATGTGCTCGCGCACGCCCTCGACCAGGTCCTTGTGCTTGATGCCCGGGTCGTGCTGCGTGGACAGGACCACCGCGTCGAGGCCGAGGATCGCGCCGTCGCTGCCGTAGCGCAGGGTGACCTGCGACTTGGCGTCCGGGCGCAGCCACTTGAGCTTGCCGTTCTTGCGCACCTTGGCCTGCTGTTCGACCAGGCGGTGGCTGTAGTAGATCGGCGCCGGCATCGACTCCGGGGCCTCGTTGCAGGCGTAGCCGAACATCAGGCCCTGGTCGCCCGCGCCCTGTTCCTCCGGCTTCTTGGCCTTCTTGCCGGTGCCGTCCACGCCCGCGGCGATGTCCGGCGACTGCTTGCCGAGCATGTTGATGATCGCGCAGGTGTGGCCGTCGAAGCCGACGTTCGAGTTGTCGTAGCCGATCTGGTTGATGACCTTGCGGGTCAGTTCCTCGATGTCGACCCAGGCGCTGGTGGTGACTTCGCCGGCGACGATCGCGGCGCCCGTCTTCACCATGGTTTCGCAGGCCACGCGGGCGCGCTTGTCCTGCGCGAGGATCGCGTCGAGGACGGCGTCCGAGATCTGGTCCGCGATCTTGTCCGGATGGCCTTCGGAGACCGATTCGGAGGTGAAGAGGTAGCTGGACATCGACGGGCTTCCTTCTGTTTCGGGCGGTTTCGGGGATTCATCCCTCGATCGGGATGAAAAGATGGGCGCGCATGATACACCCCCGACCTGTCCGCTGCATGACCGCGGACGGGGGGCGGCCGTCCCGGCGCCAGTGTCACGCGAACGCCGTCCGGCCGCCACGGCGCTGTCGTCGTCGGGCCGCAGGCTGGCGGCCATCCAGGCCGACCGGTCCCGCCCATGCAAGCGCTCGAACGCCACCTCCAGGCCCGCCATCCCCGCTGGTTCGCCGGCCGCCGCGCCAGCGTCGCCCGTTCCGTGCTGCGCGGCCTCGGCCGCTGGTCGCGGCTGGACGAGGTCGAGGCCTTCCTGGCCCGCCAGGGCCACCTGCGCGACTTCGAGTTCCTGGCCGCGGGGCTCGACTTCCTCGACCTGCGCTACCGGGTGGCGGACCGCGACCTGGCGGCGATCCCCGCGGTCGGCCGGCTGCTGATCGTCGCCAACCACCCGTCCGGGGCGCTGGACGCGCTGGCGCTGCTGCACGCGGTCGGCCGGGTGCGCCGCGACGTGCGCATCGTCGCCAACGACCTGCTGTCGCTGCTGACCCCGATGGCCGGCCTGTTCCTCCCGGTGAAGGTGTTCGGCGGCCAGGCCGGCGCCGAGAGCCTGCGCGCGATCGAGGCCGCGCTGGCGCGCGAGGAGTGCGTGATCGTGTTCCCCGCCGGCGAGGTGTCGCGGCTGGGGCTGGCCGGCGTGCGCGACCGGCGCTGGCGCGGCGGCTTCGTCCGCTTCGCGCGGCGCACCGGGACGCCGGTGCTGCCGGTGCGCATCGCCGCCCGCAACTCGGCGCTGTTCTACGGCGCGTCGGCGCTGTACCGCCCGGCTGGCACCGCGCTGCTGGCGCGGGAGATGTTCGCCCGCCGCGCGCGGCCGATCGCGCTGCACGTCGGCCGCACGATGCGGCTCGATCCCGAGGCGTCGGCCGACGCCTGCCTGCGCGAGGTGCGTCGCGCGCTGTACGCCCTCGGCCGCGACCGCGGGCCCGCGCCGGGCCCGGCGCCGCTGGCGGAGGCGATCGACCCGGCGACCCTGCTGATGGCGATCGCCGGCACCGAGCTGCTCGGCCGCACCGGCGACGGCAAGGAGATCCGGCTGGCGCGGGTGACCGCCGACGCGCCGCTGCTGGCGGAGATCGGCCGCCTGCGCGAGCGCACGTTCCGCGAAGTGGGCGAGGGCACCGGCCGCAGCCGCGACGTCGACGCCTACGATCCCGACTACGAACACATCCTGGTCTGGGACGCCGCCGCGACGAAGATCGCCGGCGCCTACCGCGTCGCCCGCGGCGCGCCGCTGCTGGCCCGCCACGGCCTGGCCGGGCTCTACACAGCGTCGCTGTTCCGCTACGCCGACGAGGCGCTGCCGCGGATCGCGCAGGGCCTGGAACTGGGCCGAAGCTTCGTGGTGCCCGAATACTGGGGCAGCCGCAGCCTCGACTACCTGTGGCAGGGCATCGGCGCCTACCTGCGCCGGCATCCGCAGGTGCGCTGGCTGTTCGGCGCGGTGTCGATCAGCGCCGCGCTGCCGCGCGAGGCGCGCGAACAACTGGTGGCGTACTACTCGCGCTACTACGGCGATGCCGACGGCGGCGCGGCGTCGCTGCGACCGTTCCGCTACGTCGCGACCCCGCCGGACTTCGGCGACCTCGACGCCGACACCGCGTTCGGCGTGCTGCGCGCCAACCTCGCCGCGCACGGCGCCACGGTGCCGGTGCTGTACAAGCAGTACACGGAACTGTGCGAGCCCGGCGGCGCGCGCTTCCTCGCGTTCGGCGTCGATCCGGATTTCAGCGACAGCATCGACGGCCTGATCGAAGTCGATCTCGCCCGGATCGCGCCGAAGAAGCGGCAGCGCTACCTGCAGCCGCGCGACGCCGTGGCCTGATCGCACGGCGACGCGGCGACGCCCTGCGCCGCACGGCGGCGCGGTCGGCTGTTGCGTCGCACAATGCTGCGCGCCTGTGAACGCGAAGCGTTTGCGGTACAGTGCGACCGCGGCCGGGATGCCGTACGCCGCCTGAGCATGCAGTTCGAGACTGCGCGGCTCGGCGTGTGCAGGTCAAGACACAGGGGAACGCGATGCATCGGCATCACAGGGAGGTGGCGGCGCCGTGGACGCGGCGCCGTCGGATGGCGGCCATGGAGGCCGTCGCGTCGCCATGCCTGCAGGCGGCGCGCGCGTTGCGCAGCGCCGTGCTGGTCGCACTGTCCACGTCCGCACTGCTCGCGCTCGCGCCGGGCGTCGCCTGCGCACAGGCCGACGCGCCGGCCGACGATGCCGTCCGCACCCTCGATCGCATCAGCGTCAGCGCGACCTCGCTGCCGACCACCGCCGCGGCCGCCTCCCAGCACGTCACCGTCATCGGCCGCGACGCGCTCGACGCGATGGCCGGGATGAGCGTGGGCGACGTGCTGGCGACGCAGGCGGGGCTGGTGACCGACCGCGGCGCGCGCAGCGGCGGCTACGGCGCGCTGTACATGCGCGGCGCCGACCCCAGTCACGTCGTCGTGCTGATCGACGGCGTGCGCCAGAACGACCCGCTGTCCTCGCGCGGCAGCGCGGTCGACCTCAACACCCTCACCACCGGCGACGTCGAACGCATCGAGATCGTGCGCGGCAACGCCTCGGTGCTGAACGCCGAAGCGATGGCCGGCGTGATCCACATCTTCACCCGCCGCGGCGGCGATGGCGCCTCGGCCGGGATCGACACCGGCGGCGACGGCCTCGCCGGGGTGCGCGCCAGCGTGCGCGGGGCCGGCTGGCGCGCGGGCGCGACCGCGCGCGAGGACGGCGACCGCGACACCGGCTACGGCCGCACCCGGGCGGCGGACGCCGGCTGGTCGCACGCCTTCGGCGAGCGCGTCGACCTGCAGGTGGACGCGCGCGTCGCCGACAGCCGCAACCTCGGCTTTCCCGACGACAGCGGCGGCGAGCGTTACGCCGACCTGCGCACGCTGGAAGAACGCCGCGCCACCAGCCGCCAGGGCGCGCTGCAGTTGCGGGTCGCGGGCGAGGACGGCAGTGCCCTGCAAGTCCAGGCGACCGCGCTGTCGCGCAGCAGCGACGAGCGCTCGCCGGGCGTCGCCCCGGGCCTGCGCGATCCGGCCGGGCTGCCGGCGATCGACAGCCTCGGCGAATACCGTCGCCAGGACGCGCAACTGCTGTGGCTGTCGAGGGACGACGCGGCGCTGCGCTTCACCGTCGGCGCGCAGTACCAGCGCGAGCACGGCACGCTCGACAGCCTCATCCGCTTCGGTCCGTTCTTCGCGCTGCCGGCGGATTTCGACCTGCGCCGCCGCACCGTCAGCCTGCTCGCCGAAGCGCGCTGGCAGGTGGGCGCCTGGACCTGGCATGGCGGGGTGCGCCGCGAGGACCCCGATCGCGCCGACGCCAGCGTGCTGCCGATGCTGTCGCTGCAGCGGACGCTGGGCGCAGGCCGCGGCCAGTGGGGCGCGTCGGTCGGGCGCAGCGTCAAGCAGCCGAGCTTCTACGCGCTGGGCCACCCGCTGGTCGGCAATCCGGCGCTCAAGGCCGAGCATGCGCTGCAGCGCGAGCTGTACTACGCCAGCGACGCCGACGCCGCGTGGCCGCTGCGCCTGACTCTGTTCAGCGCGCGCTATCGCGATCTGGTGGATTTCGACGCCGGCCCGCCGCCGCAACTGGTCAACCGCGCGCGGGTCGCGGCCGACGGCGTCGAATGGTCGCTGTCGCACCGCTTCGCCAACGACTGGCGCCTGCGCTTCGACGGCAGCCGCCAGCGGGTGCGCGCCGACGACGGCGTCACCCTGCGTTTCCGTCCGCGACTGCAGTGGAACGCCGGGCTGGACCTGCCGCTGCCGCGCGCGTTCGCGCTGTCGCTGCAGGCGAACCATCTCGGCCGGCGCTTCGATTCGTCGATCCCGACCGGCGACCGCTGGCTGCCGGCGGTCACCACCCTCGACGCCGCGCTGCGCCGCCGCTTCGGCGCGGTCGAGGTGGTCGGGGGCATCGACAACGTGTTCGACACCGCGCGCGAACAGGCCATCGGCACGCCGTGGCCAGGACGCCGGCTGCGGCTGTCGCTGACCTGGGCGACGCGCTGACGCAGGCGCAGGCGCGCGACGCATCGGCTTCATCGGAAGGAGGGGCGACGATGGCGCAGGGCGAAGGACGAGGCAGGCCGGGGTCCGTGGCGGCGCGCTGGCGCCTGGCGGCGCTGGCCTGCGCGCTCGTGCTGGCGCTGTCGCTGCCGTTCGTGCTGTGGGGCGAGCGCTTCGATCGCGCTGCGCCGCAGTGGCTGGAGGCGTTCGGTTCCGATGCGGCGTTCGCGGCATTCGGCATCGCCCTGCTGATCGTCGACGTGCTGTTGCCGGTGCCCAGCACGCTGGTCGCGATGGCGCTGTGCTGGCGGCTCGGCCCGTGGTGGGGCGGGGCCTGCGTCGCCGCCGGCTTCACCCTGTCGTTCGTCGTCGGCTATGCGCTGGGCCGCAGCGTGCCCGAGGCGCGGCTGCGGCGCTGGATCGGCCCCGCGCTGTGGGATCGCGTGCGCGACCGCGCCGACCGCCGCGCGCTGTGGTGGATCTCGCTGATGCGGCCGCTGCCGGTGCTGTCCGAGGCCAGCGCAGTGCTCGCCGGGGTCTGGCGGCTGCCGCCGCTGCCGGCCTTCGCCGCGGCGTCCGCGGCCTCGCTGGCGACCGCCGCGCTGTATGCCGCGAGTGCGGCCCTGGGCCGCGACACGCCCGGCCTGCCCGCCGCGCTGCTGTGCGCGCTGGCGCTGCCGGCCGCCCTGTGGTTGCTGCACCGGCGCGTGGTCGCGCGCCTGCTCGGCCGCGCCGCCGCGGCGTCGCCTGCGGCGCAACCGATGCCGGCACAGGACAAGCCTTTGCAAGACTTGCCCGCACGAGACCTCCCCGCACGCGGCATGCCCGCACAGCGCATGTCGCCATCGATCCACCCCGACCCACAGGAGGAGCCATGAACGTCCGTGTCTTCGCATCGGTCGCCGCCGCGCTCGCGCTGCTGGCCCTGTCCGCCCCCGGTCGCGTCGCCGCGGCCGAGGCCCCCGCCGCCGCGTCCACGCCGGCAGAGCGGCACATCTACTACACCGGCGGCGTCCACAACGACAAGGGCTGCATCCCGCTGGCGAAATGCGTGTATCCGCGCAAGGCCGGCGAGCCCACCGATCCGCAGTTCCCGAAATGGTGGGTCAGCACCTGGACGATGTACCGGGTGTTCGCGAACTACGACAAGGTCCCGCCGCCCTACGGCAATCCGCCGGCGGGACTGTCGTCCTCGGACTACCAGGTGTCGTACGGCGCCAGCTACTACGACGCGACCTACGTGCCGAAGGACGGCGACGGCACCGGCGCGATGATGGAGTACTACGACCAGTACTGCCTGCCGATCTTCCCGTCGGACAACCACTACACCTGCGCCTTCGTCTCGCTGGGCAACAAGGCCTACTTCCTGCGCTACGCCGACCGCCCGCAGGGCACGCCGCAGTGCTGCAAGTTCTCGCCGCAGAACCATCCGCCGCGGCCGGACTTCATCAAGCACCTGCCCTACGACCCCGCGCGCAGCACCCACGTGGGCGGGCAGGTCCAGGCCTATGCGCGCGAGGTGGGGCCGCAGAAGATCCTGTTCGGCTATGCGTTCTATTCGACCCCGACCTCGGACGACCCGGCGGACCCCAAGTCGCCGAAATACCGGCATCCGCAGTCGTTCTACTTCTCCGGCTATCCGCTGGACCCGCCGAACGCGCCGATCGTCAGCCAGAACTACACCAGCTTCCGCGCGCAGCGGCCCGATCCGATCGTGACCTGGGACCAGGTCGCGCAGATGTGCCCGGCCGATCCGGAATGGTGCTGCCTGTTCGAGGGCGACTGCCCGAAGCAGGACGCCGCCGCGCCCGCCGCCGCGCGCGCCGCGCCGGCGCAGTGGTCCGACCTGCAGGGCCCGGATGGCGGGGCCGCGCGGTGAGCGCCGCGAACGCGCATCCGGCGGTGATGTTCGAAGTGATCGCCCGCGACCAGGCGACGCTGATGGCGTTCTACGCCACCGTCTTCGGCTGGACCTACCGCACCGGCAGCGGCGGCTTCGCCTACATCGATTTCCCGACGGCGGCGCGGCCGCTGCTCGGCGGCATCGGCCAGGCGCAGGCGGGCGTGGCCGGGTTCGAGCCGGGGCGCAATTTCTATCTGCAGGTCGACGACCTCGACGCCACCGTCGCCGCGGCCATCGCCGCCGGTGGCGCGCCGTACATGCCGGTCAGCGAGGCCGACGGCTACCGCTTCGCGATGATCCAGGACCCGGAAGGCAATCCGGTCGGCCTGATCGCGCCGTTCGCCGCATGACCGTTCCGCCGCCCCGCGCGGTTCTTTCCACATCGTCGTCCGGGAGGGTCCGATGAGCTACCTCAACGCACTGCGGCTGCATTTCGCCGGCAGCTTCCAGGCCAACGTCTCGACGGTCAACAACGACCCGGGGCATTTCGACAACGCCGGCTTCGAGCCTGCGTACCAGCAGATGCAGGGCATCAACATGTTCCCCGCGAACGGCTGGTTCAACCCGCAGGGCGACGCCACCTGGCGGTTGCTCGGCTGCGCGATCACCGCGGCCTGGATGCCGACGGCGTCCGCGCCGTCGGCGCCGGCGCCGGCGGACGATCCGGTGCTCGGGTATTCGATCGCCGACAGCGACGCGCACGCGCCGGCCAAGCTCGTGGACCTGGATTCCGAGCAGCAGATGGTCTCGGAGATCTGGGGGCTGGAGGTGCGGATCGCCGACGCCGCCGGCAACACCCTGCTGCGCGGCCAGTTCGAGCCGGCGGCCTTCATCGACATCTGGAACCGCGCGACCGCCGGCGGTGGCGGCGACATGACCATGGGCGCGATGTACCAGTCGGTGCTGACCTCGCTCGAATGGGGCGACGTGTCGGCCTCGCCGTTCCTGCTCGCGCTGCAGGCGGCCTCGGCCGCCAGCGGCCTGCTGTCGATCAAGTTCAACGTCGACGGCATCAACATGAACTACGACGCGCCCGATTTCATGTGCGGGCGCATCGCCGGCACCATCGGCCCGGCGGCTCCCGGCGAGCCGCATCACTGCGTGGTCGGCCGACAGTTCATGGCGACGGTGTCGCCGCAGAACCCGGTGACGCCGCAGAGCGTGCTCAACTTCTGCGCGGCGGTGGTCGATGCGACCGCATCGATCGTCTACCTCGACCTCGGCAACGCCCTGCCGACGACGATCCCCGGCGGCCCGCCGGCCGACCTCGGCGATCTGGCGCTGTCGGTGTACGACCCGATCGCGACGCCCGCCAACCCCGCCGGCGCCACCACCCAGCTCGCGACGATCGCCGCCGCCACCTACCTCGGCGATCCCGACTGGTACGCGTGCACCGCGGGCGTGGTGGCCCTGCCGTTCGATCCCTCGCTGGCGACGCAGGTGGCCGCTTTCCCGCTGGTCGTCAGCGGCAGCGCGCCGGTGCAGGGCGTGCAGGCGGTGGTCTCCGAGGCGCCGACCGGCGCGTTCGTGCGCGCGGACACGTTCGTCTGGCGCGCCAGCCCCGGCGACACCCTGCAGATCCCGGTGCTGGCCACGCGCTTCGGACAGCCGCTGGCCGGCGCGGGCCTGGTGTTCGCGGCGGACGCGTCGCAACTGCAGCCGAGCAACGCGATCGACCCGCAGGACGTGCCGCCGGTCGCGACGCCGCTGTCGGCGATCGGGTTCCCGACCGCGACCACGACGCTGTCCGCCACCACCGGCAGCGACGGCTGGGCGACGCTGACCCTGCCGATGACCGATCCGGGCACGCCGCGCTGGTTCAACGGCGGCGCCGACTACGGCATCGACGGCCAGGTCTACGGCGTGCGTCCCGCGTTCGCGAACACGCAGGACAACGGCCCGCTGAATCCGTGGAATTTCGTCTCGATCCTGCTGTGGAGCGGTTTCGCGCCGAAGACGCCGGGCGCGCCGACCTGGTTCGACGACCTGCAGCCGATCTTCCAGCAGTACGCGAACCTCTATCCGGTGATGAACCGCTTCCTCGACCTCGGCGACTACGCCTCGGTGGTCGCGAACCGGCGCCTGCTGCTGCTGGCCTTCGGCCTGGACGCCGGCAATCCCAACGTGATGCCGGTGACCCGCGACCTGTCGCCCGCCAAGCGCCAGGCGATCCTGCAGTGGCTGCAGCAGCCCTCGCCGCCGCAGGGCACGCCGCCGCCGGCCGCCAAGGCCCGGCAGATGGCGAAGAAGACCGCCGCCGCGCCGCCGTCCGCGGTCATGCCCAAGGGCGGCAAGACCGCCGCGCTCGCCCGTCGCGTCGTCCTGCAGTCCCGCACCGGAGAAACGCCATGATCTTCCTCAAACGCGCCCTCGTCGAAGGCCTGAAGACGCCGACCCCGGACTCGGTCGCGACCGCGCTGCAGAGCGCGATCGAGCTGGAGCACGCGACCATCCCCGCCTACCTGTACGCGCTGTATTCGCTGGACCCGGCGCGCAACGCGGCGGTCGCCGGGATCGTGCAGTCGGTGGCGTTCGAGGAAATGCTGCACATGACCCTCGCGGCGAACGTGCTCAACGCCATCGGCGGCACGCCCTGCATCGACACCCCGGACTTCATCCCGAGCTATCCCGGTCCGCTGCCGGGCAGCGTGGAAGGCGGGCTGATCGTGCACCTGGCGCCGTTCTCGTCCGAGCAGTTGCTGACCTTCCTGCAGATCGAACAGCCCGAGAACGCGATCGACATCCCGATCGTCAATCCGCTGACCGGCGATATCCCGACGCCCGAGCCCGACGGTGCGATCACCATCGGGGCGTTCTACCAGGCGATCCTGGCGGCGCTGGCGCAGTTGCCGGCGTCGGCCTTCCAGAACCCGGCGCGCAACCAGGTCGGCCCCGACCTGATGCCCGAGGCGGTGGTGGTGACCGATCTGGCCTCGGCGCAGCAGGCGCTGAACACGATCGTCGAACAGGGCGAAGGCAACACCACCTCGCCGCTGGAGGTCGTGGGCGGCGGCTACGCGCACTACTACCGGTTCCTGCAGATCTTCGCCGGCAGCACGCTGCAGCCGGCGGCCGGGCAGACGCCGCCGTGGGCGTTCGGCGCGCCGCCGATTTCGCTGGACGTCGAAGGCATCCACCCGCTGCCGAGCGATCCGAAGGCGGCGAACTACCCGGCGGGCACGGCGCAGGCCTTCGCCAACGACACCTTCAACTACACCTACACGTCGCTGCTGAAGGTCCTGCACGCGTTGTTCAACGGCCAGAACACCCAGGACTGCATGAACGACGCCATCGCGCTGATGATGTCGCTCAAGGGCCAGGCCCGCGCGATGATGGCCGGCATCCCGAACCCGGCCGGGCCGTACACCGGCCCGAGTTTCGAATACCAGCCGACCAATCCCGCGCCCTGAGCGCCGCCCGCCGACGCGGACGCATCGCGGCGTCCGCGAGGCCCCGACCGGAAAGACGCCATGACATCGCCGCTGACCGTCGCCTTCGCCCTCTATCCCGGCTGCACCCTGCTGGACTTCGCCGGGGCCACCCAGATCTTCGCCTACACCCCGGGCTTCCGCACCGTGTGGCTGGCGGCGACCGCCGATCCGATCGCGACCACCGAGGGCGTGTCGGTGCTGCCGAACGCGACCTTCGCGCAGGCGACCGCGGCCGACATCGTGTTCGTCCCCGGCGGGGGCGGCGACGGCGTGACCGCGGCGATGGCCGACCCCACGCTGCAGGGCTGGCTCAAGAGCGCCGGCGCGCAGGCGAAGTGGGCCGGCTCGGTCTGCACCGGCGCGTTCGTGGTCGCGGCGTCGGGCCTGTTCGACGGCTGCGCGGTCACCACCTACTGGAGCGCGCGCGATGCGCTGGCGCTGTTCCCGACGCTGGACGTGGTCCCCGGCTATCCGCGCTGGCAGGTCGATCGCGAACGCCGGCGCTTCAGCGGCGGCGGCATTTCGTCCTCGCTCGACCTCGCGCTGGAACTGGTCAAGGACATCGCCGGCGAAGGCGCGGCGCAGGCCACCCAGCTCGACAACCAGTACGCGCCGGATCCGCCGGTCCGCAGCGGCGATCCCACCCAGGCGTCGCCGGAACTGGTGATCTCGCTCACCCAGCAGCAGGCGTCGATGAACGCGCAGCTCGTGGCCGCGGTGCGGGCGATCGTCGGCGGCTGAGCGCGGCCGGTCGATCGGCGGTGCAAGAACGGCAGCGCAAGATCGGCAGTGGAAGCGCCTGCGCGGACGCCTGCTAGCATCCGCGCATGGATTCCCTCACCCATCTGTTCTACGGCGGCGTCATCGCCGCCGCGATCGCGCCGCGCGCGCACCGCCGTGCGGCGCTGCTGGCCGGCATGGCGATCAACACGTTGCCGGATCTCGACGTCATCCCGCTGAGACTCCTCGCCGACCCGGTGGCGCAGATGACCTGCCACCGCGGCGTCACCCACTCGATGCTGCTGCTGCCGTTCGTGGCCTGGGCGCTGTGGGCGTGGTTCCGGCGGCGCGGCGGGCGCGTGGCGGAGGCGCCGCGGCGCTGGTTCTGGGTGTTCATGCTGACCCTGCTGGCGCATCCGTTCATCGACGCCTTCACCGTCTACGGCACCCAGGTGCTGTGGCCGCTGCCGTTGCCGCCGACGATGTGGTCCAGTCTGTTCATCATCGACCCGATGTTCCTGCTGGTGTGGCTGCTGGCGTTCGTCGTGGCGATGGCGGCGCCGCGGCGACGCCTCGCCGACCGCGCGCTGGTCGCCGGGCTGGCGCTGGGCTTCGGCTATCTCGGCTGGTCGCTGGTCGCGAAATGGCAGGTGGAGCGGGCGGCCGACCGCGCGCTCGCGCCGATGGCGCTGCAGGATGCGCCGCGCTTCAGCGTGCCGATGCCGTTCAACACGCTGCTGTGGCGGGTGGTGGTGATGACCCCGGACGGCTATCTGGAAGGCGAGCGCTCGGTGGTCGCCGACCGCGGCCCGATGCGGTTCCGCGCGGTACCGGCCGACGCCGCGCTGGTCGAGGCCGCGCGGTCCGTGTCCGCCGGGGCGCGGCTGCTGTGGTTCAACCACCATTTCGCCCGCGTCGACGCCGTCGACGGCCGCCTGCGCCTGACCGACCTGCGCATGGGCAGCGAGCCGGACTACACCTTCCGCTTCGACATCGCCGAGCGCAGCGCGCAGGCCGTGGACACGGCGGAGGGACCGAAGCCGGCGGTCGTCTGGCGCGCGATCGCGCCGGTGCAGTTGAAGTGGCCATGGGACGCGGCCGATCGTCTGCCCGCGATGTGGACGCGGATCTGGCGGGAACCGGTCGATTCCGCCGATTGAAGGAGAATCCTCGAGGCGCGTCGAAGGCGCTGTGCGCCGCGCGGCGGCGGCGCCGGAGTGGGGAGGCCGCGGGCGGCCTCCCCCTGGACCGACTTACCAGGCCCAGTCGTCGTCGCAGCCATCGTCGCCACCGTCGCCGTTCGGCGTGACGGTGACGGTGTTGAGGCGGATCGGCTCCTGCGGCTGCAGGCCGACGTTGGAGAGACGACCGCCGGTCACGGCTTCGAGTTCGTGCTCGCGCAGTTCGCGCAGCTCACCGTGATCCTGCTCATGCAGCTTCATGACAAACGGCTTCATATGGAGCTCCTTTGCTTCAGTATCGGCACAGTCCCCCTGCACCGTGGGTCCGGAATGCACCGGCATCCGTTCCGCGGTCGTCGCCGCGTCAATCCATGCGTTCGGCCGCCTCCTTCGGCGCCGTGTCCTGTTTCGACGGCCGGTAGTCGCGCACGATGCGGCCGCCCTCCATCAGCAGCACGCGATCGGCGCTGGCGATGGTTTCCGGGCGGTGCGCGACGATGATCCGGGTCAGTTCGAGCGCGCCGACCGCGGTGTTGACCAGTCGTTCGCGCTCGACGTCGAGGTGGCTGGTGGCCTCGTCGAGGATCAGCAGCATCGGCCGGCGGTACAGCGCGCGCGCCATCAGGATGCGCTGGCGCTGGCCGCCGGACAGCGAGCTGCCCATGTCGCCGATCAGGGTCTGGTAGCCCATCGGCATGGCGACGATGTCGTCGTGGACCGCGGCCCTGCGCGCGGCTTCCTCGATCCGCGCCTGGTCCCAGGCGTCGCCGAACAGGCTGATGTTCTCGCCGATCGAACCGGCGAACAGTTGATCGTCCTGCATCACCACGCCGGCGCTGCGGCGGAAGTTCGCCGGGCCCAGGTGCTTGAGCGGCACGCCGTCGATGCGGATCTCGCCGGCCACCGGGGTCAGCAGGCCCAGCAGCAGCTTGACCAGCGTGCTCTTGCCGCATCCCGAGGGGCCGGCGATGGCCACCGACTCGCCGTGGCCGATGTCGAGGTCGCAGTTGGCGATGACCCACGGCTCGCCGTCCGCGTAGCGGAAGCTCAGCGAGCGCGCCTGGATCAGCGGCGGCTTCGCCAGCGGTTCGGTCGCCTGTTCGACCGGTTCGGGCTCGGTCATCACGATGTCGGCCAGGCGCTCGCCGTGCAGCCGCAGCATGCGGAACTCCATCGCGCGGTCGATCAGGGCGGCCACGCGCTGGGTGAACTGTTCCTTGTACGCGAGGTAGGCGATCAGCATGCCGACGGTGAAGGTGCCGTCGAGCGCGAACGACGCGCCGATCCAGATCACCGCGACGCGTTCCAGGCCGACGATCAGCGCGTTGCTCTGCGAGAACACCAGGTCCACGCGCGCCAGCCAGACCTCGCGGTCGATCGTGCGCCGCAGCAGGTTGAGGTAGGACGACCGCCGCTGGCCCTCGATGCCGGAGACCTTGATGGTCTGCATGCCGCGCGCGGTCTCGAAGAAGTGCGACTGCTGGCGCGCGGCCTCGACCAGTTGCTGCTCGCTGCCGTCGCGGAAGCGCCGGAAGGTCGCCATGCGCAGGCCCAGGTACAGCACCACCGCGACCAGCGTCACCATCACCAGCGACGGGCTGTAGGCCAGCATCATCGCCAGGGTGGCCAGCGCCATCAGGCCGTCGACGACCGCTTCCACGAAGTTGGTGGTGATGGTTTGCTGGATCCGCTGCACCGAGCCGATGCGCGACACGATGTCGCCTAGGTGGCGCTTCTCGAAGTAGTCCAGCGGCAGCCGCAGCAGGTGGGCGAACACGTTGGCCATCCACTGCAGCCCGAACCGCGCGGAGAGGTAGACCACCGTCCAGCCGCGCAGCACCGAGACCGCCACCTGGATCACGACCAGCATCGCGAAACCGATGCCGAGCACGGTCAGCAGCGACGCGTCGGCCGAGACCAGCACCTGGTCCACGACCCACTGCATGTAGAACGGGGTCGCGAGCACGAATACCTGCAGCGCGAGCGACAGCGTCAGCAGCAGCGCCAGCGCGCGCCAGAACCCGCGCACGGGCCCGGTCAGCTTGCGCAGGCTCACCGCTTCGCGGCGCGCGTCCGGGGTGAATTCCTGGCCGGGCTCCAGTTCCAGCGCGACGCCGGTGAAGTGGCGCGAGACCTCGGCGATCGGCAGCGTCCGTCGCCCGAGCGCGGGGTCGAGCACGACCACGCTGTCGCGGCGCACACTTTCGAGGACCACGAAATGGTTGAGGTCCCAGTGCAGGATCGCGGGCGTGTCCAGCCGCGACAGGCCTTCCAGTTCCAGGCGCAGGGCGCGACCGTGCAGGCCGAGCTTGCCGGCGATGTCGATCAACTGGCTCAGGCGCAGGCCCTTGAGCGACATCGGGAACCGGCGCCGCATCTCCGGCATGCCGATCTCCAGCCCGTGGTGCGCGGCGACCATCGCCAGGCACGCGAGCCCGCACTCGGAGGCCTCGGTCTGCACGACGCCCCGCATCAGGCGGCCCCGCGGCGGGCGGGCGCGGCGACGGCCGCGGGCAGGGAGGTCGCGTCAGGCATGGGCGGATTCCGCCTCCGCCGTCGGCGTCGTGGCCGTCGCGGTCGAGAACAGCCTGCGCCGGAACGCGGCCGCGAACTCGCGGGTGAGCGCGCCGTCCACGATCTCGTCCAGCCAGCCCCAGGCGCCGTCCTGGTTGCATTCCAGGAACCAGGCGTCGCCGTCGGGATCGACCACGATGTCGACGCTGCCGGAGAACAGGCCCATCGCCGCCATGTAGGCGCGGAGCCGGTCCACCAGCGCGTTGTCGATGCCGCAGGGCTTGTAGTCGAGCAGGTGGACGCCCTTGCGCCAGTCGACGGTCGAGGACTGCAGCGCCTGCGAATCGATCCGGAACGCGTGCGGCTTGCCGTCGATCATCACCACCCGCAGTTCGTGGTCCTTGCGGATCTCGTGCTGGAAGACGTGCGGGCAGTAGCCGATGTCGCCGTCCTCGGCGCCGGACAGCGCCGCTTCGGAGACGCGCATGGTCATGATGTTGAAGGGCACGCTGCCGCCGGAGGGACCGGGCGCGACCTTGCCCGCGCTGAGCGACTTGAGGATCAGCCCGGACGGCGCGTCGCGCATCAGCGCCAGCGCGGCCGCCTTGTCGGTGGTGACCAGGGTCATCGGCACCTTCAGGCCGACGCCGGACGCGACGATCTGCTGGTAGGGCTTGAGCAGGCAGCGCTTGGCGTCGAACGAATTGACCACCCGGTCGCCGTACAGGCAGGAGACGAGCTGGTACAGCGCGCGCCATTCGCGCGCCACGAAGCTGGTGACGCTCGGGTCGTCGCCTTTGACGTAGACCGTGGTGCCCGGAATGATCTTGCTG
Source organism: Lysobacterales bacterium (assembly GCA_019510125.1). GTDB lineage: Bacteria > Pseudomonadota > Gammaproteobacteria > Xanthomonadales > Xanthomonadaceae > Lysobacter_I. The sequence continues at coordinate 373,576 of JAEKKX010000006.1, forward strand.
CGATCCCAGATCAGCAGCCGGTCGGGCAGCGGGACGCCGCCGACCGACAGCCCGGTCCTGCCGGCGCCGTCGACGGTCAGCGAAACCCGGACGTCGTCGCGATAGTCGAGCACTTCGACCCGGAGGTCGCCGCCGCGCGCCATCTCGTCGGCCACGCGCTCGACGTGCGGGTCGGCCCGGGTGCCCAGGATCACGAAGGCGTGGTCGCGCTGGCTGTTCATTCCGTTGTCCTCGTCATGGTCCATTCAAAGCGTTGCCCGGCCCGCGCGCGCAGATGGCAGCGACGCGGCGACGCGGCGTGCGGGGGGCGTCCGGTGCGCGCGGACGTCAGTCACCGAGGTTCCCCGACAGCGACTGCAGCGGATCGAGCACCCATTCCCAGAGCATCCGGCGCTCGCCCAGGATGTCCGCCTCCAGCAGCATGCCGGCGCGCAGGCGCTGCCGGGCGCCCTTGATCGCGATGTCCTGGCGATCGATGTCCACGCTCACCAGGTAGTACGGCTCGTCCTCGCCGCCGCCGGGGAGGCCGGACGCGACCGAACGATCGATCACGCTGCGGCCCACCTGCGCGACGCGGCCGCGGTGGTGGCCGAATTTCTGGTACGGGTAGGCCTGGTAGCGGATCAGCACCGGGTCGCCCTCGTGGATGAAGCCGATCGCGCGGCTGGGCACCAGCAACTGCGCCTGCAGCCTGCCGTCGCCGGGGATTACGCTCATCACCGCCTGGCCTTCGCGGACCGGTTCGCCGGCCTTGAGCACCTGGCCGGCGATCCCGCCCGCCACCGGCGCGACCAGCGCGATCGCGCTCGCGGCGTGGGTCTGCACGGTTTCCTGCTGCAGCTCGGCGCGCTCGCGCGCGAAATCGGCGCGGGTGCGCGCCAGCACCGAGCGGGTTTCCTCGCGGCGCTGGCGCAGGTCCGCGATCTGGCGGCCGAAGTCGATCGCCTGCCGCTGCATCTGCCGCAGCGCGAGGGTCTGCTCGATCACCGCGCCCTGCTGCTGCTTGACCTGCAGCTCGCCGACGTAGCGCTGCTCGAGCAGCGCTTCGTAGCGGCCGAGCGCTTCCCTGGCGAGCGCGACCTGCTGTTGGCGCAGGGAAATCTCGCCGTCGAGCTGCGCCGCCTGGCTGGAGAGGAACGCGAGCTGCTGGTCGAGGCCCTGCAACTGCGAGGACACTTCGGCATCGCGCGCGTGGCCGGAGGATTCGAGGCTTTCCGCGCGCGTGCGCAGCCGTGCGCGCAGGGCGGTCGAGGTGTCGCCGTCCTCCGGCGTGGCGCGCGGCACCTGCACGATCGCGAGCACGTCGCCGGCGGCGACCCGGCCGCCTTCGGCGACGTTCACCCGCGCCAGCGTGCCGGTCGCGGGCGAGACCACGGTGGCGAGGCCGCGCACCGGCACCAGTTGGCCGGTCACCCGGTTGCGCCGGGTGTAGCTGCCGAACACGAGGAACAGGATCACCGCCAGCGCGATCGCCGCGGCGCAGGCCGCGAGCACCCAGGTGCGCACGGGCTGGATCAGCGAGATCTGTCCGAACCGGCCGTCCTTCTGCTCATCCAGCACTTCTTGTCGGAAGAGCGATTGCGTCACCCATTCGCTCCCTGGGCCATCCTGTCCTTCATTACTCCGTGCCGACTCCCTGTCTGATCGCGGTCCCGAGCGCTGCGGCGGCATCGGCGCCGTCGCCACGCGCGGACCCGTGCGATGCGGTCCGTTTCCGTGATATCGGCCCGCGGAGGGCCTGCTGATCGATTCTAGCAGGGGTTTTCCGGCAGGGGTCGGGCAGGCCGGGACGGGTCTCGCGGAGGCGCCTTCCGGCACCGGTGTGCTGCAGTGCAACGATCCGGTCCACGCCTCCGTGCAGGCCGGGATCACGCTTCGGACGACGGGGTATGATCGATGGCGACCGTGCTTCCGCACCTGCGCATCCGCGTGCGCCGGCCGGCCATGATCCGCGCCACTGGAGGAGTTCGTCGTGAAAGGACGCCAGCCGCCGGCTGACGATCGCGCATCCGCAATCGCCCGGCCGGACCAGGGTCTCGCGTCGGCCGTCGCGTCGGCCCTCACGCTGGGGGTCTCGCTGGCGACCGTCGCGAGCGGCGTCGCGCGGGCGGACCCGCTGGCCGACGGCGCGGACCCGCTGGCGCACAACCGTCCCTGGCAGGCGCTGGTGGAAATGGGCGAAACACCCGCCAATCCGCAGATGGCCGCCCAGGTGGCGACCTTCCTGGGCCGGGAGCGGGCCGCCTGCGCCGCTGCCCCGTCCCGCGTCCCGCGCCTGCCGCCGGACGCCGAGTATCGCGATGCGCTGGACGTGATCGACGGCCTGGCCCGCGACGCGCGCGTGGTGATGCTCAACGAATCGCACGACAGGCGCGCCCACCGGGTGTTCCTCGGTCGCCTGATCGAACGGCTGGATGCGCTCGGTTTCGATGCGCTCGCGGCGGAGACCTTCGCCCCCGCCGCGCCGGCCACGCTGGCGGACGGCGTGCCCGACGCGGCCACCGGCTTCTACACCGCCGATCCCGCCTTCGCGGACGCGCTGCGGCGCGCGCACGCGCTGGGCTGGCAGTTCGTGCCCTACGAATCGCAGGTCGGCATGGCGCGCGAGACCCGCGAAACCGCGCAGGCCGAGGCCCTGGCCGCGTGGATCGAGGCGCATCCCGGTCGCCGGCTGCTGGTGTACGCCGGCGGCTCGCACATTTCCCGGGACCCGGCCGAAGGCTGGATGGCGGCGCGATTCGTCGCCCGCACCGGGATCGTGCCGCTGGCGATCGCGCAGGGCGCGACCGCGTGCCCGGACAGCGCCGGCGACTGGCCGATCGACGCGCCGTCGCCGGTCGTGGCGATGCGCGGCGACGCGCCGATGCGTCCCGGGCCGGTCGATCTGGTCGTGCTGCATCCGCCTTCGGCCGTCGCCGCGGCCGAGGCCGCGCGCGGCGCGCGGGTGGCGGTGTGCGTGGCCGCGCGCGACGAAGCGACGCTGCTGCGCGCGTTCGGCGACGGCGAGGACGATCAGGCGATCGCGCGCGACCAGGCGGAGGTGCCCGCCGCGGCGACGCGGGTCGAACTGCGCCTGCCGCCGGGGCGCTACCGGATCGCCCGGGAAGATGCGCGCTCACTGGTGACCCTGGGCCGGGTGACGGTGGACGAGGCCAACGCCGGCGGCTGCCTGCGCGTCGATCCGCTCTGAAAGGCCTACGCGTGCGGCCCACGCGCTCGGTAGAGCGGCCTTCAGGCCGCTGCCTCCGGTTTCCCATCGACACGGCAGCGGCCTGAAGGCCGCTCTACCGGGCGCCGGCCGCCGGAGACGGAGGCGCGCTCAGGCGGCCGCGTCGAGCGTCGGCGCCACGCCGGCGATCAGCGCATCGAAGTAGTCGCGGGTCAGCCGCAACTGCGCGTCGGCGGTTTCGGCGCGGTTGACCACCGCGCGGAACGCCTGGCGCTGCTCATCGGTGTGTTCGGGGCGATCCTTCGCGTACCAGCCCAGGTGCTTGCGGGCGATGCGCACGCCCTGCGGCTCGCCGTAGAACGCGTGCAGGTGTTCGAGGTGGCCGAGGAGGATGTCGCGGACCTCCGCCAGCGTCGGCGGCGGCAGGGTCTCGCCGGTGGCGAGGAAATGCGCGACCTCGCGGAAGATCCACGGCCGGCCCTGTGCGGCGCGGCCGATCATCACCGCGTCGCAGCCGGTGATGTCGAGCACCTGCCGGGCCTTCTGCGGCGAATCGATGTCGCCGTTGGCGATCACCGGGATGCGCAGTGCGGCCTTGATCGCGGCGATGGTGTCGTACTCGGCGACGCCGGCGTACTGCTGGTCGCGGGTGCGGCCGTGCACGGCCAACGCGGCGATGCCGCTGTCCTCGGCGATGCGCGCGATCGCCGGCGCGTTGCGCGCGTCGCTGGCCCAGCCGGTGCGGATCTTCAGCGTCACCGGCACGTCGACCGCATCCACGACGGCGGCGAGGATGCGGCCGACCAGCGCCTCGTCGCGCATCAGCGCCGAGCCGGCCCAGGCGTTGCAGACCTTCTTCGCCGGGCAGCCCATGTTGATGTCGATGATCTGCGCGCCGTGGTCGACGTTGTAGCGCGCGGCGTCGGCCATCACCGCGGGCACGGTGCCGGCGATCTGCACGCTGATCGGCGCGGGTTCGCCGGCGTGGTCCATCCGGTGCAGCGACTTGCGGGTGGCCCAGAAGCGCGGATCGGACGTGGTCATCTCCGAGGCCGCCAGCCCCGCGCCCAGGCGCTTGCACAGTTGCCGGAACGGCTTGTCGGTGACCCCGGCCATCGGGGCCAGGAGCACGCGGGGCTCGATGAGGTGTGGGCCGATGCGCATCGGCGGCATTGTACGGCCGCGGCCGGGGCGGCCCCGGCGCGACGCCGTCAGGATGCGCAAGCGCCGTGCGAAGACGGCGCTTGCGCCAGCGGCGAACGGCCGGGGCGGGCGGGTCGGCCTGCGGGATGTTTCCGGCGCGTTCCCGGTCTTCCCCCGCGCCTCGCGCAGGGGAAGGTGGCCGGGGGCCTCCCCGCGCCGGACTGCGGGGGAGGCGCGCGCGTCAGGCGGTCTCGTCCTCGACCGTCGCCGTCGGGGCGTTGGCCTTCACCGAGGCGATGCCGTTGTCGCGGCCGGCCTCGTCGACGTACATCTGGCTGCTGCCGATGACCTGGCTGTTGCCGGCCTTCAGATTGAAATGGAACTTGCCGTTGGCGGCGGTCTTGCGCTCGTAGCGGGCATCGTCCGGGGCGTTCTTCTTCACCGATTCGATGCCGTTGGTGCAGCCGCCGCGGTCCTTGTAGCCCTCGCTGGTGAGGATCACCTGGCCGTTGCCGGCCTTGAGGTTGAACTGGAACTCGCCGTTGCTGCGCTTGCTGATGACGAACTTGCCGGCCATGCGGATCTCCTCGGGACGGGTGGAACCCGGAGGGTAGCAGCCGCGCCCGGCGGCCGGGGGCGTCAAACCGGGAATCGTGCGGCGACCTCCGCCGCGGTGGGCATGGCCGCCGCGGCGCCGGCGCGCTCGGTGGACAGCGCGGCGTAGCGGTGGGCGGCGCGCAGGTGGGTCGCGAACGGGGCCTCCGGGCGCAGCGCCAGCGCCGCCGCCAGCGCGCCGTTGAAGGCGTCGCCCGCGCCGGTGGTGTCGACCACTGTCGCGGCTTCGGCCGGCAGCCGGTACCACGCGGTCTCGTCGCCGCGCAGGGCGCCGTCCGCGTGCGAGACGAAGCAGCCGGCGGCGCCGAGGGTCACCACCACGGTGCCGCCGGGCAGCAGGTCGCGGCACAGCGCGTGCAGCCGGGGCGAGTCGAGGCTGGCGAGGTCGCCGCCGTCGATGCGCTGGCCGAGGTGGCGCGCGGCCAGCGCCGCCATCTCGGTCTCGTTCGGGGTGAGCACGTCGGCCAGCGCCAGCAGCTCCCGCGGCAGCGCCACGTTGGCCGGCGCCGGGTTCAGCATCGCGCAGCGGCCGTGCGCGCGGGCCAGGCGCAGGGCCGCGGCGACCGCCTCAAGCGGCGATTCCAGTTGCGCCAGCACCACCGCGACCGATGCCGCGCCGGCGGCCTGCGCTTCGACGAAGCCGGGAGTGAGCGCGGCGTTGGCGCCGGGGCCGACGACGATGCTGTTGCGCCCCTGCGCGTCGACGAAGATGCCGGCGGTGCCGGTCGGCGCGTCGCTGCGCTGGTCGCGCAGGTCGATGCCGTCGGCGGTCGCCAGCGCGCGCGCCAACTGGCCGCCGACGTCGTCGCCGAGCGCGCACACGAACGCGGTGGCGGCGCCGCTGCGCGCGGCCGCGGTGGCCTGGTTGAAGCCCTTGCCGCCCGGGCCGCTGGCGTAGTCGCCGGAGAGGGTGGCGCCGGGGACGGGCAGCGTTTCGCAGCGCCAGACGTGATCGACGTTGAACGAGCCGACGACGACGACCGATGCGGCGGCGGGGGAAGGAGCGGATGGCGTCATTGCGTGGGGATTCCGGGGACGGTGGACGACGACACCTCCGGATCGCTCCGGAGGTGTCGGGGACGTGGAGGCGAACGCGGGATGCGGCGGCGCGCGGCCGTCCGCATCCCCGGGCCGGACCGATCGGCGCGACCGATCGGCGCGGGCCGGTCAGCGCAGGCCGATCAGGACGCCGGCGATGGTCGCGGTCATCAGCGTGGCGATCGAGCCGCCGAGCACGGCGCGCAAGCCGAAGCGGGCGAGGTCGGCGCGGCGTTCGGGCGCCAGGCCGCCGATGCCGCCGATCTGGATCGCGATCGAGGCGAAGTTGGCGAAGCCGCAGAGCGCATAGGTGAGGATCAGCCGCGAGTGCTCGCTGATCGCGCCGGGCCCGGCGCCGACCGGGGTCTGCGAGAGCTGCAGGTAGGCGATGAACTCGTTGAGCACCACCTTCTGGCCGATCAGGCCGCCGGCGATCACCGCGTCGTTCCACTCGATGCCGATCACCCAGGCGATCGGCGCCAGCACGTAGCCGAGGATCAGGCCGAGGTTGAGCTTGACCTTCTGCGCTTCGCCGATCGCGCCGTCGTTGAGCATCATGTTGAGGCTCTGGTAGCCCGGGACGTGCAGGTCGCCGAACCAGCCGATGATCGCGTTGAGCATCGCGATCAGGGCCACGAACGCCAGCAGCATCGCGGCGATGTTGATCGCCAGCTTCATGCCGTCGGAGGCGCCGGCCGCGGCGGCGTCGATCACGTTCTTGCTCTCGCGCTCGACGTGCAGCGTGACCTTGCCGCCGGTCAGCGGCGTGCCGGTCTCGGGGATCAGGATCTTGGCGATCAGCAGTGTGGCCGGCGCGGCCATGATCGAGGCGGCGAGGAAGTGCTTGGCGTAGAGCTGCTGCTGCAGCACGTCGGTGCCGGCGAGCATGCCGATGTAGACCGCCATCACCCCGCCGGCGATGTGGGCCATGCCGCCGATCATCATCGTCAGCAGTTCGGAGTCGGTCATCCGGTTGATGTACGGGCGCACCGTCAGCGGCGCCTCGGTCTGGCCGATGAACACGCTGGCGCAGACGCTGGTGGTCTCGGCGCCGGAGACCTTCATCACCTTGGTGATCGCCATCGCCATCATCTTCACCACCCACTGCATCACGCCCAGGTGGTAGAGCACGGCCATGAACGAGGCGAAGAAGATCACCGTCGGCAGCGCGTGGAAGATGAAGATGAAGCCGTACTTGTCCTGGTCGGCGAGGCCGCCGAGGATCATCTTCGAGCCTTCGTTGGTGAAGCCGATCAGCTTGACGAAGATCGCGCCCAGCCCCTCGAAGATCGTGCTGCCCCACGAGGTCATCAGCACGAACGAGGCGAAGACGATCTGCAGCGCGACGCCGGTGGCGACCAGCCGCCAGTCGACCGCGCGCTTGTTGTTCGAGAACAGCCACGCGATGCCGAGCAGCACCGCCAGACCGAACAGGCCGAAGCCGATCCGCATCAACGCATCCATCCCCACTCCCCGAGCCTTCGACCAAATCCGGGCAGCGTAGGGCAGCCGGGCGGGGCGGGCAACTGGCCCGGGTCCGTTCAGCCAGCGCCGCGGATCGCGCCCCGGCCGGCCGTTCCCCGGAACGGGCCGGTCGCGGGCCCGGGTCAGGTGTCGCGGGCGACCACCCGGTTGGCGCCTTCGCGCTTGGCCACCTGCAGCCGGCGGTCGGCGCTGCGCAGCAGCGAGGACACGTCGGCGCCGTCGGCCGGGTGCGACGACAGCCCGCCGCTGAAGGTGATCTTCAGCGGCTCGCCGCCGCGCTCGGGCACGAACGGGCGCTCGGCCATCAGTTGGCGCAGGCGGTCCAGCCGCTCCCAGGCGTTGCCGATCGGACAGTTCATCAGCAGCACGAACTCCTGGCCGCCGATCCGGACCAGCCGCTCCTGCGGCTGCAGGATCTCGCGCATCGACCCGGCGATGTGGCGGATCGCGCGGTCGCCGGCGAGGTGGCCGTAGGCGACGTTGACCCGCTTGAAGTCGTCGAGGTCGAGCAGCGCCAGGGTCAGCGAGCGGCCTTCCTCGCGCACCGTCTCCAGCACCCGCGGCATGCGCTGCACCAGCCAGGCGCGATTCGGCAGCCCGGTGAGGCCGTCGCTGCCGGAGGATTCGATCAGCCGCTGCATGCGGTACACGATCGTCGCGGTCAGCACGGTCATCAGCAGGATCAGCATCTGGCGCTCGACCTGCGCACCGAGCGAGACCGTGCCGTAGTCCACCGACACCAGTTGTTCGGGCTGGTCGGCCGAGAAGTACAGCGCCGCCACCAGCGCGCTGTTCTGCAGGATCGACAGCGCGCCGGCGTAGAGGGTCAGGCGGCCGTCGTTGCGCAGCGCGGTCATGCAGATCGAGATCAGGTAGAAGCACCAGATGATCATGCTGTTGAACGGCGCCACCGGGTCGCCCAGGGCCAGCAGCCCCAGCACCAGCGTGGTGGTGGTGACGTCGTAGGTGGTGGTGGCGTAGGGCAGCCAACTGTGGCGGCGGCGGTTGCGCGCCAGCGCCAGCCAGATCTGCGCGCACAAATTGATGAACACCGAGGCGCCCAGCCCGACCACCAGTTCGGTGACGTTGCCTGCGCCCTGGTTGCCGATCATCGCCAGCGGCACCAGCAGCAGGGTCAGCGCCGACAGCGTCGCCCGCACCCGCGCGACCAGCAGTTCGCCGCCGGCGCCGAGGTCGAGCATCACTTCGTCCGGGCGCGCGAACAGCGTCCGCAGCAGATCGCGTTTCCAGTCGCCGGTGATGCTCATGCCGAAGCGGGCCCGTGTTCGTCGATGGCACAGGATAGCGTCGCCGCGGGCGCGTCGTCCGTGACGCGCGACGGCGTCCGCACCGGCGCGCGGGCGTCCCGCGGGCGGGGTCGCGCACGCCGCCGCGCGGACACCGCCTGCCGCGCGGCGCCGGCGTCCGCCGCCGGATCAGTGCGTGGTCGCGGGCGCGGACGGCGACGCGGCGCCGGCGTCGGCCGGTATCGCGCCCACCGACACGCCCTTCACCGCCACCCACGCCGCCAGCGCGAGGAACAGCGCCGCCGCGGCCATCCGCGCCGCCTTCAGCGGCAGCTTCGACGCGAACCGGCTGCCCAGCGCGACCACCGGCACGTTCGCCAGCAGCATGCCGATCGTGGTGCCGAGCACCACCGGCCACAGCGTCGGCGACTTCGCCGCCAGCACGATCGTGGCGATCTGGGTCTTGTCGCCGATCTCCGCCAGGAAGAACGCGATCGTCGTGGCGACGAAGGCGCCGCGGGCCGGCAGCTTCTCGCCGTCCTCGTCGATCTTGTCGGGCACCAGCGTCCACAGGCCGATCGCGGCGAAGCTGGCGACCACGATCCAGCGCAGCATGTCGGGGGTGAGGTGCGAGGCGATCAGCGCGCCGACCCAGCCGGCCAGCGCGTGGTTGAAGATCGTGGCGACGAGGATGCCGCCGATGATCGGCCAGGGGCGCCGGAAGCGCGCCGCCAGCAGCAGCGCCAGCAACTGCGTCTTGTCGCCGATCTCGGCGATGGCGACGGTCAGGGTGGACACGCCGAGCGTGGAGAGGGATGTCAGATCCATGCGTAACTCCGGGGCCGGGCTTCGCGCTGAGGCGAAGGCAAACGCCGCGCAGCCCGGCCCGGGAGACGCGACGCCTGCCTTCGGTCTTGCCCGCGGTCGCCGAGCGACCGTTCCGCGCCATGGCCTGCGGGCCAAGTGTGTTGACGCGGGGACCGGCCTGGGCCGGTGGGCTACTCCCCGGAGGAGGGGGCGCCCAGTGTAGCCGTTCGGCGACCGCCGCGGCGCAGGTACACTGGCGCCCCCGCCACGGCCACGGATCGCACCATGCTGTATCGACGTCTCGGCGCCACCGGCCTGCAGGTGTCCGCGCTCGCCTTCGGCGCGTGGATGACGTTCGGCCGGCAGATCGGCCGCGGCACCGCGCGCGACCTCGTCGCGATGGCGTGGGACCACGGCGTCAACCTGTTCGACAACGCCGAGGGCTACGCCGACGGCGAGGCCGAGCGGGTGATGGGCGACGTGATCGCCGACCTGCGCCTGCCGCGCGACGGCTTCGCGGTCACCAGCAAGGTGATGTTCGGCTCGGCCAGCGATCCGCTGCCGATGCAGAAGGGCCTGTCGCGCAAGCACGTGCGCGACGCCTGCGACGGCGCGCTGCGGCGGCTGCGGGTGGACTACCTCGACCTGTATTTCTGCCATCGCCCCGACCCCGACACCCCGGTCGAGGAAACCGTGTGGGCGATGGACGCGCTGATCCGCCAGGGCAAGGTGCTGTACTGGGGCACCTCCGAATGGCCCGCGGCGATGATCCGCGAGGCGGCGCGGATCGCGAAGCAGCACGACCTGCACCCGCCGTCGATGGAGCAGCCGCAGTACAACCTGCTGCATCGCGAGCGGGTGGAAATGGAATACGCGCCGCTCTACGCGGAACTCGGGCTGGGCACGACGACGTGGTCGCCGCTGGCCTCCGGCCTGCTCACCGGCAAGTACGACGCCGGCATGCCGGCCGACGCGCGCCTGGGCATGGAAGGCCAGGGCTGGCTGCAACGGATGGTGGTCGGGCCGCAGGACGCCGATCGCCCCGGGCGCGCGCGTCGCTTCGTCGCGATCGCGCAGGAACTCGGCGTCGCCCCGGCGCCGCTGGCGATCGCCTGGTGCCTGCGCAACCGCCACGTCTCGAGCGTGCTGCTCGGCGCGAGCCGGCTGGAGCAGTTGCGCCAGAACCTCGACGCGCTCGACCTGCTCGCGACCGTCGAGGACGCCGCCTGGCGGCGGATCGAGGCCGCGACCGCCTGAGCGATCGGCGCGTGCCGCCACGACGCGAACGCCCCGCCGAAGCGGGGCGTTCTGCTTTGCGGGCAGCGCTTGCCGGCGACGTCCGGCGCGCTCAGTCCACGCGCGGCGGCGGCGGCGGGAGCGGCGGCAGCGGCGGCAGCGGCGCTTCGGCGCCCGCGCCCGCCTTCGGCGGCGGCGGCGACATCGGTGGCGTGGGCGGCATCGGGGGCATCGGCGGCATCGGCGCGATCGGCATCGCCTGCGGCACCTTGATCTTCGCCGATGCGGCCTTGCGATCGCGCAGGTAGTCCACCGGCACCGCGCTGTCGGCCGGCTTGCCGCGCAGGGCGTCCATCACCGCCCGCGGCGTGTCCACCGCCCGGCCATCGACCCGCTGGATCACGTCGCCGGGCTGCAGATTCTCCAGCGCCGGCCCGGTGCTGAGCACCAGCACGCCCTTGTCGGTGCCGAAATAGCGGCCGAGCTGCGCGTCGACCGAGGCGAGGTTGAGCCCGTTCCAGCGGAAGGCCTCGGCCAGCCGGCGCTCGCCGCCCGCGCCCGGCGCGCCCGCCCGGTGGACGGACATGCGCAGCGGGTCGGCGCACGCCGCGTCGCCGTGCCTGCATTCGATCCGGATCACCCGGCGTTCGGCGCGGCCGTCCGCGCCCGGCCCATCGCCCTCGAACGCAAACGCCTGCACGTCGATGCCGTCCGGCGCGGACGTCCACGTCGGCACCGGCGCGAGCTCGATGCCGTCGGCCTGCACCTCGGTGCGATCGTCGACCCGGCGCACGATCACGTTGCCGCCCGGGCGCATCATCCCGCCGTCGGTGGTGAAGATCATGACCCGCTGGTCGCGCCTGGGCGTGACCTCGACGTCCGCTTCCTTGCCGTCGCGGGCGTAACGCAGCCGCACCGCGGTCTTCTCGTCGAGTCCCTGCAGCAGCGCGCGGGCGGATTCGACGCGCGCCTCGGGCGTGGCCCCGTCGAGCGCCTTGCCGCCGATGCGCAGCAGGCGGTCGCCGGCCTTCAGGCCCGCACCGGCGGCGGCGCCGTCCGGGGTGACGCCGGCGATGCGCACGCCGGCCTGCGGGTCGGGCGCGAGCAGCACGCCGACGACCGGGCGCGGCTGCAGATGCAGGCCGGGGCCGAAGCCGGGCGTGCCCGCGGTGAGTTCGGCGTAGCGTTTCGCGGCGCGGTCGAGCTCGGCGCGCGCGGCGTCGATCTCTTTCCGGCGCGCGTCGTCGGACGGCTTCGGCGCCGATTGCGAATGCACCGCGCCGGCCAGCGGCAGGGCGGCGGCGACGGCGATGACGAGCAGGGAGCGGCGGAATCTGGACATCGTGAACCTCGTGCGGAGGGGCGGGAAAAAGATGCGGCGGAAGGGTGCGGGGAACGGGTGCGCGGAAAAGGTGCGTTGAAACGGTGCGTTGAAAAGCGGCGGGAAGCCCGCGCTCAGTCGACGCGGACCAGCGCGCCGTCGAGCTGGCGGCCGCTGGCGGCGAGCACGCGCAACTGGCTTTCCAGCCCGGTGGCCTGCTGCAGCAGATCGACCCTCGTCCGCCACAGCCGACGCTGCGCATCGAGCGACAGATCCGGCTGCGCGAGCTGCGCGTCGACGGTGGCGATCTCGGCGTCGTAGCCGCCGGCCAGCGCCGCCGCAGGACCGCTGTCCACGCGCGGATCGCGGGCGAGGGCCAGCAGCGCCTCGAGCTGCGCGGACGCGGCATACAAGGTGTCGAGCGAGGCGTCGTCGTCGCCGGTCGCGCGCGCCGGCGCGGCGTCCGTGGCGGTCGCCGTCGTGGCGGCGTGCCGTTGCACCGGCGGCTTGTCCCGCGCCGCGAGCGCGCGCCCGCGCGGCGACGTGCGCGGCGCGGCGCGCATTTGGTCCGCCGCCGGTCGGACCCGCGGCGGATCCACGGCAGCGACATCGATGCGGGTGTTGGGGCGGGTGTCGGCGGTGGCATCGTTGGCGGTATTGCCGGGCACGACGGTGGGCGCGGCCGTGCGCACGTCGGCGGAGGTGGCAGGCGTCGCTGCGGGCGTCGCGTCGGCAGGCGTCGTCGCCGCCGTCCGCGGCGGCGTGCCGGTCGCGGGCGGATCGGCCGGACGGCGCAGCGCGAACGGCAGCAGCGCCAGCGCGCACAGCCCGGCCGCCAGCGCCAGCCCGATCCGGCGGCGGCGCGCGCGGGCGGCGTTGCGCGCGGCGACCGCCTGCGCGAGCGCGGGCCAGCGCGAACCGTCGGGCGCGTCCTGCGGCAGTGCGGCGAAGGCCTCGCGCCAGTCGCCCGGTGCGGGCGGCGGCGGCAGGTTCGAGAACGAAGCGTGGCGGGATGCGTCAGCCATGGGCGGCCTCGCGGACGACGGAATCGGAAGCGGCAGGATCGGAAGCGGCAGGATCGGAAGCGGCAGGATCGAGCAGGGCGCGCAGCCGACGCCCGCCGCGCGCCAGTTGCGATTTCGAGAAGCTCGGCGTGCGCTGCATCAGCGTCGCGATCTCCTTGTGGGTGTAGCCCTCGGCGTGGTACAGCCAGAGCACGGTGCGGGTGGTCGCCGGCAGCGCCTCGAGCGCGCGCTGCAGCGCCGCGGCGTCGGCGGCGGCCGGCGGCGGCGGGGTGTGGTCGTCGACCGGATCGAGCGCGTCGAAGCCGTCGAACCCTTCGTCGATCGCGCCGGTGCGGCGCCGGCGCAGCGCCATCAGCGCCTCGTTCACCGCGATCCGCCGCAGCCAGGCCCAGTACGGCGCGTCGCCGGCGGCGGCGCCGCCGCCGCGGAAGTCGCCGATCCGGTCGAACGCCTTGAGCATGGTGTCCTGGAGCACGTCCGCGGCCTGCTCGCGATCGCCGCACACGCGCAGCGCCAGGGTGAACACCGGCCGCTCGAACCGCCGGTAGACCTGCTCGAACGCCGCCGCGTCGCCCCGGCGCAGGCGCGCGAGCAGGGCGTCGGGCACGTCGACGGCGAAAGCGGAGAGCGGCGAGGGCGTCTGCGGAGTCATCTGAAAGGACAGGATGCGCCCGGAGGCGAAACCGTCGCAGGCCGGTCGCGCACGCCCGCCGCGCCCGCCTGCCGGCCGCCGTCCGGCCCTATACTGGCCCGAATTCGGAAGGGAGGGTTGCAGATGGGTCCGTTCATCGGTTTCGTGCTCGTCGTCGTCGGCGTCATCATCTTCTTCAAGGCCGTGCGCATGGTGCCGCAGGGCTACGAGTGGACGGTCGAGCGGTTCGGCAAGTACACCCACACCATGACCCCGGGGCTGCACTTCCTGATCCCGATCTTTTACGGGGTGGGCCGCAAGATCAACATGATGGAACAGGTGATGGACGTCCCCAGCCAGGACGTGATCACCAAGGACAACGCCGTGGTCAAGGTCGACGGCGTGGTCTACTTCCAGGTGCTGGACGCGGCCAAGGCCGCCTACGAGGTCGCCCAGCTCGAGGTCGCCATCCTCAACCTGGTGATGACCAACATCCGCACCGCGATCGGTTCGATGGACCTCGACGAGTCGCTGTCCAAGCGCGACGAGATCAACGCCAAGGTGCTGACCGCGGTCGACCACGCCACCCATCCGTGGGGGGTGAAGGTCAACCGCATCGAGCTCAAGGACATCCAGCCGCCGCGCGACCTGGTCGCCTCGATGCAGCAGCAGAAGATGGCCGAGCAGAACAAGCGCGCCGCGATCCTCGAGGCCGAGGGCGTGCGCCAGTCGGCGGTGCTCCGCGCCGAGGGCGAGAAGCAGTCGGCGATCCTGGAGGCCGACGGCAAGCGCGAGGCCGCGTTCCGCGAGGCCGAGGCCCGCGAGCGCCTCGCGCAGGCCGAGGCCAAGGCGACGCAGATGGTGTCCGACGCCATCGCCAGCGGCAACGTCAACGCCATCAACTACTTCATCGCCCAGAAGTACATCGAGGCGTTCAAGGCCCTGGCCGAGGCGCCGAACCAGAAGTTCATCATGATGCCGATGGAGTCCAGCGGCGTGCTCGGCTCGCTCGCCGGCATCACCGAACTGGCGAAGGAGGCGCTGGCCCACCAGCAGGCCGGCAAGCCGCCGTCGATGCCGCGCAAGGACTGAACCATGGACCTCGGCGGCTTCGAGATCGGCGGCTTCCGGATCAGCACCGACGTTTTCGGCTGGGCGGTGGTCGCGCTGCTGCTGGTCGGCATGGAAGTGCTGGCGCCGGGCGCGTTCATGCTGTGGCTGGCGTTCGCCGCCGGCGCGATGATGGTCATCGTCTGGCTGATCCCGGGGCTGCCGTTCCTGGCCCAGGCGGTGCTGTTCGTGGCGCTGGGTTTCGCCTCGGTGCTGGCCTACCGCAAGTACTACCGCAGCCGCCTGGAAACGCCGAGCGACCAGCCCGCGCTCAACCGCCGCGCCGCGCAACTGGTCGGCCGCATCGTGCCGCTGGAGCGCGCGATCGAGCGCGGCACCGGCCGCGTGCAGATCGCCGACGCCTACTGGGAGGTCAGCGGTCCCGACCTGCCGGCCGGCGCCAGCGTGCGCATCGTCGGCGCCGACGGCATGACCCTGAAAGTGGAAGCGGTGGACTGACGTGCAGCCCACCCGCTTCCGCGACGAACGCAGACCGAGGAGCGTCCCGATGTCCCTGTCGAAGCTTGCCCGTCCCGGGTTCCCGATCGGCCTGTGCGCCGTCCTGTTCGCGCTGTCGGCCTGCGATCGCGCGCCGGCGCCCGAGGCGGCGACGCCCGCGCCGGAGGCCGCGCCTGCGCCTGCGCCGACGACCGCACCGGCGCCCGCCGCCGCCGCGCCCGCGGCGACGCCTGCGCCGATGAGCGCCGCCGCCGCCGCGCTGATCGGCCAGATCGTGCCGCCGTATCCCGACGGCCTGGCCGAGATCGGCGGCGGCTGCGTGCCCGGCGCCGAAGGCTACGAACACGTCTGCGACTTCGGCATCGCGATGCTCGGCAGCGGCGCCGCCGACGGCCAGGCGGCGATGGCCCGCTACGTCATCGCCTCGCGCAAGGCCGAGCCCGCCGGCAAGGATCCGCGCTGGGAGGTGCTCGACGCCGTCGACGCTCCGGCGATGCAGCCGGGCGACCAGCTCCAGCTCGGCGGCTGCAAGCTCGACGGCAAGGACGCGGCCGGGCTGATCGCCGCGGTGCGCTACGGCGCGCAGGAGCAGAGCAGCGACCTGCGCTGGGTGCGCCGCTTCGACACCGACGCCGGCAAGCTGGTCGAGGTCGAAGCCTCGCGCGTGAGCTGCGCGAATCCCGCCGCCGGCGTCTGACCCGCGGCTGCGGCGGCGGCTTGCGATCGCGGCTTCCGACGGCATTCTCCGCACCCTTGCGTATCCTCGGGCCCGGTCTGGGATAATGCAGGACTTTCCGCAGCCGGCGCCCGCAATGACGCAGAAGACCATCCTCAACGACGCCCACCGCGCCCTCGGCGCGAAGATGGTCGACTTCGGCGGCTGGGACATGCCGCTGAGCTACGGCTCGCAGATCGACGAGCACCACCAGGTGCGCCGCGACGCCGGCATGTTCGACGTCTCGCACATGACCGTGGTCGACCTGCGCGGCGCCCGCGTGCGCGAGTTCCTGCGCCGTCTGGTCGCCAACGCGGTGGACAAGCTGCAGAAGCCGGGCAAGGCGCTCTACACCTGCATGCTGAACGACCGCGGCGGCGTCATCGACGACCTGATCGTCTACTTCCTCGCCGAGGACTTCTTCCGCCTGGTGGTCAACGCCGCGACCCGCGACAAGGACCTCGCCTGGATCTCGGCGCAGGCCGCGCCGTTCGGCGTCGAGGTGACCGAGCGTCCCGAACTGGCGATGATCGCCGTGCAGGGCCCGAACGCCCGCGCGAAGGTGCTGGACCTGCTGTCGGCCGACACCGCGCCGGCGGCGGCGAAGATCACCCGCTTCGCCGCGACCGAGGCGGTCACCCGCGACGGCATCCCGCTGTTCCTCGCCCGCACCGGCTACACCGGCGAGGACGGCTTCGAGATCGTGGTGCCGCAGGACCGCGCGGTCGCGCTGTGGGACGCGCTGCTGGCCGCCGGCGTGAAGCCGGCCGGCCTCGGCGCGCGCGACACGCTGCGCCTGGAGGCGGGCATGAACCTCTACGGCCAGGACATGGACGAGGACGTGACCCCCTACGAGGCGGCGCTCGCGTGGACCGTGTCGCTGGACGCCGGCCGCGACTTCACCGGCCGCGCCGCGCTGGAGGCGCAGCAGGCGGCCGGCGTGCCGCGGCGGATGATCGGCCTGGTGATGGACGAGAAGGGCGTGCTGCGCCACGGCCAGGCGGTGCGCACCGCCGCCGGCGACGGCGAGATCCTCTCCGGCACCTTCTCGCCGACCCTCGGCAAGGCGATCGCGTTCGCGCGCGTCCCCGCCGGCGACCTCGGCGCGGTCCGCGTCGACATCCGCGGACGCGACGTGCCCGTGCGCGTCGTCAAGTTTCCGTTCGTCCGCGACGGCAAGGCGCAGGAAGGCATTTGACCGCCGCCGCCGCGCTTCTAAACTACACCCCTTCCCCCACCGGCAAGCGCCACCTGCGGAGCCCACGATGAGCGAGATTCCCGGCGACCTGAAGTTCATGAAGTCCCACGAGTGGGCCCGCGTCGAAGGCGACGGCAAGGTCACGGTCGGCATCTCCGACCATGCCCAGGGCCTGCTCGGCGACCTGGTCTATGTCGAGCTGCCGAACGTCGGCGACCGCGTCGAGGCCGGCAACGCCTGCGCCGTGGTCGAGTCGGTCAAGGCCGCCTCCGACGTCTACGCGCCGGTCAGCGGCACCGTCGTCGCGGTCAACGCCCCGCTGACCGACAAGCCCGAAACGATCAACGAGGACGCCTACGGCGAGGGTTGGCTGTTCGTGGTCGAGATCGAGGACACCGACCAGCTCAACGAACTGCTCGGCCCGGACGACTACGCCGAGCTGCTCGAGGGCGAGGATCACTGATCGCGTCCGCGCGTCGCCGCGCGCCCGAGCGAACGAGAGCCGTCCGCATCCGCGGGCGGCTTTTTTCTTGTCCGGCGCATCGGCTTGTGGTCGTCGCGGCGCCGGCGGACGCCGCGAACGCGCGATCGGACGGCGTCGCCGAGGCGTGCCGATGCGCGCGCGACGCCATTTCCGGTCGCGCAACGTTCGCGCAAATCCGCGCATTCGGGCTTGTGCGACGCGAAATCCGGACCGCTTCGACCAACGTCGCACGACGCGCTTTCGCCGCCCTTCATCCGCGCCGCGCGGCGCCGGCGCGATCCGTCCGGCGCGACGCGCGACGTCGTCGCGCATCCGGATCGCGGAAACAAAACCGCTGAAAAAAAGCGCTTTCGCCCAAACGCCGTCGCGCACCGCGCGGCGCCGTCGCGGCGCGCGTCGTGCGCCTTGCGCGACGCCGGGCGCGTCGCGCGATCCGCGACCGCGACGCGCGCCGGAATTTTTTTCGCGTCGGGGTGTTGACAGTGGAAAAAACCGTGATTAGGTTTCGCCCCAAGTATCGCCTGCGCGGAAGTGAGTGAGTCCCTCCAAGACGAAAACGCGAAGCACAACTCGAACTTTCTTCCGGATCGAGGTTCCGGTGGAAACAGGCTTCGTCTCCTCCGCGAAATGTCGTGCCGCCGCCGGGCCAGTGACCTTCGGGTCCATCCGCCCGCATCCCCAGACCCTCGACCAGGACGGTCCCGGGTTTTCTCCTGTCCAGGGCGGCCTTGCCGTCGCGGACGCGAGGCGGTCCGGCGTCGTCATGTCTTTCCCCCGGTCGTCGCGGTCGCGACGCCGGATCGAATCCGTACCGGCTTGCCTTGCGCGCCGGCGGTGGGTGGCGGGTCCGACTCCCGCGATCCCGTTGTTGTCTGGGCCGCATTACCCGAAGCAAGTCCACTGACGAGGAGAGCCATACCATGGCTGCGAAGAAAGCTGCGAAGAAGGCGACCAAGAAGGCCGCCAAGAAAACCGTGAAGAAGGCGGCGAAGAAGGCCGTCCGCAAGACCGCGAAGAAGGCCGCCAAGAAGGTCGCCAAGAAGCCGGCCAAGAAGGCCGCGAAGAAGACCGTGAAGAAGGCCGCCAAGAAGACCGCGAAGAAGGCCGCCAAGAAGACTGCGAAGAAGGCTGCCAAGAAGACCGCGAAGAAGGCGACCAAGAAGGCTGCCAAGAAGCCGGCGAAGAAGGCTGCGAAGAAGGCCGCCAAGAAGGCTGCGAAGAAGCCGGCCAAGAAGGCTGCCAAGAAGCGCGCCAAGAAGGCTCCGGCCGCTGCGATGCCGGCCGCTCCCGCGCCGATGATGTAATCGCGTCACCCCGATCTGCTGTACCGAACTCCCTCTCCGCGTGCCCAGGCGGAGAGGGAGTTTTTTTATGGGCGGACGCCGGCGGGGCGCGGTTCGGCGTCGTCGCGCCTGCCGTCGCCGATGCTTCGGCGCGACGGCGATCCGGCCTCCCGCGGGTGACGCACTCCCGTGGGGGCGCTCTCCCCGATGAAGCTCTGCCGGGTGACGTTCTCCCGGATCACGCTCCGGTGGATGACGCCCGGACGGGTTACTCGGGCTTTGCGTTCGAGACCGAGCTTTCGGCGCCGCCGCTGGCGGTGGGCGCATCGGGCAGCTTGGGCAGCCCCTGCGCGTAGAGGCCTTCCTCCAGCGGCTCGGGCTCGCTGTCCAGCCACTGCTGCGGGGTCAGTCCGATCGCCCGGTCGAGGATGGTCGGCAGCAGCCCGGAGGGCGCGCTGCTGTTGGCGTTCCAGAGGATGACGACGCCGAGGTCGCGTTCGGGCACCATCGCGATCGTGCCGCGGTAGCCCTGCACCGCGCCGCCGTGGAAGACCACGCGGTGGCCGGCGTAGTCGAGCACGCGCCAGCCCAGGCCGTAGCCGGCGGCGTTGAGGCGTTCGCGCCGCCACGACGAGCCGCGGGTCTCGGCCGGCGTGTCGATCAGCGGCGCATGCAGCGTCGCCAGCAGCGCCGGCGGCAGCACCTCGGGGCGATGCCCGGTCTGCGCGACCAGCCACTGCGCCATGTCGCTGATGCTGGCGTTGACGCCGGCGGCCGGGGCGACGCGGTAGTAGGTCGGCTTGGGCATCACCGACGACCAGCCGCGGCCGGCGCGCACGTGCGGCTTCGCCCAGCGCGGGCTGGCGAGGATGCCGTCCAGGCCGTAGCTGGCGTCGCGCATGCCCAGCGGCGTGAAGATGCGGTCGGCGACCCAGCGCTCGAACGGCTCGCCGCTGGCGCCGCCGACGACGTCGCCGATCAGGCTGTAGGCGACGTTCTGGTAGGCGTAGCATTCGCCGGGCGCGCACTGCATCGGCGTATACGCCATCTTGCGGATCAGCGAGGGGTATTCGGCGTTGCCCTCGATGTCGCGGTCGAAGCTGTTGTGGCCGAGGCCGACGCGGTGGCTCAGCACCTCGGCGACGGTGAGCTCCAGCGCGGCGCGCGGTTCGGAGAACTGCAGGGTCGGGTAGTAGTCGACGACCCGGCTGTCCCAGCGCAGGCGGCCCTGGTTGACCAGCAGGCCGGTGGCGGTGGCGGCGAAGGACTTCGACAGCGAGGCCAGCCGGAACACGGTGTGTTCGTCGACCGGCTCCGGACTGTTCACGTCGGTGACGCCGTAGCCGCGCGCGCTGAGGATGCGGCCCTGGTAGACGATCGCCATCGCCAGGCCGGGCACCTTCTGGCCGGCGACGAGGTTCTGGGCGATCGCTTCGAGTTCGGGGACGCTGAAGCTGGTCGCCAGCGGCATGACCTGCAGCCCGTTGCCCGGGAACACGCGCGCCATCGTCGCGCGCGGCGAGTACACGCTGCTGTTGCCGAGCACAGCGCCGTCGGCGAGGCTGCTGTCCCAGCGCAGGGGCGTCTGCGCGGAGACGCCGGCGGCCACCGGCAGCAGCAGCGCGGCGAGCCCGGCGGTCAGCGGCAGCAGCGCGAAGCGTCGGCGCGCGGGGCGCGGCCGTTGCGGGGACCGCGTGGCGGGCCGTGCGGTGTGGCGCTGCCGGGAATCGTCTTTCATCGCATCTGCCCCCTGCGTATGCTTCGCCTGCGGGTCGGTCATGGTCGTTGTCGCGCCGTCGCTTGCGCCCGCGGATCGCGGACGCGCCCACCGTTCGGTCGGGCCGGCCCTGTCGTCGGGCCGGTTCGATGCCGGCCTCCGGGCGATCATAGCGTCCCTTCCGCGATTTGCATGAACAAGGGGAAGTTCGATGGTTATTTTGTTGATCCTGCTCGCAATTCCCGCGGCCGGCATGGCGCGTGCGGCCGGGATCCGCAACTGCAGGCCCCGCGCTCGGGACGCCCGCCGCTTCGCAGGCGCGCCCGCGGCGCCGAACGCGTCGTGCTGATCCGCTCCCCGTCGTCGTCCCCGGCATGAACTTCTTCGATCGCCAGGCCGCCGCGCGCCGGGCTTCGGTCCGGCTGGTGCTGCTGTTCGCGCTGGCGGTGGCCGGCATCGTGCTCGCGGTCGATTTCGCGGTCTGGCTGGCGTTCGCGGCGAAGGACACTGCCACCCCCGGACAGACCGCCGCGGCGCTGGCGCTGGCGTCGCTGCTGACCCTCGCGGCGATCTGGCTCGTCTCGCTGCACCGCATCGCCACCCTCCACGGCGGCGGCGAAGCGGTGGCCCGGCAACTGGGCGGCGTGCCGGTGCCGATGCAGACCACCGACCCGCAGTTGCGCCGGCTGCGCAGCGTGGTCGAGACGATCGCGATCGCCTCCGGCCTGCCGATGCCCAGGCTGTTCGTGCTCGAACAGGAGTCGGCGATCAACGCCTTCGCCGCCGGCCATGCCCCCGCGGACGCGGCGATCGTGGTCACCCGCGGCGCGCTCGAACGGCTCGATCGCGACGAACTGCACGGCGTCATCGCGCACGAGGCCAGCCACGTCCTCAACGGCGACATGCGCCTGAACCTGCGCCTGGTCGGGCTGCTGTCGGGCATCCTCGCGCCGGCGCTGGCCGGCCGCAGGATCCTCGACCACGCGCGCGCCGCCGGTCACGGCAGGCGGCGCATCGCGGTGCTCGGCGCCGGCGCGGCGGCGATGGCGTTCGGCGGCCTCGGCCTGCTGTTCGCGCGGATGATCAAGGCCGGCGTCAGCCGCTCGCGCGAACGCGTCGCCGATGCCGAGGCGACGCAGTTCGCCGGCCGGGCCGCGGGCCTGTCCGGCGCGCTGAAGAAGATCGCCGGCCTGTCCGCCGGATCGCGGCTGGGCCGGCGCGCCGACGCCGAGGACATCGGCCACCTGCTGTTCGCCGACGGCGTCGGCCTGCACGGGCTGTTCGCGACCCATCCCGCGCCGCTGCAGCGCATCCGCGCGCTGGAGCCGACGTTCGACGCCGGCCAGCTCGCCGCGCTGCAGCGACGCTGGGCCGCCGAGCCGCCGGACGGCCTCGCCGAGGACGTGCGCAAGGGGCGGCGCGACGACGGCGGGGCGCTGCCGGACCGCGAAGCGACCTTCGCGCTGGACCCGGCGGCGATCGCCGCACTGGTGGCGCATCCGGGCGTGGAGGACGTCCGCCGTGCGGACGCGATCGTGGCCGCGATCCCCGCCGCCGTGCGCGCGCTCGCCGCCGATCGCGACAGCGTGGCGCCGCTGGTCGTCGGCCTGCTGCTGGACGCCGATCCGGCGGTGCGCGCGCGCCAGCACACCGAGATCGCCGCGCGGCTCGGCCGCGAGGCCGCGGTGCATGCGCAGGCGCTGCGCGACGAACACCTCGAAGCGCTGCATCCGATGCTGCGCCTGCCGCTGGCGGCGCTGGCCTTCCCGGTGCTGGGCCAGCGTCCGCGCGCGGCGATCGGCCTGGTGCTGGACACCGTCCACGCCGTGGTCAACACCGACGGCCGCGTCGCGCTGTTCGAATACGCCCTCGGCACGCTGCTGCAGACCCAGATGCACGAGGCGCTGGACCCGACGCGCCACGCGCCCTACGGACGCCTGCGCGCGGGCGAGGCGCAGGCGCAGGTGGCGACGCTGCTGGCGGTGATCGCCCGCGCCGGCCACCGCGATGCCCACGAAGGCCTGCGCGCCTACCTCGCCGGCCTGCAGCGGATCTTCCCGGACGCGCACATCGACTACGCGCCGCCGGCGAACGGCGTGCTCGCGCTCGACGACGCGTGGCCGGTGCTCGACGCGCTGGCGCCGGTGGACCGGCAGCGGCTGGTCGAGGCGATCGCGGTCGTGGTCGGCCACGACGGTCGCGTGTCCGTCGCCGAAGCCGAACTGCTGCGCGCGCTCTGCGGCCTGCTGCACTGCCCGCTGCCGCCGGTGCTGGAGCGGCGCTGAGCCGTGGCCGGGCCGTCGCCGGGCCCGCGGGGAACTCGCAGGCGCACCGACTCTCCAACCTGCATGCGCCGCGCCGCCGTCGCCCTTGCCGTCCTGCTCGCGAGTCCGTCCGCGCCCGCGGCGACGCCGGTCGACGACGCGCGCCTGGTGCAGGCGGGCGACACCGCGCTGCGGATCGAGATCGACGGTGTCGCCGACCCGGCGCGCCGGGCGATGCTGATGGACTGGGCCGAGGAGGCGGCGCGGGCGACCGTGCTGCCGTCGGGGCGCTTTCCGCTGACCTCGGCGCGGGTGCGGATCGCGGAGATCGACAGTCGCGACCCCAGCCCGGTGCCCTGGGGCCAGACCCGTCGCGACGACGACGTGGCGGTGCTGCTGTTCGTGCGCCGCGAAGCCGATCGCGCGGCGCTGCGCGCGGACTGGACCGCGGTCCACGAGTTCGCGCACCTCGCCCATCCCTTCCTCGGCGATCGCGGGCGCTGGCTCGCCGAAGGCTTGGCGAGCTACCAGCAGAACGTGCTGCGTGCGCGCGCCGGCCTGACGACGCCGGAGGATGCCTGGAGGAAGCTCGATGCGGGCTTCCGGCGCGGCGAAGCGAATGGCGCGGGGACCACGCTGGAACGGCTCGGTCGCCGTTCGACCATGCGCGTTTACTGGGCCGGCGCCGCGTACTGGCGGGAGATGGACCTGCGCCTGCGTCGCGATCACCACGGCTCGCTGCAGGCGGTGCTCGACGGTTACGCGCGCTGCTGCCTCGACGGCACCGCGCACGTCGCGCCGGAGGACTTCGTCGCGGCGCTCGATCGCGTCGCCGGCACCGACCTGTTCGCGCGCCGTTATCGCGACTACGCCGCCGCGACGACCTTCCCTTCGCTGGCCGACGGCGACGCCGCGCTCGGCATCGCCCGCGACGGCGACGGGCTGCGGTTCTCGGACGACCCGGCCGCCGCGGCGCTGCGCGCGGCGATCATGGGCGGCGACGTGGCGCCGGTCAGCGCGCGAGCGCGAAGGTCGCCGCGATGATCGGCGCGCAGATCGCGGCGAGGACGAGGAACAGGCGCAGCAGTGCGCGCTGCGACGCCGCGAAATCCGGTCGCCGGTGGCGGGCGGCGTCGCGTCCGGCGATGCGGCGCAGCGGCGACAGCGCGTGCAGGACGAGATTGGAGAGCATCAGCGCGACCGGGACGGCGAGCAGCGCGCCGCAGCATGCGACCACGATCGCGGCGCCATCGGGTACCGTCGCCAGCGTGGTGTCGGTCGCGCGCGCCAGCAGGGCGACCAGCCCCACGGCGGCGGCGAGCATGCCGCCCCACAGGATCGGCAGGACGACGAGCAGGAACACGGCGGGCCTGCCGCCGGACCGGATGCCCGTGGCGCGGATCACACTTCGCTCGGGCCTTCGATCAGCGGCTTGAGCTTCCTGATCAGCCGGTCGAACGCGGTGTCGTACTCGCTGTCGTCGACGAAGTCGCGGAACTCGCCCGCGTCGTAGAAGCGGCCGTAGCAGAACTTGCAGCTCTCGAAGCGGATGTGCGGCTGGTGCGGATCGACCATGTGGATCAGCGGATAGTGGCCGCAGGCCGGGCACAGGATGGTGTCGGCGGCCGGCGCGGTCGGGTCGAACGCGTCGTCGGCGGCGGGCGGCTGCGGCGCGGTCGGATCGATGCGCTCGGCGTCGTCGCGCAACTGCACGTGCGCCATGTTCTCGAACCACATCCCGTTGCAGCCTTCGCAGCGATGGACCACCGCCTCCTCGTAACCGGGGAGCAGGCGCATCTCGGCATGGCATTTCGGACAGTGCATGGGCGTCGGCGAAGTCGTGGCGGGGCGCCCATTCTGCCCCGGTGGCGGCTCAGTCGCCCAGCGACTTCACGAACCGCACCGCACCCTCGCCGAAGCCGCAGGCGCGGTAGAAGGCGTGGGCCTCGGTCCGGTGCCCGGCGCTGGTGACTTCCAGCCGGGCGGCGCCGCCGGCGCGGGCGCGACGCTCGGCATCGCGCAGCAGCGCGCGGCCGACGCCGTGGCCGCGGGCGTCGTCGCCGACCACCAGCGCGGTCACCCGGCAGGTGGTCGTGCCCAGCGGCAGGTAATACATGAAGTCCAGCGCCAGCAGGCCACAGGCGGCGCCGTGGCGGCGGGCTAGCAGCAGCGCCTGGCGGTCGTTGCCCAGCACCGCGGCGATGCGCTCGGCGGCGTCGCCGGCGTCGCAGGGGTAACCGAGGGCGCCGAGCAGGGCGGCGACATCCTCGGCGTCCGCCGGGGTCGCGTTGCGCAGGTCGAGATCGGCCTCGACCGCGGCGGCGGGCGCGCCGGGCAGGGGCATCCGGTCAGCGGGTGCCGTACACGACCACGGTCTTGCCGCGGGCGTGCAGCTTGCCGTCGGCCTGGAGCTTCTTCAGCACCCGGCCGGCCATCTCGCGCGAGCAGCCGACCAGCCGCGCCAGCTCCTGGCGGGAGACCCGCAACTGGGTGCCCTGGGGATGGCTCATGGCCTCCGGCTCGCGGGTCAGGTCGTGCAGGGCGCGGATGATCCGGTCGGTGACGTCCAGGAAGGCCAGCCGGCCGGCCTTGCGGCTGGTGTCCAGCAGCCGGCGCGAGAGCTGGGCGCCGATGGCGTAGATCAGTTGGGCGGCGTCGCCGCCGAGCGGGCCCTCGAGCAACTGGTACAGGCGCTCGTAGCCGATCTCGGCCAGCTCGCACTGGGTGCGGGTCCGCAGCACGACCTCGCGGCGGTCGCTCTCGACGAACAGCCCCATTTCGCCCACGAACTCGCCCGGTCCGAAATAGCCGAGCACCAGTTCGCGCCCGTCCTCCTCCTCGGTGATGATGCTGACCGAGCCGGAGATGACGTAGTAGAGCGTCCCCGCCGGGTCGCCTGGACGGAAGACTTCGGTCCGGGGCGGGTAACGGCGTCGGTGGCAATGCGACAGGAACCGCTCGATCGTCGCCACCGTGGGCGCGAGCGGATTGGCGTTGCGTCGGAGGGGGGTCAACGTGGCCACGGGGGGTCGGTTCATGCGAGCCTGAACGTAGTAAAGGGCAAGAGTAGGCCTTTGTCACGTTTCGGGCAAACTGCGGCACGGATGCCACCTCGGGCGCCTGCCGGGTGCTGCGACGCGGCAACGGCTCGCCCCCGTTGCCGCAATGCCGCATAATCGCGCCCCCGTACTCCGCCCCCAGAGGAACCGATGCCGTGGTCAAGCCGCTGCCGCGCCTGAAGCTGCAAGGTTTCAACAACCTGACCAAGTCGCTGTCCTTCAACATCTACGACGTGTGCTACGCCGCCTCCGAAGAGGAGCGCCAGCGCTACATCGCCTACATCGACGAAGAGTACAACGCCGACCGCCTCACCCAGATCCTCACCGACGTGGCGGAGATCATCGGCGCGAACATCCTCAACATCGCACGTCAGGACTACGACCCGCAGGGCGCGTCGGTGACCATCCTCATCTCCGAGGAGCCGGTGATCGACAAGAAGGCGGCCGGCAAGGAGATCATCTCCGACGCCGTGGTCGCGCACATGGACAAGTCGCACATCACCGTCCACACCTATCCGGAAACCCACCCGGACAACGGCATCGCCACCTTCCGCGCCGACATCGACGTCTCGACCTGCGGCGTGATCTCGCCGCTGAAGGCGCTGAACTACCTGATCGAGAGCCTCGAGTCGGACATCGTGGTGATGGACTACCGGGTGCGCGGCTTCACCCGCGACATCAAGGGCAAGAAGCACTACATCGACCACAAGATCAATTCGATCCAGGACTACCTGGCCAAGAACATCCGCTCGCGCTACGAAATGCTCGACGTGAACGTCTACCAGGAAAACCTGTTCCACACCAAGATGCACCTCAAGGACTTCGACCTCGACCAGTACCTGTTCGAGGAGAAGGCCAAGAACCTGTCGTTCAAGGAGCGGATGAAGGTCGAGGCGCGGCTGCGTCGCGAGATCGAGGAGCTGTACCAGGGCCGCAACCTGGTCGAGTGATCCTCCCGCGCGATCCTGCCGCGCGGTCCTTCCACGCGCGCGACACGCGAAAAAGCCGGCGAAAGCCGGCTTTTTCCGTTGCGCGGGATGATCGAATTCCGTAGGGCGGGCCCTGGCCCGCCGTTGCGGTCGTTCCGATCGCGCCGCGCGGTTCGATCGTCGTTCTGCGCGACCGGCAAACCGGCGATGGCGGGCCGAAGCCCGCCCTACAGGCGGTAGGCGACCGCCTTCATCAGCTTCGACGCGGTCGCCATCAGGGTCGGGATCGGCGGCGGCAGGCGCTTCGCGCCGGCGGCCTCGGCATGGTCGGCGTGGCGCGCCTCGTCGTCCTTCATCACTTCGAGGATCGCCCGGCTGCGCGCGTCGGCCGCGGGCAGGGTGCGCAGGTGTTCCTCCAGGTGGGCCTCGACCTGACGCTCGGTCTCGACCACGAAGCCGAGGTTCCAGCCGTCGCCGCGCAGGCCGGCGGCGACGCCGATCGCGTAGCTGCCGGCGTACCACAGCGGGTTGAACACGCTGGGCCGGCTGTCGAGTTCGCGCAGGCGGGCCGCGCACCACGCGAGATGGTCGGTTTCCTCCTGCGCGGCCGCCTGCAGTTGCGCGCGCGTGGCCGGGTCGCGCGCGACCGCGGCCTGGCCGACGTACAGCGCCTGCGCGCAGACCTCGCCGACGTGGTTGATGCGCATCAGCCCCGCGGCGTGGCGGCGTTCGACGTCGTCCAGCACGACGTCGGCTTCGGCGTCGCCGGGGTTCGGGCGCGCGGCGCGGGGCGCGCCGGCGACGGTTTCCAGCGCGTTCTGCGCATCGGCGAGCAGGCGATCGAAGGCGGTGAGCTGTCGGACGGTCATGGCAGGCATTCTGCAAGGAATTCCAAGGGATGTCGCACCGGTACGTCGGTCCCGTTCGCCAGATGCAGGCGGCAGCCGATGTTGGCGCTGAGCAGCACCGACGCGCCGCTGCCGGCGAGCTGGTCCAGCAGCGGTTGGCGGAAGCCGGCGGCCCGGTCCGGGTCGGTCAGCATCGCGGTGCCGGCGGCGCCGCAGCAGCCGAAGCCGGCGTCGAGCTCGACGACATCGAGGCCCGGCACCCGCGCCAGCAGGCGGCGCAGCGCGCCGTCGCTGCGGACGACGTTGCGCTGGGTGCAGGGCAGGTGCAGGGCGATGCGCTCGCCGCGCGGGGCGAAGCGCAGGCGTTCGACGCGTTCGGCGAGGACGTCGATGGCGTCGCGGACCGCCGCCCGACCGGCGAGGCTGTCGGCCAGCGCCGCGTGGCAGCCGCTGGCGAGCCCCAGCACCAGCGCATGGCCGGCGAAGGCGCGGCGATTGGCCTCGGCCAGCGCCGCGGCACGGTCGGCGTCCCCGGCGTGGGCGTGCAGGGTGCCGCAGCAGGTCTGCGCGGCGGGCGCGTGCAGGGCGATGCCCGCGGCGGCGCACAGGCGCCGGACCGCCGCGTGCAGGGCGGCGTCGTAGCCGCGGGACACGCAGCCGACGAACAGCGCGGCCTCGGCGTCCGCGGCCGGTGGCGTTGCGGCCGATGCGGGCGCGTCCGCCGCCGCGGGCGGGCGCGGCAGCGGACGGGCGGCGCGCGGCAGCAGCGGCCAGGCCTCGCGATAGACCGTCAGCAGCCCCGACAGCAGCCGCGGCCGGGCCGTCAGCGCCTCGACCAGCCGCTGGCGGACGCCCGGCGGTCGGCGGACGCGCTGGCGGGTGCGGGCGGCGGTCAGCAGCGCCCCGTATTCGACCCCGGCCGGACAGACCGCCTCGCAGCGGCGGCAGCCGAGGCAGGCGTCGAGGTGGGCCTCGACCGCGGCGGTCGGGACCAGCGCGCCGCCGTCGATCCCCCGGATCAGCGCGATCCGTCCCCGCGGCGATTCGGCCTCCAGCCCCGCCAGCCGGTAGGTCGGGCAGGTCGGCAGGCACAGGCCGCACTGCACGCAGCGGTCGGCGAGGGCGGTCGGGGACGGGGCGGCGTCGGTCACCCCGACATCTTCCGGGAACCCGCGCCCGCGCGCGAGGCCGGACCGGCCGCGGTTGCGGGGACCGGCGGCGCGGGCTATCATCCCGCCTCTTTGCGACCCCGCCCCGTGTCCGTTTCCGTGGACATCGTCCGTGGAGCCGGCGCCGCGAGAGACCGCAACGACAACGCGCGGCGAAGTTCCGCCGGCCGGCTCCACGGGAGCCGCCGTCCGGAACCAGCCCGACCAGGCACCTCAACCAGAGTTCCGTCATGAAGACCTTCACTGCCAAGAACGAGACCGTCCAGCGCGACTGGTACCTCGTCGACGCCACCGACAAGACGCTCGGCCGTCTCGCCGTCGAGCTGGCCCGCCGCCTCCGCGGCAAGCACAAGCCCGTCTACACCCCGCACGTCGATACCGGCGACTACCTCGTCGTGATCAACGCCGAGAAGATCGCGGTGACCGGCAACAAGCTGCAGGACAAGAAGTACCACCGCTTCACCGGCTACATCGGCAACCTCAAGACCGAGACCCTCGCCGAAGCGCTGGACCGCCACCCGGAGCGCGTCATCGAGATCGCCGTGAAGGGCATGCTGCCGAAGAATCCGCTCGGCCGCGCCATGTACAAGAAACTCAAGGTGTACAAGGGTTCCGAACACCCGCACGCCGCCCAGCAGCCGCAAGTCCTGGATATCTAAACGATGGCTACTCAGCAGAATTACGGCACCGGCCGTCGCAAGTCTTCCGTCGCCCGCGTCTTCCTGCGCAAGGGGTCCGGCAACATCACCGTCAACGACCGTCCGCTGGACGAGTTCTTCGGCCGCGAGACCGCGCGCATGATCGTGCGCCAGCCGCTGGAGCTCACCCAGACGCTCGACAAGTTCGACGTGGTCGTCACCGCCATCGGCGGCGGCACCACCGGCCAGGCCGGCGCCATCCGCCTGGGCATCGCCCGCGCCCTGGTCGAGTACGACGAGACCCTGAAGTCCGAGCTGCGCAAGGCCGGCTTCATGACCCGCGACGCCCGCGAGGTCGAGCGCAAGAAGATCGGTCTGCACAAGGCCCGTCGCGCCACCCAGTTCTCCAAGCGCTAATCTTCCCGGCGCCGATCCGGCGCCGCCGTCGCACCGGGACCCGACGGGTTCCGGCCGCGACTGGCCCGGGACCGCGGTTTGGCGCTACAATCGCGGTTCGCACGCTCTACAGCCCCGTCGCCAAGCGGTAAGGCACCTGACTCTGACTCAGGCATTCGGTGGTTCGAATCCATCCGGGGCTGCCAATCTCGAAAGCACCCGCCGCAAGGCGGGTGCTTTTTTTTCGCGCATGTCGCACGCCTGCGCAGGCCTCCACCCCCGGGAAACACCGTTCCATCGACCCCGCCGCGACATCGCCCCGGCCCGGAAATGCGACTGAATGCCGGAATCGACCGAGGGGAAGTTCACGCTTTGGCAATCGATTCCGGGCTGCCCGCTGACCTGTCATTTCTTACAGGTACACGGCCCCGTACGGTGACCGCTATGTTCCTTCGGCCGGTCCACCGACCGGCGCATGGTTGACGTACATCATTGACATTGACGACAGGGGAAGTTGTGTTCGATTTTCTAAGGAAGTGGCTCGGGGGAGAGCCGAAGCCGACCTCGCGCGCCTTGCCGCAGGGCGCCCCCACCTTCGAACAGCGTCGCGCCGGCGGGCCCATCGCCTACGACGCCGATCTGGTGCCCGCGCTCAAGCGCGACCATGCGGACCTGGTGAAGCTGTACGGCGCGATCGGCGACCTCGCCAAGCAGGGCGATTTCCAGCAGGTCCCGCAGATGCTCAACGCGTTCAAGGTCCACCTCGAGGGCCATCTGATCGCCGAGAACGTGCGGTTCTACAACTACGTCGAGAACAGCATGCAGGGCGATCCGGAGAACACCGCGCTGGTGCGCAGCTTCCGGCGCGAGATGAACGCCATCGCCCGCGGCGTGGTCGACTTCGTCAAGAAATACCAGCTCGGCAACTTCGACCAGGAGACGCGCCAGGCCTTCCTGGTCGACTACCAGACGGTCGGCGGACTGCTGGCGCAGCGCATCGAACGCGAAGAGGGCAGCCTGTACCCGCTGTACCTCCCGCACTAGCGATCGGCGGTCCGCGGGGGCGGGCGCCGGATCGTGCACAGAACAGGCGAGACAGGGACGACTCGCCGGGGCCGACGCGATGGCGGCGGCCCGATGGGACCGGGACCGGCGCTGCCGGTGCCGGCAGGTCCGGGCGGACCAGGGATGGCGCCGGCCGGGATTCCCTTCGTCGTTCAACGCAGTGCCCGATCAAGGAGATCGCCATGAAGAAGGAAACGGACGCCACACACCAGGACGCCAAGCAGGATGCGGTCCTGACCCCGGCCATGCGCCGGCTGCGACACGAACTGGAAACCCACCCGGTCTTCGCCGAGATCGACGGCATCGAGGCGCTCCGCGCCTTCATGCAGGTCCACGTCTTCGCGGTCTGGGATTTCATGTCGCTGGCCAAGCGGCTGCAGCGGGACCTCACCTGCGTCGAGCTGC
Organism: Lysobacterales bacterium; assembly: GCA_019510125.1. Lineage (GTDB taxonomy): Bacteria > Pseudomonadota > Gammaproteobacteria > Xanthomonadales > Xanthomonadaceae > Lysobacter_I. The sequence continues at coordinate 405,032 of JAEKKX010000006.1, forward strand.
CGTGGATGCCGCCGGCGGATCCGGTGGCCGCGCGCCTGATCAACGACATCGTCCTCGCCGAGGAAAGCGACGTCGACGCCGACGGCCATCCGGCCAGCCACCTCGACCTCTACCTGCAGGCGATGCGCGACGTCGGCGCGCCGACCGCGCAGTTCGACACGTTTATGCGCGCGCTGCGCAGCGGCGCCGGGCTGTCGGCGGCGCTGGAGACGGCGGCGGCGCCGGAGTTCGTCCGCGCGTTCGTCGGCCATACCCTCGGCACCGCCTGCGACGGCACCACGCTGGAGACGATGGCCAGCTTCTTCTACGGCCGCGAGAACGTCATCCCGGCGATGTTCCAGAGCCTGCTCGACCGCTGGGGCCTGAGCGAGGCGCAGGCGCCGGGATTCGTCTACTACCTGCAGCGCCACATCGAGCTGGACGGCGACAGCCACGGCCCCGCCGCGAGCCGCCTGATCCACAGCGAACTCGCCCGCCGCGAGGACGCGCTGCAGGAAGCGCGCGACGCCGCCCGGCTCGCGCTGCAGGCCCGGCGCGCGCTGTGGGACGGTGCGGCGGTGCAACTGCGCGCGCTGCGCGAACACGCCGCGTCCCCGCACGCCCGCGCGACCGCCCAGGTCGCGGCCTGAACCCCCCGCCGTGCGCGTCCGCCGTGCGCCCCGTGGCGCACGGCGGCGGCCGCGGTCATGCAGCGTGCGCCACGGCGTCGGCGTCGGCGTCGCCGGTCGCGCCCAGCGCGGCCAGGTTGGACGCCACCGGCATCCGGAAGGCGAGGCTCATCGCCTCGCCGATGCGCTGCGGTGGCCCGAGCCGTTCGACTTCCAGGCCGAGGTGCCGCAGCAGGCGTTCGACCGGCGCGCTGGTGACGCCGACCAGCGCCTCGATCCGCCGTGCGTCGGCGAAGCGGAACATCGCCCCGAGCAGGCCCGCGGCCGCGTCGCCGAAACCGAAACCGCTGCCGGCGGCGTCGGGCGCGACCGCGAACCGGCTGACCTCCCAGATCTCGGGCGCGTTCGGCGGCGGCAGGTCGCGCAGCAGGTAGGGGAAGATGTCGCGCAGCATGTTCGGGCCGGTGGTCGGCAGCAGCCGGCAGCAGCCGAGCGCCTGCGTCGCGCCGTCGTGCGCGATCACGTAGTGCGGGCCGATCAGGTCGAACCAGTCGTGCTCGCGTCCGTGCTCGGCGCGGACCTGCCAGCGCAGGCGCTCATGGAACACGGCGCAGCGGAGCCGGTACATGCTGTCCAGCAATGCCGCGCCGAGGCCGGGATCGCCTGCGTGTCCGGTGACGATGTGCATCGGGGTGTCTCCTCGTGGGGTGGAAGGAAACCCCAGTGAGCAGAAGCCCTGTCGTTCGTTGCAGCTGAAGGACCTGACAGGTTGATGCAGGTCCGTTCGCGATGGCGATGGCGACACGGAAACGCGGGTGTCCCGGATCAGCCCGGCATCGCCTCGGGATCGCAGCGGAATCGCGCTGCGACGCGCGGCGATCGGCGACCCGCGGCCGCCATCGGAAACTGCGCGAAAACGACGGCCGCAACGGGTCGGCGAAGCCGGCTGTCGAAGCCGGCCCGGGAAGTGGTTCGGAAAGCGGTCCGGAAGCGGGGACGAACGTCGCGCCGTCAGGCGCGCAGCGAGACGATCAGTCCGAGCGAGATCGCCCGCGCGATCGCGGCCTGGCGACCGCTGACGCCGAGTTTGTGGGTGGCGTTCTGCAGGTGGAAGATCGACGTGCGTTCGCTGATGTTGAGCAGTTGCCCGATTTCCCAGCTCGTCTTGCCTTCCGCGGCCCACGACAGGCACTCGCGCTCGCGACGGGTCAGCGCCGGCAGCGGCGCGGGCGTACGCGAGCGCAGGAACTGGCGTGCCGCCTCGTGGACGAAGTGCGAGAGCAGGTGCAGGGTCGGCAGCAGCATTTCGAAGTCGGCGGCGCTCAGCGTGCGCGAGGAGAACGACATCAGCCCCCACGACACCCCGGGGCCGTGCAGCGGCACGCTCACGCCCTGGCGCAGGCCGAATTCGCCGGCCTCGCCGAACATGTGGCGCACCTTCTGCAGGTGCGGGTCGAGGATCCGCCGGTGGTGCAACTGCGCTTCCTCCCACGACACCGGCGTGGCGTGGTCGTGGCAGTGGCTGATCACCGGGTCGATGCCGATGTAGTCCATCGCGAAGTAGTGCGTCACCCACTCTTCGGGATAGGTGCCGAGCCGCAACTGGTCGGGATGCTCGTTCACCAGCGGCAGATCGACCGCGTAGAACCAGTAGTCGATGCCGAGCGGGCGGACGGTGCGTTCGATCCGCGCGGTGAGCGCTTCGGTGTTCGCCGCGTCGGCGAATCCGCGCATGGTGTCGATGTCGATCTGCGTCCTGCTCATGGCCTGTCCTGGTGGCGCCGCCCACGGGAGCGGCGACGCGTCCTCGGGCAGGACGACGCGCGGCATGACGCGACGCGAGCCGGGCCTGCCCCCTTCACGCCCGTTCTTCACGGTAAATTAGCAGGCTTGCCGCGCGCTGCGAACCCGCTGCGCGGTCGCGACCGTGACGATGTTGGCGAAGCATGCCGTCGGATACGATCGCAAACCCGGACTCGATCGATTCGATCTATCGAGTCTTCGTCGCAATGGTCTCGGAACGCGCATGGTCGCCACCTTCTCCCCTCCGTTCTCTCCGGCCGACGCGCTCGGCGATCGCCTGCGCGCGCGCGGCTACGCGGTGTTCGCGCCCGACCAGGTCGCCGCGCTGTGCGACACGTCGCTGCCGGCGCTGCAGGCGCTGGAGCCGTCGTGGGACACGCTGCCGCCGGACGACTACCTGCGCGACGGCGGGCGTTACCGGCACCGGCGCTACGGCGGCTTCCTCGTCGGTCGTTCGGGCATCACCCGCGCCGCGCACCGCGCGCACTACCAGCCGCCGGACTACAACGCGCTGCACGGCGGCCTGCAGCGCTGGTTCGCGCCGATCGCCGACGAGACCGCCGCCGCGCCCGCCTGGACCGGCCTGCTCGCGGGCCTGGGCGCGCGGCTGCGCGCGCTGCGCGAGGCCGACCCGTGGTACGTCGAGGCGCACCAGTTCCGGATCGACACCGCCGACGGCATCGGCCGGCCCACGCCGGAGGGCGCGCACCGCGACGGCGTCGACTTCGTGGCGGTGTTCCTGGTCGCCCGGCACGCCATCCGCGGCGGCGAGACCCGCGTGTTCGACGCCGACGGCCCCGACGGCCAGCGCTTCACCCTGGACGCGCCCTGGAGCCTGCTGCTGCTGGACGACACCCGGGTGATCCACGAGTCCACGCCCATCCAGCCGCTGTCCGCGGCCGACGCCGGCGGTCATCGCGATACCCTCGTGCTGACCTTCCGCGCCGGCGGCTTCCAGAGCGAGGGCGAGGCCTGACCGCCGGCCCGGCGTCGGACCGCCGTCGATCGGGGGCGATCAGTTACAATTGAAACCATTTCACGCATGGCACCGAGGTCCCGATGAAGCTGGGTTCCCTGAAGGAGGGCGGCCGCGACGGCACCCTGATCGTCGTCTCCCGCGACCTCACCCGCGCCGTGCGCGCCGACGCCGTCGCGCCGACCCTGCAGCGGGCGCTGGAGGACTGGTCCAACGTCGCGCCGCGCCTGAACGCGCTGTCGGAGGCGCTCAACGCCGGCGCCGCCGAAGGCGCCTTCGACCTCGACCTGCAGGCGCTGGCGGCGCCGCTGCCGCGGGCCTACGAGTTCGTCGACGGCTCGGCCTACCTGCCGCACGTCGAGCGCGTGCGCCGCGCCCGCGGCGCCGAGGTGCCGGAGAGCTTCTACGTCGATCCGCTGATGTACCAGGCGGTCAGCGCCGGCTTCTACGGCCCGCGCGACCCGGTGCGGGTGCCGAGCGAGGACTACGGCATCGACCTCGAGGCCGAGGTCGTGATCGTCACCGACGACGTGCCGATGGCGGTGACGCCCGCGCAGGCGGCCGAGCACATCCAGCTCGTCGGCCTGGTCAACGACGTCTCGCTGCGCAACCTCATCCCGAACGAGCTGGCCAAGGGCTTCGGCTTCCTGCAGTCCAAGCCGCGCTCGGCGCTGTCGCCGGTGTTCGTCACCCCGGACGAGCTGGGCGACGCCTGGCGCGACAACAAGGTCCACCTGCCGCTGGTCACCCACATCAACGGCGCGTGGTTCGGCGCGCCGGAGGCCGGCGTCGACATGCAGTTCGACTTCGCGCAGTTGGTCGCGCACGCCGCCAAGACCCGCCCGCTGAGCGCCGGCACCATCGTCGGCTCGGGCACCGTCGCCAACGAGGACACCTCGCTGGGCGCGTCGTGCTTCGCCGAGAAGCGCACGGTCGAGACCCTGGAGACCGGCAAGCCGGTCACGCCGTTCATGTCCTTCGGCGACGTGGTCCGGATCGAGATGCGCGCCCGCGACGGCGCCGACATCTTCGGCGCGATCGAACAGCGGATCGAACGCCCGGCGTGAGCGCGCCGTCCGGCACGGACGCAACCGGCCGGGCGCGCTGAAGGCGGGCCCGATGGCGCGCGCTGACGATCGATTCCGCGCGCGCTATCCTCGGCCGGCCCCGGGGAGGAGGACGCCATGCGCAGCGGACGTGGATCGCGATTCGCCGCCGCCGGGCTGGCGCTGCTGGCGGCCTGCGCGGTGCTGCTGCAGGCTTGGCTGTCGCTCGCGCTGGTCCGCGGGCAGGGCGGCGGCGCGGGGCAGGCGCTGTGGACGCTCGCCGGCTACTTCACGATCCTGAGCAACCTCTTCGTCGCCCTCACCGCCGCCGCGCAGGCTCTGGCGCCCGGCGCGCGGTTGGCGGGGCCTTCGGTGCGCGGCTGCGCGACCACCGCGATCGTGCTGGTCGGCATCGGCTACCACCTGCTGCTGCGCCAGGTCTGGGATCCGCAGGGCTGGCAGCGCGTCGCCGACGACCTGCTGCACTACGCGGTGCCGGCCGCGGCGCTGCTGCACTGGCTGGCGTTCCCGCCGCGCGAACCGCCGCCGGCGACCGCGCCGCTGCGCTGGCTGGTCTATCCGCTGGCGTACTTCGGCTGGGTGCTGGCGCGCGGCGCGTGGCAGGGGACGTATCCGTACCCGTTCGTCGACGTCCCGGCGCTCGGTTACGCCCGGGTCGCGTTCAACGCCGTCGGCCTGGCGATCGCGTTCCTCGCCGCGGGCGCGCTGCTGCGATGGACCGCCGTGCGGCGCTGACGACGCGCCGTCGCTTCCCGTCCCGGGGCGAGGGCGGTATCGTGCCGGCCAGGCGCGCGGGCGCCGCCGCTGTGGGGAACCGACCATGCACGATGCCCTGAAGCTGTACGGCTACTGGCGCTCCAGCGCCGCCTACCGGGTGCGGATCGCGCTCAACCTCAAGGGCCTGGACTACGACAGCGTACCGGTCCACCTGGTCCGCGACGGCGGCGAACAACATCGCCCCGAGTACGCCGCGACCAACCCGCAGCGGCTGGTCCCGGTGCTGCAGCACGGCCAGCGCATGATCCGGCAGTCGCTGGCGATCATCGAGTACCTCGACGAACTGTGGCCGGACCCGCCGCTGCTGCCGGGCGCGCCGCGCGAACGCGCGCGGGCGCGGGCGCTGGCGCTGCTGGTCGCCTGCGACATCCATCCGCTCAACAACCTGCGCGTGCTGCAGTACCTGGAGCGCGAATACAACGCCCCGGTGTCCGAACGCGACGCCTGGGTCAGGCACTGGATCGTGGAAGGCTTCGGCGCATTCGAGGCGATGCTGGTCGAGGACCTGACCCGCGGCGACTTCTGCGAAGGCGAGTCGCCCGGTCTGGCCGACTGCTGTCTGGTCCCGCAGGTCTACAACGCGCGCCGCTTCGGCGTCGACCTCGACCCGTATCCGAACATCCGCCGCATCGAGGCGGCGTGCCTGGCGCTGCCGGCGTTCGACGCGGCGCGGCCCGAGCGCCAGCCCGACGCGGCCTGATCCGCCGCCGACGCCCGCAACGAAAAACGCCCCGGTCTCCCGGGGCGTTTTTTTGCGTCGCCGGCGCGGCCGGACGTCGGTGCCGTCAGTGCTGGAATGGGGACGAACCGTCGCCGCCCTCGAACGCCACCGCGTAGGGGTCGTGCTCGGCGCCGGCGCCTTCGGACAGCCGGAACTTCAGCGCCAGGCCGTCGCGCGAGTCGGCCGCGCGCAGCGCTTCCTCCATGCTGATCTTGCCTTCCTTGGTGAGCCGGAACAGGCACTGGTCGAACGACTCCATGCCTTCCTCCAGGGTCTCCTCCATCGCCTGCTTGATCTCGTGCACCTGGCCGCGGCGCAGCAGGTCGCGGATCATCGGCGTGTTGATCAGCACTTCCACCGCCGGCAGGCGGCGGCCGTCGGTGCCGCTGACCAGGCGCTGGCTGACCACCGCCTTGAGGTTCAGCGCGACGTTCATCAGGACGTTCTTGTGCGCGCTTTCCGGGAAGAAGTTGAGGATGCGCTCGATGGTCTGGTCGGCGTTGTTGGAGTGCAGCGTCGCCAGGCACAGGTGGCCGGTCTCGGCGAAGGCGATCGCCGCCTCCATCGTGGTCGCGTCCAGGATCTCGCCGATCAGGATCACGTCCGGCGCTTCGCGCATCGCGTTCTTGAGCGCGTTGTGGAAGGCGTGGGTGTCGAGCCCGACCTCGCGCTGGTTGACGATCGACTTCTTGTGCCGGTGCAGGTATTCGATCGGATCCTCGATGGTGAGGATGTGGCCGGCGGCGGTGGTGTTGCGGTAGTCGATCATCGACGCCAGCGTGGTCGACTTGCCCGAGCCGGTGGAGCCGACGATCAGCACCAGGCCGCGCGGCGCCATGATCACGTTCTTCAGCACCTGCGGGAGCTGCAGCTCCTCGATGCTCGGGATCACGCTGCGGATCGCGCGGATCACCATGCCGACTTCGCCGCGCTGCTTGAACACGTTGACGCGGAAGCGGCCGGCGTCCGCCAGCGACAGCGCCATGTTGAGTTCCAGGTCGCGCTCGAACTCGGGCACCTGGCCCTCGTCCATCAGCGAATAGGCGATCTTCTTGACCATGCCGGCCGGCAGGCCGGTGTTGCCGAGCGGATAGAGCTTGCCTTCGACCTTGATGTGCACCGGCGCGCCGGTGGTCAGGAACATGTCCGAGGCGTTCTTGTCCGTCATCAGCTTCAGGAAATAGCCGATGTCCATCGATGACCCTCCCCGTGACTGTTGGATGACTTGCCGCCGCGGTCGCGGGATGCCTGCGTTGCATCGCCGGAGGTCGGTGACGACAATGGGGCCGCGCCGGTGGCCGGTGGTCCGACGGTCGTTCCGAGCACGCGTCGCGTCGAAACCGTGACCGCGTTCCCATCCTGCTTCGAAACGGTCCCCATGCCCGCAAGCTTCGCACAAATGCCGCGCGTCCCGCAGCACCCGTCGCGCCTTCGCGCATGGCGCTTCGCGGCGCCCCTTGTGATCGCGCTCACGTTTCCGGCGCCTGGCCGGGCGAAGACGCCGCCGCCCACGGCCGAGATCGACGCGGCGCAGGTCGCGATCCTGCGCGCCGAAGGCGCGGACGCGGAGCATTACGCCAACGAAGCGCTGCTGCGCGCGCGCGCAGCGCTGGCGCAGGCGCAGGCCGCGCTCGCCGCGCGGCGCAAGGACGATGCCGTCGCGCAGGCGCGACTGGCCGCCGCGGAAGCCGATTACGCCCAGGCGCGCAGCCGCGAAATCGTCCTGCAGGACGAACTCGCGCGCCGCCGCGCCGAGATCGTCGAACTGCGGCAGAAGCTCGATATGGCGGTGGCGCCGTGAGCGCCGCCCGCCGCGCCGCCGTCCTGCTGGCGCTCGCGATGGCGCTGCCCGCAGGCGCCACCGAGCCGGATCCGGAGGTCGCCGCGCTGGTCCGGCGGCTGCAGGCGCTGGACACCGATCCGCAGCGCAACGCCTTCGCCGCCTACGAACGCCTGCAGGCGCGGCAGGCGCTGCAGCAGATCGACGCGGCCCGCCGCAAGCAGCGTCCGCTGGCGGTGGAGATCGCCCGCATGCGGGTGGAGACGGCCGAGATCGCCGCGCGCACCGAAGCCGATCGCGGCGAACTGCAGCGCATGGACACCGAGCGCAGCGAACTGCTGGTCGAAGCCAGCCGCCGCGACGCCGAGCGCGCCCGCGCCGAGGCCGAGCGGATGCGGGTCCAGGCGCAGATCCAGGCCGAGGAGGCCGAGCGCCTGCGCGCCGAAGTCGAAGCCGAGGCCCGCGATCGCGAGCAGGCCGAAGGGCTGCTCGACACCCTGGCCGCCGGCGAGGCCGAAAAGCTGCGCCTGGCCAAGGAACGCGAGGCCGAACTGGCGCGCCAGGCGGCGGCGCTGGGGGCGGGACAGCCGGCGCCGAAGACCGGTTCGCAGTCCAAGCCCAGGCCGAAGCCCAAGCCCCGCGCGAAGCCGGCGACCTCGTCGAAACCGAAGCCGCCGTCGCGCTGAGGTTTTCGCTTCAATATTGTTTGAAATGAATGGGTTGCCGTCATTTCCCGAAGGCGGCGATGCGGCGTTCTGCCGCCCGCTGAACTTCCCGACGAGCGCGCTTGCCGGCCGGCGAAGGGAGGAGTAGGGTCGAACTCCGGAGGCCCGTCCGCCTCCGGTGGAGCCGCGGATCCCGGATGTTCCCGCAAGACGCCAACCAGGAGCAGGCCGCCGCAAGCCAGGCGGTCGCGGGCGCCCCCGAGCGGGGTGTCCGCAGCGTGGTTCCGCAGGTTTCCCCAGTCGCGCCCCGCGCCTTCGCAGGCCGGGGCGTTTTCGTGTCCGGTCGCCGCCTCCGCGACGGCCGCCTCCCCCTGTCCCGCGCAACCCGCGTCACCACCCCGGATCCGTCCGTCGTGGCCGGATCCGTCATTCCCTCGTGAGGAGGATTCCATGTTCGAAGGGCAACCCCAGACCGAAGTCGAAGCGCTGATGAAGGCCAACACCGAGTTCCGCCAGCTCTACCAGCGCCACAAGGAACTGGACAAGCAGGTCCTCGACGCCGAACTCGGCGTGCTGCCGATCGACGACACCCGGCTGGCCCAGATGAAGCGCGAAAAGCTCGCGGCGAAGGATCGCCTCACCCGGATGTACGACGAACTGCACCACTGACGACGCCTCGGGCGCCCGGCGCCGCCGGGGCGGCCCGGCGGACGACGGCAGGGCAGGGCGCACGCCCGTCGCCCGTCGTCGTCCGCGGCGGTCCGGGGGACCGCCCTGCCGCCGCGCCGCCCGCCGCGACGGCGATGCGATAATCCGGCCTTTCCTCCAGCGAGTCCGGTGCCGGCATGTCGAAGCCCCCGTCGAATCCCTCCCCGTCGAATCCCTCCCCGTCGAATCCCTCCCCGTCGAATCCCTCCCCGTCGAATCCCTCCCCGTCGAATCCCCCCGCGGTCCGTGATTCCGTCCTCGAACTGATCGCCGACACCCCGATCGTCCGCGCCCACCGCCTCGATGCGGGCGTGTGCAACCTGTTCCTCAAGCTCGAAAGCCAGAACCCCGGCGGCTCCATCAAGGACCGCATCGGCCTGCGCATGATCGAGGCCGCCGAGCAGCGCGGCGACATCAAGCCCGGCGACACGCTGGTCGAGGGCACCGCCGGCAACACCGGCATCGGCCTGGCGCTGGTCGCGCAGCAGAAGGGCTACAAACTGATCCTGGTGGTCCCGGACAAGATGAGCCGGGAGAAGATCTTCAACCTCAAGGCGATGGGCGCGGAGGTGGTGCTCACGCGCTCGGACGTGGCCAAGGGCCATCCCGACTACTACCAGGACATGGCCGAGCGGATCGCCCGCGAAACCCCCGGCGCCTACTTCATCAACCAGTTCGGCAACCCCGACAATCCGGCCGCGCACGAGCACGGCACCGGCCCGGAGATCCTGGCGCAGATGGCCGCCGTCGGCGGACTGGACGCGATCGTCTTCGGCTGCGGCAGCTCGGGCACGATGACCGGCCTGTCGCGCTGCTTCGCGCAGCATTCGCCGCACACCGAACTGGTGCTGGCCGACCCGGTCGGATCGATCCTCGCCGAATACATCAACGAGGGCACGCTCAACGAGAAGTCCGGCAGTTGGATGGTGGAAGGCATCGGCGAGGACTTCCTGCCGTCGATCTCCGACTTCAGCCGGGTGAAGCGGGCCTACGCGATCACCGACAGGGAAAGCTTCCTGGCCGCGCGCGAACTGCTGCGCTGCGAGGGCGTGCTCGGCGGTTCGTCCACCGGCACGCTGCTGGCCGCGGCGCTGAAATACTGCCGCGAGCAGACCGTGCCGAAGAACGTGCTGGTGTTCGTCTGCGACACCGGCAACAAGTACCTGTCGAAGCAGTACAACGATTACTGGATGCTCGACAACGGCTTCCTCGCCCGCGAAAGCCACGGCGACCTGCGCGACCTGATCCTGCGCCCGTACAGCCAGCGCGACACGGTGGTGGTCGGGCCGAAGGACCTGCTGGTCACCGCGTACCAGCGCATGAAGCTCTACGAGATCTCGCAGATGCCGGTGATGGAGGGCGACCGGATCGTCGGCATCCTCGACGAGAGCGACGTGCTGCTGCACGTCTACGGCGACGAGGCCCGGTTCCGCGACCCGGTCTCGACCGCGATGGTCAGCAAGCTGGACATCCTCGACGTGCGGGCGCCGGTGGAGGCCCTGCTGCCGGTGTTCGACCGCGGCCACGTCGCCATCGTCATGGACGGCGACCGCTTCCTGGGACTGATCACCCGGATCGACTTGCTGAACTGGCTGCGCCGTCGCGTTCAGTAATCCCCGGTCCGCGCTGGGGCCGCCTTCGGGGGACGGTGTAAAATCGCCGGTCCCTCAAGGAGAGCCCCATGACCGAGCATGCCGCCGAGCCGACCCCTGGCGTCCCCGCAGACTGGGGTCCCGGCACCCGGGCGATCCATGCGGGGCAGGCGCCGGATCCTTCGACCGGCGCGGTGATGACGCCGATCTACGCGACCTCGACCTACGCCCAGTCCAGCCCGGGCGTCCATCAGGGCTTCGAGTACTCGCGCACCCACAACCCCACGCGCTTCGCCTACGAGCGCTGCGTCGCGGGGCTGGAAGGCGGCAGCCGCGGGTTCGCCTTCGCCTCGGGGCTGGCGGCGACCTCGACCATCCTCGAGCTGCTCGACACCGGCAGCCACGTGGTCTGCATGGACGACGTCTACGGCGGCACCTTCCGCCTGTTCGAGCGCGTGCGCCGGCGCAGCGCGGGGCTGGACTTCAGCTTCGTCGACCTGACCGACCCGGCCGTGTTCGAGGCCGCGATCCGGCCGGAGACGCGCATGGTCTGGGTGGAAACCCCGACCAACCCGATGCTCAAGATCGTCGATCTGCAGGCGGTGAGCGCGATCGCGAAGCGGCACGGCCTGCTGATGGTGGCCGACAACACCTTCGCCTCGCCGATCCTGCAGCGCCCGCTGGAACACGGCGCCGACATCGTGATGCACTCGGCGACCAAATACCTCAACGGCCACTCCGACATGGTCGGCGGCATGGCGGTCGTCGGCGACAACGCCGAGCTCGCCGAACGCATGGCCTTCCTGCAGAACTCGGTCGGCGCGGTGCAGGGGCCGTTCGACAGCTTCCTCGCCCTGCGCGGCCTGAAGACGCTGCACCTGCGGATGAAGGCGCACTGCGAGAACGCGCAGGCGCTGGCCGAATGGCTGCAGACGCACGCGGGCGTCGAACAGGTGATCTACCCCGGGCTGGCCGCGCATCCGCACCACGCGCTGGCCGCGCGGCAGATGGACGGCTTCGGCGGCATCGTCTCGGTCCGGATCAAGGGGGGCTACGCCGGTGCGCAGCGCTTCTGCGAACGCACGGAGCTGTTCACGCTGGCCGAATCGCTGGGCGGCGTCGAAAGCCTCGTGAATCATCCGGCGGTGATGACCCACGCCTCGGTGCCGGTCGAGCGCCGCGCCGCGCTGGGCATCCACGATGATCTGGTCCGCCTGAGCGTCGGCGTCGAGACCCTGGACGACCTGCGCCACGACCTCGCACACGCGCTGGCATGACCGCTACAGGGCCTCTTCCCGTGGCATACCCGCGTCCGCCGCGTGGTCCGGCCAGTTTGTTCGAGAGCCTGTGGCAGCATCGCAGGCTGATCGTGCAGCTCGTGCGTCGCGACGTCCTCGGCCGCTATCGTGGTTCGATGGTCGGCTTGGCTTGGTCGTTTCTCTACCCGCTGCTGATGCTGCTGGTCTACACCTTCGTGTTCAGCGTGGTGTTCGAATCGCGATGGCCCGGCGCGCTTGCCGGCGAATCGAAAGCGCGATTCGCCCTGCTGCTGTTCGTCGGTGTGCTGTGCCATGGATTCCTGTCCGAGGTGCTGTTGAAGGCGCCGACGACCGTCGTGGGCAATGCCAACTACGTCAAGCGCGTGGTGTTCCCGCTCGAGACGTTGGGATTCACGCTGGTGGGCTCGGCCGCCTTCCATATGCTGGTCGGCCTGATGATCCTGCTGGCCGTGAAGTTGGCGACGGAAGGCTCGGTCCCGCTGTCCGTCCTCTGGTTGCCGTTGGTGCTGGCGCCGCTTGCCTGTGTCGGCCTGGGCATCGCCTGGCTGTTCGCCGCGCTCGGCGTATTCGTCCGCGACATCGGCCAGATCGCAGGTGTGCTCGCGACGCTCCTGATGTTCCTCGCGCCGGTGTTCTATCCGGTGGCGGCGCTTCCTGTGAAGCTGCAGGCGTGGATGTCCGTCAATCCCATCACCGTGCCGATCGAACAGGCGCGGCGCGTGCTGTTCGCCGGTCAGGCCCCGGAGCCCGGGCCGATGATGTTGTACTGGGGCGTCGCGCTGATGCTGATGCTTGCGGGCTATACCGTGTTCCAGTCGCTGCGCAGGGGGTTCGCGGATGTCCTCTGAGACGGCGCACACCGACGATGCGATCGTCGTCGCGGGAGTGTCCAAGTGCTATCCGCTCTACGCACGGCCTGAAGATCGACTCAAGCAGGCGCTGCTGCCGCGGCTCGCGCGCCTCGCCGGGCGGACGCCCCGCGCCTACTTCAAGGAGTGCTGGGCGGTGCGCGATGCGTCGCTGTCCGTGGCGCGCGGGGAGACGGTCGGTATCGTCGGTCGCAACGGATCGGGGAAATCCACGCTGCTGCAGATGATCTGCGGTACGTTGGCGCCCACCGCGGGCGAAATCCGCGTGTCCGGTCGCGTGGCCGCGCTGCTCGAACTCGGCAGCGGATTCAATCCGGAATTCAGCGGACGCGAGAACGTGTATCTCAATGGCGCGATTCTCGGCATGTCGCGCGAGGAGGTGGATGCCAAGTTCGAGCGCATCGTCGCATTCGCCGAATTGCCGGATGTGATCGACCAGCCGGTGAAAACCTATTCCAGCGGCATGTACGTGCGACTCGCGTTCGCGGTGATCGCGCATGCCGACGCCGACGTGCTGGTCGTGGACGAGGCGCTGTCGGTCGGCGACGTCTTCTTCGCCCAGAAGTGCATGCGCTTCCTGCGTGAATTCAAGCGTACCGGCACGGTGCTGTTCGTCAGCCACGATGCGGGTGCCGTGACGCAACTGTGCGACCGGGCGGTATGGCTGGAGGGCGGCTCCGTGGTACTGGACGGCCCCTCCAAGCAGGTCTGCGAGGCCTACCACGCCAGTACCTACGGCGTGGCCCCGGTAGGGCGCGCCGACAGGACCGCGAGTCGTGCGTCTTCCGCGCCTGCGCCGTCGTCAGGCGTATCAGATGGCGAAGGCCCGGTCGGATATGCGGCAGCGGAGATCAGTCGCATGCGTGTGTTCGCCTTCGACCCCGATGCGGCGGGGTTCGGCGATGGTCGCGCGGACATCGTCACTGTACGCCTGGAGAGCGAAGACGGTCTCGCGCTGGTGAACGTGGCGGGGGGCGACCGTGTCCACCTCGTGGTCGAGGCCGTCGCGCACGCCGATATCGCCAGTGCGGTGATCGGCTTCATCCTAAAGGACCGCCTCGGGCAAATGCTGATGACCTGCAATACCTGGCGCGACGACGACGTGCGCGTCCCCGTCGCTGCAGGCGCTCGCCTGCGCGCCGAGTTCGTGTTCGACATGCCCCATTTGCGCCGCGGTCGTTACACTCTCGACATCGCCGTGGCCGACGGTACGCCGCTGCAGCACGTGCAGATGTCTTGGCGCTACGATGCCTGTGTCATCGAATGCGTCGAGACTACGGTGCTTGCCGGCATCTTCGGCCTGCCGTCCAGAACGACCTTCCTGCACACCCTGCCGGCCCACGGCTGAGCGACGGTCCGGAGTCCCGACTTGCACACCAGTTCGTACCAGCACATGCAGCGTCTCGTGGAGACCCGTCTCGACCGTGGTCGGGCGCTGCACGCGATCGACATCGGCTCGTACGACGTCAACGGTTCGTATCGCACGCTGTTCGATGTCCCCGGATGGCGCTACACGGGCGTCGATCTGCAGGCCGGGCCGGGCGTCGATGTCGTGCTGTCCTCGCCGTACCGCCTGCCGTTCGCCAGCGCCAGCGTTGATGTGGTGCTGTCCGGCCAGGCCTTCGAGCATATCGAATTCTTCTGGCTCAGTTGGATCGAGATGCTGCGGGTACTGAAGCCCGGCGGCTTGCTGTTCCTGATCGCGCCTTCCCGTGGCCCCGAGCACCGCTACCCGCAGGATTGCTGGCGGTTCTATCCCGATGGCTACCGTGCTCTGGCGAAGTACGGCCGCTGCGAACTGATCGACGTCAATACCGACTGGGATGCGCATCCCGATCCTTGGAGTGCGGCATGGGGAGACACGGTCGGCGTGTTCCGTGCGCTGCCGCGCGGGTGGATCGAGCGGGCGCGCTGGGCGCTGGCGCGCCGACTCATGCCGGTCTGTGAGGACTGAGATGGCCGCCGAGACCTTCCAGATCGATGCCGGCATGGCCATGGTTCCCGATGCGCTGCCGCCCAGTGCGTGGACGGGGCACATTCCCTTCGCCTTCTGGTTGGTGTCCCAGTTGCAGCCGCGCACGCTCGTCGAATTAGGCACCCACCATGGCGCCTCGTTCCTCGCGTTCTGCCAGGCCGTTCGACGGGGCGGCCTTCCAACCCGCTGTTTCGCGGTCGACACCTGGGCGGGCGACGAGCACGCAGGGCAGTACGGCGACGAAGTGCTGGCCCAGCTTCAGGCTTACCACGGCCCCCGCTATGGCGCGTTTTCGACGCTGCTGCGCATGACCTTCGACGACGCGCTCGGGCAGTTCGAAGATGGCGCCATCGATCTGCTCCACATCGACGGTCTGCATACTTACGAAGCGGTCAAGCACGATTTCTTTTCGTGGCTGCCGAAGCTGTCTCGACGGGGCGTGGTGCTCTTTCACGACACGATGGTGCGGGAGCGCGGCTTTGGCGTGTGGACGCTGTGGGCGGAACTGGCCGCACGTTATCCGGCGTTCGAGTTCGGCCACAGCCACGGGCTCGGCGTCTTGCTGGTCGGCGCCGATGCGCCTGCGTCGCTGCGCGGACTCGCTTCGCTGTCGGGAAAGCCCGAGGGAGCGGCGGTTTCGGAGCTCTTCGCCGCGCTGGGTGCGCGTCTGCTAGGCGGGCTCGACGAAGCGTTGCGTGCGCAATTGCGCGACGTCGAGACGCGACTCGCGATCGCGAACGGTCCGTTGGATGCGGCGCTCGAGGCGCGCCTTCTGGAGTTGCGCGCCGGTGTTGAAGGCGAGTGGCGCCAGCAGGTCGCGGACGCACGCGATGCGGCTGCCGCCGAGTGGTCGCAACGCGTGATCGACGCGCGTGTCGAAGTGTCGCGGACGCTGGCGCATCATGTGCATGCGATGCGCGAGGAGGTGCGCTCGGAATGGGCCGCACAGATCTCGGCGCTGCACGAGGACCTTGAACGACAGCGGGCTGCCCTGTCCGAGGCGACTGCTGCGCAAGTCCACGTCGATGTCCTCCGGCAGGCGCTGGAAGAAACCCGCCTTTTGCTCGCCAGGGCGCAGGCCGAAGCGGCCGATGCGGCACGCGTCGGCGCTTCGATCCGCGCAGAGCTCCAGGATGCCCGCGCGGCATGCGATGAGCGCGAAGCGCACTGTCGCGCGCTCGAGGCGCAGATCGCCTCGTTCGAAGCGTCGACGAGTTGGCGGGTCACCGCGCCGCTGCGTCGCGTGGCGGCGGCGATGCGTGGCCGGCGCGATGGGTGATCGCTTGGGCCCGCGCGATCCGGTCGCGTGCGATCCCGCGCGGGCCCACGTGGCATTGCCGGCGGCGTCGCCGCCGCCTGCTGTGCGCGCACTGGCGATGGTGTTGGTGGACCCCCGCGTTTCCACGCAGCGGGCGCTCTCATCGTCCACGATGCCTTGGCGCACCGACTGGTCCCTCCTCGATGCGCACCCGGATGCCGCGAGGCGCCCGGGAGCGCTCGGGCGTCCGGACCTTTGCGATGCCGCCTCGCGAGCGACGCTTCTGTCGCTGGCTGAACGCCACGGGGTAGGCGCGCTTTGCGTGCGCGTCGGAGCCGTTTCGGGCGATCTCGTCGGCGTCGACCTGGTCGAACGGCTGCTTGTCGAGGCGGGACGTCGCGTCAAGATCGGCATCTCGTGGGCGAACGACGCCTGGCGTGGCAGGGCGCAGGCCCGGCCAGAGGAAGATGCCGTGCTGCTCGCGATGCTGCTTGCCCGCATGGCGGACTCGCCGGCGGCGTTGCGCGTGGAGGATCGCTTGCTGGTGGTCGTAGAGCATCCCGAACCGGCCTGCATCGCACGCTTGCGCGCGGCTTGCGAATCGGCCGGGATCGCCATGCCGTTCGTGGTGGCGCGCGACGGGCAAGGCACGTTGCGCGATGGGGCAGAGATACAGGCTGACGCGTTGCTCGACCTGCCCTGGCCGCCGGAGCGCCTGCCCGGGTCAGCAGGCTTCGACCTCGCCGCGCTCGCCGCGAAGGCGCTCGCCACGGCGGGCGCCGGGCGCATACCCGGCGTGGTTGCCGGCTGGGACGATCGACCCCGTCGCGGGAGTTCGGGTGCGTGGGCCGCCGATGCGGACGTCGATGTGTACGCCGCATGGCTCGAGGCTGCTGTCGTGCGGGCCGAGGCGCAACCCGTGGCGGGCATGCCCATGGTGGTCATCCACGGCTGCAACGGCTGGGCCGACGGCGCGTGCCTGGAGCCGGATCTCGACGGTGGATATGCGTGGCTGCACGCCACGCGGGCTGCACTGTACCGGACCACGCAATGGCCCAAAGTGGCGTTCCTTTCCCATGACGCGCGCGCGCACGGTGCGCAGTACCTTGCCCTGAACATCGTCCGCGAGTGGCTGGCGCTCGGCGTCGAGCTCGAGATCGTCTTGCAGGACGGCGGTTGGCTGCGCTCGCGGTTCGAAGCCTTGGCGACCACCCACTGCCTCGCAGGGCTGGACGATGCCGGCATCGCTTCGGTGGCCCGGGGCCTGCGCGCCCGGGGCGTGGAGGTGCTGTTCGCGAATACCGCAGTCACCGGCCGCGTGGTGCACGCGTTCCGGGAGGCCGGGCTTCGCATCATCGGCCTGGTGCACGAACTGCCGGGACTGTTGGCGTATTACGAGCTGCAGTCCGCGCTGCTGGCGCTGGTCGAAGCCAGCGAACACGTGCTTGTTGCTTCGCGCGTGGTGCGCGACGGGCTCGAGACGATGCTGCCCGGTCACGACCTCTGCCACGTGATCCAGCGCCCTCAGGGCCTCTACACGCGCAACCGCTATCGCGACTGCCCGATCGAGAGCACGCCGCGCGTGGCGCTTCGCGATCGTCTTGGCATCGCCCACCATGCCGCTGTCGTGGTCACGGTGGGGTACGCGGATGCGCGCAAGGGCGCGGATCTCTGGGCGCGCGTCGCCGCCATCGCATGCCGACGTCGTAGCGACCTGAGGTTCGTGTGGGTGGGGCATCGCGATCCTTCGCTGGCGCCGATCCTGGATGCCTTGCTCCACGATGCGGGCGTCGTCGATCGCGTCCATTTCCTCGGCGTCGACTTCGACACCGACGACATCTATGCCGGAGCCGATGCCTACGCGCTGACTTCGCGCGAGGATCCGTTTCCGTCGGTCGTGCTGGAAAGCCTGGCCGTCGGGACGCCGGTAGTGGCCTTTCAGGACACCGGCGGCGGTGCGGAACTGCTGGGCGAGGCGGGAGGTCTGTTGGCGCCGGCATTCGACGTCGTGGCGTACGCCGATGCGCTGCTGGCGGTGGTCAACGACCCCGCCCGGCGCGCGGCGCTGGGCTCGGCGGGGCGCGCGCGCATCGAGCGCGACCATGGATTCCGCGAATACGTGCTGGACCTGCTCGCACTGGCGGGCGGCGAGTGTCCGCGGGTCGACGCCGTGGTGCCGAACTACAACCACGCGCGCTATCTCCCCGACCGCATCGCATCGATCGAGGCGCAGACGCTTCCGGTGTCGCGCATGATCCTGCTCGACGATGCATCGGAGGACGCCAGCCCGGGCGTCCTGCAGATCATCGGCCAGTATTGCAATCCGGCGCCGCTGCTCGTGCGGCGGCGTGAAAACAGTGGATCGCCCTTTCTGCAGTGGCGGGAGGGCTTGCGGCGTGCGCGGGGCGAATTCGTATGGATCGCCGAAGCGGACGACGTTGCCGAGCCGGAACTGCTGGAACTGCTCGTCGCGGAAATGCGACGCGATTCGGGGATCGTCCTCGGCTATGCCCAATCCTGTCGCATCGATGGCGACGGCGGCGTTCTCGCTCCTGACTACCTTGGCTGGACCGACGATCTCGACCGCGAGCGCTGGCGTGCGCCGTACACGGTACAGGGACAGGTCGAGATCTCGCGTGCGCTGGCGGTCAAGAACACCATTCCCAACGTCAGCGCCGTGCTGTTCCGCCGTGATGCGCTGGAGGCGGTGCTGGAGGACCACATCGACACCATCGCACGGCTGCGGGTCGCCGGGGACTGGGCCACTTACCTGCACCTGGCATGCCTCGGCCGCATCCATTTCCAACCGCGCGTGGGCAACCGCCACCGTCATCACGCGCGCACCGTCACCTCACGCGTCGATGCGCAGCGCCACTACGACGAGGTCGTCGCGATGCAGACGCTGGCGTCGACGCTGGCGCCGCTGGGGGAAGACGTGCGGGGTCGCGCCGAGGCCCACCTGGCGTGGCTGCGCGACCATCTCCGGCTCGGGGAGTCCTGAGTCGTGGCGATCCTGCTCCTCGGCGGCAACGGTTTCATCGGCAGTCATCTGGCCGAAGCCCTCAGTGCGCGCGGCGATCGCGTGGTGGTGCTCGATGCACGTGCGCCACGGACCGACACGCAATGGCGGGGTATCGACTATCGCCGCGCCGACCCGTTCGCTGCGGACGCTCTGGACGCCGCCCTGGCCGACTGCGATATCGTGGTTCACCTGGCCAGCGCCACTACGCCCGCGACCGCCGATGCCGATCCCGTGCGCGACGTCGAGGCGAATCTGATCGGGACGTTGCGTCTGCTCGAGGCGATGCGTCGCCATGGTCGCCGCCGGCTCATTTATCTGTCCTCCGGCGGAACCGTGTACGGCAATCCCACCGGGCTGCCCGTCGCGGAATCGCATGCGCTCAACCCGATCTGCGCCTATGGCGTGGTGAAAGTGGCGGTGGAGCATTGCATCCGCATCCAGGCCGATGCCGGAATGCTCGACCCGGTGGTTGTGCGGCCCTCGAACCCGTATGGCGAGCGCCAGGCCGCCTCCCGGGCGCAGGGCCTGATTGGCATCGCGATGATGCGTTTGCTGAAAGGCGCGCCTGTGCAGTTGTGGGGGGACGGAGGCCACGTGCGAGACTTCCTGCACGTGGACGATCTCGTCCGCCTGCTGGTCACGGCGGTGCATGGCAATGTAAGCGGCGTGTTCAACGCCGGTGGCGGCCAGGGACATCGTCTCGATGAAGTGTGTGCGCTCATCGAGCGCGCGGCAGGTACGCCGCTGCGCATCGAGCGGCTGCCCGCTCGGCGCTTCGACGTGCGCGAGATCGTGCTCGACATCCGCGCAGCCCGCGACGCATTCGGGTGGGCGCCGTCCATCCCCCTGTCCGATGGCGTCCTGCGTACCTGGCAGATCCTGTCCCGAGGCGCGCGCGCCGTGCCGTATCCCCCGCAAAGACCTTCCGCAAGCACCCTATGACGATCTCGCCGCCACCGCTCGCGTTCTTCACGATCTGTTCGAAGAACTTCATTGCCTATGCGCTGACACTGGCCGCGTCGATACGCGAGCACCATCCGGAAGCGCGCGTCTACGTGGCGCTGTGCGACCGGCTGGACGCGGCGTTCGATCCCGCCGAGCTGCCGTTCGAGCTGGTGCAACTGGAGCAACTCGACATTCCGGGCCTCGCGGGAATGATCGAGCGCTACAACATCACCGAACTCAACACGTCGATCAAGCCGTTCGTGTTCGAGTGGCTGTTCAGGCAGCGGGGTGAGCAGCGCGTGGTCTATCTTGACCCCGATATCCTCGTCGTCTCGCCGCTTGAGGACATCGATCGCCGCCTGGGCCTGGAAGCCGATGCCATCCTCACGCCGCACGTGCTCGACCCGGCCGAGGGAGGTGTGGAGATCGACGACATCAAGATGCTGCAGCTCGGCATCTACAACCTCGGCTTCTGCGCGCTCAACAATACGCCGCGTGTCCAGGATGTCGTCCGCTGGTGGCAGCGCCGGCTGGAAAGGCAGTGCGTCATCGACATCCCCAATGGCCTGTTCGTGGACCAGAAGTGGGCCGACCTGCTGCCGTGCTTCATCCCGCGGACGCATATCCTCCAGCATCCGGGCTACAACGTCGCCTATTGGAATCTGCAGCAGCGGCGCGTCGTGCGCGGGATCTCGGGCTGGACCTCGAACGACCTGCCGCTCGTCTTCGTTCACTTCAGCGGAAACAACCTGCAGGACGCGTCGGTATTCTCCCGGCACAGTTGGCAGCTCAATGCGGCCAACGTGGGCGAGATCAACGAGCTCCTCGGCGAATACCGCCGGCGCGTGTTCGCAAACGACCACGCGCGCTGGTCCAGGATGGCCTATGCCTTCAACTGGAATGGGGCCTCAGGCAAGAACGAACACACGCCGCAGGACGCTGCAGTGGGCGGCGTCGCATCGGCACCGGCGGCGCCGGCTGCCGTCCAGTCGACCGCGTGGCCGCCACCGGTCCGGCGCAATCGCCGCTGGCGCAACGCCTTGGTCACCCTGGACCGCGCCCGAGAGCATGCGGGCGGTTGGTGGCCGATGCTGATGAAAGGCGTCAAGGTCTTCCGCCGCGGCGGGGTGCCGCTGGTGCGCGATACGGTGCGCAACCTCAACCTGATCTACCCGGTCGTACATCGCTGGGGCAATGCGCGGCCGGTAGCCGTCGCCGAGTACCTCGGACCGAAGATGCCGGTGCCGGGCGTCGACGGAAGAGGAAAATTGCTGTTCATCGATTGGTCGACGCCACGTCCGGATTGCGATGCGGGCTCCATCACCGCGTTCTACCTGATGAAGATCCTGATCGATCTCGGCTATGAAGTCGTCTTCATCCCGAGCGACCTGTTGTACCTCGGAGACTACACCGAGGCCGTGCGAGGGCTCGGTGTGCGTTGCCTGTCCGCCGACGACATCGGATCGGTCGAGGAGCACCTTCGGGCCGAGGGTGGGACCTATACCCACGCGCTGCTGTGCCGCGCGCCCATCGCGGCGCTCTACATCGACCAGATCCGCGCCCACGCCCCCGCCGCGCGCATCATCCTCAATACCTCCGATCTGCATTACCTGCGTGACCTGCGCGAGGCGGAGCTGTCCGGCGATCCTGCACAGATGGAGACGGCGTTGCGCTGGAAGGCGCACGAGCAGTCGATCATCCGCGCCTGCGACCACAGCATCGTGATGAGCGACCATGAGCTGCGCATCCTGCAGCACGAGCTGCCGGGCGCGGACATCCACCTCGTGCCGCTCATGTTCGTCGACATCCCGGGGCGTTCGGCCGGGTTCTCTGAACGCAAGGACATGCTCTTCATCGGCGGTTTCCCGCACCCGCCGAACGTCGATGCGGTGGTGTGGTTCTGCGACCGGATATGGCCGCTTGTGCGTCCGAGATTGCCGGGCGTGCGCGTGCATCTGATCGGCAACAAGCCGTCCGACGCCGTGCATGCGCTCGGCGCCATCGAAGGCGTGAACGTGGTCGGTTACGTCGAAGACCTCAAGCCGTGGTTCGACGGCATCCGCATGAGCGTCGCGCCGCTGCGTTATGGCGCCGGCATCAAGGGCAAGCTGGGCACCAGCCTGAGCTTCGGCGTGCCGTCGGTGGCCACCACCATCGCCGTGGAAGGCATGGGCATTCGTGATGGTGTGGAGGCGCTGGTGGCGGACGACGAGCAGGCCTTCGCCGATGCGGTGGTCCGGCTCTACACCGACGAAGCGCTGTGGGAGCGCATCAGCCTGGACGGCCTGCGTTTCGTCGACGACACGTATTCACTCGACGCGGGCCTGCGCCGGGTGGATGCCTTCCTGCGGACGGTGGAGGCGGGTTTGCCTGCCTTCCCCGGGTTCTTCATCGCCGACGCGGATGAGTACGCACGGCATTTCGCGATGGTCCAGCCCAAGATGGTGGATCGCGTGGAGGAGGAGATCAGGCTGATCCCGGCTGGCGCTTCGAGCTTCGAGATCGGTGGCTGGTGCGCGATCTGCCGGGAGCCGAGCCTGTTCCGGGCGAGCTTCGACTACAGTTGCAGTACGCGCCCGGACGGCGGCCCGATGCCCAACTGGCGCGAGCACCTCGATTGCCGGCGCTGCGGCTTCATGAACCGGATGCGCGCGGCCGTGCACCTCATGGAAGCCCGGGTGCGCCCCGGGCCCGATGCCGACGTGTACCTGACCGAGCAGTCCACCGCGCTCTACCGTTGGATGAAGACGCGTTTTCCGCGCCTGGAAGGCAGCGAATACCTGGGCGACCGCGTGCCGTTCGGCGAGGTGCTCGATGGCTTGCGCAACGAAGACCTGACCGCAACGACCTGGCCGGACGCGCGCTTCGATGTCGTGCTTTCGCTCGACGTGTTCGAACACGTTCCTTCCGTCGAGGCCGCATTCGCGGATTGTTTCCGTATCCTCCGCCCGGGCGGTGCGCTGGTCTGGGCGGCCCCGTTCGCGCTCGACGACGAGGGCCGTTTGCGCGAATCCAACGTCGTCCGTGCCCGTCGCGACTCCGATGGCGGCGTGGTGCATCTCCTGGAACCCGAGTATCACGGCAATCCGGTCGATCCCGGACACGGCTCGCTGTGTTTCCGGTACTTCGGGCTCGAGGTGCTGGAACAATTGCGCGCCGCGGGCTTCGAGCGCCCCGAGCTGGTGTTCTACTGGTCGCGGCCACTGGGTTACCTCGGGCGAGAACAGGTGCTTTGCATCGCCCGCAAGCCCGCGTCCACCCCGCCCGTCACTTCCTCTCGAGAGTCCAGTCGTCCATGAAGAACATCCTCATCGTGCTCGTGGCGCTGCTGCTCGCCGCCGCGGGCTGGCTGATCCTCCGCGACCAGACGGCGGAGCCCAGTGCCGCCGCCGAGCACGTACCGAGCGAATCTCCCGCTGCCGCTACCGCTGCCGCGCCGGATGCGGGGCAGGCGGCAGCGGCCGCCCAACCCGTGGCCGGGGCCGTGCTGCTGTGGCGCCGATTGCCTTCCGGCGACAACCTCCTGTGGCACTTCCGCCGCGATGGCGCGCCGATGACGCGGGCGGCGCAAGCCGCAGGTCCGGAATGGACAGCGGTCGCGCATGCCCCGGGCGGCTGGGGCGAGGGCGACCTCGTCGCCTGGCGCAATTCGGCAACCGGTGAGCTGCGACTGTGGCGACTGTCCGGTGAGGGCGAGCCGCGTTCGGTCGCGCTGCCCCCCGCAGGCCCGGACTGGCGTATCGCGGCGCTGGCCGATGCCGATGGAGACGGCGATGCGGACATCATCTGGATACGTCCTGGCGCGGAGGTCGCGGTGTGGACCCTGCAGGACGGCGCGGTGATCGACCAGGCCGTGATAGGCGATACCGGCCCGGGCTGGCGGTTGGCCGCCGTCGCCGACTTCGACGGCGACGGCCGTGCAGACCTGTTCTGGCGCCGGGAAGACGGCGATTCGGCCGCAGTGTGGGCGCTGGACGGCGTCGCGGCTCCCGCCACGCGCAGCATGGCCGATGCGGGGGCCGGATGGCGGCTGATCGCGGCGGCGCCGCTGGATGCAGAGCGTGGCGCCGACCTGCTGTGGCAGGACGCCACCGGCACGCTCGCCGGCTGGAGCGGCGCCGACCCGGTGCGTACTTTCGCGTTGGCGCGTCCCGCGAGCGAGGGTTGGACCCTCCTGGACGCGCTCGACATCACCGGAGACGGACGCGCCGAGCTGCTTTGGCGGCGCGTCGCCGACGGTTCGGTGGGCGCATGGTCGCTCGCCGGCGATGGCCGGGTGACCGACATCGCGCTCCCACCGGTCGAGGCGGCTTGGCAGCCGGTCGCGCACGCGCTCGCCGATGCCTCCGCCGATTGACGGCACAATGGCGCTGCCCGGCAGGACAGGGGCTGCCGCAGCAACGCCACACTTCAGGATCCCGACATGAAAGAATGCAGCAAGTCGATCGCGCGACGGCTCTCCGACCCCAATTTCAGCAACCGTTATTTCGTCGGGAACGGCATCGACATCGGCGGCAAGCCCGACCCGCTGGCGCTTTATGCCGGCATGTTCTCGCGCCTGGCCCACGTGCGGACCTGGGACTGGGAGGACGGCGACGCGCAGCACCTCGCGGATGTCGCCGACGACGCGCTGGACTTCGTCCACAGCAGCCATTGCCTCGAACACCTCGTCGATCCGCGCGAGGGCCTGCGCAATTGGCTGCGCGTGGTGAAGCCGGGCGGTTACCTCGTGATCACGGTCCCGGACGAGGATTTGTACGAGCAGGGCATGTTCCCGAGCACGTTCAACCGCGATCACAAGTGGACCTTCACGATCTTCAAGCACGCATCCTGGTGCGATCGCTCGCTGAACGTGCTCGACCTCGTGCGCGAACTGGGCGAGCAGGCGGAACTGGTGCGCGTCGAGCAACTGTCCTCGACGTATCGTTTCGACCTGCCTCGCTTCGACCAGACGCTGACGCCGGTGGGCGAGTGCGGAATTGAATTCGTGGTGCGCAAGCGTCCAGCCGCGGAAATCGCGGCGCGCGGGCGCTGGCAGCGTCCCGCTGAACTCCCCGACCGCGAATTGCGCCTCCACTTCAACCAGTATCGCGATGACATGCGCGCGATGAAGTCGAACAACGACGGCGCGCCGCCGTTCCAGAACGACGCGCCGCTATGATGCCGGGAATGCTCGTGCGCGCGCGCGCGCCGCTGCGCCTCGGCCTCGCCGGGGGCGGCACCGACGTCTCGCCGTACTGCGACCAGTTCGGCGGCAATGTGCTCAACGCCACCATCGACCGCTATGCCTACGCCGTGATCCGCACGCTGGATGCGCCCGTGGTGCGGTTCGTCGCAAGCGACCAGCCCGCCACGATCGAGCTGCCGCTTGACGCGCACTATCCGCTCGACGGTCCGCTGGCGCTGCACCGCGCGGTCTACAACCATATGGTCGCCGAATACCTCGGCGGGCGCCCGTTGGCGCTTGAGCTGACGACGTTCTGCGATTCGCCCGTCGGCTCGGGCCTGGGCTCATCGTCAACGCTGGTGGTGACGATGATCCGCGCGTTCGTCGAACTGCTGAACCTGCCCCTCGACGACTACGCGGTCGCGCATCTCGCCTACCGGATCGAACGCATCGACTGCGGCCTGAAGGGCGGGAAGCAGGACCAGTACTCCGCCACGTTCGGCGGTTTCAACTTCATGGAGTTCTACGACGGCGATCGTGTCGTGGTCAACCCGCTGCGCATCAAGAACTGGGTGCTGTGCGAACTGGAAGCGTCGCTGTTGCTGTACTACTCCGGGGTCTCGCGCGAATCCGCGCGCATCATCGCCGACCAGAGTCGGAACGTCTCGCAGGGCGACGGCGGCGCGCTGGAGGCCATGCACCGGCTCAAGCAGGAAGCGCAGGCGATGAAGAACGCGTTGCTGCGCGGTGCGTTCGGTGAGGTCGTCGATTCGATGCGGCTGGGCTGGGAAAGCAAGAAGGGCACCGCAAGCACCGTGAGTACTCCCCGGATCGAGGCGATCCACGCCGCCGCCATGGAGGCCGGTGCGTTGGCCGGCAAGGTGTCCGGCGCCGGTGGCGGCGGATTCATGATGTTCTTCGTCCGCCCTGACCGCCGGATGGACGTGATCCGCGCGTTGCGCGGCTTCGAAGGCGATGTGGCCAACTGCCACTTCACGAAACATGGCACACAGGCCTGGAGGCTCGAATGAGGCAATATATCGACGCGCGCCTGGAGCGCGCCGTGGCGGTGATGCAGGCGCTGGCGGCGGACGCGTCGATCCGCGACCAGTTGGCGACTTGCGCCGCTCGCTGCGTCGAGTCCATGCGCAGCGGCCACAAGCTGCTGCTCGCGGGCAATGGCGGCAGCGCAGCAGACGCCCAGCACATCGCCGCGGAGTTCGTCAGCCGCTTCGCCTTCGATCGCCCCGGCCTGCCCGCCATCGCGCTGACGACGGACACTTCCATCCTCACCGCGATCGGCAACGACTATGGCTACGAGAAGGTGTTCGAACGCCAGTTGCAGGCGCTCGGGGCGGCGGGCGACGTGTTCATCGCGTACTCCACGTCCGGTCGCTCGCCGAACGTCCTGGCGGGGCTGCGCGAAGCCCGCGCACGAGGCGTCTATTGCATCGGCCTGACCGGCGCGGGCGAAGGGGCCATGGCGCCCCTGTGCGACGTGCTGCTGCGCGTGCCCAGCACCGATACCGCCGAGATCCAGCAGGGCCATGCCGTACTCGGCCACATCCTGTGTGGTCTCGTCGAGGACGCGATGTTCGCGCGCGCCCAATGAAGGAAGCCGTGATCCTGGCCGGCGGGTTCGGCACGCGTCTGCGCGCCGTGGTCAGCGATGTGCCAAAACCGATGGCGCCGATCGGCGAAGAGCCGTTCCTCGCGCTGCTGATGGCGCACCTGGCGCGGAACGGGTTCGAACGCGTCCTGCTGTCGGTCGGTTACCTTGCGGACGTCATCGTCGCGCACTTCGGCCATGCCTGGCGTGGCATGGCGGTGGACTACGTGCGGGAGGCCGCGCCGTTGGGGACCGGCGGGGCCATCCGAGCCGCACTGGCGCACTGCACGGCCGACCATGCCCACGTCTTCAACGGCGACACCTACCTGGGCCTCGATTGCCGGGAGACCGAGGCATTATGGGAGTCGCGGCGCACGCCGATCATCGTCGCGCGCGAGGTACCCGACACAGCGCGCTACGGCCGCCTCGAGGTGGGAGCGGACGGCCACGTCGCCGGCTTCCTCGAGAAGGCGGTCAGCGGCGGTCCGGGCTGGATCAATGCCGGGTGCTATGTCCTCCCCGTTTCGATCACCGCCGAGTTCCCGCCCGGGGACCCTTTCTCGTTCGAGACCGACTATCTTCGCGAAGCCGTCGCGTGTCGTCCGGTGCTGGCATGTTCGACCGACGCCGAGTTCATCGACATCGGCACGCCGGAGGACTACGCGCGGGCACAGGCGCTGCTGGCGAGCCTCGCCGGATGAGCGAGGCCGCGCGCGCGCTCTTTCTCGACCGGGACGGCGTGATCAACCACGATGCGGGCTATACGCATGCGTGGGAGCGTTTCAGATTCGTCGACGGCATTTTCGCGCTGGGCCGTGCCGCGCGCGCGCGGGGCTATCTTCTGGTGGTGGTGACCAACCAGGCGGGCATCGGCCGAGGCCTGTATACCGAAGCAGACTTCCATGCGCTGACGGCGCGCATGTGCGAACGCTTCGCGCGCGAGGATGCGCCGATCGCGCGCGTCTATTTCGATCCGACCCATCCCGAGCACGGCCTCGGTGCGTATCGACGCGCGTCGCCGCTGCGCAAGCCCGCGCCGGGCATGCTGCTCGCCGCGCGGGACGATCTCGGCGTGTCCCTGCCGGCGTCCGTGTTGGTCGGGGACAAGCCATCCGACATCGAGGCCGGACAACGTGCGGGCGTCCGGGCCACGCTGCTCTATGCTCCGGAAGGTGAAACGCCGATCTGCACGCCGCCGCCGACGGCGGTCGTCCGCACCCTCGAGGAGGCGATCGACTGGCTTTGATGCGTCGGCCGCCGCGGAAGTGCCGCCATGAAAAAACCCCGCCGTGAGGCGGGGTTTCTTGTTGCGGATCGGATGCTGCGCAGCACCCGGTTCAGGGGGTCAGCGCCCAGCCCGGCGCATAGCCTGCGAGGTAGGGCGTCTCGAAGTTGCCGTTGCCGAGGCTGCGCCACAGGTACAGGTAACCCGTGGTGGCATTGCCCCACACCAGGTCGCCACGCCCATCGCCGTTGAGGTCGCCCGAGGTCATGATGCGGTAGTCGGTACCGACCGACTTGACGCCTGTCGAGGTCACGGTGGCGCCATTCATGAACCAGTACGCCATCAGGCCCTGCGTGGTCTCCTCCCACACGATGTCGGAAGTGCCGTCGCCGTTGAGGTCGGTCACCGCCGCGATGTTCCAGCCGGCGGCGATGCCCGCCACGAACGACGTATCGAAGGTGCCGTCGCCGCGGCTGCGCCACAGGTAAAGGTAGCCGTTGGTCAGATTGCGCCACAGGATGTCGCCGCGGCCATCGCCGTCGAAGTCTCCAGCGCCCACGATGCGGTAGTCGGTGCCGACCGTGCGGACCCCAGTGGAGGTCGCGGTCGTGTCGTTCATCAGCCAATACGCCATCTGGCCCGCGGACGGGTTCTCCCAGATGATGTCGTCCTTGCCGTCGCCGTTGAGGTCGGCCAGGCGCGCAATGCTCCAGCCGGTTCCGATCGCCCCCAGCCACGGCGTGGTGAACGTGCCGTTGCCGTTGCTGCGCCACAGGTAGTGGTAGTTGTTGGTGGTGTCGCGCCAGATGATGTCAGCGGCGCCGTCGCCGTTGAGGTCGCCGGTACCGGCGATGCGGAAGTTGGTGCCGACGCTCTGGACCCCCGTGCTCACCACGGTGGTGTTGTTCATCAGCCAATACGCGAACTGACCCGAGGACTGGTTGTACCACAGCAGGTCGGTGAGGCCGTTGGCGTTGATGTCGTTGCGGAACCTGCCCGGGAACGGCACCGCCGGGCTGCGGAACTGCGCCACCAGCGGCATCGAGATGTTCAGGCTGGCCGCGTTGTTGGCGTTGGCGGTGCCGGTCGGGCGACCGGTGTCGGCGTAGGTGACGCTCGGGTTGCCGAAGTAGCCGATGTTGAACTGGCTGCTGTTCGCCAGGCGGTAGGCCATGACCGTGTAGAAGCCGGTCGAGGTCGACTCGCGGTAGCCGTAGGAATACGAGTGGGTGCCCGAATCGCCGCCGCTGTCCTCGACGTTGTGCTGCTGGCCCATGTTGTGGCCGAGTTCGTGCGCGAACGCGGTGTCGACGCAGCTGTAGGTCCGGCCGTCGGTCTCGTCGACGTCGGTGCCGTCGCTGACGACGGAGTAGCCGAAGTCGGCGTCGGTGTTGTCGATCGGGAAGCCGCCGCCGCCGAGCAGCCAGGCGATGCCGCAGCCGCCCTGTTCGGGCGACTTGAGCGGACGCAGCAGCGCCACCAGGTCGCCGCCGTACTGGTCGCGGGCGGTGCGCAGCGGGGCCAGTTCGGCCGGCACCGTCTGCGGGCTGCAGCTCGTGGTGGTGCAGGTCACGCCGGTCACGGCTTCCAGCGCCGTTTCGTTGCTGTTGGTGTCGGTGTAGGCGACCTGCAGCGTCTTGACCAGGCGGATGCGCGGGGTCACCTGGCTGTTGGCGTAGGCCTGGTTGGACAGGGCGACGAGGTTGGCGACGCGGGTCTCGGCGGCGGAGGCGCTGCCGAGCTTGCTGACCAGGCCGTTGGTGTAGCCGACGACGACGTCCACCGTCTGCGCCGGAGTGGCCTTGGTGTCGAACGTGGCCGACGCGGCAGCGGCGGTCCGCTTGCTGGCGAGGGCGGCGGCGGCGGCGGTCGGGCGGACCAGCATGTCGTTGTCGCGGGCGCCCGGCATGCGGTTGCCGTCGATCACGCGGCTCGGATCGGTCTCGACCAGCCAGGCGCGGCCGCCGGCGGTGGTCAGGCGCAGGGCCTCGGTCCCGCGCTGGCCGATGCGGCCGAAGACCGCCTTCTCGCCGAAGGTGATGACCGCGTCCTGGCCGTCGGCGGTGCGGCCGATCCAGGACCAGTTGCCGTCGAGGCCTTCCTCGATGCGCTGGAAGGCGATGCGCACGGTTTCGCCGGAGGGCGTGGGCAGCTCGATCGCGCGCCCCTTGGCGGCGGCGTTCAGCGCGTGGGACTCGCTCAGTTGCACCGCGCGGTAGGTTTCCGCGCCGCGCTGGATCGTCTCGCGGCCGGGCGTGTAGGCGAGCAGGGCGCCATGGTCGGGCAGCGACGCGAACGTGGCGTGCCGGGTGGCAGCGGCCAGCGGGGTGGTGCGAAGCGTCTGCGGCGCCGCGGTCGACCGCGAGGCGATGGAGGACGAATCGGCGTCCTGCCGGTCGGCGGCGCACCCGGCGAGGGCCAGGGCTGCGGTCACGCTGAGGAAGAGATGGCGCATGAGGACTCTCGACTGTGGGCTCCGGCGAGCGGAGCAGGGGGGGCTAGGATACGCTCAAGCGGTGTCGACCCGCATCCGGTGGGAGGACCGGGCGGGCCCGGACATGAGAGCGAGGGCGCACCAGGATGGCAACCGGGTTCACAGTCCCGGAAAAACGGTTCGGACGGGGGTCTTTCCGGATTCTAGAGGGTGCGCCGCGCTTTTTCATGCATCGTCTCGGCCGTGGCCGTTCAGGATCGCGGCCCTTCGGGAGGTCGGTCATCCGGCGGTTCGGCCTTCAGCGCCCGGGAATCCGGCAGCAGCGCCACCCGGCCTTGAGCGTGCCCGGTGTTCCCCCGTTGTTCTTCGCCGAACAGGTGCTGCCCGAAGCGTAGACCAGCGGCATGTCCCAACTGTCCGATTCGCAGTTCACCGAGGCGCTGCCGTACCCGGCCGGGCAGGCGGCCGTCGCCACCACGCTGGCGGTGGCGCCCGCGGCGACGACGACGTTGTTGGTCGCGCTGTCCACGCATTCCACCGGCGACGACCGGGGCGTATCGAAATAGCCCACCAGGTCGACCACGTAGTGGGCCTGCGCGTAGCTGTAGATCGTGAAGTCGTAGGAGGCGGCCGGGGTGGGCACGGCGGCGATGATGGCGTTGTTGACGATCGCGCCGGCGGCATAGTTGACGCTGGCCGTGTCCGGCCGGGCGATGCCGTACGGGAACACCGTCGTGTAGCCGGCGATCGTCGGCGAGACCACGGTGACGTTCAGGGCCAGCGCGGTCGGCGCCTCCAGCGCCATGCCGCAGTTGCCGTTGGTCCCGCCCTGCTGGAGGTACTCGGTGACGCCTGCGGCGAGGAAGCTGCGGCTGCCGTTCGCGGGAATGGCGCCGAGCGAGGTGTTGCGGGTATCGACGATGCGGCACGGCGTGATCGGCGTGTACACCAGGTCGCGGGTGGTGTCGCCCAGCGCCTTGGCGATCGCCGTGCGCCGGGCGTCGATCGGCCCGGGCGGCAGCGCGGCCAGGACCGCCGACACGCGGTCGTCGGACAGGCGCCGGCCGACGCCGTCCAGGGCGGCCATCGCGCCTTCGAAGGTGGTGCGCGACAGCGCTTCGCGCAGGTTGGCCGGATCGCTCTTGGCGAACTGCGGGACCAGGCGCATCGCCCAGGCGTGGATGTCCACCCCGTACGTCGCCCGCACATGCGGCGCCCACTTCAGCACGAAGCCGCGGATCGCCTCGCCGCGCGCCTGCGGCGACAGCGTTGGCCGGGCAGCGGGCGCCGCGGCCAGCGCGTGCGCGGAAAGGACCAGGGCCAGGAGGGGCGCGGCGAGCGTCGACGCGGAGGGGCGCATGCGGATCGGCATGGGAGGTCTGGGAGGGCTGCGGGCGGAATGCCGGGCTCCAGCGTACTGCATATCGGCGGGATTGCTGCGGGGCAGCATCCATTCGTCGTCTGAACGGCGCTCCAGACTCCGTTATAGTGCAGCCGGGCAAACCACTGCCCATGATCCGGGGAAACAAAACATGCCTTATGCACTCCGCGTCACGACGCTCGCCTTTTCGATGGCCATCGGCGCTTTCGCCATGGACGCCGCAGCAGCGCGTCCAACCGTCACCGGGACCTCGCGCGCCACTGCGCAAACCGCGTCCGCCGCGCCGGCGACCGCACTCTCGCCGAAGGCGCGCGGCGAAATGACCCGCCAGTTCGTGTTGCGCTGGGGCGGCTACGTGCAGCGCGTCTACCGCGTGCCGGTCGGCGTCTGGTCCAAGCGCATGGTGCCGACCTTCGCGTCGGTGGATGGCGCCAATTTCCGCGACGCGCTCGCGCGCAACACCTTCGAGGGTGCGATGGCGGCGCTCTCGGGCAGCGGCCATCGGCTCGACGACGAAGCCGTGATCACCAAGCTGGCGATGTCGCGCGGCAAGGCCCAGCCGGTGCTCGGCGCCGCCGCCGCGGATCTGGTCTACACGCCGGTCCAGCCCTGCCGCATCGCCGACACCCGCAACACCGCCGATGGCCCGATCGCGGCCGGTTCGAGCCGCGATTTCGTCGCGGTCAACCAGCCCAACTACACCGCACAGGGCGGCAGCGCCACGGACTGCGGCCTGCTCGGCGTGACCGCGGCCGCGGTCGCCGTCAACCTGACCGCGGTCGCGCCGGATCGTCCCGGCTATGCCACGGCTTACCCGTTCGGCACCGCGCGGCCGCTGGCGGCGAGCGTGAACTACGGCGCCGGCCAGTTCGTCAACAACGGCATCATCGTGCAGGTCCCGAGCCCGCTGACCACGTCGGACTTCTCGCTGTACAGCTACGGCGAGGCGCACTACGTGGTCGACGTCGTCGGCTACTTCGCCGCGCCGCAGGCGACCGCGCTGGACTGCACCGGCACCTTCGCCAGCCAGAACGTGGCGGCCAACGACATCTTCGACATCGAGCTGCCGGGCTGCGCGGCCGGCTACCGGCTCACCGGCGCCGGCTGCCGCACGGCGGGATTCGACGAAGCGAGCTGGGGCATCAACGGTCTTTTCCGGACGTCCGCCAGCGCTCCGCTGGGCGCATATTGTTCGGGCAAGAACAACACGAACGGCACGATCACGGTGCAGGGCACCGCGCAGTGCTGTCGCGTGCCGGGGCGCTGAGCAGGGATGCGGCCTCCACCCCGGGCGCCGTTCGATCGGCGCCCGGGATCGTTCCATGATCGATCCGCTTCCATCCGTCATCGCATTCCGGAGAACTCCATGTCCAAGTCCCGCCCCGGCCTGATCGCGGCGCTGTCGCTCGCGTTCGTCCCCGTCCTGTCCGTGTCCGCCGCGCCAGCCCAGGCGACGGGCGTCAGCGGTCGCGTCGTCTACGCCGCCGACGTCCCCGTGCAGGTGTCCGCCGCCGCGATGTCGCCGCGCGAGCGCGGTGCGCTGACCCGGCAGTTCGTGACCAAGTGGGGCGCGTACGTCGAGCGGATCTACGACGTGCCGGTCGGGGTGTGGGCGCAGCGGATGGTGCCCGCCCTCGTGGCCGCGGACCCCGCCAACTTCCGCCGCGCGCTGCTGCGCGACACCTTCGAAGGCGCCATGGCCGAACTCGGCGGCGGCGGCCAGAAGCTGAGCGACGCCGCGGTCATCGACCGCATGGCGCGCGCGGGTTCCAAGCGATCCGGCGGCGTCGCCGCGGCCGGGCGCAAGGCGCTCGGCGGGCTCGCCGGCGATCTGGTCTACACGCCGATCCAGCCCTGCCGCATCGTCGACACGCGCAACGTGCCCGCCGGCCCGATCGCGGCCAACGGCACCCGCAGTTTCAAGTCGATCAATTCCGCCGACTTCACCGCCCAGGGCGGCAGCGCCACCAACTGCGGCACCCTGGGCCTGAGCGCCAGCGCGGTCGCGCTGAACGTCACCGCGGTCACGCCCTCGATCGCCGGCTTCGCCACGGTGTTCCCCTTCGGCACCACCCAGCCGCTGGCTTCAAGCGTCAACTACACCGCCGGCGCGATCGTCAACAACGCGATCATCACCCAGATTCCGAATCCGCTGCAGGCCTCGGACTTCACCGTCTACAGCTATGCGTCCTCGCATTACGTGATCGACATCGTCGGCTACTTCGCGCCGCCGGTGGCGACGGCGCTGGAGTGCACCGACACCACCGTCAGCCAGACCGTGGGTACCGCGCAGCCGACGTTCGACATCCAGATCCCCAACTGCCCGGTCGGCTACACGCTCACCGGCGCCGGCTGCCGCACCCCCGGTTTCAACGATGCCGACTGGTCGGTCAACGGCCTGTACAAGCATCCGACGCTGGGCACGGTGGGCTTCTGTTCGGGCATCAACAAGACGGCCGGGAACATCACCGTCGAAGGCACCAATCGCTGCTGCCGGGTGCCCGGCCGCTGAGTCCGGCCCGGGTCGGGCGTCCGTTCCGTCTCCACGGGGGCATCGGCGATCGATGCCCCCGTTTTTTTGCGCAGGGCTTCGCTGAACGCGGACGCGGCCATCGTCGCGAAGCCGGCGCGCTGGCCCCTCCGAAAGCCGAGCGCACCCCCGGCGCGATCCCGCGGCGCACGGCGCCGGCCGACGCGCCCGGCGGGGCGGTGAAGCACGTCGCGACCGATCTCCCTGGCCCGGTTCCGGTGCGGGCAACGCCCCGGTCCGTGGCCTTTGCGCGCCGTTCCTGACGTTGGGTGTACCGATCAGGCAAGTTCCGACGAAAGCGGGTTTGCCCGTGTTCCGTCGTCCGCCCGCCTCGCGATCCTCGTCCGCACCTTTCCTCCGGAGACTTCGACATGCCCCGTTCCTCCCGTTCGATCGCCCCGTTCCTCGGCCTTGCCTTCGCCGCGAGCGCGCTTTGCGCCTCCGCCCAGTCCGCTTCCGGGCAGCCCGGTGCGGTCGGCCGCGCTTCCGCTGCGGCGGTCTCCACCACCGGGGGCGCGCAGGCGTCGCCGAAGGAGCGCGCCGCCCTCACCAAGCAACTGGTGACCAAGTGGGGCGCCTACGTCCAGCGCGTCTACGGCGTTCCCGTCGGCGTCTGGGCCAACCGGATGGGGCCGATGCTCGGCAAGGTGGACGGCGACAACCTCCGCAATGCGCTGCAGCGCGACACCTTCGAAGGCGCGATGGCCGAACTGGGCGGCAACGGCAGCCAGCTCAGCGACGAGCAGATGATCACCCGCTTCGCGGCCAAGAACGCGCCGGCGGGCGCGATCGGGACCAAGACGCTGGGCGCGCTCGGCAACGACCTGGTCTACACGCCGGTCGCGCCCTGCCGCATCCTCGACACCCGCAGCACCGCCGCCGGCGCGATCGCCGCCAACAGCACGCGCAGCTTCATCGCCGTCAACGCCAGCAACTTCACCGGCCAGGGCGGCAGTTCCACCAACTGCGGCACCATCGGCCTCAGCGCCACCGCGGTCGCGATCAACCTGACCGCGGTCACGCCGTCGGGGGCCGGTTACGCCACCGCGTATCCCTTCGGCACCACCCAGCCGCTCGCGGCCAGCGTGAACTACACGGCCGGCGCCATCGTCAACAATGCGCTGATCGTGCAGATCCCGAACCCGCTGAGTTCGTTCGACTTCACGATCTACACCTTCGCCCAGTCGCACTACGTGGCGGACATCGTCGGCTACTTCGCGCCGCCGGTGGCCACCGCGCTGCAGTGCCAGGACACCGCGAACACCCTCGTCTCCAACATCGCCGCGGGCGGCACCGCCAACGCCACCGCCCCCGCGTGCGCGACCGGCTACACCCAGACCGCGACCAACTGCGAAACGTCGAGCTGGCTGATGCCGATCGTGTTCAGCCACGCCGGGACCTGTTCGGCGCGCAACGGCGACAGCACCCCCCAGGAACTGCGCGCGTCGCGCACCTGCTGCCGCGTGCCGGGGCGCTGATCCGCCGGCGGCCCTGCGTCACCCCGAAGACGCCGGCAACGCCGGCGTCTTCCCCGGGGCATGTCACCGCCCCGTCGGCCGCTGGAATTCGATCGTCCGGCGACCCGCGCTCACCGGTGCGAACCGATCTTCCACCGCGATCCCAGGAGACACGCATGACCTTGCTCCGTCCTCTCGCAACCTCCCTGCTCGCGTGCGGGCTGCTTTCGGCGGCCTGCGCCGACGCCCAGGCCGCACGTCCCGGCACGGCGCCCGCCGCCCGCAACGAAGCCGCGCCGCTCTCGCCAGCCGACCGCGGCGATCTCGCGCGCGCCTTCGTGCTCAAGTGGGGCGGCTACCTGCAGCGCGTGTACGACGTTCCCGTCGAAAAGTGGGCGCAACGGATGGTGCCGACCTTTGTCGCCGCGGACCCCGCCAATTTCCGGGCGGCGCTCGAACGCGAGACCTTCGAGGGCGCGCTCGCGCAGTTGACCGGCACGGGCCATCGCCTTGCCGACAGCGCCGTCATCAACCGCTTCGCCCGAGAATCCGCCGCACGCGCGCTGACCATGAAGGGTGCGGCCGCAGTCGGCGCCAAGACCCTGGGCTCCACCACCGGCGACCTGGTCTTCACCGCGGTGACGCCCTGCCGCATCGTCGACACCCGCGTCGCCGGTGGCGCGATCGCCGCCAACAGCAGCCGCAATTTCGTCGGCGTGGCGGTCAGCGCCGGTACCGGCTTCGCTTTCCAGGGCGGCAGCAGCACCGACTGCAACGTCGCCGCCATCGGCGCCAGCGCCATCGCCGTGAACGTGACCGCGGTGACGCCTGCCGGTGCCGGCTTCGCCACCGTCTACCGCTCGGGCGACACCCGCCCGCTGGCGGCGAGCGTGAACTACACCGCCGGCGCGATCGTCAACAACAGCGTGGTGGTCGGCATCCCCAATCCGCTGGGCATCACCGACTTCACCATCTACACCTTCGCCCAGTCGGACTACGTGGTCGACATCGTCGGCTACTTCTCGCCGCCGCAGGCGACGCCGTTCGACTGCACGAATACGAGCGTGCAGTCGTTCACGATCAACGCGAACTCGACGAGCTTCTTCAACAACCCGACCTGTCCCACCGGCTACAAGGCGGTCACGCCGTATTGCTGGACGGCCAGCTCGGGCGTGTACAGCCAGGGCAGCGGCTACAACGCCAACACCGCCAGCAACGTCACCTTCTGCGCCTGGCAGAACACCACCGCCAGCAACCAGACCGTGTTCGGAGGCAACGTCTGTTGCCGCGTGCCGGGGCGCTGAGCGCATCCGGATCGCGAGCGGCAAGGAGAGGCCGGGGAATCCCGGCCTTTCTTGTATGTGTTCGCCGAAAGCGCTTTCTCGCAGCGCGGTCGGCATCCATCCGCACGGCATCCTGCCGTGCGGATTTCGTTGCACCGGAGATCATCATGAAAAACCCGTTCAATGCTGCTGCGATCGTCCTGGCCGTGTCGCTGGCCTCTCCCGTGGGCCCTGCGGCTGCCGGTCCCGGCCAGACCGTGGCGGCGGCCGCGACCCGTTCGGGGTCGTTGACCCCTTCCCAGCGTGGCGCCATGGCCCGGGCCTACGTGCTCAAGTGGGGCGGCTATGTGCAGCAGGTCTACCGCGTGCCGGTGGGGGTGTGGGCGAACCGGATGGTGCCGACGTTCGCATATGCGGATGCGGACAACTTCCGCAATGCGCTCAAGCGCACGACCTACGAAGGGGCGTCGGCGGCATTGAGCGGCGTGGGGTCGAGACTCCCGGATGATCAGGTGATCGACACCATGGCGCGGGCCAGGCTGTCGCCCTCGTTGACGCAGCCGGATGTGGTGGCCAAGACGCTGGGCGCAGCGGCATCGGATCTGGTGTACACGCCGGTGACGCCCTGCCGGATCCTGGATACGCGCGTCGCGGGCGGTGCGATCGCCGGCGATGCCAGCCGCGACTTCAATGCGGTGGTGGGCGCGGGCGGCAACTTCGGCAGCCAGGGCGGCAGCGCGACCGACTGCGGCGTGGTCGCGGACGGACAGGCGGCGGTGGTGATCAATCTGACCGCGGTGACGCCCGCCGGTGCGGGCTACGCGACGGCATATCCGTTCGGGACGACGCGGCCGTTGGCTTCGAGCGTGAATTACGCCGCGGGCGCCATCGTCAACAATGCGGTCGTGGTGAAGCTGCCGACGCCGCTGACCACCAAGGACTTTACCGTCTACACGTTCTCCACCGCCGATTACGTCGCGGATATCGTCGGCTATTACGCACCACCGCAGGCGACGGCGCCCGAGTGCGTCAATACCGCGACAGTGACCGGACAGGTTTCGAATAATGGAGGCACTGCGTCGGTTACGGTGCCCGACTGTCCTGCCGGCTACGCCAGGACCACGGTTTATTGCTCGGGCGGAAGCTCCTCCACTGTGGTCCTGAGGGCAATATCGCCCACCGCCTGTACGGTGAAAAACACTTTGAATAGCGCCTCAGGTACCAGCACGTTCAGCGGGTACGGGTACTGCTGCCGCATGCCCGGGCGCTGATCGCACGATCCCGCCGAACGAAAAAGAGCCGGGAAAACCCGGCTCTTTTTCTTGCGCCACCATGGTTCGGCCTACAGCGCCGCCTGCAGTTCCGGCAGGATCTGGAACAGGTCGCCGACCAGGCCGATGTCGGCGATCTCGAAGATCGGCGCGTCGGCGTCCTTGTTGATGGCGACGATCGTGCCGGCGTCCTTGATGCCGGTCAGGTGCTGGATCGCGCCGCTGATGCCGACCGCGATGTAGAGCTCCGGGGCGATGATCTTGCCGGTCTGGCCGACCTGCAGTTCGTTCGGCACGTAGCCGGCGTCGACCGCGGCGCGCGAGGCGCCGACCGCGGCGCCGAGCCTGTCGGCGAGGTCGTAGACGATCCGGAAGTTCTCGGCCGAGCCCACGCCGCGGCCGCCGGAAACCACTTTCGACGCGCTCTGCAGGTCCGGGCGGTCCGACTTGCCGGCGGCGAGGCCGACGTAGCGGGTGTGGGTCGGCAGCGCGACGTCGACGGTCGCGGCTTCGACCGCGGCGCTGCCGCCGCGGGCGGCTTCCGGCCACGACGCGGTGCGCACGGTGGCGACGACGGCCCGGTCGGCCGGGGCCTCGACGGTGACGATGGCGTTGCCGGCGTAGATCGGGCGCTTGAAGGTGTGGCCGCCGTCGACGGCCATCACGTCCGACACCTGCGACACGCCCAGCAGCGCGGCGACGCACGGCATCAGGTCCTTGCCGAAGGTGGTGCTGGGGCCGAAGACGTGGCTGTAGCCGGCGGCGACCTGCGCGATCTGCGGCGCCAGCACCTGGGCGATGGCGTGGGCGTTCGCGGCGTTGGCGACGGTGATGACCCTGGCCACGCCGGCGATCTGCGCGGCCTGCGCGGCGACGGCGGCCGGGTCGGCGGCGAGCACGACGATGTCGATGCCGGCGGGATTCAGCGCCTGCGCGGCGGCGACGCAGCGCGCGGTGGCGCCGTTGAGTTTGCCGTCGAGGTGTTCGGCGACGATCAGAACCTTGGACATTGT
This sequence comes from Lysobacterales bacterium, assembly GCA_019510125.1. Taxonomy (GTDB): domain Bacteria; phylum Pseudomonadota; class Gammaproteobacteria; order Xanthomonadales; family Xanthomonadaceae; genus Lysobacter_I. The sequence goes on from JAEKKX010000006.1 coordinate 444,448, forward strand.
GTGTTCCTCGTAGGGCGGGCTTCAGCCCGCCATTGCGGAATTTCGGTTTGCGATGCACGTGGGTCGAAGCGATTTCGACCGTTGCGACCTTCATCGGGAAGGTCGCAAGGGCGGGCCGGGGCCCGCCCTACGCACGCATCACAGCAGACCCTTCGCCTTCAGCGCGGCGACCAGTTCGGCCGCGTCCTTCACCATCACGCCCTTGCTGCGCTTGGCCGGCGGGGCGTAGTGAGTGGTCTTGAGGGTGTCGCCGGATTCGACCCCGAGGTCGGCCAGTTGCAGCGTTTCCAGCGGCTTGCTCTTGGCCTTCATGATGTCCGGCAGCTTGATGAAGCGCGGCTCGTTCAGGCGCAGGTCGCTGGTGACGACGGCCGGCAGGTCGACCTCGAGGGTTTCCAGGCCGGCGTCGACTTCGCGCACCACCGTGGCCTTGCCGTCGGCGGGGCCGTTATAGGCGATGGTGAGCTTGCCGGCGAAGGTCGCCTGCGGACGGCCCCACAGCGTGGCCAGCATCTGCCCGGTCTGGTTGGCGTCGTCGTCGATCGCCTGCTTGCCGAGGATGACCAGGTCGGGCTGTTCTTTCTCGACCAGCTTCAGCAGCGCGCGCGCGGCGGTCAGCGGCTGGATCGCCTGGTCGGTGACGACGTGGATCGCGCGGTTCGCGCCCATCGCCAGGCCGTTGCGCAGGTGCGGCTGGGCGTCGGCCGGGGCGATCGTGGCGACCACGACTTCGGTCGCGATGCCCTTGTCGCGCAGGCGCAGGGCTTCTTCCAGCGCGATGTCGTCGAAGGGGTTGGGCGAGAGCTTGACGCCGTCGGTGACGACGCCCGAACCGTCCGGTTTGACCTGGATGCGGACGTTGTAGTCCACCACGCGCTTGTAGCCGACGAGAATCTTCATCGAGCGGGAGTCCTTGGATCGAAAAGGCAGGAAAACGCCTGGCGCCTGCGGGCCCGGCGAAGCCCCGGAATTTTAACCGATTGCGCCAATCCCGGCATTTCTAGCGTGTTTTTCCCGAGCACGGACTCGATTCCGGCGGCGCCTCGGTGGCACGGCCCGTGGCAGAATGCCGCCGGCGCCCGGGGGGGCGCGTCGTCCAGGGGAACCGACACATGAAAGCCATGAAGCGCGCGATCGCCGGCGCACTGCTGTGCCTGGCCACGGCCGCCGTCGCCACGACCGCCGCCGCCGGTCCGTACCGCCCGAAGACCGAGCGCGGGGCGCTGGCCTACGCGATCGTCGCCAAGCGCGGGCCGGAGGTCGCCCGCCGCTACCGCATGGACATCGGCGACTGGGCCCGGCGGCTGGGCCCCGCGCTCGCGCATGCGCCGTTGGCGCAACTGCGCGAGGCGGCCGCGGCGCCGTCGCTCGACGCGATGATCTCGGTGCTGAACCGGGGCGCGCCCGCGCCGCCGGCCCGCGGCACGCGCAGCGGCGAGAAGCTGTTCGGCGAATTGCCCGAGTCGCTGTTCGTGCCGATCGTGGCCTGCCGGCTCATGGATACGCGGGTCGCCAACCTGCCGTTCACGGCGGGCTCCGTGCGACAGGTCTCCGCCTACGGCACGATCCTGCTCAGCCAGGGCGTGAACCCGGCCGGATGCGGCATCCCGTCCACGGGCGTCACCGCCATCGTCATCAGCATCACCGCGGTCAATCCCTCGGGCGCCGGCTACGCCACGGCCTACCCGGTGGGTTACGCCGGCTTGCCGACGGCCGCCAGCGTGAACTACGCGGCGGGCGAGATCGTCAACAACCAGACCGTGGTCGGCATGGTCTACGGCGGCTTCAGCCACGAGAGTTTCTTCCTGTATTCCTACGCCGCGACCCACATGGTGGTCGACGTGGTCGGGTATTACCGCAAGGGCGAATACAACTACGGCCAGCTCCGCTGCTCGGACGTGTCGCAGACCGAATCCATCGCGACCAGCGCCGGGATGGTCGGCGTGGCCTGCCCCTTCAACACGACCATGACCCAGATCATGTGCAACGCGGGCGACGATCCGAACCCCGCCGCGCAGGCCTATGCCTGGAAGATCCTGCCCACGCCGTCGTCGCAGGATCAGGAGGGCGCGTGCTGGTACAAGGGCACCGGCACGGTGACGACCGGGGCGCGCTGCTGCCAGCAGACCTTCATCCGCTGACTGGCCGCTGGCTCACGCCGCCCGGCCGAGGATCAGGTCGGCGGCGCGCTCGGCGATCATGATCGTCGGCGCGTTGGTGTTGCCGCCGATCAGGCTGGGCATCACCGAGGCGTCGACCACGCGCAGGCCGTCCACGCCGCGGACCCGCAGCAGCGGATCGACCACGGCGCCGGCGTCGTTGCCCATCCGGCAGGTGCCGACCGGGTGGTAGACGGTCTCGGCCTTGGCGCGGATGAAGTCGATCAGCTCGGCATCGGTCAGATCGGTGCGGGCCGGGAAGATCGGTGCGCCGCGGTAGGGGTCGAACGCCTTCTGGGCGAGGATCTCGCGCGAGACCTTCGCGCACTCGACCATCATCTTCAGGTCGAAGCCCTCCTCGTCGCCGAGGTAGTTGGCGCGGATCCGCGGCTTGTCGCCGGCGCGGTCGCTGCCCAGCGTGATCCGGCCGCGGCTGCGCGGGCGCAGGAAGCAGGCGTGCAGGGTGTAGCCGTCGCCGGGCAGGCGGCGGCGGCCGTGGTCGTCCAGCATCGCCGGCACGAAATGGAACTGGATGTCGGCGCGCTCGTCCGGCGCCAGCGCCGAGCGCGCGAAGCCGCCGGCCTCGGCGACGTTGCTGCTGCCCGGGCCGCGGTGGCCGCGCAGGTAGTAGTCGAAGGCGATCCTGAGGTCGCCGACGCGGTCGTAGGTCACCCGCTGGGTCGAATGGAACAGGGTGCAGATGTCGAGGTGGTCCTGCAGGTTGCCGCCGACGCCGTCGAGGTCGGCGACCACGTCGATGCCGAGCCGGCGCAGGTCGTCGGCCGGGCCGATCCCCGAGAGCATCAGCAACTGCGGCGAATTGATCGCGCCGCCGCACACCAGCACCTCGCGTGCCGCCGGCTGGTGGTGGCCCTGGCCACCCATCGCGTAGGTCACGCCGCTGGCGCGGCGGCCGTCGAAGGTGATCCGGCTGACCTGGGCGCCGGTGTGGACGGTGAGGTTTGGCCGATCGCGCACCGGATGCAGGTAGCCCACCGCCGAGGAGCAGCGGGCGCCGTCGCGCTGGGTCACCTGGTAGAAGCCGACGCCGTGCTGCACGGCGCCGTTGAAGTCGTTGTTGAGCGGCAGCCCGGTCTGGCGGGCGGCGTCGATGAATACCTGCGACAGCGGATTGGTGTAGCGCAGGTCCGACACCGCCAGCGGGCCGTCGCCGCCGTGCAGCGCGTCGGCGCCGCGGGCGTTGCCTTCGGACTTCCGGAAGTAGGGCAGGACGTTGTCCCAGTGCCAGCCGGACGCGCCCTGTGCGGCCCAGTCGTCGTAGTCGGCGGGTACGCCGCGGATGTAGCACATCGCGTTGATCGAGCTGGAGCCGCCGAGCACCTTGCCGCGCGGCCACCACAGCGTGCGCTGGTCGAGCTGGGGTTCGGCGAGGGTGTCGTAGTCCCAGTTCACGCCCTTCTTGTTCACCAGCTTGGCGATCCCGGCGGGCATGTGGATGAAGGGGTGCCAGTCGCGGGGGCCGGCTTCGAGCAGCAGCACCTTGACCGCGGGATCCTCGCTCAGCCGGTGGGCGAGCACGCAGCCAGCCGATCCGGCGCCGATGATGATGTAGTCGAACACGCGCCACCCCTGAAAACGTATGCGGGCGACACTATGCCCCGCCTCTAGAGCAAATGCTCTGTGCGAACCGTCGATGCGGTCACGCCGGCGCGGGCCGGCGGTCGCGGACTGGCGACGCCCCGCGCCATCCGCTACCGTGCGCGCTGTGCCCCAGACCGCGCCCCGGACCGATCCATGACCGACGAGCAGCATCCCAGCGGGCGTCGCGTGCATGCGGGCGAGGGGCGCGCGGTCGCCATCTCGTTCGTCTACTTCTTCTGCGTCCTGGCCGCCTACTACGTGATCCGCCCGGTGCGCGAGCAGTTGTCGGCGGCGGTCGGATCGACCCAGTTGCCGTGGTTCTACGCCGCGACCTTCGTCGCCACCCTGGTGCTGACCCCGGTGTTCGCGGCGATGGCCTCGCGCTGGCCACGGCGGCGGCTGGTGCCGGTGGTGTACCTGTTCTTCATCGCCTGCCTGCTGGCCTTCATCCCGGCCTTCACCCTCGAGGGGCTGCTCAGCCCGCGCGCGCTGGGCATGGTGTTCTTCGTCTGGGTCAGCGTGTTCAACCTGATCGTGGTGTCGGTGTTCTGGATCTTCATGTCCGACATCTGGAGCCTGGAACAGTCGAAGCGGCTGTTCCCGGTGATCGCGGTCGCCGGCACCCTCGGCGCGCTGGCCGGGCCGGCGCTGACCCGCTCGCTGGTCGACGTGATCGGGGTGGCGCCGCTGCTGGTGGTCTCGGCCGGCCTGCTCGGCGTCGCCACCCTGTGCGTGGTGCTGCTCGGCCGCTGGGCGCGCACGCACGGCGCGCGCCGGCACGAGGCCGGGCACGAGGACGCGGTCGGCGGCGGCATGTGGGACGGGCTGAAGCAGATCTTCGCCGACCCCTTCATCCGCGGCATGGCGGTGCTGCTGCTGCTGGCCGACGGCATCGGCACGGTCAACTACGCGCTGATGATCGACTACTCCGGCGCCACCTTCGCCGACGCGGCGGCGCGCACGCGCTTCCACGCCGACGTCGACCTGGTCTCGAACCTGCTGACCGTGACCGTGCAGATTGCGCTGACCCGCTGGCTGCTGCCGCGCAGCGGCCCGGGCGCGGTGATCATGCTGTGGGCGCTGGTCAGCATCGCCGTGCTGCTGATGGTGGTGTTCTCCGCGGACCCGCACGCGCCGCTGTTCACCCTGCCGTGGCTGGTCGGCCCGGTGGCGCCGACGGTGCTGGCGCTGATCGTCAGCCGCGGCCTGGCCTACGGCATGGCCGAGCCGGCGCGGCACAGCCTCTACACCCGGGTGCCGCGCAACGTGCGCTACAAGGGCCAGGATGCGGTCGATACCGCAGTCTGGCGTTTCGGCGACGTCGCCATCGCCACCGGCATGAACGGGCTGAAGACGCTCGGGGTGACGATCGGCGGATTCGCCGCGCTGAGCGCGCTGGCCGCGTTCGCCGCGGCGGGCATCGGCTGGCGGCTGTGGAAACGCGTCGAGACGGTCGGGGAAACGACCGCGGCGCATCGTTGACGGCATCGGAGGAATCCCCATGCACCTGCTCGCGCAACTCCTGACGGTCCTCGTCGCCCTGCTGCACGTCTACTTCCTCGTCCTGGAGATGTTCCTGTGGACGCGGCCACTGGGCCTGAAGACCTTCCGCAACACCCCGGAAAAGGCCGAGACCACCCGCGTGCTGGCCGCCAACCAGGGCCTCTACAACGGCTTCCTCGCCGCCGGCCTGTGCTGGGCCGCGGCGTCGGGGCGGCAGGACCTCGCGCTGTTCTTCCTCGGCTGCGTGGTGGTCGCGGCGCTGTACGGCGCGTACAGCGTCAGCAGGCGCATCTTCTTCGTGCAGGGCGTGCCGGCGATCGCGGCGATCGCGGCGGTGCTGCTGGCAGGCTGAGTCCGGCGTCCCTTCGTGTCGCTGCAGTGTGCCGCCTGCCGTGCGGATCTGGCGCCGGAGGCGGTGCTGTCCTCGGCGCGCCATGCTTGGCCACACGGTTGGCAGGATTTCGTCTGCCCGCATTGCGGCGGTGTCGGCCTGTTCGAGATCCACGGACAGCAATTGACGATCGGAGCCCCCGACGGATTCCCGGGTCCCTGTTTCAGGGTCGAATCGGAGCAGGGCGTCCCGGGTCTGGTGTCGGAGCGGAACGAGAACAACGATCTCGCCGTCAGGATCGGCGACCGGCAATGGACGATCCGGTCGCGCGTGCTACGAAACGCCTGAGTTCGTCTCTCCGGGTCAGCGCAGCAACGGCCACGCGAACAGCACGGCGCCCAGCGCGAACACGACGCTGAGCGCGTGCACCAGCGGATGGTTCACCCGCAGGAACACCGCCTGCTGGACCAGGCGCACGATCCAGAACCCCGACATGCCGGCGAGCACGGCGCGGCCCAGCGGCGTACCGCGCAGTTCGGCCGGGAACCACAGGCACAGCGCGGCGACGCCGAGGAACACCCAGATCAACTGGACGTTGGCGATCTGCAGGATCGCGCGGTTGGCGACGGTGGTCGCCTGCAGCGTCGCCGGCCAGCGGAACAGGCGCCAGAACGCGAGGTGGAACAGCGCCAGCGCGAGGCTGTGCGCGGCGCACAGGACGAGGACGGGATCGACGGCGGCCATGTGCGCGCGGCGACTCAGCCGCGCGCCGGCTTCGGCGACAGCCACATCGCGATCGTGGCCCGGAACACCGCGTCGCCGGCGTCGTCGGTGAGGGCCACGTCCACCGGCACTTCGTAGCCGCTGTCGGCGTGGACGATCGGCACCGACGGCGTGGCGACCGCGCGGATCGTGCCCATCGCCTTCTTCAGGTACTGCACGGTCATGCCCCTGGGGATCCAGCGCATCGAGCCGGGCAGGGTGACCTCGGTGACCATGCCGCCGACCAGTTCGGCGAGATTGCACATCGCGATCGCGTGGACGCTGCCGATGTGGTTGGTGATCGCGCGGTGGCGGCGGATCGAAGCGACGCAGCGGCCCGGTTCGAGGATTTCGATCCTCGGCGAGATGCTGCCGAAGTAGGGCGCCTTGAAGCAGATCGCGCGGGTGAACAGCCACTGCCCGGCGGGCCAGCGGCGCATGCGGTCGTAGAGGGCGAGGGTCTTGTTGGCCATGGCGTGTCGTCGGTGGCGGGGTCAGGCGAGCGGGACGAGAGCATGCGGACGCCCGTGCCCGGATCGGGGCGTCTGCCGGAAACGCGGACGGCGGGGAGACCCCGCCGTCCGCAATGCATCGTGCGCGTCGCCCGACGTATGTGTCGGGGGCGTGCCGGTCAGGCGGCGGCGCGCTGCGCCTTGCCCTGCGGGCCGGTCTCGGCGGCGTAGCCGGCCGAACGCAGCTCCCACGACTCGAAGTCGTCGACCATGATCGTGTCGAGCGTCATCTCGCGCAGTTCCTCGAGCTGCTTGCGCTCGTCGGCGGTGATCCAGCCCTCGCGCACGCCCTCGTCGAGCTGGGCGGGGAAGTCCAGCGCCTCGATGTCGCTGTTCTTCAGCGCCTTGAGGAACTTCCGCTCCACCGGCTCGGCCAGGATCATCTTCGGCAGGTAGCTGTTCACGCGGCCCGCCGGGTTGTGCTCGCAGGGTTCGAGGAACAGGTCCGCGGCGAGCCGGTCGCGCGCTTCGCACGGCGTCATCAGCAGGCTGGCGGCGCGGTGGCCCAGGCGGTCGCTCGGGGTTTCGGCGCGGCGGCCCCACGGGAAGATCACCGCCCACAGCAGCCAGCCGACCGGGCGGATCGGGAAGTTGCGCAGGGCGCCGGACAGCGCCAGTTCGATCTTGTGGATCGCGTCGTGGAAGGCCCACGCCAGCAGCGGATGGTCGGCGACCGGACGGCCCTGGTCCTCGTAGCGCTTGAGCATCGCGCTGGCGATGTAGAGCTGGCTGAGCACGTCGCCGAGGCGGCCGGACAGCGATTCCTTGAACTTCAGCTTGCCGCCGAGCAGCAGCATCGAGGTGTCGGCCATCACCGCCAGCGCCGCCGAGTAGCGGTTGAGCTTGCGGTAGCAGCGGCGGGTGTATTCGCCGCCCGGCGCAATGCCGATGCGGGTGCCGGTGAAGCCGAACCACCACGCGCGCACGGCGTTGGAGATCGCGTAGCCGATGTGGCCGAACAGCGCCGCGTCGAACTGGTCGATGCGCTCCTTCGGGTTCTCCAGTTGCGCCGACTTCATCTCCTTCATCACCCACGGATGGCACAGGATCGCGCCCTGGCCGAAGATCATCAGGCTGCGGGTCATGATGTTGGCGCCTTCGACCGTGATCGCGATCGGCACCGACTGCCAGTTGCGGCCGGCGTAGTTGCGCGGGCCGAGGATGATCCCCTTGCCGCCGTGGATGTCCATCACGTCGCGCGCGACTTCACGGCCCATCTCGGTGCAGTGGTACTTGGCGATGGTGGACGGCACCGCCGGGTTCTCGCCGCGCGCGACCGCGGCCGCGGTCGCTTCCGACAGCGCGCTGCAGGCGTAGGCGCGGCCGCCGATGCGGGCCAGCGCTTCCTCGACGCCCTCGAAGCGGCCGACCGACAGCCCGAACTGCTTGCGGATGCGGGCGTAGGCGCCGGTGACCACCGCGCCCATCTTGGTGCCGCCGCTGGCGGTGGAGGGCAGGGTGATCGAGCGGCCGATCGACAGGCACTCCATCAGCATGCGCCAGCCCTGGCCGGCGTAGTCCTCGCCGCCGATGAGCTGGCTCAGCGGCACGAACACGTCCCTGCCCTTGATCGGCCCGTTCATGAAGGGCGAATTGAGCGGGAAGTGGCGGCGGCCGATCTCCAGCCCCGGGGTCTCGCGCGGGACCAGCGCCAGCGAGATGCCGATGTCGCGCTTGTCGCCGAGCAGACCGTCGGGGTCGTACATGCGGAAGGCGACGCCGATCAGGGTCGCGACCGGGGCGAGGGTGATGTAGCGCTTGTTGAGGGTCAGGCGGATGCCCAGCACCTGGGCGCCGTTCCATTCGCCCTTGCAGACGATGCCGTAGTCGGGGATGGAGGTGGCGTCGGAACCTGCGAACGGGCCGGTCAGCGCGAAGCACGGGACCTCGCGGCCGTCGGCCAGGCGCGGCAGGTAGTGGCGCTTCTGCTCGTCGGTGCCGTAGTGCATCAGCAGCTCGGCCGGGCCCAGCGAATTGGGCACGCCAACGGTGGAGCTGACCACGCTCGACATCGCCGCCAGCTTCTGGATGACCTTGTGGTTCATCAGCGCCGAGAAGCCCAGGCCGCCGTATTCCTTCGGGATGTTCAGGCCGAAGAACTTGTTCTGCTTGATGAAGTCCCACAGCTCCGGCGGCAGGTCGGCGCGGACGTGGGTGATGTCCCAGTCGTTGATGCGGCGGCACAGTTCATCGCAGGGGCCGTCGAGGAAGGCGCGCTCCTCGGCGGTCAGCTCCGGCTTCGGCAGCGAGAGCAGCTTGTCCCAGTCGGGCTTGCCCGAGAACAGTTCGCCCTCGAAACCGACCGTGCCCGACTCCAGCGCGGTGCGCTCGGTGTCCGACAGCGGCGGCAGCAGTCGGGTGTAGAACTTCAGCAGCGGGGCGGTGATCGCCGCCTTGCGCAGCGGCGCGATCAGCATCGGCACCGCGACCAGCGCAGTCAGGCCGGCGGCGACCAGGGTGGCGGTGTGGTTCGCGCCGAGCAGCCAGCAGGCGACCAGCAGGGTGGCGGCGATCGCGGCCCAGATCGCCATGCGCAGGCGATGGTAGGCGCAGAAGGCCGTGGCGAGGAGGAGGGCGAGGAACGGCAGGACGAGGCTCATGGGGAACTCCGGCGTGTGACGGCGCGGGCTGGCGTGGCAGGCGCGGCGGGAAGCCGCGACCCGGGTCGGAGGCGGACATCGTCGCGGCGGCGCCGGCGCTCCGTTTCCATACGCTGAAGTATGGACATGCCGTTTCGCTGCTGTCAATGTGCCGCGAAACCGCTGGAATCCACTTTGCAATCGTAGTCACACGATACTTCTGCAGACGCTTCCGTATGGTTACACTGTTGTCATGAACGAACCTGCCCACAAAACCGAACGCAGTGGCCGCCTCAGCGCCGAAGACTGGGCGCAGGCCGCCCTGGACCTGATCGCCGAACAGGGCGTGGCCGCGGTGGCGGTCGAACCGCTGGCCCGCCGCCTGGGCGTGACCAAGGGCAGCTTCTACTGGCATTTCCCGTCCCGCGACGCCCTGCTGTCGGCCGCGCTGGAACGCTGGGAGGCGGTGGAGCAGGAAACCGTGTTCGGCCAGCTCGAGGCCGTCGGCGATCCCCGCCAGCGCCTGCGCGCCCTGTTCCAGCTCGTCGCCCACGAGGTCAAGCCGCACAAGATCTACAGCGAGCTGCTCAAGGCCTTCGACCATCCCGCGGTGGGTCCGGTGATCGGCCGCGTCTCGCAGCGCCGCCTCGATTATCTCGCCGCGTCCTTCCGCCAGGCCGGCCTGCCGCGCGCCGACGCCCAGCACCGCGCGCGCCTGGCCTACGCCGCCTACGTCGGCTTCCTGCAGTTGAGCCTGCAGTTGCATCCGCGCCTGGCCCACGACGAGTTCGAGGCCTACGTCGAGCACGTGATGGCCACCCTGATCCCGCCGGTCGTGCCCGCGCGCTGAGCGCGTCGCCCGCCGGTGCGCCCGGCCGCGGGCGACCCTCCGTCTTTCTCCTGCCGAGTCCCGCCATGAACGCCCAAGCCAAGCCGACGCATCCGCCCACCCGCCTGGAGGCGCTGCAGCGCTGGGTCGACGACGTCGCCCGCCTGACCCGCCCGGACGCCGTGCACTGGTGCGACGGCAGCGACGCCGAGTCCGCGGCGCTGATCGCGAAGATGGAGGCCGACGGCACGCTGATCCGGCTCAACGAGACGACCAATCCGGGCAGTTGGCTGCATCGCTCGCATCCGGACGACGTCGCCCGCGTCGAGCACCTGACCTTCGTCTGCACCACCGAGGCCGAGGACGCTGGCCCGAACAACCACTGGATGGCGCCGACCGAAGCGCACGCGAAGATCGATGCGCTGTTCGACGGCTGCATGCGCGGCCGCACGCTGTACGTGATCCCCTACTGCATGGGCCCGATCGACTCGCCGCTGTCGCGCTGCGGGGTGGAGATCACCGATTCGCCGTACGTCGTCGCCAACATGCGGCTGATGACCCGCATGGGCGCCGAAGCGCTGGCCCGGATCGAGCGCGAAGGCACGTTCGTCAAGGGCCTGCACTCGATCGGCGAGCTCGACCCGGACCGCCGTTTCATCATGCATTTCCCCGAGGAACTGACCATCAAGTCCTACGGCTCGGGCTACGGCGGCAACGCGCTGCTGGGCAAGAAGTGCCACGCGCTGCGCATCGCCTCGCACCAGGCGCGCAGCGAGGGCTGGCTGGCCGAGCACATGCTGATCCTCGGCGTCGAGAACCCGCAGGGCGAGACCCACTACATCGCCGCGGCGTTCCCGTCGGCCTGCGGCAAGACCAACCTCGCCATGCTGATACCGCCGGAGGGCTACCGCGAGGCCGGCTGGAAGATCTGGACCATCGGCGACGACATCTGCTGGATGCGCCCCGGCGACGACGGCCGGCTGTACGCGATCAATCCGGAAGCCGGTTTCTTCGGCGTCGCCCCGGGCACGTCGAGCAAATCCAATCCCAACGCGCTGGCCACGATCCGCAAGGACACCATCTTCACCAACGTCGGCCTGACCGCCGACGGGCAGCCGTGGTGGGAGGGCCTGGACGGCGGCGTGCCCGCCTACGATTGGCGCGGTCGTGAATACGATTCCAGCAACGGCCCGGCCGCCCATCCGAACGCGCGGTTCACGGTCAGCGCGAAGCAGTGCCCGTCGTATTCGGCGCACGCCGAGGACCCGCAGGGCGTGCCGATCAGCGCGATCGTGTTCGGCGGCCGCCGCGCCTCGCTGGTGCCGCTGGTGTTCGAGGCCCGCGACTGGACCCACGGCGTGCTGGTCGGCGCCGCGATGGGCTCGGAAACCACCGCCGCCGCCGCCGGCGCGGTCGGCGTGATGCGCCGCGACCCGATGGCGATGAAGCCGTTCTGCGGCTACAACTTCGCCGACTACTTCGCGCACTGGCTGAGCTTCGACCGCCCCGGCGTGACGTTGCCCAAGGTGTTCCACGTCAACTGGTTCCGCAAGGGCGCCGACGGCAAGTTCCTGTGGACGGGCTTCGGCGACAACCTGCGCGTGCTGGAATGGATGCTGCGCCGCGCGACCGGCACGGTCGGCGCGGTCGAGACGCCGATCGGCGCGCTGCCGAGGGTCGAGGACATGAACCTCGACGGGGTGGCGCTGACCGACGAGGCCCGCGACGTGCTGTTCGGCTTCGACCGCGAGGGCTGGCGCGCCGAGTTCGACGCCATCGGCGGCTACCTCGACGAATACGGCCCGCGCATGCCCGAGCGCCTGCGCCAGGAGTGCGTGCGCATCTCCGAGCGGCTGCGCGATGGCTGACGGCGTCCGCGGCCGGGCACGATGACGGATCGCACGCCATCGTCCGGCGCCACTTGGGCGGTGGAGCTGCAGCGGGCGCAGGCGCTCGCGGGACAGGGCGACCTGGTCGGCGCCTACCACCGGGCCGCCGACCTGCGCGCGCGCGCGCCCGATTTCGCCCCCGCGGGGATCTTCGCCGCGTTCCTGGCGCTGCGCCTGGGGCGCTATCGCGAGGCGCGCGCGCTGGCGCTGTCGGTCGCCGCGCAGCCGGTCGCCGCCGACGGCGTGCTCGACGCCGCCCGGCTGCTGAAGCACCTGGAGGCGCCCGAGGCGCTGGCGCGCATGTTCGACGCCTCCGGCTGGCGCGCACTGCGCGCGCCGCAGGCGCTCGCGGAACTCGCCCAGATCCTCGGGTTTTCCGGCCTGTACGCCCAGGCGGACGACTGCCTCGCGCAGACCCTCGCGCTGGCGCCCGGGGACCCCGATGCGCTGTACCTGAAAGGCATGTTCGCCCTGTTCGCCGGGGACGACGCCGCGGCCACCGCGGCCTTGCGCGCCGCCCTGCAGGTGGCGCCGCACATGGCCAACGTCCATTTCCTGCTGTCGATGCAGGACACCCCCGAAACCGCGGCGCGGCACATCGAGCAGATCCTGCGGGTCATCCACGTCGCCCGGCCAGGGTCCGAGGCCCGGGCGATGTTCGAGTACGCCCTGCACCAGAGCCATCACGCGCTGGGCGCATACGACGAGGCCTGGGCCGCGCTGGAACGCGGCCACGCCGTGATGCGCGCCGCCGTGCCGTACGACGCCACCGCGCAACGCGCGCTGATCGAGACGCTGAAGCGGCGGCCGCTGGCGGCCGCGCAGGCCCGCGCGCCGCTGCAGGGCGAGGCCGGGTCGATCTTCATCGTGGGCATGTTCCGCAGCGGCACCTCGCTGCTTGAGCGCATCCTCGCCGGGCATCCCGAGGTCGCGGACGGCGGCGAGACCTACCAGTTCAGCGCCGCGCTGCGCGAGGCCGCGAACCGGGACTCGCCCGACGTGGTCGACGTCGGGCTGCTGTCGGCGCTCGCGCCCGACGGGCTCGCGGGCGTCCGCGCCCGCATGCATGACTACGCGCGCTGGCGCGGGCGGGGCAAGCGCTGGGTCACCGAAAAGCTGCCGCTGAACTTCCTCAACGTCGGGCTGATCGCCGAAGCGCTGCCCGACGCCAGCCTCCTGCACATGCAGCGCGATCCGGTCGCCACCTGCTTCTCCAATCTGCGGACCCTGTTCCGGGTCGGCACGCCCTATGCCTGCGACCAGCGGCGGATGGCGCACTATTTCGGCCTGTACCGCGGACTGATGGCCCACTGGCGCGCGGTCCTGCCGTCGCGGGTGCTCGACATCGACTATGCGGACATCGTCGCGGACCCCGAGCGCGAAGCGAAGCGGGTGATGACGCATTGCGGCCTCGCGTACGTGCCGGGCGCGCTGGAGCGCGGACAGGAGGGCGGCAACGTCGCCACCGCCAGCGCCGCCCACGCCCGCAAGGGCATCCTCGGCGGCCGCAGCCAGGCCTGGAAGCCGTACGAAAAGCACCTGCAGCCGCTGCTCGACGGCCTGCGCGCCTGCGGCGCGATCTCCTGACCCAACGGCCCGCAGCGGGCCGCATCCGGCCGGCCATGGCGACGCGCAGGCCGCCGGTGGAAGTCTGATCGAACCCCGAGGTCGCCGGAGCGGCATGCCGGCGAGGGCGGGGCGCGCACGCCGTCGAACCTGCGATCGGGCCCGCGACCTGGCGAGTGCGGCAGGCGGGCATGGCCACGGTCATGACGCGGTCACGGCTGCGCAGCGTGCGACGTGGCGGCCGGGATTCGTGGTCGGGTGTGCCGGTGGGGATCCCCGGCCGGGAAGCGGGCGTTGGCCGGGCCGCGGCGACGGCCGCCGCTGCGGGTCGTGCCGGCCGCGATGCTCTCCGCGCGTTTTTCTGTCCCCGGAAAAGACTACGGCCCCTTGCGGGGCCGTAGGTTGACGCTGACGCGCTTTCGATCAGAAGCGCTGCTGGTACTTGACGTACCAGAAACGGCCGATGTCGAAGCCGCCGTAGTACGGGAAGCTGCTGTTCGGCGCCGAGAACATGATCGGGCCGAGGTGGTTGGTGACGTTGTTGGCACCGATCGACGCCGTCGCATTCCACGGGAGCCTGGCGGAGAACTGCAGGTCGTGGAAGGTGTTGGAGCCGGTACGGTTCTGCTTGTCGAGGTTGCCGTAGGTGTCGATGTGCGTCGGGTCGCTGCACGGACGCGGGGCGCTCGCACAGGTTTCCTTCATGCCGGAGTAGTAACGGGCCATGTAGGCGATCGAGAAGTCGCCCTTGGTCCAGTCGACGCCGAAGTTCGAACGCACGCGGAAGATGCCCGGGTAACCGACGTAGCCCACCCACTTGGTATCGGCAGAGTTGTCGGCCAGCTGGTCGTACTTGCTGGTGTACGAGGTCTGCCAGTCCAGCGTGAACTTGCCCAGGGAGAACTCGGGCAGGCGGTAGTGGACGCCGAGGTCGTAACCTTCGGTGCGCAGGCCGCCGGCATTGGTCAGGCCGTAGAACAGGTTCGTGATCGCACCCGCGCTGTTGCGCACGATGCCCGCGCAGCGCGCGGCGATGCCGTTGCGGTAGCAGTCGTTGAGGATGTTGTCGACCGAGTCCGAGATGATGGTGTCGTCGATCTTGACGTCATACCAGTCCAGCGACAGGTCGAGGCCGTCGGCGAACTTCGGGCTCCACACGATGCCGGCCGTCTTGGACTTCGCGGTTTCCGGCGACAGGTTCGGGTTCGAACCGCTCAGGAACTGGAAGTTGGTCTGGCAGGGATACACGGTGCAGGGCACGTTGGCCTGGCCGAGCTGCACGTAGCCGACCGGCACGCCGGCGGCGTTACACGCGGCGTTGCCGTTGACCGTGCCCGGGGCGCCGATGCCGCAGGGGTCGGTGTAGTACTCGAACGAACCGCCCACGCCGCCGTAGAGGTCGGCGATCGCCGGAGCGCGGAAGCCGTCGGCGTAGGTGGCGCGAACCAGCAGGCCGTCCATCGGACGCCAGCGCATCTGGAACTTGTTGTTGGTCGTGTTGCCGAAGTTCGAGTAGTCCGAATAACGGCTCGCGACGTTGAAGGTCAGTTCCTTCGCGCCCGGGAGGTCGGCCAGCACCGGGATCTCGAGTTCGAGGTAGGCCTCGTCCAGCGAGTAGGAACCCTGGGTGGTCGTCGCCGGGAGGCCCGTGCTCTGGCCCGCCTGGTTCACGGCGTCAGGCACGAAACGGCCTTCTTCGCTGCGGTGTTCCAGACCGAAGGCGATGCCGAAGTCACCGGCCGGCATGGAGAACAGCGAGCCGGCGATGTTCGCGGTGTAGTCGGTGGTCTGGGTCTTGCCGGCGTCGTGGTATTCCGGGAACAGGAACGCCTGGAGCGCGCTGTTGCCGAGCGAACCCTGACCCGCCTGGCCGTACGGCAGGAACGGGTTGAACGGGATGCACTCGCCGTTGCCGAAGTTGGTGCCGTACGGGGTCGGGCTGGTCGACGAGCCGCACTCGACGCGACCGGTCGCGCTGTTCAGGTACGACGGGCCGAGCGCCGCCTGCAGGGCGGGCACGTAGGCGTCGCCGCGGGCGTACTTGTTGTTGGTGTTCTCGTTCGAGAGGAAGCCGACATCCCACGTCCACAGGTGGTCGTTGAGGTCGAAGCTGCCTTCCAGGCCGAGGCTGACGCGGACGGTCTGCAGCTCGCTGCGGGTGCGGCGCGGCAGTTCCCAGAAGCGGCGGAACCAGTACTGGTCGGCGCCCGGAGCCGGGTTGAAGTAGCTGTTGGCGGACAGCAGGCCGAAGCCGTAGTTGCCCGGGTAACCCGCGATCTGCTGCTGCGTGATGCGCTTGTTGTAGCCGATGTCGGTCACGAAGCGGATGTTCTGCGTGATGTCGTACGACGCGCTCAGGAACGTCGACTTGCGCTCCAGGCCGGTCTGCACGTACATCACTTCGTTCGCGTTGGAACGTTCCGCCGGCGTGATGTTGTGGTAGTTGTTCGGGTCGCGGGGGTCGCTGCCGCGGTTCAGCGTGCAGAGGCCCGAGCTGCAGTTGCCGCCCAGCCACACGCCGTTCTGGGAGATGAGGCTCCAGCCCGAGAACGGGAAGTTGCGGCCCGAGTTGCCGTAGCGGCTGAACTCGCGGTCGCCGCCCAGCACCGGATCTTCCTTCGAATATTCGGCGCTGAAGGTCAGGCCGCCGCGATCCGAATTGGCGCCGATGGTGAAGCTGTAGTCCTGCTTGCTTTCGCCCTGGTCGTACGCGCCGAGGTAGACGTCGGCCTGCGCGCCTTCGAAGTTCTTGCGGGTGATCACGTTGACCACGCCGGCGATTGCGTCGGAGCCGTAGATCGACGAAGCGCCGTCCTTCAGCACGTCGATCCGCTCGATCGCGGACATCGGAATCTGGCCCAGATCCTGCAGGCCCGACGTGGAGACGCCGAGACGCTTGCCGTTGAGGAGGATCAGGGTGCGGCTGGCGCCGAGGTTGCGCAGGTCGATGTAGTAGCCACCCACGTCTTCGCCGGAGGAGAGCGCGTTGGCGCGGCTGATCGCGGGGGAGCCCGCGGAGGTCAGGTTCTGCAGGATGTCGGCGACAGAGCTGAAGCCCTGCTTCTCGATCTGCTCGCGGCTGACGGTGATGATCGGCTGTTCGTTTTCGAGCTCAGCACGCGGGATGCGCGAACCGGTGACGACGACCGTGTCGAGCTGGCCGGCGTCCTTGTTCTCTTCCTGGGCGAAGGCGACGCCCGAGGCCGCGAGGGCGGAGGTGCCCACGAGCGCGAAGGAGATCGCGTCGCGGAGCTTGTTGGTCTTCAAAGTCATCTCTCTCTCCAAGTGAGTCTTGGGGTTTCCCATGGGAACCTGTCCCGGAACGGCAAGGGAGCCGCAAAGCCGGGTCAGGCCGGGGCCGATAGTAGCCCCACTCGGAGAAAAATTAAAGTGTCGTTAACAGGCCGGGCGAAGCGCCCGGTGGAACCCCTCCGGAAGGGGTCAGAGGTCCTGTTCGTAGCGGACGTAGGGAACCGCGCCTTCGTCGTCGCTGCCGGTGGCGGCGGGCGGCGCGAAAGGGTTCTTGCCGCGGGTGACCAGGTTGTCGGCGCCGACGGTGAGCTGGCCGCTCCAGGGGGTCCGCCAGCTCAGGCCGAGGCCCAGGCTGCCGAAACGGTCGCGGCCGGGGGTGTCGACCACTTCCCCGATGATGTTGACGCCGAAGGCGCCGAAGCCGCCGCCCAGGTTGAGCTGGCGGGAGGTCCAGCGGTCGCTGAACCCCGGGATCTCGGACGGGCTCTGCAGACGGGCCTTGGCGACGGTCCCGGCGATCGAGACGTAGCCTTCGCGGGGCAGGGCCTTCTGGCTGAAGATGGTGATGTCGTTGAGGTCGACCCGGCCGTTGACGCCGTTGCCGGGGCTCATCCACGCGGGAATGGCGCCGCGGGTGTTGCCGGCGCTCACGCCGAGCTGGGTGCCGCCGCGCTGGAAGATCGCCGCCGCGCCGGTGCGGCGGGTGGCGGGCACCGAGGCGAGCACGCAGTTCGCGGCCAGGCTGCTCAGGGCGCTGTTGAGGCCCGGCTTGTGGTCGCACAGCAGGCCGAGCGAATCGCCTTCGCTCAGGCCGAGGGTGGTGTCGAGGTGGCGGACGCCGAAACGGGCCAGCGAGCGGCTCTTGGCCACGTCGGTGGGCTCCAGGACCACGATGCCTTCGATCTCGCCGCTGGCCTTGTTCCAGATCGGCAGCTCGACGCGGTCGCCGGCCGGCCTGGATTGCGCATGCGCGGAAGTCGCCAGGGCGGCGGCGAGCAGCATCAGCAGGGGCAGGGCGCGGCGGGACATGGTCTTGGTGGGACCGCTTTCGGGCGGTCGAGTTCCTGTTACGGGTCCATCGAAGCGCAGGCTAGCAGATTTATGGTTCTTTAACAATCGCGCGGGCGGGCCGGAACTGTGACGGGTCCTGCACGGCCGTCACTGCAGCCGCTCGGGCGCGGCGGCGGCGACGGGGCGGGGCGCGAACAGGCGGTCGAGGTCGTCACCGGTGAAGCGATAGGTCTCGCCGCAGAATTCGCAGCGCACTTCGACCACGCCGCCGTGACCCGCCGCCGCCTCGCGGGATTCGGTCTCGCCCAGGGATTCGAGCATCGCCGAGACCCGGTCCCGCGAGCACGAGCAGGCGAACCGCAGCGGGCGCTCGCCCAGGGTCTCGACGCCGTCCTCGTGGAACAGCCGGTGCAGCAGCAGGTCGACCGGGGTGTCCAGCAGCTCGCCGGTGCCGAGGGTGTCGAACAGCGCGCTCGCGCGCTCCCAGCCGTCGAGGTCGCCGGCGTCGCCGGGCAGCTTCTGCAGCATCAGCCCGGCCGCGCGGGTGCCGTCGGCGGCCAGCAGCAGGCGGGTGGGGAGCTGTTCGGACCGGTCGAAGTAGGCCTCGAACGCCGCCGACAGGCGGGTCGCGTCCAAGTCGACCAGGCCCTGGTAGCGATGCGGCTCCTGGCCGCGGGCGCCGGGGTTCTCGACCGTGATCGCCAGCAGCGCGCCGTCGCCGAAGCTGCCGAGGTCGGCGGACACGGCGGGGTCGTCGGCGGCGACGCCCTCGGCGAGGGTGGCGATCCCGCGCAGCGTGCCGGCGGCGGTGCATTCGGCGAACAGAGTGCGCAGGGCGCCCTGGCCGCGCAGTTGCACCGAGAGGCGGCCGTCCACCTTGATGTGGCCGGTGAACAGCGCGGCCGCGGCCACCGCTTCGCCGAGCAGGCCGGCGATCGCCGCGGGCGGCGACGCGCGTTCGCCGATCTCGGCCCAGGTGCGGTCGAGGCGGACGTGCACGCCGCGCACGCCGGCGCGTTCGAGCAGGAAACGGACGAGGCGGTCGTGCTGGTCGGTCTGGGACATGTGGGGGGCTGTCGGCGGGGCTGGGGCGGGCGCTGCGGCGCGGATGGTCGATAATGCCCCCGGCGGCGCGTGGGCGCCGGGGGCGACGGGTTGCGGAGTGACGCAGAAGATGGGGCAGGTGGAGGCGGTTTCAAACCCCGGCGAGACAATCCCCGGCGGGACGCCCCCCGGCGCAGCGCCGCGGGCGCGCGGCCGGGTGCGCTGGTGGCGCTGGCTGCTGCTGTGGCTGCCGCTGCTGTTCGTGCTGGTGACGGTGCTGCAGGTGGCGGTGCTGCGCTTCGTCGATCCGCCGGTGACCGCGTTCATGATCGGTCGCTACATGGAAGCCTGGGAGGCCGGCGACCGCGGCTTCGCGCTCGCCTACGACTGGCGCGACGCGGACCGGATCTCGCCGCAGCTCCCGCTGGCGCTGGTGGCCGCGGAGGACCAGCGCTTCCCGGTCCACGACGGTTTCGACTTCGAGGCGATCGAGAAGGCCCGCGCCCACAACGCCAAGGGCCGCAGGGTCCGCGGCGCCAGCACGATCAGCCAGCAACTGGCGAAGAACCTGTTCCTCTGGCGCGGCAGCGGCTGGTCCCGCTGGGCGCGCAAGGGGCTGGAAGTCTGGTACACGGTGCTGATCGAGGCGCTGTGGCCGAAATCGCGGATCCTCGAGATGTACGCCAACGTCGTCGAGTACGGCGACGGGGTCTACGGCGCGCAGGCGGCGGCGCGGCGGTTCTTCGGCAAGGACGCGTCGGCGCTCTCCGCGGCCGAGGCCGCCCGGCTGGCGTCGGTGCTGCCGAACCCCCGCAAGTACAGCGTCGCGAAGCCCGGGCCGTACGTGCAGCGGCGCAGCGCCGCGATCCAGCGCCAGATGCGCGCGCTCGGCGGCCCGGGATACCTGGCCTTCGACTAGCCGCGCCCTGCAACTTCCGCCCCTCGAACGCACGGGGCCGTACACTCGCGCCATGCCTGCCGAACGCCTGACCGTCGTCATCGCCGCCTACAACGAGGCCGAAGCCCTGCCGGTGCTGCATCCGCGGCTGGCCGCGGTGCTCGACGGGCTGGCCGGCGAGGGCGTCGAGGGACACCTTCTCTATGTCGACGACGGCAGCGGCGACGACACCTGGGCGGTGCTGGAGGCGCTCGCCGCGGCCGACCCGCGGGTGTCCGCGCTGCGGCTGAGCCGCAATTTCGGCAAGGAGGCCGCGCTGACCGCCGGCCTGGACCGGGTGCGCGAGGGCGCGGCGATCATCCTCGACGCCGACGGCCAGGACCCGCCGGAGCTGATCCCGCAGTTCGTGGCGAAGTGGCGCGAGGGCTACGACGACGTCCACGGCACCCGCATCGCCCGCGATGGCGACGGCTGGTTCAAGCGCACGACCGCCCACGGCTTCTACCGGGTGATGCAGCGGCTGTCGAAGACGCCCATCCCCACCGACACCGGCGACTTCCGCCTGCTGTCGCCGCGGGCGCTGGCCGCGCTGCGCCAGTTGCGCGAGCGCCACCGCTTCATGAAGGGGCTGTTCGGCTGGGTCGGCTTCCGCCAGGTGTCGGTTCCCTACCGCCGCGAGGCGCGCACCGCGGGCCGCACCAAGTTCAACGCCTGGAAGCTGTGGAATTTCGCGCTGGAGGGCGTGACCAGCTTTTCCACCGCGCCGCTGCGGGTGGCGACCTACCTGGGCCTGCTGACCGCGGCGCTGGCCTTCCTGTACGCGGCGTGGATCGTGCTCAAGGCCGTGCTGTGGGGCGACCCGGTCGCGGGCTGGCCGACCATGATGACCGTGATCCTGCTGCTCGGCGGCGTGCAGTTGATGGCGCTGGGGACCATCGGCGAGTACCTCGGCCGGCTGTACGAGGAGTCGAAGCAGCGGCCGCTGTACCTGGTGGATCGCTGGCGGCCGGCGACCGGCGTATCCTTGGACGACCTCGCCCCTGAAGGAGAACGCCCCGATGCGTACCGTCCGTCAGTTGCTGGAAACGAAGTCGGCTGATCGCGGCCCCGCGATCCACGCCATCCGTCCCGAGGTCCCGGTGCTCGAGGCGATCCGGTTGATGGCCGAACGCCACATCGGCGCGGTGCTGGTGATGGAGGGGCCACGGTTGGCCGGCATCCTCTCCGAGCGCGACTACGCCCGGAAGGTGGTGCTGCAGGGCCGCTCGTCCTCGAACACGCCGGTGGCGGACATCATGACCGTGCAGGTCGTGACCACCGTGCCGGACGACACCGCGGAGCACTGCATGCAACTGATGACCGCGCGCCGCATCCGCCACCTCCCGGTGGTCGAGGGCGGCGAGGTGGTCGGGGTGATCTCGATCGGCGACCTGGTCAAGGCGGTGATCGAGGACCAGCAGGTCGAGCTGGACCACCTGCAGCGCTACATCGCAAGCTGAACATTGTTGTCCGTGCAGCGTCGCCCGAGCGGCGCCGCTCGAACCGCGCCTCCCAGGGCGCCGACGCCACGAGACCGCGGGACGGGGGACGCATGGCCGGGAGTTGCCTAGTCGAGAAGATCGGTTACCACATCCCGCTCGCGCCCGGCGACGAGGCGCTGCTGGCGCGGCTGGAGGAAACGCGCGAGACCTGGCGCTCGCAGGCGATCGTGCGCGACATCGGCGCGCAGGCCGAGCGCCTGTACGTCGTGCGCGGCGGCTGGTTCTTCTCGTACACGATGCTGCCCGACGGCGGCCGCCAGATCCTGCACATTCACTATCCGGGCGACATCGTCGGCATTCCGGACATCGCCTTCGAGCGCACCAGCGCCGCGCTGGCCGCCGCGACCGACGGCGAGCTGTGCCCATTCCCCAAGTCGGCGCTGGACGAGATCTTCCTGCGCTCGCCGCGCCTGTCGGCGCTGCTGTTCAGTATCGGCATGGTCGAGCACGCGGTCCTCGCCGACCGCCTGCGCATCGTCGGCCGCCAGGGCGCGACCGCGCGGGTCGGGCACTTCCTGCTGGAGGTGGTGTCGCGGCTGCGCGTGACCCGGCGCGACCTCGGCACGGCCTACGACCTGCCGCTGAGCCAGGGCATGATCGGCGACGCGATCGGGCTGACCAACGTCCACGTCAGCCGGGCGCTGAAGCGCCTGGAGGCGGCGGGCACGATCGCCCGCCACGGCCACCGCATCGATCTGCTGGACGAGGCCGGGCTCAAGCGCGCGGTCGACTTCGAGGATCGCCACTTCCGGATCGACACCTCGTGGTTCCCCGGCGCATGACCGGCCGCCAGCCGCCGGGGTTCCGGGGCGGTGGACGTCGCCGGCGCGGGCCCTGCCCCGATGCGCGCCCCGGACGGATCGGGGCCTGCATTAATCCGGATTAATGCAGGCCGATCGATCGCCCTCTACCGTGCGCTCATTCCTTTCGACCCGAGGACCCTCGATGACCGACCCGCTCGCGCTCGCCCTGCGATCCGGCGCCTTCCCCGGGACTGCGTCCCGCCGCCGGACCGTGCGCGGATGAGTGGACTGCACGGCATCGCCTACACCAGCATCGCCTTCCCGATGTCCGGGGCGGCGCTCACCGCCCTGCTGGAAGAGGCGCGCCGGTTCAACGCCCACGCCGGCGTGACCGGCGTGCTGTTCCACCACGCCGGGCGGTTCTTCCAGTATTTCGAGGGCGAGGAAGACGCGGTGCGCGAGGTCCATGCCCGCATCCTGGCGTCGCCGCAGCATCATTCGCTGCAACTGCTGCTCGACGCGCCGCAGCCGGAGCGGCTGTTCGGCGGCTGGTACATGGGGTTCTGCGAAGCCCCGGCGAACGCCTTCCAGGCGATCGCCAACGCCGAATGGGCGCACGCCATGCCGATGACCCGCAGCGTGATGCGCCGGTCCGAAGCGCTGTCGCTGGTGCTGTCGCACTGGAGCCGCTGGGTGGCCGAGCGCCCGGAGCGCTCGCCCCGCGACGCCGAGCCCGCGGCCTGAGCGAGCGCCGCCGGACGGCGGCGCTCGCAACCGGGCGCCGCGTCGGCGCGGCGCCTCGGGCAAACACGTCGACAGGTTCGCCGCGGCGGGACGCCGCGAAGCGTGACCGCGCTTACTGCGGTCGCGGCACCGACCCGGGGTGGGCCTTCTCGAACAGTTCGAGGATGCTCCGCGTCACCGCTTCGGTGCTGTTCCCGCGCAGCCAGAACTTCACCACCTGGGTCGAGCCCGGGATCAGCGCCCGGCCCAGTCGCGGCTGGCCGATGCCGTGCAGGCAGTTGTCGTCGGACAGCGGATCCAGGCGCAGGCCGGTGTAGATGCCGTCCAGGTGTTCCCAGTGGTTCATCATGATCCAGCCCGCGATCACGCCCTCGCGCACCTTGCCCACCTCCGGCGAGAGGCCGAGCTGCGAGGCGACGTGGAAATCGACCAGGTCGAAGCCGTAGGCGTCGGCGAAATTGTGCTGGACCTCGCCGCCGCCGACGCGGCCGGCGATCTCCAGGAACACGAGCTCGTCGTCGGGGGTGCGGATCAACTCCATGTGGAACACGCCCTCGGGCGAAGGCAGCCCGTTCACCACCTCGCGGGTGAAGTCGATCATCCGCTGGCGCAGCACCGGGTCGTCCACGCCCACCGAGCCGACCGGCTTGCGGTCGATGTAGAGCATGTGGCAGTTGTTGATGTACAGGTGCGGGACCGCGACGAAGCCGTTGGGGCCGTAGGCGCCGTCGACGTGGTAGACCTCGCCCTCGACGAACTCCTCCAGCAGCGCGCCGGTGGCGACGTCGTCCACGTGCGCGGCGTAGTCCTCGTAGGAATGGCACAGGTAGACGCCGCCCGAGGCGGTGCCGTCCACCTTCTTGATCACGCAGGAGCGGAAGTTCTCCGGGGTGATCGTGCCCGGCTCGATGTCGCGGATCACGCGCACGCCCTTCGGGCCGAGGATCTGCTTCATCCTGCGCTTGTCGCGGAACGCCTCGACCTCGGCCGGACGCGGGCCCGGGATGTTGAAGACCTCGCGGATGTAGGCCGCGGGCAGGACGGTGTGCTCGTCGAGCGCGACCACCCGCTCGAACGGGAACTGGGCGTACACCGCCTGCAGCATCATCAGCAGTTCGCGCGGGTCCTCGCTCTTGGGCATGGTGATGCCGCGGACTTCGTCGTCGGCCAGGCACATGCGGATGTAGCGCAGCCCGTTCGGGTCGCAGACGTGCCAGATTTCGTGTTCGCGGTGGTCCAGGTGGCGGGTGCCGAACGGAAGGTCGGCCCAGATGTTCAAGAACAGAATCTTCATGACGCGCGTCCCTGCTCCATGTCGCGGTGTCCAGTTCGATTGTCGGTGCGTCCGGACGGGCGTCCGGGCCGCGGGCGCCCATGATAGGCGACTTGAATGCCGCCCGCACCACACGGTCGGGCGTCCCGGATCGGCGGCGTCGGGACCGGCGCGGCGGGGACCTCCGGCGCGCGCCCTCAGCGTCCGGACAGCACCTGCGCCATCACCGCGATGTAGTGGCAGACGCTGCCGGCGATCACGAACAGGTGCCAGATCGCGTGGGCGTAGGGCAGCCTCGGGTGGTGGTAGAAGTAGGTGCCCAGGGTGTAGGCCACGCCGCCGCCCAGCAGCCAGCCGAAGGTCCAGGCGTCCAGCGCCGCCATCGCCGGCTTGGCCGCGAACACGATCAGCCAGCCCATCGCGATGTAGACCAGGGTCGAGATGCGGTGGAAGCGGCCGGTGTACATCAGCTTGAAGATCACCCCGAACACGGCCAGCGCCCAGATCGTGCCGAACAGCCACCAGCCCACCGGTCCACGCAGGCCGATCAGGGTGAACGGCGTGTAGGTGCCGGCGATCAGCAGGTAGATCGCGCAGTGGTCGAAGATCTGCAGCCGGCCCTTGGCGGCCGGGTGCTGGATCGCGTGGTACAGGGTCGAGGCGGTGTAGAGCAGCAGCAGGGTGATGCCGAAGACGATCGCGGCGCTCAACTGCCAGCCGTCGCCGTACAGCGCCGCGAGCGTGATCAGGACCGCGCCCCCGGCCAGGGCCGCGGCGGCGCCGAGCCCGTGGGTCAGCGCGCTGGCGATCTCCTCGCGGAGGGTCTCGATGCGGTCGGTCATCCTTGGACGATGCCGGTCCCGGTTAGTGCAAACATTCCAAACCTGGCGGACGCCCCGGCGGGCTGTGCGATCATGGGGGTCGAACCGCCCCGCGCCGCCCATGATCGTCTCCCACCTGCACCGCTACCTGTTCGTCGCCATGCCCAAGACCGGCACCCACTCGGTCCGGCAGGCGCTGCGCGAGCACCTGGGGCCGGACGACATCGAACAGGTCGGGCTGTTCGTCAACAAGCGCTTCCCGTTCGACGAGATCGCGCAGCTCCAGCACGGGCACCTCAGCGTGCGCCAGGTGCGGCCGTACCTCGGCGACGCGGTCTGCGACGAGTATTTCAAGTTCACCTTCGTGCGCAATCCGTTCGACCGGTTCGTCTCGTACTGCGCCTTCATGACCCGCCAGCAGGGCGCCTTCGACCGCGATCCGCGGGGCACCATGCGCCGCATCCTGTTCGAGCTGCGGCCGATGGACCACGTGCATTTCCAGCCGCAGTACACCCTGCTGACGAACGATGCGGGCGCGCTGGAAATGGACTTCATCGGCCGGGTCGAGCGCATGCAGGACGACTACGACGCGATCTGCGCGCGGATCGGCATCCCGTCGCGGCCGCTGGACAGGGTCAACAGCTCCCGTCGCGGCGACTATCGCCAGTACTACGACCGGGCCCTGATGGAAGGCGTCGCCGCGCTGTACCGCGGCGATCTCGAACGCTTCGGCTACACCTTCTGAGCCGGCCCGCCGGGGCGGCCCCTCCGCGTCCGGCGTCCGCGGCGGTCGCGGCAGGGCGCGGGGCGGTCGGCCAAAAAAAACATCCGGCCGGAGCCGGATGTTTCGGTGTCGCGATGAAGCGCCGGATGGATCAGGGCGTCGCGGGCGCGGGCACGGCGGAGAGCGCCGCCAGGTCCGGACGGAACGCGATCGCCAGCGCGATGCCGACGAGGAACAGGATGAACGGGATCTTGTTCTCGGCGAAGTTCTTGATGCCGTAGTAGATCGTGTAGAACCCGCAGATGAAGGTCAGGATCGCCGCGATGGCGCCGTCCTTCTTCGCGGCGTTGACGGTCATCCAGATCGCGCCGATCAGGATCAGAAAGGAACCGATGAAATACATGGAAACACTCCCCAGTGTTCGACCCCGTTGCGGGGCGCGGCAAGCGTAGCGGATCGGACGGGGCGCCGGGAAGGGTCAGAGCCGGTTGAGCCGGCGCACCCGCGCCAGGCGCCGGCGGATGCTGCGGGCGTCGTCGAACAGGTACTCCTCGACCTCCACCTGCATCCCGTCCCCGGCCGCGAACGCCTCGCGCATGGCGTACAGGCGGCCGTTGCCCTCGAACGCCAGCCAGCGGTCGCCGTCGGCGACCACCTTGATCGCCGAGACCGACGGGATGATCGCCTGCAGCGCCGCGCCGTCGAGGGTGCGGGTGGCGAGCAGGGCGTCGCGGTGCGCGCGCAGGGCCTCGGTGCGTGCGCGGGTGGCGGCGAGCGCGTTCTCGCGGTCGATGCGGTGGATCGGTTCGAGCTTCTCCAGCGGCACCAGCACGATGCGCTTGTCGCGGCGCTTGCGGTGGATGTCGAGGACGACCTTGCCCATGTAGGCGTCCTTGTAGTCCATCTGCGCCACCTCGCTGCGTTTGCCCAGGAGGTAGCGCCACCATTGGCCGAGCGCCGCGAACATGCGGTCAGTCGATGCCGACCGCGTGCGCGTGCTCGCGCGTGGCCATGAACGTCACCGCCGGCGCGCGCTCCTGCGCCAACTGCAGGTTGACCCGGGTGGGCGCGAGGTAGACCAGTTGGCCGGCGGCGTCGAGCGCGAGGTTCATCGCGTGCTTGTCGCGGAACTCCTCCAGCTTCTTCGCGTCGTCGCAGCGGATCCAGCGCGCGGTGGCGACCTGCACCTGCTCGAACGAGGCGTCGACGCCGTATTCGTCCTTGAGCCGGTACGCGACCACGTCGAACTGCAGCATGCCGACCGCGCCGAGGATCAGGTCGTTGCTCATCAGCGGGCGGAAGAACTGGGTCGCGCCTTCCTCCGAAAGCTGGGCCAGGCCCTTCTGCAGTTGCTTGAGCTTGAGCGGGTCGCGCAGCCGCGCGCGGCGGAACAGCTCCGGCGCGAAGTTCGGGATACCGGTGAACGACAGCGACTCGCCTTCGGAGAAGCTGTCGCCGATCGAGATCGTGCCGTGGTTGTGCAGGCCGATCACGTCGCCCGGGTACGCGCTCTCGGCGATCTCGCGGTCGCTGGCCATGAAGGTCAGCGCGTTGGCCAGCTTCACTTCCTTGCCGGTGCGCGTGTGGAACGCCTTCATGCCGGCGGTGAACCGGCCCGAGCAGATGCGCATGAACGCGACCCGGTCGCGATGCTGCGGGTCCATGTTCGCCTGGATCTTGAACACGAAGCCGGTGAGCTTCTCCTCGGCCGGGGCGACGTCGCGCGTGGTGGTCGCGCGCGGGCGCGGCGCCGGGGCGTGCTCGACGAAGAAGTCCAGCAGCAGTTGCACGCCGAAATTGTTGACCGCCGAGCCGAAGAACACCGGCGTCTGCCTGCCGGACAGGTAGGCGTCGAGGTCGAACGGATGCGACGCGCCCTCGACCAGTTCCAGTTCCTCGCGCAGTTCGGCCAGCATCTGCGCGCCGATCCGCGCCTCCAGCGCGGGATCGTCGATCGACGGGAAGATGGTCGAATCCTGCCGGGTGAAATTGCGGCCGGCCTCGTACAGGTGGACTTCGCCGGTCAGCAGGTGGACCACGCCCTTCAGGCGCTGGCCCATGCCGATCGGCCAGGTGATCGGCGCGCACTGGATGCCGAGCACCGATTCGACTTCGTCGAGCAGGTCGATCGGCGGCTTGCCTTCGCGGTCGAGCTTGTTGATGAAACTCATGATCGGCGTGTCGCGCAGGCGGCAGACCTCCATCAGCTTGATCGTGCGCTCCTCGACGCCCTTCGCCACGTCGATGACCATCAGCGCCGAGTCGACCGCGGTCAGCACGCGGTAGGTGTCCTCGCCGAAGTCGGCGTGGCCGGGGGTGTCGAGCAGGTTGACGATGCGGTCTTCGTACGGGAACTGCATCACCGACGAGGTGACCGAGATGCCGCGCTCCTTTTCCAGCGCCATCCAGTCGGACGTCGCGTGGCGCGCGGCCTTGCGGCCCTTCACCGAGCCGGCCATCTGGATCGCGCCGCCGAACAGCAGCAGCTTTTCGGTCAGCGTGGTCTTGCCGGCGTCGGGGTGGGAGATGATCGCGAACGTGCGCCGGCGGGCGGCCTCGCGGGCGACTTCGGTCTGGACTTCGGACATGCGGCGACGGCGCCGCACGGCGCCCGGGGAGCGAAGGGAGGGGCGGGATTATAGCGGCTGGGGTCCACCCCCACCGTAGGGCGGGTCCTGACCCGCCGTCATGTCGTTTCCGTGCGATGGCGTGCCGAGGCCCGGCGGCATGCCGCTCCTGTGCGATGGCGGGCCAAGGACTACCCTGCCGACATCGGGTGTCGGCAGCCGGCGGTATCCTGCGCGGCATGAGCGCCTATTGCGACATCGCCCCCGGCCACCCCGTCCACGGGCCCTACCACGACCACGAATACGGCTTCCCGACCCGCGACGAGGCGGCGCTGTTCGAGCGGCTGGTGCTGGAGATCAACCAGGCCGGGCTGAGCTGGGAGACCATCCTCCGGAAGCGCGAGGGCTTCCGCCACGCCTACGACGGCTTCGACGTGGACACCGTGGCCGCCTACGGCGAGGCCGAACGTGCCCGGCTGCTGGCCGACCCCGGGATCATCCGCAACCGGCTCAAGGTCAATGCGGCCATCCACAATGCGCAGGTGATCCGCGGGTTCCGCGCCAGCCACGGTGGCTTCGCCGACTGGCTCGATGCGCACGCGACGCTGGACGGCCGTCCGCGCGACAAGCCGGCATGGGTCAAGCTGTTCGGCAGGACGTTCAAGTTCACCGGCGGCGAGATCGTCGGCGAATTCCTGATGAGCCTGGGGTATCTGCCGGGCGCGCACCGCGCCGACTGCCCGGTGGTCGCCCGGATCGCCGCGGCGCGCGGCTGACGCCGCTCAGCGGCCGGGCATGCGCGCGGCGCCCGCGTCGTCGGCCCGGCGGGGCCAGCGCCAGGCCTGCACCACGACCGTCGCGGTGAGGGCGGCCTCCAGCGCGGCGAATCCCCGGTAGAACAGCCAATGGTCCTGCAGCGCCAGCCATGCCATCAGCACGGTGAACGCGGCGCCGAAGACGAGGTTCGTCCAGCGGCACAGCCCGGCCGGCAGCAGCAGCGACAGCGCGACCAGCAGGCTGGGGATCGCCATCATCAGCGACACGCCCGCGAGGACGCCTTCGCTCACCGTTCCCGAGCCCATCCGGCCTTCGAGCATGCCCTGCAGCTTGCCGGGCGTGTACAGCTCGAAGTAGTCGCAGTAGAGGTAGCAGAACATCGTCGACGCCCACAGCGCGGCGAGCACCATCCGCACCGGGGGTTTGCGGTCTTCGAGACGGGCCACGGGCGACTCCGGTCCGGGGGAGGGCGTCACCATGGCACGTCGTCCACGGGGCGGGATGTGGCGAACGTCAGGGCGCCTCGGCGAACCGCAGCGCGCCCTGCGGCCCGATCATCCGGAACCGGATCGAGGCCAGGCGCATCCCGCGGTTGGCCTGCACCGCGAAATGCAGGTGCGGACCGGTCGCGAAGCCGGTCGCGCCGACCAGGCCGATCGTCTCGCCGGCGGTGACCCGCTGCCCGGGACGCACGCGCACGCCGCCGTGCTGCAGGTGCGCGTACAGCGCCATGCTGCCGTCGGCGTGGACGATGCGCACGAAGTTGGCCCGGCCGAGGTCGGACGCGCGGTCCTGGCCGGCGCCGTCGTGGTCGGCCTCGACCTCCATCACGACGCCGTCGCGCGCGGCGCGCACCGGCGTGCCGGCGTCGGCGCCGAAATCGACGGCGTAGCGGTTCTCGTCGTCGCGATGGCTCCAGCCGCCGCCCCAGCCCTGTTCGATCCGCAGGGTCGCGCCGGCGAGCGGAAAGCCGTAGACCGCGTCGTCGACGCGGGCGCCGGGCGCGCCGCGCACCGCGACCATCAGCAGCCGCGCGTCGGCGTCGTCCGGCATCCGCGCGATCCGGCGGCGTTCGCCGGCGCGCAGCGTCGTCCGCAGCGGCAGCGCCGGTTCGATGCCCGGGACCGCGCTGCGCTCGGCGCGCAGTTCGATCTCGACCGGCCCGGCCAGCGCGTTGTCGGCCCAGGCCTCGATCGCGCCGGCGTGCGGCTCGAAGCGCAGGCGCACGGCCGGCGCGTCGGGCGCGCGCGACGGGACGTCGGGCGCGATGGGCGCGGGCGCGTCGCGATGCAGCCCGCCGTCGCGCCAGCGGTAGAAATCGTCGGCCCGGGCCGCGCCGACGGCGAGCAGCAGCGACAGCGCGATCGTCGCCGCGCGCATGGCGGTCAGCGGCAGGCCGCGTCGAGTTTCAGCGCATCGACGAGGCCGCGCAGGTCGAACGCCGCGACCGAGGTGTCGGCGTGCATCGCGAACAGCGCGCCGTGCGGGAAGCGTTCGCTCGGCGTCGTGCGCAGGGCGATGCCGTCGGTCGCGGCCGTGGTCTCGCCCCGGAAGTTCGCGACCAGCGCCAGGCTGCGCCGGTCGAAGAGGTGGAACACGGTGTGGTCGGACAACTGGTCGACCGCGACCCAGTAGCCGCGCGTCTTGCCGCAGGCCCACAGCGCGACGCCCTCGGCCTCGAAGGCGAAGGTGTCGCCGGGGATGTGGCGCCCGGTGGCGCGGCCGGCGAAGGTGTATTCGCGGAGGGTCGAATGCGGCATCGACTCGTCGGCGATCAGCAGCCGGTCGTGCGCCGGGTCGCCGGCGATCGACTCGACCACGCGCAGGGCGTCGGCGTCGGTGGTCGCGCCGAAATGTCCCCCGGGCGTCGCCGTCGCCTGGCCGTCCGCATCGAAACGCACCCGGTAGCGCTGCACCCGGTGGTCCAGCGTGTCCAGCGGCGGGACGATGTCGAAGCGCGCACCCAGCATGTAGTTGTCGGTGATGTAGACCTCGACGCTGCCGTCGGCCGACGGGTCCAGCCACAGGCCGTAGGGCGAGCGCAGTTCGCCCTCGCCGAAGGTGCCCAGCGGGCGGAAATCCGGCAGCGACAGCACCTGCACGCGGTGGTTGTCGCGCTCGACCACGAACACCCGGTCGCCGGCGACCGCGATCCCGTTGGGACGCTTGAACTGCCCGGGCGCCGCGCCCTTGCCGCCGACCTCGCGCAGGCGCTCGCCGGTGTCGGCGTCGAACACCACCAGCCGATGCATCGACTTGGCGGTCGCGATGACCCACGGCCGGCCGTCGGCGCCGTGCCAGGCGGCCAGCGAGTCGAGTTCCTCGCCGGGATTGGGCGCCGAGACGTAGCTTTCGCGCAGCGTCTCGACCGCGCCGGCGGGCGGCGGGGCGGCGGTCGCGGCGCGGGACGAGGCGCAGGCGGCCAGCAGGGACAGGAGGACGGTCGAAACGAGGGCGCCGAGGGGCGCGGGAGTCGGGGTGCGCATCGGCCAAAGTATCGCCCAAGGCGATCCGGCGGCACAGTCGGCGAAAGTCGTATCGCTTCATTCGCATGAAGCGATTGACATCCGTGGAAAGCTCCGGCAAGCTGCGGCCATCCATCAAGACCGGCTGAGGGACAGGCCCGAAGACGCCGGGGCAACCTGATGGCAGCGTGCGATCCGCGCGCGGCCGTGAAGGTGCCAACTCCTGCGGGGACCTGTCGGTCCACCGGAAGATGGTTGCGCGCCGCGGCTGCGTGATGCCGGCGCTCAGCGGTTTTCGGTCTCCCCGCGGGCTCGATGGGCCCTTTTCCCGGAGACCGCCGCCATGTCCCTCGCCTTCGCCGAAACGCCCGCCGCCTGTCCCGCGTCGCGGCCGTCCTTTTCCGCGGCCGATGCCGCCGCCGTCGCCGCCGTCGATGCCCGCCGCGGTCGCGTCCCCGCGCGGCTTTCGCTGCGCCATGCCGGCGAGCGCGATCTCGCCATCGCCTGGGAACTGGCCGGTCCGGACGACGCCCCGGTGGTGATCGCCGCCGGCGGCATTTCCGCGCACCGCCACGTCGTTTCCAGCGAGACCTTCCCCGAGGCCGGCTGGTGGGAAGGCCAGAACGGCGCCGGGCTGGACCTGCGCCGGGTACGCGTGCTCGCGATCGACTGGCTGGGCGCCGACGGCGCGCTGGACGCGGTGATCGACAGCGCCGACCAGGCCGACGCGCTCGCGGCGGTGCTAGACGCGCTCGGCATCGCGCGCGTCGCCGCGTTCCTGGGCAGCTCCTACGGCGCGATGGTCGGCCTCCAGTTCGCCGCGCGGCATCCGCGCCGGGTCGGCCGGCTGCTGGCGATCAGCGGCGCGCACCGCGCGCATCCGTTCGCCAGCGCGTGGCGCGCGCTGCAGCGCCAGGCGGTGGCGCTGGGCCAGTTGCAGTGCGACGAGGCGCAGGGCCTGGCGCTGGCGCGGCAACTGGCGATGCTGAGCTACCGCACGCCGGAGGAGTTCGCCGAACGCTTCGACGACGCGCCGGCCGTCGCCCACGGCCGCGTCCGGGTCGCCGCCGAGGACTATCTCGAACACTGCGCCGCCGCGTGGGTCGCGCGCACGTCGCCGACCGCTTTCCTGCGCCTGTCCGAATCGATCGACCTGCACCGCGTCGATCCGGCCGCGGTGGCGGTGCCGACCACCGTGGTCGCGATCGAGGAGGACCGGCTCGTGCCGCAGGCCGACCTCGCCGCGCTGGCCGCGGCGCTGCCGCAGGGCGCGCTGCGGGTGCTGCGCTCGAAGGTCGGCCACGACGCCTTCCTGGTCGAGACCGCGGCGATCGCCGCGCTGGTGAAGGACACCCTCGACAGCGCTGCGCTCGACGCCTGCGGAGGTGCGGCATGAGCGCGCGCATCGACGGCGCCGTCGCCGCGCCCCGCGCCCAGGCCGCGACCCGCGCGGTGCGCGCCGGCATCGACCGCGACCCCGCCTTCGGCGCGGTGACCCCGCCGCTGGTGCTGTCGTCCAACTTCAGCTTCGCCGGCTTCGGCGAGAAGCGGCAGTACGACTACACCCGCAGCGGCAATCCGACCCGCGACCTGCTGGCCGAGGCGCTGGCGTCGCTGGAAGGCGGCGCCGGCGCGGTGGTCACCTCCACCGGCATGTCCGCGATCACCCTGCTGCTGCACGCGCTGCTGTCGCCGGGCGATCGCCTGGTGGTGCCGCACGACGCCTACGGCGGGAGCTGGCGGCTGTTCAACGCGCTGGCGAAGAAGGGGGCGTTCACGCTGATCACGATCGATTTCACCGACCCGCGTGCGCTGGCCGAGGCGCTGGCGCAGGAGCCGAAGGCGGTGTGGATCGAAACCCCGTCCAACCCGCTGCTGCGGATCACCGACCTGCGCTTCGTGATCGAGGCCGCGCACGCCGCCGGCGCGCTGGCGGTGGTCGACAACACCTTCCTGTCGCCGGCGCTGCAGACCCCGATCGCCTTCGGCGCCGACTACGTGCTGCACTCGACGACCAAGTACATCAACGGCCACAGCGACGTGGTCGGCGGCGCGGTGATCGCGAAGGACGCCGAGGCCGCCACCCAGTTGACGTGGTGGGCGAACGCGCTGGGCCTCACCGGCGCGCCGTTCGACAGCTTCCTCACCCTGCGCGGCCTGCGCACGCTGGATGCGCGCCTGCGCGTGCACCAGGAAAACACCGACGCGATCGTCGCGCTGCTGCAGGACCATCCGGCGGTGCGCGCGCTGCACTATCCGGGCCTGGCCTCGCATCCGGGCCACGCGGTGGCCGCGCGCCAGCAGACCGGCTTCGGCGCGATGCTCAGCCTGGAGCTGGAAGGCGGCGAGGAGGCGGTGCGCGCGTTCGTCGAAGGGCTCGAACTGTTCACGCTGGCCGAATCGCTGGGCGGCGTGGAAAGCCTGGTCGCGCATCCGGCGACGATGACCCACGCGGCGATGACCGCCGAGGCGCGCGCCGCCGCCGGCATCTCCGACGGGCTGGTGCGGCTGTCGGTGGGCATCGAACATGCCGACGATCTGATCGCCGACCTCGCCGCCGCGCTCGATCGCGCCGCCGCGGCCGTCGCCGCCGGCGGTCGCCGCGACGATCGTCAGAACGATCGCCAGAACGATCGTCTGAACAATCGCCAGAAACAGGGCGCGCGATGAACGCCGCCGTCGCGTCCGCGCCGTCGCCGGTCGCGGCGGCCGCCGCCGCGGGATCGCCGTCGGCGCGCATCGCGCTGCTCGGCACCGGCACCGTCGGTCGCGCCGTGCTGGCGCGGCTGGCGGCGTGGGAGGCGGCGCCCGACGCCGCGCCGCCGGCGGCGCTGTCGCTGGTCCACGTCGCGAATTCGCGGACCGGGTTCCGGCCCGACAGCGCCGCCGGCGCCGTCGCGCGCGCGGCGCGCACCGTGGCGGCCGGCGCCGCGCCTTCGCTCGACGAGTTGCCGTCGCGGCTGGGCGATGACGGCGTGCGCATCGTGCTCGACGCCACCGCCAGCGACGCCGTCGCCGAGCGCCACGCCGAGTGGCTGGCCCGCGGCCTGCACGTGGTCACCGCCTGCAAGCTCGGGCAGGGCACCTCGCTGGCGCGCTGGCGCGCGATCGGCCGGGCGCAGTCCGCCGGCGCGACCCGCTACGGCGACAGCGCCACCGTCGGCGCCGGCCTGCCGGTGCTGCACGCGATCCGCGCGCTGCGCGCCGGCGGCGACCGCATCCACGCCGTCGCCGGCGTGCTCTCGGGATCGCTGGCGTGGCTGTTCCACCACTACGACGGCCTGCGTCCGTTCTCGGGCTTCGTGCGCCAGGCGCGCGAGGCCGGCTACACCGAACCCGATCCGCGCGAGGACCTCAGCGGCGAGGACGTGCGCCGCAAGCTGCTGATCCTCGCCCGCAGCGCCGGCGTCGCGCTGGAGGCGGAGGCGGTGGCGGTCGATTCGCTGGTGCCGCCGGCGCTGGCCGCGCTCGCGCCGGACGCGGTCGACGCCGCGCTGCCGCAGATCGACGCGCCGCTGCGCGAGCGCTACGCCGCCGCCTGGAAGCGCGGCGAGAAACTGCGCTTCATCGCGCGGCTGGAAGACGGCCGCGCGCGCGTCGGCCTGGAAGCGCTGGCGGCCGACCATCCGCTCGCCGGCGGCACCGACAACCGCGTCGCGATCTGGTCCGACCGCTACCGCGCGCAGCCGCTGGTGATCCAGGGCCCGGGCGCCGGCGCTGGAGTCACCGCGGCGGCGATGCTGGACGACGCACTGGCGATCGTCGCCGGCGCCCGCCGCGGCTGAGCGTTCGCGCTCAGGTCTGCGCGACCTGGTCGCCCGGCGGCGCGAAGGCGAGCGGCGCGCCGCGCGGCGCGAAGAAGGTGTCCAGCGGCTCCGGGTGGTGCAGCGCGAAGCCCTGCGCGAAATCGACCCCCAGCGCGCGCAGGGTCGCGCACAGGGTGGCGCTCTCGACGTGCTCGGCGATGGTGTGCTTGTCGAGCACGTGGGCGATGTCGGTGATCGAGCGCACGATCGCGGTCGAGAGCGCCGAGTCCTCCAGGCCGCGCACGAAGCTGCCGTCGATCTTGAAATAATCCACGTCCAACGAACGCAGGTAGTTGAACGAGCAGAACCCGGTGCCGAAGTCGTCCAGTGCGAACGCGCAGCCGAGCGCGCGCAATTGCGCGATCAGCGACTGCGCCTCGGCCAGGTCGCGCACCGCGCTGTTCTCGGTGATCTCGAAGCACAGCTTGTGCGCGGGGACGCTGCTGCGGCGCACGCGGTCGAGCAGGAACCGGCGGAACTGGTCGTCCACCATCGACGCGGCGGTGAGGTTGATCGCGCAGCGGCGCAGCCCCGCGACCGCGTCCGGCCGGCGCTCGAACCAGCCCAGCGCCAGCTCGATGACATGCCGGTCCAGGCGCACGCCGAGATGGAAGCGTTCGGCCGCCGGGATGAACACGCCCGGGGCCAGCATCTGGCCGGTGTCCGGGTCGCGCATGCGCAGCAGCACCTCGATCGTGCGGCCGCCCTGCTGCACGTCGCCCAGCGGCGAGATCGCCTGGCAGTAGAGCTCGAACCAGCCGTGCTCCAGCGCCTCGCGGATGCGCGCCGCCCAGCGCATGGCCTCGTTGCGCGCCTCCAGCTCGCCCGGCGAGCGACCGGCGACGCAGATCCGGTTGCCGCCGAGTTCCTTGGCGGCGAAGCACGCGCTGTCGGCCAGCGACAGCAGGTCCGGAAGTGCGGTCCTGCCGCCGGCGAAAGGCGCCACGCCGACGCTGGCGGTGACGTTGAGTCCGCGGTCCTGCCAGCCCACGCGGTAACGCTCGATCGCCGCGCGCGCGGCTTCGGCCTTCTGCGCCACGGCGTCGATGTCGCCGGACAGCACCAGCGCGAACTCGTCGCCGCCGATCCGGAACACCTGGCCGTCTTCGCCGACCAGCGAGCGCAGCAGCGAGCCGACCGCGAGGATCACCGCGTTGCCGGCGGCATGGCCGGCGTCGTCGTTGACGACGCTCAGATGGTCGAGGTCCAGGCTGACCACGCCGCCGATCGCGTCGCGCGACTGCAGCGTGCGCGCCAGTCCGTCCACGAACGCGGTGCGGTTGGGCAGGCCGGTGGCGGCGTCGGTGGTGGCGCGCAGCAGCGCCCGCCGGCTCGCCACCCGCTGGCCCACGACCGCCGCCAGCAGCATCAGCGGGATGAAGGAGAACAGGCACAGGAAGACCAGCAGCAGCGTCGCATCGAGCGGATCCACGGGCGCGCGGAACCCGGCGAGGCCGAGCCCGGTCAGGCTGACCAGCGTCACCACGACCAGGCCGGTGCCGAAGATGGTCCACGCCGGCGAAAAGCGCAGGGCGCTCCACACCAGCATCGCCAGCGGCAGCGTCGTCGCGCCGAGGGCGTAGAGACTGTCGTGGCTGACGAGCAGGTAGAACAGCGCCGCCAGCAGCGCGGCGATGATCAGCCACAGCGCGTGTTCGGAGGACGTGGCCTCGCCGTCGACGACGCGGGCGGCGACCCTGCGGGGACGGGACGCGGTCAGCAGCAGGATGGACGGCGCCACCGAGCTGAGGCCGAGCAGGTCGCTGGCGCTCCACTGCGCGAACGCCTGCCAGAAGCCGCCGGTCGGGGCGACGCCCGCGAACAGCAGGCCGAGCACGCCGATCGCCGCGGAGACGAAAGAGGCGACCGCCGCGCCGCTCACCAGCGCCAGCCCGCTGCGCACGCTGATCCGCGCGCCCTCCTCGGACATCAGGCGGAAGATCCGTTCGCCGGCGAGGGTGCCCAGCAGATTGCTGAAGACCGAGAACGGCAGGAACAGCGGCGGCACCGGCAGCAGAAACAGGTGCGCGGCGAGCACGGCCGGCGGGATGAAAAGGGCCCAGCGCGCGCCATAGCGGATCACCGCGGCGTAGGCGACCCCGGCCGCAGGCCAGAACAGGGTGACGTCCTCGGGCGTGCGGATGAAGACGCCCGCGTACCAGGCGCCCAACACGTACAGGCCCGACAGCCACAGCGCTCGGAACACGACAGCTTCTCCCGGAAGTCGTGGACGCGGAACAGCGGCGAGACGGCTCGATGACCCGCAGGACGTCGAGGGGGGAGGTCGGCTCAGCGTTCAGGATGCGCCAAGCGGGCGCGGCTGCCAAGTGGCCGGGCGGGGCGGCCGGGCGGGGCGGCGGGACGGGCGCAGCGGTCCACGCGGGGGGCGGTTGCGGGGCCGCCGCCGCGGCCATCGACGGCATGGGGCTCGAGGACGGGACGCCCGGCCAGGCGACGCCCGGCAGTGCGAACCGCGCCGTGCGAACCGGACGGTGCGAGCCGGGCGGTGCGAACCCGGCCGCACGTCGCCGCCGGGCGCAGGCGCGTGGCCGGTCACGCCGGTCATGCCGGTCATGCCGGACGTGCGGCCGCCGCCGTCCCGCGGCTCAGCACTCGATCACGTTCACCGCCAGCCCGCCGCGGCTGGTTTCCTTGTACTTGTCCTGCATGTCGCGGCCGGTGTCGCGCATGGTCTTGATCACCTTGTCGAGCGAGACCTTGTGCTTGCCGTCGCCGCGCAGGGCCATGCGCGAGGCGTTGATCGCCTTCACCGCGCCCATCGCGTTGCGTTCGATGCAGGGAATCTGCACCAGCCCGCCGATCGGGTCGCAGGTCAGGCCGAGGTTGTGCTCCATGCCGATCTCGGCGGCGTTCTCGATCTGCCCGGGGGTGCCGCCGAGCGCGGCGGTGAGGCCGGCGGCGGCCATCGAGCAGGCGACCCCGACCTCGCCCTGGCAGCCGACCTCGGCGCCGGATATCGAGGCGTTTTCCTTGTAGAGGATGCCGATCGCGGCGGCGGTGAGCAGGAATTCGAAGACCCCCGCCTCGTTGGCGCCGGGGCAGAAGCGGTCGTAGTAGTGCAGCACGGCCGGGATGATCCCGGCGGCGCCGTTGGTGGGCGCGGTGACGACGCGGCCGCCGGCGGCGTTCTCCTCGTTCACCGCCAGCGCGTACAGGTTCACCCAGTCGAGTACGGTCAGCGGGTCGCGCATCGCCGCCTCCGGGCGCGAGGACAGTTCCGCATGCAGGCTCGGCGCGCGGCGCGACACGTGCAGGCCGCCGGGCAGGGTGCCGGTCTCGCGGATGCCGCGGCGCACGCAGGCCTGCATCGCCTCCCAGATCTCGCTCAGGCCGGCATGGATGGCGGCGTCGTCGCGCCAGGCGCGCTCGTTCTCGCGCATCAGCGCCGCGATCCGCAGGCCGCTGCGTTCGCACTGCTCCAGCAGTTCCGCGCCGCTGCCGAACGGATGCGGCAGCGCGGTGGTGTCGGCGACGATGCGGTCTTCGGCGGCCTCGTCCTGGTTGACGACGAAGCCGCCGCCCACGGAGTAGTAGTCGCGGCTGGCGATTTCCGCGCCGTCGGCGTCGTAGGCGGTGAAGCGCATGCCGTTGGTGTGGAACGGCAGCTTCTGGCGCTTGTTCATCACCAGGTCGCGCTTCTCGTCGAAGGCGATGTCGTGCCTGCCGAGCAGCCGCAGCCGCTTGTCGGCGCGGATCCGCGCCAGCGCATCGGGGATCAGGTCCGGATCGATCTCGTTCGGCCAGTGGCCCTCCAGGCCCATCAGCACCGCCTTGTCGGTGCCGTGGCCGCGGCCGGTGAGCGCCAGCGAGCCGAAGACCTCGGCGCGGATGCGGGCGGTGCGGGCGAGCTCGCCGGTGTCCGCCAGCCAGCGCGTCGCGAAGCGGCAGGCCGCGCGCATCGGTCCGACCGTGTGCGAGGAACTCGGGCCGATGCCGATCTTGAACAGGTCGAACGTGCTGACAGCCATGCGCGGCTCCGGAAGGCGGGCGCGTGGAGGTTGCCGTTGCGCCGGGGAGCGTATTCTATGTCGCCTCACCACGACGACAGGGACGGTGGCGTATGGAATCCCGTTCGGCCGCATTCGTGCTGTTCCAGCGCGACGACTGCCATCTGTGCGAGCGTGCGCTCGATGTGCTCGCCGCCGCGCGCCTGCCGACGTTCGACAGCGTGTTCATCGACGACGATGCGGGCCTGGAGGCCGCGTACGGCCATCGCGTGCCGGTGCTGCGCCGCAGCGACGGCGTCGAACTGGACTGGCCGTTCGACCGCGACGCGGTGGCCGGGCTGGCGGCGGCATGAACAAGCGCATGAACATGGACATGAGCGCGGGCACGCGCCTGCGCCGAACGGTCGCCGTCGTCGCGCTGCTGGCGCTGGCTGCGTCCGTGGCGCTGGCCGCCGGTGGACGTTCCGCACGTCCTGTGCGGAGCGATCCGCCGCCGGCGCTGCTGAAGATGCACGACACCTACGTGCTCGCGTTCGTCGACAGCCGCGGTTTCGGCCCGGCGCGCCTGCCGGCGATGGCGCGGCTGCTGCACGAGCCGGTCGCGGACACGCCGTGGTTCGTGGCCGGGCTCGAACTGATCGGCGTCGCCCGGCACCATCCGCCGCGGGCGTTCGGCGGCGGCCTGTCGATGGACGTGTTCCACCGGCCCGCCGACAACGCGCCGCGGGAACGCGGCGCCGGTCGCGCGATCACCGCGGAGGAGCGCCGGGCGCTGCGCGATCTGGATGCGGGCCAGCGTCTCGTCGTCGTGCCCGAAGGCGCCGGCCTGCGCGTCACCGGCGCCATCCGCGCCGGCGACGAATGCCTCGGCTGCCATCGCGACAAGCGCGCCGGCGACATGCTCGGCGCGTTCGTGTACCGGCTGCAGCCGGCGGCGACGCCCTGAGCTCAGCGCGCGGCGGCGGCCGGCTTGGGCTGGAAGATCACCTTGGTCGCGACCTGGATCTCGTTCGGGATCACGCCGGTGTCGGCCCAGTCGCCGCTGCCCACGCCGAAGTCCAGGCGCTTGACCACCGCGGTGCCGGCGAGCACCGGTTTCGCGCCGGCGGTCCAGGTGAAGGTCAGGGTGACCGGTTTGGCGACGCCGCGCAGCGACAGCGCGCCGTCGGCTGCGTACTTGTTGCCGCCGAGGCTGCGGAACTTGGTCGCGGTGTAGTGCGCCTGCGGGAACTTGCCGCTGTTGAAGAACGACGCGCCGCGCAGTTCGCCGTCGTAGTCGGGGTTGCCGGCGGTGGCGGTCGCCAGCGGGATGGTCACGTCGAGCCTGGCGCCGGCGAGGTTCGCCGGATCGAACGAGAAGGTGGTGGCGAAGCCCGGGAAGCGGCCGTTGAAGGCCTCGCCCTGGTACTTGCCGCCGAAGGTCAGGGTGGAGCCCGCGGCCTGGGTGTAATCGGCGGCGAAGGCCGGCGACGCCAGTGCGGCGGCCAGGGCGAGGGCGGACAGGAACATGCTGGACAGGGACAGTCGGGACAGGTGCGTGCGGGACATGCGTGGGGCTCCTGATCGGGTCAAGCGACGGGGGTGTTCCCATCGGAGGCGGGCGGGACGGCAACGGTTGCGTCGCGCTTGATCCAGCCCCGCGGCAGCATCCGCGCGAGGGTGGCGTCGCCCTGGAACAGATGGTGGTAGAACGCGGCGCCGGCATGCAGCACGACCAGCAGCGCCAGTGCCCAGAACATCAGCTCGTGCGCCTCTTCGGCCAGCTCGTGCAGATCCTGGTTGCGCTCGACGATGTGCGGCAGGTTGACGAGGTGGAACCACTGCAGCGGGAAGCCGGCGGCGGAGTTCAGCACCCAGCCGCTGATCGGGATCGCGAACAGCAGCGCGTAGATCGCGAGGTGGGTGGCGCCGGCGACCCGCAGTTGCCAGGTCGGCGTGCCGGCGATGTGCGCGGGCGTCCCGGCGTACAGCCGCCACAGCACGCGCAGCGCGACCAGCCCGAGGATGGTGATGCCGATCGACTTGTGCAGGGCGTAGGTCTGGATCTTGGCCGGGCCGTTGGGCAGGTCGCCCATGGTCAGGCCCAGGTAGGCCATGTAGAGGATCAGCGCGGCGATCGTCCAGTGCAGCAACTGGCTGACGGCGCCCCAGCGGTCGGCGGTGTTCTTCAGGGTCATGGCGTGGGTTCCGGGTCTGGCGTGGAGGCGGGTGCGGTCGGTTCGGCCTGATCGGCCGTCGCCGAAGCAGAGGCGGCCGCGGGCGGATCGGTTGCGTCGTCCTCGCCGTCGGCGCGGGCGCGCACCGCTTCGGCTTCGATCCGCAGGTCCACCGCGTCGCCGATCACCGACGGCCAGGCGTCGATGCCGAAGGCCTTGCGGCTGAGGGTCGCGGTGGCCGAGAAGCCGACGGTGCGGCGGAACGGCGGCAGCGGGTGGCGCTTGAGCGCGTTCAGCGTCACTTCGAGCGCGACCTCGCGGGAGACGCCGTGCAGGGTGAGGGTGCCGTGGACGCGGGCGCGGTCGGGCGCGAGCGGCTCGATCCGGGTCGAGACGAACGTGGCCGTCGGGTGGTCGGCCACGTCGAGCAGGTTGGCGGCCAGCGCCGCCTTGTTCCAGGCGGCGTCGCCGAGGTCGGCGCGGGTCAGCGGCACCGAGGCCTGCAGCCGCGCGGTGGTCCAGTCGTCGGGATCGAAGTCCAGCGTCCCGGTGCTGCCGGAGACGGTGCCCAGGGCGTGCGAGAAGCCGGCGTGTTCGACCGCGAACAGCACCCGGGTGTGCACCGGGTCGAGGCGGTAGTGCGCCGGTTCCGCGGCCGCGACGGTCGTCAGCAGCAGGCCGGCGAGCGCGAGCAGGAAGCGGGCGGGGCGGTCGGTCGCGGACATGGGCGGGGACGGCGAGGTGTGCGCGGGGGGCGCGCGGGTTTGCCCGATTCTAGGCCATGGCGCAGGATGTGCCGGTCCGCGCGCGCAACGCATCGTCGCAGCGCGCGGGCACGGTCGCACGGAATGGAGGGGCATGGGGACTGGGACGCTTTGCCGGGGACCGGCGCCCGCGCTGCGTGCAGCGGGCGCCCTCGCGGCGTGGCTGGCCTGCAGTCTGCCCGGTGTCCCGCCCGCGTTCGCCGCCGACCCGGCCCCGCCGCCGCGGCTGGTGCGCTTCGGGCCTGAACACGGTCTGTCGAGCACCCTCTACGACCTCGCCATCGACCGCACGGGCTACGTCTGGCTCGCCACCGGCGACGGACTGGCCCGCTACGACGGCACCGGTTTCCGCTTCTGGCGGCGCGAGATCGGCCGCACGCCGACGCTGCCGGGCAACGAGATCACCGTGCTCCACGTCGATGTCCGCGACCGGCTGTGGATCGCGACCTGGGAAGGCCTGGACTGGATGGGCCCCGGGCGCGAGCGCTTGCATCCGGTGGCGTTTTCCGGCGACGCGGCCGCCTGCGCCGCCGACATCGGCGCGCTCGCGTCGGCGGCCGACGGCACCCTGTGGGTGCTCACCAGCACCGCGAAGCTGTGCCGCATCGCGACGGACGGGACGGTGTCGCGGATCCTCGGCGACGCCGGCGATCCGCTCGCCGGCACCGCGTTCGCCATGACCGTCCGGCCGTCCGGGGCGCTGCTGATCGGGACCGATGGCGGCCTGTGGCGGCTGGACCCGAACCGGCCACGTGCGCGCGCCGAGCGCCTGGCGTGGCCCGGAAACGACGGCGAGGGCGTATTTGTCTTCAGTCCTGCGGCGGACGGTGGGCTGTGGGTCGGCGGCGACCGGACGCTGTCGCGCCTGGATCGCGACGATGTGCCGCAGCCCCTGCCGTGGACGCCGCCGGACGGCGCGCGGCGGGCGACGATCGCCCGCGGCGGCGACGGCCATGACTGGATCGGCACCTATACCGGACTGCACCGGCGTCGCCCGGACCGCAGGCCGACGCCGCAGGATGCGATGCCCGGCGTCGACGATGGCGCGATCCGGGTCGTCGCCGATCACGAGGGCGGGGTCTGGGTCGCCGGCTATTCGCAGGGGCTGTTCCACATCGCGCCGGGCGCGGCGCGTTTCAGCAGCGCCACGTTGCCGGCGGACGACCCCGCGGCCTACGTGAAGTCGGCGACGATCGATGCATCGGGCACGATCTGGGCACTGAGCGACGCCGGGCTGTATCGGCAGTCCCCGGCGCAGGCCGGTGGCCAGGCCGTCGACCAGGCCGGCGACCCGCCCGGGCTGCAGCGCGTGGCCGATGCCCGCGCGCTCGGTCTGGGGCGCGCGCAGGCGGTCCGCGCCTGCGCCGACGGCCGCCTGGCGATCGCCGATGCGCGCGGCGCGCTGGATTTCGACCCCGCGACACGGCGCGTGCGCCGGCGCTATCGCCTGACCGACGAGGACGATCCGCATCCGCCGGAAACGATCGCCTGCGCACCGGACGGCGCGCTGTGGCTGTCGCTGTTCGGCGGCGGGCTGGTGCGGTTGCCGGCGGACGGTGGCCCGCCGCGGGTGTTCACGCCGGCGCAGACCCTCGACGCCGAGGCCCAGGCCTACATCGACCTGCGCTTCGCGCCCGACGGCGCGCCCTGGTACAGCGACGGGCAGGCGCTGCGGCGCTGGGACGGCGTCCGGTTCGACAAGCTGGCGGTCGCGCCGGGCGAATACGTCTACGCGCTCGATTTCGCGTCGGACGACACGCTGTGGGTCGCCCGCTTCGGCAGTCTCGAGCGCTACCGCTGGGACGGGCGAAGCCTCGAACGCGCGCAGCGCATCTCCGCCGACGAGGGGCTGCCGAACGCCGAAGTCCGCAGCGTGCGCGTGACCGCGGGCGGTCAACTGTGGATGAACGGCGTCCGCGGACTGGTGCAGTACGGCCCGCGCGCCGGGCGCGCCCGCGTGTTCGGCCCGGCCGACGGGCTGGCCGGGCTCGACTTCACCGCCGACCAGCTCGCGTGCGGCGTGCCCGGGCACGGCGTCGCCATCGTCGGTCGCGACGTGGTGCGTTTCGACCCCGAGCGCAGGCTGTCGCGGCCGCGGCCCTCGCCGCTGGCGATCCAGACCCTGTCCCTGCGCCGGGGCGAGGACACCGTCGCGCTGCCGATCGACGCCGATGCGCCGATCGTCGTGCGGCCGGGCGATCGCGACCTGCGCGTGGTCGCCCGGGTGATGTCGTACGCCAATCCCGCCGCGCATCGCTATCGCTCGCGGCTGCGCGGTTACGACCCGGACTGGGTGACCGAGGGCGTCGACGGCGAACACGGCGAGCGCGCATTCTCCACCCTCGCGCCCGGCCGCTATGCGCTGGAGTTGCAGGGCGCGAACGGCGACGGTGTCTGGTCGGCGACCCGGCGCATCGCGATCGTCGTCGATGCGCCGTGGTGGCGGCGCTGGTGGGCAGTCGCGCTGTACGCGCTGGCCGCCTCGGCGCTGCTGGCCTGGCTTGCGATGGTCGATCGCATCCGCCAGCGCCGTCGGCACAGCTACCGGTTGGCCAAGCAGGCGCGTGCGCTCGCCGAGCAGGCATCGCTGGCCAAGAGCCGCTTCCTGGCCAACCTCGGCCACGAAGTGCGCACGCCGATGA
Organism: Lysobacterales bacterium; assembly: GCA_019510125.1. Lineage (GTDB taxonomy): Bacteria > Pseudomonadota > Gammaproteobacteria > Xanthomonadales > Xanthomonadaceae > Lysobacter_I. The sequence continues at coordinate 489,376 of JAEKKX010000006.1, forward strand.
CCGGCGTGCTCGGCATGAGCGAACTGCTGCTGTCCACGCCGCTGGACGCGAAACAGCGCAGCCACGCGCAGGCGATCCGCCGCGCCGGCGACCACCTGCTGCGGCTGGTCAACGACGCGCTCGACCTGGCGCGGATCGAGGCCGGCCGGTTCGCGCTGCACGAGACGGATTTCGCGCTCGACGGCATCGTCGACGACCTCGTCGGGCTCATGCGCCCGCTGGCCGAGCGCAAGGGCCTGCGTTTCGAGGTCGTGGTCGACGACGCGGTCCGCGGCGGATGGCGCGGCGACGCCACCCGCCTGCGCCAGATCCTGTTCAACCTCCTCGGCAATGCGATCAAGTTCACGGAGCGCGGCGAGGTCGCGCTGGGCATCGGGCCGCTCTCGCCGCACGGCCTGCGCTGCAGCGTCCGCGACACCGGGCCGGGGCTCGACGCCGAGCAGCAGCGGCGGCTGTTCCGCCGCTTCGAGCAGGCCGAGGGCGCGCGCACCGCCAGCCGCTACGGCGGCAGCGGGCTGGGGCTGGCGATCTGCCAGGAACTGGCGGTGGCGATGGGCGGCGGCGTCGAGGTGACGAGCGCGCCCGGCGAAGGCGCGTGCTTCGTCGTGCGGTTGCCGCTGGTGCGCGCCGACCGCGTGGTCGCGGCGTCGCCGGACGGGGCGCTGCCGGGCGATGCGGCCGTCGCCGCGACGTGCGACGTGCTGCTGGTGGAGGACGATCCGACCGTCGCCGACGTGATCGCCGGCCTGCTGCAGGCGCGCGGCCATCGCGTGGCGCATGCCCTGCATGCGCTCGCCGCACTGACTGCGCACGCGACCCGCCGCTTCGACGTGGCGCTGATCGATCTCGACCTGCCCGGCATGGACGGCCTCGCGCTCGGATGCCAGTTGCGCGCGATGGGCTTCGATCGCCCGATGATCGCCGTCACCGCCCACGCCGATTCCGACGCCGAACCGCAGGCGATCGCAGCCGGATTCGACGGTTTCCTGCGCAAGCCGGTGACCGGCGCGATGCTGGCGGAGGTCGTGGTCCGTCGCGGCGAAACGGCGCCGTAGGGCGGGTTCCGACTTGCCATCGGGACGTTCGCCGCGTCAGCCCGCCGCCCCAGCCGGCATCGGATACACCCGCTCGCGCGGCATGACCAGTCCGGCGAAGCCGTCGCGCAGGTGCGCACGCTGTGCGATCACGAACGGGGTGATGTCGTCGATGCCGAGCAGGGCTTCTTCGCCGTAGCGACGCAGTGCGCGTCCGCGGAGGCCGAGCTGGACCGCGCGGCGTTCGAGTGGTCGGCCGAGCGGATCGTGGTCGGGATCCCACTGCAGGCGCACGTCCGAATGCTCGACGGCGGTTTTCCAGTCGTCGTGCGAGGCGTGTCGTGCCGGGTCGAACGACGACGGCACCGCGTCGCGCAGCACCTCGTCGAAGAACGCGCGCTGCAGGCGGACGGCGAGGATGCGTTCCTGGCCTTCCTTGGTCGCCCAGCCGGCGCGGAACATCATCCACAGGAAGTTCGGCTTGATCCAGCTCATGCGGTTGTAGCTGAACTCGCCGCCGAAGCGCTGGTGCTTCACTGCGAAATCGGCGATGGCGGGGCGATAGGCCTAGTAGACGATCAGGCTGGCGTCGTCGTGGTGGGCGAGGATATGGCGACCGGCGGTCGGCCAGTGCGGAAGCTGCAGCAGGTAGGGTTCGGTGATCAATGCGGCTCGTCGCGGGCGGCTGGCGCATCGGGGGAAGGCAGGGGTGCGGCCGGCGTTCCGCCGCCTTCAGTGACATCCGAAATGGCGATGTGCGCATGGCGGACGGTGCCGCCGCCGCACCCGATCCGGTAGACATGCCCCGGTTCGAAGGTGTGCTGTTCGAACATGAATCCCTCCCGGCCGGCATAGGTGTACTGCGCCGAGATCGAATATTGGCCGGGGCGCATCGCGATCGACGCGTGGTCGCCGATCTTCTGCGGGCTGGCTCCGGGCGCCATGCGCACGATGGTGTCCAGCCCGCAGTCGTAGCGGACGGCGGTTCTCGGCGGGGACACGACCATCGCGATGGCGACGGTGTTCCGGTCCGCATCCGGCGAGGCGTCCAGGTAGAGCGCATCGCGGGCTTGCGCCACGACGCCTGTCGCGTGCAACGACAGCAGCGCAAGCAGGGGAAGGCGCAGCCGTCGGCGCACGCTCACCTCGCACTCACCGCATGCACCGCTTCGACCAGCGCCGCCACATGGTCCGGGTTCATGTCCGGGGACATGCCGTGGCCGAGGTTGAAGACGTGGCCGTCGCGGGAGCCGCCGTTGCCGGCGGCGTAGCTGTCGAGGGCGCGGCGCACTTCGGTGCGGATGGCCTCGGGGCTGCCGTACAGCGTGCACGGGTCGAGGTTGCCCTGCAGCGCGACCTTGCCGCCGACGCGGCGCGCGGCTTCGCCCAGTTCGATCAGCCAGTCGACGCCGACCGCGTCGGTGCCGGAGGCGGCGAGTTCCTCGAGGTACGGCGCGTTGCCCTTGCCGAACAGGATCAGCGGCGCGCGCTCGGCGCCGTCGCCGCGCTCGAGTTCCTTCGCGATGCGCACGAGGTAGGGCAGCGAGAATTCGCGGTACATCGCCGGGCTCAGCGCGCCGCCCCAGGTGTCGAACACCTGCAGCGCCTGCGCGCCGGCTGCGCGCTGCGCGGCGAGGTAGGCGATCACCGCGTCGGTGTTGACCGACAGGATGCGGTGCAACAGGTCGGGGGCGTTCAAGGCCATCGCCTTGATCTTCGAGAAATTGTCGCTGCCGCCGCCTTCGACCATGTAGCAGGCCAGCGTCCACGGGCTGCCGGAGAAGCCGATCAGCGGGACGCTGCCGTTGAGCTCGCGACGGATCGTGCGCACCGCGTCCATCACGTAGCGCAGTTCGGTCTCCATGTCGGGCACGGCGAGCTTCGCCACGTCCTCGGCGGTGCGCACCGGGCGCTCGAACTTCGGGCCCTCGCCCTCGGCGAAGTACAGGCCCAGGCCCATCGCGTCGGGCACGGTGAGGATGTCGCTGAACAGGATCGCCGCGTCCAGCGGGAACCGGCGCAGCGGCTGCAGCGTGACTTCGCAGGCCAGCTCCGGATTCTTCGCCATCGCCAGGAAGCTGCCGGCCTGCTTGCGGGTGGCGCGGTACTCCGGCAGGTAGCGGCCGGCCTGGCGCATCAGCCACACCGGCGTGCGGTCGACGGGTTCGCGGCGGAGGGCGCGAAGGAAGCGGTCGTTGTGGAGCCGGTCGTTGCGGAGCGGGGAGGCCTGGGTCACGGGAAATCCTGGGGATCGAAAGGGAAAGCGCGCGGAACGGCCCGGCGCGTCAGTGCGGCGCGTCCACGCCCTGCGCGAAGACCAGTTGGAAGCCCTTCTTGAGGCTCTGGTCGCGGGCCCGCTCGAACGCGGCCAGCGCGCTGGCCTGGTCGGCGTGCTGTTCGCGGCGCACGGTGCTGCGGCCGCCGGTCTGGCCGGTTTCCCGGACCAGCGTCCAGCCGCCGAACAGGTCGCTTTCCAACTGCAGTTGCACGAATCGCGGAGCTTCGTGGCCGTCCGGGCGTTGTTGCAGGAGGATGCGCATCCCGGAATTGTAAGCGGCCGGGCCGCCTGCGCGCGCCCGGACCGGTCGTCGGCCGCCCGTCAGCCGTTGAGCAGGATGTCCGGCAGCGCCGCTTCGGGCACGTCGTCGACGATCCGCGCCAGCCCGGCGCCTTCCCACAGGATGAATCGCAGCCCGGACGCCTGGGCCTTCTTGTCCAGGCGCATGCGCGCGATCAGACGATCGGCTTCCAGCCCCTCGGGCAGGGTGGTCGGCAGGCCGAGGGCCTCCAGCAGGTGGCGCAGGCGCTCGGCGTCGGCGGCCGGGGCCATGCCCAGGTGCGCGGACAGCCGCGCCGCCTGGACCATGCCCACCGCGACCGCCTCGCCGTGGTTGAGGGCGGCGCTGCCGACGCCGGCATAGCCCTGTTCGGCCTCGATCGCATGGGCGAAGGTATGGCCGAAGTTGAGCAGCGCCCGGTCGCCGTGTTCGTAGAGGTCGCGCTCGACGATGTCGGCCTTGTGCCGGCAACTGCGGGCGATGGCCTCGGTCAGGGCGGCGCGGTCGCGGCCGAGCAGGGCGCCGGCGTGCGCTTCGAGCCAGTCCAGGAACGGGGCGTCGACGATCGCGCCGTACTTGACGACCTCGGCCAGGCCGGCCCGCAGTTCGCGGTCGGGCAGGGTGTCCAGCGCGCCGGTGTCGGCGAACACCGCGCGCGGCGGGTGGAAGGCGCCGACCAGGTTCTTGCCGTGCGGCAGGTCCACGGCGGTCTTGCCGCCGACCGAGGAGTCGACCATCGCCAGCAGGGTCGTCGGAAGCTGGATGCAGTCGATGCCGCGCATCCAGCAGGCCGCGGCGAAGCCGGCGAGGTCGCCGACCACGCCGCCGCCCAGCGCCAGCACGCAGGCGTCGCGGGTGGCGCCGAGCCGGGCGAGGGTGTCGATCGCCTCGGCGAAATGGGCGAGGGTCTTGGCCTGTTCGCCCGGCGGCATGACGTAGCGGGCGAGGCGCAGGTCGGGGCGGACGTTGTGCAGCGCGACCTCGACCCGCCGCGCGTACAGCGGCTCGACGTGGCCGTCGCTGACGATCAGCACGTGCCGGCCGTGCAGGCGCGAGGCGAGCGCGATGCCGTCGTCGAGCAGGCCCTCGCCGATCGCGATCGAGTAGGGATGGGGGCCGCCGATGTGGACGGTGCGCAGGTGGGGCGTGGTCATGTCGGGTCCGCGGACGGGTCGGAAGGGGGGCTGCGCGGCGGCCACAGCGTGTCCAGCCGCTGCGCCAGCCGCGCCGCGGCGTCCGCCGGATCGCCGCTGCCGGTCGCGAACACCAGGTCGGCGACTTCGGCGTACAGCGGCGCGCGCTCCACCGCCAGCCGGCGCAGCACGGCCTCGCGATCGTCGCCGGCGATCAGCGGCCGGCTGCGGTCGCGGGCGAGCCGCGCCAACTGCTGGTCGATGTCGATGTCCAGGTGGACCACGAAGCCGCGTTCGCGGATCCGCGCCCGGCTGCCGGCATCCAGGATCGCGCCGCCGCCGGTGGCGAGGACGCAGGTCGGCCCGGCCAGCGCATCGACCAGGGCCTCGCGCTCGCGGCGGCGGAAACCGGCTTCGCCCTCGTGGGCGAAGATCGCCGGAATGTCGGCGCCGGCGCGGCGTTCGATCTCGCGGTCCAGGTCGACGAACGGCAGGCCGCGGGCCTGGGCCAGCCGGCGCCCCAGCGCGCTCTTGCCGGCGCCCATCGGGCCGATCAGGACGAGGTGCGGGGCGCGAGTCATGGTCGCCATTTTAGCCGCCATTCCGGCCGCGATTCCGACCCCGCGCCATGCTGTGCGGGCGTATGCTGCCGTTCCGGCGATTCGCCGGCAGCCGAACGAGAATCCCGCCATGTCCGTCGCCAAGATCATCGAAGTCAACGCCGCGTCGAAGACCAGCATGGAAGACGCCGTGCGCACAGGATTGAAGAAGTGCGCCGAGTCGGTGAAGAACATCAAGGGCGCCTGGGTCAACGAAACCAAGGTGGTCACCGACGACCAGGGCAACGTCACCGAGTGGCGGGTGAACATGCGGGTCAGCTTCGTCGTCGAATGACCGGCGCCGCGCCGGTCATCGCACGATCCGGCGCGCGGGGTCCAGCCGCCAGGTGCGGTCGGCGATCCCCGGCAGGCAGCGCAATGCCTGCCGGCTGACCCGCTCGAAGTGCTGCACGAACCGCTCGACCGCCGCCGCCGACGGCCCCGCGGCCGGCCGGCCGGCGACCAGCGCCCGCTCCTGTTCCAGGCGCCAGCCCGCGACGACCCCGAATCCCGGCGGCTGCAGCCACAGCAGCCGGTCGATCCGCGTCCATGGCGCCGGGTAGTCGCGGGCGAGCGCGGCGTTGCACCACCGTCGCCACGTGCCGGCCGGGTCCTCGTCGCGTTCCAGCGCGTTGACCGGCGCGACGAGCGCCGCTTCGTCCTCCGCCGGCGTCTTCAGGCACCAACCCTCGAACACCAGCAGGTCCAGCGGCCCGGTCCGCGGCCAGCGCGACGGCGGCAGCCGCCGGTCGGTGCGCTTGTCGAAACGCGGCAGGCGCACCGGTTCGCCGCTCCGCACCGCGTCCAGGGTCGCGCACAGCAGCGTGGTGTCGTGGGTGCCCGGCGGGCCGCGGGTGGCCAGCAGCGGATGCACCCCGCGCGCGAGCCGGCGCCGCGCCCCGGGGCCCAGGTAGACGTCGTCGATCGACAGCGTCGCCGCGCGCAGCCCGCGGGTCCGCGCCAGCGCGACCACCTGCGCGGCCAGCGTCGACTTGCCGCTGCCCTGCAGGCCGGCGATGCCGAAGATGCGGGCGCCGTGCGCCTGCGCGTCGTCGAGCGCATCGGCCACCGCCTCCGGCGGAAAGCCGCGCGGCGGCGCCGCCGATTTGATCCAGGTCGGGTGCGGGGCGCGCGGCATCGGGCGACAATACGCCATCGCCGTTCGCCAGGATGTTCGCCATGACCTCGCCAGCCTCGACGCCGTACGCCGAAGCGCTCGCCACCTTCGACGCCCTGTTCGCGCAGGCGCAGGCCGCGGGCCTGCCCGAGCCGACCGCGATGACCGTCGCCACCGCCACGCCCGACGGCCGGCCGTCGGCGCGCATGGCGCTGCTGAAGGCGCACGGTCCCGACGGCTTCGTGTTCTACACCCACCTCGACGGCCGCAAGGGCCGCGAACTGCAGGCGAACCCGCAGTGCGCGCTGCTGTTCTTCTGGAAGGCGCTGGGCGAGGACGGCGTGCAGGTACGGATCGAGGGCGACGTCGAGATCGTCGCGGACGCCGAGGCCGACGCCTATTTCGCCCGCCGTCCCCGCGACAGCCAGCTCGGCGCCTGGGCCTCGCACCAGTCCGAGACGCTGGACAGCCGCGAGACCTTCGAGCAGCGCTTCGCCGAGGCGAAGGCGCGCTACGCCGGCGGCGACGTCCCGCGCCCGCCGCGCTGGGGCGGCTTCCGCGTGAAGCCCACGACCATCGAGTTCTGGTACGGCGCGCAGTTCCGCCTGCACGAGCGGCATGTGTACGAACGCGGCGCGGACGGCGCGTGGACGAAGCGGATGCTCTATCCGTGAGTTGAATCTGGCATCGGATTCTTCAGCGCCCGATAAGCTATTCCGATTGGGATTTGCAGAAATACATAAAAAATGGTGAAAACAAAGCAGTTCGAGTAGTACTTTTCAAAGTCTCCACCTTTCCACATGGTGTATGACAAGACCATGGCTTGAATTACCAAGCCGTAGGAAAAACCAACGACCATCGAGAGGCTGGTGCTCCTGTCGTTTATTGGCTTCCTTTTTTTTGCCAAAGAAAGTGCCGAGATAATTGACAGTAATGTGCCAATCGTGGCTCCGAGGGATGCGCAGGCAAAAATATTGGATGTTAGCTCTGATGCCGATAGTCGCCCTCGCTCCAGGATGAACATGGCGCAATAAGAGGGCGCGATTGACGCCACGATTATGGAAAGGTACGCAAAACCTCGCTTTCCTTCGTAATCTTTTAGCCATTCCATTCGGCTATTTCCCTGGTGGATTGTTGCTCGTGCCGTGCATTATGTCGTATTTTCGCCACATGGGCCCGCAACGCATCGTCTGCCTGACCGAGGAGCCGACCGAAGTGCTGTACGCACTCGGCGAGCAGCACCGCATCGTCGGCATCAGCGGCTTCACCGTGCGGCCGGCGCGGGCGCGCAAGGAGAAACCGAAGGTCAGCGCCTTCACCTCGGCGAAGATCGACGAGATCCTGCGGCTGGAGCCGGATTTCGTGGTCGGCTTCTCCGACATCCAGGCCGATATCGCGTCGGCGTTGATCAAACACGGTGTCGAGGTGTGGATCAGCAACCACCGCGGCGTCGAAGGCATCCTTGACTACGTCCGCCGGCTCGGCGCGCTGGTCGGCGTCGCCGGGCGCGCGAACGCCTACGCCGACGACCTGCGCCGCGGGCTCGACGCCGTCGCCGCGCAGGCGGCGACGCTGCCGCGGCGGCCGAAGGTGTATTTCGAGGAATGGGACGCACCGCAGATCACCGGTATCCGCTGGGTGTCGGAACTGGTCGCGATCGCCGGCGGCGACGACGTGTTCCCGGAGCGCGCGGCCTCGTCGCTGGCGAAGGGCCGCATCCTCGAGGATCCCGGCGAGGTGATCCGGCGCGCGCCCGACCTGATCCTCGGCTCGTGGTGCGGCAAGAAGTTCCGCCCGGAGAAGGTCGCCGCGCGGCCCGGCTGGGACGCCATACCCGCGGTCCGCGACGGCGCGCTGCACGAGATCAAGTCCCCGATCATCCTCCAGCCCGGCCCCGCCGCGCTCACCGACGGCGTGCGCGAGATCGCGCGGATCGTGCAGGCGTGGGCGGCGCGCGCGGGGCTCTGATCCCCGCGAGCCCCGCTTTTTCGTAGGAGCGACGTCAGTCGCGACCCGGCTCGGCCAGAGGGGCGACGGCCATGTTTCCGCCCGGTCCGGCCGCGCTCACCGACGGCGTGGACGGGATCGCGCGGATCGCTGATTCCCGCGAGCACCCGCTTTTGTAGGAGCGACGTCAGTCGCGACCCGGCAACGCACGACGTCGCAACGCATGGAATCGCAACGCACGGGGTCGCGACTGACGTCGCTCCTACGAAAAGCGGGGGCGCGGCGCGCCTCACTCCTTCGCGAAATCCCGCACCAGTTTCAGGTCGGTGAGCGACCTGCCGTCGCGCTTGACCGCGATGTCGAAGGTCAGCGTGTCCGGCCGCACCACCTTGGCGATGCCGACGTGGTCGACGAGGTCGCCGGTCCGCACTTCGCGCAGGGCGATGGGCGCGCGCTGGCCCTGCAGCGTCGTGGCGGTGGCCGCGACCTCGGCCGGCACCGCCCGGTCCTGGCCGTCGGGGCCCTGGCGGACGGCGACGACCAGCAGCACGGTGTCGTCGGCGATGTCGATGCCGTAGGCCTTGGCCGTCGCCGGATTGAGCTGCGCGGTCGGGATCGCATTGGCGCGGACGCTGACGTCGCCGACGCGGGTGACGGCTTCCTGCGGCTGGTCCAGCACTCGCGCCGGTTTGGGCTTGTCGCCGCCGCAGGCGGAGAGCGCCAGGCACAGCGCGGCCAGGCAGAGCGGGGCGAGACGGGACAGGGCGAGGGCGGTCGGGCGCATGGCGGGGACTCAGTCGTTGGCGGCGGACAACTGGCGTCCGCGTTCGGTGGCGTTGCGGATGGCCGCGGCGACCAGCGTGCGCAGGCCGCCGGCCTCGAAGGTCTCGACCGCGGCCTGGGTGGTGCCGCCCGGCGAGGTGACGCGACGGCGCAGTTCGGCGGCCGGCTCGCCCGATTCGGTGAGCATCCGTGCGGCGCCGAGCACCGTTTCCAGCACCAGCGTGCGCGCGGCCTCCGCCGGCAGGCCCTCGGCCTCGGCGGCGGCCTGCATCGCCTCGGCCAGCAGGAAGACGTAGGCCGGGCCGCTGCCGGAAGTGGCGGTGACGGCGTCCATCTTCGCCTCGTCGTCGATCCAGACGGTCTTGCCGGCGCTGGCCAGCAGCTCGGCGGCCCGGGTGCGGCCGGCGGCGTCCACCTCGCGGCTGGCGAACAGGCCGGTGACCCCGGCGCCGAGCAGGGCGGGCGTGTTCGGCATGGTCCGGACCACGGCGACGCCGCCGCCCAGCCAGCGCTGCAGTTGCGCGGCGGTGATGCCCGCGGCGATCGACACCACCAGCGGACGCGCCTGCTGCGCCAGCGGCGCCAGCGCCGCGCAGACCGCGCGCATCACCTGCGGCTTGACCGCCAGCACCCACAAGCCGGCGGGCGCCGCGGCCTCGGCGTTGTCGGCGGTGGTGGCGACGCCAAAGTCGCGCGCCAATCCCTCGCGCAGGGCGTCGACGGGCTCGGAGACGCGGATCGCGCCAGGCGCGACGCCGCGGGCGATCAGGCCGCCGATCAGGCTGCGGGCCATGTTGCCGCCGCCGATGAAGGCGATCTGGGAAGCGGAAGTCATGCGGGCTCCGGGGCTGTGGCGGTGGGGGATTTGGGCGGGCGGGCGCCGAACAGGGCGCTGCCGACGCGGACCAGGGTCGCGCCCTCGGCGATGGCGAGGGCGTAGTCCTCGCTCATCCCCATCGACAGGGTGTCGATGCCGGGGTGGCGGGCGGCGAGGGCGTCGAACAGGCCGCGCATGCGCCGGAACGCCGCGCGCCGGCGGTCCATGTCGGGATCGGGGGCGGGGATCGCCATCAGCCCGCGCAGCGCGAGCTGCGGCCGCGCGACGATGGCGTTGGCCAGGGCGTCCACGTCCTCCGGCCGGCAGCCGTGCTTGCTGGCCTCGTCGTCGATGTTCACTTGGATCAGCACGTTCAGCGGCCGCTGCCCGGGCGCGCGGTGCCTGGCCAGCGCCTCGACCAGCTTCTCGCGGTCGACCGTCTGCACCCAGTCGAACGCGGCCGCGGCGTCCTTCGCCTTGTTCGACTGGAGGTGGCCGATGAGATGCCACTCGATGCCCAGCCCGGCCAGCGCCGGCTGCTTCTCCAGCGCCTCCTGCACGTAGTTCTCGCCGAACGCCAGCGGCCCCGCGGACGGGCGCGCGCGCAGGGCGGCGGCCACCCGCGCGACCGCGTCGGCCGGCTGGGTCTTGCTGACCGCGAGCAGCCGCGCGGGCGGACCGCCGGCGGCGGCCGCGGCCATGCCGGCGAGGAGGGCGTCGAGTGCGGGAACGATCGAGGGAGACAGGGGCGGTGCGGACATGGCGAGGGCGGGTGTGGCGGGGTCTTGCGCGGCGGTGCGACGGGCGTCGCGGAACGATGCGGACGCCGTGCAGTGTACGGCCTGGGCGCCGCCGCGGCCCCCGGTGCAAATCCGGAGTGCGGGGCTATACTCGGCCGCATCCCGGGTCCACGCGACCCGCACGACATCGCACCGCGGGGAGCACGCATGGATATCGCCGAACTATTGGCATTCTCGGTCAAGAACAAGGCCTCGGACCTGCACCTGTCCGCCGGCCTGCCGCCGATGATCCGGGTCGACGGCGACGTGCGCCGGATCAACATCCCGGCGCTGGACCACAAGCAGGTCCATTCGCTGGTCTACGACATCATGTCGGACAAGCAGCGCCGCGACTACGAGGAATTCCTCGAGTGCGACTTCTCGTTCGAGATCCCGGGCCTCGCCCGCTTCCGCGTCAACGCCTTCAACCAGAACCGCGGCGCCGGCGCCGTGTTCCGGACGATTCCCTCGGAAGTGCTGACCCTGGAGGACCTGGCCACGCCGCCGATCTTCCGCGAGCTGATGGACCAGCCGCAGGGCCTGATCCTGGTCACCGGCCCGACCGGCTCGGGCAAGTCGACCACGCTGGCGGCGATGATCGACCACATCAACAAGAGCGAATACGCGCACATCCTCACCGTCGAGGACCCGATCGAATTCGTCCACACCTCGCAGAAGTGCCTGATCAACCAGCGCGAGGTCCACCGCGACACCCACGGCTTCAACGAGGCGCTGCGCTCGGCGCTGCGCGAAGACCCCGACTACATCCTCGTCGGCGAGTTGCGCGACCTCGAGACCATCCGCCTGGCGCTGACCGCCGCGGAGACCGGCCACCTGGTGTTCGGCACCCTGCACACCAGCTCGGCCGCGAAGACCATCGACCGCATCATCGACGTGTTCCCCGCCGGCGAGAAGCCGATGGTGCGCTCGATGCTGTCCGAATCGCTGCGCGCGGTGATCTCGCAGGCGCTGCTGAAGAAGGTCGGCGGCGGCCGCACCGCGGCGTGGGAGATCATGGTCGGCACCCCCGCCATCCGCAACCTGATCCGCGAGGACAAGGTCGCGCAGATGTATTCGTCGATCCAGACCGGCCAGAACTTCGGCATGATGACCCTCGACCAGCATCTGCAGGACCTGGTCAAGCGCAGCCTCATCACCCGCCAGCAGGCCAAGAGCTACGCCAAGGACAAGCGCCTGTTCGAGTGACGTCCGCCCCCGCGCGACGCCGAACGACGAGTCCACGCCCCGGAGCACCGCATGAGCACCATCGACTTCACCTCCTTCCTCAAGCTGATGGCGCACCAGAAGGCGTCGGACCTGTTCATCACCGCGGGCATGCCGCCGGCGATGAAGGTCCACGGCAAGATCCAGCCGATCACCCAGAACGCGCTGACCCCGCAGCAGAGCCGCGACCTGGTGCTGAACGTGATGACCCCGGCGCAGCGCGAGGAGTTCGAGAAGACCCACGAGTGCAACTTCGCGATCGGCGTGTCCGGCGTCGGCCGTTTCCGCGTGAGCTGCTTCTACCAGCGCAACCAGGTCGGCATGGTGCTGCGCCGGATCGAGTCGAAGATCCCGACGGTCGAGGAGCTGGCGCTGCCGCCGATCATCAAGACCCTGGCGATGACCAAGCGCGGCATCATCATCTTCGTCGGCGCCACGGGCACCGGCAAGTCGACCTCGCTGGCGGCGATGATCGGCTACCGCAACCAGAATTCGACCGGCCACATCATCACGATCGAGGACCCGATCGAATTCGTGCACAAGCATGAGGGCTGCATCATCACCCAGCGCGAGATCGGCATCGACACCGACAGTTGGGAGAACGCGCTGAAGAACACCCTGCGCCAGGCGCCGGACGTGATCATGATCGGCGAGGTGCGCACCCGCGAGGGCATGGACTACGCCATCGCCTTCGCGGAAACCGGCCACCTGGTGCTGTGCACGCTGCACGCGAACAACGCCAACCAGGCGATGGACCGCATCATCAACTTCTTCCCCGAGGATCGCCGCAGCCAGTTGCTGATGGACCTCTCGCTGAACATGAAGGGCGTGGTCGCGCAGCAGCTCATCCCGACCCCGGACGGCAAGGGCCGCAAGGTCGCGATGGAGATCCTGCTCGGCACCCCGCTGGTGCAGGACTACATCCGCGACGGCGAGATCCACAAGCTGAAGGAAGTGATGAAGGAATCCACCAACCTCGGCATGAAGACCTTCGACCAGGCCCTGTTCGAGCTGTACCAGGCCGGCGAGATCACCTACGAGGACGCGCTGCGCTACGCCGACTCGCAGAACGAGGTGCGGCTGAAGATCAAGCTCGCTCAGGGCGGCGACGCCCGCACCCTGGCCGCGGGTCTGGACGGGGTGGAGGTCGCCGAGGTGCGCTGAACGCGCGGCCGGCCCCGGCGGCCGGCCCTGCGAGCTGCGCCGTTCGTCGGGACCGCTGGTGCGCCGGCGGACCGATGTGTTAAACATTGCGCCACGTCACAGTGCCTCCGGGCGCGCGTGACGCCTACAACTTGATCGATCGTATCCATTCGGGTGTTGCATGGCTGATACGAGACTGCGGGCAGTGGCCACTGCCGATCCATGTCCTTGGACATGTACATGCCGGGCGGCTTCGTCTCCCGGCCCGACCGACCTCCCGGCGTCAGCACGCCCCGGAGCGCCGTGTCCGTCCTCCTGTCGCGTCGCGGCCGCTTCCGGCCGACGCCCTTCGATATCTGCCCCCGGATTCCGTCGATGGCGCACCGCGTCCGGCGGCTGGCGTTTTGTCATGCGCCGACAGATGCTCACGCTTCCTTGCCCTCATGGAAGCCGTCTCCCGTCATGAATACCCCGATCCGATACCGTCTCGTCGCATGCGTGCTGGCGCTGGCCAGCGTCGTCACGCTGCCCGGTTGCCGCCAGGAACCGGCGCCCGCGGCGCAGCCGGCATCCGGGCCCGCCGCGCAGTCGGCGGCGCAACCGCCTGCAGCCTCCGCGCAAGCGCCGCAGCCGTCGGCGCAGCCGGCACTCGCGCCGGCGGACCTCGAGCGCATCGTCACCGAAGTCATGGACCAGGCATACCCCGGCGCCCGCGATGCCGAGCACGGGTGCTGGACGTATGCGTTCGAAACGCAACAGGACGAACTCGCCTACTGCATGCGGCCGCATCCTGCCCGGGAAGTGGCGACCGCGTCGGGCCCGACGGTCTATTTCCATGCCTCCAACGCGACGGACATCCGCGGCAACCCGGACTATGCGTATGCCGCGCCGGATCCGGGGCTGATGGCGGCGTTCCGGCTGTCGGTGTCCCCCGACGGCCGCTGGACCCTGCTCGGATCGGAGAAGGGCATGCCCTTCGGCACCGCGGGCGGCTGCGGCTGCGAGGATGCGACGTTCGTGCGGCTGGGCAGGGAAACCTACGGCTGGACCTTCACCAGCGGCGGCATGTGGCAGGGCGTCATCGTCTCGGACCACGAGATCGTCGCGCCCAGCGGCCAGGGCTTCAAGGACATCAGCGACATTCCGGACATCCGCGAGGATGCCCAGGACGTCGAATACAGGATCGCGGTGATCTCCGACGACCCGCAACGCGACGCGTACCCGCTGCGGGTCGAGAAATACCGGGGCGACCGCAAGGTCGGGGAACGCACCGTCGAATTCGACCGCGCCAAGGGGATGTACGCGGGCATCGGCGATTTCTGATTCCGCAATCAACGCACTTCAACGGGAAAGGGGCATTTCATGGCTGGCAGCAAGATCGACGAACGCTGGGACGCATCGAAGCAGATTCTGGTGGACGCCGCGAAAAGGGCGGGCGTCGATCCCGAGATCATGGTGAAGATCGCGGGGTTCGAATCGAAGTACAACTCCCACGCCCAGCCGATCGCGGTCACCAAGCCGGAAAACAACACGGTGCGCCAGTGGGACGGGAAGATGGCGATCTCGTCCGCCTACGGGTACGGCCAGTTCCTGGACGACACCTGGAACAGGATGATCCACAAGTACGGCGAGAAATACGGCGTCCCCGATGCCGACAAACTGTCCATCGCCCAGACCAATGCGCCGGCCATCCGCGACAACCCGCGATTGCAGGCGGCGATGCTGGCGGAGTTCACGCGCGAGAACGTCGAGAAGGGCGCTCGCCTGGGCGGCCGCGATCCGGACGCCAATGTCTATGCCCTGCACAACCTCGGCGACAAGGACGGCACCGCGTTCCTGACGGCGTTGAAGAACAATCCGAACCAGCGCGTCGATGCGATCCTGTCCTCGAAGGTCATCCACGGCAACGCGTCGCTCTACGGCAACGGCAGCGTGACGCTGGCCGAAGCCTATGCCCGGATGGGCAATTTCATGGACGACTACCAGAAATACGCCACCGAGGCCCGCGGCATGACCGGGCAGGCGCAGACGCCGAACCCGGCGAAGACGACCGACACGCCCGAACCCGCCCGCAATGGCGTCAACTGGCCGGCGCCGGGCAACCACAACATCAACAAGGCCGACAAGCCCGGCGAGGGCCGCGGCGAGTTCGGCACGCCCCGCGGCGACCACAGGCACGGCGGCGTCGACATCCAGGGCAAGGTCGGCGATCCGATCGAATCGTTCATGCCGGGCCGGGTGATCGCGGTCAAGCCCAACAACGGCGACGCCGGCAACATGATCGTGATCGATCACGGCAACGGCCTGACTTCGACCTACATGCACCTCGACAAGATGTACGCCAAGGTCGGCCAGAAGGTGCCGGAGGACGTGGAGGTGATCGGCACGATGGGCCGCTCCGGCAACACGCCGCGCGCGGGCGACACCCACCTGCACTTCGAGATCAGGAAGGACGGCGTGCGCGTCGATCCCATGCCCTACCTCAACGGCGCGAAGCAGGTGGATGCGCCGGCGGCGAATCCGCAGGCCCGCAGCGAGTTGAAGCTGCACGACAAGGGCGCCGACGTGGAGCACCTGCAGAAGCGGCTGAACGACCTCGGCTACACCGATGCGGCCGGGAAGAAACTCGCGACCGACCGCGATTTCGGCAACCACACCCGCGAGGCGGTGGAACAGTTCCAGCGCGAGAACGGGCTGAAGGCCACCGGCGTCGCCGACAAGGAGACGCTGCGCCTGGTCGAGAAGGGCATGACCCGCCACGCGGCGGCGGACGGCCAGCTCCAGCCGGGCGAGAAGGGCCCCGACGTCCGCGGCCTCCAGGAAAACCTCAACCAGCTCGGCCTGACCGGAAGCAACGGCAAGCCGCTGAAGGTCGATGGCGACTACGGCGACAACACCCGGGAGGCGGTGCGCAAGTTCCAGACGTCCCACGGCCTGCCGCAGACCGGGACGGCCGACCGGGCGACGCTGGAGAAGCTCGGCGAGGCGGTGAAGTTCGACCCGAAGATCACCGCGGACGGCCGGGTCACCGGCCCGGTCGTCGACGGCGCTTCGCGGACCCCGTCGGCCGAGCAGCCGTCGTCGACGACGCCACCGCCGTCGACCAGCGGCCAGACCCAGCCGCCGCAGCCGTCGCAGGCCGACAAGCCGTCGATGGCCGACCCCCGGCATCCGGACAACGCGATGTATCGCCAGGCGCTGGCGAACCTCGAGCAGCTCGGCCCGGGCGGCGGGTTCAAGTCGCGCGAGGAGATGGAGCGCGCGGCGGCTGCGGTCACCGCGGACGCGCGCGCGAGCGGGCTGAGCGCGATCGACCACATCGCCAGGACCAACGCCGCGAGCGGCAACCAGACGCTGCTGGTGGCGGTGCAGGGCGACCCGACCAGCCCGGCCTCGAAGAACGCCTACATCGACTACACCCAGGCGACGACGCAGACGCTGGACCAGAGTTCGCGGATGGCCGAGGCGACGCGGACCCGGGAGGCGACGGCGCCGGACGCGCCGCAGCCGGAGAGCCGGATGGTGATCGGGGCGCGCTGAGCGCCGGGCCGGGGCCGTCGCCGGGTCGGGAACTTCCCCGCGGACGGGCGGTCCCAATGGCCGGACCCGACGGAACGGGTCCTGGGATGGAACAGCGAACGCGCCGCCCTCGGGCGGCGCGCTTCGTTTCCGGCGACGGGTTACAGTAACGCCCCGCGCCAGCCCACCGATGTTGGCCAGAACGGAGGACGATGCAGGTGAACGCTGCCGTGGTGGATCCGACCGACGCTCCCGCGCCGCCCCCGCTGGCCGACGGCGACCGCGTGGTCGCGGCGCTGGTCGAGAAGGGCCGGCTGAAGGAGGCCGACCTGGCCCGCGCCCAGCGCGTCCAGGAGGACACCGGCGGCGAACTGCTGGCGCTGATCGCCCGCCTCGGCCTGGTGTCCGAACGCGACCACGCCGAAACCTGCGCCGAGGTGCTGGGGCTGCCGCTGCTGGCGGTCAAGGAACTGCCCGACCTGCCACCGGAGGGCATCGATCTCAGCCTCAAGTTCATGAAGCAGTTCGCCGCGGTGCCGGTGGCCGAAGCGCCCGGCCGGGTGGACGTGCTGATGGCGGACCCGCAGGATCCGTACGTGCGCGACGCGATCCGGCTCGCCAGCCAGCGCGAGGTCCGGCCGCTGGTCGGGTTGCGCTCGGAGATCGGCGACCTGATCGAGCGCTGGCACGGCCAGGGCCGCAGCGCGATGGGCGCGATCGTGGAGACCGCCGAGGGCGAGTCCGGCGACGTCGACGACGTCGAACACCTGCGCGACCTCGCCTCCGAGGCGCCGGTCATCCGCCTGGTCAACCTGATCATCCAGCGCGCGGTCGAACTGCGCGCGTCGGACATCCACATCGAGCCGTTCGAGAACCGGCTGAAGGTGCGCTACCGCATCGACGGCGTGCTGGAGGAGGGCGAGAGCCCGCCGGCCAACCTCACCGCCGCGGTCATCTCGCGCGTGAAGATCATGGCCAAGCTCAACATCGCCGAGCGCCGCCTGCCGCAGGACGGCCGGATCATGCTGCGGGTGCAGGGCAAGGAGCTGGACCTGCGCGTGAGCACGGTGCCGACCGCGCACGGCGAATCGGTGGTGATGCGCCTGCTCGACCGCGAGACCGTGGTCTTCGATTTCCACAAGCTCGGCTTCACCGACGAATTCCTGCCGCAGTTCCAGAAGGTGCTGGACCAGCCGCACGGCATCCTGCTGGTCACCGGCCCGACCGGCTCGGGCAAGACCACCACCCTGTACACCGCGCTGAGCAAGCTCAACACGCCCGACGTGAAGATCATCACCGTCGAGGACCCGGTCGAATACCAGATCGAGGGCATCAACCAGATCCAGGCCAAGCCGCAGATCGGCCTGGATTTCTCGCACGCCCTGCGCAGCATCGTCCGCCAGGATCCGGACATCATCATGATCGGCGAGATGCGCGACCTGGAGACGTGCCGGATCGCGATCCAGTCCGCGCTCACCGGCCACCTGGTGCTCAGCACCCTGCACACCAACAACGCCGCCGGCGGCATCACCCGCCTGCTCGACATGGGCGTCGAGGACTACCTGCTGACCTCGACCATCAACGGCATCCTCGCCCAGCGTCTGGTGCGCCGGCTGGAGCCGACCCACGCCGAGCGCTACGAGGCCACGCCGGAGGAGATCGAGAAATTCGGCCTGCGCCGCTACCAGCCGCAGGGCACCATCCACCTGTACCACGCGCGCGGGTCGGCGATCGCGCCCAGCGGCTATCTCGGCCGGACCACCATCATGGAGTTCCTGGTGATGAACGACGAGATCCGGCGCGCGGTGATGCGCCATGCCGGCATGGGCGAACTGGAGCAACTGGCCAGCGCCGCCGGGATGCGGACCATGTACGAGGACGGCATCGTCAAGGCGATGGCCGGGCTGACCACGATCGAAGAGGTCCTGCGGGTCACCGAGGATGCCTGACCCGGGTCGCGGCGCGCCGTCGTCGACCGCCGGCGACCCCGGCATCCGTGGCATGATCGCCGCCGGCAGAGCGGCACCGCGCGGGGGGCGCCCGCGGACATTCACCGAGGTGGGGGCATGAAGAAGGGAATCCTGGCCGTGATCGCGGTCGTCGTCGTCGTCGGGCTGCTCGGGATCGGCTGGTGGCTGATCCGGGATCGGGACGAGGCCGGCACCGACGATGTGCAGCCGGTCCAGCATTCGAAGAAGCTGACGCCGGAACAGCGCGCCGAAGCGGTGCGGGCCGCGGTCGAGAAGAATCGCCACTGGTGGCGCGAGGCCAGCTACGTGGAGATCCGGCAGGCGGCGATCGACGGCGACCCGGTCGCGCAGCGCCGGCTCTCGGAGGTCTACGAGGACTGCCTGGCCTTCCGGGGGCCGCTCAGCAACAACATGAAGATGCTGGCGCGGCTCAGCAGCGCGGACCTGCATTCCAAGGCCGCGATCCGGGGCGTGTTCGACGATTTCCGCCGCATGTGCGTGCAGGCCGACGCCGACCTCGGCAAGAACCCGCAGGCGGCCGTCTACTGGCTGCACAGCAGCGCCAAGGCCGGCGACCTGACCGCGCAGATGCGCTACATCAATCGCACCTCCGCGCGGATCAGCGAGGCGCGGATGCGCTATTTCATCGAGGAGATCGCCAACACCGGCGATCCGGACGCATTGTTCGAGATGGTGTCGCTGCTGCCGCGGATGCGCGACACCTGGTCGCAGCCTGAGGAGGCGATGGCCTTCGACAACGTGATCGGATCGCAGGCGTGGATGCTCGTCGCCTGCACCTCCGGGTACGACTGCGCGCGTGGTTCGCGGATGATGAAGGTGATGTGCGTCGGCCTGTTCGCCTGCAACCAGCCCGATTTCATCAGCTATTACCGGGCCAACCGCAACAAGGCGATCGATCCGGCCAAGGTCGACGCGACCGTCGCAGTCATCCGCAATTCGCTGCTGCAGTGGGCGCCGCCGCCCACGCAGGATCCGGCGCAGCCGGCCGCCGCCGGGACGCCCCAGGGCGGGACGCCGGCCGCGCCTGCGAAGAGCGCCGCATCCGGCGGCTGAGGCCCGCGCAGGGAACCTTCGCCGCCGCGGAGGCTCCCATTCGGGGACGGCGGCCGATATGCTGCCGGACCCCGTCGTTCGCCGACGGGGCCCATTCCACGGCCGATCGGACGCCATGCCCCTGTACCGCTACAAAGCCCTGAACGCCCGCGGCGAGGTCCTGGACGGCCAGATGGAAGCCGCCAGCGACGCCGAGGTCGTGCTGCGCTTGCAGGAGCAGGGCCACCTGCCGATGGAGGCCCGGCCCGCGGGCGGCGGCGACGGCCTGGCGCTGCGCAGCCTGTTCAAGCCCAAGCCGTTCGCCGGCGCGCGCCTGGTCCAGTTCACCCAGCAACTGGCGACCCTGCTCGGCGCCGGCCAGCCGCTGGATCGCGCCCTGACGATCCTGCTGGAGCTGCCGGAGGACGAGGGCGCCCGGCGCACCATTTCCGACATCCGCGACGCGGTCCGCGGCGGCACCTCGCTGTCGGTGGCGCTGGAGCGGCAGCACGGCGCGTTCTCGCGCCTGTACGTGAACATGATCCGCGCCGGCGAGGCCGGCGGCAGCCTGCACGACACCCTGCAGCGGCTGGCCGAGTACCTCGAACGCAGCCGCGCGCTGCGCGGACGGGTGATCAACGCGCTGATCTATCCGGCGATCCTGATGACGATGGTCGGGTTCTCGCTGCTGTTCCTGCTCGGCTACGTGGTGCCGCAGTTCTCGGCGATGTACGAGAACCTGGACACCGAGCTGCCGCTGTTCTCGCGGATGGTGCTGGCGCTCGGCCAGGTCGTGCACGACTGGTGGTGGCTGCTGGTGGCGCTGCCGGCCGCCGGCGCCTGGCTGTTCTTCCGCAAGCTCCGCGAACCGGCGTTCCGGGCGAAGTTCGACGAATGGCTGCTGCAGCGCAAGCTCGCCGGCTCGATCGTGGCCCGGATGGAGACCGCGCGGCTGGCGCGGACCATGGGCACCCTGCTGCGCAACGGCGTGCCGCTGCTGACCGCGCTGGGCATCGGCGGGCGCATTCTCGGGAACCAGGCGCTGATCGCCGATGTCGAAGCTGCTGCCGGGGACGTCAAGAACGGCATCGGCCTGTCGGCCGCGCTGGGCAAGGGCAAACGGTTCCCGCGCCTGGCGCTGCAGATGATCCAGGTCGGCGAGGAATCCGGCGCGCTCGACACGATGCTGCTGAAGACCGCCGACACCTTCGAGGCCGAGACCGGGCAGGCGCTGGACCGCATGCTCGCGCTGATGGTGCCGGTCATCACCATCGTCCTCGCGCTGGTGATCGGTTTCGTGATCATGGCCGTGCTGCTGCCGATGTACCAGTTGACCGGCTCGCTGTGACCGACCCCGCCGTGGCCCCGGCCTATAATCCGGTGGCTTTCGCGACTCCACCTTACTGAATGGAATGAACGCCATGCGCCATGCCCGCCCCTTCCGCCGCCCCGCCCCGCGCCGCTCGCAGGCCGGCATGACCCTGATCGAGATCATCATCGTGATCGTGCTGATCGGCGCGGTGATGGCGGTGATCGGCGGCACCATCTTCAGCAACAGCGACAAGGCCAAGTACAAGCTGGCGAAGACCCAGCTCAACCAGGTCGCCGCGCAGATCGAGCAGTACAACTCGGACGTCGGCGATTACCCGCGCTCGCTGGAGGATCTGGTCACCGACCCGCAGGCCAGCGGCTGGCTGGGTCCGTACGTGAAGAAGGAACAGCTCAAGGACCCGTTCAACCATCCGCTGCAGTACGCCGCGCCCGGGCAGGACGGTCCGTTCGACCTGATCAGCTACGGCAAGGACGGCAAGGCCGGCGGCACCAGCGTCGACGCCGACCTGCACTACGAGCAGTAAGCGCGGGGCGTTCGCTCCGGGCGTCGACGCATGCGCTCCCGTCGCTTCCGACGCCCCTCACGGCCGCCCGCCGCGGCGGCCTTCACGCTGGTCGAGATGCTGGTGGTGCTGACGCTGATCGCGGCGCTGACGCTGCTGACGGTCGGCGCCATGAACGGCGGCATCGACGGCCTCCGCATGCGCTCGGCGGCCAAGCAGATCGCTTCCGAACTGCGCTTCGCCCGCGCGCAGGCGATCGCCACCGGCACCGTGCAGCGCTTCACCGTCACTCCCGACAAGCGCGCCTGGACCGGCGCGAAGAACCACGACGGCGAGCTGCCGTCGTCGCTGGAGGTGAAGTTCATCGGCGTGCGCCAGGTGCAGGAGAAGCGCGGCGAAGGCGTGATCCTGTTCTTCGAGGACGGCGCCTCCACCGGCGGCCGCATCCAGCTCCGGCACGATCGCGCGGTGTGGAACGTGGACGTGGCCTGGCTGACCGGCGAAGTGTCCCTGCACCGCGGCGAGGCCGGGCGATGAGCCCGCGCCCATCCCCGCGCCCCGTGCGTCCCTTGCCTCGCGCGCCCCTGCGCGGCGGTCCCGCGCGCGGCTATACGCTGATCGAAGTCGTGGTGGCGTTCGCGCTGCTCGCGCTGGCGCTGAGCCTGCTGCTCGGCGCGATGACCAACGCCAGCAAACAGGTCCGGCTGTCCGACGAATACGGCCGCGCCGCGCTGCACGCCCAGTCGCTGCTGGACCAGGCCGGCGTCGGCGAAGCGCTGACCCCCGGGCACAGGCAGGGGCAGCTCGAGGACGGGCGCTATCGCTGGGAACTCGACGTCTCGCCGTGGCGCGATCCCACCGCGCCGCCGAAGCAGGAGCAGCTCCTGGGCGCGCCGCAGCTCATGCAACTGGACCTGGTGCTGCGCTGGGGCGACGGCGGGCCGCGGCAGACGCTGGCGATCCACTCGCTGCGGCTGGTCACGCCCACCGATCTCAACGCCGCGGGGGTGGTGCCGTGAATCGCCGCCGCCTCGCCGCGCGCGGTTTCACCCTGATCGAACTGCTGGTCGCGACCGTGCTGCTGGCCGCGGCCATGACTCTCGCCTTCGCCACCCTGCGCGCCGCCTCCGCCGCCGCGACCCGGGGCGAACAGCGGGCGCAGCGCAACGAGCGCATGCGCGCGGTCGAGGGCTTCCTGCGCAAGCGCATCGCCTCCGCGCTGCCGGTGGGCTACGACATGGATGCGGCCAGCGGCATGCCGTCGCGGTTCCTCGGCGAACCCGACCGCCTGCGTTTCGTCGCCGACCTGCCGGCCTACCTCGGCCGCGGCGGACCGCACCTGCACGACATCGCGGTCGTCCGCGATCCGGGCGGGCAGGGCCTGCGCCTGGAGGTGCAGTTCTCGACCGTGCTGGCGAACAAGGTCGTCGAGGAGACCAACCCGCGGCCGCCGGAAGCGCTGGTCGGCGGCCTGCGCGAGGTCAGGATCCGCTACCGCGCGCTGGATACCCAACTGCGCATGGCCGAGTGGACCGACCGCTGGGAGCAGAGCGACCGCCTGCCGCTGCAGGTGAAGGTCGAGATCGTCGACGGCGACGGCGCGCGCTGGCCGCCGATCGTGGTCTCGCTGCCGCAGGCCGCCAGCTACGGCGGCTTCTCGCAGGTGCCCTACTGATGGCCGCGCAGATGGCCGCGCCGCGCCGCCGCGGGTCATGCCGCCATGGGGCATGCCGTCGCCGCCGCACCGCGTCCGGCGCGGCGCTGCTGCTGGTGATCTGGCTGATCGCGCTGCTGACCGCGGTGGTCGGCGCGTTCGCGATGGCCGCGCGGGTCGAATACCTGCAGGGGCGGACGCTGAGCGACGGCGTGGTCGCCGACGAAGCCGCCCGCGCCGGCCTCGAATACGCGATGACCCGCGTGGTCGACCTCGACCAGACCCGGCAGTGGCTGCCCGACGGCCGCGACTACGACTGGCGCTACGGCGACGCCGAGGTGAAGGTGAAGATCACCGACGAGTCCGGGAAGATCGATCTCAACGCCACCGATCTCGACCTGCTGGCGGGGCTGATGCAGGCGGAGGGCGTCGAGCGCACGCCCGCGCGCAAGCTGGCGGCGGCGATCATCGACTGGCGCGATCCGGACAGCCTCACCCAGGCCGAGGGCGGCGCCGAGGACAGCGACTACGCCGGCGCCGGGCTGCCCTACGGCGCCAAGGACGCGCCGTTCGAGACCGTGGCCGAGGTCCAGTTGGTGCTGGGGATGACCCCGGAACTGTTCGAGAAGCTGGCCCCGCACCTCACCGTCTACAGCGGCCAGGGGCGGCCGAACGAGCAGTACGCCGACGCCAAGGTGCTGCAGGCGATGGGCGTCGATGCGGATCGCGCCCTCGCCGAGCGCCTGCGTCCGCGCCAGCCCGGCGAGGCGGCGGCGCTCGTCGGTGCGGGCACGGGCACGTATAGTATCGACAGCCGGGCGCGGTTGCGTGGCGGTCGCGTCTCGGTGCTTCGCGCCGTGGTGCGCGCCGGCAACAGCGGGCTCCCGGGCTCGGCCTACACGCCGCTGCGCTGGGAAGAAGGCGCCATCGTGCGATGAGCCCGGGACCGCGCCGCCGTGGCCAGGGTCCGTCGCGGGCCCGCACCGTATCCGAACCGGGGGCCCGAACCTTTCGGGACCCGCGGGGTCTTGTGTGCGTGAGGCGCCCCGCGGGCGCCGCGCGTCGATCGAACGAGGACAGGTTCTGAGCACTCCCGCCGACAATGCGACGCCCGCCCGGGCGCTCCCCCGACTGCCGCAGGCCGGTCTCGGTCGCGCCTGGCCGGGGCTGCGCGGGTTCTGGAGCTGGTGGCTGAACGCCCTCGGGAGCTGGCTGCCGCCGCGGATGCGCGCGGTCTTCGGCCTGGCCCAGCAGCGCCTGCTGCTGGAGGCCCGCGGCGACACCGTCGCGCTGTCGCTCACCCTCCCGGCCCAGCCCGGCGAGGCGCCGGTGCGTCCGCTGGCCGAACTGCCGCAGGAAGCGGTCGCCGGGGCGCCGGTCGATCCGCTGGCGCGGATGCTGTCGCCGCGCATCGCCGGCCTGCCGCGCTGGCTGGTCCTGCCCGCCGCCGCCGGCCTGCGCCGCCGGCTCACCCTCCCGGCCGCCGCCGCGGACCGCCTGCACGACGTGCTCGGGTTCGAGATCGACCGGCAGACGCCCTTCTCGGCCGAGGACGTGCATCACGACGCGCGCCTGGTCGGGCGTCGCGGCGACGGCCAGGTCGACGCCGAACTGGTGGTGGTCCCGCGCACGGCCCTGGAGGCGGCGCTGGCCGCGCTGGGCGAACCGCTGGCCGCGACCCTCGCCGGGGTCGACATCGCCGGCGCCGACGGCCTGCCGCTGGGCGTGAACCTGCTGCCGGGCGCGCGCCGCCGCCACCGCCGCGACCCGCGCGCGGCCTGGAACGCCGGCCTGGTCGTGATCGCCCTCGCCGCCGCGGCCGCGGGGCTGTGGCAGATCCGCGCCAACCGCGAACAGGCCGCCGACGCCCTCGAGCTCGAGGCGAAGCAGCGCGGCCAGCAGGCGCGCAAGGTGTCCGCCGAGAAGAAGCAACTGGTCGATCTGGTCGAGGGCCTGCGCTTCCTGCAGCAGACCCGCAACGGCCGTCCGACCACGGTCGAGGTGCTGGACGAGCTGACCCGCCGCCTGCCCGACGACACCTACGTCGAGAAGGTCTCGATCGAAGGCGATCACCTGATGATCATCGGCCTCAGCTCGCAGGCGCCGCAGTTGGTCGAACGGCTGCAGTCCTCCAAGCTGTGGCACGCGATGAACCTCACCGGCGCGCTGATGCCCGATCCGGGCAAGGGCAAGGATCGCTTCACGCTGGTCGCCGACCTCACCATCGCCGGGGCGCCGAAGAAGGGCGCCAGGCCCGCGGGCGCCGCCGGCGCGGAGACGGAGGGCGCGCCATGACCGCGACCGCGACTTCGAGGACCGCGAGTTCGAGCGCGACTTCGACCGCGACCGTCCCGCCGCGCGAGCGCTGGATCGCGCTCGGCCTGCTCGCCGGCGTGGTGCTGGTGGCGTACTTCGCGCTGATCCATCCGTGGTGGACGGTGCCGATGCTGGACCTGCAGGAACGCATCGACGATCTGAAGGAGCGCGACGCCCGCGCCCGCGCGACGCTGGCGCAGGCGCCGGAGATCCGCAAGCGTCTGGGCGATGTCCGCGAACAGGCCGCGCGCCTGCCCGGATTCATGGCCGAGGGCAGCACCGAACTTGCGACCGCGGCGCTGATCCAGCGCCTGGAGACCGCGGTCCAGGAGGCCAGTCCCAAGAACCGGAGCTGCGCGATCCAGAACCGTTCGCCGCTGACCGACCCGCGCAAGGAGCGCTTCCAGCGCGCGGTGGTGCAGGTCCGGCTGCAGTGCGGCACCCCGGAACTGGCGGCGGTGCTGCATTCGCTGGAAAGCGGTTCGCCGCGGCTGTTCGTGGACAACCTCAACGTCACCGCGCAGCGCTTCTTCTTCTCCCCCGACCAGGCGCCCGTCGGCGGCGGCCTGGACGTGGCGTTCGATCTCTACGGTTATGTCGCGCCCGCCGCGGGAGGCACCAGCGATGCGGCTCGATAGCCTCAGTCCCCGCACCTGGCTGCTGGCCGGCGTCGCCGGCTGGGCGGTCTGCCTGTGGGTGTTCGCGCTGGTCGGCCTCGGCGGCCGCCTGGGCAAGCTGCCGGACGATGTCGAACCGCAGCGCCTGCCGGCGACCAAACTGCCCGCCGCCGAGCGTCCCGGCCCGCCGGCGCAATACCTCGCGATCGCCGACCGCCCGATCTTCTCCGAGAACCGGCGGCCGCAGAAATTCGTGATCGGCGGCACCGCCGACGAGGCCAAGGCCAACACTTTCGACTTCACCCTGACCAGCGTGCTGATCGCCGGCGACACCCGGATCGCGATCCTGCGTCCGACCGCGGACGGCGCCGCGCCGGTGCGGGTGAAGCTCAACGAAGCGGTCGACAGCGCGCCGCAGTGGACGCTGGCCGCGCTGCAGCCGCGCCAGGCGACCTTCCGCGGGCCCGACGGCGATCGCGTGCTCGACCTGCGCGTGTTCGACGGCGTCGGCGGCGACGCCCCGCCGCCGATCGCCTCCGCGTCGCCGCCGCCGGCGAGCGGCGCCGCGGGCCCGGGCGGCACCGTCGGCCCGGTGCCGCCGCCCCCGGGCGCGGCCGGGCCGCAGCCGGGCGTGGTGCAGGTGCAGCCGCCGGCGCCGCCGAGCGTGCCCGCGCCCGGCCCGGCGTCGGCGCCGGTATCCACCGAGGCCCAGCTCGAGGCCATTCGCAAGCGGATCGAGGCGCGGCGCGCCCAACTCCGCCAACAAGCCGCGCAAGCCGGCCAGACGCCCGGCGGCGAGCCGGGCCAAACTCCCTGAGATCCGATGATGACCCTGCGATTCTTCCGGCGCACGTCCTGCCAAGCCTTCTTCGCCGCCGCGCTCGCCGCGATGCTCGCGGCCTGCGCCGCCTCGCCGCAGCCGCGCATCGAGCGCAACGAAGCGCGCGTCTCCGGCGTCGCGGGCGAAGCCACGGCAGGTGACGCGGCCGGCGCCGCGACCGACCCGGCCGAGGCGCGCGACGACGGCCGCCCGCAGCCGCGCATCCGCCGCGGCAGCGGCCGGGTCATCGACAGCGTCGCCGCCAGCGCGCCGCTGCCGGACATCGGCGCCACCAGCGGCGAAGCGCGCTTCAACTTCGAGGGCGAATCGCTGCACGCGGTGGTCAAGGCGATCCTCGGCGACATGCTCGGCCAGAACTACACCATCGCCCCGGGCGTGCAGGGCACCGTCACCTACGCCACGCCCAAGCCGGTGAGCGCGGCCCAGGCGCTGTCGGTGCTGGAGATGATCCTCGGCTGGAACAACGCGCGGATGATCTACAGCGACGGCCGCTACAGCATCGTGCCCGCCGACCAGGCGCTGGCCAACGGCGTGGTCACGCCGCGGGTCGGCTCGCCGGCCAACGCCCGCGGCTTCGAGTCGCGGGTGGTGCCGCTGCGCTACATCTCGGCCACCGAGATGGAGAAGCTGCTCAAGCCCTTCGCCCGTCCCAACGCCATCGTCAACGTCGATTCGGGCCGCAACGTGATCACCGTCGCCGGCACCCGCGCCGAGCTTGAGAACTACCTGCGCACGATCCAGATCTTCGACGTCGACTGGATGTCGAGCATGTCGGTCGGCGTCTATCCGCTGCAGTCGAGCAAGGCGCAGAAGGTGGTCTCCGACCTCGAAAAGGTCTTCGGCGAGCAGAGCAAGTCGCCGGTCGCCGGCATGTTCCGCTTCATGCCGCTGGAAGGCGCCAACGCGGTGCTGGCGATCACCTCGCAGCCGGCGTACCTCGACGACATCCAGGAATGGATCGAGCGCATCGACGGCGCCGGCGAGGGCGTGCGCCTGTATTCCTACGAACTGAAGTACGTCACCGCCAAGGAACTGGCGCTGCGCCTGAGCGAAGTGTTCGGCGGCGGTGGCGGTCGCGGCGGCGGCGACAGCGACGGCGGCGGCGGGTATTCGCTGATCCCCGGCGGCCAGGCCAGCGTCATCGGCGGCGGCATGGACAGCAAGGACGGCGGTGGCGGCTACGACGGCAGTGGGATCAATCCCGGCGGCGGCCTCGGCAACGGCTCCTCCGGCGGCGTCGGCGGCGGCCTCGGCGGCGGCAGCCTGTCGCTGGGCCAGTCCCAGGGCGGCAGCGGCAGCGTGGTGCTGGAGGTCGGCGGCGACAAGGTCGCGGTCTCGGCGATCCAGGAGAACAACACGCTGCTGGTCCGCGCCACGGCCTCGGCGTGGCGCTCGATCCTCGACGTGATCGAGAAGCTCGACGTGATGCCGCTGCAGGTCCACATCGAATCGCAGGTGGTGGAAGTCACGCTCAGCGGCGAACTGTCCTACGGCGTGAGCTGGTTCCTCGAGAACGCCGCGACCGAGAACAACCTGCCCGACGTGACCAGCGGCCTCGACATCCCGCGCAAGTGGAGCACGCTGGGCGCGAGCATCGGCGGCGCGTCCGGTCCCGGCCTGGCGTGGACCCTGATCCAGAACGACGCCGCGGCGATCATCAACGCGCTCGACAAGGTCACCGACGTGCGCCTGCTGCAGACCGGCTCGGTGCTCACCCGCAACAACTCCGAGGCGACCCTCAACGTCGGCAGCCGGATCCCGGTGACCTCGGTGTCGGTCAACCCGGTGCTCGGCAACAGCAGCACGGTCAGCCAGGTGCAGTACCTCGACACCGGCGTGATCCTCAAGGTGCGGCCGCGCGTCACCAAGGACGGCACCGTGTTCCTCGACATCGTGCAGGAAGTCAGCTCGCCCGGTTCGCAGGCCGACGCCAACGGCAACGTGCGCATCAACACCCGCCGGCTGAAGACCGAGGCGGTGACCAGCAGCGGCGACACCGTGCTGCTGGCCGGCCTGATCCAGGACAGCACCACCCGCGGCGCCACCGGCCTGCCGGGACTGAGCCGCATCCCGATCATCGGCGGCCTGTTCGGCCAGCAGACCAACAGCCAGGACCGCACCGAGGTGGTGGTGCTGCTGACCGCGACCATCATGCGCAACCAGGAGGAGCTGCGCACGATGACCGACGAGTACTCGCGGCGCTTCCGCGCGATGGAACCGCTGCCCGCGCCCAAGGGCCTGCGCGCGATCCCACCGCAGCCGCATCGCTGAGGCCGGGCGTCCGCGCACGGGGATGAGCGGACTGCCGACCGGACTGCCGATCGTGCTGGTGCCGGTGGGCGTCGACGACGACGCCCTCGACGCCTGCCTCGCCGCGCTGGACGCCGGCACGCCGGCGGGCACGCGGGTGTGGCTGGCCGACGACGCCCAGGCCGGCCCGCGCGGACAGGCGGTGATCGCGCACTGGCTCGCGCACACGCCGCTGCAGGCCGACTGCACCCGCCGACCGCGATCGATCGGCCAGGCCGCGCACCTCGACGAAATGCTGCGCGCCTGCGGCGACGCCGACGTGCTGGTGCTCGCCGGCGACGCGGTGCCGCTGCCGGGCTGGGCCGAACGCCTGGTCGAATGCGCCGCCCGCGATCCCGCCATCGCCACCGCCACGCCCTGGTGCAACGCCGGCGAGACCGCGGCCTGGCCGCGGGTCGGCGAGGTCGGCCCGGTGCCCGACGAACCCGCGCGGCTGGCGCGCGCCGCCGCGTCGCTGCCCGCGCACCATCCCGAACTGCCGTCCGCGGTCGATCACGCGCTGTTCCTGCGCGGCCGCGCGCGGGCGAAGGCCGGCGGCCTCGACGCCGCCAGCTACGCCTCCGCCTACGCGGCGCTGGTCGATCTGTCGCTGCGCATGGCCGGCCTCGGCTGGCGCAACGTGCTGTGCGAAACCGCGTTCGTCGCCCGCCGCGGCGAGGGCGCGCCGCTGGACGACGACGTGGAGACGCTGGGCGCGCGCTGGCCCGGCTGGCATGCGCGGCTGGCGCAGTTCCTGATGCGCGATCCGCTGCATGCGCTGCGCGCGGCGCTGGCGCAGGCCAACGCGGACCTCGCGCTGCGCACCCAGCCCGACCTGTTCGCCGGCGAGGCCGCGGAGCGCGCGCCGTGACCGCGGCCGGCGGCATCGCCGCGATCGTGGTGACCCACCGCAGCGCCGAGACCATCGACGCCTGCCTGACGCGGCTGCGCGCCGCGGACGGCGTCGCCTGCGTGCGGGTGGTCGACAACGCCTCGGACGACGGCACGCTCGACATCGTGCAGCGCCACGCGCTGGCCGACCCGCGGGTGCGTTTCATCGCCAACCCGGACAACCCCGGCTTCGGCGCCGCCTGCAACCAGGGCGTGGCGGACCTGGGGGCGGCGAGCCCCGATGCAGCGAGCCCCGGTGAGGCCGGCCCCGATGCGAAGGGCCCCGACGCGACGGCCGCGGGCGCCGAGGCCGGCTGGCTGGCGTTCGTCAATCCCGACGCCCTGCTCGACGCCGACGCGCTCGCCCGGTTGCGCGCGCACGCGCAGCACTGCGCGCGCGAGGCGCTGCTCGGCGCCGATCTCGTCGACGAGTCCGGCGTGCGCGACGAGGCCGCGCGCCGGCGCGATCCCGACTTCGCCGCGATGCTGCTGCGGCCGTCGGCGCGCAGGCTCGGCGTGCCGGTGGACGCGTCCGCCGTCCTGCAGCCGGTGCAGGCGATCTCCGGTGCGCTGATGCTGATGCCGTGGCACCTGTTCGCGCGGCTGGGCGGCTTCGACGCCGGGTATCGCCTGCATGCCGAGGATCTCGACCTGTGCCGGCGCGCGCGCGACGCCGGCGCGTTCGTCGCGGTCGCCAACGACGTGCGCGTGGTCCACGTGCGCGGCGTGTCCAGCCGCAGCCGGCCGCTGTTCGTCGAGTGGCACAAGCACCGCGGCCTCGCGCGCTATTTCCGCCGCTTCGAGGCGCCGCGGCGCCATGCCCTGGTCTGCGCCGCGGTGTACGCGATGATCTGGGCGCGCTTCCCCGTCGCCGCGCTGCGCGCGCGGGTGCTGGCGCGGTGAGCTGGCGCGCCCGCCTCGGCGCGCTGCTGCTGGCGCTGTCGCCGTGCGCGTCGCTGCAGGCTGCGAGTCCGCCGGCCGACGACGGCTTTTCGCGCGCGGATCGCGCCGAGATCGCGCGCGCCGTCCGCGACGTCTGCCGCCGCGACGTGGTGGTGCTGGGCGACGACGCCAACCACGGCGCCGCGGCGTCGACCCGGGTGCGGGCCGCGATCGTGCGGCGGCTGGTCGAACGCTGCGGCTTCCGGGCGGTGCTGTTCGAGAGCCAGGTGTACGACGTGCTCGACTACGCGCGCGCCGCCGCCGAAGGCCGCGCCAACGTCGGCCAGCTCGCCGATGCGGTCGGTCCGCTGTGGGCGCGGATGCCCGGATCGCGGGCGCTGCTCGACTGGGTGCATGGCGAAGTCGTCGCCGGCCGATTGCAGGTGGGCGGGATCGATCCGCAGGTCGGCGGCCGCACCGGCCGCTACGCGCAGCAACGGCTCGGCGCGGCGCTGGCCTCGGTGCTGGCGCCGCCGCAGCGCGCCGCCTGCACCGCCGAGTTCGATCGCCACGATCGTTGGGCCTACGACGACGAGACGCAGCCGTTCGACGATGCCGCGCGCGCACGGCTGCGCGCCTGCGCCGACGCCGTGCGCGCTGCGGTCGCCGCGCAGGGACTGGACCCACGGTCGGACCTCGCCGGCATGGCCGCCGCCTACGGCCGCTACCTCGAGATGGCGCTGGACGGCGACGGCGACCGCCGCGACCTCGGCATGGCCGAGCTGGTGCAGTGGCACCGCGCGCGCTGGCCGCGCGGCACGCGCACGGTGGTGCTGTGCGCGACCGTGCATGCGGCCCGGCGCACGCACGGGATCGCGCCGGCGATGGTGCCGATGGGCGCGCACCTGGCGGCGGCGCTGGGCGATCGCTACGCGGTGATCGGCTTCACCGCCGCGGGCGGCACGTTCGGCGACCTGTCCGGTGCGGTGCATGCGCTGAAGCCGGCGGGCGACGCGGCGCTGGAAACCGTGGCGCTGGCCGGGGCCAAGGGCGACCTGCGCTACCTCGACCGACGCTGGCTGCGCCGCCACGGCGTGATCCCGGCGCGCCCGATCAACGGCCGCATCGTCCACGCCGCGGCGTGGGCCGAAGTGCTCGACGGCCTGATGGTGCTGCGCGAGGAGCGGGCGCCCGGGCGATGACCGCGGCCCGTCTCCGGTAGAGCGGCCTGACCAGCCTCTGGCTGTTGAAGGCCAGGCCGCTGACTTCCGCACTCGCCAGGGGAACATCAGCGGCCTGAAGGCCGCTCTACCGAGCGACATGGGCGGGACGGCCGCCGCGCCCGGACCGATCAGCGGTGCCGGTTGATCTCGTCGCGGAGGGCGCGCGCGGCGTTGGCCGCGGCCTCGGCGTAATCGTCGCCGGACGAGGCGTAGAGGATCGCGCGCGATGAGCTCACGACCAGGCCGGCGCCGTCGCGGGTGCGGGCGTTGGTCACCACCGCCGCCACGTCGCCGCCCTGCGCGCCGACGCCGGGCACCAGGAACGGCACGTCGCCGACGATCGCGCGCACTTCGCGCAGTTGCTCCGGCCAGGTCGCGCCGACCACCAGCGCGCAGTTGTCGTTCTCGTTCCAGTCGCGAGCGATCTTCTCGGCCACGTGCTGGTACAGCGGGCGGCCGCTGCCGCACTTGTCGTACAGGACCATGTCCTGCAGGTCGCCGGCGCCCGGGTTGGAGGTGCGGCACAGGATCACCACGCCCTTGTCGGCGCGGTCGAGGAACGGCTGCACCGAGTCGCGGCCGAGGTAGGGATTCACCGTCACCGCGTCGGCGCCGTAGCGGTCGAACGCCTCGCTGGCGTAGTGCTGCGCGGTGCTGCCGATGTCGCCGCGCTTGCTGTCGAGGATCACCGGGATGTCCGGGTAGCGGAAGCCGATGTGCAGGATCAGCATCCGCAGCGCTTCCTCCGCGTGCGCCGCCGCGAAGTGCGCGATCTGCGGCTTGAACGCGCAGACGTAGGGCGCGGTGGCGTCGACGATGTCGCGGCAGAAATGGAAGATCGCGTCGGGGTCGTGGGCGAACTTCGCCGGGAACTTCGCCGGTTCCGGGTCGAGGCCGACGCACACCAGCGTGTCGGCGTGCGCCCAGCGATCCCGCAGGCGGTCCATGAAGCTGCGCATCGGTTCGGTCGTCATGTGGTCCCCGGAAGGCTCATCTTTCCAAAGTCGGATGTCGGGCGGTAGCGCGCGGCGGCAGGTCGGCGGCGGCGATGGCGCGAATTGTGTGGACGGTCGCGTTCGGGATGCGATGCGTTCCGCGGTCGCGGTGTCACGGAGCGGTCGCACCCTGCGCACGCCGACTTTCCTTCGTCATCCCGGCGCAGGCCGGGATCCCGCTTCCCGCGCCTTCCCGACGCGAGATCCCCGCGTGCGCGGGGATGACGGCTCGGCAAGCGCGCCCGCGCGATGCGCGGGCGCGCCGATCCGTCACTTCAGCGCCTTGAACCGCAGGCGGTGCGGCTGGGCGCCTTCCTCGCCGAGGCGGCGCTTCTTGTCGGCCTCGTACTCGCGGTAGTTGCCTTGGAAGAACTCGACGTGCGAGTCGCCCTCGAACGCGAGGATGTGGGTCGCGATGCGGTCGAGGAACCAGCGATCGTGGCTGATGACGAAGGTGTTGCCCGGGAACTCCAGCAGCGCGTCTTCCAGCGCGCGCAGGGTCTCGATGTCGAGGTCGTTCGACGGTTCGTCGAGCAGCAGCACGTTGCCGCCCTGCAGCAGCGTCTTCGCCAGATGCAGGCGGCCGCGTTCGCCGCCCGACAGGCTGCCGACCATCTTCTGCTGGTCCTGGCCCTTGAAGTTGAAGCGGCCGATGTAGGCGCGCGACTGGATCTCGACGCCGTTGATGTTGAGGATGTCGAGGCCGCCGGAGACTTCCTGGAAGACGTTGTGGTTGCCCTCCAGCTTGTCGCGGCTCTGGTCGACGTAGGCCAGCTTGACCGTCGGACCCTTGACGATCTCGCCCTTGTCCGGCTTCTCGATGCCCATCAGCATCTTGAACAGCGTCGACTTGCCGGCGCCGTTGGGGCCGATGATGCCGACGATGGCGCCCGGCGGCACCAGCATGTCGAGGTTGTCGATCAGCAGGCGGTCGCCGAAGGACTTGCTGACGCCCTTGAACTCGATCACCGAGTTGCCCAGGCGCTCGCCCGGCGGGATGAAGATCTCGTTCGTCTCGTTGCGCTTCTGGTAGTCCTGCGACTGCAGCTCCTCCAGGCGGGCGAGACGGGCCTTGCCCTTGCTGCGGCCGCCCTTGGCGTTCTGGCGCGACCATTCCAGTTCGCGCGCGATCGCCTTCTGGCGCGCCTTTTCCTGGTTCTCTTCCTGCTTGAGGCGCTCGTCCTTCTGGACCAGCCACTCGGTGTAGTTGCCCTTCCACGGAATGCCGCGGCCGCGGTCGAGTTCGAGGATCCACTCGGCGGCGTTGTCGAGGAAGTAGCGATCGTGGGTGACCGCGACCACGGTGCCCGGGAAGCGGGCGAGGAACTGCTCCAGCCACTCCACCGACTCGGCGTCGAGGTGGTTGGTCGGTTCGTCGAGCAGCAGCATGTCCGGCTTCTGCAGCAGCAGGCGGCACAGCGCGACGCGGCGCTTCTCGCCGCCGGAGAGGTTGGCGATCTTCGCGTCCCACGGCGGCAGGCGCAGGGCGTCGGCGGCGACTTCCAGTTGCTGCTCCAGCATGTGCGCGTCGCCGGAGGCGAGGATGGCTTCGAGGCGCTCCTGCTCCTTGGCCAGCGCGTCGAAGTCGGCGCCTTCCTCGGCGTAGGCGGCGTAGACCGCTTCCAGCGCGGCCTGGGCCTGCAGCACCTCGCCCACGCCTTCCTCGACGGATTCGCGGACGGTCTTGTTCGGGTCGAGTTCCGGCTCCTGCGCCAGGTAGCCGACCTTGATCCCCGGCTGCGGGCGGGCCTCGCCCTGGAAGTCGGTGTCCACGCCGGCCATGATCTTCAGCACGGTGGACTTGCCGGCGCCGTTGAGGCCGAGCAGGCCGATCTTGGCGCCCGGGAAGAACGACAGCGAGATGTCCTTGATGATCTGGCGCTTCGGCGGCACGGTCTTGCTGACGCCGTTCATGGTGTAGATGTACTGCATGGGGGGCTCCGGGCGTTCGCGGCGCCGGCCGGGTCGGCAGGCGGCGTCGCCCTGCGCGGGGGCAGGGCGGGGATGGGAGGATCGGAATCGCGGAATTATCGCCGGAATCGGCCCCGCGCCGCCAGTTTCCGGGGCCGGCCGCGCCGGGCTTCGGTGGCCCGGGGGGCGGGCGGGGGCTACAATTCCGCTTCCCCACGCCGCCCCTGGAGCGCCGATGTTCCCGCGCGATGCCCGCATCGAAGGTTTCGACCCTGAACTGGCCGCTGCGATCGCGGCGGAGAACCGCCGCCAGGAGGATCACGTCGAGCTGATCGCCTCCGAGAACTACGCCAGCCCGCGGGTGATGGAGGCCCAGGGCAGCCAGCTCACCAACAAGTACGCCGAAGGCTACCCGGGCAAGCGCTACTACGGCGGCTGCGAGTACGTCGACATCGCCGAGCGGCTGGCGATCGAGCGCTGCAAGCAGTTGTTCGGTGCCGACTATGCCAACGTGCAGCCGCATTCGGGCTCGCAGGCCAACCAGGCCGTGTATTTCGCGCTGCTGCAGCCGGGCGACACCATCCTCGGCATGTCGCTGGCGCACGGCGGCCACCTCACCCACGGCGCCAAGGTCAACGCGTCGGGCAAGCTGTTCAACGCCGTGCAGTACGGCGTGGACGACCAGGGCCTGATCGACTACGACGAAGTCGAGCGCCTGGCGCTGGAGCACAAGCCGAAGATGGTCGTCGCCGGCTTCTCCGCCTACTCGCAGGTCGTCGACTGGGCGCGCTTCCGCGCCATCGCCGACAAGGTCGGCGCCTACCTGTTCGTCGACATGGCGCACGTCGCCGGCCTCGTCGCCGCGGGCGTGTATCCGAACCCGGTGCCGTACGCCGATGTCGTCACCTCGACCACCCACAAGACCCTGCGCGGCCCGCGCGGCGGGATCATCGTCGCGAAGGCCAACGAAGAGCTCGAGAAGAAGCTGCAGTCGATCGTCTTCCCGGGCATCCAGGGCGGCCCGCTGATGCACGTCATCGCCGCCAAGGCCGTGGCCTTCAAGGAGGCGCTGCAGCCGGAGTTCAAGACCTACCAGCAGCAGGTCGTGAAGAACGCGCAGGCGATGGCGAACACGATCATCCAGCGCGGCTACAAGATCGTCTCCGGCGGCACCCGGAACCACCTGATGCTGGTCGACATGATCGGCAAGGGCATCACCGGCAAGGACGCGGAAGCCGCGCTCGGCCGCGCCCACATCACCGTGAACAAGAACGCGGTGCCGAACGACCCGCAGAAGCCGTTCGTGACCTCGGGCCTGCGCCTGGGCACCCCGGCGGTGACCACCCGCGGCTACGGCGAGCAGGACTGCATCGACCTGGCGAACTGGATCTGCGACGTGCTCGACGCCCCGAACGACGAGGCGGTGATCGCCCGCGTGAAGGCGAACGTCGAGGCGCAGTGCCGGAAGTACCCGGTCTACGGCTGATTCCCCACGCGTCGCAGGGTGGGCGCTGGCCCACCATCGCGACACCGCCGGTCATGGATGCGATGACCGGACCGGTTCCGACCATCGCATTCCCGACCGGACGCATTGCAACGGTGGGCCAGAGCCCACCCTACGGATCCACGAACGAGGCTATGCACTGCCCCTTCTGCCAGCACGAGAACACCCGCGTCATCGATTCGCGCGTCAGCGAAGACGGCGCGACGATCCGTCGCCGGCGCGAGTGCGAGGCCTGCGGCGAGCGGTTCTCGACCCTGGAAACGATCGAACTCAAGCTGCCGGCGATCATCAAGTCCGACGGCCGCCGCGAGCATTTCGACGCGCGCAAGCTGCGCCACGGCTTCGACCGCGCGCTGCACAAGCGGCCGGTGTCTGAAGAGCAGATCGAGGCGGCGGTGCGCGCGGTGGTGCACCAGTTGCGCATGACCACCGAGCGTGAACTGCCGTCGCGCCGGGTCGGCGAGTTCGTGATGGGCGAGCTGCGCAAGCTCGACCACGTCGCCTTCGTCCGCTTCGCCTCGGTCTACCGCGCGTTCGAGGACGTGGCCGACTTCCGCGAGGAACTCGACCGGCTCGAACGCGACATCCCCGGCGAGGGCCAGTTGCCGCTGCTGGCCGGCGGCGATGTGGTGCCCTTCGACCGCAATGCGGACCGTCGCGGCGGCGACAAGGACAAAAAGAAGAAGTGAGCGCGACCCTGCGCTGCGTGACGGCCGCGGCATTCGCCGCGCCGGGCGCGATGCCGGACGCAGTGATGCCGAACGTCCAGCGAGGTGACGATGTCCGTGAATGAAGGCACGCCGGCGTTCACCGCCGTCGACCACGCGATGATGGCGCAGGCGCTGCGGCTGGCCGAGCGCGGCGCGTACACCACCAAACCCAACCCGATGGTCGGCTGCGTGATCGCGCAGGGCGACAGCGTCGTCGGCGAAGGCTGGCACCGGCGCGCCGGCGGCCCGCACGCCGAGGTGTTCGCGCTGGAGGCCGCCGGCGAACGCGCCCGTGGCGCCACCGCCTACGTCACCCTGGAACCCTGCGCGCACACCGGCCGCACCGGCCCGTGCGCCGACGCGCTGATCGCCGCCGGCGTCGCGCGCGTGGTCGCGGCGATGCGCGACCCGTTCCCGCAGGTCGACGGCGCCGGTTTCGACCGGCTCCGCGCCGCCGGCATCGCGGTCGAGCACGGACTGATGGCCGGCCCCGCGCGGCGGCTCAACCACGGCTTCCTGTCGCGCGTCGAGCGCCGGCGTCCGTGGGTGCGGGTGAAGCTCGCGACCAGTCTCGACGGCCGCACCGCGCTCGCGAACGGCGATTCCAAGTGGATCAGCGGCGAGGCCTCGCGGCGCGACGTGATGCACTGGCGCGCCCGCGCCGGCGCCCTGCTGACCGGCGCCGGCACCGTGCTGGCCGACGACCCGCGCCTCACCGTGCGTTTCGACCAGGGCGACCCGCCCGATTTCGTGCCGCCGCTGCGGGTGGTGCTCGATCCGGGGCTGGCGACCGTCGCGCGCAGCCGCATCCGCGAGGGCGACGCGCCGACGCTGTATTTCCACGCCCCCGACGCCAAGCCGCCGCGCGGCGTGGACATCGCCCGCGCGGCCGTGCCGATCCGCGCCGGTATGCTCGACCTGGCCGCCGTGCTGCAGGCGCTGGCCGCGCGCGAGGTGAACGAGGTCCAGGTCGAGGCCGGCGCCACGCTGGCCGGGGCGCTGCTGCGCGCGGACCTGGTCGACGAAGTGCTGTTGTACGTCGCGCCGGTCCTGCTCGGCGGCGACGCCCGGCCGCTGTTCGACGGGCTGCACATCGAGGACATGCGCCAGCGGCTGTCGCTGCGCGTGGTCGAAACGCGCCGCCTGGGCGACGACCTGCGCCTGCTGCTGCGCCCGGAGCGCGGCGCATGAGCGACGCCGGGTTCGCCGACCATTTTTCCACGGTGGCGTCGCGCTACGCCGCCGCGCGCCCGAGCTATCCGCCGGCGCTGTTCGAGTGGATCGCCGCGCTCGCGCCCGCCCGCGACCGCGCGTGGGAGGCCGGCTGCGGCAGCGGCCAGGCCACCCAGGGACTGGCGTCGGTGTTCGCCGCGGTGCATGCGACCGACCCCAGCGCCGCGCAGATCGCGCAGGCGCCGGCGCTGGCCAACGTGCGCTTCGCGACCGAGCCCGGCGAGCGCTGCAGCCTGGCGGACGCCAGCGTCGACGCCGTCTGCGTCGCCCAGGCGCTGCACTGGTTCGATCGCCCGGCCTTCTTCGCCGAGGCCGCCCGCGTGCTGCGCCCCGGCGGCGTGGTGGTGGCCTGGGGCTACCAGGACATCGACGTCGGCGATGCGCTGCACGAGGCGGTCGGCGCGTTCTCCGCGCGCATCCGCGATGCGTGGCCGGCGGAGCGCTTCCTGGTCGATCGCGCCTACGTGGATTTCGCGCCGAGCTTCGCGAAGCCGCCGTTCGCGCCGATCGATCCGCTGAACGACGCCCCGGCGCTGCCCGTGCGCGAGATCACGGTCGATTGGCCGCTGGTGCGCCTGCTCGACTATTTCTCCAGCTATTCCGCGGTCAAGCGCTATCGCGAGGCGCACGGCGTCGATCCGGTCGCGCTGCACGGCTGGGCCATCGCCGCGGCCTGGGGCGATGCGCCGACCCGCCGCCTGCGCTGGCCGCTGTTCGCGCGCGCGGCGCGCCGCGCTGCCTGACGCCTCGCCGGGCCCGTTGCAAGCCCGGGTGCACGCCCGCTTTCGCGCCTGTCCCGGCCGGTTCGCCAGCGATGTCGGCGGCGATCCTGCAGGCGGTTGCGGCCCCGCGCGGCGGGGCGTTCCCCCTGCGGGACACCGCATTCCGCGGGCCCCGGCGGCGCCGGCTGCTAGAATCGCCGCATCTTCAGGGCGGGGTGGAAGTCCCCACCGGCGGTAGGCGCGGCGTGGTCCGCGCGAGCCCGCGAGCGCTCCCGGCCCCATCGGGAGGTCAGCAGACCCGGTCGAACGCCGGGGCCGACGGTCACAGTCCGGATGCAAGAAGACGACACGCAGCCGCGCCCGCGCGGTGACTGCGTCGTTCCGCCTTGGACCCACGCAACCCGAGGCGATCCATGTTCACAGGTTTGATCCAGGCGGTCGGCACGCTGTCGCACCGCGAATCCCGCAGCGGCGACGCGCGGCTGCGCATCGGCGTCGGCGGCCTGCCGTTCGGCGACGTCGCGCTCGGCGAAAGCATCGCGGTCAACGGCGTCTGCCTCACCGTGATCGAGTTCGACGCGTCCTCGTTCGGCGTCGATGCGTCCACCGAAACGCTGGCGCTGACCACCCTGGGCGGCCTCGCGATCGGCGCGCCGGTGAACCTCGAACGCGCGATGCTGCCCACCGACCGCCTCGGCGGGCACCTGGTCAGCGGCCACGTCGACGGCGTCGGCCGGGTCCTCGACGTGCAGCCGGACGCGCGCGCGCAGCGCTGGCGCTTCTCCGCCCCGGCGGCGCTGTCGAAGTACATCGCGACCAAGGGCTCGATCTGCGTCGACGGCGTCAGCCTGACCGTGAACGCGGTCGACGCCGCCGGCTTCGAGGTCGCGCTGATCCCGCACACGGTGGCGCACACCGCGTTCTCCGGGACGCAGGTCGGCGACGCGGTGAACCTGGAAGTCGACCTGGTCGCGCGCTACGTCGAGCGCCTGCTGGCGGCGAGGGACGCGGCATGAGCTTCGCCACGATTCCCGAACTGCTGGACGAACTGCGCGCCGGCCGCATGGTGGTCATCGTCGACGACGAGGACCGCGAGAACGAAGGCGACCTGATCATGGCCGCCGAGCTGGTGCGGCCGCAGGACATCAACTTCATGGTCACCCACGCGCGCGGGCTGGTGTGCCTGTCGCTGACCCGCGAGCGCTGCCGCCAGCTCGGCCTGCCGCCGATGGTGCGCGACAACACCTCGCCGCACCACACCAACTTCACCGTGAGCATCGAGGCCGCGGAAGGCGTGACCACCGGCATCAGCGCCTACGACCGCGCCCACACCGTGCGCACCGCGGTGCGCCCCGACGCCCGGCCGCACGACCTGTCGCAGCCGGGCCACATCTTCCCGCTGATGGCGCAGCCCGGCGGCGTGCTCACCCGCGCCGGCCACACCGAGGCGGCCAGCGACCTGTCGCTGCTGGCCGGCTTCGAGCCCGCCGGCGTGCTGGTCGAGATCCTCAACGCCGACGGCACCATGGCGCGGCGGCCGGAGCTGGAGGTGTTCGCCCGCGAGCACGGGCTGAAGATGGGCTCGATCGAGGCGCTGATCCGCCATCGCCTCGCCACCGAGCACACGGTCGAGCGGGTCGACGTGCGCGAGATCGAGACCGAGCACGGCCCGTTCCGCCTGCACACCTACCGCGACCGCATCGGCCACGGCCTGCATTTCGCGCTGCTGCGCGGCGACCCCGACGCGGCGACCCCGACCCTGGTCCGCGTCCACATGCAGAACCCGCTGGCCGACGCGCTGCACTGGCGCCGCCCCGACTTCGGCCCGGCGGTGGGCGACGTGCTGGCGCGGATCGCCGCCGAGGGCCGCGGCGCGCTGGTGCTGCTGGGCGAGCCGCAGGGCGCGGACGCGCTGCTGGCGCGGATCCGCGAGCAGCCGGAGCCCGCCGCCCGCGGCGGCGCGACCGCCGAATGGCGCCGCAACGGCGCCGGCAGCCAGATCCTGGCCGACCTCGGCCTCGGCCGGCTGCGGGTCCTGGGCACCCCGCGCAAGCAGATCGGCCTGGCCGGCTTCGGGCTGGAAGTCGTGGAGTACGTCGCGCTCTGAGCGGGGCAGGCTGGCGTCCGCTGCGGGCGCCGACCGCCGTCCGGCTACAATGGCCGGCCCCGACCGCGCGTCCGAGTCCCCGCATGCCCCATTTCGAAGGCGATCTGCGCGCCCCCGCCGGCGCCCGCTTCGCGATCCTCGCCAGCCGCTGGAACCCGCGCGTGACCGAGCAACTGGTCGCCGGCGCCCGGCAGGCGTTCGTCGCCAACGGCGTCGCCGAGGACGCGCTGGACGTGATCCGCGTGCCCGGCGCGTGGGAACTGCCGATCACCGCCGCGCGCCTCGCCGCCGCCGGCGGCCACGCCGGCATCGTCGCCCTCGGCTGCGTCGTCCGTGGCGACACCCGCCACTACGAACAGGTCGCCGACGGCTGTTCCGAGGCGCTGATGCGCGTCGCCCTCGACTTCGGCCTGCCGGTCGCCAACGGCGTGCTCGCCGTGGACCGCTACGAGGACGCCGAGGCCCGCGCCGGCGGCAGCCACGGCAACAAGGGCGAGGAAGCGGCGCTGGTCGCGATCGAGATGGCGAACCTGCTGGAGAAGCTGGCATGAGCAAGCATCATCGCCGTCAGGACGGCGTCGATCCCGCGGTTCCGCGACCGTGCGGCGCACGGCCGCGTGCGAGCCGTCCCTGGCCCACCACGGAGGTTTCGCCATGAGCAAGCCGCATCATCGCCGTCAGGACGGCGTCGACCCGGTGCTGCGCACCCGCGCCCGCCGCCGCGCGCTGCAGGCCGTCTACGCCTGGCAGATCTCCGGCGCCAGCGCCCGCGACATCGTCACCCAGTTCGCCCACGAGCAGGCGCGCGAGATCGCCGATCTCGCGTACTTCGAGGACCTCGTCCACGGCGTCGAAACCCACCTCGAAAGCCTCGACGCCGCGCTCGCGCCGCACCTCGACCGCGGCATCGACGAGGTCGATCCGATCGAACGCGCCGCGCTGCGCATCGCCGCCTACGAATTCGCCCGCCGCCAGGACGTGCCGTACCGCGTCGTCATCAACGAGGCGCTGGAGTCGGTCAAGCGCTTCGGCTCCGAGCACGGCCACACCTACGTCAACGGCGTGCTGGATCATCTCGCCGCCGAGCTGCGCGCGGTGGAGATGCGGTCGACGAAAGGCAAGTAAGCCGCGCGCGCGGCGCGATGCGGGTTCGGCCGGCACGCCCTGCCTTCCGGCCGCCGGCGCCGAACCGCGCGACGTCCGAGCGCGCCATGCCTCGGTAGAGCGGCCTTCAGGCCGCTGCCTGGCGGGTGACGACAGGAGCAGCGGCCTGAAGGCCGCTCTACCGGAGGGTTCGGGGATTTCGGGCAGAGCAGGGTGGCTGCGGCGCGCCCTAGCCGCCGCCTGGACGGGCCGCCATCGGGCGGCCGGACGTCACTCCTCGCTGACCCCCGGGATGCGCCCGTCCGCGCCGCGGATGCCCGGCGCGACGCTGTCCCACCACGCCTGCTGCTCGGGATCTTCGAGGAACTGGGCGTAGGACAGGTCGGCGACGCTGTCCAGCGCGTAGTCGGGGCGGGCCTCGGCGAGCATCGCGGCCATCGCGCGCAGCAGCGGCAGTCCGGGCACGTCGTATTCGACGAACAGGAACTGCCCCGCCTGGTTGATCTCGATGAAATGCAGGCCGCCGTCGGCGTCGCCGACCAGATCGACGCAGCCGAACGCCAGCCCCAGCGCGTCCATCAGCCGGCGCAGGCCGGCGGCCCAGTCGTCGGGCAGCGCGAACGGCCGGCTGCGGGTGCGATCGCCGATCGACGCCGCGCGCCAATCGACCACGCCGTCGCCGTCGTCGGGCGCATCCAGCCGCACCGCGAACTGGCGATGGCCGATGATCGTCACCCGCACGTCGAACGTCTTGTCGACGCAGGCCTGATAGATGCCCGGGCACAGCCGCAGGCTGGCGTCGTCGCGCAGCGCCTCGGCATCGACGGTGCGGGCGTAGGTGCTGAACATGCGGCCGGCGCCGTCGCGCCAACTGTGGGTCGCGAACGGCTTGTAGACGATGCGCCCGTGGACGTCGCGGAAGCGGCGGATGGCGTCGGGATCCGACGACAGCAGGGTCGCCGGGAAGCGCAGCCCGCAGCGCTGCGCGACCTGCAACTGGCGCAGCTTGTTCTCGGCGTCGCGCGCGCGCTCGGGCAGGTTCGCCCAGAACACGTCGCCCGCGGCCGCGGCGGTGGCGTGCGCGTTCTCGACGAAGCGCTTCCACTCGTCCTGCACGAACGCGCGGTCGGCGTCCTCCACGTGCGCGAAGTCGTGCGGCAGCCGCGGTCGGCGGAACCACACGCTCGAGGTCGAAGCCGGGTCGATGCCGCCCGCGAAGCGCAGCCCGTGCGCGTCGTCGGCGTGCAGCGACAGCGGCGTCATCGCCGGGTCGGCCAGGGTCCGCGCCCAGACCGGACGCAGGCCGCTGCGGCGCAGCACCCAGCAGACCGCGGCGGCATGCACGTCGTG
This sequence comes from Lysobacterales bacterium, assembly GCA_019510125.1. Lineage (GTDB taxonomy): Bacteria > Pseudomonadota > Gammaproteobacteria > Xanthomonadales > Xanthomonadaceae > Lysobacter_I. The sequence goes on from JAEKKX010000006.1 coordinate 533,236, forward strand.
GGCGAATCCCGAGAGGATCAGCGGCTGCTTCGCGCCGGCGGCGCGGTCGGAACGGGATGTCGGCATGCGCACTCCATCGCGGCGGGCAGGCGGCATTGAACGGAACACGAAAACGCCGCGCCCCTCGCGGCGGCGCGGCGTTGCGGCGACGGCGCGCAGCGCGCGCCGCTCCGCGGACGGATCAGACGGCGGAGCCCGGATCGGCCGGATCGTCGCCGTTCGGGCCGGTGGCGTGGGTGGTGATCGGAATGCGTCCGCCGGCGATCTTCTCGATCTCCTGCGGCGACAGCTCGCGAGCGACGTTGCGGCCCAGCGGACGGGCGCGATCCTGGGACTGATCCTCGAACTTCGACATTGCGGTACTCCTTCGATCTTCCTGAGAAGGGCGGCGGCAGCGGGGCCGCGGCCGGTGGCGGTGCGCATCTTGCCTGTCTCGGCACCGGCGCCGGATGCGGGCGCATCCGGCACGCTGCGAGTCTAGTCAATCGCTCGCCGGCGCGGTGTTAACTTCCCGTGATCCGTTGCCGGCGGCGTCCGCCGCGGTCGGCTGCCGTTCCGGAACATGAGCGGCGTCCGCCGCCGGCGACCGCGATCGCACGCGCGCACCACGCGGTCGCAGCGCGAACGACGCCGCGGCTGTGTCACCATGCGCGCTTTCCCGACGCTCCTCCGGGCCGCTCTCCTGCCGCGCCACGCACATCGCATGTCCGCATCGCCGTCCGAATTCGATCTCATCGCCCGCCTGCGCCGACGTGTCGCCGCGCGCGCGGATGTCGTGCTCGGCATCGGCGACGATGCGGCGATCCTGCGCCTGCCGCCCGGCCGCGACCTGGTGGTGGCGATGGACACGCTCAACGCCGGCGTGCATTTCCCCGAGGACACCGCGCCGGCCGACCTGGGCTGGAAGGCGCTGGCGGTGAACCTCTCCGATCTCGCGGCGATGGCCGCGACGCCGGCGTGGTGCACGCTGTCGCTGTCGCTGCCCGCGGCGGATGCGGCGTGGCTCGACGGCTTCCTCGACGGCTTCCTCGACCTCGCCATGCGGCACGAGGTCGCGCTGGTCGGCGGCGACACCACGCGCGGGCCGCTGTCGGTGTGCGTGACCGCGCACGGCCTCGTCGCCCCGCGCGGCGCGCTGTCTCGCGCCGCCGCGCGCGCCGGCGACGACGTCTGGATCACCGGCACACTGGGCGACGCCGCCGGCGCGCTGCGGCAATGGCGCACCGGCGAGCCGATCGACCCCGCGCTGCGCATGCGCCTCGACCGGCCGACGCCGCGCGTCGCCGCCGGCCGCGCGCTGGCCGGCATCGCCCATGCCTGCATCGACGTCTCCGACGGCCTGCTCGCCGATCTCGCGCACGTATGCCGCGCCAGCCGCGTCGGCGCGCGCGTGGACGTGGACGCGCTGCCCGCATCGGTCGCGCTGCGCGCCGCGTTCGAGGGCGACGCGCGGCGCGCCCTACAGGCCGCCGGCGGCGACGACTACGAGCTGTGCTTCACCGCGCCGAAGACCGCGCGCCTCGCGATCGAGGCCGCGATGCTCGACTGCGACGTGCCGGCGACGCGGGTCGGCGCGATCACCGACGACGATGGCAGGATCGCCGTCGTCACCTCCGACGGCGCCGCCTGGACCCCGCCGCACGGCGGCTACGTGCATTTCGCCGCCTGATCGCCCCGGTTTTTTTTTGTAGGAGCGACGTCAGTCGCGACCCAATGCCGCCCAATGCTGCACAGCGTCGCGACTGACGTCGCTCCTACAACGGCGGGATCACCGCTTTCGCTGCGCGCGAACCCGACCGGCTATGCGCGCCTGCGCTTTCGCAGGGACGACATTCGTAGGAGCGACGTCAGTCGCGACGCCGTGCCGCACAGGGTCGCGACTGACGTCGCTCCTACGCAGACAGGTCGAGGGTCATTCCGCGAACGTCGCGCGCACGCGTTCGCGCAGCGCCGGCACCACTTCGGCCTCGAACCACGGGTTCGCCTTGAACCAGCCGACGTTGCGCGGGCTGGGGTGGGGCATCGGCAGCAGCGTGGGACCGTACTCGCGCCAGGCGCGCACCGTTTCGGTGAGCGTGGCCTTGCGCCGGTCGCCGAGGAAGTATGCGTGCGCGTACTGGCCGAACAGCAGCGTCAGCCGCACCGCCTTCAACTGCGGCAACAGCCGCGGATGCCAGGTCGCGCGGCATTCCGGTCGCGGCGGCGCATCGCCGCTGCCCTGCCGGCCGGGGTAGCAGAAGCCCATCGGCACGATCGCGATGTCCGCCTCGTCGTAGAACTGCGCCGGGGTCATGTCCAGCCACGCGCGCAGGCGCTGGCCGCTGGCGTCGTTCCACGGGATGCCGGTGGCGTGGACCTTCGTGCCCGGGGCCTGGCCGACGATCAGCAGGCGCGCGGTCGCGCTGGCGCGCAGCACCGGCCGCGGGCCGAGCGGAAGCTGCGCCTCGCACAGGGTGCAGGCGCGGATCTCGCGCAGCAGCGGCGCCAGTCCCCGGCTCATGGCAGCAGCTTGCCCGGGTTGAGGATGCCGTCGGGGTCGAACGTCGCCTTGACCGCGCGCATCAGCGCCAGCGTCGGCGCGTCCACGGCCTGCGGCATGAAGTCGCGCTTGGCCAGGCCGATGCCGTGCTCGCCGGAAAGCGTGCCGCCGAGCGAGAGCGTCAGCGCGAACACCTCGCCCATGGCGGCCTGCGCGCGCGCGGCCTGCGCGGCGTCCGCCGGGTCGTACATCAGGTTGACGTGCAGGTTGCCGTTGCCGGCGTGGCCGAAGCAGACGATCGGCAGCGCATGCCTGCGCGCGAGCGTCCGCACCCCGGCGACCAGCGCGGGAATCCGCGACACCGGCACCACCACGTCCTCGTTGATCTTGCCCGGCGCCAGCGCGCGCAGCGCGGGCGAGAGCGCCTTGCGCGCGGCCCACAGCCGTTCGCGCGACGCCTCGTCGGGCGCGAGCGTCACCCCGAGGCAGCCGTCGCCGTCGGCGGCCGCGCGCAGCGCGTCCAGCGCCGCCGGCAGCGTCGCCGCGTCGCCGTCGGCCTCGATCATCAGCAGCGCGCCGGCGTCCGCGGGCAGGTCGTCCGCATCGGCCTGGCGGGGCTGCGCGCGCAGGTGCCCGCGGGCGAGGTCGAGCGCGCGATCGTCCATGAACTCCAGCATCGACGGCGTCGCCGGCTGCGCCATCAGGCGCGCGACCGCGTCGGCGGCGGCCTCGACATCGCGGTAGGTCGCGCGCAGCGCAGCGCGCGCGGCCGGCAGCGGGGTGAGTTTCAGCGTGGCTTCGACGATCAGCGCCAGGGTGCCCTCGCTGCCGACCAGCAGGCGCTGCAGGTCGTAGCCGGTCGCGCCCTTGGTCGTCGCGCTGCCGCAGTGGATCAGCTCGCCGGCGCCGGTGACCGCGGTCAGCGCCAGCACGTTGTCGCGGCTCGCGCCGTACTTCACCGCGCGCGGGCCGCCGGCGTTGCAGGCGAGATTGCCGCCGATGCTTGAGAAGTCGGCGCTGGTCGGGTCGGGCGGCCAGAACAGCCCGTGCGGCCGCAGCGCGCGCTGCAGGTCGCCGTTGAGCACGCCAGGCTCGACCACCGCGCAGCGGTCGCCCGGGCGGATGTCGACGATCCGCGCCATCCGCTCGAACGACACCACCACGCCACCGTCGACCGGTACCGACGCGCCGGTGGTGTTGGTGCCGCGGCCGCGCGCGATCACCGGCACCCGCCGCGTGCGGCACGCGCGCACCAGCGCGACCACCTGGTCGACCGTCGTCGGCAGCGCCACCGCGTCCGGCATCGCCTGTCGTCGCGAGTTGTCGTAGCCGTAGGTCAGCCGCTCGCCGGGATCGGTGCGCAGCCCGTCGCCGAGCAGTTCGGCGAGCGCGCGGAGGAGGTCGGAGGGCAGGGCGGCCATGGCCCGATTGTAGGGCCATGCACCGGCGGATCGCCCGGATCGCCCGCGGTGGCGCCTGGCCGCGTCGGCGCGCAGGTGCGCTGCGAGCCCGTGTCGCTCCGACGGCAGCGGCTTGCGCTGGATCGCGTTGCGCCCGTCCGCCGCGCCATCGCCTCACGGGCGTCTGCGCGGCGAACGACGGCACGGATCGGAGCCATGCCTGCGTCGATCGGAACATGGCTTGCCATAGGCCACCGCGAAACAAAACGAAATGTTGTATGGTGTTGAAAGTGTTTATTCGAGGACGGATCGTGCCTATTTCCCGTGCGTTTTGCGGCATACTCGACGGTGTCATGGAACAGCAGGGAAGCGCCGGGATGCGCAGGATCGGATCCTCACCTCCGTCGGGACACCCTTGCGGCAGGGAACGTCGGCGGGCCCGGCAGGCCGCGCAGGCGCATGCCGCCGTCCGGCCCGCGATCGCGCCGAGGGCCCTGTCCGCAGTCCTGTGCGTCGCCGTGCTGCTCGGCGCGGGCATCGCCGCCTGCGCGAGTCCGCCCCGTGGCGTGCCCCCGCCCGCCGCCGCGACGCTCGCCCGGTCCGAGGGACACTGGCCGCGGACGACCGTCGCCGAGCGCACCTTCCCGAGCGCGGATGTCGCGATCGGGGACGTCGCGATCAAGCACGGCGCGATCAAGGGCGGCGCGATCGACGACATCGTGATCGAAGACCGCGGCCGTCCCTGGAAGCTCTGGCTGATGGCCGCGCCTGCGGGCGGTGCCACCCAGGCGCTGGAGTTCTTTTCCGGTGAACGCGTGGCCGATGTGCAGGCGGCGCCGATCGACGCCGCCGCCCCCGACGGCAGGATGGCCTACAGCTTCACCGACCGCAGCGGGCGTCGCCACGTGTCCGTGCGCGGCACCGCCTCAACCGTCGACCCCGACCGGCCCGCCGCGTACGGCGGTTGGCAGGATCGCGAGGGCCGCGGACATGACGTCGTGCTGGGCGGCGTGCTGTTCGATGCGAAGATCGTGACCGGGCCGGACGGCGTGGCCGAAAGCGTCAACACGCCGATCGACGTGCGCCGGTGGTTCGGCGGGCAACCGATCTGCGAGACCGCCGCCTACGTCGCCCGCACGCGGGCCCCGCTGCGCCAGGAAACGGCGCCGGGCTTCCGGCCGCTGACGAAGATCATCGCCGACTACGTCCCGGCGCAGCGCTGCTGGACCACGCGTCCGAGCCATGCGGTGAATCTCGACGACAACACCCTGCTCATCGTCGTCGGCCGCAAGGCGGTGCGTCTGAACGCCAGGGATCTTTCGCCGGCCGGCCGCGCGCCCGGCATCCGGATCGTCGACATCCGGGAATAGCGGGGTCAGGGAACGGCCGCATCAGGAAATCGCGACATCAGGGAATCGCGGCATCGCACGCCAGGGAGGCACACCATGAACGCACAGCCGGGACCGGCGACACTGTCGGACGACGAACTCAGGGCCACGCTCTACTTCGCGGTCGGCGTCGCATCGGAAGGCAGCCTGCGCGGGCGCAACGTGGCCTACGACCTGGCGTTCGCCGGCTACATCCATCGCGAGGGCGACACCGCGAGGCGCGAGCCGCGCGAAGCGGGCGTCTTCCGCGAGGGCCAGCTCGAACCGATCTACAACAGCGGCTATTCCATCGGCACGCTGCAGACCGACTTCGGCCAGCAGCGCGACGACGCCAACCGCAACGCCGACCAGTTGCTCAACGCCTACCAGACATGGGCCCGTGCGCCGGGGCAGCCGGCCCACCTGGCGCTGACGGCGGCCGAATACGGCCAGGCCAGCGATGCGCTGCGCCGCCAGGGCAACGAAATCCGCGGCGATCGCCAGACCGTCGCCGACAACGGCTACGACCTGCCGGCCGGCATCAAGGACCGGCTCAACACGTTCCTGCGTTCGGACGCGGGCATCACCTTCGTCCACGACCAGGACGTGAGGCAGGTCGGTCATCTGCTGCGGGAAGACGGCGCGGTGCGGCGACTGGAGGACACCGCGCTCTATCGCAACGCGACCGCGGACGATCAGCTCCGGATGGCCACCGTCGTCGCCAAACTCGACAACCAGGACGGCGAACGGAACTGGCCGCGGGTGTTGCGGCGGGTGGAGAACGGCGCCATCGACTCGCTGGAAGACCTCAAGGCCGCGGTCCCGCAGCACCTGCAGGGCGACCGCGACAACGCGCTGCGCGGCGCGGAGCTGGTGATCGCCCTGCGCGGTGCGGCCGCGGACAACCCGCTGCGCGACGCGTGGCGGGACGTGATGGCCGACCCGCTGGTCAACCCGACCCGGCTGGACCAGGACCCGGCCCGTCCGCACCTGGACGCCGAGTATTCGACCGTCAAGAACCTGTTCCTCGCGCCGGTGCAGGGCCGGGCCTTCGTCGAGGCGCTGGACGCCGGCGGCGCGCGCGCGCAGGACGTCCGCTTCCAGGGCGCGCCGGCCGGCCACACCGCCGGCCTGTACGTGTCCGGCCACGATTTCGTGCAGTGGAACCGCGACGGTCACGGGCACGCGAACATCGGCGGGCGCTGGCAGGCGATCGAACGCGACCAGGTCACCCGGGTCGATCGCGGCAACGGCGTGGTCGATCTGGACCTGACCCGCGACGGCGTGGCGACGCCGCTGCTGCACGTCGATCCGCGCGCGCCCGGCCTGCGGCCCGCGCCGCCGCTGGAGCCGCATCCGGCGGCGCCGCGCGCACCGGGTCCGGGGCGCCGCGCGGAGGCGTCCGACCCGGACGCGCCGGCGCCGGGGGCGGACCGGCGCGAGGCGTCGCCGCGACCTGCCGCCCTGATGCTCGACGACCCGGCGCACGAGCACCACGGCATGTTCGCCGCCGCCCTGCGCGCGGTGAACGAGCGCGACGCCCGGATGGGCCGGCCACCGGACGAGATGAGCCGGCAACTGGCCGGCGGGCTGGTCGAGAAGGCGCGCGAACGCGGGCTGGACACCATCGGCGCGGCCCGGTTCACGCCGGACGGCGCGAGGGTCGGCATGACCGACACCGCGGATCTGTCTGCGCCGTGGGCGAAGACCGCGGTCGCGGACGTGGGCGCGCTGGCGGGCCAGAGTCTGGCGCAGAGCAGCGAGCACGTCGCGCGGATCGATCAGCAGCAGGCCATCGCGCAGGCCCGGAACGCCCCCGCGCAGGCGCAGGCGATGCCGGGGCCGGACGATCCGGCGCCCAGGGGGCCGCGACTGGCGTGACGGGTCGCTCGCCCTGCCGACGCGCGCGCCTGCGCGGAAGTCCGTGCGCCGTCAGCGGGGCGGCGTTTCGTCCGACGGCGCGGGCAGGGGCGGGGGCGTGCGTCGACCGATGGCGGGTGGCGGCGGACGGCGCTGCCGGGTCACGAAAATCGCGATCACCACCGCTGCCGGCACGGACAGGACGGCGAGCAGGATGAGCCAGTGCAAGATCGAAAATCCGCCCATGCACGATTCCCCGGATGCGATCGCGCGAGTATGCCGCCTCGCTTGCTTCGATGCGCTTGCTTCGATGCGTTTGCTTCGACGCGTGCAGCGTCCCGCTACCGCCGCCCGGCGAGATGCTTCCGGATCGCCATCCACGGCAGCGCCGCGAGCGCGAGCGGCAGCACCACCCAGCGCAGTTCCGACCACAGCACCGCCGCGCCGCGCGCGCTGAAGAAGCCCGCGCCGATCGGCGACACCGCGATCGGTCGCCACGGCGCGAAGAAGCGCGTCTGCGACCACGGCCACAGCAGGGCGACGCCGAGGCCGCCGTTGGTCAGCGCGTCGAGCAGCGGATGCGAGAGCGCGCACAGCGCGACGAACGCGAACGCGCGCCGGCGTCCGCTGCGCAGCCACGGCGCGCACGCGGCGGCGAGCAGGCCCAGGGCGAACGCGAACACGATCGAATGGCTGGCGCCGCGATGCCCGAACGGCGCGGCGTAGTCGATCCCGAGCTTGAACGCGATGGTGTCGAAGTCGGGCGCCATCGCCGCGACCACGCCGGCGGCGACCAGCCGCGGCGGCAGCGCGGTGCGGCCCAGCGCCAGGCCCGCCGCCAGCGGCACCACCGCATGGGTGAAGATCGTCGGCACGCTGCGGCGGCCTCAGGCGTCGTCGGCGCGGAAGGCGTCGCGCAGCCAGACCACATCGGGCGCGGCGGGATCGCCGCTGGCGTCGATCACGTCGAAGCGGCAGGGCAGGCGGGCGAAGCCGCGACGGGCGGCGAGGAACTGTTCCGCGGCGAGCACGATGCGCCGGCGCTTGCCGGCGTCGATCGAGGCCGCGCCGCCGCCGAAGCGCGCATCGCGGCGGTAGCGCACTTCGATGAACACCAGCGTCTCGCCGTCGCGCATCACCAGGTCGAGCTCGCCGCCGCGGGCGCTGGCGTTCGCGGCGACCGGGACCAGCCCGCGTTCGCGCAGGAACGCGGCGGCCAGCGCTTCGATGTGCGCGCCGCGGGCGCGTCTGGAGTCCCCTGCGGGGTCAGTCGCCACGCTTGCCCAGCGCGACGATCTCGCCGCCGGAGAAGTTCGACCACGCCGGCACCCGCACGACGTTGCCGAACCCGTCCAGCCGCAGTTGGCCGGTGGCGCCGGGCACCGAGCGGTCGGCGTGGTGGGCGATGGCGTCGAGATAGCCGGTGAGCAGCCAGGCGTCGTGGCCGAAGGCGAACAGCTTCGCCGCCGGGCCGCGCGCGGAAATCAGGGCCGCGCCGGTGCTTTCCGCCGGCGGCAGGCCGGGCAGGCCCTGCACGGTCCAGGTCTCGCCCGGGAACACGATGCCGTCCAGTGCGCGATCCTGATCGGGCTTGCCGGTGCCCGACAGCAATTGCGCCGTCGCCACCCGCGGCTTGTCGCCGAGCCCGGCGAGGGTCAGTTGCGGGGCCACCGCGCGCGCCTGCGCGCCCTTGAGCGCGAGGAACACCGCGTCCACGCCGCCCTCCTTCTGCGCCGCCGCCTGCAGCGCCGCGGTGCCGTCGGCCGGCTTGTCGGCGATGGTCAGGGTGTCGACGATGGTGCCGCCGCGGCTGCTCCACTGCTCGCGGAACGCGGCGACGCTGCGGCGCAGACCGTCGTCGGCGCCCACCAGCACCAGCACCCGGCGCACGTTGCGCGACAGCAGGTATTCGGCGGCGGCGATGCCGTCGTCCTCCGGCGCCAGCGCGAAGCTGGCGCTGCCGCTGGGCGGGGCCTCGGGGCCGCGGTTCAGCGCCAGCACCGGCACCTTCAGATCGGCTTCCTTGAACAGCCCGGCGACCTGGTCGCGTCCCAGCGGGCCGAGCACGAAGTCGGCGCCGTCCTCGACCGCCTTGCGGTAGGCGGCGACCGCGCCGGCCGGCGTGCTGCCGGTGTCGTAGAACCCGACCTCCGGCCGCTGGCGGTGCTCGCCGTAGTAGCCGGCCAGCAGCCCGTCGCGCACCGGGACCGAGGCGGCCGCCATGTCGCCGGTCAGCGGCAGCAGCACCGCGAGCTTGCGCGGCGGGCGGTAGCCGTCGCGATCGGCGGGCGCGCGGTCGGCGGCGTCGAAGCGCCAGCCGCCCTCGCGATCGAACGGCCGCGGCAGCGGCTGCCCGCGACGGACCAGTTCGCGTCCGGCGAAGTTGTACAGCGGGTCGCCCTCGGCCATCCGCGAGGCCTCGGTCGCGAGGGTCGCGTTGTCGAGGCCGGAGAGCAGGCGCTCGATCTCGCGCGCGGCGTCGGCGCGGGCCTGGCCGCTCATCGAGGCGTGGTTGCGGGCCAGCGCGGACGCCTGCGCGATCGCCGGGTTGACGTGGTAGGTCCCGGGCTTGTCGGGCCTGGTCTGCGGAGGCGTGCAGGCGGTGAGCCCCAGCCCCATCAGGCCGGCGCACAGCCAGGCCAGTCCCTTCCTGTTCATCGACATCGACGCAACCCCGTGGCGGAATCGTTAGGATTCTAACCGCCCACGCCGCCCAGCGAGCCGATCCGATGTCCTCTTCCGCCGCTGCCGGCACCCTCCACGTCGTCGCCACGCCGATCGGCAACCTCGCCGACCTCTCGCCGCGGGCGCTGGCGACGCTGCGCGCGGTCGCCGCGATCTGCGCCGAGGACACCCGCCACACCCGGCAACTGCTGGCCCACCACGGCGTCGAACAGTCGCTGGTCGCCCTGCACGAGCACAACGAGGCCGGCGTGGCCGAACGCCTGGTCGCGCGGCTGCTCGCCGGCGAATCGCTGGCGCTGGTGTCCGACGCCGGCACCCCGCTGGTCAGCGATCCCGGGTTCCGGCTGGTCGCCGCGGCGCGCGCCGCGGGCGTGAAGGTCAGCCCGGTGCCCGGGCCGAGCGCGCTGATCGCCGCCCTCAGCGTGGCCGGGCTGCCCAGCGACCGGTTCGCGTTCGAGGGCTTCCTGCCCGCCAAGTCCGGCGCCCGCCGCGAACGCCTGTCGCGGCTGGCGGGAGAAAGCCGCACCCTGATCTTCTACGAGGCCTCGCACCGGATCGAGGAGACCCTGGCCGACGCCGCCGCGGTGTTCGGCGCCGAGCGCCCGGCCGCGGTCGCCCGCGAGCTCACCAAACTGTTCGAGACCGTGCTCGACGGCACCCTCGCCGAGCTGCACGCCCGCGTCGCCGCCGACCCCGACCAGCGCAAGGGCGAATTCGTGCTGCTGGTGCAGGGCGTCGCCGACGAGGAGGCGACGAAGGTCGCCGAAGGCCGGCGCGTCTACGCGAAGCTCGCCGACCACCTGCCGCCCTCGACCGCCGCGAAACTCGCCGCGGAGCTGACCGGCGCGCCGCGCAAGGCGCTGTACGGCGGGTGAGAGTGGCGGCCGGGGCGACGCCGGGTGCGGCGGCGCTCAGTCCCGCGCCGCGGTGAACTCGTCGTAGGCCCGCACCGCTTCGGCGGCGTACATCAACGTCGGACCGCCGCCCATGTAGGTGCAGACCGCCAGCGTTTCCATCAGTTGTTCGCGGGTGACGCCGAGGCGGATCAGCGCCTTCACGTGGAAGCCGATGCAGGCGTCGCAGCGCGAGGACACGCCGATCGCCAGTGCGATGAGTTCCTTGTGGAGGGCGTCGATGGCGCCGCCCTTCAGTGCGGCCTGGGCCATCGCGCTGAAGCCTTTCATGGTGTCCGGCACCTCGCTGCGCATCGCGGCGAGGGCGCTGGACACATCGTCGGTGATGCGGGCGAACGATTTCCCGGTCATGTGCGGTCTCCGTGCGTGGAGCCGCACTGTCGCAGACCGGCGCCGGCGCCGACTTGCGCCCGATCAAGCCGGCGCGATCAAGTCGGCCCGATCACGTCGGCCCGATCACGCCGGCGCCGCGGGCGCCTCGTCCGCCTCGGCCATCACCACCCGGTCGCGGCCCGCTTCCTTGGCCCGGTACAGCGCGCGATCGGCGCGGATCAGCACCTGGTCGAAATGGGTGTCGTCCGCGCGCAGGCAGGCGACGCCGACCGAGGCGGTGGGCGTGATCGTCTGGTCGCCCGCCCGCACCGCCACCCGCGCGACCGCCTCGCGCAGGCGCTCGGCGGCGGCGAACGCATGCGCAGGCGGGATGCCCCGCAGCAGCACCGCGAACTCCTCGCCGCCGTAGCGGCCGAGCAGGTCGCTGTCGCGGCAGACCGCGCGCATCGCGGTGGCCACCGCCTTGAGCACTTCGTCGCCGACCGCATGGCCGAAGCGGTCGTTGATGCGCTTGAAATGATCGACGTCGACCACCGCCACCGCGAGGCTGCGCTCGGCGCCGCCGCGCGCGTCCGCGACCGCGGCGTGGCCCGCTTCGGTGAGGTGGCGGCGGCTGTGGACCGAGGTCAGGAAGTCGGTGGCGACCGCGTGTTCCAGTTCGCGCCCGCGGTCGCGCAGCGCGGTGGCGTGCCGGCGCTGCTGCGCGTACAGCGCGACCGCGACCGCCAGCGTGCACAGCGCCAGCACGCCGGCGATCAGGGTGTAGCGGAAGCGGTTCTCGACGACTTCGGTCCGCAGTTGCGCGTTCTCTTCGGCGGCGCGGGCCGTCGCCAGCGCGGCTTCGCTCTGCGCATAGCGCAGCCGCTCCTCGAAATCGGCCGCGGACGAGTCGCGTTCGATCCGCGTTACCTCGTCGTTGAGCCGGGTCAGCCGCGCCACCGACTGCGGCAGGCGATCGGCCCGCACCCCGGCCAGTTGCAGATCGACGATCTGGCGGACCGCGCGCAGTTCGTCGCGATACAGGTGCAGCGCGGCGAACGCGTCGCGGGCCTGCGCGTAGGCGTCGTACGCGGCCTCGTGCCGCCCGCGCATGCGCTGCGCGTGGCCGATCGTTTCGAAGCTGAGGCCGCGCAACTGGGTGTTCTTCAACTCGTCGCCGATCGCGCCGATCCGCCGGCCGCGGTCCTCGACCGCGTCGGCGTCGCCCAGCGCCTTCGCCGCATTCGCCTGTTCGAGCAGGACCTCGGCGCTCAGCTTGGGATCCTGCATGGCGACCAGCAGCGGCTCGGCTTCGCCCAGCAGCGCCTGCGCCTCGCGCGCCCGCCCGGTGCCGGACGCGGCCTGCGCCATGTTGCGCAGCAGGCGGATGCGCATTTCCGGCTGGGTGGCGGCGGGCGCGTGCGCCAGGCCTTCGCTCGCGTAGCGGTAGGACTCGTCGAGCTTGCCCAGGCGCGCGCTGAGCGACGAGTAGGCCAGCAGGATGTCGGCCTGCAGCGCGTCGTCGCCGTTCGGCCCCAGCCGCCGCCGCGCCTCGGTGATCAGCTTCGAGGCATTGGCGAAGTCGCCCAGCCGCGACAGCGCCCGGCCCAGCGCGATGCGGGCGCGGACCTGCAGGTAGACGCTGTTGGTGCGGTCGGCGTGTTCCATGGCGATGGAGCCGGCCATCCGCTGGCAGTGCCAGTCGGCGATCACCCGGCAGGCATTGGCCTGGGCCAGGGCGAGGCGTGCGGCGCCGGCATGGTCGCCCTTCGCGAGCGCCGCGCGCGCCGCGGGCAGTGCGCGCAGGACCTCGTGCGGCGCGGTCAGGGCGCGGATCTCCAGCGGATGGCGCTGGTCGGGCGTGGCCGGCGGCGATGCCCGGGACGCCTGGGGGGCCGAGGATGGCGGCGGCGCGGCGGCGGCGGTGCCGGACGCCAGCAGGCCGAAAACCAGGAGGCTGAAAACAAGGAGGCCGGAAGCCGCGATGCCCGAAAGCGCGAACAGCAGCCCGCGGAGGGCAGTCCACGGCGCGCGTCGCGTGGAGATGCCTCTCGGGATGACGCCACAGCCTCGAACCATGCCGTTGCCTCGTTCCGGACCGGCCTTGCCCGACGAGAGTAGCGCAGCGGGGCGGTGAACGCGTGCGCCCGGCGTCGCCGTTCAGGTCGCGCGCCGGCGGCGGCCCGGCGGCCGTGCGACAATCCGCCCCGGCAGAGCCGGCCAGACAGTCGCGTCGTCCCTTCGGGGGCGCCGAGGAAAGTCCGGGCTCCGCAGGGCACGGTGCCAGGTAACGCCTGGGCGGCGCGAGCCGACGGAAAGTGCAACAGAAAGATACCGCCGATGGCCCTCGCCACCCCATTGCGGCCCGACGTCGCGCTCGACGATGCGAAGCATCGGCCGAGTCGGTGACGGGGAAGGCCGCAATGGGGTGGCGAGGGATCAGGCAAGGGTGAAATGGTGCGGTAAGAGCGCACCGCGAGTCCGGCAACGGACCGGCACGGCAAACCCCACCGGGAGCAAGGCCAAATAGGGAGACGATGTCGTGGCCCGCGACGTCTCCGGGTAGGCTGCTCGAGCGTATCGGCGACGATGCGCCTAGAGGAATGACTGTCCACGACAGAACCCGGCTTATCGGCCGGCTCTGCCTTTTATTGATCCGGGCCGTGCCCGGATCAATCCCAAAGTTCGCTGCGCGAACTTCGGGCCCCGCCGCGCACGTCCAGACCCCCGCTCGCGCTGCGCGCGAGCCGCCCCCTGACTCAGGGGGCTTTGGGTGAGGGCGTGGCTCTGGGGAGGGCGCGGGCTCGGGCGGAGCACGCGAAAAGCGCCCACGATTCGCAGGGCGAATCGCGGGCCCCACCGTTCATCTCCAGATACCCGTTCGCGCTGCGCGCGCCGCCCCTGACTCGGGGGGTGGAGGGCATCCGTGTCGGCGATCCGGGGGAACGGGGCGATGCCCACTGGCCCGGGCGCCGTGGCGCCGGGGTGGGGCGCGGTTTGCATGCCGAGGACGTCTCTCGCCGGCGGGTCTGCACCGGAATGGTGCGTCGCACCGTTTGCGGGGCCTGTTCAGGAAGCCGCTTCAGGTGGCTCAAGTCTCAAAATTTGAGACTAAACAGGGGCTTGTGGATAAACCTTGAACTGTTCTCTGAACATTGGCGCAAGTCCTTGACGCGCTTGGTGAAATGCGTCGCAGAAAGTTGTTGACAACCCTGTGTGCCACTCCTAATGTGGCGGCCTGTGGGAAAACCGGGTGAATCGTGGTTTTCCGTGTTGACCAAGCCCGCCGCAGACGGGCACGACCGGGCCGAAGCGTTGTGTTCCAGGGTGAGACCGCCATCACGATCGATGACAAAGGCCGACTGGCGATCCCGACCGCCTACCGGGACGTCATCGCGCAGGCCTGCGAGGGCCGGCTGGTGCTCACCTACAACCCCTTCGAGTCCGGTTCGCTCTACCTCTACCCCCGTCCGGTCTGGGAACAGGTCCGCGACCAGGTCAACGCATTGCCGCGCACCAAGAGCGTCAGCCGCACGCTGCAGCTGAAGCTGGTGGGCGCCGCCACCTTCGTCGAGCCCGACGGCAACGGCCGCATCGGCATCCCCGCCAGCCATCGCAGCGCCGTCGGCATCGACAAGCGCGCGGTGCTGCTGGGCATGGGCGACAAGTTCGAACTGTGGAGCGAGCAGGCGCACCACGCCCAGATACGCATGACGCTGAGCGATGCGGACCTGGGCGAAGCGATGCTCGATCTGCAGCTGTGACCGCGGGTGGCGCGGGTTCCGTGCCCGCCCACCTTCCGGTGCTGCACTTGCCGGTGATGTTCGGGCAGGTCATGGACGGGCTGCGGGTTCGGAAGGACGGAACGTATCTGGATGGCACCTTCGGGCGTGGCGGACACGCCCGTGGCGTGCTCGAGCGCCTGGGTGACGGAGGTCGGCTGCTGCTGATGGACAAGGATCCCGAAGCGATCCGCGTCGCCGAACAGGCGTTCGGTGCGGACCCGCGCGTCGCCATCCGCCGCGGCAGCTTCGCCGCGCTCGGCGACTGGGATCGCGTCCGCGACGGCCTCGACGGCGTGCTGCTCGACCTCGGCGTGTCCTCGCCGCAGCTCGACGTGGCCGAACGCGGCTTCAGCTTCGGCAAGGACGGTCCGCTCGACATGCGCATGGACCCCGAGTCCGGCGAAAGCGCGGCGGCCTGGCTAGCGCGCGCCGACGAGCGCGAGATCGCCGACGTGCTGTGGACCTTCGGCGAGGAGAAGCAGAGCCGCCGCATCGCCCGCGCGATCGTCGCCCGCCGCGCCGCCGAACCGCTGCTGCGCACCGCGCAGCTCGCCGACCTGATCGCCTCCGTGGTCCCGCGCGGCGCGCAGAAGATCCATCCGGCCACCCGCAACTTCCAGGCGATCCGGATCTTCGTGAACCGCGAGCTGGAAGACCTCGAGCGCGGCCTCGACGCCGCGGTCGCCGCGCTCAGGCCCGGCGGCCGGCTCGCGGTGATCAGCTTCCACTCGCTGGAAGACCGCATCGTCAAGCAGTTCATCGCCCGCCTCGCCAAGGCGCCGCCGGCCAACCGGCGCATGCCGGTGGCGGTCGCGTTCGTGCCGACCCTGCGTATCGTCGCCGACGCGCAGAAGGCCGACGCCGCCGAGACCGACGCCAACCCGCGCGCCCGCAGCGCGGTGCTGCGCGTGGCCGAAAAGCTCGCGGAGGCCGCATGAACGTGCGCGTCGTCCTCGCGGTGCTGGCCCTGGCGAACGTGCTGACCGCGATCGGCGTGGTCGACGCCCGCCATCGCCACCGCCAGTTGTTCTTCGACCTGACCCGGCTGGAAAAGGCCCGCGACGCGCTCGACATCGAGTTCAGCCGGCTGCAGCTCGAGCAGGCGACCTGGGCGGAAAGCAACCGCATCGACAAGGTCGCGCGCGAGCGCCTGGGCATGCGTACGCCGGAGCCGGCGGAAACGGTGGTGCTGCGCCCATGAGCTCGCGCGCGCCCTCCTGGATCGACGCCCTGCGCACGCGCCTGGGCGAGGGCCTGTCGCGTCGCGGCCCGGCGCCGCGCGGCCGCGCCCGGTTCGACCTGCGCGGGCGGCTGCTGCTGGTCGGCGCCGCGCTCGGCGTGTGCGCGCTGGCGCTGGTCGGCCGCGCCGCCTACCTGCAGTTGATCAGCAACGAGTTCTACCGCAAGCAGGGCGACGAACGCTTCATGCGCAAGGTGCCGATCGCGACCTCGCGCGGCATGATCACCGACCGCAACGGCGAGCCGCTGGCGGTGTCCACCCCGGTGGAGTCGATCTGGGCGGTGCCGCAGGAAGCGCTGAAGGCGCAGGGCCGGCTGCCGGCGCTGGCGGCCGCGCTCGGGATCGACGCCGAGGCCCTCAACGACCGCCTGATCCAGCGCAGGAACAAGGACTTCGTCTACCTCAAGCGCCGGATCGGCCCGGCCGAGGCGCGCCGGATCCTCGCCCTCGGCATCCCCGGGGTGTATTCGCAGCGCGAGTACCGCCGCTTCTACCCGCAGGGCGAGGCGATCGCGCACGTGCTCGGCTTCACCGGCATCGACGACCACGGCCAGGAAGGCCTGGAATACGCCTTCGACCACACCCTGTCCGGCCGCCCGGGGCTCAAGCGCGTGATCCGCGACCTGCACGGCCGCACGGTGGAGGAGGTCGACCTGCTGCGTCCGGCCGAACCGGGCCAGAACCTCACCCTCACCATCGATCGCCGCATCCAGTTCCTCGCCTATCGCGAACTGAAGCAGGCGCTCGCCGACACCCACGCGGTGAGCGGTTCGGCGGTGGTGCTGGACGTGGCCACCGGCGAAGTGCTGGCGATGGCCAACCTGCCGTCGTTCAACCCGAACGCGGTCGGCGCCGCGTCGCGCGACGCGCATCGCAACCGCGCCGTGACCGACGTGATCGAGCCGGGCTCGACCATGAAGCCGCTGACCGTGGCCGCGGCGCTGGAGGCGGGGGTGATCACCCCGAACACCGTGTTCGACACGAATCCGGGCTGGATCCCGAACGGCCGCTGGAAGACCACCGACACCCACAACTACGGCGTGCTCGACGTCACCGGCGTGATCCGCAAGAGCTCGAACGTCGGCTCGGCGAAGATCGCGATGCGGCTGACCAAGGAGCAGATGTACGACTTCTACAGCCGCTTCGGCTACGGCCACGTGCCGGGCAGCGGTTTCCCCGGCGAGAGCCCGGGCAACCTGCCGAAGCCGGACGGCTGGAGCGGCACCACCAAGCAGACGATGTCCTACGGCTACGGCGTGAGCGTGACCCCGCTGCAGATCGCGCGCGCCTACGCCGCGATCGGCAACGGCGGGCGTTCGGTGGTGCCGACCTTCATCAAGGGCCAGACCGGCGAGAGCGAGCAGATCCTCGATCCGAAGATCGCCGCCGAGGTGCTGCGCATGATGCAGACCGTCACCGAGCCCGGCGGCACCGCCACCCAGGCCGCGATCCTCGGCTACCACGTCGCCGGCAAGACCGGCACCGCGTGGATTTCGAGCAACGGCGGCTATTCGCGCCGCTACAACGCGTTCTTCGCCGGGCTGGTGCCGGTCGATCGCCCGCGCTTCGCGATGGTGGTCGTGCTCAAGGACCCGGAACCGACGCTCGGCTACACCGGCGGCCTGGTCTCCGCGCCGGTGTTCCGCAACGTGATGGAAGGCGCGCTGCGGCTGATGGACGTGCCGCCGGACGACATCGACACCTGGCTCGCCGTGCAGGCGTCGGCGGATGCGAAGCGCGCGCGCGTCGCGGGCCGGCCCGGTGCGGCCGTCGCGCCGGCACCGGCGCTGCCCGTGGTCGCGCCGCCTGCCGCCACGCCGCCTGTCGTCATGCAGCGCCCGGTGTCCGCCGCGGCGATGCCGCCGGCGCTCGATGCGCTGCCGTCGGCGGGAGGCGCGCGATGAGCCGCATGCCGCTGGCGACGCTACTGCCGGACGTGCCCGGAATTCCCGCCGGCCTGGAAATCGCGGGGCTGGTGCAGGACAGCCGCGCCGTGGGCCCGGGCGACGCGTTCGTCGCGATCGAGGGCTTCGGCGCGCACGGTCTCAACTTCGTCGCCCAGGCCGAAGCCGCCGGCGCGGCCGCGGTGCTGTTCGAGCCGCCGATGCCGGAGGCGTTCGCCGCCGCCGCGGGCGGCGCCGGCATCCCGGTGCTGGCGGTGTCGTCGCTGCGTGCGCGCCTGGGCGCGCTCGCCGACCGGTTCCACGGCGCGCCGTCGCAGGCGATGACCGTGGTCGGCGTCACCGGCACCAACGGCAAGACCTCGACCGTGCAGTTGATCGCGCAGGCGTGGACGCTGCAGGGCCGCACCGCCGGCACCATCGGCACGCTCGGCGCTGGCCTGTACGGCCGGGTCGAGCCGACCGGCTTCACCACCCCGCTGGTGCTGCAGACCCACGCGCTGCTCGCCGGGCTGCGCGACGCCGGCGCGGACGCGGTGGCGATGGAAGTCAGTTCGCACGCGCTCGACCAGGGCCGCGTCGACGGCGTGCGCTTCGCGGTCGCGGTGTTCACCAATCTCACCCGCGACCACCTCGACTACCACGGCACGATGGACGCCTACGGCGAAGCCAAGGCCAGGCTGTTCGCGTGGCCGGACCTGGGCGCGGCGGTGGTCAACCTCGACGACGCGCACGGGCGCGCGCTGTTCGCGGCGGTGCGCGCGGGCGCGACGCGCGCCACCACCCGGGCCATCGGGGTCAGCTCGCGCGGCGACGCCGACGCGACGGTGCGCGCCGAGGACATCCGGCTCGATCTCTCCGGCATCGGTTTCGACCTGCGCATCGGAAGCGAGACCCATCCGGTGCGCTCGCCGCTGCTGGGCCGGTTCTACGTCGACAACCTGCTGGCGGTCGCCGGCACGCTGCACGCGCTGGGCGAAACGACGGCGGCGATCGCCGGACTGCTCTCGCGGCTGGCGCCGGTCCACGGCCGCATGAACCGCCTCGGCGGCGATGGCGCGCGGCCGCTGGTGGTGATCGACTACGCGCACACGCCCGACGCGCTCGCGCAGGCGCTCGACGCGCTGCGCGCCCACGCGCGCGGGCGGGTGATCTGCGTGTTCGGCTGCGGCGGCGACCGCGACGCCGGCAAGCGTCCGCAGATGGCGGCGATCGCCGAGAATCTCGCCGACCTGGTGTTCGTCACCGACGACAATCCGCGCACCGAGGACGGCGACGCCATCGTCGCGGACATCCTTGCCGGTTTCGCGCGCCCGGACGACGTCCGCGTCGTGCGCGATCGCGGCGCGGCCATCGCCCACGCGGTCGCCGAGGCCGCGGCCGGCGATCTGGTGCTGGTCGCCGGCAAGGGCCACGAGCCCTACCAGGACATCCACGGCGTGCGCCATCCGTTCGACGACACCGAGGTCGCGCGTGCGGCCCTGGAGGCGCGGGCATGACGCCGATGACGCTCTCCCGCATCGCGCAGGCCGTCGGCGGCCGGCTGGTCGGCGGCGACCGCACGGTCGACGCGCTGGTCACCGACACCCGCCGCCTCGACGGCGCCGACATGCGGCAGCCGATGTTCGTCGCGCTGCGCGGCGAGCACTTCGACGGCAACGACTACGTCGCGCAGGCCGCCGAGCGCGGCGCGGCGGCGGCGCTGGTCTCGCGCGAGGGCGCGGTCGCGATCCCGCAGGTCGTCGTGGCCGACACCGAGCGCGCGCTGGCGGCGCTGGCCGCGTCGGTGCAGCGCGGCCGGGCGACCAAGGTCGTCGCGGTCACCGGCAGCAACGGCAAGACCAGCGTCAAGGCGCTGGTGACGGCGATCCTCGAAGCCGCCGCGACCGGTCGCGCGTACAGCACGCCGGGCAACCGCAACAACGAGATCGGCCTGCCGCTGGCGGTGCTCGACGCGCCCGACGACGCGCTGTTCGCGGTCTACGAGATGGGCGCCGGCAAGCCGGGCGACATCGCCTATCTCACCGACATCGTGCGCCCGGACGCGGCGCTGGTGAACAACATCGCGCCGGCGCACCTCGAACGCATGGGCAGCCTGCTCGGCATCGCCGACACCAAGGCCGCGATCTACGACGCGCTGCCGGCCGGCGGGGTCGCGGCGATCAACGCCGACGATGCGTTCGCGCCGTATTTCGAACAGCGCGTCCTCGCCGAACGCGCGCACGGCCGTCGCCTGCTGCGCTTCGCGCTCGACGCCGACGCCGACCTCACCGCGCGCGACATCGCGCTCGACGCCGAGGGCGCGCGCTTCGTGCTGGCGACGCCGGAAGGCGAGGCCGACATCGCGCTGGCGATGCCGGGCCGCCACAACGTGCTCAACGCGCTGGCCGCGGCCGCGCTGGCGATGGGCGTGGGCATCGGGCTGCCGGCGATCGCCGCCGGCCTCAACGCCGCGCGCCCGGTCGGCGGCCGCCTCAACGTGCATCGGCTGCCCGGCGGCGCGGTGCTGATCGACGACAGCTACAACGCGAATCCCGGTTCGCTGCAGGCGGCGATCGACACCCTGGCGGCGGCCGGCGGCGAGCGCTGGCTGGTGATCGGCGACATGCGCGAACTCGGCGCCGACAGCGCCGCGCTGCACGCCGGCGTCGGGCGTCGCGCGAAGGCGTCCGGCGTGTCCCGGCTGTACGCGCTGGGGCCGCTGAGCGCCGGCGCCGCCGAGGCCTTCGGCGAGGGCGCGCGGGTGTTCGAGGACCACGCCGCGCTGGCGGCGGCGCTGCGCGCCGATCTTGCGGCGGCGGGCGACGCGCCGCGGGTGCTGGTGAAGGGGTCGCGCGGCAGCGCGATGGACAGAATCGTGAACGACATCCTCGCCGACGGCGTGGATCGGGGAGAGAGCCATGCTGCTTGAACTGTCGCGCTGGCTGGAGCAGATGCAGCACCACTTCGGCCTGTTCGGTTACCTGACCTTCCGCGGCATCCTCGCCGCGCTGACCTCGCTCGGCCTCTCTCTGTGGTGGGGCCCGGCGGTGATCGCGCGGCTGGCGAAGCTCAAGGGCGGCCAGCCGATCCGCAAGGACGGCCCGCAGTCGCACTTCTCCAAGGCCGGCACGCCGACCATGGGCGGCGCGTTGATCCTGCTGACCATCACCGCCTCGGTGCTGCTGTGGGGCGACCTGCGCAACCGCTACGTGTGGGTGGTGCTGGCGACGATGATCGCCTTCGGCTGGATCGGCTGGTGGGACGACTGGATCAAGATCGTCAAGCGCGATCCCAACGGCATGCGCTCGCGCACCAAGTACGCGCTGCAGTCGCTGTTCGGCCTCGCCGCCGGCCTGTTCCTGTTCTACACCGCGGACGTGCAGTCGGCGACCACGCTGTACATCCCGTTCTTCAAGAACGTGGCGCTGCCGCTGGTCGGCATCGGCGGCATGGCGTTCTTCGTGTTCGTCGCCTACTTCTGGACGGTCGGCTTCTCCAACGCGGTGAACCTGACCGACGGCCTCGACGGCCTCGCGATCATGCCCACGGTGCTGGTCGCCTGCGCGCTGGGCGTGTTCGCCTACGCCTCCGGCAATGCGGTGTTCTCCGAGTACCTGAAGATCCCGAGCGTCCCCGGCGCGGGCGAACTGGTGATCATCTGCGCCGCGATCGCCGGCGCGGGCCTGGGCTTCCTGTGGTTCAACACCTATCCAGCGATGGTGTTCATGGGCGACATCGGCGCGCTCGCGCTCGGCGCGGTTCTCGGCCTGATCGCGGTGATCGTGCGCCAGGAACTCATCCTCGTGGTGATGGGCGGGATCTTCGTGATCGAGACCCTGTCGGTGATGATCCAGGTCGCCTCGTTCAAGCTCACCGGCAAGCGGGTCTTCCGGATGGCGCCGATCCACCACCACTTCGAGCTGAAGGGCTGGCCGGAGCCGCGCGTGATCGTCCGCTTCTGGATCATCTCGGTGATCCTGGTCCTCGTCGGCCTCGCCACGCTGAAGGTGCGCTGATGGCGAACGCCTCGATGCTCCCGCGGTTCGGATTCGGCCAGCAGGCGACGCGCCTCGACGCGCTGCCCGGCCGCTACGACCCGTGGCTGCTCGGCGCCACGCTGACCCTGGTCTGCCTCGGCGTGGTGATGGTCGCCTCCAGTTCGATCGCGATCGGCATGAGCAACCATGTCGGCCCGTACTACTTCCTGGTCAAGCACCTGGTGTTCCTGGCGATGGGCATGGTCGTCGCCGGCTGGGTGATGCGTACCGAGCTCAAGAGCATCGAACAGCGCGACCACCTGCTGCTGGTGCTGTGCTTCGTGCTGCTGATCGCGGTGTTCCTGCCCGGCGTGGGCCGAACCCTCAACGGCGCGCGGCGCTGGCTCAACCTCGGGGTCACCACCTTCCAGGCGGTCGAAGCGGTGAAGCCGATGTTCATCGTCTGGCTCGCCAGCTACCTCGTACGCTTCCGCGACGAGGTGAACGCGACCTGGGGCGCGATGCTCAAGCCGCTGGGCGTGGCGGCGGCGCTGGTGGCGCTGCTGCTGCTGCAGCCGGACTTCGGCTCGTCGTCGCTGATCCTCGCGATCACCGCGGGGATGCTGGTGCTCGGCGGCGTGCACCTGCCGCGGATGTTCGGCCCGGTGGTGGTCGGCCTGACCGCGCTGGCCGCGATCGCCGTCGCCGAGCCGTACCGGCTGCAGCGCCTGGTCACCTTCCTCAATCCGTGGGCCGACCCGCTCAAGAGCGGTTACCAGCTCACCAATTCGCTGATGGCGGTGGGCCGCGGCGAACTGTTCGGCGTCGGCCTCGGCGCCTCGATCCAGAAGCTCGACTTCCTGCCGATGGCCAACAGCGACTTCATCCTCGCGGTGATCGCCGAGGAGCTCGGCTTCGTCGGCGTGTGCTGCGTCATCGCGCTGTACGCGCTGCTGGTCGGCCGCGCGTTCTGGGTCGGGCTGAAGTGCGTGGAGATGCGCCGCCACTTCGCCGGCTACTGCGCCTTCGGCGTCGGCCTGTGGCTGGGCCTGCAGAGCTTCGTCTCGATCGGCGTCAACCTGGGCCTGCTGCCGACCAAGGGCCTGACCCTGCCGCTGATTTCCTACGGCGGCTCCAGCGTGCTCGGCACCTGCGCCGCGCTCGGCCTGCTGCTGCGCGTGTCGTACGAACTCGACCGCGCCGAGCGCCAGGTCGCGCGCCTGCGCGGTGAAGCGGCGCAGGGCCAGCCCGGGCCGATGCCCGCCACCGCGCAGCCCTTGCCTGCCGCGGTGTCCCCGGCGGCGATGTCCATGGCCGGCGCGCACGCCGGCGCGGTGCGCGGCACCAGCCGCCTGCGCGACCGGGTCGAGCCGACCTTCGGGAGGGGCGCATGACCGCCGCTTCCGCACCCGTGCTGATCCTCGCCGGCGGCACCGGCGGCCACATCTTCCCCGGCCTCGCGGTCGCCGACGCGCTGCGCGCGCGCGGCGTGCCGGTGCTGTGGCTGGGCGCCGACGGCGGCATGGAGACGCGGCTGGTCCCGCAGCACGGCATCCCGATCGAGACCATCGCCATCTCCGGCGTGCGCGGCAAGGGCGTCGGCACGCTGCTGCGCGCGCCGTTCCGCGTGCTGTCGGCGATCCGCGCCGCCGGTCGCGTGCTCAAGGCGCACCGGCCGCGCGCGGTGATCAGCTTCGGCGGATTCGCCGCCGGTCCCGGCGGCATCGCCGCGGTCCTCGCCCGCGTGCCGCTGCTGGTCCACGAACAGAACCGCGCGCCGGGCCTGACCAACCGCGTCCTCGCCCGGTTCGCCCGGCGCGTGCTGTGCGGCTTCCCGGATGCGTTCCCGGGCCGGGAAACCGTGGTCGGCAATCCGGTGCGCAGCGCGATCGCCGACCTGCCGCCGCCGAACGAGCGCTTCATCGGCCGCAGCGACCCGATGCGGGTGCTGGTGCTCGGCGGCAGCCAGGGCGCGCGCGCGCTCAACGCGGCGGTGCCGCAGGCGATCGCGCAGGTCCAGGGCGCCGGGATCGACGTGCGCCACCAGTGCGGCGAGAAGCTGCGCGACGACACCGCGCGCGCCTACGAGGCCGCCGGCGTGCGGGCCTCGATCGAACCGTTCATCGCCGACATGGCCGCGGCCTACGCCTGGGCCGACGTCGTGGTCTGCCGCGCCGGTGCGCTGACC
The DNA here is from genome assembly GCA_019510125.1 of Lysobacterales bacterium. GTDB lineage: Bacteria > Pseudomonadota > Gammaproteobacteria > Xanthomonadales > Xanthomonadaceae > Lysobacter_I. The sequence continues at coordinate 557,326 of JAEKKX010000006.1, forward strand.
CTCGCCGAACTGTGCGCGGCCGGCGTCGGCGGCCTGCTGGTGCCGCTGCCGACAGCGGTCGACGACCACCAGACCAAGAACGCCCAGTACATCGCCCAGCGCCGCGCCGCGGTGGTGCTCAGGCAGGACGGCGAACTGGTCCCGAAGCTCGCCATGGAACTGCGCAACCTGGTGCTCGAGCCGGAGCTCCGCAGCTTCATGGCCGAGGCCGCGCGTTCGCTGGCGAAGGTCGACGCCGCCGAGCGCGTCGCCGATGCCGTGCTCGAGGAGGCCCGCGCATGATCCGTCGTCTGCTCGATGCCAAGGACATGTCCAAGGCCGATTTCGCCCGACTCTTCCCGCGCGTGCACTTCGTCGGCATCGGCGGCGCCGGCATGAGCGGCATTGCCGAAGTGCTGTGCACGCTCGGCTACCAGGTGTCCGGCTCGGACAACGCCGACAACGCGACCACGCGCCGGCTCGCCGCGCTCGGCGCCACCGTCTCGCGCGGCCACGCCGCGGCGAACGTGCTGGGCGCGGACTGCGTGGTGGTGTCCAGCGCGATCAAGCGCGACAACCCCGAATGGATGGAAGCGCGCGCGCAGCGCATCCCGGTGGTGCCGCGCGCCGAGATGCTGGCCGAGCTGATGCGCTTCCGCCGCGGCATCGCCATCGCCGGCACCCACGGCAAGACCACCACGACCTCGCTCACCGCCAGCGTGCTGGGCGAGGGCGGGCTCGACCCGACCTTCGTCATCGGCGGCCAGTTGCTCGCCGCCGGCGCCAACGCGCGCCTGGGCAGCGGCGACTGGCTGGTCGCCGAGGCCGACGAGAGCGACGGCAGCTTCCTGCGCCTGAACCCGCTGGTCGCGGTCGTCACCAACATCGACGCCGACCACCTCGAGAACTACGGCGGCGACTTCGCGCGGGTGAAGGCGGCGTTCTCCGAATTCCTGCACCGGCTGCCGTTCTACGGTCTCGCGGTGCTGTGCATCGACGACGCCGAGGTCGCGGCGCTGGCCGCAGACACGCCGCGCCACGTCGTCACCTACGGCTTCGATCCGAAGGCCGACGTGCGCGCCGAGGACGTCGAGCAGGCCGGCCCGGCGATGCGCTTCACGCTGTGCCTGCCCGACGGTTCGCGCACGCCGACGACGCTGGCGCTGCCGGGCCGCCACAACGTCCAGAACGCGCTGGCCGCGGCGACCATCGGCTGGCAGCTCGGGGTCGCGCCGGCGGTGATCGCGCGCGCGCTCGAGAAGTTCGCCGGCATCGGCCGCCGCTTCAACCTGCTCGCCGAACTGCGCACCGCGCAGGGCGCGACGGTGCAGCTCGTCGACGATTACGGCCACCATCCGAAGGAGCTCGACGCGGTGTTCAGCGCCGCGCGCGGCGGCTGGCCGGATCGCCGGCTGGTGGTCGCGTTCCAGCCGCATCGCTACAGCCGGACGCGCGACCTGTTCGACGACTTCGCGGCGGTGTTGTCGAACGTCGACGCGCTGGTGCTGACCGAGGTCTATCCCGCGGGCGAGGCGCCGATCGCCGGCGCTGACGCCAAGTCGCTGGCGCGCAGCATCCGCGCGCGCGGCCGCATCGACCCGGTCGTGGTCGGCGGCGCGTCCGATCTCGGCAGCGTGCTGCCCGACGTCCTGCGCGACGGCGACCTGCTGCTGATGATGGGCGCCGGCGACATCGGCGCCGCCGCGCAGCAGCTCGCCGCGCACGGCTTCCCGATCGAGCGTCCCGCCGACGGCCCCACCCCCGACAGCGCCACCCCCGACAGCACCACCCCCAACAGCCGCCAGGAGTCGACGCCGTGAGCGCCGTGCCGTCCGCCCGCCATTCCGATCCCGCCGTGTTCGGCCGCGTCGCCGTGCTCATGGGCGGCACCAGCGCCGAGCGCGAGGTGTCGCTGGACTCGGGCCGCAACGTGCTCGAGGCGCTGCGCGCCCGCGGCATCGACGCGCACGCGGTCGACGGCATTCCGGCGCTGATCGAGGCGCTGGTCGGCAAGCGGTTCGATCGCGTGTTCAACATCCTCCACGGCAATCGCGGCGGCGGCGAGGACGGTGTGCTGCAGGGCGCGCTGGAGGCACTCGGCGTGCCGTACACCGGTTCGGGCGTGCTCGGCTCGGCGCTGACGATGGACAAGATCCGCACCAAGCAGGTGTGGCTCAGCGAAGGCCTGCCGACGCCGAAGTTCGTGCGCATCGGCCGGGGCGACCCCGGATCAAGTCCGGGGCAGGCGATACGCGATGCCGTGCGTGAACTGGGCTTCCCCGTGTTCGTGAAGCCCTCGAGCGAAGGCTCCAGCGTCGGCGTGTTCCGCATCCTCGCCGAGGACGATCTCGCGGCGGCCGAGGCCTTCGCCGCGACCTACGCCGGCGAGCTGCTGATGGAGCAGATGGTGCAGGGCGAGGAATTCACGGTCGGCATCTTCGGCGACATCGCGCTGCCGTCGATCCGCATCGTGCCGGCGGGCGAGTGGTACGACTACCACGCCAAATACGTCGCCGACGACACCCAGTACCTGTGCCCCGGGCTCGACGGCGACGACGAGGCGGCGATCCGCGACCTCGCGCTGCGCGCGTTCCGCGCGGCCGCGTGCAGCGGCTGGGGCCGCGTCGACGTGATGCGCGACCGCCGCCTGGGCTTCCAGTTGATCGAAGTGAACACCGCGCCGGGCATGACCAGCCACTCGCTGGTGCCCAAGGCCGCGCGCCAGCTCGGGATCGACTTCGAGGCGCTGTGCTGGCGCATCCTCGAGACCACGCTGGTCGAAGCCGCGCTGCCGCGGGAGGACGCCGCACGATGAGCGCGTTCCTGCGACTGCTCGCGTGGGTGCTGGCGCTGGCGCTGGTGGCGCTGCCGGTGGTGGCCGTCATCCAGGGCTGGGTCGGCACCGAGCGCTGGCCGCTGCGCACGGTGAAGGTCGAGGGCCGGCTGACCCGGGTCAGCGACGCGCAGATCGTCGCCGCGGTGCTGCCGCATGCGCGCCGCGGCTTCTTCGCCGTGCGCCTGGAGGACGCCCGCGCCGCGGTCGCCGCGCTGCCGTGGGTCGAGCACGCCGAAGTGCGCAAGCAGTGGCCGGACCGGCTGGTGGTGACGATCGAGGAGCATCGCCCGTTCGCCTGGTGGGGCGCCGACCGGCTGCTGTCCGAGCGCGGCCGCATCTTCCCGGCGAAGGGCGTGGTCGTGCCGGACGGGCTGCCGCGTTTCGACGGTCCGGAATCGCGGATCGCCGACATCGTGCGGGTCTACAACGAATCGCGCGCCGCGTTCGCGACCACCGGGCTCGACGTGCGCACGCTGCGCCTCGACGAGCGCGGAAGCTGGTCGGTGACGCTTTCGGACGGCGCCGAACTGCTGGTCGGCCGCGACGACGCCAAGCTGCGGCTGCAGCGCTTCGCGCGCCTGCTCCCGCGGCTGCAGGTTCCGCAGGGCGAAGCCCTCGGCCGCGCCGACCTCCGCTACACCAACGGCTTCGCGTTGACCTGGCGGGCGGTTCCCGCGCCGGCCGCCGCGGCGCGCACGCAGGACAGGACATGAACCGCAAAGGCGACAAATCGCTGATCGTCGGCCTCGACATCGGCACCTCCAAGATCGTGGCGCTGGTCGGCGAGTACGCCTCCGGCAGCCCGATCGAGGTCATCGGCATCGGCACCCACGAATCGCGCGGGCTCAAGCGCGGCGTGGTCGTGGACATCGAGTCGACCGTGCAGTCGATCCAGCGCGCGATCGAGGAGGCCGAACTGATGGCCGGCTGCGAGATCCGCTCGGTCTACGCCTCGATCTCCGGCAACCACGTGCAGTGTCGCAACTCGCCCGGCATCGTGCCGATCCGCGACGGCGAGGTCAGCTACCAGGACCTCGACCGCGTGCTGGAGGCGGCGAAGGCCGTGGCCATTCCGGCCGACCAGAAGATCCTGCACGCGATCCCGCGCGACTACGTGCTCGACGATTCGCAGGAAGGCATCCGCAACCCGGTCGGCATGACCGGCGTGCGCCTGGAGGTGCACGCGCACCTGGTGGTCTGCGCGCAGTCGGCCGCGGCCAACATCAGCAAGTGCGTGCAGCGCTGCGGCCTGCAGGTGGACGACCTGATCTTCTCGGCGCTGGCCTCCAGCACCGCGGTGCTGACCAGCGACGAGCGCGAACTGGGCGTGGTCCTGGTCGACATCGGCGCCGGCACCACCGACATCGCTGTGTTCGTGCACGGCGCGATCTGCCACACCGCGTCGCTGCCGATCGCCGGCGACCACGTCACCAACGACATCGCGCACATGCTGCGCACGCCGACGCCCGAGGCCGAGCAGATCAAGGTCCGCTACGCCTGCGCGCTGGCGCAACTGGCGACCGCCGAGGAAAGCATCCAGGTGCCGAGCGTCGGCGACCGTCCGCCGCGCCGCCTGCCGCGCCACGCGCTGGCGCAGGCGGTGCAGGGTCGCTACGAGGAAATCTTCGAGATGGTGCAGGCCGAACTGCGCCGCTCCGGCTTCGAGGAACTGGTCCGCGCCGGCATGGTGCTGACCGGCGGCGCCGCGAAGATGGAGGGCGTGGTCGAACTGGCCGAGGAAATGCTGCAGATGCCGGTGCGGGTGGGCATCCCGCAGCACGTCAGCGGGCTCGGCGAAGTGGTGGGCAACCCGGTGCACGCCACCGGCGTCGGCCTGCTGCTGATGGGCAGCCAGATCGAGCATCCGCGCCGCCCGGTGATCCCCGCCGGTCGCGCGGTGGGGCTCTTCAACAAGGTGCGGACGTGGTTCAAGGGCGAGTTCTAGCTTCAGGCGCGGGATCGGGCCTCCGGCCGCGACCCGCGCGCGAACGCTCCAGGCGAAGCCCGGAGCGTTCGCCGGTTCGAGCGGGGCCGCTCGAACCGCCGGCACATCCGTGTGCCGGAACGTCGGCCCGGCGAGGTCGGCGGCAGGCAGGACAGGACAACGAGCGGTTCCCGGCGTTTCGACGGTTTCACGGCAACACCCGATCCAACAACAGCTTCATACATAACTAGACGAGGACACGGACATGGCATATTTCGAACTGGTAGAGAAGATGGCGCCGAACGCGGTGATCAAGGTCGTCGGCGTCGGCGGCGGCGGCGGCAACGCGGTCGCGCACATGGTCAACGGCTGCATCGAGGGCGTGGAGTTCATCACCGCCAACACCGATTCGCAGGCGATCAAGAACTGCGGCGCGAAGCTGCAACTGCAGCTCGGCAGCAACGTCACCAAGGGCCTGGGCGCGGGCGCGAATCCGGAGGTCGGCCGCCAGGCCGCGCTGGAGGACCGTGAACGCATCATGGACGCGCTGCAGGGCGCCGACATGGTGTTCATCACCGCCGGCATGGGCGGCGGCACCGGCACCGGCGCCGCGCCGGTCGTGGCCCAGCTCGCGAAGGAGATGGGCATCCTGACCGTCGCCGTCGTCACCAAGCCGTTCCCGTTCGAGGGCCGCCGCCGCATGCAGGTGGCGCTGAAGGGCATCGAGGAGCTGTCGCAGCACTGCGACTCGCTGATCACGATCCCGAACGAGAAGCTGATCACCGTGCTCGGCCGCAACGCGACCATGATCCAGGCGTTCCGCGCCGCCAACGACGTGCTGCAGGGCGCGGTGCAGGGCATCGCCGACCTGATCGTGCGTCCGGGCCTGATCAACGTCGACTTCGCCGACGTGCGCACGGTCATGTCCGAAATGGGCCTGGCGATGATGGGCACCGGCTCGGCCCGCGGCGACGACCGCGCGCAGGCGGCCGCCGAATCGGCGATCAACAACCCGCTGCTGGACGACGTCAACCTCGCCGGCGCCAACGGCATCCTGGTCAACATCACCGCCGGCCCGGACTTCACGATGGCCGAGTTCGACGAAGTCGGCCGCACGATCGAGAACTTCGCCTCGGAAGACGCGACCGTGGTCATCGGCACCGTGCTCGACCCCGACATGCAGGACGAGGTCAAGGTCACCGTCGTCGCCACCGGCCTCAACCGCTCCGTCGCCCGCCAGGCGGTGCGCACCTCCGATCGCGACGAAGGCTTCGTGCCGCAGCGCCGTCCGCAGGTGCAGTTGATCAACACCCAGGGCCGTCGCGACGGCACCACCGGGATGATGATCGACGAGCCCGCGGCTCCGGTGTCCCCGGGCGCCGGCATCGCCGCGCACCTGCGCGGTCGCGGCGCCGCGACCGACACCGGCGCGACCCCGGCCGCGGCCGATTTCGGCAGCGACAGCAGCTACCTGGACATCCCGGCGTTCCTGCGCCGCCAGGCCGACTGAGGCCGGACCGGCCACGCGTCGCCGTCCGCGCCCGCGGCCGGCGGCGTTCCGGATCCTTCCGTCCGCCCTGCGGCCGGGAGCGTTAGATACTTCCGGCCGCACCGCGGCCGGGAGAGGCGCCATGTCCCTTGGCCGCCGGACACCTGTCCGGCGGTTTTTTTGGTCCCGTGGGCGGCGGTCGGTAGCACACGGTTGTTGCAGCGCGGAAACAGTGCGTCGCTTCCGTTCAGGTTCAGCCTCCCGCGTGATAATCTCGCCCTCCGTTCGCAGGGGAATCCCTGCATTTCCGAGGTTTCCGACGACCCCCATGGCCAGGCAGCGCACCCTCCGCAACACCATCCGCGCCACCGGCGTGGGGCTGCACAGCGGCGAGAAGGTGTACCTGACCCTGCGCCCGGCGCCGGTCGATGCGGGCATCGTGTTCCGCCGGGTGGACCTGGATCCGGTCGTCGAGATTCCCGCTCGCGCCGACCTCGTGACCGAGACCATGCTCTGCACCGGTCTGTCGCGCGACGGCGGCAAGGCGATGACCGTCGAGCATCTGATGTCCGCGCTCGCCGGCCTCGGCGTCGACAACGTCTACATCGACCTGTCCGCGCCGGAAGTGCCGATCATGGACGGCTCGTCCGGCCCGTTCGTGTTCCTGCTGCAGTCGGCCGGGATCGTCGAGCAGAACGCGGCCAAGCGCTTCATGCGCATCGTGAAGCCGGTGGAAGTGCGCGACGGCGACAAGGTCGCCCGGTTCGAGCCCTACGACGGCTTCCGCCTCGGTTTCACCGTCGAATTCAACCATCCGGCCATCCCGTCGTCGCAGTCGCGCGCGGTGGTCGAGTTCTCGACCGAGAACTACGTGCGCGAAGTCAGCCGCGCGCGCACCTTCGGCTTCATGCGCGACCTCGAGTTCATGCGCGAACGCAACCTCGGCCTCGGCGGCTCGATGGACAACGCGATCGTGCTCGACGAGTTCCGGGTGCTCAACGACGACGGCCTGCGCTACGCCGACGAGTTCGTGCGCCACAAGATCCTCGACGCGGTCGGTGACCTGTACCTCGCCGGCCACCCGATCCTCGGCGCCTACGAGGGCTTCAAGTCGGGCCACGCGCTCAACAACAGGCTGGTCCGCGCGCTGCTCGCCGAAGCCTCGGCCTGGGAATTCGCGACCTTCCCGGACGACGCGCCGGTCCCGGTCGTCTACGGCGCCCCGGCGCTGGCCTGAGCCCCTTCCGGGCCGCTCCCGGAACCTGAACGGATCGTGTGGATTGCCCGATCCGTGATCCCGTGTCGGGCGTTTTACGGAAAGTTAACGAAAAGCCCCCGCATTTCTTAACCCCCGGGTCGGATGCGGCCGGTAGCATGCCGGCTTCGTGTCCGACGGACCGGCCTTCCCCCCCACGGCCGATCCCCGGGCAGACCCTCAGGTCGGGTCCTCCCGCGCAGGTGCATCGCGGGAAGCGAGAGCGGCCGCGAAGGCATCGCGCGCGGCCGCGGACAGGGAGGCGACAGGCGTGGTCGTGGACGTACCGGGGCTAGAAGGCCGCAAACCCAGCGGCCCGGTCGCGGTGCGCACCACCAGGTCGTTCGCCTCCAGCCCGAGGGAACGGGCGGCGTCGAGCAGGACGGTGGCGGTCAGGCGCATCCGCGCGTGCCACACCGGGGCATCCACGAGGTACACGAGTCTTCCGCGGTCGATGTTCGCCAGGCGCGCATGCGCCGCGAGCGCGGGCGGAAGGTGGGGACGGAGTTGCAGATCCATCGCGTCCAGCCACAGCGCCCGTCGCAGCGAATGCGCGCCCGGGTCGCCGGCATCGGCGCCCAGCAGGGCGGCGAGCGCGTCCTTCGGGCCACCGGAGGCGGGCGGGGCGGTCGGGGGTCGTGAACGAGACATGAGATCGATGACTTTACACAGCTACCTCCAGCTTGCGCATCGTCACGCCGCCCACGCGGCGCACGCCGTTCAGGCGACCGCGGTGCATACCTGGGAACGCCTGCAGCCGCGCATGCGCCGCGGCGCCGCGACGTGCATCCGCACGATCCGCCGGAATCCCGCCTACGCCGCCGTCGCGCTGCTGACCGTCGGCACCCTGTTCGGCACGTTCGTCCAGGGCTGGCTGCGCGACGCCGAGTTCGAACGCCTGAAGGCCGATGTGGTCGCCCAGCGCGACGGCCTGCAGGCCACCCGCCGCGAAGCCCAGCGCGAGGTCAATGCGCTGGCCGCGCGCCTCGGCGAGCTCCAGGCCGAGGCCAACCGGCTCAACGCGCTCGGCGAGCGCCTGACCCGGGTCGCCCAGCTCGGCGACGGCGAGTTCGATTTCGACAAGCCGGTCGGCATCGGCGGCGCCGGTCCGGTCCGCGACATGCCCGCCGGCGAGCTGCGCACCGACATGAGCGCCCTGGGCCTGCAGTTGCACCACGCCGGCGGCCAGTTGTCGGTGCTGGAAGCGCTGCTGTTCAACCGCGAGCTGGACCGCAACGCGACCCCGTCGCGCGCGCCGGTGGCCCACAGCTACATCACCTCCGGCTTCGGCGGCCGCGCCGACCCGTTCGGCGGCGGCGGCCAGTTCCACAAGGGCATCGATTTCGACGCCAACACCGGCGATCCGGTGCTGGCCGTGGCCGACGGCGTGGTCACCTACGCCGGCGTGCGCAGCGGCTACGGCAACGTGATCGAGATCGACCACGGCAACGGCTACGTCACCCGCTACGCCCACAATTCCCGCCTGATCGGCCAGGTCGGCGACCTGGTCCGCCGCGGCCAGGAGATCGCCGAGGCCGGCTCGACCGGCCGTTCGACCGGCGCCCACGTCCATTTCGAGGTCTGGGAGAACGGCGCGGTGGTCAATCCCAGGCAGTTCCTGGGCGTCGCCGACGCCGCGGCCCCGGCCGGCAAGGGCTGACGAACGGCCGCCCGACGGGGTTGATACCCCGGGGGGCCGGCACCAAGTACAATCGGCTGTTGCGGAGGGGCGCAGTGCGCCCCTTTTTGTTGCCGGCCTCCGCCGCAGGGCGCCGTCGGCCCGATTCCCCTTCCGAAACGTCCCCGACCTCATGTTCAATCGCTTGTTGACCAGCATCTTCGGCAGCCGCAACGACCGCCTCGTCAAGCAGCTCGGCGGCATCGTCAAGAAGATCAACGCCCTTGAGCCGCAGATGGAGGCGCTGTCCGACGCCGATCTGCAGGCCAAGACCGCCGAGTTCCGCCAGCGCATCGCCGACGGCGAATCCCTCGACAAGGTGCTGCCGGAGGCCTTCGCGGTCTGCCGCGAGGCGTCGAAGCGGGTGCTCGGCATGCGCCACTACGACGTGCAGTTGATCGGCGGCATGGTCCTGCACCTGGGCAAGATCGCCGAGATGCGCACCGGCGAGGGCAAGACCCTCGTGGCGACCCTGCCGGTCTACCTGAACGCGCTGGAAGGCAAGGGCGTGCACGTGGTGACGGTGAACGACTACCTCGCCCGCCGCGACTCGGCCTGGATGGGCCGGCTGTACAACTGGCTGGGCCTGTCGGTCGGCGTGGTCTACCCGGGCATGCCGCATTCGGAGAAGCACGGCGCCTACGCCGCCGACATCACCTACGGCACCAACAACGAATTCGGCTTCGACTACCTGCGCGACAACATGGCGCTGTCGAAGGAAGACCGCTACCAGCGCGGGCTGCACTACGCGATCGTCGACGAGGTCGACTCGATCCTGATCGACGAAGCGCGCACGCCGCTGATCATCTCCGGCCCGGCCGACGAATCGCCGGAGCTGTACGTCAAGGTCAACCGGATCGTGCCGCAGCTCAAGCGCCAGGACGTGGAAGACGGCGTCGGCGACTTCTGGGTCGACGAGAAGGGCAAGCAGGTGCACCTGTCGGAAGCCGGCCAGGAACACGCCGAGGACCTGCTGCGCCGCGCCGGCATCCTCGAGGCCGAGGACGGCCTGTACGCCGCGCACAACATCCACGTCGTCCACCACCTCAACGCCGCGATGCGCGCGCACGCGATCTACCAGCGCGACGTCGACTACATCGTGCGCGACGGCGAAGTGGTGATCGTCGACGAGTTCACCGGTCGCACCCTGCCGGGCCGGCGCTGGTCCGACGGCCTGCACCAGGCGGTCGAGGCGAAGGAAGGCGTGCCGGTGCAGCGCGAGAACCAGACCCTCGCCAGCATCACCTTCCAGAACCTGTTCCGCATGTACGGCAAGCTCTCGGGCATGACCGGCACCGCGGACACCGAAGCCTACGAATTCCAGAGCATCTACGGCCTCGAGGTGGTGGTGATCCCGACCCACCGGCCGATGGTGCGCAAGGACCACCCGGACGCGGTGTTCCTCAACAAGGCCGGCAAGTTCCGCGCCGTGGTCAACGAGATCAAGGACGCCAACGCCAAGGGCCAGCCGGTGCTGGTCGGCACCACGTCGATCGAAGTCTCCGAGATGCTGTCGGAGCAGCTCAAGGCCGCCGGCATCCCGCACGAAGTGCTCAACGCCAAGCAGCACGAGCGCGAGGCGCACATCGTCGCCCAGGCCGGTCGCCCCGGCGCGGTGACGATCGCCACCAACATGGCCGGCCGCGGCACCGACATCGTGCTCGGCGGCTCGCTCGAAGCCGAGCTGCAGGCGCTCGAGGCCGAGAACGGCGGCGAACTCGACGAGGTCACCCGGCAGCGGGTCAAGGCCGCGTGGCTGCAGCGCCACGACCAGGTCAAGGCGTCGGGCGGCCTGCACATCATCGGCACCGAACGCCACGAATCGCGCCGCATCGACAACCAGTTGCGCGGCCGCTCCGGCCGCCAGGGCGACCCGGGGTCCTCGCGCTTCTACCTGTCGCTGGAAGACACGCTGATGCGCATCTTCGCCGCCGACTGGGTGCAGCGGATGATGGCGCGGATGGGCCTGAAGGAAGACGACATCATCGAAAGCCCGCTGGTGACCAAGCAGATCGCCGGCGCGCAGCGCAAGGTCGAGGCCCACAACTTCGACATCCGCAAGAACCTGCTCGACTTCGACGACGTCAACAACGACCAGCGCAAGGTGATCTACCGCCAGCGCGACGAACTGCTCGACGCCGACAGCGTGAAGGAGAACGTCGACGGCATCCGCGGCGACGTGGTGGCCGAACTGGTCGACCGCTTCGTGCCGCCGGATTCGATCGACGAACAGTGGGACCTGAAGGGCCTGGAATCCGAACTCGCGGCCGAATTCGCGCTGCAGTTGCCGGTGGCCGAGTACGTCCAGTCGCAGAAGGAAATCGACGCCGCCGGCATCGCCGGCTACGTCCAGGACGCGGTCGCCAGGATCTTCGACGACAAGGAAGCCGCGGTCGGCAGCGACACCATGCGCATGCTCGAAAAGCACATCATGCTCACCGTGCTCGACCAGAGCTGGAAGGAGCATCTCGGCCGCATGGACTACCTGCGCCAGGGCATCCACCTGCGCGGCTACGCGCAGAAGCAGCCGAAGCAGGAGTACAAGAAGGAAGCGTTCGAGCTGTTCGGCGAGATGCTGGAGCGGGTCAAGCGCGAAGTGGTGTCGCTGCTCGCCCGCGTGCGCATCCGCACCGAGGAGGAGATCGCCCAGGCCGAGGCCGCCGAGCGCGCGCGCGCCGAGGCGATCGCGCGCCAGATGCAGTTCCAGCACGCCGACACCGGCGGCTACGGCAGCGACGAGGAGGCGGCCAGCCCCGACTTCCAGCTCGCCGACGAGGGCATGCCGAAGGTCGGTCGCAACGATCCGTGCCCGTGCGGCTCGGGCAAGAAGTACAAGCACTGCCACGGCCAGATCGCCTGATCGCCGCCGCCATGCGGTCCCCCGGAAACACCCGCGCGAGCGGGTGTTTCCGTGTCCGGGCGTCGCCGGTCTTGCCGCGGACATCCCCGGCGGGTAAAACGGGACGGACACGGCCTGCGTACCCCTTCCACGCTGCATGAGCGACCCGGACCGAAGTCGACCCCCTCCGCCCATCCACGTCGTCGCCGGCGTCATCGCCGACGTGCGCGGCCGCATCCTGCTGGCGCGGCGCACGGAAGGTCGCGATCTGGCGGGGCTGTGGGAATTCCCGGGCGGCAAGGTCGATCCCGGCGAGACGCCCGAGCAGGCGCTGGTGCGCGAGCTGCGCGAGGAGCTCGGCATCGAGGCGCGCGTCGGCGAAGCGGTGATCGAGGTGCCGCAGCGCTACCCGCACAAGCGCCTGCGCCTGGACGTGCGCCGCATCGCGTCGTGGACCGGCAGCGTGAAAGGCCTCGACGGCCAGGCGCTGGCGTGGGTGCCGCCGCACAAGCTCGCCAGCTACGCGATGCCCGACGCCGACCGGCCCGTCGTCGCCGCGCTGCGGCAGCCGGCGCTGTACTGGGTCACACCCGACCTGATCATGCCCGACCTGGTCAGGTCCGACCTGGTTAGGCCCGAGCCGGGCGCCGGCGATTCCCGCCACGATGCCAGGATCGAGCGCGTGTGGCGCGATGCGCTGCGCGCGGCGCTCGATGCGGGCGCGCGCCGGGTGCAACTGCGCGCGCCGACGCTCGCGGCGTCCGCACCCGCGCGCTGGCGTGCGCTGGTGGAGGCCGCCGTCGCCGACATCCGCGCCGCCGACGGCGAGGCGCTCATCAACGACGACGTCGCGCTCGCCGAGGCGCTGGGCATCGGCGTCCACCTGCCCGCGCGACGGCTGCGCGCGCTGGCGGCGCGTCCGCTGTCGCCGGCGCAACCGGTGATCGCGTCCTGCCACGATCTCGACGAACTGCGGTTGGCGCAGGCGCTCGGCTGCGACGCCGCCGTGCTCGGTCCGGTGCTGCCGACCGCGTCGCATCCGGGACAGCCGGGCATCGGCTGGGAGACGTTCGCGGCGCTGCGCGAGGACGTGGCGCTGCCGATGTACGCGATCGGCGGCCTGCAGCGCGACGACGTCGCGATCGCGCGTCGCCACGGCGCACAGGGCATCGCGGCGATCCGCGGGCTGTGGCCGGGCTGAGCAGCGCTGTCGTCCTCGACCATCGCCTGTCACATCTGACAGGCGACAGCCCGGCGGGGCTGGCCCACGATGCCACTGCCGTTCGTGCGCGATGCTGCGACGCAGCGATGCGGCGGCCGCGACGCGACGGACGCGCAGGCAAGGACGTGGCGCGAGGCGATCGGTCGCCCGCTGCCGCAATCACGATGCACGATACGATCCACGACTCGATGCATGACTCAAGGAGGGGAAGATGGTCACACGCAGAGTGCTGCTCAAGGCGGGCCTGGGCGCGGGTGCAGCGTCGGTGTTTTCGGGTGCGGTCGGCGGACTCGCCGCGTTCGCGCAGAGCGGGCCGGTCGTCCGGCGCAGCCTGCACGACATGGCGCTGGACGATCCCGATCTCGAAACCTACCGCGACTTCGTCGGCATCATGCAGGCTAGGGACCAGAACGATCCGGTCAGTTGGCTGCAGTATTCGCTGATGCACGGCCGCTATGGCGGCGGATATCGCTACTGCCCGCACGGCGACTGGTATTTCCTGCCGTGGCATCGCGAGTTCGTGCTGATGTACGAGCGCGCGGCGCGGGCGTTGACCGGCAACGCCGCGTTCGCGATGCCGTACTGGGACTGGACCGTGGACCGGATGATGCCGCAGGCGTTCACCGATCCCAGCTACAAGGGCAAGCCCAATCCGCTGTACGTCTCCGGGCGCACGCTCAATACCTCCAACTGGCCGCTGCCGGATGCGTGGGTCGGCGCGGACGTGCTGAAGAGCAGGGTCTATGCCGAGACCAACTTCCAGCTCTTCGGCACCAGCAAGAATCCGAACCAGGACAGCCTCGACATGGCCTGGGTGGTGCGCGGCGGCGGCGTGCAGGGCTTCCTCGAAGGCACGCCGCACAACCTGATCCACAACGCGATCGGCGCGTTCATGCCGAGCGCGGGCTCGCCGCGCGATCCGATCTTCTTCATGCACCACGGCAACATCGACCGGATCTGGGCGAACTGGAACGCGCTCGGCCGCAGCAACACCGCCGACATGACCCCGACCGATCGCAACCTGTGGCTGAACATGTACTTCGACAAGAACTACATCTCGCCCACCGGTGCGCTCTACGGCGCGTATCCGCGCGATCTGCAGGACACCCGCGCGCTCGGCTACACCTACCCCGGGCTGCCGCAGCCGGACGGCCTGCTGCCCGACCAGAAGCGCGATGCGCAGTTGCTGTCGATCCTGGGGGCCGAGGGCGGGAAAATCGAGAACCTGCTGGTGCTGCCGGCAGCGAACACCGAAGCGGCGACCCTGCGTGCGCCGCTGGTCAAGCGCGTGCGGATGAGCACGGCGATGCAGGCGGAGGTGGTCGATTCCGGCGCGGGTCCGGCCGATGGCGTGGAAGTCTTCGCGCTGATCCGCGAAATGGCGGTGGGGCCCGACGTGTCGTCGGTGCGCGTCTTCGTCAACGACGATGCGGTGACCGCGAACACCCCCAGCAGCGATCCGCACTTCGCCGGTGAAATCGGCTTCCTCGCCCATCCCGAGGGCGCGGGCGGCCACGAGGGCCACGAGAAGGCGCTGCCGTCGGCGATGATCGAGCTCACCGACACCGTGCGCGCACTCTCGAAACGGGGCCTGCTGGGCGGAGACCAGCTCTCCGTGCAACTGGTGCCGGTGCTGCGCGACGGCGCCCGCGACGGCGCCGGCGCACGGGTGGTTCCGGCGGCGGTCGAGATCATTGTGGTCTGAGCCGCGTGGCCTGAGCCGCGCGGTCCGAGCCGCGCCCGTCCGAGCCGCGCCCGTCCGAGCCGCGCCCGTCCGAGCCGCGCCCGTCTGAGCCGCGGCAGCGCGCTGAACCGGCGCTGTCGACCCGCCGCCGCCCGCGAACACGGCGCGGCGGCGCGGGTCGAACGGGACGCCGACCGAGCGCTATCGTGTGCGCTCGCCACGTCCGGAGAACGCCATGTCGCGCATCGATGCCGCCCGTGCCGGCCCGACCTGGCGCGGGAACGCCACCCTCGGGATCCTCGTCGCGCTGGCGGTGGTCGCGACGACCGCCTGTTCGGGGACCTTCGCCGCCGTGCGCGGGCGCGACGCCGCGACCGCCCGCGTGCGCTACGCCGACCTGCCCGTGCGCCTGTGCCTCGCGCCGGGCGCGCAGACGCTCGCGGACAGCGCGCGCGGCGACGCCGGAATGACGCTGTCACTGCGCAACGGCAAGCCGTCCGACCGCTACAGCGCCCCGTTCACGCTGTCGCTGATCGACGGCGCGCAGCGGCGCCCGCTGCTGGCGTTCGGCATGCAGCCCGATCACGTCGAAGGTGGACGCGCGCAGCCGCAGCGGTTCCGGATCCCGCTGCGCGACGTGCCCCTGCGTTCCGACCCGCACGGCCGCCTGTGCTTCGAACTGGATGCCGAACGGGATGCCGCGCCGGAGGCATCCGCGCCAGAGCCGGGCGCGACGCTCGAAATCTCCCTGCGCTGGTCGACGCCCGCGGCCGTACCCTGAATCGCGCCGGCGCCTGCCACGGACACGCCGACGCCGGCCCGGGACGCGCGAGCGCCCGGGCCGGCGTGGCGGCCAGCCTCCGACCCGCGGGTCAGGGGGCGGGCGGCAGGTCGTACTGGTTGACCCGAACGCCGGTCTCGATCGCATCGCCGAGGTCGGCCCGCAGCGTGCGCGCCACGATCGCGGCGCCGCCGGGGGCGGCCAGCAGGTAGCCGCGGCCCACGCGCGTCTCGTACGTCTCCAGCGGCAGCGCGGCGAGGATGTCCGCGTCGCCGCTGCGTCCTGCGAAGCGCAGTTGTTCGGACGGCAGCGGCTGGGTGGCGTCGTCGCCGAGCAGCAGCAGGCGACCGTCGGCGGACAGCGCGCGTGCCCGGACCTCGAAACCCGCGAGCGACGGATACGTTCCGATCGTCAGCCAGTACGGCCCGCCGTTGTCCAGGTCGTACCAGAACGCGCTGTGCGGCGTCGGCCAGATCGGATCGGCGTCGTCGGGAATCACCACCAGGCGCTGCGCATCGGCCAGCAGCGCCTGCGGCGGCAGGCCCAGCGGCGTCGGCAGGGCGACGGGACGCCAGTGGCCCAGCGTGGCGTCGGTCGCGATCAGATCGTACGGCGCGCCGTCGTGGGCGAGCACCGCGTAGACGCGGCCATCGGCGCCGATCTCGATGCGTTCGACCGATTCGCCGGGCGGCAGCCAGCGGCTCGCGCGCGGCGACCATTGCGCCAGCGTGGTGTCGAAGACGTCGACCGACAGCGTCCGGTCGCCGAAATCGCCGGCACAGGCGCGCGCCAGCACCACCGGCCCGCCATCGAGCGTCGGCATGTGGAACCGCGACCGTTCGATGTGCTGGCCGAAGCCGGGGCACGCCGGCGTCGAGGACTGTCCCGCGTCCGTGCCGTCGGCCGCGAAGCGCATCGTGACGATCGACGGCTGCCACGCCGCGTCGCGCGTGGCGACCACCAGCGCGCCTCCGGCGCCGTCGATGGCGAGGCCGCGGACGGCGACATCCCCGGGCAACGGCGCCTGCCACGCAGGCGAGCCACCGCCGCTGCGGCGCATTTCCAGGCGCGGCTGGCGGTTGCCCCCGCCGTCGTCGACGGAGAGGCAGTCCAGCCGTTGTCCGCCGCGTGCGGCGAGGCCGCAGCTCGTGCCGTCGCGGGCGAGCGTCAGGCCCCACATCCACGGCGCCTGGCCGTTCGCATCGAAGGTGTAGAGATGCGCGGTGTCGTAGCGGTCGGCCTGTGCCCAGGGCCGGTTGAAGGCCTGCAGGTGGACGTAGCCCTGGTCGTCGACCCGTGCACCGTGGTCGTCGGCAAGTTCGTTGGTCATGGGGTTGAAGATGTCCATCCGCCAGTCGGCGGCATGGGCGCCGAACGCGCAGGCGAGCAGGGCGAAGCAGACGATGGGTTTCGTCATGGCGGTCCTTGTCGTGAAGGGATGGTCGGCGGGCGCGGTGCGCGGGGCGGTCGCGACGAAGACCGTGGAAAGCGCAATCGAACGGGAGCGTCCTTCGGCGTTGCGCGGCAGGGGAGGGCTGCGTGCGCCGTGAGCGTGCGTTTCCGTCGTCGTCGTCGTCGGCATCCCTGCCGGACCGCCCGGGCGCTGCCGCGCCCGCCGTGGACACAGTGTCGCAACCGGTCATCTCACGGATTGCGACCTTCGGCATCCCGCGATGCCCGCCGCTGCGTCGCCATGCGCTCGAGGACGCAGGACATCCGTTCATGTGGGTTGTCCCGAACATCGCCGGATGCGCAGGAAGGATGGATGGGGCCGGAATCCTTTCCGCACTGGCGTGCGGGCAACTTTCTTTGGCGCAAAGGAAGTCACCAAGGAAAACATCCCGGTCCACGGCAAATCTGCCGGCATGGACGGGGTCGGCCTTTTTAGGCGAGGCCTCCTGCCGCGTCGAAAAACGACGCGCCTCGTGTGCGCCGCCCCCCAGGTCTCCGGTTCCCGGGCGCGGTTCGGGATCGGCGAGGTCGCGCGAACGAAGCGGGCCCGTCGCTTGCCAAGGCGCCAGCGCCGGCTTCAGCGATTGCCTTCGAGACGGCTCTCCGTGGAGCGAATGACGGTCTCGATTTCCCTGATGCGGAATTTCTCGTGCGCGTCGAGTGACGAAATACCGCTCGATCTGACCTTCTGGTTCAGATCGTCCCGTTCCTGCTTCAATGCATCGAGTTCGAGGCGTCGCATTGCGCCGATGAATTCGGCAGACCAGGCCTGCGGCTCGGTCAGTGGCGTCTGCATCGCGAGTTTCTGCAGCGCCGCGCCTTCCTCGCGTTCGGCGAAATGCTCCAGCAGTGCGCCGGTGGTGATCTCGGGGCGTTCGCGCACCAGCGCGATCAGTTCCGCCAGCAGCGGCACGCCGGGCTGGCGCAGCACGCCGAAGGTGTAGGGCGGTTCGAGGTCGAGCGCGAGCGCGGGTCGCTGCAGCAGCAGCGCGATCGCGCCGCGCACGAGGCTGCGCTTCTGGGTCGGCGCCGGCGGCGTGCGCGGGCGCGCGGGCGCCGCTGCGTCAGCGCCCGTGCGCGTCGCGCCGACGCCGGTGAGTTCGGTCAGGCGCTGGCGCATGAGGTCGCCGAACGCGCCGTCGGGGATCTGCGCGAGCAGCGGCTTCGCGCGTTCGGCCATCCGCGCCTTGCCGTCGAGCGTGCCGAGGTTGACGTCCCTGGCCAGTTCGTCGAAGAAGAACTGCGACAGCGGCGTCGCCTGCGCGAGCCGCGCCTCGAAGCCGTCGCGGCCCTCGTTGCGCACCAGCGTGTCCGGATCCTCGCCGTCGGGCAGGAACAGGAAGAACGCCTGGCGGCCATCCTTCATCCGCGGCAGCACGGACTCCATCGCCTTGCCCGCGGCGCGGCGGCCGGCGGCGTCGCCGTCGAAGCAGAAATACACGTCCGGGGCGTTGCGGAACAGCAGTTCGGCGTGGTCGGGCGTGGTCGCGGTGCCCAGCGTCGCCACCGCCTGGGCGACGCCGTGCTGGAACAGCGCGATCACGTCCATGTAGCCCTCGACCACGATCAGCCGCTCGATCTTCTGGTTCGCCTGCCGCACCTGCCACAGGCCGTACAGCTCGCGGCCCTTGTGGAACAGCGCGGTCTCGGGCGAGTTGAGGTACTTGGGGCCGTCGTCCTTCTGCAGCACGCGCCCGCCGAACGCGATCGTGCGCCCGCGGCGGTCGAGGATCGGGAACATCACCCGGTCGCGGAACTTGTCGTAGACGTGGCCCTTGTCGTTCTTCGAGAACAGGCCGACGCGCTCCAGCAGCTTCATCCGGCGCTCGTCGGTGCCGAGCGCGTCCTTGAGCGCCGAATAGCCGTCCGGCGCGTAGCCCAGGCCGAACTGCGCGCGGATCTCCGCGCTGACGCCGCGACCGTCGAAATACGCCAGCGCCTTCGGGGTTGCGGCCAGTTGGCGCTGGAAGAACTTGTTGGCCGCTTCCAGCGCCGCGTACTGGTCGACGCTGTCGGGGTTGGCATTGCGCTGCTGGGTGTCGCGCGGCACCTCCATGCCGACGCGCTTGGCCAGTTCGTCGACCGCATCGAGGAATTCGAGGCGGTCGTAGTTCATCAGGAAGCTGATCGCGGTGCCGTGCGCGCCGCAGCCGAAGCAGTGGTAGAACTGTTTGGTCGGCGACACCGTGAACGACGGCGAGCGCTCGTCGTGGAACGGGCAGCGCGCGGAGAACTCGCGGCCCTGGCGCTTCAGCGGCACGCGCGTCCCGATCACCTCCACGATGTCGGTGCGCGCGAGCAGGTCGTCGATGAAGGCGTCGGGGATGCGGGCCATGGCTGTCGTCTAGGATGCCATCGAAACGCCGCCCCGGGTTCCCGGGGCGGCGGTGCGGGGCGGGCGTTCAATCCCGGTGGAAAGCCGTGCCGTGCGGCGCCGTCGAGGCGGCCGCTGCGCAGGCAGCACTGTTTTGAACCTCCGGGTCGAGCCGCACGGGCAGGGATCGTTGCGGCCCAGCTTCTCGACCAGCTCCTTGTCGCCGTGGACGAAGCGCCGGCCGCGCTTCACGCGGGTCTCGGACGGGAAGCCCTTGCGGCGCTTGCGGGTGATCTCAACGGCCGGTGCGGCCTCGAAAGCACGCGTGGCGGGCGGGTGTCTTGCGTTTCATGGCACACCTCCTGTTGCGGCGGTCCCGGATGGACCGCGGATCTTGTGGCGCGGCCCGACGCGTCGCCGGTCAGCCGATCGCGTCCTGCGCGGCCAGCGCGGCCAGCGCATCGCCGGCGACGCGCTGCACGGTCCAGTCGTCCATGCCGACGGCGCCCAGCGTGCGATAGAAGTCGATCGCCGGCGTGTTCCAGTCCAGCACCGACCACTCGAAGCGGCCGCAGTCGCGCTCGACCGCGAGCTTCGCCAGCCGCGCCATCAGTCGCTTGCCCAGGCCGAGGCCGCGATGCTGCGGACGCACGAACAGGTCTTCGAGGTACAGCCCGGGCTTGCCGACGAAGGTCGAGAAGTTGTGGAAGAACAGGGCGAAGCCGGCGGCCTCGCCATCGACCTCGGCGATCAGCACATCGGCGCGCGGCGTCGGTCCGAACAACTGGCGCGCGAGACCGGCCTCGTCGGCGACCGCTTCGTGGGCGAGCTTTTCGTACTCGGCCAGTTCGCGGATGAACGCGAGGATCAGCCCGGTGTCCTCGCGGACGGCCGGGCGGATGACGATGGCGGGCGCAGGCGCGGTCATCGCGGCGATGCTCAGCCGGCGAGGCGCTGCTTGATCAGCTTCGAGACCTCGCCCATGTCGGCCTGGCCGGCGAGACGCGGCTTGAGCACGCCCATCAACTTGCCCATGTCGGCCGGGCCGGTGGCGCCGGTCTCGGCCACGGCGGCCTCGATCGCGGCCCGGATCTCGGCCTCGCCCATCTTCGCCGGCAGGTAGCCGTCGATGATCGCCATCTCGGCGCGCTCGACCGAGGCCAGGTCGTCGCGACCGGCCTTGTCGTACTGTTCGATCGAGTCCTTGCGCTGCTTGACCATCTTCTCCAGCACGGCCAGCACGCGGGCGTCGTCCATCTCGACGCGCTCGTCGACTTCCTTCTGCTTGATCGCGGCGTTGATCAGGCGGATGGTGGCCAGGCGCTCCTTCTCGCCGGCCTTCATGGCGGTCTTCATGTCGTCGGTGAGGCGTTGCTTGAGGCTCATGGGAAGCTCCGTGGGGCGCGACCGCGGCTGCGGCCGGGGGACATCGTTGAAACCGGGGGGCGGAAAACACGAAAAGCCGGCTGCGCAGGGCGCGGCCGGCTTCGGGATTCGCTGTGGGCCGCGACCGTGGGGCCGCGCAGGGAATCGGGCGTACTGGTTCGGTCTTGCCGGATCAGTACAGACGCTGACGCTTGGTGGCGTCGCGCGAGGTACGGCGGGCCTGGCGCTTCACCGCGGCGGCCGCCTTGCGCTTGCGTTCCTGGGTCGGCTTTTCGTAGAACTCGCGCTTGCGGACTTCGGCCAGCACGCCGGCCTTTTCGCAGGTGCGCTTGAAGCGGCGCAGGGCAAACTCGAACGGCTCGTTTTCGCGGACTTTGACGCTGGGCATGGGAATCTCGTTAGGGAAGCCTGGCCCGGTCCTTCCGGGCGAGCCGCGCATGATAACGGCCCGAACCGGCCGGGGCAAGTTCGGGCCGGGCGGGGCGGCCGGGCAGGGTAAGCTATCGGCCCCCGTTCCCCTGCCCCAGCCCCGGAAAATGAAGGTCCTCGGCATCGAATCCAGTTGCGACGAGACCGGCGTGGCCGTCTACGACACGGCCCGGCCCGGGGCCGCGGGGCTGCGGGCGCACGCGGTCTACAGCCAGATCGCGCTGCACGCCGAGTACGGCGGGGTGGTGCCGGAACTGGCCAGCCGCGACCACGTGCGCAAGCTGCTGCCGCTGATCCGCCAGACCCTGGCCGAGGCCGGGCTGGGCGTGGGCGACCTCGACGGCGTGGCCTACACCGCCGGCCCGGGGCTGGTCGGGGCGCTGCTGGTCGGGGCCGGCGTGGCCCGCGCGCTGGCCTGGGCGCTGGACCTGCCGGCCGTCGCCGTCCATCACATGGAGGGCCATCTGCTGGCCCCGCTGATGGAGGACGACGATCCCGTCCACGGCCGGCCCGAACCTCCGTTCGTCGCGCTGCTGGTCTCCGGCGGGCACAGCCAACTGGTGGCGGTGGACGCCATCGGCGCCTACCGGCTGCTGGGCGACACCCTGGACGACGCCGCCGGCGAGGCCTTCGACAAGTCGGCCAAGCTGATGGGGTTGCCGTACCCGGGCGGCCCGCAGTTGGCGAAGCTGGCCGAACAGGGCGCGCCGGGCCGGTTCAGGTTCCCGCGGCCGATGACCGACCGGCCCGGGCTCGATTTCAGCTTCAGCGGGCTCAAGACCCAGGTCCTGCTCGCCTGGCGCGATTCAGACCAGTCCGACGCCACCCGGGCCGACATCGCCCGCGGGTTCGAGGATGCGGTGGTCGACACGCTGGCGATCAAGTGCGAGCGCGCGCTGGAGGCCAGCGGCGCGAAGGTGCTCGTGGTCGCCGGTGGCGTCGGCGCCAACCGGCGCCTGCGCGAGCGGCTGCAGGCGATGGCGGCGAAGCGCGGCGGCCGGGTCTGCTTCCCGCGCCCCGAACTGTGCACCGACAACGGCGCGATGATCGCCTTCGCCGGCGCGCTGCGGCTGGCGGCGGGCGAGCGCGCCGGGCCGTCGGTGTTCGTCACCCCGCGCTGGGACATGGCGACGCTGTCGGCGGTCGAACCCGCGCCGCACCCGTAGGGCGGGCCCCCGGCGCGCCATCGCGACCGCACGGGGCGCGCCGCGACACGATCGACACGACTCCGCCCGTCGCGCGACGCGATCGGACATGCCGCGATGTCGGGCCGGGGCCCGACCTACAATGTCCCATTCCCCCGACGCCCGGACGTTCCCGCATGGACAAGGTCTTCATCGAAGCGCTCGAGATCGAGGCGCTGATCGGCATCTACGACTGGGAGCGGCGGATCCGCCAGCCGCTGCAGTTCGATCTCGAAATGAGCTTCGACAACCGCCGGCCGGCCGCCAGCGACGACATCGCCGACACGCTCGACTACAAGGCGGTGAGCAAGCGCCTGATCGAGTACGTGTCGCAGTCGTCGTTCGGGCTGGTCGAGACGCTGGCCGAGCGCTGCGCGGAGATCGTGCTGGCCGAGTTCGCGGTCTCGCACGTGCGCCTGAAGCTGAGCAAGCCCGGCGCGGTGCGCGGCGCGCGCGCGGTCGGCGTGATCATCGAACGCAGCCGGTCCTGAGCGCGCCGCGATGGGCAAGGCCTACCTGAGCCTCGGCAGCAACGTCGATGCCGAGCGCAACCTCCGCGCGGCGTTCGCCGCGCTGCGCGCGCGTTTCGGCGACCTCGCCGCCTCGATCGTCTACCGCTTTCCCGCGGTCGGCTTCGAAGGGTCGGATTTCCTCAACGCGGCCGCGGTGATCGACAGCGACCTCGACCCGCACGCGCTCAACGCCTGGCTGCACGCGCTCGAGGACGCGCACGGGCGCGACCGCAGCGGGCCGCGCTTCGGCGACCGGCCGCTGGACATCGACATCGTGTTCTACGACGCCCTGGTGCTGTCGGGCCCCGGGCATCTGCAACTGCCGCGAGACGAACTGCGCCACGCCTTCGTGCTGCGGCCGCTGGCGGAACTCGCGCCGGACTTCGTCGACCCGCGCAGCGGGCGCACGCTGGCGGCGCTGTGGGCCGATTCGCCGGAGCGCGACGTGCCCTGCGAGGCGGTGTTCGACGGCGCGGCGTGACCGCTGCGGCGCGATCTTGCCGACGCGTCGGCTTGCGGCGATGTGGTCTCGGTGAAGCGTCGTCTTCCTGAAGCGTCGCCTTTCTGAGACGTCGCCTTTCTGAGGCGTTGCCTTTCTGAAGCGTGACCCTGCTGCAACGTTATCTTGTAGCGCGTGACTTCCTGCGCTTGTCGCGGCGCGCGCGCTGCCGGACGATGGCGCCTCCTTGCAACGTGTCCGGGAGGACGCAGGCGATGTTCGAGAAGGTCTCGCGCAGTTGGGGACTGGTCAAGGCCAGTGCGTCGGTGCTGCGCGCCGACAAGGAGCTGATGGTGTTCCCGGTGCTGTCGTCGCTGGCCACGCTGCTGGTGCTGGCGACGTTCGCGCTGCCGGTGTTCGCCTTCAAACTGTTCGACCACGGCTTCAACGCGGCCGGCGCGGTGCTCGGCTTCCTGTTCTACTTCTGCCAGTACACGGTCATCGTGTTCTTCAACAGCGCGCTGGTCGGTGCGGCGACCATTCGTCTGGAAGGCGGCGATCCGACGGTCTCCGACGGCCTCCGCGCGGCGCGCTCGCGGCTGCCGGCGATCCTCGGCTACGCCGCGATCGCGGCCACGGTCGGCGTGATCCTGAAATCGCTGAAGGACCGCGACAACAACATCGTCGTGCGCATGATCGGCAGCGGCCTGGGCGTGGCGTGGACGCTGGCGACGTTCCTGGTGGTGCCGGTGCTGGTCAACCGCGACGTCGGTCCGATCGACGCCCTGAAGGAGAGCATCGCGCTGCTGAAGAAGACCTGGGGCGAGAACGCCATCGGCCACGTCGGCATCGGCGCCGCGTTCGGGCTGATCACGTTCGTGCTGGTCGCGATCGGCGTCGGCTCGGCGTTCCTGGCCTGGCAGGCGGCGCCCGCCGCCGGCATCGCGGTCGCCGCGGCCTTCGTCGTCGTCCTGCTGGTGCTGGGCGTGGTCCAGTCGGCGCTGTCGGGCATCTACTCCGCGGCGCTGTACCGCTACGCGGTGGCGCGCGAGACGCCGTCGGCGTTCCAGGGGCTGGCGCTGGAATCGGCGTTCGCGCCGAAGCGCTGAGGCCTCCGGCGGGCGGGCGCGCGGACGGCGTCAGCCCACCAGCATCCGCCCGCCGTCCACCGGCAGCACCTGGCCGGTGGTGTAGGTCGCGTCCTGCAGCAGCCAGCGCACCGCCTCGGCGATTTCGGCCTCGTCGCCGGTGCGGGCGAGCGGCGTCCGGGCGAGGATCGCCGCCTTCGCCGCCTCCGGTTTGTCGTCCGGCCACAGGATCGCGCCGGGCGCGACCGCGTTGACCCGCACCGCCGGCGCCAGCTCCAGCGCCAGCGCGCGGGTGGCGGCGACCAGCGCGGCCTTGCTCATGGTGTACACGACGTGGTCGCGCAGCGGCCGCTCGGCGTAGATGTCGACCAGGTTGACGATCGCGCCGCGGGCGGCTGTCAGGTGCGGCGCGGCCGCCTGCGCCAGGATCAGCGGGGCGCGGGCGTTGACCAGGAACTGCGCGTCCCAGTCGGCCGGGGTGATGCTGCCCAGCGGCGTCGGCGAGAACGCGGAGGCGTTGTTGACCAGCGCGTCGAGCCGGCCGAACCGGCCGACCGTCCGCGCCACCAGCTCCGGCAGCCGGTCGTACTCGGCCAGCTCGGCCTGCAGGACGACGGTGCTGCCGGCGCGCGCGCGTTCCAGCTCCGCCGCCAGCGCAGCCATGGCGTCGGCCGAGCCGCGGTAGTGCAGGGCGAGATCGAATCCCGACGCGTGCAGTCGCCGGGCGATGGCGGCGCCGAGCCGGCGTGCGGCGCCGGTGACGAGGGCGACGGGGCGGACATCGGGCATGGCGCGTCTCGCGGCGATCGGGCTTGGGATCGGAAGCGGGCATTTGACCACAGTCAAACGGCATCCACGGCGCGGGCGCATGCTGGCCGGCATCCCAAGCGGAGCATTGCCATGGACCCCATCCTGTCCGAACTCTTCTCCAAGCCGGTGGGCTGGATGACCCTCGGCGGCCTCGGTTTCATCGTTTTCATGGGCGGCTACTTCTGGTGGTACGCCCGCCGCAAGATCCGCGAGGAAGAAGAAAAGCCCGAAGAAACCCGCCGCTGAACCGGATTTCGTTATCCTGTGCGGCCCCGCAACGGAGTTGCCGCATGTCGATCGACGAAGACCTGGACCCGGATGCCCGCGCGCACAGCGAACGGCTGGCGGACTTGATCCGGGACCAGATCGCGAGCAACGGCGGGGTGCTGCCCTTCTGGCGGTTCATGGAACTGGCGCTGTATGCGCCGGGGCTCGGCTACTACAGCGCGGGCGCGACCAAGCTCGGCCCGGCGGGGGATTTCGTCACTGCGCCCGAGCTCGGGCCGCTGTTCGCCGAGTGCGTGGTCGAGGCGGTGGCGCCGGCGCTGCGTTCGCTCGGTCCGGAGGCGATGTTCGTCGAAGTCGGCGGCGGCAGCGGCGCGTTCGCCGAAGCCGCGCTGCGGCGGCTGGAAGCGCTGCAGATGCTGCCGGCGGGCTACGCGATCCTCGAGCCCAGCGCCGACCTGCGCCAGCGCCAGCGCGAGCGCCTGCAGGCGCGGCTGGCGCCGGAGGTCTTCAAGCGCGTGCGCTGGCTGCAATCGCCCGTCCAGGAGCGCTGGAACGGCGTGCTGTTCGCCAACGAGGTCATCGATGCGCTGCCGACCTCGCGGTTCGCGATCCGCGACGGCGAGGTGTTCGAGGAGCACGTCGCGCTGGATGCCGACGGCGGCTTCACCCGCGTCGACCGGCCGGCCGACGCCCTGCTGGCCGCCGCGGTGCGGCACGTCGAGCGCCTGTGCGGCGCCCCGTTCCGCGACGGCTACCGCTCGGAAGTGCTGCCGCAACTGCCGTACTGGCTGCAGGCGGTGATCGGCGGCCTCGACGCCGGCGCGCTGCTGCTGGTCGACTACGGCTATCCGCGACGCGAGTACTACGATCCGCGGCGCGAGGACGGCACCCTGCGCGCGTTCCACCGGCACCGGCTGGTCGACGACGTGTTCGCGCGCGTGGGCCTGCAGGACGTCACCGTGTCCGTGGACTTCACCGCGCTGGCCGAGGCCGGCACCGGCGCCGGTTTCGAGTTCGCCGGTTACTGCGCGCAGTCGAGTTTCCTGATCGGCAACGGCCTGGAACAGCGGCTCGCGGCGCACGAGGCCGACGCGCCCGACGAGGCCGCGCGCTACGCCCTGCGCCAGCAGGCCAAGCAGTTGACGCTGCCGGGCGAGATGGGCGAGCGCTTCCAGGCGATCGGCTTCGCGCGCCGCACCAGCCTCGCCCACGCCTTCCTGGCGGGCGACCTCAGCCACCGGCTCTGAGCGATGGCGGGGTATCGTTTCGGCGCATCGCTCAAGCCGTTCCGGCGGCCGTGGCTGTGGTCGCTGCTGTGGTCGGGCGCGGTCGCGACGGTGGTCGCGTTCTCGCTGCTGCCGGCATCCTCGCTGCAGGCGCTGCCCAGCGCCAACGACAAGCTCGAGCACTTCCTGTCCTATGCGGTGCTGGCCGCGGGCGCGGTGCAGTTGTATCCGCGCTGGCGTTCGCTGGCGAGCGTCGGATTCTTCCTCGTGCTGCTGGGCATCGGTCTGGAGTACGCGCAGGGCGCGATGCACGAGGGGCGCACGATGGACCGCTACGACGCGCTGGCGAACACGCTCGGCGTGATCGCCGGCCTCGGCACCCGGCTGACGCCGTGGCGCGATCTGCTGTTGCGCTGGGACCGTCGCGGCTAGGCCTGCTGCTTCAAGCCGGTTGCTTCAAGCCGGCTGCTTCAAGCCGGCTTGTTCAGGCCGGCTTCTTCAGTCAGGTTCCGGGGGCGGCGTGTCGCGCGCGGCGTTGATCGCGGCGATCCGCGCACGTCGCAACGCTTCGCCGACGGCCGGGCCGTCCATGCCCGGCTGCGCCACGTCGCGGCCCTGCACGGCCAGCGCGGCCGCATGCAGGCGCACGAGTTCCGCGCCCTGCGGGTAGGCGCTGTCGGCCATGCCGGCGCGGCCGCGCTTGTCGGCCTCGCACACCGTCGCCAGTTGCGCGATCCGCCGCGGCTGGCGGAAGCCGTCGCAGCGGGCGATCAAGTCGTGGATCGTCGCGCCGCGCAGTTCGCCGAGGCGATGCACGTTGAGATGCTCGCGGCAGGCGGCGCGGGCGAGGTCGCGATGCGCCGCCGGCGCCTTCAGCCGCGCGCACAGCGCCTCCAGCGGCGCGAGGCCGCGCTGTTCGTGGAGGATGTGCCTGGGCAGTTCGTCCGTCGGCGTCAGCGCCTTGCCCAGGTCGTGGGCCAGCGCGGCGAAGCCGATCACCTCGTCGCCCGGGGCCAGCGCCGCAGCCATGTCGCAGACCATCTCCGTATGCACGCCGGTATCGACCTCGGGATGGAATTCGGCGCGCTGCGGGACCCCGTACAGCGCCTCGACCTCCGGCAGGACCACGCCCAGCGCCGCGCAGTCGTGCAGTGTGCGCAGGAACGCCGCCGGCCGCGCGGCGCGCAGCGCGCCGGCGAGTTCCTTCCAGACGCGTTCGGGCGTGAGCTCGGCCAGTTCGCCGTCCGCCACCATCGCTCGCATCAGCGCCATCGTCTCCGGGGCGACGACGAAGCCGTGCCCGGCGAAGCGCGCCATGAACCGCGCCGCGCGCAGCACCCGCAGCGGATCCTCGACGAACGCCGGGCCGACGTGGCGCAGCACCCGCGCTTCGAGGTCGCGGGCGCCGCCGTGCGGGTCGACGAGCGTGCCGTCGTCCGCCATCGCGATCGCGTTGATGGTGAAGTCGCGGCGCAGCAGGTCTTCTTCGAGCGTGACTTCGGGCGCGGCGTGGACGACGAAGCCGCGATGCCCGGGCGCGGACTTGCGCTCGGTCCGCGCCAGCGCGTATTCCTCGCCGCTGTCCGGATGCAGGAACACCGGGAAGTCCTTGCCCACCGGCTTGAACCCCGCGGCGAGCATCGACGCCGGCGTTTCGCCGACGACCACGTGGTCGCGGTCGTGCACGGGCAGGCCGAGCAGGCGGTCGCGCACCGCGCCGCCGACGAGATAGGTCTTCATGCCGCGAGTGTACTGGTAGAGCGGCCTTCAGGCCGCTGCTCTTCAGCAATCCAAACGACAGCGGCCTGAAGGCCGCTCTACCGGGGATCGAGGCGCCTCAGCGCGCCGCGTGCTGCGCCAGCAGCGCCACGATCGCCTGCGAGCCGCTGCCGCGGCCCAGGTGCAGTTCGACCGGCGCCGGCTGCCCGGACAGCCAGATCCTGAGTTCGGCCTCGAGGTCGAAATGGCCGGCGGTCTCCAGCGAGAACATCGTGATCGCGCGATAGGGGATGCTGCGGTATTCGGTCTTCTTCGCGGTGATGCCCTGCTTGTTGACCAGGACCACCCGGCGGTCGGTGAACACGATCAGGTCGCGGATGGTCGAGAACGCGCGCTGCAGCGGTTCGCCCGGGGCGAGCAGCGGCGCGAATTCCTCGGCGAGTTTCTCCACCGGCGTCTCGCCGGCGTGGCCGAGCAGGCCGTCGATCAGTCCCATGGGCGTGTCCTCGATGCGATGGTGGGGAAGCGGTTCACGCGGCTGCGCCGAGGATCTCGGGCAGTTTCGCGCGGACGTCGGTCGGCGCGATGCCGAGTTTCGGCAGGCCGTTGTCGTCGCTGGTGGAATCCTGCCGCAGCGAGCGCCAGTTGTCGCGGCTGATGGGCTTGCCCGGCAGGTGTTCGCCGACTTCCGCCTGCAGCCGGCCGAGCGCGCCGGGCAGCGGCAGCACGAAGCGGCGCCAGCCGAGGGTCTGCGCGGTGAGCCGGACGATCCCGCCGAGCGTCATCACTTCCGGGCCGACGAGATCGTAGCGTTGGCCGATGGTGGCGTCGTCGACCAGCGCGCGGGCGAAGGCCTCGGCCACGTCGCCGACCCACACCGGCTGGAAGCGGACATCGGCGCCGCCCAGCGGCAGCCCGGGCGCGAAGCGCAGGAGGCCGGCGAAGCGGCAGAACAGGCCGTCGCCGGGGCCGGCGATCACCGACGGCCGGAACAGCGTCCAGTCCAGTCCGGAGTCGGCGACGCGCGCCTCGGCCTCGCCGCGCGCCCGCAGGTAGTGGCTGGCGCCGTCGCCGGCGTGCAGCGCGCTCATCTGCAGCAGTCGGCGCACGCCGGCGGCGCGCATCGCGTCGATCGCGGCGTCGGCCAGTTCGACGTACACCTTGCGGAAGCCGCTGCCGTCGTCGCCGCGTTCGTTGAGGATGCCGACGAGGTTGACCACCGCATCGGCGCCGGCGAAGGCTTCGCCCAGGAACGCCGTGTCGTACACGTCGCCGGCGCGGTGTCCGGCGCCCGCCGGCGCCCGGCCGCGGGTGGCGGCGTCGCGCGAGAGCACGCACACGCGATGCCCGTCCGCGAGCAGGCGCGCGACCAGTCGCCGGCCGACGAAACCGCTGCCGCCGAGGACGACGACGCGGCGGCTCATCGCCGGGAACCCGCCGACGGCGTGGCCGGCACGGCGACCGGCGCGGCGGTCGGGCAGACGAACGCCTTGCGGGTGTCGACCAGCCGCCCGGCGAGGCGGTCGGTCACCGGCAGCGCGCTGCCGTTGAGCCGCCAGTCGTAGATCACGCTGAAGGCGAGGATCCGCGCCACGTAGTCGCGGGTCTCCTTGTAGCTGATCGTCTCGATCCAGAAATCGGCGTCCATGTTCGGTCGCTGGGTCTGCCAGCGCGCCACCGGCGCGGGGCCGGCGTTGTAGGCGGCGATGGCGACGTAGGTCATGCCGTAGCGGTCCTCGAGTTCGCGCAGGTAGGCGGTGCCCAGCGCGATGTTGAACTCCGGCTCGTACAGGCCGTCGCCGCCGGTCCACGGCAGGCCGAGGCGGCGGGCGAGGCCGGCGCCGGTGGACGGCAGCACCTGCATGAGCCCGCGCGCGTCGGCGTGCGAGCGCGCCTGCGGGTTGAACACGCTCTCGGCGCGGATCTCGGCGGCGACCCAGGTCGGGTCGACGTTCTGCTTCGCTGCCTCGCGCCGGATCGCGGTGTCGTGGTGCAGCGGGAACCGCAGCGTGTAGTACTGCAGCTCCTCCGGGAAGTTCTTGCCGCCGACGTTCACCAGCCCGAACACGCCGCGGTCGAACCAGCCGTTGTCCTGGGCGATGCCGACCGCGATGCGCCGCTGCGCCGGGGTGAACCGCGACAGCGCGTCCTTCCACTCGCGCTCGGCCCACGCGGTGCGATCGATCCGGTACAGCAGCATCGCCCGGACCAGCGCCGGGTCGTTGGCGACGGTGGCCTTCGCGGCCGGGGTCGCCGCCGGCTCGACCGGGCACAGCGCGTAGGGCGCGCCGATCCGGTCGGCGGCGAGGAAGCCGTGGAAGTCGGCCTTGGTCGCGGCGTCGCGGTAGAGGTCGCGGGCGGCGTTGCGGTCGCCGGCCTGCTCCAGCAGGCGCGCCTCGAAATAGCGCCAGCGCGAATCCCGGCGCTGGGCGTCGGGCATGGCCCGGATCGCCTTCAGCGCCGCGGCCCAGTCGGACCGCGCCAGCGCCTCGCGCACCTGCCACTCGTGGAGCTTGTCGTCGTAGGCGACGTCGGGCACCGCCGCCAGCCGGCGCGCGGACTCGGGGCCGTACGACGCCACCGTCCACAGCGCGGCCTGGTACAGGACGCGGCCGCGGTCGGCGTCGTCGAAGCCCAGGGCCTCGGCGAACTTCGGCAGCCGGGCCTCCGCGGCGCCGGGATTGGCCTTCGCCAGCCGCGCCAGCCCCTGCGAGGCGACCAGCCGGCTGCGTGCGGTCTTCGGCCACCCCAGCGCACGGTCGTGGGGCGATTCGACGAACGCGGCGTAGTCGTTCGCCAGCGCGAACTCGTCGGCGGGCAGTCCGCGCGCCGCCGCGCGCATGACCCCCGGCTGCCATTCGGCCGCGGCCTTCTCGATCCGCTCCCAGCGCAGCGCCGGCGGCAGTCCGCCCCGGGCCGCCAGCACCGCCATCGGCGCGTCGCAGGCGTCGGGCAGCGAGCGTCCGGTGCTGCGCCACAGCGCCTGGGCGTCGGCGGTCCACGCCGCGTCGGTGATGCCCAGCGCCTGGCGCGCGTTCAATTCGGCGCAGCGCAGGCTGGCGGCCCTGACCGCGCTCGACCAGGCGGCCCGGAAGGCCGGCCAGTCCTCGCGGCGGGCCAGCACCGGCAGCCATTCCTCGCGGAAGGCGTCGGCCACCGGCTCGCCGGCGTGGCGGATGAGGAAGGCCTGGCCGTCGGCCGCGGACAGGGTGTCCAGGCCGCGGCGCAGGCCGGCGTACTCGACCCAGCCGGCCAGCGCGTCTGCCGACGGCAGCGGCGAGGCCGGGGCCTGGCCGGCGTCCGCGGCGTCCATGGCCGCCCGGGCCCGGGCGACGGCCGGGGTGTCGATCTGCGCCTGGCAGGCGGCGGGCGAGAGGGCGACCAGCAGGGTCGCGACGAGACCGAATCGGGGGATATGCATCACCGAACTATAGCGAAGGCGGATGAACCGTCGGCGGCGCGGGACCCCGGCCCCGGCCCCGGCGCCCCCGGCCGGAAGCCGCCCGTCCATCGTGCATCTTGCCCAGCCTTCACATTTTGTTTACAAAGCCCGGGTGCAGCAGCGGGAGGGGGCCCGCGGCGGTGGCTGTGCGCGACATCACTCAATTAAAAAATTCAACGGAGAGAACCATGAGCAAGCTGCGCCGCAATCGCCTGACGGCCGCGGTCCACCTGACGCTGCTCCTCGCGCTGCCCGGCATCGCCGCTGCGCAGGACGCGAAGGGCGACCAGAGCACCCTCGACACCATCAGCGTCACCGGGTCCCGCATCAAGCAGACCAACGCGGTCACCGCACAGCCGGTCTACATCATGGACCGCGCCAAGATCGAAGAAACCGGCGTCGCCAGCGTCGGCGAGCTGCTGCAGCAGCTCACCGCCAGCGGCAAGGCGCTGAACGCCAAGTTCAACTCCTCGGGCAACTTCGGCTATCCGCCGGACGGCGGCGGCATCGGCGCCGGCTCGGCCCAGGTCGACCTGCGCAACCTCGGTTCGCAGCGCGTGCTGGTGCTCGTCGACGGCATCCGCTGGGTCAACGAATCCTCGGCCTCGGGCGTCAGCGGCAGCGCCGACCTCAACACCATCCCGCTGGCGATCATCGAGCGCGTCGAAGTGCTCGAGGACGGCGCCTCGGCGATCTACGGCTCCGACGCCATCGCCGGCGTGGTCAACATCATCACCCGCAAGGACTTCAAGGGCGCCGAGCTGCACACCTACTACGGCGAGTACAGCCGCGGCGGCGAGACCAAGGACACCTCCTTCACCATCGGCACCGGCGGCGACCGCTGGAACGCGGTGTTCGCGGCCAGCTACTACAAGCAGGACCGGATCAGCTCGGGCGACTGGGGCCAGTCGTCGTTCCCGGAACCCGGCGCGGGCCTCCGCGCGGGCAGTTCGGGCACGCCGCAGGGCCGCTTCACCTTCTGCGATCCGTCGCGTCCGGCCGGCAGCTACGGCTACTGCGATCCGGTGGGCGACTTCTGGTACGACGTGACGCTCAACAACGGCACGACCACCCCGGTCTGGAATCCGGCCAATCCGTCGGCGGGCAGCTACCACGACTTCGGCGGCAGCGACCGCTTCAACTTCGCGCCGTACAACCTGCTGCTGACGCCGAGCGAGCGCAAGGCGCTCTACGCCCACGTCAACATCGATCTCAGCGAGAACACCCGCCTGCACGTGAAGGCGCTGTTCAACAACCGCCAGTCCGCCAACCAGGCCGCGCCCGAGCCGATCTTCGTCGGTCCGTTCGCCGGCACCGGCGGCATCGCCGACGGGATCTTCATTTCCCGCCTCAATCCGTTCAACCCGTTCGGCATCGACCTGGATCCGGCCACCAACTTCGGCTGGGTGACCCGCCGTCCGGTGGAAGTCGGTCCGCGCATCTTCAAGCAGAACGTCGACACCTGGTACTTCAACGTCGGCCTCGACGGCCTGTTCGACATCGGCAGCCGCAACTTCGGCTGGGACGCCAACTACGTCCACAGCCGCAACTCCGCCACCCAGCGCTTCACCAACGGCTACAACGTCGCGCACATCCGCACCGCGCTGGGCAATCCGGCGACCTGCGCCGCGACCCCGGGCTGCACGCCGCTCGATCTGTTCGGCGGCCAGGGTCGTCCGTTCACCCAGGCGATGATCAACTGGATCATCACCGACCAGCGCGACGCCAGCACCCAGGTGCTCGACTCGTTGACGTTCAACATCACCGGCGACCTGTTCGCGATCGGCGACCGCAACGCCGGCTTCGCGTCCGGCGTCGAATACCGCAAGTACAAGGGCGACTTCAATCCCGACCCGCTGCGCCAGACCGGCGAGTCGCAGGACTCGTTCGCTTCGCCGGTGTCCGCCGACTACGACGTGAAGGAAGTCTACGGCGAGTTCAACTTCCCGATCGCGGCGACCTTCGACCTCACCGCGGCCCTGCGCTGGTCCGACTACTCGACCTTCGGCAGCGCCACCACCGGCAAGGTCGGCTTCCGCTGGCAGCCGATCGAGGACCTGGTGCTGCGCGGCACCTACTCGCAGGGCTTCCGCGCGCCGAACCTCGGCGAGCTGTATGGCCTGACCCAGTTCGGCGCCACCCTGACCGACCTGTGCGGTTCGACCGGCAGCCCCGGTCCGGCCAAGCCCGAATACGCCGCCGGTTGCGCCGCCCAGGGCGCGCCGCCGACCTTCGAGCAGGCCAACACGCAGATCACGACCTTCACCGGCGGCAACCCGAACCTGGATGCGGAAACCTCCGACAGTTGGACCGTCGGCGCGGTCTACAGCCCGGGCTGGGCGGAAGACCGGGCCTGGTCGCGCAAGCTCGACTTCGAGATCGGCTACTACGATCACAAGATCGACGGCGCGATCCAGGCGCAGGACCTGCAGTCGCTGCTCGCCACCTGCCTGCGCGCCGGCGGCACGCCCGCGAGCTCGCCCGCCTGCGCACCGTTCTCGCGCCAGGTCAACGGCAACCTGAACCCGCCGAACAACTTCCTGCAGAACTTCGGCACGGTGAAGACCAGCGGCGCGGACCTCAAGGTCAACTGGCTGAGCCCGGAGTGGGCGTTCGGCGAGCTGAGCGCCTCGCTGCAGACGACCTGGGTGCGCGACTACAAGGCGGTCGACGGCGACGGCAACGTCAACGCCCGCCGCGTCGGCATCGAAGTCTCCGACAGTGCGATCCCCGAGTGGCAGACCAACCTGCAGTTGGGCTGGAACAAGGGCGACTTCGGCTTCACCTACGGCCTGCGCTACATCGACGCCGTCGAGGAAGACTGCAACGGTGCGACCCGCAAGGACGTCCCGGGCTGCCTCAACGCGCGTGAGGTCAACACCCTCGGCGCCGTCACCTACCACGACGTGCAGTTCTCGTGGAAGAACGCCTTCATCGAGGGCCTGAAGCTGTCGGCCGGCGCCAACAACGTCTTCGGCAAGGAACCGCCGGTGTGCGTGACCTGCTCGCTGAACGGCTACGACGCCGGTACCTACGACCTGCCGGGCGCGTTCTGGTACGTCAGCGCCGACTACCGGTTCTGATCGCTCCCTCCAGTCGTTCCGCTTCGACATCGACCCGGCGCAAGCCGGGTCGATGTTTTTTTGGGACCTCGGGATTCGTCGCGCAGGCCGTGCGCGGTTT
This sequence comes from Lysobacterales bacterium, assembly GCA_019510125.1. Classification (GTDB taxonomy): domain Bacteria; phylum Pseudomonadota; class Gammaproteobacteria; order Xanthomonadales; family Xanthomonadaceae; genus Lysobacter_I. The sequence continues at coordinate 592,425 of JAEKKX010000006.1, forward strand.
TCCCGGGCTGCGCTCCGCCGGCCGCTGACGCCGGCCGCTCCTCTCCGCTGTCACATCTGACAGTATCGACCGCCGCCCCAGGGGCATACCGTGGTCCTTCGCCACCGGAGGGCCAGCGCATGCTCAGGAACGGGAAGGACATCGCCAGCGGCACCACGCTCAGGACGCAGGTGTGCATCGTCGGATCGGGCCAGGCGGGGATCACCGCGGCCTGGTGCCTGCAGCGCGCCGGGATCCGGGTGGTGCTGATCGAAGGCAGCCGCGCGCAGCCGACGCTGCAGGACAGTTGGCCCGACAAGGCGCTGCTGTACGCGGGCGAGGCGGCCGGCCTGTTCGCCACCAACGAGCGCGATTTCCTCACCAGTCCGCTGTACCAGGGCCAGTCGCCGTCCGAGCGCGAGCGCTACTTCGGCGGCACGTCGACGCACTGGGGCGGCCAGTCGCGGCCGCTCGACCCGGTCGACTTCGAGGCCCGCGAGGGATTCCCGGGCTGGCCGATCACCCGCGCCGACCTCGATCCGTACTACGCCCAGGCCGTACCGTTGTGCATGCTCCACGGGCAGTTCGCCGACGACAACTTCAGCGCCGGCTACTGGACCCGGGTGCTCGGGCTGGACGGCGCGGCGATGCAGGAAATCGACGACTTCGACCCCTGCATGTACCAGTTCATGGGCGGCGCGTTCCTGAACTTCGCGACCCGCGTCTTCCCCGACGGCAAGACCATCGGCGACAGCGCCGCGGACGTCATCCTCAACGCCAGCCTGCTCGCGATCGAGGCCGGCGAGGGCAGCGTCGGCGGGCTTCGGGTGGCGAGCATGGACGACGCGACGCCGCCGGGCGTCGCGACCGAATTCCGGATCGAGGCCGACGCCTACGTGCTCGCCTGCGGCGCGGTGGCGAACGCGCAGCAGTTGCTGCTCTCGGACATCGGCAACGAACACGACCAGGTCGGCCGGAATTTCCTGTGCCACCCGCTGTCGATGGGCGTGAGCGTCGGCGTGTACGGCTTCCCGTCGGCGCCGCTGAGCGACCTGATGGCCGGCAACGACGCCAGCGGCGGGTCATGGCGCGACGCCAACGGCGTGCGCGTCACCGGTCGCTTCCAGTTGACCGCGGACGCCCTGCGCGACAACGCGATCGGCAACTGCTGGATGCGCGCCTACAGCGCCGCCGCCTATTTCGAGATGGCGCCCAATCCCGAAAGCCGCATCACCCTGACCAACACGACCGACAAGGTCTTCGGGCAGCCGCAGGTCCGCATCGACTGGCGCCTGGGCGCGCTGGACCGCAAGACCTACGAGCGCTCGACCGCACTGTTCGCGGCCGCGATCAAACCCGAGGGCGGCACGGTCGTCGCGCCGCAATGGGCGTCGATCGAGCGCGCCGTCGTCGTCAACGGTCACCACATCGGCACCACGCGCATGTCGGCCGATCCGGCCCTGGGCGTGGTCGACGCGAACCTCAGGGTCCATTCGATGGACAACCTCTACGTGGCCGGCTCCTCGGTCTTCGCCAGCACCGGGGTGTCCAATCCGACCTTCACGATCATCACCCTCTCGATCCGGCTGGCCGAGCATCTGGCGGGCCGGCTGGGAGCCGCGCCGGCGGCCTGACCCTCCCGCCGGCGCCGGGACCGGGCCTCCGGGACGCGCCGTCGGCGCGGCGGAGGCCTTGAAAGCCGTTCCCGGCCCCCCATCTTCCGCCCGTCCCGGTTCGCCGGGCGTTCCTTTGCCGTGGTTTTGGCACTCTCGGGTCGAGAGTGCTAGAATCGCCGGCCTTTCCCAGTTCAATCAACCACTTGCGAGGGTTCACCATGAATCTCAAGCCGCTCTACGATCGCGTGATCGTCAAGCCGATCGAAGCCGAAGAGACCTCCATCGGCGGCATCATCATCCCCGACGCCGCGAAGGAAAAGCCGACCAAGGGCGAAATCGTCGCCGTCGGCGAGGGCAAGTTCATCGACGCCAGCGGCAGCGTGCGCGCGCCGAAGGTGAAGGTCGGCGACAAGGTGATCTACGGCCAGTACTCCGGTTCGGCCTACAAGGCGGACGGCGTCGAGTACAAGATCATCAAGGAAGACGACATCCTCGCGATCGTCGGCTGATCCCGCACGCGTCGTGCGTCGGGCGGGCCTTGGCCCGCCATGATCGAAGCCGCTTCGATCGATGTGTGACGCAACTGATATCCCGTGATGGCGGGTCGAGACCCGCCCTACGAAACCATCTAATTTTCCGGAGTTACAGCAATGGCTGCCAAAGACATCCGTTTCGGTGAAGACGCCCGCTCGCGCATGGTGCGCGGCGTGAACGTGCTCGCCAACGCCGTGAAGGCGACCCTCGGCCCGAAGGGCCGCAACGTCGTGCTCGAGAAGAGCTTCGGCGCCCCGACGATCACCAAGGACGGCGTGTCCGTCGCCAAGGAGATCGAACTGGCCGACAAGTTCGAGAACATGGGCGCGCAGATGGTGAAGGAAGTCGCTTCCAAGACCTCCGACAACGCCGGCGACGGCACCACCACCGCGACCGTGCTGGCCCAGGCGCTGATCCGCGAGGGCATGAAGGCGGTCGCCGCCGGCATGAACCCGATGGACCTCAAGCGCGGCATCGACAAGGCGGTCACCGCCGCCGTCGCCGAGCTGAAGGCGATGAGCAAGCCCACCGCCGACGACAAGGCGATCGCCCAGGTCGGCACGATCTCGGCCAACTCCGACGAGTCGATCGGCAACATCATCGCCGACGCGATGAAGAAGGTCGGCAAGGAAGGCGTGATCACGGTCGAGGAAGGCTCGGGCCTGGACAATGAGCTCGACGTCGTCGAGGGCATGCAGTTCGACCGCGGCTACCTGTCGCCGTACTTCGTCAACAACCAGCAGTCGATGGCCGCCGAGCTCGACGACCCGTACATCCTGCTGCACGACAAGAAGATCTCGAACGTCCGCGACCTGCTGCCCGTGCTCGAGGGCGTGGCCAAGGCCGGCAAGCCGCTGCTGATCGTCGCCGAGGAAGTCGAAGGCGAAGCGCTGGCGACCCTCGTCGTCAACACCATCCGCGGCATCGTCAAGGTCTGCGCGGTGAAGGCCCCGGGCTTCGGCGACCGCCGCAAGGCGATGCTGGAGGACATGGCGATCCTCACCGGCGGCACCGTGATCTCCGAGGAAGTCGGCCTGTCGCTGGAGAAGGCCACGATCAAGGACCTCGGCCGCGCCAAGAAGGTGCAGGTCTCGAAGGAGAACACCACGATCATCGACGGCGCCGGCGAAGCCTCGGGCATCGAAGCCCGGATCAAGCAGATCAAGGCCCAGATCGAGGAGACCTCGTCCGACTACGATCGCGAGAAGCTGCAGGAGCGCGTCGCCAAGCTCGCCGGCGGCGTGGCCGTGATCAAGGTCGGCGCTTCGACCGAGATCGAGATGAAGGAAAAGAAGGCCCGCGTCGAAGACGCCCTGCACGCCACCCGTGCGGCGGTCGAGGAAGGCATCGTCCCGGGCGGCGGCGTCGCGCTGATCCGCGCCAAGACCGCGGTCGAAGGCCTGAAGGGCATCAACGAAGACCAGAACCACGGCATCCAGATCGCCCTGCGCGCGATGGAAGCCCCGCTGCGCGAGATCGTCACCAACGCCGGCGAGGAGCCCTCGGTCATCGTCAACAAGGTGAAGGAAGGCAAGGGCAACTACGGCTACAACGCGGCCACCGGCGAGTTCGTCGACATGGTCGAGGCCGGCATCCTGGATCCGACCAAGGTGACCCGCACCGCGCTGCAGAACGCGTCCTCGATCGCCGGCCTGATGATCACGACCGAAGCGATGGTCGCCGAAGCGCCGAAGAAGGACGAGCCGGCCCCGGGCGGCATGGGTGGCGGCATGGGCGGCATGGGCGGCATGGATTTCTGATCCGGCCCGGTCGTCCCGCGACACGAAAAACCCCGCCGGAAGGCGGGGTTTTTCTTTGGCCGCACGGTCCGGCGCATGCCGGCCGCCATGCCGGGGCGAGCCCGGTCAGTGGCAGGTCGTGTAGCAGGAGATCGCGCCGAACGCGTAGTCGTCGGCCGCCTCGGTCCACTCGTCGCCGCAGCCGCCGAGCTGCGAGTTGTGGTCGCGATTGCACACGTCGTGGTCCAGGCAGTCCTGGTACCAGGCGCCGAGGCCGTCCGCCGCGCCGCAGCCCGCGCCGCAGCGGCCCGCGCACTGGCTGGAGCCGCAGCCGTAGGCCACGGTCTTGCTGGTGTAGCCGTGCGTGGGGCAGTAGTCGTGCGCCGAGGAGCGGTAGTACACGCGGCCGTTGAGGCAGACGTCGGCGATGCTGTGCAGGTTGATGAAGCTGCCGCCGCCCTGTTCGTTGCACGACGCCTTCTGCGGCACCGCGCCGGTCAGCGCCGGCAGGTCGTTGCGAACGGCCGGCAGCGTGGCGCCGGGCAGCAGCGGTTTGGCGTCGCTGCGGCGGATCACCCATGCCTGCTTCAGGCGATGGCCCAGCGGCACTTCGGAATACATTTCCGACAGGCGCCACAGCAGGTCGAGCGACTTCGGCGTGCTCTTGGCCGAGCCCTGCATCAGCAGGTCGCGGCCGAGTTCGTTCTGGAAGGTGCGCAGCACGGCGCGGTCGCGCGCGTCGATCACGACCCCGGCCTCGGTGCGCACGGTGAGGGTGCCGGCGGCGTAGTCGATCTCGTGGTCGATCACCGCGCCGTTGACCTCCAGCCGCGCCTGGACGCGATCGGGCGCCGCGCCCGCTGCGGCGCGCTTGCCGGCGGTCGTCAGGCTCTGCGTGCGGAACGACATCACGCCGGACGGGGTGACGAGCTGGCCGGCGACGTCGTCGCCGAGGGCCTTCGCGATCTTCAGCGTGCCGGGCTGGACCAGGTCTTCGACGGGCAGGCGGGCGCCGGCCTCGGCCCGGGGCTTGGGCGCGACGCCGGGACGCGCCGAGTGCGCGGCGCCGACCAGCAGCAGACCGGCGCAGACGCCGACCGCGAACGCGGATTTCAGTGTGCGATGCATGGGACCACTCCTTGGAAACGGGATGGGACGCGACGTCGGCGACCGATGCCTCCCCAGGCGATCCGGTCCCTGTCGACGCCGCGGCTGGATACGCCGGACGCGTCGCCCGGCGTCCTGCAGTATGCGTCCGATCGCGGCTTTCGACGGTGTTCCGGCGCTGCCGGCCACCGGCCGGGCTAAAAATGTACCGCCGGGTTCTTTTTTGCACCGCAGCGTGCGTTGCCCTAACGCATCCTTCACGATAGTCCCGCATCCCGACGTGGGGGAGGGAGCAGGCCCGCTACCGGTTCGACCGGGGCGGGCTTTTTTATGGCCGATCTTCGGGGTGGCCGGGGAGCGTCGCGAGGGCCTGTTTCGGTGGCCGCCGCGGCGGCAGATCGCCGCGCTTGGCGACCGGTCCGCGCGGCGTGCGGCGCCGGGATGCCAGAATCGGCGCATGACGTCGTCCACGCCCGCCATCGACCGCCCTGCCGGCTCGCCTGCAGGAGCACTCGCCGATCCCGCGGTCGCCCGCGCGCTGGCGCGCCTGCGCGCGCCGCATCCGGGCCTGAGCGCCGAGGACGAGGCGCGGCTGCGTCCGCTGCTGCTGGCCAGCGATTTCGCGCTCGAAGCCGGTCTGCGCCAGCCGGCCCTGCTGCCGGGCCTGCTCGCCGACGACGGCGCCGCGCCGCCGGCGCCTCCGCTGCTCGCGCCCGAACACCGCGGCGACTGGCCGGCGCTGCTGCGCCGATACCGGCAGGCGGCCTCGGTGCGCCTGATCTGGCGCGACGTGCATGGGCTGGACACGCTGGACGACACGCTCGCCGGCACCAGCGCGCTCGCCGAGACCTGCCTGCGCCTGGCGCTGGAGGCGCTGGAGGCCGAGTTCGCCGTGCGCTTCGGCCGCGTCCGCGACGCCGACGGCGCGCCGGTGCGGCTGGTGGTGTTCGCGCTCGGCAAGCTCGGCGGCGGCGAGCTGAACTTCAGTTCCGATGTCGACCTCGTGTACGCCTACGCCCGTGAAGGCGAGAGCGACGGCCCGCGCCCGCTCGCGGCCGAGGACTACTTCGCCCGGCTCGGCCAGCAACTGGCGAAGCTGCTGGACGAAACCACGGCGGACGGCTTCTGCCATCGCGTCGACCTGCGCCTGCGGCCGTTCGGCAACGCCGGACGCATCGCGCTCAGCTTCGCGGCGATGGAGCAGTACTTCCAGCGCGAAGGGCGCGACTGGGAGCGCTACGCCTGGCAGAAGGCGCGGCCGGTGGCGGGCGACAGCGATGCCGGCGAACGCTTCCTCGAGGCGCTGCGGCCGTTCGTCTACCGCCGCTATCTCGACTACGGCGCGCTCGACGGCCTGCGCGAGATGAAGGCCAGCATCGCCGCCGAGGTCGCGCGCCGCGACATGGCCGACGATCTCAAGCGCGGGCCGGGCGGCATCCGCGAAGTCGAATTCCTGGCCCAGGCGCTGCAGTTGATCCGCGGCGGCCGCGAGCCCGCGCTGCGCGAACGCCGGCTGCAGCCCGCACTGCGCGCCCTGCGCGATGCCGGGCACCTGTCGGCGGCGGCCTGCGCGGCGCTGCTCGATGCCTACCGCTTCCTGCGCCTGCTGGAGAACCGGCTGCAGATGCTGCGCGACGCCCAGACCCAACGCCTGCCGGAAGACGCGCCGGATCGCGCGCGGCTGGCGCTGGGCCTGGGCTTCGCCGACTGGGATGCGCTGTCGGCCACGCTGCAGGCGCATCGCGACCGGGTCGGCGCCGAATTCGCGGCGCTGCTCGCTCCGCGCGGCGAGGCGCTGCGGCCGGACGCACTGGTCGCGTACTGGCGCGCGCTGCGCGCCGACGACGGCCCGGCCCGCGACGATGCCGAAGCGCAGGCGCTGCAGGACGCCGGCTTCGCCGAGGCCGGCGCGGCCGATCTGGCCCTGCGCGATTTCGCGCGCGCGCCGGGCGTGCGCGAGCTGTCGGACGTGTCGCGCGCCCGGCTCGACCGGCTGATGCCGGCGCTGCTGGCCGGCATCGCGGCCTCGGCCGAGCCGGCGCTGGCCCTGCGCCGCGCGCTGGCCGTGCTGCAGCCGCTGCTGCGCCGCGCCAGCTACCTCGCGCTGCTCGACGAACAGCCGGCCGCGCTGTCGCGGCTGGTCGACACCCTGACCCGCAGCGCGCTGCTGGCCGACCGCCTCGCCGCGCACCCGCTGCTGCTCGACGAACTGCTGGACCTGCGCGTGTCCGGTCCGCTGCCCGGCGCGGAGGCCTTCGCCGCCGCCTGCGCCGCCGCGCTGCGCCACGACGACGGCGAGACGGCGCTGCTCGCGCTCAACGAGGCGCGGCAGACGCTGAGCTTCCGGATCGCGCTGGCGCTGCTCGACCGGCGGGTCGAAGCGGTCGCGGCCGCGCGCCTGCTCGCCGCGCTCGCCGACGCGCTGCTGGTCGCGGTGCATGCGCTCGCGCTGCGCGAACTGCAGGCGCAGCACGGGCGCATCGACGGTTTCCGCTTCGCGGTGCTGGGCTACGGCAGCCTCGGCGGGCGCGAACTGGGCTTCGGTTCCGACCTCGACCTGGTGTTCGTCTACGACGCCCCGGCCGATGCCGTCAGCGACGGCGCGCGCGCGCTCGACGCGTCGCGCTGGGCCGCACGGCTGGCGCAGAAGATCGTCGCGCTGCTGGGCACGCCGACCGGCGCCGGCCGGCTGTACGAGGTCGACGTGCGGTTGCGCCCGGACGGCGCCAAGGGCCTGCTGGTCTCGACCCGCGCGAGCTTCGAGGACTACCAGCGCCAGCGCGCCTGGACCTGGGAACACCAGGCGCTGGTCCGCGCCCGCGCCATCGTCGGCGATGCGGCGCTGTGCGACGCGTTCGAGCGGGTGCGCGTGGACACTCTCGCGCGCACCCGCGACGCGGACGCGCTGCGCGGGGAAGTGCGCGACATGCGTACGCGCATGCGCGAGGAGCTGGACCGTTCCAGCGGCGATCGGTTCGACCTCAAGCAGGGCCCCGGCGGCCTGGTCGATCTGGAATTCCTGCTGCAGTACGACGTCCTGCGCGACGCCGCCCGCACGCCGGCGCTGCTGGCGCCGCGCGACACGCCGGGGCTGATAGACGCGCTGCGCGACGCCGGCGCATTCGATGCGTCCACCGCCGCCGCGCTGCACGCCGCGCACGCCGCCCTGGTCGACGCCGGCCTGGCCTGCACCCTCGACCGCCGCGCGCGGATCGTGGCGCCCGATGCGGCGGTGGCGCAGGCCCGCGGCGCGATCCTTGCGGCGCTCCGCGCATCCGATCTGCTGCAGTGACCCGCGGCCGACGAGCCGACCGCGCCGGTCGAGGTCGGGTTCTGAACGTCGGGGCCTGATCGCCGTCGTCGGCCCCCGGTCCGGCGTCGCCACCCACCCGCATCCCGCCCGACGTCGCGCCCGCCATCGGGCGCGATGCGGGCGTTGGGATTCGTTCGGGACGCCGGTGGCGGGGCGCGCTATGCTGGACTCGAACTGCGCGCCCCCGACGCATTCGCGCACCTTCGCCACCCACCCAAGGAGTCGCACCATGTCGAAGAACCACTACCTGGACACCGAAGAACTCGTCACCGACGCCAAGGTCGTGCTGGACGACGTCGAATCCATCCTCGAGGAAGCCGCCAGCGCCACCGGCGAGCGCGCGCAGGCCCTCCGCGCCCGCGCCAGCGAAGCCCTCGGCCGCGCCCGCCAGCGCCTGTCCGACGCGCAGACCGCGGTCGCGCGCAACACCAAGGCGGCCGCCCGCGCCACCGACGACTGGGTCCACGAAAACCCGTGGGGCGCGATCGGCATCGCCGCCGGCGTCGGCTTCCTGGTCGGCCTGCTCGCGTCGCGTCGCTGAGGTCGAAGCCGACCATGGCTTCCCCGCTGCATTCGCTGCGCCGTGTCGCCACGGCGTCCGTGAACCTGCTGCTGTCCCGCGCCGAATTCGCGAGTCTCGAACTCGCCGAGGCGCGGGTGCAGTTGCTGCGGTGGTTCCTGCGCGGCCTGCTGGCGATGCAATTGATCCTGCTCGCGGCGTTCGCGGCCACCGCGCTGCTGGTCGCGCTGCTGTGGCCGTACGCGGGCCCGTGGTCGCTGCTGGGCATCGCCGTGCTCTACGCCGGCATCGCGCTGTGGCTGCTCGGCGATCTCCAGCGCGAAACCGACGCTTCCCCGCCGCCGCTGTCGGAAACCCTCCGCCAGCTCGCCGACGACCGCCGTGCGATCTTCGGCGTCGCTGCCGAAGAGGTCGCCGACGCCGATGATGCCGACCCCGTCCGGGAGCCGCCGCGATGAGCCGTGACGAAAAGCAGGAACTGCGCGCCCTGCGCATGGAGATGCTGCGCATGCGCGCGTCGCTGCAGCGGGCCGAGGTCGCCGAGGCGGTGGCCGACCTGCGCGCCGGCACCCGCGGCGTGCGCGGCGTGCTGACCGGGCTCGGCGGCATCGGCGCCGGCGTCGCCGGGCGCAGCGGCTGGGTCGGCCTGGCGGCGGCGCTGGCGCGTCGTCCGTGGGCCGCGGCCCTCGGCCTGTCCGCCGTGCGCGCGCTGAAACGGCGCCCGGTGCTGGGCGCGGCGGCCGTGGTCGCCGGTCTGGTGGCCTGGGGCTTCGCCCGCAGGGCCGCCGCGCGCGGGGACGCCGCCAGCGACCGCTACGACGGCTGATCCGACGCCTGATCCGACGGCGATGCGCCGTCGCGGCCGTCGTCGGCCGTCATCGGCGGCAGTCCCAGCCGTGCCGCCACCATCGCCGCCGCGCGCGCGGACTCCCGCAGCGGTTCCACTGCGAACGATTCCAGCGCACCGTCCATCGCGCGGATGCGTCCGCGCGCGAGCAGCGCGTCGAGGAAGCGCCGCGGCCGGCCGCGCACGCGGTCGGGATCGAACACGAACACCGGCGCACGGGTCGCGCAGGCCTCGGTGATCATGTTGACCGAATCCGGCGAACACACGATCCGGTCCGCCCAGCCGAGCAGTCCCGCATAGGGATTGGGGCCGTCCTTCTCGCTGCGCCACACCGTGCCGGGCGTGTCGTCGTAGCGGTGCGCGAGCACGTCGCGCAATTCCTTCGGCGTGCGCCGCGAAGTCGTCAGCAGCACGCTGCCGCCGTCGCGGGCGAGCGCGACCTCCAGCTTCGAGGCGAGCACCTCGAAGCCCATCCGATCGAAACGCGCGTGCCGGGTGCGGCCGCCCAGCAGCACCGCGGTGCGCGGGCGGGGCAGGCGATCGAAGTCGGGGAACGCGGCGCGGGCGCGGGCCAGCCACGCATCGTCGATCGGGTGCAGGCTGCCGAGCACCGACACGACGTTGGCGCCGCGCAGGCGGTCGTGCTCGGGCACGACCACGACGTCCCAGTGCGCGGGGTCGATCCGCGGATCGAGGATCTGCACCGCCTTCGCACCGCGTTCGCGCAGCAGCCGGGTGGCGAGCGCGGCCTGCCGGCCGCAGCCCACGACCACCGCCGGGGGCGCCGCCAGCAGGGCGGCGAATTCGGGCCCGAACGCGTGCGCCGCGCCGGCCAGCCGCCGCGGCGACAGCAGCCGCCAGGGCAGCCGGGGACGCAGGCGCACCACCCGGGGCGCCGCGCCGCCGGTCAGGGCGGTGGCGAGCGCCAGCGCCTGTCGATCGTTGCCGGCCCGGCCATCGCTGACAGCGCAAATTTGAGTCGAATCAAGCGAATTGTTCTGCATTGTTCCGGATTTGACCCGATACGTTCCCCGCGTGCGGCTGTCGCCCGCGGCCGCGGACTCTACACTGCGGCCCTCGCTCGCATCTTCACACGCCTGGGATTTCCGCTCATGTCCGCATCGCTCGACGACCTCGCCCTGGACCAGTTGTTCCGTTCGGCCCGTACCTACAACGCCTTTTCCGGCGAGATCGACGACGCCACCCTGCATCGTCTCTACGACCTGCTGAAGTGGGGCCCGACCGCCGCCAACGCCTCCCCGGCGCGGTTCGTGTTCGTGCGCTCGCCCGAGGGCAAGGCCAAGCTGGGCCCGGCGCTGGACCAGGGCAACCGCGAAAAGACCCTCGCAGCGCCGGTCACCGTGATCGTCGGCTACGACATGGCCTTCTACGACAAGCTGCCGGTGCTGTTCCCGCACACCGACGCGCGGAGCTGGTTCGCGGGCCGCCCCGAGCCGGTGCTGGAGACGGTCGCGCTGCGCAACGGCAGCCTGCAGGGCGCCTACCTGATCCTCGCCGCGCGCTCGCTGGGCCTGGACTGCGGCCCGATGTCCGGCTTCAACAACGCGATGGTCGACGAAGCCTTCTTCGCCGGCACCGCGATCCGCTCGAACTTCCTGGTCAACCTGGGCAAGGGCGACGCGTCCTCGATCTTCCCGCGTTCGCCGCGGCTGGGCTTCGACGAAGCCTGCCGCATCGAATGAACCCGCGGCCGCGGGCGGGCGCAACCGTTCGCCTCGCGGCCGTCTCCCTGTAGCGTCGCCCGCTTCCGCGCATCCACCCGCATCCCACAGGAGTGTCCCCATGAAACCCGCCTTCACGCACCGCGCCCTGCTCGCCGCCGCGCTCGCCCTGGCCTCGACCGTCGCCATCGCCGCGCCGGTCACCTACAAGATCGACCCCAACCACACCGACGTCGTCGCCCGCTGGAGCCATTTCGGCTTCTCGCACCCGATCGCCAATTTCCTCCAGGCCGACGGCACCCTCGTCTACGACGCCGCCAAGCCGACCGCCTCCAGGGTCGAAGTGACCCTGCCGCTGGCCGGTCTCGACGCCCAGGTGCCGGATCTCACCGAGCACCTGCGCAGCGCCGACTTCTTCGACGCCGCGCAGTTCCCCAACGCGACCTTCAAGAGCACCTCGGTCAAGGCCGCGGGCAAGGGCAAGCTGATCGTCATCGGCGACCTCACGATCAAGGGCGTCACCAAGCCGGTGACGCTCAACGTGACCTTCAACAAGGCGGGCGTCCATCCGCTGGGCAAGCGCGAAGCCATCGGCTTCGACGCCACCGCGACGGTCAAGCGCAGCGAGTTCGGCCTCGGCGCGTACGTGCCGAACGTCAGCGACGAAGTCACGCTGACCATCACCACCGAAGCGATGGTGCCCAAGCCGGCCGAATAAGCCGCCACCGCCGTTCTCTCCCCCGGACCTCCCCGTCGCCTCGTGCGGCGGGGAGGTTTTCTTTGTGCGTGGTAAGGTCCGGCGATATCCATATTTTCTTGCCGTGGTCGTGGCGCCGAGTCTGCCGCGGAGCGGCGACTGGGGAAGACGTTGATGCGAACGATTGCAATGCGTGCCCTGGCGATCGGCTGCCTCGGTCTGGTGTGCCATGAAGCGCAGGCGGCGCAGCCCTACCAGGAGTACCGCAAGCACATCGAGTCGGCGCAGACGCTGACGGCGCTGACCGACGGGTTGATGGGCGACAGCGTCAGCCTGTTCAACGGTGCGACCGAGTTCGCGATCACCGACATTTCGCTTCCGGGC